>NZ_QYBC01000036.1 GCF_004137085.1 Lichenibacterium ramalinae
GCGGGGTGGAGCAGCCCGGTAGCTCGTCAGGCTCATAACCTGAAGGCCGCAGGTTCAAATCCTGCCCCCGCAACCACATCACCGAACCGACCCATCAGCCCCGAGCCCAACAGCGCGGGGCTGAAGGCGTTCGGGACACGGCATGGGCGGAGGAGGGGCGCGCAAGTTCGGGCGCCCGCGGCGGCGCGGTCCCGAGTCGCCCGGCAGGGGAGGGGACCATGCCGCCTCATCGATCGGCGCCTGCGCCGTCGCCGTCATGCCGCTCCCCGCCAACGCCGCAGCGGGTCAAGCCGGAGCCAGGGTGCCTCGGCCGCTGCTTGGACCGGAACGTCGAGCCACCCCCGGCAGGTATCGCCAGGGCATCGAGGACGGCCTGGTCCGCCTTCGCCCTGTCCCAGAGCGTCTGGTCGACGACGTGCGGCCGGGGCCCTTCACCATCACCCATTCCTCCACCGGGTCGGAGCGCGAGCATCGACTCCGCGTGTCCGCATCCCTCGCACGGCCGAGGCGGTTCGAGACCAGGGAGCCGATATCGATTTCGTCGTTGAGAAGGCCGGTGCCGCGCTTGCGATTGCCGTCGGGCGTGCTCTGCGGGAGCGTGCGAGGCGGTTGACGGGTGGCTTTGTGCCGGGGCTCGTGCGTGGCCTGGGCCGGTTGCCGCGAGACAGGACGGCCGCGAGTCCCGCCTCATGCCGGGGCCGCTCTTGCGGCATCAGGGTGCCCGAACAGCGTGCATGACGGTCACTGGCGTCCCGCTGCGCTATGGCGCAAGTCGGGCCGTGTCGCTCCCCTCGATCGGCGCGCCCATCGCCTTTCTGACCCGGTCCAGCGTGGCCTGACGCTCGCGCCGGGCCGCCAAGGCCTCGTCCATCGTGACCGGGGTAAACTGGACCTTGGCATGGGGTTGGAGTTGGCCGATGAAGTCCATGTCGGCCGAGATGACGGTGCCGAGCATGAAATAGCCGCCGCCCGACACGGCATCGCGGTGCAGCACGATCGGCTCGGTGCCACCCGGGACCTGGATCGAGCCGTAAGGGTAGCAGCTGTCGACGATGTTGCTCGGGTCGGATCCGGCTCCGAAGGGCGGTCGGCGATCGACGAAGGCGAGAGGCCGGCCGCCGCGGAAGCGGTAGCCGATGCGGTCGGCTTCAGGGGCCACCGCCCAGGCGTCGGCGAAGAAGCCGTCGAGGCTGTCCGGCGTGACCCGGTGGTGGTAGAGGCCCGGCATCATGCGCAAAGCCGTCGCGGTCTGGCTTCCCCGCCGGAGGTCGTCGGCGACGCTCTGCCCGACGGAAGCAGCCCCGCCCGGCAATCCGACGGGAAGGACGTCCCCGGCTTTGAGAGCGCGGCCCTCGAGCCCCCCGAGAGCGCCGAGCGCATAGGTCGAGCGGCTGCCGAGGACGAGAGGGACATCGATCTCCCCCGCCACCGCCACATAAGCCCGGGCACCCCGCCGTAGGTAATCGAAGGACAGGACCTGTCCGGCCGCGACCGCGAAGCTGGTCCAAGTCGGGCGCGGTACGCCGTCGAGCTTCGGCGGCAGTTCGGCGCCCGTCACCGCCACCAGAGCGTCGGTGCTGAAGCGGAGCGACGGCCCCATGAAAACGCATTCGAGCGCCGCCGCGCCCTCGTCGTTGCCGACCAGCATATTGGCGACACGCAGCGCGAAGCGATCCATCGCGCCCGAGAGCGGAATGCCGACGTCGTAATGCCCCGGCCGCCCGAGATCCTGCACCGTCGTGGCAAGGCCGGCTTTGAGAACCTCAATGGCCATGGAGCACCCCCTCGATGTCGGTGTTGGTGGCGACCGGGTCTCGCTCGAAGGAGCGGAGGTCGAAGGTGACGGGGCGGATCAGCGGCTCGAAGCGGCCTGCCTCGACGTCGCGCACCGCCTCCTCGTAGCCCTCGCGGGTCACGGACTTGAACTTCACGATGTCGCCCGGACGGAAGAAGGTCATGAGCTCCTTCAGATATCCGATCTCCTGCCGGGGATCGTAGATCGGCATGGGCGTGATGCCGAACATCTGGTAACCGCCGGCGCCGCGCACCGAATAGATGCAGCCGAAGCAGCCACCATGGCCGACGGTGAGCTTCGGCGTGTCGGTGCGCGGGCGCAGATACTTCGGAACCTCGATCTGCCGGGCGCGCTCGACCATCTGGTACATGAAGGGCAGGCCGGCCACGAAACCCACCATGGAGACGAACCAGGGGGAGCCCGCATGCGCCGCGATGAAGCTCGCCGCATCGGAATAGCCGTTGATGCGGGCGGCATAATCGAGGTCGGTGCCCGACGGATACTGGTGGCGCTCGCGGAAGCGCATCAGCGTCTCGCGGGTCCAGGGATCGTCGTAGAGGACCGGGATCTCGACGATGCGGGTCTGCAGCGTCGGATCGACGGTTGCGGTCGCGGCCTCGAGCGCCTCGATCTCGGCCAGGAGGTCGTCGGGCGCGATGACGTCGGGGTTGAACTTGACCTGCAGCGACGCATTGGCGGGACAGATCTCGGTGACGCCACGGATGGCGCTCTCCTTCAGGGCCCGGCAGAGCGACAGGCTTTTGAAGAAAGCGCCGAGCGACATCTCCTCGCTCACCTCGACGAAGACGTGTTCGTCCCCACCGAACGAATAGCGTGCCGTCATGGAGCGGTCTCCTTCTGCGGGACGGGCGCGAGCGGCCTGCGCTCCAGCCAGTCTTCGAGCCAACGGGTGTGAAAGCGTCCGGCAGCGACGTCGGGGTCGCGGACCAGGGCGGCGTGAAGCCCGGCCGTCGTCGCGATGCCGTCGACGCCGAGTTCGCCGAGTGCCGCCCGCAGACGCGCCAGCGCACCCTCGCGGGTCCCATCCCAGACGATGAGCTTGCCGAGCAGCGAGTCGTAGAAGGGCGGCACCGTGTAGCCGGGGTAGAGCATCGTATCGAAGCGCACCCCGAAGCCGCCCGGCAGGGCCAGCGCCGTCACGGTGCCGGGCGCGGGGCGGAAGTCGCGGGTGGGATCCTCGGCGTTGATGCGGACCTCGACGGCATGGCCGCGCGTCACGATGTCGGCCTGGCGGTGGCGGAGCGGCTCGCCCCCGGCGATGCGGATCATCTCCTCGACGAGGTCGACGCCGGTGACCATCTCGGTCACGGGATGCTCCACCTGGATGCGGGTGTTCATCTCGATGAAGAAGAACTCGCCCGTCGCGTCGTCGTAGAGGTATTCGAGCGTGCCGGCGCCGCTGTAGCGGCAGGCCTCGGCCAGCCGGACCGCGGAACTGCAGAGCGCCGCGCGGGCCTCATCGGGCAGGCCCGGCGCCGGAGCCTCCTCCCAGACCTTCTGGCGGCGGCGCTGCAGCGAGCATTCCCGCTCGCCGAGATGGATGGCGGAGCGCCCGTCGCCCAGGACCTGGACTTCGACGTGTCGGGCGCGGCCGATGAAGCGTTCGAGGTAGAGGCTGCCGTCACCGAAGGCGGCCTGGGCCTCGGCCGAGGCCTGCGGCAGCAGCGCCGCGAGTTCGTCGGCGTCGCGTGCGATCCGGATGCCGCGCCCGCCGCCTCCCGCCGCCGCCTTGACCATCACGGGAAATCCGATCCCGGCGGCGATGGCCGGAGCGGTTTCGACAGTGACGATGCCGTCGCTCCCCGGCACGACGGGCACCCCCGCAGCCCGGGCCGCCGCGCGGGCCGCCGCCTTGTCGCCCATGGTGCGGATCGTGTCCGGCGTCGGGCCCACGAAGACGAGATTCGCCGCCGCGACCGCCTCGGCGAAGTCCGCATTCTCGGACAGGAAGCCGTAGCCGGGATGGATCGCGTCGGCGCCACTCGCTTTGGCGGCCTCCACGATGGCGGCGACGTTGAGATAGGACTTCGCCGCCGAGGGCGGGCCGATATCCACCGCCTCGTCGGCGAGCCGGACGGCCAGCATGTCGGCATCGGCGCGGCTGTGCACCTGCACGGTCGCGATGCCGAGCTTGCGGGCGGCCCGGATGATGCGGACCGCGATCTCGCCCCGGTTGGCGACGAGGAGCTTGCGGATGGCCATCGCGTCAGACGTCGATGTCGTAGAGGGGTTGCCCGGCCATCACGGGCTCCTCGTCGTCGACGTGGAAGGCCTGCAGCGTGCCCGCCGTCTCGGCCTCGATCGGCATGAACGTCTTCATCACTTCGATGAGCCCGATCGTGTCGCCGACCGCCACGGCGTCGCCGATCTCCTTGAACGGCGCCTGGCCGGGAGCGGGCCGGCGATAGAAGGTTCCGGGAAGCGGGCATGCTACGGTGGTGACGGTCATGGGCGGGTCCGGTAGGGATCGAAGGCGGGGCCGGGTCGGCACGGCACTTGCTGCCTCGGCGAAGGGAGCTGCCAGCCCGATGCGGGCTGGACGGCGGTAGGGGAGGAGCGGCGATGCCCATCACGATCAACTGCGACATGGGCGAGGCCTACGGCCTTTATCGCTTCGGCGACGATGCCGCCCTGATGCCCTTCGCGCATCTGGCCAATGTGGCCTGCGGCTTCCATGCCGGCGACCCCGGCGCGATGCGCCGCACCGTGCGACTGGCGAAACGTCATGGCGCGAAGGTCGGTGCGCATCCCGGCTTTCCCGATGTCCAGGGTTTCGGCCGACGCGCCATGGTGATGGACCGCGACGAGGTCGACGACATGGTCACCTATCAGGTGGGCGCCCTCAAGGGCTTTCTCGACGCCGAGGGGCTGCCGCTGAACCACATCAAGCCGCATGGCGCGCTGTTCGGTGCGGCCTTGCGCGATCGGGGCGTGGCGGAGGGCATTGCCAGAGCGGCGACGCGGTTCGGCGTGCCGGTGCTGGGCTTGGCGGGGACGCTGCAGGAGGAGGTCTATGGCGCGCACGGCCTCACCTTCATTCCCGAATATTACATCGACCTCGACTACACCGCCGAAGGTGGCCTCATCATCACCCGCGAACATGCGGCGAAAGACCCGGTCGAAGCGGCTCGCCGTGCCGTGCGGGTCGCCCGGGACGGGGTGCTGACGACGATGGACGGGCGTGAGAGGCCCGTGAAGGCCACCTGCTTCTGCCTGCATTCGGACACGCCGAACGCCGCTGTTCTGGCCGAGGCCGTCCATGCCGCGCTGGCGCCCTGGTTCGCCGGCGGCTCCGAATCGGTCTCCTAGAGCGCTTTCGCCTCCGGCGAACTCGCTCCAGCCTGAAATCCTGAGCATGTTCACCGGCTTGGAGTCGCCAAGGCGACCCCGGGAAAGCCGAAACTGCTTCCGCGCGGGGATCACGCGAAGGAACTCGCGAAGCGGGCCCAATGGCGGGCGAGGTAGTTGTACTCGTCCATCGTGGTGTTCCACACCGAGATGCGGCTCGCGCGTTCGCCATAGGAGCCGCCGACCCGGGCGGCACCGGCCGGGATGACGGTCCGTCCATCCGGGCCGGGAAGATCGCGGGGTGCCGGCAGCCCGTCGTACCAGTAGCTCCATTCGTCGGGATGCATGTGGGCGCGGGCCCGGTCCGGGACCGACATGTAGAGGCCCTGGCGTGCCATGGCGGGGGCCGCCGTGCCGTCGAGCCACCAGTTCAGATAACGGTAGGCGAGGTCGAGCCTCTCGCCCTCGAGACGGGCCGACAGGCAAAGGCCGCTGTGCCAGGCCCGGTAGCCCTCGCGCGGGACGGCCTCGCGGATCGTCACCCCGGCGCCCAGAAGCGCCATGATGCCCGGCGACCACATGCTGCCGACGCCGGCGCGGCGCTCCGCCATGCCGCGGGCCGCGTCGGCCGAGGTGCGCCACAGGCCGGCGAACCAGCCCTCGCGACGCCGGTCCGAGAGCCGGGCCATGAGGGCGTCGATCTCCGCCACGCTCATGTTGCCGATATCGGCAAAGGTCAGTTCCCCCCGGGCCTCGAAGGCGAGGGCGGCATCGAAGACGCCGATGGCAGGCTCGTTGACCAGGGCGACGCTGCCCCGCGCTTCGGGATCGAACAGCCACCCCCAGCTCGCATGTTCGGGCTGCCGGTCGGGGAAGACGTCGGCGAGGTAGGAGAAGCTGTCGAGGTTGTGGACGGTCGGCAGCATGCTGATGCGATCCGACGGCCGTGAGGAGAGTGCCGAATCGGGTTGGACATAGAGCTTGCGGGCGGGCGCGTCGCCGCGTCCCGCCGAGGCGGCGGGGCCGATCCGCCCGGTCTTGGTCAGCGGGCTGACGCTGCCCCACCGCGTGATCCGGTCGAGCGCGATGGGCTGGATGGCCCGCCAGAACCACACGATGTCGAGGCTGTGGAAACACTGGTCGTAGATGTCGAAACTGTCGGGCTCGGTCGCGGCCTTGCGTTGCGCATCGATGAAGTCGCGCTTCTCGAAGACGACCTCGATGTCGAGTTCGGCCTCGGCCTGCTGGCGCAGCGTGTCGATCAGCGTGATCTCGGTGCCGAGCACGCGCAGGCGCGGCCGTTGGCCCGTCGGGCGGCGCGTCACGCCGCCACCTCCGCGGTGCCGGCGCGCGCCAGCACGCCGAAGGCGCGAAGCGAGCGCGAGATCGCCGCCGGCTCCAGGCCTCGGGTGATGAAGACCAGGCGCGACCGGCGGTCGTCATCCGGCCAGGCGGCGAGATGGACCGGGACGTGGACGAGTTGCTGGACGCCATGGATGGCCACCGGCGCCTCGCTGCCGGCCACGTTCAGCAGCCCCTTCACCCTCAGCACGCGGTCGCCGTGGCGATGCAGCAGAGCCGACAGCCACACGCCGAAGGCCGTCCAGTCGACGGCCTCGTCGATCACGAGCGAGAAGGATGACAGGCCGCTGCCATGCGAGGCGGCGAGGTCGGCGACGGGATCGCACCGCAACCCGAGGCGCGAGGCGCCCGGCAGAGGCCGCGCATCGAAGATGTCGGCCGCGTCGAGCCGGTCGGTGCCGGCGACGAGGAGCGGGGTATCGGGGTTGACGGCGCGCAGGGCGGCCACGGCCGCGGCCGCCGTCGCGGCGTCGCAGAGGTCGGCCTTGGTGAGGATTAACAGGTCCGCCACCGCGACCTGCTTCAGGCTCTCGGGCTGGGTGGCGAGCTGGCGCGCCACGTTGACGGCATCGGCCGTGGCGACGATGGCCCCCATGCGGAAATGGTGGCGCAGCACGGGATCGGTCGTGAGCGTCGTCATGGCGGGCAACGGGTCGGCGAGGCCCGTGGTCTCGATCACCAGGCGGCGGAAGGGCGGCACCGATCCTCGCGCGCGCCGGGAGTGGAGATCCCGGATCGCTTCGGCGAGTTCGCCGCGCACCGTACAGCAGATGCAGCCGGACCGCAGCAGCACCATCGTGTCGTCGATCCGCTCGACGAGATGATGGTCGAGCGCCACCTCGCCGAACTCGTTGATCAGCACGGCGGTGTCGCCGAGCGTCGGGTCGGCGAGGAGGCGGGACAGGAGCGTGGTCTTGCCCGAACCGAGGAAGCCCGTCAGCAGGATCACCGGGGTGAAATCGGGCACGCCCGTCATGGCGCCGCCTCCAGCCGCTGGAGCAAGGCCGGGTCGAGCGGATCGAGGGCGCGGCCGGCGAGCGCCTCGGCGCTCACCCAGAGGTGGCCGAGATCCCCCACCAGCACGGTCTTGCCCGTGCGCGTCGCCAGCAGGAAAGCGCTGCCCTGCCAGTCCGACAGCACCATCCCGAAGGCGCCGAGCACGCGGTTGGCGGCCGTGACGCGCCGGGCACGCTCGCGGCGGCGCTCCAGCGGGCCCGTGTTGCGGGTGAAGGCTCCGGGCCGCGCATGGGCGTCGGCCCAGTGCTCCGACGCCCCCAGGACACCGCAGAGCGCGCACATGGCGTCGTCAGGCCTTGCGCGGCGAACGGCGGGCGAAGTCGTCGGCCATCTGGTCCATGGTGACGAATTTGACGCCGGGATGGGACGCCATGTGATTGTACAGCCGCTCCAGCATCATCAAAACATGGGGGCGGCCCGAAACGTCCGGGTGGATGGTCATCGGGAAGACCGCATAGTCGTATTCGCGGTACACCCAATCGAACTGGTCGCGCCACATTTCCTCGATGTCGCGCGGATTGACGAAGCCATGGCTGTTCGGCGCCTTCTTGATGAACATCATGGGCGGCAAATCGTCGAGGTACCAACTGGCCGGGATCTCGATGAGCCCCGTCTCGTGGCCCCGCTGCAGCGGCTTCATCCACTCCTTGGGCGTCTTGGAATAATCGATGGTGGTCCAGCTGTCCCCGACCCTGACATAATAGGGCTGGTGGTCGTGGTGCATCAGCGAATGGTCGTATTTGATGCCGCGCTCGAGCAGCAGTTCGTTGGTGACGGTGGAGAACTCCCACCAGGGCGCCACATAGCCGGTCGGCCGCTTGCCGGACAGCTTCTGCACCAGCTCGATCGAGCGGTCGAGCACTTCGGTCTCCTGCTCGCGCGTCATGGCGATCGGGTTCTCGTGGCTGTAGCCATGGATGCCGATCTCGTGGCCGGCATCGGCCACGGCCTGCATCTGCTCCGGGAAGGTCTCGATCGAGTGGCCGGGGATGAACCACGTCGTCTTGATGCCGAGCCGCTCGAACATCTTGAGGAGGCGCGGGCTGCCGACCTCGCCGGCGAAGAGCCCGCGCGAGATGTCGTCGGGCGAGTCTTCGCCGCCATAGGAGCCGAGCCAGCCCGCGACGGCGTCGACGTCGACGCCGAAGCCACAGAGGATTTCCTTCGCCATGGGTATTCCTTCCTGATGTCGAGCGGCCTCGAACGGGCCGGGTTGGCTTCGCCGCGGCTTCAGTGTGCCGCGGCCGGGATCA
Organism: Lichenibacterium ramalinae; assembly: GCF_004137085.1. Taxonomy (GTDB): domain Bacteria; phylum Pseudomonadota; class Alphaproteobacteria; order Rhizobiales; family Beijerinckiaceae; genus Lichenihabitans; species Lichenihabitans ramalinae. Next base: position 8,737 of record NZ_QYBC01000036.1, read on the forward strand.
CGGTGGCCTTCGATGCGTCCCAGGTGACGCGCACCGGGGTGCCGGCGGCAAAATCCTCGCCATAGCGGTCGCGGTGGCCTTCCAGCATGACCGACTGGCCACCCTCGACGGCGAGATCGAACCGCACGATGGGCCCGACGACACTGCGGCTCTCGATGCGGGCGTCGAGGGCGTTGCCACCCGGCACGCCTGCTCCGGCCGCTGGTCCCCGCGACGGTTCCATCGTGAAGGCTTCGGCCGGCACCACCACGGCGGCTTCGCGGCCCGTCCCCATGGCGGCGGAGTCGATCGCGCCCGTGAAGGTGCCGAAAGTCGTCGTCACGCGACCGAGCGTGCCGTCGACCGCCGCGAGAGTGCCGGGCAGGATCGTATTGCGGCCGATGAAGTTCGCCACGAAGGGGGTCCTGGGCCGCGTGTAGAGATCGCGCGGCGTCGACACCTGTTCGATGCGGCCGTTGTTCATGACGACGATGCGGTCCGACATCGTCAGCGCTTCGGATTGCGCGTGGGTCACGAAGATGAAGGTGATGCCGAGATTGACCTGAAGCAGCTTCAACTCGGCCTGGATGGCGCGGCGCAGGTTGGCGTCGAGCGCGCCGAGCGGTTCGTCGAGCAACAGGATCTCGGGCTCGACCACGAGGCCGCGTGCCAGGGCGATGCGCTGGCGCTGGCCGCCCGACAGGCGCGTGGGCCTGGCGTCGGCGATATCGTCGAGGCCGAGCGTCGCCAGCATGCGGTCGACCTTGCGGTCGCGTTCGGCCTTGGGGACGCCCTTGACGTCGAGCCCGTAACCGACGTTGCGCCGCACCGACATGTGGGGGAACAGCGCGTAGTTCTGGAAGATGGTGGAGGTCGGCCGCCGTTCGGGCGGCATGTCGTTGATGCGGCGACCGCCGATGAAGATGTCGCCCGTCGTGATGCTCTCGAACCCGGCGATCATGCGCAGTGTCGTGGTCTTGCCGCAGCCGGACGGGCCGAGAAAGGCGATGAACTCGCCCTTCTCGACGTTGAGGTTGAAATCCGACACGGCGGGCGCACCGGTCTCGTAGGTCTTGCCGACGCCGATCAGTTCGAGGTCGTAGGTCTTCACGGCGGCAGCCTCTTCTCGAACATTCGGGTTCGCATCGCCGGAGGCACCTGCGGCCTCTCCGGCGACAGCGCGCTCAGGCGTTCAGGAACTCGTCCCACTTCTGGATGAGGTAGTCGTATTCATCGGGCCACTGATGCCAGTAGGCCACATGGGCGGCGCGTTCGGCCAGCGATCCGCCGTCGCGCAGGTCGCCCGGATTGATGCCGCGCTCCGCCGCTCCCTTCCAAGGCTTGCCCTCGTACCAGAAGGCGTATTTGTCAGGATCCATGACCTTCTGGATGTTGGTCGATGGCGAATAATAGCCCTGCTCCGACACCGTGATGCCGGGCGGGCCGGAGAGCCAGAAGTCGGCATAGGCCAGCACCGCCTCCTTGTTGGGCGTGCCGGCGATCATGGCGGGGCCGATGGCCCAGGCGCGGTAGCCCTCCTTGGGGACGGCGTATTTGCAGGCCTTGCCCTGCGCCTTCACCGCCATCACGGCCGGCTGCCAGGCGTCGCAGACCACCATCTCGCCCGAGGCCAGCAGGTTGACGAGCTCGCCGAAATCGCCCCAGAGCGCGCGGAACTGGCCGTCCTTCTTCTTGGACACCAGGAACTTTGCGCCTTCGGTGATCTCCTCCTTGGTGGGATTGCCGGGGTTCTTCGCGTCGAGCATCTTCATCGACGTCATCGCCAGGATGGCCTGTCCGAAGGCGATCAGCGGGTCGGTGTTCAGGCCCGACTTGCCTTTGAACTTCGGGTCGAACAGCGCCGTCCAGGTGTTGGCCTCCTCGGCGCTGACCTTGTCGGGATTGTAGCCGATCGAGTCGTAATTGTAGACGACCGGGACCATCCACAGGTCCTTGTGATCGGCGTCGGCCCAGATCTGACCGGTGATCTGCGCCTGAGGCGCCCATTTGGGGTCGGGCTTGGTGAAGGTGTCGCGGATATTGGCCCAGTTCTTGATCTCCGAGACCGGGACTTTGTCGACGTTGTTGGTCTGGATGACGGCCGGCAGGCGTTCGGCGATCACCTCCCAGCAATCGTAGTCCTTCGAGCCCGACAGGATCTTGGTCTGGGCGTCGGGGAAGGTGGCGGCGGTCCCCTGGGCCGAGCCGACGCCGGAGGCCTGTTTGAAGTTGGCGAGCAGGCGATCCTGCACCGTGACCGAGAGACCGATCGTGCGCAGTTGCTCGGCGGCGGCGCTGCCCGCCGCCAGTGCCCTGCCGGGAGCCAAGAGCGGCAGGCCACCGCCCAGCGCCAGCGCCGCCGACCCGGCCGCACCCTTCATCAGGGTGCGACGATCCAGACCCGAATTCGCGACCATCGAGATGCTCCCATCAGACCAAAACCGAGAGGGCAGGCGGCGTTCAATACCGACCGACCAGAAGACCGCCATCGACCGTCACCACTTGGCCGGTCATGTAGCGGGCTGCATGCGAGGCCAGGAACAGGGCGACGTCGGCGATCTCGTCCGCCTCGCCGATCCGGCCCATGGGGATGAAGGCGCCCGCGGCTTCGGCGCCGGCGGCGCCCAGGGAATGCTGTTCCGACAGGAGCTGGGCGGTGCGAATGTAGCCGGGCGCGATGCCGTTGACGCGGATGCCCGAGCGCGCGAGTTCGACCGCGAGGCCGCGCACGAGGCCGACGACGCCCGCCTTGGCCGACGAATAGTGCACGTGCTCGTCCCAGCCATAGGCCACGCCCATGATGGAGGAGAGGCACACGATGGCCCCCTTCCCGGCGCGTCGCATGACCGGGACGGCGGGGCGGATGATCCGCAGCATGCCCTTGAGATCGACGTCGAAGGTGTGATCCCACGTCTCGTCCGTCATCTCGTCGATCGGCACGCGGTGGGCGATCCCGGCATTGGCGAGAATGCAGTCGATCCTGCCGTGGCGCGCCGCGATGTCGGCGACGAGCGCATCCGCGGCCGAGGTCGACGTCACGTCGAGCCGATGGAACTCGGCCTCGCCGCCCGCCGCCGCGATGCCGTCGGCCACGGCCCGACCCTCGTCGAGGACGTCGGTGACGATGACCCGGTAGCCGGCCTTGCCGAAAGCCAGGGCGGAGGCGCGGCCGATGCCGATGCCGCCACCGGTGATGAGAACCGTCTGCATGGCATCCCTCACAGCATCACGTCCCCTGAATTCGGCCCGAGCGTCTGGCCGAGGTAGATCCCGGCCTCGTCGGAGGCCAGGAAGGCGACTGTCGCCGCCACGTCCTCGGGCTCGCCGAAGCGGCCGAGCGGCAGTTCGGCCGCCTTGGCGCGCCGCCAGTCCTCCGACAGCGCCCGCACCAGCGGCGTGTTGATGGGACCGGGCGCCACCGCGTTGACGCGCACGCCCTGCGGACCGACTTCGCGGGCGAGGGACTTGGTCATGCCGATCAGGGCCGCCTTGGCGGCGCTGTAGTGGACGAGCTCGATCCCGCCGATCTGGCCGAGTTGCGACGCCATCATGATGATGCAGCCGGAGCGGCGCTCGATCATGCCGGGCAGGAGCGCCCGCGTGCAGAGGAAGGCGCCGCGGACGTGGACGGCGAACATGCGATCGAAGTCGGCCGGCGTGAGATCGACGAAGCGGGCCTGCTGGCCGTAGCCGGCATTGTTGACGAGCAGTGCCGGGGTGCCGAGGGCCTCGGCGGCAGCGGCGATCCTGGCCACATCGGCTTCGCCCGAGACATCGCCCGCCACCGCGACGGCGCTGCCGCCCGCCTCCGTGACGCTCCGGGCCGCTGCCTCGGCGCTCTCCGGGACGAGGTCGTTCACCACCACCGCATAGCCGTTCCGGCCCAGCCGTCGGGCGACGGCGAGGCCGATGCCCGATCCCGCGCCGGTGACGACCGCGACCCGCTGATCCGTCGGCATCATCAAGCCTCCTCTTGCAGGGCGGTCTGCCGGGCCCGTCGGACCGAAGCGGTCATCAGCACCGCGTAGACGACGAGGAGGCAGAGCGAGAACAGCGTCGTCAGCACGCCGAAGGCGAAGATGTTGGGGTGGATCTCGACCGAGAAGGTTCCGTAGATCGCCAGCGGCAGCGTCAGGTCGCGGCCCGAGGTGAACAGCGTCCGGGAGAACTCGTCATAAGACAGGGTGAAGCAGAACAGCATGGCGGAGAGCACGCCCGGGAAGATCAGCGGGAAGGTGATCTTGCGGAAGGTGCGGATGGGCGTGACGCCGAGCGACCAGGCGGCCTCTTCGATGCTGGAATCGAAACGGTTGAAGATGGCCAGCATGACCAGGAAGGCGAATGGAAAGGTATAGACGACGTGGAGGACGAAAGCGGTGCTCCACCAGTGCCGGTCGACGCCGAACGTGTTCGACAACAGGGCCGTGCCGAGGCCCACCAGCACGCCCGGGACCATCATGCCGAGGACGATCAGGTAGAAGACGATGCCGGATCCGGCGAACTTCTTCCGAAACGCCTGGGCCGACATGACGCCGAGGGTCGTCGACACGAGGGTCGTCATGAAGGCCAGCGTCAGGGAGCGAAAGAGGCCCGACTCGATCGGCAGCGGGGCGATGCGCGAGGGCGGGTTGAGGCCGGCGAGGTCTCGGTACCAATAGGTCGACCATTCGACGATGGGGAACTGCGGTCCGCCTTCGGGACCCGTCTGGAACGACAGGATCGCCAGAACCAGCATGGGGCCGTAGAGGAAGAGCAGGAACAGTCCCGTGTAGATCGCCAGGACGGGTTTCAGGGCTGGTGCGTGCATCGGCTCAGAGCTCCTGACGGAGATCGACGAGGCGAAGCAGCACCGCCACGATCACTGCGATGACCGCCGTCAGGACGACTCCGGCGACCGCCGCGAAGGCCCATTTCAGCGACCCCACCTGGGTCACGATGATGTTGCCGATGAGATTGACCTTGTGGCCCGACAGGGCCGCCGCCGTGGCGAATTCGCCGAGCACCATGACGGAGACGAAGATCGCCCCCACCACGACGCCGGGCAGGCTCATGGGGAAGATGATGGTCCGAAAGATGCGCCAGAAGCCCGCACCGAGATCCTGCGCGGCCTCGATGACGAAGGGGTCGATGCGGCCCAGCATGAAGGCGATCGGGCCGACCATGAAGACGCAGTAGATCTGCGTCATCCCGATCACGACCGACAGTTCCGTGAACAGGAGCGCCTCGATCGGCTGCGAGATGATATGCAGCTTCTCCAGGATGATGTTCACGGCGCCCTGTCCGCCGAGCATGGGGCGCCAGGCCAGGACCCGGATGAGGAAGGAGGTCCAGAACGGGATGACGCACAGGACGAGCAGCGCCGTGGCGGTCGTCTTGTTGCGGACCATCAACCCGACGAAGAGCGCCGCCGGGTAGCCCACCACCAAGGTGGCGGTCAGCACCACCAGCCAGATGCGGATCGTCGTCCACAGCGCGCCCACGTAGGTGTCGCTCGAGAAGAAGGCGACCCAGCTCTTGGCGGTGAGGATCGGCTCGACCTTGAACGTCGTCTGCGTCCAGAAGGAGACGTAGACCATCATCAGGATGGGCAGGAGCAGGAACAGCACCATCCAGGCGACGCCGGGGGCGATCAGCCAGTAGGCGGCGAGCGACCGTCGGGGTTTCGGCGCTGCGGACGCCGCCGAAGCCAGGGCCGACCCGCTCGTCAGGACCGTCATGCGCGGCTTGCCTCCCGGGCCGGAAGCACCAGCGCATCGGCGGCCCGCCAGACGAGGCCGTAGGCCCGGCCGGGCTCGAAGAGCTGCGGTTCGCGATGGCTGAGATGGTCCTCGACCGTCACGACGGTGCCGCTCGGCAGACGGAAGAACGACGTAACGGCGGGGCCGGAATATTCGCTGGCCAGGAAGTCCCCGGTCAGCCGGGCCTCGGCCTCCTCCACCGCGGCGTCGATGGGGCGAACCGCGATCAGGTCGTGCCGGATCGCGTAGACGGCGCCGCTCCGCGGCTCCGGCATGCCGCGAACGGGCAGGCGCGCGCCTTCGGTCTCAAAGCTCGCGGGGCCGGGTCGGCCTGCGAACATGTTGTAGCAGTTCAGGAACTTGGCCACGGCGGCATCCGCGGGCCTGCCGTAGACGGTGTCGGGCGCGCCGATCTGGGCGATGCGGCCAGCGTCGAGCACCACGACCTCGTCGCCCATGGCGAGCGCCTCGGTCTCGCTGCCGGTGACGTGCAGGAACGTCACCCCGAGCCGTTCCCGGATGCGCCGAAGCTCGCCGCACATGCGGGCGCGCAGGTTGGCGTCGAGCGCCCCGAGCGGCTCGTCGAGGAGCACGAGGGTCGGCTCCGCCACCAGCGTGCGGGCCAGGGCGACGCGCTGGCGCTGGCCGCCCGAAATGGCGGTGACGGCGCGGGACTCCAGCCCCGACAGGCCGACGAGATCCACCATGGCGCGGACCCGCTCGGCGACGAGGCGGGCCGAGGGCCGGTCGGCGGCGCGGTTCTCCAGGCCGAAGGCGATGTTCTGCTGAACGGTGAGATGCGGAAACAGCGCGAAGTTCTGGAAGACGAAGCCGATGTTGCGCCGGTGCGCCGGCCTGTCGCTCAGCGGTTCGCCGCGAAGCGCGATCGTGCCGCCGTCGAGCGGCTCGAACCCCGCGATGGCGCGCAGCAGCACGGTCTTGCCCGAACCGCTGGCGCCGAGCAGGGACACGTAGCTGTCGTCGGCCACATCGAGCGTGATGCCGTCGAGCGCGATGCGGCTGCCGTAGCGCTTGCTCACGGCCTCGAGGCTCAGGATGGGGATCCCGGTGCTCGAATCTGAGAGGATGGGCGCAGATCGCAAAGCCTCGTCTCCTCGGGTGGCGATCGACGTCGTCCAGCCGACGACCGGAGGCTAGGAGCAATGCCTTTTGTGCGCAAGAGCAGTTTGTAGGCGCGACCGGCATAGGATTTGAGCAGTGCCGGGGCGTCTGTTTCCGCCATTGCACTTGCGAAGGTGAGCGGTGCGGCCCTAGGCTCCCTGCCGATGGTACACAAAAGACATCTCACTGCTCCGGCGGTCGGAAATCCGGCGAGCCTGCGACATCCCGACTCGCGGACGGGGGAGCGCGCCGATCCGCGCCTCGAGAAGCGGCACGAGCTGGTCGGCCGGATCCTTCGGAGCAACATCGCGCGCGGCCACTTCCCCGCGGGCCTGCTCCTCAAGGAGGCGACGCTCGCGACGCTCCTGCAGACAAGCCGCGCTCCCGTGCAGCGAGCGCTGCAAAGCCTGGAGAAGGACGGCCTCGTGCATCGCTCCGAGACGGGCGGCATGCTGGTCGGGCCTCGCGGCGGCGGGCTGAAGCCGATCCGTGCAGACCTGCGCGACCTCGGCCTCCTCGTGGCGGAGGAGGCCGACGAAGCGCTGCAGCAGCGAGGGGCCTGGGAGGGGATCGCCACCGAAGTCGAGGCCGCCGTCTCGACCTGCCTGATCTTTGGTGAGTTCCGCATCGTCGAAGCGGAACTGGCGGCGCATTACGGCGTGAGCCGTACCGTGATCCGCGACGTTCTCGGACGATTGCAGGAGCGCGGACTTTTGCGCAAGACGCAGAGTTCCCGCTGGGTTGCCGGCCCCCTGACGGCCCAGACCATCAAGGACCGCTATGCCCTGCGCATGATCCTCGAGCCCGTCGCCCTGACGGCGGCCGGCCCCGGGCTCGACCGGGCGCGCCTGCTGGCCCTGCGCGACCGCGCCGCGAAGTCGGAGGAGGACGGTCGCTCGCTATCCGGGACCGTGTCGCTCTTCGAGGATTTCGTCGCGTTCTGCATCCTCGGCACGCCGAACCAGATCTTGGCCGAGGGGATCCGGCAGAACCTCGCGCCGCTCAGCGCCGCCAGCGCGGCGCTCGACGCGCTCGGCCTTCCCCACGACGAGGCCGCCCTGTCGGGACTGCGGATCGCCATCGATCTCCTGCTCAACGGCTCGGTCGAGGCCGCGGCCGCCTGGTGGCGGGACCATCTGGCGGCCGCCTGCGGGCGGAGCATCGCCCAACTCAAGATCGTCGCCATCATCGACCTTCCGGCGAGCCTCGCTCCCTATCTCACTCCGGTCTGACCGGCGAGCGGCACCAGACCCCGAAGAGGAGACCAACATGCCCACCCGTGTGATCGATCTCAGCGTCGCGCTCGAAGACAACATGCCGGCCCACAAGCTTTTCCAGCGTCCCGTCATCACGACGCATCTCAGCCACGAAAGCTCAAAGGCGCTCGGCCTCGGCGTGCCGGGCGACGCGATGACGTTCCAGACGAATTTCATCGCGATGCTCGACCATGTCGGCACCCATGTCGACGCCTTCCGCCACGTTGGGCCAAACGGCGCGTCGATCGACGAGATGCCGCTCGACCTGTTCTTCGGCAAGGCCGTCTGCTTCGACCTGCGGCACGTCCCGGACCTCGGCGAGATCACCGCCGACGACATGGACCGGGCCGAAGCCGCGAGCGGCGTCACGGTCGACGGCCACATCGTCCTTCTCTGCACGGGATTCCACGCCCGGCACTATCCGTCGGTCGACTCGGTCTGGAAGAACCCGCTTCTCACCGTCGAGGCGACGCGCTGGCTGCACGCGCGGGGCTCCAGGATGCACGGGGTCGAGGGGCCGTCGACGGATCGCCCGACCGAGGACCTGTTCGCCCAGCATCGGCTCTGCCGCGACCTCGGCATCAGCCATTGGGAGTGGCTCGTGAACCTCGATCGGCTCCTGGGTGCCGGCGAGGTCCAGTTCTTCGGCGTGCCGCTGAAGTTCAGGGGCGGCTCCGGATCACCCGTGCGTGCCTTCGCGCTCCTGGCATCGTGAGACTGCCATCGGGGCCTGCAGCCCTGTTTCGGTCAATGTGCAGACGCGTCGATAAGGTTTGCGCCAGACTCCGCTCCACAAGCAACCACCTGATCGGCCGGACGACGTGTCGCCTGTAGGTCGCCAGGTGTCGTCGTCTCCAACCATGCGATAGGCTTGGATGCCTTGTCAGCCGTCTGCCACATCCATGCGGGACGGCGTTGCTCCACGATCACCCACGCGGTGCATGTCTGCGCGAACGCCCGAGTTCATGACCGATCAGGGCCGATCGATCGAGCATGCCGCGCGTTGCGACGCCGGGCGCACGGCGATCCGTGCCTCACATCCGCTGGAACCTCGCGCAGCGTGCGGCATACCTTTTGCTACAGCTTCGGAAGAGTATGGGCTGCATAGTCCCAGGAAGTTGTGGAGAGCGCTTTGGATCTACGTCGAATTGCTCTGTCGCTTGCGATCACGACGACGGCGCTCGCCACGCCTTTTCTTGGTGCACAGCCTGCCGTCGCGGCCGGAACCCTCATCTGGGGCATGCCCGCCGAGACCGACACGCTCGATCCACATGCGACGGGCGGCTGGGGGACGTATCAGATCACCTACCAGATCTTCGAAGGGTTGGTGAAAGAGGATCTGACGAAGCCCAATGCCGCGACGCCGCCGATCGTCCCCGGCCTTGCGACGTCCTGGGACATATCGGATGACGGCCTTGTCTATACGTTCCACCTGCGCCAGGGCGTAAAGTTCCATGATGGAACGCCCTTTGACGCGGCAGCCGTGAAGTTCAATTTCGACCGCTTCTGGAACGAAAGCTCTCCGGATTTTTACAAGAAGGCCAAGGCCTTCGTGATCGCCTACACCAAATGGATCAGAAGCGTCGATGTCATCGACCCGATGACCGTCAAGATCACTCTGACGGCTCCGAACTATCAATGGCTTCGCCAGGGTTTGCAGAGCTATGGCCAGCCGCTGATGGTCAGCCCGGCGTCGGTCAAACAGTTCGGCAACGAAGGCGTCGCCTTGCATCCGGTCGGGACCGGCCCCTTTCGCTTCGTCCAGCGCGATCAAGGCGTCAAGACCGTGATCGAGCGCAACGACGCTTATTGGGGCGCAAAGGCCAAGCTCGATCGCGTCATCTTCCGTCCCCTGCAGGACCCGGCGACGCGCGTCAACGCGCTCGAGAACGACGAAGTTCAAATGATCACCACCCCACCGTGGGACGAGATCGAACGGTTGACGGGAGAAGGGTTCGTCTTGTCGACGAACAACAACGCGCCCTACATCAATTACATGCACCTGAACTTCAAAAATCCGGCCTTGCAGGATGTGCGTGTTCGAAAGGCCATCAACATGGCGATCGATCGGGCCGGCATCACGAAGGAGATCATGCATGGCACGGGGCGGCCGGAAGGCGGCATGCTGTCGCCGGGCACCGACGCTTACGATCCCCAGTTCAAAGGATCGGCTTACGACCCGGAGGGTGCCAAGAAACTGTTGGCCGAGGCCGGCGTGAAAGACCTCAAGCTCGTGTTCGAACTGCCGCAATACGGCACCGGCGAGCTCGTTGAGACCTGGATCCAACGGGATCTCAAGAAGGTCGGCATCGACGTCGAGCTGCGGAAATACGAGTGGGTCACCTACCTCGGCAAATGGGCCGGCGGCATGTCGCCCGACGTCGCCATGAACGAGATCGGCTGGGGCATGTCGACGCCGGCCTGGATCGGCGTCGTCAGCCGTTGCGACTCGGCGCCGCCCGGCGGCATCAATTCAGGATATTACTGCAATCCAGAGGTCGACAAGCTGCTCGATCAAGCCATCGTGACGCGCGATCCGGCGGCCGCCAAGGACATCTACCAGAAGGTCAACCGCATCATCACCGACGATGCCGCCTTCGTGCCGATCGACGACGATCTCGAGCCGATCCTGCTGTCCTCCAAGGTGAAAGGGTTCGTCAACCCGCCGGAAGACTGGTTCGATCTGTCGACCGTCTCGGTCGAATAGCGGGCGAGGACCGGATGGGTGCCTTCCTGGCGCGGCGGCTCGCCGGGGTCATCCCGGTGATCTTCGGCGTGTCGATCGTGATCTTCATGCTGATCCAACTGGCACCCGGCGATGCCGCCACGGTCCTGCTCGGACCCCAGGCATCGGAAGCGGCCAAGATCGAGCTGCGGCATACGCTGGGGCTCGATCAGCCGCTGGTGTCGCAATACGTCGTCTGGCTTGCCCGCACGTTGTCCGGGAACTTCGGTACCTCCATCGCGACACAGCTTCCCGTCGCCACCCTGGTGGTCCCGCGGTTCTTGAACACCCTGATCCTCACCTTCGGCAGTCTCGTGCTCGCTGTGGCGATCGGATATGCGATCGGCCTTTTCGCGGGATTGCGGTCGCATTCGCTGTTCGATCGCCTGAGCATGTCGCTGGCCTTGCTGGCCGGCAGCGCGCCGCCGTTCTGGCTCGGCCTCATCCTGGTCCTGCTCTTCGCCATTCAGTTGCGCTGGCTCCCGGTGTCCGGCATGCAGGACATGGCGGGCAACGGCGGTTGGCTCGACGTGTTGCATCACCTCGTTCTTCCGTCCGTGACGACGGCGCTCGGTCCAGCCGCCATCATGGCGCGTATCGTGAGGTCCAGCGTCATCGAAGCCTTGGGCCGGTCGCACGTCCGGGTGGCCCGCGCCAAAGGGCTGAGTCGCGCCACGCTGATCCGCCGCCACGTCATCCTGAACGCTCTCCCTCCGATCGTGACCATCACGGGCCTCCAGCTCGGCTACCTGCTCGGGGGAGCGCTGTTGACCGAAGTCGTCTTCGCCTGGCCCGGTCTCGGCGCGCTGCTCTACGACAGCATCACGGCGCGCGACCTTCCCGTCATCCAGGCCACGACATTGTTGATCGCGCTGGCCTTCGTGCTGGCCAACATCGCCGTCGATCTGATCAACGCGGCGCTGGATCCCCGATTGCGCGAAGCATGAGCACCCTCGACACTTCGACCTCGATCGACGCTGCGCGGGCCGATCGAGGCTCATCCCGCGCGCGGTTCTGGCGAATGAAATCCTTCGCGCGGGACCGTGGTGCCGTGGTGTCGGCGACCCTGCTCGCCGCCGTCGTCCTGGCCGTCGTCCTGGCCCCGACCTTGGCCGGGGTCGGCCCGGACGATGCCGACAACCTCGCCCGTTACGCGCCGATGGGCACGGCAGGGCACCTGCTCGGGACGGATCAGCAGGGGAGGGACATGCTGGCCCGTCTTCTCTTCGGCGGGCGCGTCTCGCTGTTGATCGGTGTCGTGCCGACCGTGATCGCCGGCATGATCGGCCTCGGGCTTGGCCTCATGGCGGGCTATTGGCGCGGCCTCGTCGATCAGATCATCATGCGCTGCCTCGACGTGGTGTTCGCCTTTCCGATGGTGCTGCTCGCCATCGCCATCGCGGGCTCCATGCGGCCCGGCGTCCTGACCGAGGTCATCGCCATCACGGTCGTCCTGATCCCCTATTTCGCTCGCCTGGCCCGCACCGCGACCGAAGGGATAGTCCCGATGCCGTTCATCGAGGCGGCGCGCGCCGCCGGCGGGACTCGACTGACCATCATGCTCCGCTACGTGCTGCCCAACGTCTTCTCGCCCGTCGTCGTCTATGCCACGACGCTGATGGGGTTGATGATCGTGGTCGGCTCCGGCCTCAGCTTCATCGGCCTCGGCGTGCAGCCGCCGACCGCCGACTGGGGCGCGATGGTGGCGGAGGGCCGGGTCGTCCTGCGCCGCGCGCCGCATGTCACGATCCTGCCCGGCTGCGCGATCCTCCTCGTGTCTCTGGCCTTCAACTTCCTCGGCGATGGGATCCGCGACGCGCTCGATCCCCGGACGATCCGGCGATGAGCGCGCCGGCCAGCCTCGTGGTCACGGACCTGCGCACCCGGTTCGGCAGCGACCGCGTCGGCGCCACGGTCGTCGACGGGGTCACCTTCACGCTGCTTCCCGGACGCACCACCGCACTGGTGGGCGAATCCGGATGCGGCAAATCGGCGACCGCGCTTTCGCTGATGCGACTGATCGACAAGCCGGGCCGCATCATCGGCGGATCGGTGACGCTCAATGGGCGCGATTTGCTCGGCCTGAGCGAAAGCGAGATGGAACAGGTGCGCGGCGCCGCGATCGGGATGATCTTTCAGGACCCGCTGACCTCGCTGAACCCCGCCCTGACGATCGGGCAGCAGATCGTCGAAACGTTGCAGGCCCATCGGCCGATGTCCCGCGCCGACGCCGACCGCACCGCGATCGATCTTCTGACCCGCGTCGGCGTGACCGATGCGGCGCGGCGCATCGGTGACTATCCGCACCACTTCAGCGGCGGCATGCGGCAGCGAGTGCTGATCGCGGCGGCGATCAGCTGTTCGCCCAGCGTCATCATCGCGGACGAACCCACGACGGCCCTGGACGTGACCGTGCAGGCCAAGATCCTGCGCCTCTTGCATGATCTGCAGGGTGCCATGGGGGCGTCGCTGCTTCTCATCACGCACGACCTCGGCGTCGTGGCCAGCATGGCGGACGAAGTCCTGGTCATGTACGCGGGCCGCATCGTCGAGCGCGCCGATGTCGACACCTTGTTTCACGACCCGCGCCACCCCTACACCAAGGCTCTCCTGGCCTGCGTGGCCGGGATCGAGGACGACAGGAGCGTGCCCTTGGAGCCCATCGGCGGCAGCGCCCCGGATCTGTGGAACCCGCCGGTCGGATGCCGCTTCGCGCCGCGCTGTCCGGTCGTCCAGGATGTGTGTCGCAGCCAGGACCAGCCGCTGCGGAGGATTTCGGCCGAGCACGAAGCCGCCTGCATCCTCGTCGAAGAGGATCGGATGCATGGCTGAAACGTCGATCGCCACGACGCCCCCACCCGACACCCTGCTCGAGGTCGTCGGACTCTCGAAGAGCTTCGGAGGTCGGCGTGGCCGTACTTCCGGCATCAGGGCGGTCGCCGATGTCGACCTGACGCTCCGCCGCGGCGAAACGCTGGGGCTCGTCGGCGAGAGCGGATGCGGTAAGTCGACCCTGTCGCGCCTGATCCTGTCTCTGCTTGAACCGGACGCCGGGCAGGTCCGCATCGCCGGGATCGACTTCACCCATGCACCGGAACGACACCGACGGGAGCTGCGGCGGCGCATCCAGGTCGTGTTCCAGGATGCTTTGTCGTCCCTCAACCCCCGCATGACCATCGGGGCCAATATCGCCGAACCGATGCGGCTGCAGGGGCTCGGCAGCGCCGCCCTGCGACGGACGGAGGCCCGTCGCCTCCTGGGCCTCGTTGGACTGCGGCCTGAACACGAGGATCGTTACCCGCACGAGTTTTCAGGCGGCCAGTGTCAGCGGATCGCCATCGCGCGCGCCCTGATGCTGCAGCCGGAGATCATCGTCTTCGACGAGGCTGTCTCGGCGCTCGACGTCTCGATCCGCGCCCAGATCCTGCGACTGATCCTCGACCTGCAGCGGCAGTTCGGGCTCTCCTATATCTTCATCTCGCACGATCTCGGAGTCATCAAACGCATCTGCGATCGGATCGCCGTGATGTACCTCGGCCAGATCGTCGAGATCGGGCCTGCCGAAACCGTGTGTCGCGCGCCGCGCCATCCTTATACGGCCGCGCTGTTGCGCGCGATCCCGATCGCCGATCCACGCCGCATGCGCGTGTCCGACCTCGGACAGATAGAGGGCGACGCCGTCGGCGCCGTCAAGCCGGACGCCTGTCCTTTCGCGCCACGATGTCCGAAGCAGTTCGACCCCTGCGACAAGCGGCGGCCTGCGCTGATCGACGTCGCGCCAGGCCATCAAGCCGCCTGTCATCTCAACGAACCCGAGGCTTGCTGAGGATCGCCATGCCCAATCCACCCAAGATCGTCGTGACCGGCTTCGAGCCCTTCGCCCACGGAACCGAGAACCCGACGCTCGACGTGCTGGAGCAACTGCGCGCCGCCAACGACATCGAGGGCGACCTCACCACCGTTCGAATGCCGGTCGATTCGAACAGACTCGCCGCCCTGACCAGCGCCAAGCTCGACGAGATCAGGCCGGACATCTGGATCAGCCTCGGAGTGGCGCCCGGCCTCTCCGTGGTCGCGGTCGAGCGCCTCGCCGCCAATGTCATGGACTTCCCGATCGCCGACAACGTCGGGACACAGCATGGCGGTCATCCGGTCTTCGAGGGTGGCCCGGCAGGCCACCTGTCGACCCTGCCGGTGAAGACCATTGCCGACGAGCTTCGGGCCGCCGGTATCCCCGCCAAGGTCTCGAACTCGCCCTCGACGTATCTGTGTAATCAGATGATGTACACGGTGCTGCACCTGATCACCGACAAGGCATTGAACACGCGGGCGGGTTTCATCCACGTTCCCGCACATCCATCCTACGTTGCGAAACAGAACTATCCCTTCGTCGACATGCCGTCGATGAGCATCGAGCTCATGACGGCGGCCGTCAAGCACGCGATCGCCACCTCCATCGCGGTCGAACATGACCACCGTAGGCCCGGGTTCAACTACTAGATGTGGAGCCTCAATAGGTTGTCCTTGTCGAGTGCGAGGCGGCTGACGGGTGGTTTTGCGCCGAGGCTCGTGTGTGGC
>NZ_QYBC01000037.1 GCF_004137085.1 Lichenibacterium ramalinae
GCGGGGTGGAGCAGCCCGGTAGCTCGTCAGGCTCATAACCTGAAGGCCGCAGGTTCAAATCCTGCCCCCGCAACCACATCACCGAACCCAACCCATCAGCCCCGCGCCCGACAGCGCGGGGCTGACGGCGTTCGGGACACGGCATGTGCGGGGGAGGGGCGCGCAAGTTCGGGCGCCCCGGCTTAACGCGAATATACGGAATCCGCCGCCATCGGCACAAAGCACCGTCAAGCGGCGCCGGGCAGGATGCCGCTCATCGGCCGATGGAGGCCGACGGAAGGCTTCCGATGCTCGACTGGTCCTGGATGTTGTCGGGTGGCGCCCTGGCCCTGGCGGGCGCGGCTGCCGCCGATCGCCACCGCCTGGCGCGGCAGGTGGCGCGCCTGCGGCACCGCCACGAGAGCTTGGGCGACGAGATCTGGGAGATCCGCGACGCCGTCGAGGCGCGGCATCGCGCCGAAGCCGCCAACGAAGCCAAGTCCCGTTTCCTCGCCACGGTCAGCCACGAGGTGCGGACGCCGTTGAACGGCATCCTGGGGATCGCCGAACTGCTGGCGGACACGCCGCTCGACCGCGAGCAACTCGCCTATGTCGAGGCCGTGAAGACGTCCGGCGGCGCCCTCGCCACGCTGATCGACGAGATCCTGGACTTTTCGCGCATCGAGGCCGGCAAGCTCGAACTCGCCGCCGAAAGCTTCGACCTCGCGGCGCTGGTGGAGGGCGTGGTGGAGCTCCTGGCGCCGCGCGCGCAGGACAAGGGATTGGAGATCGCCGCCAACCTGTCGCCGGACCTGCCGCCGAGCGTCGTCGGCGATCCCGTCCGACTGCGCCAGGTGCTGACCAACCTCGCCGGCAACGCCGTCAAGTTCACCGTCTCGGGCGGCGTCGGGGTCAGCGTCGCGGCGCTGCCGGACGGCCGCATCCGCTTCGACGTCGCCGACACCGGCCCGGGCGTGCCACCGGAGCGCCGCGACGCCATCTTCGAGGAGTTCGAACAGGCGGACGGGACGACGACGCGCCAGCACGGCGGCACCGGTCTCGGCCTCGCCATCTCACGCCGCATCGTGACGCTGATGGGGGGGCACCTGACGCTGGAGGACCGCGCCGGCGGCGGATCGCTCTTCGGCTTCGCCGTCGCGCTTCCCTCCGGCGACGCGGCACGGCACGGCTTCCGTCCCGACCTCCGCGGCCGGACCGTGCTGATCGCTGCCGCTTCGCCCTTCCAAGCCCCGTCCCTGGCGGCCCAGCTCGACGCCTACGGCGCCGATGTCGTGGTGGCGGACCGCCTGGATCGCGCCCTGACCTGGCTGCGGGGCCGCAACGTGCCCGACGTGCTCGTCGTCGACTGCGCGCTCGGCGAGGCCGCGGCCGGCCAACTGGCGGATGCCGCCCGGGACGCCGGCGTCGCCCGCTCCTTCCTGCTCTTCTCGCCCTTCGAGCGGCGGGCCTTCGGCCAGAAGCTGGTGGCGGGCTACGAGGGCTGGCTCGTCAAGCCCGTGCGGGCGGCGTCGCTGGCGTCGCGCCTCGCCGGCGCCAAGCCGGCCCCCCCGGCGAGCCGCCGGTCCCCCGAGGCCCGAACCGGCAACCGCGGCCTCCGCGTCCTCCTGGCCGAGGACAACGAGATCAACACCCTGGTGGCGATGAACTTCCTCGGCCGGCTCGGCGCCCAGGTCGTTCATGCGTCGGATGGCGGATCCGCCCTCGCCCTCGCCACGGCGGCGCTGAACCGCGACATCCCGGAGTTCGACGTCATCCTGATGGACGTGTCCATGCCGGTGCTGGACGGGCTGGAGGTGACCCGCCGCCTGCGCCAGGCCGAGGCGGCCTCGGACGCGCCGGCAGTCCGCATCGTCGCCCTGACGGCCCATGCCTTCCAGGAGGACCTCGACCGCTGCCTCGCGGCCGGGATGGACGTCGTCATCACCAAGCCGATCGACCTCGCCAAGCTGGACGGTGCCATCCGCGGCCCCGGGGCCCCTTACGCCCTGCGCGCCGCGGGCTGACGCCCCAAGGGCTGACCGGGCAAGGGGCTGACCGGGCAAGGGGCCGACCGGACAAGGGGCCGACCGGCGAGGGGCCGACGCGTGGGCTCTCGCGCCGCCGCGCCGAGCCGTGCATAGGATCCCGAGGGCGCGCGGCGCGAGCCGCCGATCGACACCTCGGACACGCGGAACGGATGCCCGTCACTCTCTCGCCGTCCCGGCTCGCCTGGGCGCTGGTCACGCTGGCCGCCTGGGCCTTCGCCGGCCACATCGTGGTCGACACGCTGCGCACCGTCGTGCCGCTCTGGTCGCCGTTGCCGTGGTTCGACGAATGGGCCACGGTGGAACTGATCCGCGCCTGGCAGAGCGGCGAATCATCCCTGCCGCAGATCCTGTTCGCCCAGCACAACGAGCATCGCATCCTGGTGCCGCGGCTCGTCTTCTTCACCGACGACCTGCTGTTCGGCGGCCAGGGCCATGCGAGCCTGGCCGCCATCATGCTGGTCCAGGCGCTGCATGCCGGGCTGTTCGCCACGCTGCTGGCCCGAGCCCGCGGCGCCGGCCGCTGGGCGCTCGCCGCCGTCGTGGTCGCCCTCATGTTCAGCCTGCGCCAGGCCGAGAACTTCACCTACGGTTTCCAGGTGCAGTTCGTCGGCGTCTTCGCCGGCGCCGGCGCGAGCTTCGCGCTGTTCGGCCTGGCGGTGGCCCGGCGCAGGCGGGGCCGCCCCATCGCTCCGGCGCTGGTCGCCGCGGCCCTCGCCGCCCTCGTCACGGCCCTGACCATGGCCAACGGCCTCGCGGCGGGGTTCGTGCTGGTCGCCCTGTCGCTCCTGGCCCGCATGCCCCGGCGCGTCACCCTGGCCTGCGCGGCCTGGGCCGTGCTCCTCGCCGCCGTCTACCTGAACGGCTACGTGCCGGTGGCGCATCACACCCGCCCGGTCGAGAGCCTCGACCATCCGCTCGGACTTCTGCTCTACGTCGCCACCTACCTCGGCGGCATGGGCGCCCCCGGCCCGGCCGCCGTGCCGGCAGCGCTGGGCGTCCTCGGCCTGCTGGCGACGGCCGCCGCGGTGGCGCGGGCGGTGCGGGTCGGCGCCGGCGCCGTCGAACTCACGCTCGTCGGCATCATGCTGTTCGTCGGCGCGGCCGCGGCCGTCACGGGCGCCGGCCGCCTGGGCTTCGGCATCGACCAGGCCCTGTCCAGCCGCTACGCCACGGGGAGCGCCGCCTTCTGGGCCGCACAACTCGCCTATTGGTGGACCGTGGCGCCCCGGCTCCCGCCGCCGCGCCCGGGGCTGGCGCGCGCCGGCGTCGCGGCCGTGTCGTTGCTGCTGGTCGCCGCCATGGCCCAAGCCCAGGGCGGCGCCAAGCCGGAGATCGCCCGGCAAAGCTTCGCCCTGCACGAGAGCGCCGACCTGCTTCTGACGGGCCTGCACGACCCGGAGGTCCTCGGCCGCACCGCCTGGGTGGTGCCCGATGTCGAGCGCCTGCTGCCGGTGCTGCGCGACGACAGCCTGTCCATCTTCGCCACGCGCGAAGCCGCGGCGCTCGGCCGGCCCGTGTCGAGCCTCGGCCGCGTCGCGGCGGGCGGGTGCGGCGGCGGCGTCGCGGCCCTGGCCGACCCCGGTCTCGGGCCCGACGGCGTCCGCGTGTCCGGTGTCGCCGAGCCGGGACCGGGACGCGCGCTGCCGCGCCGCATCGTGGTGGCGGACGCCACCGGCACCGTCGTGGGGCTCGGCTCCGGCGCCGTCCCGGGTGCGCCGCGCGGCAGCTGGCGGGGCTTCGCCACGGCGGCGGCCGGGGCGCGGCTCGACGCCTTCGGCTGGCTGCCGGACCGGAGCCTGTGCCGTGTCGGAAACGCCACGGTCGGGCCGCGGGAGCCCGGGTCGGCAGCGCCGATGCCCTGACGGCGGCCTCCGTCATAATAGCGTGGGCGAGCCATGCTGAGTGACGGGACTGCCACCGATCCCACCCCGGGGAGGGCGCCATGACGCCACCGACGCTCCGCACCGCTCTCGCCGGTGTGGCCTTGATCCCCCCTGCCGCCGCGGTCGGTTCGGCCCCGGCGGGGGACCCGTTCCGGCCCCGGCCCGCCGCCGCCTGCCCGCCGATCCCCGGCCGCATGGGCGACCTCGAGGTGCGGCTCGCCGCCGACGGCAGGGAGGTGCGGCGCGCCCAGCGCGTCCGCTACAAGGTCTTCTTCGAACACGGATCCGCCACGCCGGAGCCCGCCGCCGCCCTGCAGCGGCGCGACCTATGCCGGTTCGACGCCGTCTGCGACCACCTCGTGGTCATCGACCATGCCGCGGTCGACCGGCGGCTCGGCACCCGGCGACCCAAGATCGTCGGCACCTACCGGCTGCTCCGTCAGGATGTCGCCGCGCGGCACGGAGGGTTCTACACGGCCGGCGAGTTCGACCTCGCCCCGCTGCTGGCCCGCCATCCCGACAAGCGCTTCCTGGAGCTCGGCCGGGCCTGCGTCCTGCCGCGCTATCGGGCGAAAGGGACCATCGCGCTGCTGTGGCGGGGCATCTGGGCCTATGTGCAGCAGCACCGGGCCGACGTGCTCATCGGCTGCGCCAGCTTCGCGGGCACGGACCCGGACGCGCTGTTGCCGGCGCTGAGCGCCCTGCGCCATTTCGCTCCGGCCGCCCCCGAGTGGCAGGCGGCGCCGGTCGCGGGCCGGGGCAGCGCCACGCTGCTGCTGCCCTCCATGCACCTCGACCGGCGCGAGGCTCTGGCGCGCCTCCCGCCTCATCAAGTGCTACCTGCGGGCCGGCGCACGGTTCGGCGACGGCGTGGTGGTGGATCGGGATTTCGGCACGACCGACGTGCTGGCGGTCCTGCCGCTGGCGGCGCTCGACGCCCGCTACCGCAGCCGTCTCGACGGACGCTGACCGGGGCGCGGGCGAGAGCCGTATCGGCCTGATCCGAGCCGCCTTGGCGACACCAAGCCCTCGACACTTTGCCCGATCCGGAGCGGGAGCGCCTTCGCCGACGGCGAAACCGCTGCAGGCGAACGGCGCGAACCCGTGCCCGGGTGCCCGCCAACGACGGCGAGAGGCGGGTCTCGGTCTTCGAGGAAACCCGCACCCGCTCCTAAATAATCAGACCAGCCAGCCCGCGGCGGCGCCGTAGAGGATGACCCCGCCGATGACGGCACGGTAGATCACGAACGGCCAGGTGGAGAACCGCTCGAGGATGCGCAGCAGCAGCGCGATCGCCACGAAGGCCGAGATCGAGCCCACGACCAGGCCGACGGCCAGGATGGACCAGCCCTGGGCATCGAGGTGGGCCTTGTGCAGCTCGTAGAGCTCCTTCAGCCCGGCCAGGGCGATGGCCGGGATGCCGAGCAGGAAGGAGAACCGCGCCGCCTCCTCGCGCTTGAGGTCGAGGAACAGCGCGGCCGTGAGCGTCGAGCCCGAGCGGGACACGCCGGGGATGAGCGCGCCGATCTGGGCGATGCCCACCACCACCGCGTCGAGCAGGGTGATGTCGGCCAGCACCCGGCGATGCCGGCAGTAGAGTTCCGCGATGGCGAGCAGGATGGCCATCGCGATGCAGGAGGCGCCCACCACCTGCAGGCCCCGCAGCGGCGAGCCGCAGGCGTTCAGGCGCGACGACAGCAGCAGGCCCGCGATGCCGATCGGCACCGTCGCCAACACCACCCAGACGGCGAAGCGGAAGTCCCAGGCCCCGAACCGGCCCGTCACGGCGGCCCGGATGGCGCCGCCGCCGATGCCGGACACGTCGCGCCAGAAATACGAGATGACGGCGGCCAGCGCGGCGAGCTGCATGGCGGCCGAGAAGGCCGAGCCGGGGTCGTGCCAGCCCAGCAGGGCCGGGACGATCCGCATATGCGCGGTCGACGAGATGGGCATCAGCTCCGTCACGCCCTGGATCACGCCCAGGAAGGCGACTTTGGCGTAGCCCAGCGACACGAACCCCGTGTCGATACCTTCAGTGCAGCCGCCCGCCATATCTGCCCCCGCGACGCTTCACGCTCGAGCAACGCCATCGGTCTGAAATCGCCTCGGCGATCGCGGGTCGATGGGACTGCTCCCGATTGCAAGTCGAGTGCCCTCGCCATGGGCGAAAGCACTCCGGCGATCGGGCCGCGGCCCGACGCGACGCCATCACACCACGAGAATGCTGAGCATCGCTTTAACGCACCGGCAAGCCTCAGGGCCGCAGCGCCCCTTTTCGACGCAGGTCGGAGCGCAGCTTCTCGAGCGGGGGAGCATAGAGGAAGCCGAACGATACGGTGCCGTCCCGGCCCTCGATGGCATGGTGCATCTTGTGCGCCTGGTAGAGCCGTTTGAGGTAGCCGCGCCGGGGCACGTGCCGGAAGGGCCAGCGCTGATGCACGAGGCCGTCGTGGACGATGAAATAGAGCAGCCCGTAGACGGCGAGGCCGACCGCGATCCAGAACAGCGGCGCCACCCAGTGCCCCGCCGCCATCAGCGCCACGGCGAGGCCGGTGAAGACCACGGCGTAGAGGTCGTTCTCTTCCAGCAGCGCGTCGTGCGCCTCGTGGTGCGACCGGTGCCAGCCCCAGCCGAAACCATGCATGACGTGGCGGTGGATCAGCACGGCGGCGAGCTCGGTGGCGGCCACGGTGGCCAGCACGATGAGGGCGGGCATGAGCGCAGCGTTCATGGCCGGGCTTCCCCGCCCCGCATCGCGGGCAGGCGCCGCAACGTCGGCAGGCGCCACCACGGCACCGACGGGTCGTCGTGGTGCTCGTGGTGATAGCCGAAGTGGAAGCAGGTCAGAAGCGACAGCAACCAGGAGAAGTCGTTCGACCGGGCCCGGTGGTCGTCGTGAAAGCCCTCCTCCTCGGCCCGGTGCGGCAGGTAGGTGCCGAAGAAGAAGAGCTGGAAGGCGGACAGGATGGCGGGCAGCGCCCAGAACAGCAGCAGCCGCTCGGTCGGCACGCCGAGCACCAGCAGGTAGACGGCCGAGCCCGCCATCAGCCGGGCGATCTGGCCGGGGGACAGGTATTCGGCGAAGAAGGCGCCGAACCAGCGCCAGAAGCCGACGTGCCCGTCCCCGGAGAAGTCCGGATCCTCCGCGGTGCCGGGCGCACGGTGGTGGGCGAAGTGGCGGCTCACCAGGGCATCGTACCAGATCCCGGCATACAGCATCAGCACGAGCCGCCCGACGCCGCGGTTCACCGCCGGCCGGAACGGGGCCAGCGAGCCGTGCATGGCGTCGTGCGCCACGATGAACAGGCCCACGGACAGCCAGCATTGCAGGGCCAACAGCGGCGGCGCCAGGGCCAGGGCGACGTGCCAGGGCAGGACGAAGACGGCGAGCACATGGAGGGCGAGCCAGCCCGCCACGACGGCGGCGGCGAGGCCGAGCCCGATCGCGGTCTGGCGGGCGTAGCGATCCGTCGAGCGGACCGGTGCGGCGGAGGCGGACATGGCGCGATCCTGCTCAGCAGAGGCGGGTCTGGGCGAAGGTCACCACGATGTAGTCCCGCAGCGGCTGGCCACCAGCCCCGCGGGCGGGCAGAAGCTTCAAGGCCTCGGCCATGTGGTGGCCGAAGCGCTCGCGCGCGCGTTCGGCGCCCAGGATCGACACCACGGTGGGCTTGTCGGCGTCCTTGTGGAGGTCCTTCGACTGGGGGCCGAGCGGGACCGAGACGTCGAACAGGTCGTCGGCGATCTGGTAGGCGAGGCCGAGATGGGCCGCCACCTGCCGCAGCTCGTCGATCGAGCGGTCCGCCGCGCCGGCGACGCGCGCGCCGATCTCCAGCGCGGCTTCGAAGAGCACGCTGGTCTTCTGGTGGTTCAAGGCTTCGAGCCGCGCCACCGTGGCGGTGTTGCCGCGGTCGTGCAGGTCGTGTTCCTGGCCGGTGACGAGCCCGTCGAAACCGACCGCAGCCGACAAGCGCTCGACGAGGGCGAGGCGCGTCTCGCAGGGCAGGCGCGTCGCCCGCGTCACGGTGGCGAAGGCCTGGTTGAGCAGCGCCACCGCCGCCAGGATGGCGGTGCTCTCGCCATAGGCGACATGGACGGTGGGCTGGCCGCGGCGCAGCCTGGCATCGTCCATGGACGGGAGGTCGTCGAGCACGAGTGACGCGGTGTGGACCATCTCGGTGGCGCAGGCGACGTCGAGGGCGTCGGCCACGGCCGCGCCGAAATCCACGGCGGCCAGCAGCGTCAGCAGGGGCCGGATGCGCTTGCCGGGCGCGAGAAGGGCGTAGCGGACGGCCTCGGTCACGCGCTGGGGACCGCGCTGCGCCGCCGGGACGAGACTGTCGAGCCGCTCGTTGACGGCGCTGCGGAGGTCCTCGACCAGGGTCGGTTGTGCATAAATGGCTTGCATGCGCGGCGCCGAACCTGCCTTTCCGGGTAAAGATCCGGGCCTGCGCAGCCCAGCGAACCACCTTCCGATGCCTCGGAGCGAAAAGATAGCACACACGTCACCGTCCGCACCGCGCTCTTTGCGCGCGCCCGGAGCCGCCCCGCTCGGCTGGATCGGCGTGGCGCCGGGGGCGCCGTATTTCGTCGACGACACGGGCGCGCCCTGGCACCCCGTCGGGCAGAACGACGCCATCAGCTGGGTCGAGCTCGATCCGCTGTTCCGGCGCCGCGACGTCGGGGCGGTGGACCGGCACCTCGCCGACCTGGCACGGCACGGCGTCACCGTGCTGCGGCTGATGCTGGAATACGCCCAGGTGCGCCACCGCTACTTCGAGCGGCCGGCCGGCACCGTGGCGCCGCACATGATCCAGCTCTGGGACGACCTCTTCGCGCTCTGCGAGAACCACGGGCTGCGGATCCTCCTGACGCCCTACGACACGTTCTGGATGTGGCTGCACTTCCGCCACCATCCCTATGCGGCGTCGCACGGCGGGCCGCTGACCCACCCGTCGCGGGCGCTGCTCGACCCCGCCATGCGGGCCGCCATCAAGGCCCGCCTGTCCTTCGTCACGGCGCGGTGGGGCGGTTCCGGCGCGCTCTTCGCCTGGGACATCTGGAACGAGATCCACCCCGCCCAGGGGGGCGATTCGGCCGACGCCTTCGACGGCTTCATCGCCGACATCGGCGGCCACCTCCGCGCCGAGGAGACGCGCCTGCACGGCCGCGCCCATCCCCAGACCGTGTCGATCTTCGGGCCGGAACTCGTGTGGCGCCCGCACCTCGCCATGGAGGGCGCCATCTTCCGGCATCCGGCGCTCGACGCCGCGACGGTCCACATCTACGAGCAGGGCACCATCGACGACCCGCGCAACACGGTCGATGCGGCCGTCGGCATGGGGCGGATCGTCCGCGAGTCCATCGGCGAGATCCGCGACGGCCGGCCGTTCTTCGACAGCGAGCACGGCCCCATCCACAGCTTCAAGGACAAGCACCGCCGCATCCCGGAAGCGTTCGACGACGAATATTTCCGCCACATGCAGTGGGCGCATCTCGCGGCTGGCGGGGCGGGCGGGGGCATGCGCTGGCCGAACAGGACGCCGCACGTGCTGACGGCCGGGATGCGGCGCGCCCAGAAGGGGCTGGCCGACTTCCTGCCGCTGATCGACTGGCGGCGCTTCGACCGGCGGAGCCTCGGGCCGGAGGTCGCGTTGCGCGACGCCGGCGGCGCCACGGTGGGCGAGGACCGTGTGGCGCGCTTCGCCTGCGCGTCCGGCGACCAGGCCGTCGTCTACCTGCTGGCGCGGGACCGCTGCGACGCGGGCGGCCTGCTGCGCCGCGACGGAGCGCCTTTCCGGCTGACGCTGACGGTGCCGGGGCTGGCGGCGGGCACCTACCGCGTCACCGGATGGGACACGCAAGACGGCCGTGCCGTGGACGACGCCGTGGTGCCGGTGCGCGGCGGCACCTTCGGATTGCCGGACTTTTCGTGCGACCTCGCCGTGGCGGTCCGGCGGCAGGACGCGTGAGGGGACCGGCCGATGGCGACCGACCCGTCCGCCGGGCGGACGCCGGTCGTCCCCAGCGACGCTACATGTGGCGCTTCTGCAGGCCCGCCGTGAAGGTCTTGCGGCAGAGCGGGGTCAGGCTCGACTCGTTGGAGCGCATGCAGGCGACCAGCGCATCCTGGTCCGGATAGACGTGGCTGCACAGCGTCGTGGCGTCCACCTGGCAGGCGGCCTGCTCTTCGGGCGTGATGTTGTACTTGTTGGCGACCTGAGCCTGCGCGGACGCCAAGCTCACGCAGAAGAAACAAGCGGACAGGATGCCGGCATTCATGAGGGATCGCGCTCGACGTTGCAGCCCGGGACGGGCCTCGAGCCTCTTGCAGGATCCATGCTGAACCCGGGATGTACCGTGGCGAGCCACGTCGCCCGGCCCGGAAGCTCCGGGCCGGCGCATCGGAAGGCCAGCGTGTGCCGGGCCGTGGCTGACACGCGCCGGCTTGGCCCTGTGGGCCTGCCGGCCGGCTTGAGCCGAAGCTCCGCCTCGACGCCGACCCGACGGGCTCTGACGCCCGGTTCAGGGGGCGCCGCGACCGTTCACGCGTTGCCGGGCGTCGGGTCCTGCGTGGCGGTGGCCGGCCCGGCGGAGGCCGCCTGCTGGATCGCCCCTGAGGTCCTGTGCGAGGAGCTCACCGTCTGCATCTTCTCGCGGCGCTTCGCCTCCTGCACGGCTTCGCTGTGGGGCACCGGCCCGCGCCGGACGTCGTGCTGCCTACCGGAAGTGTCCTGAATCTGTGCCATATCGGCCTCCCGTCCCGTTGGACGAACGCTAGGCTCGACCCGCTCCGTGGCGGATGTGGGGCAGGGGCGTTGCGCGTCGTCGCTGTTGCTTCGGCGCGGGCCGCCCTTATCTGCGGGGGCCTGCACCGATGCCAAACGAGGATGCCATGCTGTTGAAGTTCCCGACGCCCCATGCCCCCGAGGTCTCGACCTGGATCAACCCCGAGCAGGTCGCCGGCGTACACACCCAGACGCCCGACGTCACCACCGTCTACCTCGTCGGCGGGTTCGAGCAGCGCGTGTCGGGCCGGTCCGAGGACGTAGCCCGCCAGATCGACGAGGCGCAGCGCTCGCTCCGGCCGCAGCCGGCCTGAAAGGTCGCGGACGAATGCCCTGTCTCCGGCGACGAGACATCGTTCCCGATGTCGTCGGAGGGCATTCGGGCCCGCGATCGACACCTCTACGGACGCTGGAGCGTCGACCCGCCCCGGCAGGGGTCTTGCATGCAAAGCGCGGAACGGAACGGCGCCGATCGCGGCGGGGAGGCACGATGACCGACGGGGACAAGGGCGCGCGCTGGGTGGGGCGCCACGCCGACAAGGACACGCTGCGGCGGGACGTGTGGTCGCGCCTGGAGCGGGACGGCGCCAACATCGGCCCGGTTTGGAGCGCCATCCCCAACTTCGCCGGCGCCGACCTCGCCGCCAAACGCCTGTCGGAGTTGCCGGCCTGGCGGCGGGCCGCCGTCATCAAATGCAACCCGGACCCGCCGCAGATCCCCGTGCGGTTGCGGGCGCTCTACGACGGCAAGACGGTCTTCGCGCCCGTGCCGGAACTCAGGACGGGCACGCCCTTCGTCAAGCTGGACCCCGTGCGCCTGAAGGCGGAGGGCATCCAGTTCGAGCTCGCCGCCGTCAGCCAGGGCTTCCTGCGCCACGGGGAGCCGGTCGAGTTCGAGGACATGCCTTACCTGCCGTTCTGCGTCGTGGGCTGCGTGGCGGTGAGCCGGGCCGGCGGGCGCACCGGCAAGGGAGCGGGCTTCGCCGACCTCGAACTCGGCATCTTCCGCGAACTCGGCAAGGTGGATGCCGACACCGTGATCGCCACCACGGTGCATTCGTCCCAGGTCGTGCCGGAAGACCGCATCCCCATGCAGGCGCATGACTCGGCGTTGCACGCCATCGCCACCGAGGCCGACCTCATCAGGGTCGACGGCGCCGCGCGCCAGCCGGCGGGGGTCGACTGGGACCAGGTGAAGCCCGACCAGTTCGCCTCCATCCCGTTCCTGTCGGCCCTGCGGGAACGGCTGGAGCGGCGCTGAGGGGCCGAATCGACGCGCGAGGAGATCGTTAAGAACCCGCCGTTAGATCCTGTCGGATCTGACGGGAGTGGCGGATGGGATGGGGACGCCTGCGACGGCTGTTGTCGACCGTGGCCTGCCTGGCCGTGGTTCTGGGCGCCCTGGTGGCGATCGGTGCCGGCCTGTCCGGCATCGACCGCGCCCTCGCCGACATGCCCCACCATCGCATCTGAAGCGGTTCCGCCTTCGGCGGAAGCGTGCCGTTCCGACGCGCAGGCAGTCTCGTCGGCCTGGCATCGCCGAGGCGGTCCGAGAGCGCCGATGCCGCTCTCGAGCGCCGATGCCGTACGGCGCGAATGCCGTCCGGCAGCGCGGCCGCCACGGTTCGTGGCGGCATCAGCCTGATCGCCGCTACACGATCAACCCACGTTCCGCCTGGAGCTTGTCGTGGGCCAGCTTGCGGTAGCGCTCACGGTCCTCGTTGGTGGCGCTGCCAGGGTGGCCACCGGCGGCCTGGTCCGGCGTTCCCGGCGCCGCCCAGCTCAAGCCGTCTGCCTTCGCGAGCGCCATCGCACGATGCTCGATCTCGGCATCGGCGGGTTCGGACGCGGGTTCATGGGTGGTGACGGGTTCGTCGCTCATGGGAGGGAGTATGGCGCGAGGCGCGACAGCGTCAATCCGGCCGGTGCGGGGTTTCGGGCGCGCCGGTGGCGGAACGGCCGGCGCCCGCTCCT
The DNA here is from genome assembly GCF_004137085.1 of Lichenibacterium ramalinae. Taxonomy (GTDB): domain Bacteria; phylum Pseudomonadota; class Alphaproteobacteria; order Rhizobiales; family Beijerinckiaceae; genus Lichenihabitans; species Lichenihabitans ramalinae. Next base: position 12,673 of record NZ_QYBC01000037.1, read on the forward strand.
CCGGCCTGGATCGGGGCCCGGCACGCAGCAGCCTCGGCCGCAGGACCCGTCAGGGCTTGGCCGGTGCCGTCCCGACGGAGATCGTCACCGGATGCAGGTCGGCCTGTTTGGTGGCAGGGTCGGTGACGTCGAACGCGACCTCGTCCTGCCCCGTGAAGTCCGCGGCCGGCCGGTAGGTGATCTGTCGGGCGGGCGCCGTCACCAACGGACAATGATCGACGTGCTTCGTCGAGAGCACGACGTCTTGCACCACGAGGACGCCATGGGCCGGGAGCCGCTTGATGGTGATCTGCGGTGCCGTTCCCGTCGAGCAGTCCTTGTGGACGACCGCGTAGACGCCCAGGCGAAGCTCCTTGCCCGGGTCGGTGCCCATGACCTGGGGAGCGGCCGCTGCAGCCGGTCCGGCGATGACGAGGGAAAGAAGAGCGGGGGCGAGGCGCATCGGCGAGGTCTCCGGCGGCTGGGGGCCGGGACGCTATCGCGCTGCCGGCCGTCGGGCAACCCCGGCTATGCTGCGCCGCAACGGAACCAAGCCGGTCATGTTGCGTTGCAGCGATGCGCCTGAGGGCGCACGCCTAGCTGGGCGTTCCTCCCTAGACTTGGGCCGCTCGCCGAAAGGCTGAGCGGCTCCTTTTGTTTCGGGCGCGTGCTCAGCCAGCGGTGCGGCGGACCGGGGTGCAGGGCCGGCGATGTCCGGTCTCATTCGGAGGTGGCGATGCCGAATTCGGCGACGGTCGCCGCCTCGTCCTCGCCGAGGCAGGCCACCCAGACGACGCCTGCGACAGAGGCGACGACGATGCAGGCCAAGGACGAGACGAGCGTCAAGGCGGTTCCCGAGAACGACGTGCCTTCCAGCCAGGAGCAGAGGCAGACGCCACACCAGCCGATGAACACCCAAACGATGAGAGACAGGACGGTTCCGACGACGATCCCGCGCATCACCGATCCCCAAAAGGCCACGCAGCGCATCGCTGCGGCCTTCGGAAATGTCACCACAACCTGTTCAACAACGCCTTAACGAGCGTCAGTGCGCTCGGCAGCGAACCGCCTCGGCCGATCGGCGAAACGGGCATCGGCGCCACGACGTCTCGCGCAAGACTGCGGAAGACCGGAATGGCCGTGCGTCTCACCGCCCTGTAGAGGCCTTCGCGCAGAAGCCTCGGCGAAGGGCCGCCGGGCGAAACCAAGTCGACGAGGACTGCGCTCGATCCGGAGCTGGAGCGAGTTCGCCGAAGGCAAAAGAGTTCCGCGAGGCCGCGGCCGAGCGGAAACATGCGCCACGCGTCGTGGCGGTTCTGCGGCACGCATTGCGAAGGGGGCGGGCGACCGACCTCGAAGCAGCAAGCTCGGCTGTGTCTCGCTTCCCGCGAGGGACGAGCGACGGCCGGCAGTCCGCGTGTGGGGCATGCGCGTGAAGAGTTGGACCCGTCGAGGTTCGGCTGCAAGCCGAACAAGCTCCGAATACGACTCGCCATCCCGACAAGGTGACGGTGTCCTCGCAACGGAGCGACCGACGGCCCGTACGAGCGTTCCCGGCTCCCCGTCCGGTGACGCTGAGCCGTTCCGTCAGGGGGTGCCCTTGCGTTAAGCTGTCCCTCACGACTGCGGTGCATCATCCTTTCGGGGGTCATCGCATGCACGACAGGTTCACCCGCTTGCTCACGATCGCGGCGACGCGAGGCGGACGAACTGCGCTGCTCTGGTCGGCGACTGCCGTGCTGGTTGCGATCTGCCTCGTCTTCGGCTCCGTGATGGCCGCATGGCACGCCGACGTCGGCCGAGCCCTGGGCGCCTCGGAGCAGAACGTCTCGAGCTCCGTCGCCCACGAGGTCGACCGCAACGTCGAACTCCTGGACCTGTCGATCCGGGCCGTCGCCCAGCAGTGGGGCAACGAGGAGGTGAGGGCGCTCGCGCCGCACCTGCGCGACATGGTGCTGTTCGACAATGCCCTGCGGGCGCCCGGCTTCGGCACGATCCTGGTGATCGACCGAGACGGTCGTATCGTCGCCGGGTCCACCGCCGGATGGTCGCCCGAGATCAAGCTCGACGATCGCGACTATTTTAAAGTCCAGGCGACCTCGCCGGACATCGGGCTCTTCGTCAGCAAGCCGTTCGTCAGCCGCATCTCCAACCGCCGGAACGTGGCCCTCAGCCGTCGCATCACGGATGGCGCCGGGCAGTTCGCCGGGGTCGTCATGGGCACGATCGATCTGGACTACATCTGTCATTTCTACGAGGGGCTGACCACCGGCACGGAGAACGCCGTCGCTCTCGTCCGCTTGGATGGGACCGTGATGGCGCGTGAGCCTCGGATGGCCAGCGATGCCCACCGCTGGGTCGGCGACCGGGACGGCTTCAACCTGATGCGCGCGACGCGTTCCGGCACGTTCGAGGGCGCGTCGCCGTTCGACGGTCGGCCCGGGATCATCTCGTTCAACCGGATCGGCAACCTTCCCCTGATCCAGGTGGTCGAGGTCGGCAGCGAGGGCGCCTACGCGAGTTGGTGGCGCCGCGCCGTATCCGTGGCAGGCCTGCTGGCATTCCTGTGCTTCTGCGTCCTGGCACTCTGCCTCGCCTTGACGATGGAGCTCGGGCGACGCGCGGCCGCGGAGGCGACGCTGGGTCGTCTCGCCGACACCGATCCGCTGACGGGCCTCGCGAACCGGCGCAGTTTCGACGCCGCACTCTCCACTGCCTGGTCGGAGTCGGCCGCGAGTGGCGAACCGGTGGCGCTGCTCATGGCCGACGCCGACGCCTTCAAGGCCTACAACGACCTCTTCGGCCACCAGGCCGGCGACGAGATCCTCCTGCGCATCGCCGGGTGCCTCGACGGCTTGGCACGGGAACGCGGTGGCGTCGCGTGTCGCTGGGGCGGCGAGGAGTTCGTCGTGGTCCTTCGCGGGGTCGCGGAGCCCGAGGCCCTGGCCCTGGCGGACGAACTCTGCCGCGCCGTCCGCGGGCTCGGCCTCGAGCACCCCCGCGGTGTCGGAGGCGTGGTGACCGTCAGCGTCGGCGTGGCGACCGCGATGCCTTCGACGGACCTGTCGACCCGGGCGCTGTTGACGAGCGCCGATGCCGCCCTCTACCGCGCAAAGGCGGAGGGGCGCGACTGCAGCCGTGCTCGTCCCCGTCCCCGCCAGGCCCCCGCCGAGGCGCGTGCCGTCTCGCTCGGTTGATCGACAGGGTGGCATCGGCTCCCGTGCGGGGGACGGCGTGCCACGGCTGATGCGCGAGGCCGTCCCGATCGGGTCCCGCGTGGATCCGCAGAGCGGGGCGGAGGTGCCGGCATGCCGGCATCCTGCCTTTCACGGCATGCCGCCAGCGGGACGTCGCCCGCGACCATTTGATCGGTCGAAGCGCTGTGACGCATCGTGTGAACGCGCTAGGCTGACGCCATGGCCGTAAGCGAAACCACCACCGTCTCGGCGAGGCCGGAGCTGGGCTCCGTCATCAGGGGCCAGCTCGCCACCGGACACCCCGGCGTGGTCGTGCCGGCGGAACTGCGACGTCCGACCGGGCAGACCGGGACCGACGGCATGCGCGCGCCGGACCGAAACAGGGCGGCGGCATCGAACCGTGCCTGACACTGCATTCGACCGGCCGATGGACGTGGCCACCGCGTCCGGCGACGTGTCGCATTCACTCGTCCTGATCGAGCGCGAGCGGCAGGTCCTCAGCCAGCTCGCCCGCGGCATCCCGCTGGCGCAGGTGCTCGACGGTTTGCTGCGCGCCGTCGAGGCGCAGAGTGACCATGCGATGCTGACGTCCATCCTGTTCCTCAGCGAGGACGGGAGGCACCTGAACCATGGGGCGGCACCCAGCCTTCCCGGCGCCTACAACGAGGCCATCGACGGCATCGCCGTCGGCGAGGGAGCCGGCTCGTGCGGCACGGTCGCCAGCCGCGGGACGCCGGTCTACGCCATCGACATCGCCACCGACCCGCTGTGGGCCCCCTTCCGCGAGCTTGCGCTGTCCCATCGCCTCCGCGCCTGTTGGTCGACACCGATCAAGGGCTCCGACGGTGGCATCCTCGGGACCTTCGCGATCTACTACGACAGTCCGCGATCGCCGACCCAGGACGACATCGAGGCGATCGCCTTCGTCACGCAGACGGCGGCGCTCGCGATCGAAAGGCACCGACACGACCTTCGGCTCCGGCGTGCCCAAGAGGCGGCGGACGCGCTGAACGCCGAACTGCAGGTGGCCAACCGGACGCTGCGCGAGCGCATCCTCAGGGAACAGGAGGACGCGGACCGCCTGACCACCGCCATCGAGGTCGCACGTCTCGGCACCTATGTCTGGAACGCGACGACCGGGGACGTCGTGCTGGACGCCCGCAGTCGCACGATCTTCGGATTGCCGCAGCAGGGACCGGTTCGCCAGGAGGACGTCTTTGCCCGCATCGCCCCGGGCGATCTGGAACGCGTGTTCGCGGTGGCGCGAGTCGGGCTGACATCGGGCGAGCGCGTCGAAGTCGATTACGCGCTGGTGTGGCCGGACGGAACGCGGCGCGAGGTCCGCAGCCTCGGCGATTGCAGGCCCAACCTGCTCGGCGAGCGATGCATGGTCGGTGTCTTTCACGACATCACCAACGAGAGGCGCATCGAGGAGGCGTTGCGGGCCGAGAAGCTGAGGCTGGAGCGGCAGGTCACGCGGAGCACGCTGGAAAGGGAGCAGGCCTGGCGGCTCTCCCAGGAACTCCTGGTCACGGCCCTCCCGGTCGGAACCATCGAGAACGTCAATCCGGCCTGGACGCGACTGCTGGGGTGGGACGAGCACGAGATCGTCGGAAAACCCTTCGTCGCGTTCACGCATCCCGACGATCTGGATGCCACGCTCGCGGCTTTCGCCGGCATCTTCGAGCGCCCCTTGGTGGTGCCCTACGAATACCGCTTCCGGCACAAGGACGGCACGTACCGCTGGTTCGGTTGGACGGGCACGTTCGAAAACGGGAAGATCTACGCGGCCGGACGCGACACCACGTTGGAACGCGTCCAGGCCGAAGCCCTCCGCCAATCGCAGAAGATGGAGGCGGTGGGCCAGCTCACCGGTGGACTGGCGCACGACTTCAACAACCTGCTCGCCGGCATCTCCGGCTCGCTGGAGCTGATGCAGACGCGCATGCAACAGGGCCGCCTGACGGACGTGGATCGCTACATGACGGCGGCACAAGGGGCCGCAAAGCGTGCGGCCGCCCTGACGCATCGCCTCCTCGCGTTCTCCCGCCGCCAGACGCTCGCCCCCAAGCCCACCGACGTGAGCCGCCTCGCCACCGGCATGCACGACCTGATCCAGCGTACCGTCGGACCAGGCATCCCGGTCGAGGTCGTCAGCGCCACCAATGGATGGCCCGCCCTGGTGGACCCTCCGCAGCTCGAGAACGCCCTGCTCAACCTGTGCATCAACGCTCGTGACGCGATGCCGGACGGTGGCACGATCACCATCGAGACCGCCAACAAGTGGATGGACGATCGCGCCGCCCGTCAGCACGACATGCCGGAAGGGCAGTATCTCAGCCTCGCCGTGACCGACACCGGGACAGGTATGCCGCCGGAGGTGATCGCGCGGGTGTTCGAGCCGTTCTTCACCACCAAACCCATCGGCGAAGGAACGGGTCTGGGCTTGTCGATGATCTACGGCTTCGCGCAGCAGTCCGGCGGGCAGGTGCGCATCTACTCGGAGGTTGGTCAGGGCACGACGGTGTGCATCTACCTGCCGCGTCACTACGGAGCGGTCGAGGACGAGGCGGCGGGCGAGAGCGTCACCGAGCATCCCCGCTCCGAGCAGGGCGAGACCGTGCTGGTGGTCGACGACGAGCCGACCGTGCGCATGCTCATCACCGACATCCTGGAAGACCTCGGCTTCCGCTCGATCGAGGCCGGTGACAGCGCGACGGGCCTCAGGGTGCTGCAATCGGACGTGCGCATCGACCTGCTGGTCACCGACGTTGGCTTGCCCGGCGGCATGAACGGACGGCAGATGGCGGATGCGGCACGCTCCCATCGCCCTGATCTCAAGGTGCTGTTCATCACCGGCTACGCAGAGAATGCGATCCTCGGAAACGGAACGCTTCCACCTGGGATGGCGGTGCTGACCAAGCCGTTCGCGATGGACGATATGGCGGCCCGCATCCGCTCGATGATCGAGGGCAGCAAGGAGCAAATCCGTCGCTCGTGACCACACGTCCCCTGAGGGTCGGGCCGAACGGGGCGTCTGGTTCGCCTAGAGCGATATCGGCTTCCTCCGAGTCGCCGTGGCGTAGCCCCTCGGCGGAAAGGCCGACACGGATCGTCTCGAAGCTGACTGAAAGCCACTGATGATATCGCACGCCGTCCTCGACGCGTCGCTCGGCCAGCCGTGGTCCCACGCCGACGCGGCCATCGGGATGCTGGAGGAGAACCGTTCCGGATCGACGCCCATCTGACCCAATAGGAACGGGTCGATCCGCTGAAGCGACAGATCAGGCCGAATCCCGGGTGCGTGATGGTGGGCGCACAAGGGCTCGAACCTTGGACCCGCTGATTAAGAGGCATCGGCGCCAAGTGAGCACAAATCAGCATGACGCATCTTTGCGTCTGAGAACGCTTGCCTTTTTCGATAGACCCGCTGATTGTGGTGAGCACGAGGGATCTCTGGTAAGCAAAAAGTCGCTTCCCATGTGCTTCCCAGCCTCGTGCTTCCCAGGTCTGATGCGTCTCACGAAAGGCAATCTCGGCAGGCTTGTCCTGCCCGCTGGAAAGTCGGAAACGATCGTCTTCGATGACGACATCCCAGGCTTCGGCCTCCGCATCCGTGCGGGGGGCAAGCGTACCTGGATCGCTCAGTATCGGCTCGGGACGAAGCAGCGCCGCGTCACGTTGGGCACGCCCGAGACCGTCGACGCCGAGCAGGCGCGGCAGCTCGCCCGGACGACTCTGGCTCGCGTCAGCCTCGGCGAGGACCCTCAAAGCATCAAGGTGCAGGCCAAGGCTCAGGCGGCCGTCACGCTCGGTGCCGTGGTGCCGCGCTACCTCGCGCATGTCGAGGGCCGGCAACGCCCGGGGCACCATGACGACGTCAGGCGCTACTTCGACCGCCACTGGGCGCCGCTGGCCGGTTTCGCCTTGGCGTCGATCGACCGGGCTCGAGTCGCGGCTCGCCTGAGCGAGATGGCGAGGGACAACGGCCCGATCGCCGCGAACCGTGCCCGGGCTGCCCTTTCAGCCTTCTACACTTGGGCTATCGGCGAAGGGATCGCGCACGACAATCCCGTGATGGGTACGAACAAGCCGGCCGAAGAGGTCGTGCGCGACCGCGTGCTGAGCGACGCTGAGGTGGCGCTGATTTGGCGGCATGCCGGGGTAGGGGACTTCGGAGTCATCGTCCGACTGCTCCTTCTGACAGCCTGTCGCCGGGAAGAGGTGGGCGGCATGGCTTGGTCAGAGCTGCAGGGTGCTACGTGGACGATCCCGGCCGAGCGGACGAAGAACGGTCGCGCGCACGAATTGATGCTTCCCCCGGCCGCTATGGCGGTGCTGACCGCCCAGCCGGCACGTGATGGCCGCGACCTCGTATTTGGATCCCGGGCGGGGCCGTTCTCGGGCTGGTCGAAGGCAAAGGCGGAACTCGACGCGCGCATGCTGGCGGCGCTCAAAGCCGAGCGCGGCACTAAGGCGGTGCTGGAGCCGTGGCGGCTACATGACCTGCGGAGGACCGCGGCGACCCGCATGGGCGACCTCGGCGTACAGCCGCACGTCGTCGAGGCGGTGTTAAACCACGTGTCGGGTTCTAAGGCCGGCATCGCCGGAATTTACAACCGCGCCGCCTATCGCGACGAGAAGCGGGCGGCGCTGGCGCTGTGGGCCGATCGGGTTACGGGTTTGACGGGGGGCGAGCATGGTTGAGGTTGATCCCGCCGAGGCGCCCGCGGTGCTCAAGCGCCACAACCTGCTCGTAGCTGGTCGCAGAGGCGACATCACGCCGACGGAGGCTGAAGCTGAGGTCCTCGCGAGCGGCCTGGAGCCGTTTGCGAGTGAATGGCAGCACGAGCGCGACATGACGGCCCACTCGACGTGGTGGCTGCCCGTCGCGGTCCTGTTCTACGCCTGGCAGGACCTTCCGGCGACTCGGCGCGAGTACGAGCGCTTCGTCGTCTGGGGCCGAGCGCTGTGGCGTGACACAAAGCAGGCGGGGATGCGGCTGTCACTCGATGAGGCCGAAAGCAAAGTACGGGAAGACCTCGTTGCGGGCCTCCTCCGCGGATTTGGCACCGACGCCGATCGTCAGCTCGTGCCCATCGCCCGAGAAGAATGGCGGGAGCTGCGCTTTGCTCACGACGCATCCCTTGCGGCATCCCGCGCCGACGGAACGCTTGTTTACAGCGGCGTCTTCGTCCTCCGCCACGAGGTCGTGCCGCTGTGGATGCAGGAGTTCGCCACGGCCGGCGCGGCCGTGCAGTCCGTGGCTCGAGAGCGAGTTGACCAGCCGCCGCCGAAGCGGGCCGGCGGTAGGCCGGCAACCCACGACTGGGCGTGCGCTGCAGGCTTCGCCGCAGCCTTCATCCTCGACAACGACTATCCGGCCGTCGAGGGAGATCTCACCTCGGTCGTCACGTCGTGGTTCGCCGAGGAGCGAGGCAAGGCGCCCGACCCGCGCGACGTCCAGCGCTTCGTGGCCGAGATCTACAAGCATCGACGCCCGACGCCTGCGGAGTAGTTTCCCGGGTTTCCCGAGTTCTCCCGCAGACTAGACGCTCACTAACGCGCAGCATGACGACCATAAGCCATCACACACGATGATGGTGGAGGACAGTCATGGCCTACCGCATCAACAAAAGCGCGCCCGAGCCGGTGGTTCTTCCGGCGTCGCTAGAGCGCAACCGCCTCATCAACATCAAGCAGATGGCGGAGCTGACCGGCTTCAGCATCGCGCACATCCGCAGGCTCTACCGCACGAACAAGTTCCCCACGCCGATCCGCATCGGCGGGCGCGCCGTCGCATGGCCCGCGCACGTCGCTGCCGCTCTGACTGGCTCCACCATGAACGAGGCTGCCTGATCGATGGCCCAAAAACGATCGAAGCCGGGACCGCTCATCACAGCGGTCACCGGCTCCGGAAAGAGGAAAGCTGTCGCGGCTCTCGGCCCGGAATATCTCACCTCCCGCTCCTCCTTTCAAGACACCATCGATCCGGTGGCTTGGCTCGCCGCCCGCGCCAACGTCGCGGCCTCGACGGCTCGGCTTCATGCTGAGCTGTTCGGCTTCGCGGAGCGCCGGTCGTGAGCGCCGCACCCGTTCCGACCGAGCCCTCGCCGTTCCTCAGCGTTGAGGAGGCCGCGCGCCTCGCTTGCATGAGCTGCTCGAACATCAGGCGCAGGTGCGTCACCGACGGTCTCGGGTTCCGTCCCGGCGGCCGGGGCGAGTGGCTGATCCGCCGCGTCGACTTTGAGCGGTGGCTGAACGGTGAGGTGCTCCGGTGAGCGGCCTCGGCATCACCCACCACGTCGTTCCGCCTGGCTGCCTCGCCCGGTCGGCCGAGCAGGCCGCGCCTCACCTCCGCGCGATCTGGGCTGCCACCGCCGCCGGGGTCATCGGGTTAGGCCATGTCGTGCAGCATGCCGGCGCCTTCCGGTTCGCGAGCAACAAGCCGATCGTCCTCATCGTCGGCGACGACTTCGACCTCAGCTTCGGGCCAGCAGCGTTTCACCGGAAGAGCCTGCGGCGGTTCCTGCGCGACGCCGGGGCCGCGGTTATCGTGAGCGGTGCGCCTGACTCGATGCCCTACGGCGCGGCTCTGGCCGGCGCGATCCTGACCGGCAAGAACGCCATCATCATCGAGAGCCGCGAGGCCCACGAGCCGGCGTGGATTGCGCTGGTGAAGGAGGCTCAGCCGAGGCTGCCGCTGTTGGTCTCGACGCCTGGTGCGACGTCGGGGGTGAGACATTGAGCACCGCCTTCGACCTTCTGCAGGCCCGCACCGCCTTCGTTACCCTCGCGCGGCCGAGCGTCGCCTACTGCAAGGCACTCGGTCTCGATTGGAACGAGGTCGAAGCCGCAGCCGGCGGCGTCTACATGGCGCCGATCCGGACCAGCGGAGATTTCTTCGGGTTCGACCCACAGGGCATCGAGGCGGCCGTGATCGAGGTCCGCGCCACCGATGCCTGGACTGTGCAGGATCTGGTGGCTTGGTATCCGACAGCCCCGGATCAGTGGTTTGTCGCCGTCGGGGGCGTGCCGGCGCTCGGCATGGCGCACGCCACCAACCCGGCTTCCTACTTCGGCCGGATGCCTCTGGAGCTCTACCAGAGCCCGGCGGAGTGGCTCCAGGCCAACTGCCACGGCGCGGTGCTGCTCGACACTGTCGCTGGCGTGGAGTGGCTCTACGAGCTGCCGCAGCCCCTCACGATCGCTGTCCGCGACGATGCGCATGCCCGGGAGATCGACGCGGCGCGCCGGCAGCTCGGCTTCGGCCGCCGTCACGCCCTCGTGGTGCCGGCCGACTCGCGGGTGGCCGCGTGACGGCGCCGGCGAGGATGGTGGGCTACGTGCCGGCGGCTTTGGATCCGGAGCCGATCGGTGGCGGCGCACAGCGTTGGGATAGCGTGCCGCTGCCGGGCCAACCGGTGGCGCCCCGGGTTCCGCTGAAGCGCCTCGACGTCTTCCTCGCCGAATACGAGCCGCTCGAGTATGCGGTCGAGCCGATCGTCCGCACCGGCTCGCTCTATACCCTCACGGCCCGCACGGGCGCCGGCAAGACGGCGTGGCTGATCTCCCTGGCGCTGGCCCTGGCTACGGGCCGACGCGACATCCTAGGCCTCGACGTCGAGCGCGGCCGTGTCGCGCTGCTGACCTTCGAGAACCCCGACGACGTCCGGATGCGCCTCAAGGTGTCGTCGTGGTTCCTCGCAGTTGAGGTGCGGGAGATCGTCGACCGGCTGCTGATCCTCGATGCCCGGGTGAAGCCCGAGGATGCCATCGTCGAGCTAACCGAGGCCGCGGGCGAGGCGCCGTTGCGGTTGGTGCTGATCGATACGCTGGCGGCCTTCTTCGACGGCGACAACATCAATGACAACGTGCAGGGCGGTGGCTTCATGCGTCGCCTGCGGCCCATCACGCGCCTGCCCGGGCGACCGGCGGTCGTGGTGGCCGCCCACCCGGTGAAGAACGCTCCGCAGGACAACCTGCTGCCCTACGGCGGTGGTGCGATCTTGAACGAGGTCGATGGCAACCTGACGCTCTGGCGCCGCAGCGAGGGGCCGGCCGGCATCGTGGAGCTTCACTGGCAGGGCAAGCTGCGCGGGCTGGAATTCGCGCCAATCCCTTTCCGCTTCGAGATCACCAGTTCCCCCGAGGTCACGGACGCCAAGGGCCGCGAGGTTGCGCTGCCGACCATGCTGCCGGTGGT
>NZ_QYBC01000038.1 GCF_004137085.1 Lichenibacterium ramalinae
TCCGCGCCGAGCGCGACTTCTGAGCGACGCCAAGCACAATCTCGCACTCGGAAAGCCCGGCTCTGCCGGGCTTTTCATTGTCGGCCTGCCGCCCGCGGCCGGCCGATGTCCGGCGGCACGGTCTCAGGCGAACCGCTTCGCCCCCGCCACGCAGAGCACCACGACGCCGGTCACGGCGACGAGGCTCCAGGCGACCGGCTCGCCGAGCAGGAGCCCGGCCAGGGCGAGGCCGAAGATCGGCTGCAGCAGCTGCAGTTGGCCCACGCCCGCGATGCCGTCGCGGGCGAGGCCGCGATACCAGAAGACGAAGCCCACCAGCATGCTGAAGACCGACACGTAGCCGAGCCCCGCCCAGGCCGGCAGGCCGATGCCGCCCCAGGCCGACGGCATCGTGGCCCAGGCCAGGACCGCCATGGCCGGCGCGGCCAGGACCAGCGCCCAAGAGATGACTTGCCAGCCGCCGAGCCGCCGCGACAGAGTCGCGCCCTCGGCATAGCCCAGCCCGGCCAGCAGGATGGCGGCCAGCATGAGGAGGTCGCCCGCCATGGCGCCGGGACCTCCCTGGGCCAGCGCCGCGCCCGCGACCGAGGCGCCGCCCACGAGCGAGAACAGCCAGAAGGCGGGCCGGGGCCGCTCCCCGCCCCGCACCACGCCGGACAGGGCGGTCGCCAGCGGCAGCAGCCCGACGAAGACGACCGATTGCGCCGCCGTGATGTGCTGGAGCGCGAGGGCCGTGAGCAGCGGAAAGCCGAGCACGACGCCCAGCGCCACGATGGCGAGCGGGGCCAGTTCGCCCGCCGCCGGCCGCCTCTGCCGCAGCAGCGCCAGGAGGACCGCCCCGAGCAGGGCCGCGATCACGGCCCGTGCCGACGTCAGGAACAGGGGTGGGAACCCCCCGATCGCGAGCCGGGTCGCCGGCAGCGAACCGCTGAAGATGACCACACCCAGGAGGCCGCTGCCCCACCCATCCATGCCACGCCGCATCCCGTCCTCCTCGCGTCCCGCAGGACCCTGGCGGAGTCCGGGCTGGCGAGGACAGGCACGGTCCCGTACGATCCGGGCGAACTGTATGGGACGGTCCACCATACGGAGCGGGTGCCTCCTGCCATGCGTGATCCTGTCGGTAGCCGCACGGGCGCGGTCGTCGAGGCCATCCGCCGACGGCTGGCCGTGCCGGGGCTGGCCGCCGGCGAGCGGCTCCCGTCCATCCGGGGCCTCGCCGCCAGCCTGGGCGTGTCGCCCTCCACCGTCGTCGAGGCCTACGACAGGCTCGTCGCCGAAGGCGCGATCCGGGCACGGCCGGGGGCCGGCTTCTATGCCTCACGCCCCGCCGCGGCGCTCGCCCTGGCCGATGCCGCGACGCCCGCCGACCGCGCCATCGATCCGCTCTGGGTGTCGCGCCAGTCGCTCGACGCCGCCCCCGGCATGCTGAAGCCCGGCTGCGGCTGGCTGCCGGCCGGCTGGATGCCGCAGGCGGCGCTGCGCCGCGCGCTGCGCGACCTCGCCCGGGCCGAGGATCCGCTGCTGGCCGACTACGGCGAGGCGCGCGGTTCACCCGCGTTGCGCCGCCTCCTGTCCCGCCGGGCTGCCGACGACGGCATCGACGCGGGTCCCGACCACGTCCTGCTCACGGCCTCGGGCACGCAGGCGCTCGACCTCGTCTGCCGCGCTCTGCTGCGGCCCGGCGACACGGTGCTGCTCGACGACCCGGGCTATTTCAATTTCCAGGCGCTGATGCGGGCCCATCGCGTGACGGTGGTGGGCGTCCCCCACACGCCGGCTGGTCCCGACCCGGCCCGCTTCGCCGAGATCCTCGCCGCGCACCAGCCGCGCCTCTACGTCGCCAACGCCGCCATCCACAACCCGACCGGGGCGACGCTCTCGCCGCAGGTCGCGCATCGGGTGCTCACCGCGGCCGCCGCGCACGACCTCACGGTCGTCGAGGACGACATCTTCGCCGACCTCGAACCCGAGCCGTCGCCGCGGCTGGCGGCGCTCGACGGGTTGGAGCGGGTGATCCGCATCGGCAGCTTCTCGAAGACGCTGTCGGCCTCCGTCCGCTGCGGCTACGTCGTGGCCCGGCCCGACCGGATCGCCGCCTTGACCGACCTCCAGGTCGCCACCGGCTTCGGCGGCCCGAGCCCGGTGGCGGCTCAGCTGGTCCACGGCATCCTGGGCGATGGCAGCTACCGCCGGCACATCGACGCGCTGCGGCGCCGACTGTCGCGGGCAAGGCGCGAGGTCGCGTCGCGGCTGGCCGATCTCGGCATCGTGCCCTGGCTCGTGCCGCGCGGGGGCTTCTCGCTCTGGTGCCGGCTGCCGGAGGGCCGGGATGCCGCCGAGGTCGCCCGGGCGGCGCTGGCCGAAGGGGTCGTCCTGGCGCCCGGCGCCGTGTTCAGCCCGTCGCGCTCGTCGACGGATTTCATGCGCTTCAACGTCGCCCAGATGGGCGAGCCCCGCATCTACGACGTGCTGGGGCGGGCGTTGCGACACTGAAAGCCCGTCATCGAACGCCCGTTCCCGAAAACGCCGAGCAGTGTCCCGATGTCGTCAGACGGCCGTCAGGCACAGGCTCGACACCGTCACGGGTCCTTGAGCCGTCGCGTCACCGGGCCTGGGGCGTCGGGCGCCCGAAGCTTTGGGCGAGGAACTGGCCGCCGTGGGTCAGGCCCGAGCCGTCGATGCCGTGGGCCACGCCGAAGGACAGGTGCCATTGCGCCGGGATCTCGGCCTTGCCGAGGCTCTCGGCGGCGTCGAACAGCGCGTCGACCGGGATGACGTCGTCGCGGTCCCCATGCACCAGCAGGACCGGCGGCGGCCGGCCGGCGGCCGAGCGGGCCGTGGCTTCGCCGAGATGCTCGGGCCCGACCAGCGTGCCCGAATAGCCCAGGATGGCGGCCGGCGCCCGCCGGCGGCGCAGCCCCGTGTGGAGCGCCATCATGGTGCCCTGGCTGAACCCCACCAGGGCCAGCTTGCCGTCGTCTACGCCCGTGCGGGCCAGTTCGGCGTCGAGGAAGGCGTCGAGGGCGGGGCGTGCCGCGACGACGCCCGTCCAGCGTTCGGCGGGATCGCGCATGGTCAGCGGGAACCATTGCCGGCCCGTCGGCGCCTGGGTGCAGCGCTCGGGCGCGTGGGGCGCCACGAAAGCGGCGTCGGGCAGCCACGCCTGCCACTGCCGGCCGATCTCGATGAGATCGTTGCCGTCCGCCCCGTAGCCGTGGAGGAAGACCACGAGCTGGCGGGCTTGGCGCGAGCGCGCCGGCAGGCGCGGGCCGTCGATGGGGGCCAAGGCGGGATCCTCCGTTGGGCGTGGTGCCCGGGCGTCATGTCGCCCGGGACATCGGCCCTGCCGCGGCGCCGGTCAAGGGCGGCGTCAGGGCTGGCGAGACGGCTGGATGGCGGGCTCGGGGCAGGGCGCTCCGCCGGGCGGCAGCAGGGCCTGCACGGCGGCTTCGAGCTGGGGGTCGCGCCCCCGCGCCCAGGCCTCGGGATCGGAGGGGACGCGGATGTCGGGCTCCACGGCGTGGTTCTCGCTCGGCGTGCCGTCGAGCCGGTGGTAGGGCAGTTCCGGCAGGCCGTAGGTGAGCCCCGGCACGATCAGGGACTGGTCCCACCAGACCGAAGTCCCCGTCCCGGCGACGGGGTCGCCCACCAGGGGGCCGAGGTGGAGGTCGCGGTAGGCGAGCGGGAAGAGCGAGGAATCCGAGTAGCTGGCGGCGTTCATCACCACGGCGGAGGGCTTGGTCCAGCGGTCGCGCGGCTCGTCCTGCGTCGGGCCGCCCCGGGGCGGCACCACGGCCATGTAGGCCTTGCCCGACAGCAGGGTGACGAGGTTGTTGTGCAGGTTGCCGCCCCCGTTGTCGCGGATGTCGACCACGAGCCCCTGCGCGGCGCCGAACCGGCCGAAGATGTCGGACGCGGCGCCGCGGTAGGATGCGGCGTCCATGGCGGCGAGATGCACGTAGCCGAGGCGCCCGCAGCTCAGCGACGCCACGGCGTCGCGCTTGCGCTCCGACCAGGCCCGGTCGGCGAGGTCCCGTTCCCGGCCGAGGTCGACGGTGAGGACCTTCTCGGTGAAAGCCGTGCCGTCCGGATGGTGGGCCGACACGGCGACGACCTGGCGGAGGCGGTCGCGCAGGATGCGCCGGAGCCCGCCCGCCAGCGGCACGGGTTCGCCGTCCACGGCGTCGATCACGTCGCCCGGCCGCAGCGCGCTGTCGCCGGTGTCGAAGGGGCCGCCGGCGATGACGGCCTGCACCTTCATGCCCGGCCCGGGATGGCGTTCGTCGTAGTAGAGGCCGAGCGAGGCCACGCGCTCCGCCGGCGGCACGGGCGGGCGCACGTAAGCCCCGGTATGGGAGGCCCCGAGTTCGCCCGCCATCTCGCTCAGGAGTTCGGCGAGGTCGCGCGTCCCCTCCAGCGACGGCAGGAACCGGGCGTAGCGCTGGCGGGCCGCGCCCCAATCCACGCCCTTGAAGGCGGGGTCGTAGAACTTCCTGGCCGTCAGCGTCCAGAACTGGTCGAAGGCGGCACGGCGCGCCTCGGCCTCGTCCCGCGTGGTGTCGACGCTGATGCGGATCAGCCGCGTCGTGCCGCGCTGCAGGTCGATCTCCGTCAGGCCGTCCGTGCCGGCCTCGTCGAAGCTGTTGCGGGACAGGACGTAGAGGTGGCGCCGGTCGCGCGCCAAGCGCGGCGGCGGCCCGGGCTGGTAGGGGACGGCCGTGAACAGGGTCCGCCGGCTTTCCCGGCGCAGGTCCCGCAGCGTGCCGGTCAGCACGAGGCCGTCGCCCTTGGGGTTCGGCGACTGTTCCACGGTGAGCACGCTCACCCCGTCGGGCATCAGCGTGCCGAACACGATCTGGCCGGGCGCCTGGGACAGGATGCGGGTCCGGTCCGCCATGCCGTCGATCTCGACCGGGATGGGGCCGCGCGGCACCGCTTCGTGGGCGGCAGCGTTGTCGCGGGGGTCGGTGGCCGGGCGGCCGGGAAGTTGCCCGTCGCCACGGTCGCCGGCGGCCGGCGGGAGGTCGCCCACCACCGGCACCATCAGCCGCCGGGCGAAGGCTTCTCGCGCCCGCCGCGACGTGAAGGCGCCCTCGAGGTCCGCCGTCCACCGGCGGTGAAAGGCTCCGGCGAGGTCGCCCTCGTCCGTGTGCCACAGCAGCATGCCGCCTTCGGGGCTCCATTCCGGCCCCCACTGCCCTTCGCCCGACGGCACGGGCCGCTCGGCGGGGCGGGATCCGTCGGCCGGGACCAGGGCGATGTTGCCGAGGAACAGGCTGGGCTGGACCGGCAGGGCGAGCCAGCGCGAGTCGGGGGACCAGGCCAGGGACCAGGGCCCGTCGTCGTAGCTGAAGGTCCGGCCGGGCGGCAGCACCTCGACGTCGTTGCTGGTGGCGGGGTCGAGGACCCGCACCGAGGAGCGGTCCGCCACATAGGCGATGTGGCGACCGTCCGGCGCATAGGCCGGCATCATGCTGTCGCGCGTGCCGGTGGTCAGCCGGCGTTCCGCCACGCGGGTCGCCTGGGAGAACTCGTGCTCCTCCGGGTCGACGATGGCGCTCTCGTAGAGGTCCCAATGCCCGTCGCGCTCGGCGGCATAGGCGACGCGGCGGCCGTCGGCCGAGAAGGTCGGGCCGCGCTCCTCGCCCGCCGTGTGGGGCAGAGTCTTGACGAAGCGGCCGTCGATCGACGCCACGGCGATCTCGCCGCGCGCCACGACGGCGAAGTCGCGCCCGTTCGGGGACAGCGCGACATCCGTCAGGGCATTGCCGCGCCACCCGTGCGGGCCGGGGAAGTCGGTCCGCAGCAGGTGGATGGCGATGCGCTCGGGCGCGGCCGCGCCGTGGCCCAGGCGGTACAGCCCGCCGCCCCAGGCGAAGGCGAGGTCGCCGGCCCGCGACGCCGACAGAAACCGGACGGGCTCGCCGGCGAGGTGGGTGACCTGAACGGGATGGCCGAGATCGGCGTCGCGGTGCCACACGTTCAGCGACCCGGACGTCTCGTCGAGGTAGTCGACGCCGCCGTCCGGCATCCAGGCGGCGCTGCGGCTCTCCTGCGCACCTCCGGTGAGGCGGCGATGATGGCCGCTCGCCGCATCGTAGACCCAGACCTGCCGAGCCGCGCTCGACACCTGATGGCGCCGGAAGGGCTGCTCGATCGAGGCGCCGGTGTAGAGCAGGCGCTGCCCGGCGGGGTCCCACTGCGCCTCCATCGCGGCGTTGGGCAGCACCATCGTGTCGCGTCCGCCCGCGACGGGGACCTGGTAGAGCTGCCGCCCGTCCTCGTGCGTGTTGGGGATGGGCCCGGTCTCGACCGCGTCGCCGAGCCCCGCCGACCAGAACAGCACGGCCGCGCCGTCCGGCGTGAAGCCGGTCGGCGCCTGGTCGTACTGGGCGAAGGTCAGGCGCCGGGCTTCGCCGCCGGCCGCCGACACCGCGAAGACGTTCATCGGCCCGAACCGGTCCGACGCGAAGGCGATGGTGGTGCCGTCGGGCGACCAGACCGGGCGGGCCGCGTAGGCGCCCGCGGGCGTCAATGCCAGGGCGTCCCCGCCCGATGCCGGCACGATCCAGATCTGGCCGGCGCAGCGGAACGCCATGCGGGTGCCGTCGGGCGAGATCGCCGGATCGCGCAGCCAGAGCGCGGCCTGGGCTTCCGCCGCTGCCGGCGTCGTTGCGGGTGCCGGGACATCCGCGGCGCGGGCCGGGGCCGCCGCGAGGGTGGCGCAGCAGGCCAGGAGCGCGAGGCTTCGCGGTAGGGCAGGGACCACGGGCGAATCACCTCCGATATCGGCGAAGCAACCCCTCATAGCGCCCCGCGCCCCACAGGTCGCACGGAAAGGTGAGGCGCGCCTAACTGTCGCCCAGCCCGATGCCCCAGCCGTCGCGCGACTTGCGGGCGCGGTAATAGCCCCAGAGCAGCCGGGCCGCGACGGCGCGGTGGGGGCGCCAGCGTTCGGCAATGCGGGCGAGGGCGATGCGGTCCGGCCGGGCGTCGAGGCCGAGGGCGAGGCGTGCCGCCTCCTCGAGCGCGATGTCGCCGGGCGGCCAGGCATCGGCGTGGCCAAGGCAGGACAGCAGGTAGAGCTGCGCCGTCCAGGGCCCGATGCCGCGCAGCGCCGTCAGCTGGGCCGCGGCCGCGTCGGCCGGGAGCTCGGCGAGCCTGTCGAGCGGCAGGCGCCCCTCGGCCACGGCCGCGGCGGCGGCCCGCAGCGTCAGCACCTTGCCGGCCGACAGGCCCGCGCCGCGCAGCGTGGCGTCGGAGGCGGCGAGCACTTGCCCGGCGTCGAGGCCCGGCAGGGCGGCCTGAAGCCGGCCGAAGATGGCGGCGGCGCTGGCGGTCGACACCTGCTGCGACACCACCATGGCGGCGAGCCCGGCGAAGCCGGCCGCGCGCCGGCGCAACGGCGGGCGGCCGCCGACCTCCAGCAGATGGGCGACGAGGCCCGGGTCCCGCGCCGCGAGGTCGGCGATGGCGCGGTCGAGGTCGGCCTCGCTGTCGATCAGCGCGGGGCGGCCCTGCGTCATTTCCCCCATGACCGCGGCCTCCCGGGCGTGCGAACCTGCCGGGCCCGGCATGGCGGGCGGAGCGATTTCGCGGGATGGGGCGGACGGATCACGATCGCGGGTCGGGCGACGGGCGGGTGTTCCGCTTTGCCCCGTCCCCCAACGGCCTGCTGCATCTCGGCCATGCCCTGTCGGCGCTGCTGAACCGCGACATCGCCCGGGCCGAGGGCGGCAGGCTGTTGCTGCGCCTGGAGGATATCGACCGCGAGCGCTGCCGGGAAGCCTTCGCGACCGCGATCGTCGACGACCTCCGTTGGCTCGACGTCGCCTGGACGGGGACGCCGCGGCGGCAGTCGGAGCATTTCGCCGCCTACCGCTCGGCCCTCGACGCCCTCGCGGCGCGGCGGCTGGTCTTCCCGTGCTTCTGCACGCGCGGTGCCGTCCTGGCGGCCAGCGCCGCCAAGGCCGCCGCCACCGGCGTGCCGCGGCCGACCGATCCCGACGGCGCCCCGCTCTATGTGGGCACCTGCCGTCAGCTGTCGTCCGCCGAGCGGGCGCGGCGCATCGCCGAGGGTCGGCCGGCGGCGCTGCGGCTCGACATGGCGGCTGCCCTCGAAGCCGTCGGGGCCGAAGGCCGGCGTTCCCTGCGCTGGCGCGAATGCGGGGACGGCGCGGGCGAGCGCGACGTCCCCGCCGAGCCCGCCGCCTGGGGCGACGCGATGCTGGCCCGCCGCGACGTGCCGACGAGCTACCACGTGTCGGTCGTGGTCGACGATGCCCTGCAGGGCGTCACCGACGTCGTGCGGGGGCGCGACCTGTTCCACGCCACCGGGCTGCATCGCCTGCTGCAGACCCTGCTCGGCTTCCCCGCCCCGCGCTACCACCACCACCGCCTCGTGCTCGACGCGGGCGGCCACAAGCTGTCGAAGAGCCGCGGCGCCCCGTCGCTGCGCGACCTGCGGCGCGAGGGGCTGTCGCCGGCCGACATCCGGCGCCTCGTCGGGCTCGGCGGGTGATCGCCGCCGGGCCGCATGTCGAGCCCGCCGGCGCGACCGTCCCGGACGACGTCCGGCTCGTGCGGCTCGACCTCGACCTCTCGGTGCCGCTCGCCGATCCGCTGTTCGACGTGCTGTCGGGCGCCGAGCGGGACGCGGCCTCGCGCTTCCACCGCCACGCCGATGCCGTCCGCTCCGCCGCCACCCGCGCGGCGCTGCGGCGCCTGCTCGGGGCCGAACTCGGCGAGGCGCCCGGAGCGCTGCGCTTCGCGTGCTCGGAGCGCGGCCGGCCGTCGCTCGCGGGCGGGCGGGCGGGCATCGACTTCAACGTGTCCCACGGCGGCGACCACGCGCTGATCGCCTGGTCGCGGCGGCGGCGCGTCGGGGTCGACGTCGAGCCGCGCCGCGCCGGGCGGGACTGGGGCCCGCTCGCCCGCATGGTGCTGGGCGCCGAGGACGCGCGCCGCATCGCCGAGGCGCCGGACGGGGCGGCGCGCGACGCGCGTTTCCTCGACGTGTGGACCGCCAAGGAGGCGCTGCTCAAGGCCGAGGGGAGCGGCATCGCGGACGGGATCGCGGGCTTCTCGGTCCTGTCGGCCGATGCCCGCAGCCCGCGCGTCGGCGGCGACGGAGCCATGGCGGCGCGGCTCGCCGGCTTCGCGGCGGCATGGCTGCGCGCCATCCCGGGCCACGCGGCGTGCCTGGCCTGGGAGGCGGCGGCCTCCTCCGCCTGAGGGCAGGCGGCGGCGTTGCCTGCCGCCGCGACTTGTCTATACAAGTTGGGTTGCCGGCACCGAACCCTCCCTCCCGCGCCGCCGACCAGGAGACGCCCGTGTCCCGCCTCGACAATGCCCGCATCGTCCGCAGCCCGCGCGGCCCCGCGCTGTCCGCCAAGTCCTGGCTGACCGAGGCGCCGCTGCGCATGCTGATGAACAACCTCGACCCCGAGGTGGCGGAGAAGCCGGGGGAACTGGTGGTCTACGGCGGCATCGGCCGCGCGGCGCGCGACTGGGACAGTTTCGACCGCATCGTCCACGCGCTGAAGACGCTCGACGGCGACCGGACGCTGCTGGTGCAGTCGGGCAAGCCTGTCGGGGTGTTCCGCACCCACGCGGATGCGCCGCGCGTGCTCATCGCCAATTCCAACCTCGTGCCGCGCTGGGCCACCTGGGAGCATTTCAGCGAGCTCGATCGCAAGGGGCTGATGATGTACGGCCAGATGACGGCCGGCTCCTGGATCTACATCGGCAGCCAGGGCATCGTGCAGGGCACCTACGAGACCTTCGTCGAGATGGGCCGGCAGCATTACGGCGGCTCGCTGGCGGGGCGCTGGATCCTGACGGCGGGCCTGGGCGGCATGGGCGGTGCCCAGCCGCTCGCCGCCACCATGGCGGGCGCTTCCTGCCTCGCCGTCGAGTGCCGGCCGAGCTCCATCGAGTTCCGCCTGCGCACCGGCTACGTCGACGTCGAGGCCAAGGACCTCGACGAGGCCATGGTCCTGCTGGAGCGCGCCAAGGCCGAGGGCCGGCCCGTCTCGGTCGCGCTCCTGGGCAACGCCGCCGAGGTCTTCCCCGAGATCTTCCGCCGCGGCATCCGGCCCGACTGCGTGACGGACCAGACGTCGGCGCACGACCCCGTCAACGGCTACCTGCCGGGCGGCTGGAGCGTGGCGGAATGGGAGGACCGCAAGCTCCGCGACCCCGCCGCCGTCGCCGCCGCCGCCAAGCGCTCCATGGCGGAGCACGTCCGCGCCATGCTGGACTTCCACCGCGCCGGCGTGCCGACCGTCGACTACGGCAACAACATCCGCCAGATGGCGCTGGAGGAGGGCGTCGGCGACGCCTTCAGCTTCCCGGGCTTCGTGCCGGCCTATATCCGGCCGCTCTTCTGCCGCGGGGTCGGGCCCTTCCGCTGGTGCGCCCTGTCGGGCGACCCGGAGGACATCTACCGCACCGACGCCAAGGTGAAGGAGCTGATGCCGGGGGACGCGCACCTTCACAACTGGCTCGACATGGCAGCCAAGCGCATCCGCTTCCAGGGCCTGCCGGCGCGCATCTGCTGGGTCGGCCTCGGGGACCGTCACCGCCTCGGCCTCGCCTTCAACGAGATGGTGGCGCGCGGCGAGCTGAAGGCCCCGGTGGTGATCGGCCGCGACCATCTCGATTCCGGCTCCGTCGCGTCGCCCAACCGCGAAACCGAGGCCATGCGCGACGGCTCGGACGCCGTGTCGGACTGGCCGCTGCTCAACGCGCTGCTCAACTGCGCCTCGGGCGCCACCTGGGTGTCGCTGCACCACGGCGGCGGCGTCGGCATGGGCTTCTCGCAACACGCCGGCATGGTGGTGGTGGCGGACGGCACGCCCGAGGCCGCCGCGCGGCTGGAGCGGGTGCTTTGGAACGACCCCGCCACGGGGGTGATGCGCCACGCCGATGCCGGCTATCCCGACGCGATCGACTGCGCCCGGGCCCAGGGGCTCGACCTGCCGGGCATCCTGGGCTGAGAGCCGGTGAACGCGTGCCGATGACGAGGGGGAATATCCCAACGTTTCCAAAGGGCATCCAGGCACGCGTCCGAGACGGTCAGGAGCGCCGAGGGTGCCGAGCCCTTCCCAGCCGGCGCACCGGAACCTATAGGGACACCGGTCGAGGCCGAACGTGCTGCCGGGCGCCCGGCAGGCCGGGCGAGGGCGAAGCCCGGTCCCGGGGACGGCGCCGGAAGCGGGTTGGAGTTTGGTGATGGTGGACAGCGTGATGGGCCGGGTCGACGACCTGCTCCGGCAGGCCTTCGCGGCGGCGGGACTGCCGACCGAGGCCGTGCGCAGCGTGCCCGCCAGCAAGCCCGAGTTCGGCGACTTCCAGTGCAACGCCGCCATGGCGCTCGGCAAGGCGGCGAAGCGCAACCCGCGCGACATCGCCGCCGCCGTGGCGGAGATCCTCCGGGCGTCGCCCGAATTCGCCGCCGTCGACGTGGCGGGTCCCGGCTTCCTCAACCTGCGCCTCGCCGACGCCTTCGTGACGGCCCGGGCCCGGGCCCAGGCGGCCTCGCCGGACCTCGGCATCGTCCGGCGCGACGACCCCCCGGTGCTGATCGACTTCGGCGGCCCCAACGTGGCCAAGCCCCTCCACGTCGGGCACCTGCGCTCGCTGGTGATCGGCGAAGCCCTGTCGCGCATCTTCGCCGCCCAGGGCGTCGCCGTGACGACCGATATCCACCTCGGCGACTGGGGCCTGCAGATGGGCATGCTCATCGCCGCCATCCGGCGCGCCCATCCCGAGCGGGCACCCGGCACCGTCGGCGAGGCCGTCACGGTCGACGAGATGCAGCGGCTCTATCCCGAGGCCTCGGCGGCCTGCAAGGCCGAGCCGGAGCGCATGGCGGAAGCCCGGGCCCTCACGGCCGCGCTGCAGTCGGGGGATCCGCAAGCCTTTGCCGACTGGTCGGCGCTGCGCGCCACCTCGCTCGCCGACCAGCGGCACGACATCGACCGGCTCGGCACGCGCTTCGACCTGTTCCTCGGCGAAAGCGATGCCCAGGCCATCGTCGACACGCTGGTGCCGAACCTCGTCGCCCGCGGCCTCGCCTACGAGAGCGACGGCGCCCTGGTGATCGACGTGGCCGAAGGCTCCGACGCCAAGCCCCTGCCGCCGTTGATCCTCGCCAAATCGGACGGCGCCGCCACCTACGGCACGACCGACCTCGCCACGATCGCGGGCCGGGCCACCGATCCGGCGCTCGCCCGCTGCGGCCGCTACGTCTACGTGGTCGACGAGCGCCAGTCCCTGCATTTCAACCAGGTGTTCCGGGCCGCCCGGCGCTGCGGCATCGCGCCCGGGGTCGACCTGGTGCACGTGGGCTTCGGCACCGTGAACGGCGTCGACGGCAAGCCCTACCGCACCCGCGAGGGCGGGGTGGCGCGGCTGCGCGACCTCTTGGCCGAGGCCGTCGACAAGGCGCGCGGGCGCATCGAGACGGACGACCCCGCCATCGACCGGGACGTGCTGGCCGAGCAGGTGGGACTCGCGGCGGTGAAATGGGCCGACCTGTCGACGCTGCGCCTGTCGGGCTACAGCTTCAACCTCGACCGCATGATGTCCTTCGAGGGCAACACCGGCCCCTACATCCAATATGCCTGCGTGCGGATCGGCGCCATCGGCGCCAAGGCCGACGCGGCCGGCTTGCGGCCTTCCGCCATCGCGCTCGGCCATCCCGCCGAGCGGGCGCTCGCCATGGCCTGCCTGAGGCTGCCGGTGGCGGTGGCGGCGGCCACGGCGGGCTATGCGCCGAACGAGATCGCCGACCTCGCCTTCGCGGTGGCGCAGGCCTTCAGCCGCTTCTACGCCGAATGCCCGGTGCTCAACGCCGAGGACGAGGAGGCGCGCGCCGCCCGCCTCGCGCTCTGCGGCCTCGCCCATGCGGTGCTGTCCAAGGCGCTTTGGATGCTGGGGATCGCGGTGCCGCAGCGGATGTGACGGTCGGGAGGCCGTTTCGCGCCCGACCCCCCTGCGCCGAGCCGCGAGTGGGTCGTCACCGAGCGCGTCGCGCCCCGGGCAGAAGCCATTCGCATCCGGACGCGAGACGCCCTAGATTGAGGCGCGACAGGGGGTCGACATGACGACGATGCATCTAGAGGTGTACGAGGCGTTCCGGTCTCTCGATGTGTCGGAGGACAAGGCCGCCAAGGCTCCTGTGGTCCTGGGCAAGACGGGCGACGAACTCACCACCCTGCGCGCCGACATGAACACCCGTTTCAACAAGGTGGATGTGGACCTCGCCATCATCAAAGGCGATCAGGTCCTCGTGCGCTGGATGCTCGGCTTCATGCTCGCCCTTCAGGTCGCCGTGCTCTTCAAACTGTTCACTCACTAGCGGCGGTGCACGCCCTCATCGAGGGCGAGACGGTGCCGCCCGCGATGGGGCGGCCCGCCGCGCCGGCCGGTGCCGTCAGACGTGGATGGCGCGCTTGTCGACCGCCATGGCGGCCTCCTTCACGGCCTCCGACATGGTCGGGTGGGCGTGGCAGGTGCGGGCGAGGTCCTCGGCCGAGCCGCCGAACTCCATCAGCACCGAACATTCCTGGATCAGCTCGCCGGCCCCCGCCGCGATGATGTGGACGCCCAGCACCCGGTCGGTCTCGGCATGGGCCAGCACCTTCACGAAGCCCTCGGTGTGGCGCATGGCGCGCGCCCGGCCGTTCGCCGTATAGGGGAACTTGCCGGCCGTGTAGGGGATGCCGGCGGTCTTCAGCTCCTCCTCGGTGGCGCCGACCGAGGCGATCTCCGGCATGGTGTAGACCACGGCCGGGATGACGCCGTAGTTCACGTGGCCGGCCTGGCCGGCCAGGATCTCGGCCACCGCCACGCCCTCGTCCTCGGCCTTGTGGGCCAGCATGAGGCCGCGCACCACGTCGCCGATGGCGTAGATGCCGGGGACGTTGGTCTGGAAATGGTCGTCGATGACGACGCGGCCCCGCTCGGTCGCGACGCCGGCGGCCTCGAGGCCGAGCCCGTCGGTGTTGGGGCGGCGGCCCGTCGCCACCAGCACGACGTCGGCGTCGAGCCGCCGCTCCTCGCCGCCCGCCACGGGCGCGAAGGTGACGGAGGCGCCGGCATTGGTGGGCTCCACCTTCGACACCTTCTGGCCGAGGTGGAAGGCGAAGCCCTGCTTCTCCAGCATGCGGTGGAAGGTCTTGGCGACCTCCCCGTCGAGGCCGGGCAGGATCCGGTCGAGGTATTCCACGACTTCGACCTCGGCGCCGAGCCGGCGATAGACCGAGCCGAGCTCGAGGCCGATGACGCCGGCCCCGATGACGATCATGCGCTTGGGCACCTCGGACAGGACCAGGGCGCCCGTGGAGGAGACGACGGTCTTCTCGTCGACCGGCATGCCGGGCAGGGTCGAGACCTCGGAGCCGGTCGCGATGACGATGCTCGTCGTCTCGATCGTCTCGACGCTGCCGTCCTCCTTGGCGACCTCGACGATCCCCGGGCCCTTGATGGTGCCGAGCCCATGGAAGGCGTCGACCTTGTTCTTCTTGAACAGGTAGGCGACGCCGTTGACGTTGGCCGCCACCGTGTCGTCGCGGTGCTTGCCCATGGCGGCCCAGTCGAGCTCGGGCTTGCCCACCTTCACGCCGAGCGCCGGCAGGTCGTGGGCGGCGGCGGCGAACATCTCGGAGGCATGCAGCAGGGCCTTCGACGGGATGCAGCCGACGTTGAGGCAGGTGCCGCCCTGCGTGGCGCGCTTCTCGACCACGGCGGTCTTGAGGCCCAGCTGCGCCGCCCGGATGGCGCAGACGTAGCCGCCGGGGCCCGTACCGATCACGACGAGGTCATAACGCATGGGGAGTTCCACCGGGCTGGACTGTCGGCGCCGCCCGCGCGACGCACACCCGCGGTAGATCCGACGTTCCGCCCCATAAATCAATGAGGCGCGCCGCCCGGCATGGCTGAGATGTCGATACGCAATGATCCAGCACGGATTTCTCTGCCCCGGCCAGCTTTCTGTGTGTCAGTTCTGTGTGGCTGATGCACATGGGCATGGCGTTGGAGAACCACGACGTTAACAAACGCCGCTGCTGCTCACGAGATCAGAGAATTGTCAAGAGAGCAAACGCCTGCGGCACCGCGACGCTCTTCCACCTTGCGCATGGACAATCTCAGGGTAGATTTAAGGCAAGCGATTTGGATGTCAGTGGACCAAATGAGAATCGTTTCCTTTGTATCTCACCGGCTCAATGGTTATCTAGATTTCGATCTAAATTTCCATGAAGACCTGAGCTTTCTAATCGGCATCAATGGGAGTGGCAAAACAAGCGTACTGAAGGCGATCGTTGGCTGTCTAGGTCCTGATTTCGATTGAATTATGTCTACAGTTTATGATGACTTGCGGGTTATCGCTATCAACGGTGACTCGGTCATAAGAGTCTCTGTATCAAGAATTCCAGCTGGAACTGAAATATCTTTTCAAGAAAACGATGAGCAGCCAGTATCTCAGATATTTGATTATGAATTCTATCAGCAGTTAGCTAATGTTTCTGAAGATTACTCTTACTATGATGAGGGTGGACGAGTTCAAGTCCGGGAGAAAAAGTCTTCTCTGCCGCTTCAGTTCGACGTTATCAGCAAAATATCATCACTGCCGAATCCGATCTTTCTAGGACTTGATCGGAGTTCGCTGCCGTCGCAACGACTCGTATCTCAAAGAGCTTTTAGAACCCGTCGAGCAGCAGTTAGCAGAAGGCCGCATGCCACGATTCGCACCTTTCTAGATGAAAGCGTGTCACAAGCGGAAGCTGCAGCTACAGAAGCTGTTGGCGTCGCTTATCGTGAAAGAGCAAAACTGGCCGCGAAGCTGAGAGAAGACATTTTACTTACGATGTTCTCTGACGTTTCACAGGGTGCTGGCCCTATAAAAGTGCCAAGGCAAAATGATCTGAGACGGTATGAAAAAGTGCGTCGTTCGATTAAGAGTGCATTCTCTGTACTTGGAATCACTCAGTCTAAAATTGAGAGTTCTATCGATCCATTCTTCGGCGACGTCATTGAGGTGGCATCCGAATTTATAAAGCACGGAAGTATTGAGAAGGTAATCAAAAACAAAGACGCAAAAGTCCAGCAGACGTTGTATAGATGGTTTTCAATTCAACCTCGACTGTCTTTGATTTCGCAGCTTGAGACATTAATCAATCATTTCAACAACGAACAAAGAGAATTGTTTGCGTATTCAGTTAAATATACGGAAATAATGAATGCATTTTTCAATGACTCAAATAAGAGTATAGGATTTAAAGAGGACGGATCCTTGATTCTTAGGTTGCCGTCCCACCCTGATGGAGCAGATATCTATTATCTATCATCCGGTGAACGACAATTATTCGTTCTTATCACGTCCCTTATGTTCAATGACGACAAGCGTCAAGCACAGATTCTAATCATTGATGAGCCAGAACTCTCCCTGCACCTCAAATGGCAAGAGATGTTCATCGAGTCTCTTCAAGAAGCTAACCCTGAAGTTCAGCTTATTATGGCGACTCATAGTCCAGCTATCATCCTCGACCGTGATGAAAAGTGCGTCGACTTATCATGATTAGATATTCTTCAAGGTCTCGAGTCGGATATGCACGATTATATCGAGTTTACAACGATGTAGATGTGTACGTTGAGGACTCAACCTATATCGGCGTATATGAAAAGATGCTGAACCGAGCACTGAACGGCAAAGCAAAAATTCAGCGGGTCATACCGCTTGGAACACGAGAGTTTGTTGTCGAAAAGGCACTAGAAGATACCGAATTAGATGGAAGGCGAAGATTGTACATCGTAGATGGCGATCTTGATTTAATTGCATGGGAGCGAATGAAATCGGCACCGCATCTATATCGCCTTCAGGCCTATAGCATTGAGAACGTGTTGTTCGAGTTAGAAGCTGTTGAGAGATATTGTACGTTTGCGATGCCGGCTAGAACCTCCGGAGCCGCACTGTCCAGTGTGTCATTCGACAACTTAATGTCCGATGTGAAAACTCAACTGGCGCCTTACGTAACCGTACTAGGGATAGCTCGACGTCTAAAGTTAAGAGATGCTATATTTTCGATTAATCCGCCATCTATATCGAGAACAGAACGTGGAAAATACATAGGCGTCGATAAAAACAAATGCCAAAAACGAATTCGACAGATGATATCAAAGATCATATCTGAAGTCGGTCTAAGAAAGTACAGAATTACCAAGGGTAAGGTGCTAAAGATAATCAGATCAAAGAATTTACCGGCGGAGCAGTTTGTGCCTGGTAAGAGCTTTCTAATCTGGTATTTGAACCACCGTGTGGGATATGCTGGTGGTCTATCTCATACTCAGCCGACCATTGTTTCGTATCTCGCCGAGCACTGCACACTTCGGCATGAACCGAAGCTGTCCAAGCGACTTAGAGCAGTCGCCTCAGGCTGATTGCTCAGCCTTGGTGTAAGAGCTTGAAGCGCAGGACCTTAGATTAGCACCTAGCCTATCGTATCCGGTAAAAGAACTTTTTAGCAGCTAATTTCTCTGTAATGAATTTTAATTCAGTGAACATTTCACTTTCTACGAGAGACTTATTAAAGTCAGTAAGCTTGCGTCCGTTGTATCTATCCTAAGTCTTAGCATTCGCACCTCCTTCTTTCTGCCGCTCCAACATCATAGAGCGCTCAAATTCAGCAACGGCGCTCATCACTGAAAGCATCAGCTTTCAAGTTGGCGCTCCGGTGTCGAGACTAAGATCTATAACTTTTAGAGATACGCTGAAGACTTCCGGCCTTTGAACGGTCCGCCAGAGGTTAGGAACTGAGCGAGCTAATCAATCCATCTTTGTAACGACGAACGCGTCGCTTGATCGCATGAACTTCAGGAGTTTTTCGAGAACCGGACGTCTCCCGAAAGAGGAAACCTGTTCGGAAAATACCCTTTCCGCACCAGCCGCACTCTAGTCACGATACTGAGCTTCCAGGCCGACAGTTTGGTCAAGAGTGGATGTTCGAGCATATCCGACAATCATTCATTTCCTACCCTGTTCCAACATATACTTAATCATCGTACAATATCCGTTTTAGAAATGGATAACAACGTTATCAGGACATATTACGCTAAGAGTCAGTCAGTCGATATGAGCAAGCTCTAGCGGAACAAACGACAAACGCGCAAGCTCAATCAGTGGCTTCGGATCACGAAGCCTAAATTGCAGATTATTCGTGCCAACTGGCTGCTTTGCAGTGATTCCGTCCGGTATGTCGTACCCTCACAATTTTTTGTGTGTCAGCATTGCGTGTCGGTTCACAGCATAATCACGAAGTCCGTCTACGCACCGGAGCGGTAGTTCGGTAGATCTGGCATGGCTGAGATGCCGGGCCCATCGCCGTGCCGAACCTCCGCGGGGCGTCCCGGCGGCCTGTCGATCCTGCCGCCAGCCCCGACCCCGACCAGTCGTCACCCCGGCAGATTTGACGGGGTGTGCGTTCAGTGGCCAAATTCTACCCTGGCGATCCTGTTGGGGGAAGGATCAGGCATGCCGACTTACTTCTTCGACGTGTACGATGGTGAGGTGACGCTACGGGATGAGTTCGGCATCGACCTCGAGACCGGAGACGAGGCCGCGGCGCAGGCGGCCGCGCTGCTTCCCGACATCGCCCGCGACACGCTGCCGGGCACCACGTCGCGCGACTTCATCGTGAGCGTGAGGGACGAGGCCGGCCTGCTGGTGCACAGGGCCGCCCTGCTGTTCCGGGCGCGATGGATGCCGGACACCGGTGCTCCGGAGGGCGAGCCGCGCGGTGCGCCCGCGACCACTCAGCGCCATGCGGCGCGGAGCGGAGGCCACAGGGCGGGAGGGGCGGAACACGGCTTCGGCAGGCGGCCGCGGCGGCGGCGGGTGTCGGCCGCGCTTTGACGGACGCGCGACGGCGCTTTGCATCGGGACGCCCGAGGCGCTATCCCGTCCGGCATGTCGACACAGCCCCGCACCGAGGACCCGATCACGCGTCGGCGGACCTTCGCCATCATCTCGCACCCGGATGCCGGCAAGACCACGCTGACCGAGAAGCTGCTGCTGTTCGGCGGCGCCATCCAGCTCGCCGGCGAGGTCCGCGCCAAGGCCAACCGTCGCCAGACCCGGTCCGACTGGATGGGCATCGAGCGGGAGCGCGGCATCTCGGTGGTCACCTCGGTGATGACCTTCGAACACGCCGGCTGCGTCTTCAACCTGCTCGACACGCCGGGCCACGAGGACTTCTCGGAGGACACGTATCGCACGCTGTCGGCCGTGGATTCCGCCGTCATGGTGATCGACGCGGCCCGCGGCATCGAGAGCCGGACCCGCAAGCTCTTCGAGGTGTGCCGCCTGCGCGACATCCCCATCGTGACCTTCGTCAACAAGATGGACCGTGAAACGCGCGACCCCTTCGACCTGCTCGACGAGATCGAGAAGGTGCTGGCCCTCGACACCGCGCCCGTCACCTGGCCGATCGGCCGCGGCCGTGCCTTCGCCGGCACCTACGACCTCGCCCATTCCATGATCCGCAAGCTCGACAGCGACGTCGAGGCGCCGATGACGCCCGTCGACGGCCCGCGCGACCCGGCGATCCGCGCGCTGCTGCCCGAGCACGAGGCCGATGCGGCGCTGGACGAGCTCGAACTCGCCCGCGACGCTTGCCGGCCCTTCGACCGGGCGTCCTTCCTGGAAGGCCACCTCACCCCGGTGTTCTTCGGCTCGGCGCTGCGGACCTTCGGCGTCGCCGACCTCATCAACGCCCTGGCGGATTTCGCTCCCCCGCCGCGCGGCCTCCAGGCCGAGACCCGCTACGTCGACGCCCACGAGGCCAAGATGACGGGCTTCGTCTTCAAGATCCAGGCCAACATGGATCCGAACCACCGCGACCGCATCGCCTTCATGCGGGTCTCGTCGGGCCGGCTGACCCGGGGCATGAAGGCCAAGCTGGTCCGCACCGGCAAGCCCATGGCGCTCAACGCGCCCCAGTTCTTCTTCGCCCAGGAGCGCGCCATCGCCGACCAGGCCTTCGCCGGCGACGTCGTCGGCATCCCCAACCACGGCACGCTGCGCATCGGCGACACGCTGACGGAGGGCGAGGACCTGGTGTTCCGCGGCGTGCCCTCCTTCGCACCCGAGATCCTGCGCCGCGTGAAGCTCAACGACGCCATGAAGGCCAAGAAGCTCAAGGAAGCGCTCCAGCAGATGGCCGAGGAGGGCGTGGTGCAGACCTTCGTGCCCTACGACGGCTCCGGCGCCATCGTGGGCGTCGTCGGGGCGCTGCAGCTCGACGTGCTGGTGGAGCGGCTGCAGGTGGAATACGGGCTGCCGGTCTCGTTCGAATCGAGCCGCTTCGAACTCGCCCGCTGGGTGACCGGCGAGGCGCTGGAGCTGAAGCGGTTCCTCGACGCCTATCCGTCGTCCACGGCCGTCGACCTCGACGGGGCGCCGGTCTTCCTCGCCTCCTCGGCCTTCACCCTGCGCTACGAGCAGGAGCGCTGGCCGCAGGTGACCTTCTCGGACATCAAGGACTACCAGCGCGCCGCTTGAGCGCGACCAGCGCGCCGCCTGAGGGCGGCGCCCGCGGGGAGGACCGGCATGATCATCCGCAGCGACGAGACCATCGACGTCCCCACGCCCACGGGGCCGATGCGGTGCCATGTCGTCCGCCCGGCCGTGCCGGGGCGCTACCCGGGCGTGGTGTTCTTCTCGGAGATCTACCAGGTCACGGGCCCGATCCGCCGCCTCGCCGCGACCGTGGCGGGCCATGGCTACCTCGTCGCCGTGCCGGAGGTCTACCACGAGCACGAGGCGCCGGGCACGGCCCTCGGCTACGACCAGGCCGGGACCGACCGGGGCAACGCGCTGAAGTTCGCGAAGCCGGTGGCGGATTTCGACGCCGACGCGGCCGCCGTCATCGGTGCCCTCGCGCATCATCCGGCCTGCACGGGCCGCCTCGCCACGCTGGGGGTCTGCCTCGGCGGCCACCTCGCCTACCGCGCCGCGCTCGACCCCCGCGTTTCGGCGGCCGCCTGCTTCTACCCCACCGACATCCATTCGGGCACGCTCGGCGCCGGCCGCGCGGACGACAGCCTCGCCCGCATGGCGGAGCTGAAGGCCGAGGCGCTGTTCGTCTTCGGCCGGCAGGACCCGCACGTCCCCTTCGCGGGGCGGCAGGCGATCCGTGCCCGCCTCGAGGAGGCCGGCGCCACCTACGCGTGGCACGAGGTGAACGCGGCCCACGCCTTCCTGCGCGACGAGGGCCCGCGCTACGACCCGGCCCTGGCCGTGCAGGCGCTGGGCTGGATGCTCGGCCTCTTCGACCGGGTCCTGCTGCGGGGCTGAACGGGCGCGGCCCGCGTCCCGCCGCAACGGAAGCTTGAGGAGATCGTAACGTTCGCGTGGCAATCTGTGGATGCAGCGACACGTTTCGGCGACGTTCCGGTCTCCTATCGCGAGGCCACGCCCGCGCCACCGTGTGAGCTGCCCGAGCCCGCGGCGCTGAGCCACCTCAGCCCCGGCCCGGCCATCGCTCCTCGTCGGGAAAGCAGCGACGTCCATGCGTTTGCCCAAGGTCACGATCTCGCGCAGGCTCGCCCTGTCCTTCACGGCCGTGGTGGCGGGGGTGCTCGTCATGTGCGGCGTGATCTACGCGTCGACCCAGCGCCTCGCCGAGGCCGAGGCCGCCGCCGCCGTGAGCCACGACCTGTCGAGCGCCGTCACCCAGGGCCAGATCGAGATGCTGGATCAGATGAACCTGATCCGCACCTACGTGGTGACCCAGGATGCCGCCGTGCTCGACCGCGCCCGCGAGCGCCAGGGCCGTTTCGACAAGCAGGTGGACCTCGCCCGCGGCCTCGCGGCCCGGCACGAGCAGGTGATCCCGCTGATCGACGCGCTGCAGACCGCCTATGCGAGCTGGCGGACGGAGGTCGCCGACCCTGAGATCAACCTGGCGGGCGACCCCGCCACGGTCGGCAAGGCCATGAAGCTCGTCGGCGGCGCCGTGGCCCGGCTGCGCGAGAAGGACGTCGCCGCCAAGGCCGCCGTGGTCCTGTCCACCATGCGGCAATGGGCGACGGAGGAGCAGGCCGCCTCGGCGACGGCCCTGCGGGTGACGACCGTGATGCTGGTCGCCGGCGGCCTCCTGACGGCGGGCCTCGCGGCCCTGATGGGCTGGCGCCTCAGCCGGACCATCGCGGCGCCGGTGCGCGGCATGACGGCCGCCATGGACCGGCTCGCGGCCGGCGACCAGTCGGTCGCCATCCCGGCCCTCGGGCGTCGGGACGAGATCGGCACGATGGCGGCGGCGCTGCAGCGCTTCAAGGAGGACGCGCTGCGGGCGCGGGCGCTCGAGGCCGAGGCCGGCGCGGCCCGCCGGGCCGCGGATGCGGAGCGCGCCCGCGCCGAGGCGGACCGGGCCGAGGCGGCCCACCAGCAGGCCGAGGTGGTGGGCGCCATCGCGGACGGGCTCGACCGCCTCGCCCACGGCGACCTCGTGTCCCGCCTCGACCGGGCCTTCGCCTCCGAATACGAGAAGCTGCGGGCCGACTTCAACGGCGCGCTCGCCCGGCTGCAGCAGACCCTGGCCATGGTGGCGCAGAACAGCGGCGCCATCCGCTCCGGCACGGGCGAGATCACCTCCGCGGCCGACGACCTCAGCCGCCGCACCGAGCAGCAGGCGGCCTCGCTCGAAGAGACGGCGGCGGCGCTCGACGAGATCACCGCCACGGTGCGCAAGACCGCCGAGGGCGCCCGCCACGCCGATGCCGCGGTGCGCAAGGCCAAGGCCGGCGCGGAAGATTCCGGGCGCGTCGTGCGCCAGGCCGTGGAGGCCATGAACGGCAT
>NZ_QYBC01000039.1 GCF_004137085.1 Lichenibacterium ramalinae
GAGGACGGCGTCACGTTCCGCTACAAGGACTACCGCCGTGACGGCGACGCCCGCCACCGCACCATGACGCTGTCGACTGACGAGTTCATCCGCCGCTTCCTCGTCATGTCCTGCCCAGGGGCTTCCACCGCATCCGCCACTACGGCCTGCTCGCCACGGCTCGGTGCAAGGCGAACATCGCCCGCGCCCGCGAACTGCTTGCCGTCCCCGCACCGCCCGAGGCGCCCAAGCCGGCCTCTTCGGCCGAGCGCCGTATCCCTTGCCCCTGCTGCGGCGGGCGCATGCTGGTGATCGAGAGCTTCGAGGGCACGGTCCGCGCCCGGGCGCCACCCTCGCATCGATGGAGAGCCGGATGAGGGCGTCGTGAGCCGGCACGGCATGTCCCCGCACAGGGTCGAAGCGACGCCGCTTCGGCCATCGGACACGCTCGCCCCCACGGTGTCCGGCACCGTCCGCCCCAAGCCCGGGACCGCACCACAGGCTCCTCAGAGTTCGCGGCGATCCTCGATCGCAGCGCCTGTGGACCGCCGCGACACCTCGCCCGACCACGGGTTCGCCAGCCTGGGCTGGCTGCGGCGCCTCCGCGCGCTCGCCCGTCCCGCCAAATCCCCATAGCGCGAGGCGACCCTCGCGCGTTCGTCCTTGGGCGGCTTACCGACGGCGGCCCTCAGCCTGGACGCTCGGCCAGTGCCGGCCGCCGTCCGTAACCCTTCACCATGCAGGACGTTGGACGCCAGCTACGCCTCGCTCCGAAGCAGACGTTGACAGCTCATTGAACTTCGCCATCGCGCTGTCGCCAAGCCTCGAACTGGGCTTTCGTCGCCTTGTCCGGAGGAGAAAGGCCCGGGAGCTTCCGTCCCGCGTTGACCTTCTCCAGGATCCATTGCTCCAGGGTCTCGCCTCCCCGACCGAGGTCAGAAACAGTCTGGACCAGCGCCCAGGGGACAACCACCGCACCGTCCTGGTCAGCGATGATGACGTCATCAGGTAGGATGGTTACGACCCCCGTACCCGATCGGAGTCTGCCTGTCGGCAAACATGAGGCGCGCCACCGAAGGGGGAGACGCGTCGCGCCCATGCGTGACTAGGACAACAAGAAAGCCGTCGTGCGTCGCTCACGCGGTGACGGCCGTCCGGCGTCGAATCCACCCAAGCGGTGAGTGTGCAACGACGGCCCGCAACGCCGCCCCGGTGCCGTGCCACACCGCAAGCTGCGGCTCTCTTGTGGGATATATCCCTCGCGACGTCGTCATCGCAGCCGAAATCAGGAGACATCCGGATAGGTGTCGGGTTTCGTCATTACCCCAGCCAACCCGCAGAGCGCCACGGGGCGCGTCCATCTCACCTACGAAATGGTTCGGCGAGCGTCCGACGAGGGCGGCCGCGCCATCGACGCCAAGTCAATGCCCGCCTGGGATTCCGCCACACCGATCTTCGGCGCTCTCGTCCGCATTCCGGTTGACGCGTGCTAGGGAGGGACGCTCGTGATGAGCCGAGACGGGTGGCGTGGGGGGATGGATGGCGCGCGGACGAGACGAGGTGACCATCAAGGACGTCGCGAGGGTCGCGGGCCTGGGCCTTGGCACCGTGTCGCGCGTGCTTAACAACAAGCCCCACGTGAACGAGAAGTCACGCAAGCGAGTCCTCGCCGCGATCGAGCAACTCGGGTACAGCCCCGACCTCGTCGCCCGGAGCATGCGCGCGGGCGAGAGCAAGACGCTGGCCTTCGTGGTTCGCGACTTCACCGGCGCGATCCTGAGCGCGCTCGCCGACGCCGTGCAGGGCGAGATCGACCCCCTCGGCTTCTCGCTCTTCGTGGCATCCTCGTACCATGACCCAGAGCGCGAGCTCGCACTCATCCGCCGCTTCAAGGCGCGCCGCGTCGACGGCCTCATCATCGCAACCTCCTCGGAGGCCGACCCCGCCGTCCTATCCGAGTTCGCGGACGGGAGCATGCCCTTGGTGCTCCTCGACCGGGAACTGCCCGAAGCCCTCGATGCTGTCCAGGTGGACCACGCCGGCGGCGCTGCGCAGGCGGTGGACCACCTCGTAAGCCTCGGGCATCGTCGCATCGCCCTGATCTCCGGCGAGCCCGACGTGTTCCC
This sequence comes from Lichenibacterium ramalinae, assembly GCF_004137085.1. Classification (GTDB taxonomy): domain Bacteria; phylum Pseudomonadota; class Alphaproteobacteria; order Rhizobiales; family Beijerinckiaceae; genus Lichenihabitans; species Lichenihabitans ramalinae. The sequence continues at coordinate 2,106 of NZ_QYBC01000039.1, forward strand.
GACGACGGAGCGCGTCCGCGGCTATCGGGAGGCGCTGGCGCGACACGGCATCCGCCACCGACCGGCGCTCTGCCGGGTCGGCTCCTTCTCGGTCGATTTCGCGTACCAGCAGGCCTTCGCCTTGTTGGGATCGAAGCAGCGACCCACCGCGATCGTGGCGGGCGGGACCGCGATGCTGCCGGGGGTGCTGCGCGCCGCGCAGGAACTCGAACTCGTCATCCCGCGCGACGTATCCGTGGTCGGGGGCGCCGACGGCGACCTCGCGCGCTACTCGACTCCACCGCTCACGGTCGTGACCTGGGACTACGCGGAACTCGGCCGCACGGCGGGACGCTTCCTCGCCAACCGTCTCGAGGACCCGGACGGCCCTCGCCAGCGTCGCTTGTTCCCGACCCGCTTGGTCCCGCGCCAGTCCTGCGCGCCGCCGCCCGACGATCCCTGAGATTGGCTCTTTACCGACCGGTGGACCCGGTGCTAGCCTGATCGAAATTGGAAACGTTTCCAAAATCAAGAGAACGCGGGAGACGGCATGAAGCGCATCGGCATCGACGTCGGCGGGACGTTCACGGACGTGGTCCTGATCGACGACGCCACCGGCCGGGTGTGGTCCACCAAGGTGCCCACCACGCCCCGCGACCGGGTCGTGGGTGCGCTCGAAGGGTTCCGAAAGATCCTGGACGTCTCGCAGTCTCACAGCGGCGAGATCGGCTTCCTCGGCCACGGCACCACGATGGCGACGAACATGGTGGTCGAGGGCAAGGGGGCACCGACGGCTCTCGTGACCACGCGCGGCTTCCGCGACATCCTCGAGCTCCGCCGCGCGTCGCGCCACGACCGCGCCGACCTGTACGATCTGTCCTTCGCCAACCCCCGCCCCCTGGTCGAGCGGCGCTGGCGCTTGGAGGTGACCGAACGCCTGCGCTTCGACGGCGCGGTCGAGACGCCGCTCGACCTCGGGCAGGTGCGCGACCTCGCGGCGCAGATCGCGGCCTCCGACGTCGAGGCGGTCGCGGTCGTGTTCCTTCACGCCCACGTCAACCCCGCCCACGAGCGCGCGGCGGTCGAGGAGTTGCGACGCCTGTTGCCCGACCGGTTCGTCTGCGCCTCCCACGAGGTCAATCCCGAGCCCATGGAATACGAGCGGGCGAGCTCGACTGTGATCAACGCGATGCTCGGCCCGGTATGCGGCCGCTACATCCGGCGGCTCGGCGGTGCCCTCGAGGAACACGGCTTCCGCGGCACCCTGATGTTCATGCAGTCGAACGGCGGTCTCGCGGCACCGGCCCTCGTGGCGGACCGGCCGCTCGTCCTGCTCGAGTCCGGTCCCGCGGGCGGCGTGAGCGCCGCGATCCGGACCTGCGAACGGAGCGAGATCCCGAACGCCATCCTGGGCGACATGGGCGGCACCACCTTCGACGTCTCGCTCATCCGCGACTATCGCCCGGAGGTGCGCGGCAAAAGTCTGCTACACAGCTACGTCGTCCGCTCCCCCACCATCGACATCGACTCCGTAGGAGCCGGGGGTGGTTCGATCGCCTGGATCGACGCCGGTGGCGGCCTGCGGATCGGGCCCGAGAGCGCCGGCGCCGACCCTGGGCCGGCCTGCTACGGCCGCGGCGGGACCGAGCCCACCGTCACCGACTGCAACCTCGTGCTCGGCTACGTCGACGCGGGCAGCTTCCTCGGCGGAGAGTTCAGGCTCGACGAGGCCGCCGCGCACCGTGCCGTCGAGGAGCGGCTCGCCAAGCCTTTGGGCTTGAGCGTCCAAGACGCTGCCCAGGCCGTCCGCGCCATCGCGAACGCACTCATGGCGCAGGCCATCCGGATCATGACGGTCGAGCGGGGATACGACCCACGCGAGTTCTCCTACATCTGCTACGGCGGCGCGGGACCGGTCCACGCGCTCGACCTTGCCGAGGCCATGGGCATCGGCCGCGTCATCATCCCTCCGCTGCCCGGCTTGTTCAGTGCGTTCGGCATGACGGTTGCCGACCAGCAGTACGACTACCAAGCCTCGCTCGAGCGCACGCTGGCCGACCTTCGCGACGGCGCGGTCGCCGCGAGCTTCGCCGACCTCGAGACCCTCGGCACCGCCGAGATGCGGCGAGCTGGGCTCGATCCGGGGGCCGTCCGCACGGTGCGGCGGGCCGACTGCCGCTACGTCGGGCAGCCCGACGTGATCACGGTCGACCTTGCAGAGGGGCCGGACGATCCGCGTGACGCCATCGGGCGCGCGTTCGAGGAGGCCCACCTTCGCCTATGGAACTTCACCAGCCCCGACAAGGCCATCGTGATCGCCAACGTCCGGATCCAGCTCGTCGCCCCGACCGGCTGGCGCGGACAGGCGGCCCCGGTCGCGGCGAGCGCTCCCGCGGTCGCAGGGCGCAGGCGGGTCCGCTTCGCCGAGGGCGACGCCGACCTCGACGTCTTCCAGCGCGCCGCCATCCCGGTCGGCGGGCGGATCCAGGGTCCGTCCGTCATCGAGGAGCCCAGCACGTGCATCGTTCTGAAGGCGTCGCAGACGGCTGTCGTCGACCGCAACATGAACCTTGTAATCGAGCTCGCCGCATGACCACCGACATCGTCACCTACGAGATCGTCCGATCCAGCCTCTACGCGATCGCGCGAGAGATGAAGATCGCGATGATGCGCACAGCCGGCAGCCCGCTCATGCACGCGAGCGGCGACTCCTCGGCCGCGATCTTCGACGCCGACATGCAGCTCGTCGCCCAGGGCAACGACATCCCGACCATGATGGGCTCGGCCGTGATCTCGACCAAGGTCTCGGTCGAGGCGATCGGCAAGTCCAACCTCGAACCCGGCGACGTCATCGTCAGCAACGACGTCTACCTCGGCGGGGGCAACCACCAGCCCGACGTGCAGTTCACCCGCCCCGTGTTCGTCGGGTCGGAGATCGTCGCCTTCGTGATGACGCGCGGGCACTGGACCGACATCGGCGGCCAGTCCCCCGGCAGCTACACCGTGAGCACCTGGGACGTCTTCGCGGAAGGCCTGCGGATCCCGCCCGTGCGCCTCTATCGGGGCGACAAGCCGGTGCGCGACGTCCTCGAGATCCTCAGCCGCAACAGCCGCAACGCTGACGAGCTCCTGCTCGACATCCAGGCCCAGTACGCCGGGACCTTCGTCGGGGATCGGCGCCTCGTGAGCCTCGCGGAGAAGTACGGGGTCCAGGCTCTCCGCTCAACCATGGCGAGGAGCCTCGACCATTCCGAAAAGCTCATTCGCCAGGCGATCCTCGCCATCCCCGACGGCGAGTACGAGGCCGAGGAGACCCTCGACCCCATCGAGGCGCCGGGCTGGAAGGGGGAAAGCCCTCTCCTCAAGGTTAAGGTGACCGTGGCGGGCGACGGGATCACCTTCGACTACACAGGGACGGGGCCGCAGGTGCGCGGCGGCATCAACTGTCCGCTCTCGGTCACCTGCAACAGCACATGGTTTACCGTGAAGGCCATCACGGACGTCAGCATCCCGATCAACCAGGGCTGTTACCGCCCCGTCACCATCGTGGCGCCCGAGGGGTCCGTGCTGAACTGCCAGTATCCGGCCTCGGTGGTCTCCGGCAACACCGAGACCTCGCCCCGCGTCATCGACCTCCTCCTCAAGGCCCTGTCGGCCGCCGTGCCGGACCGGGTCGTCGGGCAGAGCAACTGCTGCTCGGGCGCGGGCATCTTTAGCGGCCGCGAGACGGACGCGGGCCGCCTGCGCCGGACCGGCCGCGAGTTCGTGACCATGCACGACGTCCACGCGGGCGGCATGGGGGCGCGCGCCGACAAGGACGGGATCAGCGGCGTCCGGGTCTACGTCGGCAACGCGGGGAGCCAGCCCGTCGAACTCATCGAGCAGGGTTACCCGATGATGGTCGAGGAGTGGAGCCTCGTGCCCGACACGGGCGGCGCCGGCCGCTTCAGGGGCGGCCTCGCCTCGCGCCGCACCTACCGCGTCGGCTACGACGAGGCCACCTTCACGGTGTCGGCCGAGCGCGGACGCTCGGCACCGCAGGGGCAGTTCGGTGGCCTTCCGGGCGCGCCCTTCGCGTGCCAGGTCGCCCGGCCCGACGGGTCCGTGACACCCGTCGCCGCCAAGGGCGGCCAGACCGTGGTGCACCGGGGCGACCGCGTCTCTATCCAGCCCGCCGGCAGCGGGGGCTACGGCGATCCGCTCGAACGACCGCGCGCCGCCGTCGAGGCCGACGTTCTCGACGGTTACGTCACCGCGGCCGCCGCGGCGAGGGACCATCGATGGTCTGACGACGGTTCGCCCGGCGGTACCGCCGCGGGCCGCGAACTGGGAGCGCGGCGATGACCGGCACACTCCCCCTCGCGGGCCTTTGCGTCGTCGAGATCGGCCACAGCTTGGCGGCGCCCTACGCGGGCATGATCCTCGGCTCCCTCGGGGCCGAGGTGATCAAGATCGAGAGCGAGGGCAGCGGCGACTACGCGCGCGACTGGGGCCCTCCCTTCGTCGACGGCGCGGCCGCGCTGTTCCACGCCGTCAACCACGGCAAGTCCAGCATCGCGCTCAGCCTGTCGAACCCTGTTCACGCGGCAGCCCTGCGCGACCTCATCGTGGCGAGGGCGGACGTCGTCCTCCAGAACCTCAAGGCGGGCAGCCTCGGCAAGTACGGCCTCGGACCGGAGGACCTCCGCGCCGCGAACCCCGCCCTCGTCTATTGCAACCTCGGCGCCTTCGGCGAGGTCGGCCCGCTGCGGGACAAGCCAGGCTACGATCCGCTGGCGCAGGCGCTCAGTGGCCTCATGAGCCTCGTGGGCCACCCCGACGAGCCGGCGGTCCGCATCCCCGTCTCGGTCAACGACATGGGAACGGGCCTCTGGGCCGCGATCGGCGTCCTCGCCGCGCTGCTGAGGCGCAAGACGACCGGCGTCGGCGAGGTGGTCTCCGTCTCGCTCTACGAGACGGCGTTGACCTGGGGCAGCATGCAGATCACCGACTACCTCGCTAACGGGGTGCTGCCCGGGCGGTGGGGGTCGGGCACCGCCGCCATCGTCCCGCATCAGGCCTTCGACTGCCTCGACGCGCCCATCATGGTGGCGGCCGGCAACGACCGGCTGTTCGGACGTCTTTGTGACGTGCTCGACTGCGCCCCGCTCGCCGCGGACCCGCTCTTTCGGAGCAACGGGGCGCGGGTCGCCAACCGGGTGGCGTTGATCGAGCGGCTCCAGGCCGTGTTCCGGACGAAGCCCGCCGAAGTTTGGCTCGCGGCGCTCGACGCGGTCGGGATCCCGTGCGGACCGATCCTAACGGTCGATCAGGTAGTGCGCCAGGAGCAGACCCGCGCGCTCGACCTCATCAAGACGACGGACGACGGCGCCGTCCAGGTCGTGGGACTGCCGATCTCCTTCGGCGGCTGCAGACCCGACAGGATCGGCCGCACGCCCAAGCTCGGCGAACACAACGGTCTTCTCACCATCAAGGAAGCAGCGGAATGAGGATATCCGAATCGGTCGGCGGCGCCGATCTCGAGACGCTGAGGCTCGAGGAGGTGGGAGACCACATCCTCGTGGTCCGCCTGGACCGGCCGCAGGTGGCGAACGCCATCTCGACCACGACGGGCCACGAGATCATCCGCGTCTTCGGCGCGCTCGAGGCCGACCCGTCCCTCTATCGCTGCGTCGTCCTGACCGGCTCGGGGGAGCGCGCCTTCTGTGGGGGCGCCGACCTCAAGCAGCGCGAGGGGATGACCGACGAGGACTTCGGTCGCCAGCACTACCTCTTCGAGCGGATGAACCGGGCCATCACCTTCTGTCCCGTGCCGACGATCTGCGCCGCCAACGGCGCCGCCGTCGCGGGCGGGCTCGAACTCATGCTCGCCTGCGACTTCGCCTACGCGTCGCGCACCGCCGTGTTCGGCTTCACCGAAGTCATGCGCGGCATCATGCCCGGCGGAGGCGGGACGCAGCAGCTGCCGCGCGCCATCGGCGCCCGCCGCGCCAAGGAGCTCATCTTCCGCGGAACCAAGTTCTCCGCCGAGGACGCCCTCGCATGGGGCCTCGTCAATCGCCTGTGCGAGCCCGCGAAGCTGCTCGACGAGACGATCGCGACCGCGGAGGAGATCTGCCGGAACGCGCCGCTGTCCATCGCCCAGGCCAAGAAGGCCGTGGATCTAGGCCTTCAGACCGACTTGCGCACCGGCCTCTACACCGAGATCGAGGCCTACTATCGACTGATTCCGACCGAGGACCGCCACGAGGGCATCAACGCCTTCAATGAGAAGCGGCCTGCAGTCTTCAAGGGGCGCTGATCGCGCCGCTGGGTGGAAACGTTTCCAGAAACGGGAGGGTTCGAATGTCCATGAGCGAGGTCAAGATCACGGCGCCCCTTGCAGAGGGCGTCTACAGGAAGGTTACGCTGCGGCTGATCCCCTTCCTCTTCGTCTGCTACACCTTCGCCTTTCTCGACCGCATCAACATCGGCGTCGGCAAGCTCGAGATGGTGAAGGATCTAGGGCTCAACGACCTTATCTATTCAACAGGAGCGGGAATATTTTTTCTCGGCTACGTCCTGATGGAGATCCCGAGCAATTTGATGCTCGCGCGGGTCGGGGTCCGCAAGACCTTCTCGCGCATTCTGATCCTCTGGGGCTTGGCCGCGGCCGGGACGGCCTTCGTGGTCCTGCCCTGGCAACTCTACTCCGTGCGCTTCCTGCTCGGATTATTTGAGGCAGGTCTGTATCCGGGCGTCATTTTCTACTTGACGCGCTGGTATCCAGCAGAGCGCAGGGCCAAGGTGATCGCCATCTTCACTTGCGCGACGGGCATCGCGGGCCTGATCGGCGGACCCTTGTCGGGACTGCTGATGACGAGCTTCGACGGTGCGGCCGGCCTACATGGCTGGCAGTGGATGTTTATCGTCGAGGGCCTGCCCACCTGCCTGATCGGGGTCGCCGCATTCTTCTACCTCGATGACGGGCCGGCAGAAGCCAGCTGGCTGAGCGGTCCCGAGAAGACCTTGGTGTTGAAGAACCTCAATGTCGATTCCGACGATACCGCATATGGGGCTCACTCGTTCGCCGCGGCGCTGGCCGATTACCGTGTTTACCTCTTGGCCTTGATTTGGTTCACGCAGATCTGCGGCGTGTTCGTAATCGGGTTCTGGCTTCCGACCATTATCAAGAGCTTCGGCATCGACAGTCCGCTCCACGTCGGCCTGCTGTCGGCAATCCCGTATTTCTGCTCGTGGATCGCTCTGATCTTGCTGGGGAGAAGTTCCGACGCGCGGAACGAGAGGGCATGGCACTGCGGTCTCGCCATGGTGGCCGGTGCCGCGGGCTTGGTGGCCGCCGGCATGATCACGTCGAGCCTGCCCCTGTCGCTACTGTTCCTTTCGATTGCCACCTCGGGAATCCTCGCCTGCAACCCGATCTTGTGGGCGATCGCCACCGACTACCTGAGCGGTCGCGCTGCCGCCGGCGCCATCGCGGTAGTCAACACTATCGGCCTACTCGGTGGATATGTCAGCCCGATGATCATGGGATGGGCCAAGACCCTGACAGGTAATCTCGCGGCCGGGCTCTACATCATCGCTGCGATCCTGCTGGTGGGTGCCTTGGTATCGATCGTGTTCACGCCCGCCATGCTGCGAGGTCGACGATTGAGTGGCGGAGCGTCGTCTGGCTCCCCGTTCGACGCGGTAGTCTCGCCATGACTGCGAGCAGCAGCGCCGACGAGGTCCTCGTGCGAGAAGTCGGTCCCCGCGACGGCCTTCAGATGGCGCGGGGAACGATGGCCACGGACCTCAAGATACGGTGGATCAAAGCCCTTGCCCATGCTGGGGTCCGCTCGATTGAGGTCGGGAGCTTCGTGCCCCTGAAGCTCATTCCCCAGATGGCCGACACGGGCGAGGTCGTGGCAGCCCTGCGCGACTTGCCTGGCGTCGCCCTGACGGCGCTGGTCCCGAACCTCAAGGGAGCGCAGCGCGCTCATGCGGCCGGGGCACGGCGCGTCATCGTGCCGGTCTCGGTCAGCGAGAGTCACAGCCGCGCCAACACCAACAAGGGCACCGACGAAGCCATCGCGGAGGTGGGGCGGATCACGGCGTGGTCCCGGGCCGAAGCGCCTGACCTTCACGTCGAGGCCGGTTGCGCGACGGCCTTTGGTTGCTCAATCGAGGGCGTGATGCCACAGGACCGCGTCCTACGCGTGGCAGAGGGCCTAGTCGCGGCAGGTGCCGACTCGCTCGTGCTCGCCGACACTGTCGGCTACGGCAACCCCGCGCAGGTCAAGCGGCTCGTGGCGGCGGCGCGCTCCGCCGTCGGCGATCGTCTGGAGGCGCTGCACCTCCATGACACGATGGGCCTCGGGCTCGCCAACGCTTACGCGGGGCTCGAGAGCGGCATCCGTCAGTTCGACGCCTCGCTGGCCGGGCTGGGCGGTTGCCCCTACGCGCCCGGCGCGTCCGGCAACATCGTCACCGAAGACCTCGTCTTCCTGCTTGAGAGCGCCGGCTTCTCGACCGGCATCGACCTCGCCGCGCTCGTCGCCGCGCGGGACCTGTTGCGCGAGGGGCTGCCCGACGAGCTTCTCCAGGGTCAGGTCGCACGCGCCGGTGTCCCAAGAACCTACCACACGGCCTGAGGAGGCTGGGATGAGCAAGCATCGCGTCGGCAACGTCGACATCAACAAGGTCGTCGACTTCGAGCAGTCGCTCTGGCGCGCCGAGGATCTTTTCCCCGACGTCACCCCCGGCATGCTGGAGGAGGGTCGGGCGACGCTGCCGCCCGGCTTCATCCATCCCGAGGAAGATCTGGTCTATCTGAGCTTCCACAGCTACGTGCTGCGGAGCGGAGGGCGCACGATCCTGGTCGACACCTGCGTGGGCAACTGCAAAGAGCGTCGCTCGCTGCCGAGCTGGAACATGCTTCGCACGCCCTTCCTCGAAAACCTCGCCGCAGTCTGCGTCAGGCCCGAGGACGTCGACATCGTAATGAGCACTCACCTCCATGCCGACCACGTGGGTTGGAACACGCGGTTGCTCGACGGACGCTGGGTGCCAACGTTTCCGAACGCGCGCTACGTGATGGAACGCACCGAGTTCGAGCACTTCCGCGACCTCCATGCCACCCACTCCGCAGTGCCGGTCACCCGGGGGGCGTTCGCCGACAGCGTGCTCCCCGTGGTGGATAGCGGGCAGGCGGTGCTAGTCGAGATGAACCATGTGTTGGAAGGCATCAGGGGCGACGGCATCTGGCTCGAGCCCTCAGTGGGCCATTCGCCCGGCCACGTGTGCGTCCACGTCGGCACAGGGCGTGATCAGGCCATCCTGTCGGGCGACGTGATTCACTCTCCCATCCAGTTCACCCATCCCGACCTCTGCAGCGCCGCGGACTTCGACCGCGACGGGTCCCGGCGGAGCCGGCGTGCGCTAATGGAGCGCCTCGCCGACACGGGATCGCTGCTGCTGACGTCTCACTTCCCGAGCCCGACGGCTGGACGCCTGTCGCGCCAGGGCGACGGCTATGCCTTCAGGTTCAGTGATTAGCCCAGGAGGGGGCTGCCGTGCCGAGCGGTCCCGCGCCGCGATCCCAGCGCGGGACCGTGGTCCCGAGCGTGAGAGGGGGGCGAAGGCGTCGGGCCGGCCCGCCTGCGGTGTTCTCGACCCCTTCGGCCCAGTCCTGCTCTTTTGCCGGTGCGAGCCCTGGCCCTCGAATGTCGCCGCGGGTTGGCGCCAGGATAGCGGCGACGCGAGCGAGCGACGCGCGCGCCTCGCAGCCTACGCCGCGCGACACCCGCTGCGTCAGGCCGCGCAGGACGGCCGCCGCCATGAGGTAGCCGCAGGCATGGTCGAGGGCTTGGACGGGCAGGGGAACCGGTCGATCGGACCTTAAAGCGCGCATACCCGCCTCGGCGATGCCCGAACTCATCTGCACGAGGCTATCGAAGCCGCGTCGCCCACGCCATGGCCCCGTCCAGCCGTAGGCGCAAAGGGAGACGTCGACGAGGCCCGGCCGGAGCTGTCGGCGTCGCTCGGCGCCAAACCCGAGGCCGTCGAGCGCACCGGGCCTGTAGCCGTGCACTATGACGTCGGCGTCGGCGAGGAGGGCCTCGAGACGCGCGCGGTCCTCCGCGCGCCGGAGATCGAGACGGGCGCAGCGCTTGCCCAGCGTGACATCGGGCACGATCGCGGGCTCGTCCCACCACGGCGGGTCGATGCGCAGCACTTCTGCGCCGAAGCTAGCTAGGAAACGGGTCGCGACGGGGCCGGCGAGCACGCGCGTGAGGTCGAGGACGCGCAAGCCTTGCAGCGGTCTCTCTGGGGATCCCGGCCAGACTGGTCCCGCAGCGGCGTCCGTGTCCTCACGCCAGACGAGCGGCTCGTTCGAGACGGACCGGCCCTGCGCGTGCTCGCGCCAAGCCGCGGCGGAGCGCATGGCCGCCGCGCATCCTCCAGCCTCCACCACCGCCGCCTCGAGGTCCTCGCCGCGCCAACGTGCAACGGCCCGTTCCACGGCCCCTCGGTCGACTGGCACCCCGAGCACGCTGAGGGCAGCCCGCTGATGGGCGGGGGCGTTGGTGTGCAGCTTGATCCAACCATCGATCGTCGGGTAGTCCCCCGCGACGGCGTCCCAGGTCGGCGCCGGCTCCCACCCCAGAGGATCGAACGACCGCGCGAACCAGAGCGATGCCCGTCGCCGGTCGACGGTGACGTCGGGCGCATGCCCGAAGAGGGCAGCGGCGAGTTCCGCTGTCGCGCGGCCCGCCGCGCCGATGGTCGCGACTGCGAGATCCGTAACGGCGTGAACTGACGGTAGGGTCCCTTCGCCCTTCACACCGAGGTCGACCGTCGGGTTTCCGCCGAGCGCAGCCCAGACCTTATCTGCTAGCAGCATGGTGGGACTGGATGCGTTGCACTCATAAAGCTGTTTCCGTTATATGCGGCGCACAGTTTCGCGCTGTGAGTGCGGCTCGCGAGGAAGGGTCTCGATTTAGGGATCTGTGTCGCCGGAATGTCATCGTCTATCGTTCACCTCTGAAACCTGCCGTAGCGGCAATGTCTGCTTTGCTCTAAGTTTAAACCAACACCGGTCGTTCCGCCTTCCACCCTGATCCGACACACGGTTGAGGGACGTGGACAGGGAAAGTCCTTCTGCTCCTCACCTCTCACTCCAGCGCGCCGGCGTAGGTCGCCGAGGCGTTCCGACCGTCAGACGCCTCCCGAGGTCTTCAGATGAGCCGTCGGTTCATCTGCCGAATGCGAGCCGGTCCCAACCATCATCGGTCCGCTGCGACAGGCGGTGCTTCATGATCCTCTGGCTCGGCGTCCGCTCGAACTCATCAACGATCGCAAGGTAGCGAGGCACCTGGTAGGGGGCGAGACGTGCCGTCAGCCAGGCGAACAGGGCGGCCGAGTCGATCGTCGCCCCGGCCTTGGGCTTCACGACGAGCTTGATGTCCTGCTCGCCGATCTCCGCCGCGACGCCGAACATCGCGCAGTCCTCGATGTCGGGGTGACCAGCGGCGACGTGTTCGACCTCCCAAGCCGACACGTTCTCGCCGCGGCAGCGTACGCTGTCGTTCATGCGGCCGAGGAACGTCAAGTTGCCGTCCGCGTCCAAGCGGCCGAAGTCGCCCGTGTGCAACGCCTCGTCCCGCAGAGCCAGCGCGCTCGCCTCCGGATTCCGGAAGTAGCCCGGAAAGAGGGCGCCGGGCAGGCTGGTTCGGACCACGATCTCGCCTTGCGAGCCTGGCTGGACGTCCTCGCCTGACGCGTCCCTTAGCGCCACGGTGAACCACGGGAGAGGGCGTCCGACGGAGCCGACCACGCGCCGGTCGTTGCAGGTCGTGAGGCTCGACGCCTCCGTCATCCCGTAGCACTCGCGGATCTCCACGCCGAACCGATCCTCGAAGTCGCGCCAGATCTCCTTCGGACAGCCCCCGCCCCAGGCGATGCGCACCGTATGGGCGCGATCCGTGGGGAGTTCGGGCTGCTTCAGCAGCAGTTGGAGGATGCCGCCCAGATAGTGGATGTGAGTGGCGCCTTCCGCCCGCACCTGGTCCCAGAACCGGCTGGCGCTGAAGCGTTCCACCATTGACAGCTGAACGTCTCGGATGAGCGGGAGCACGATGAGTTGCGCTCCCCCGATGTGGTAGAGCGGTTCCCAGACGAAGAAGACGTCGCCGGCTCGCGCTTCCGACAGCTTGGCGACGGCTTCACCGGCCAACCGCATCATCAGGTGAGTGACGATGACCCCCTTTGGTCGACCGGTGGTGCCCGACGTGTACATGATGGCGAAGGTGTCGGTCGCGGCAGGGCTCTTCGATGGCGAGGGCATTGGCCCCCGCAGAACGGCGCCAAGCTCGTCCCCCTCGCCTCCTGCCACGATCGTTCGTACGCTCTCGGCGTCAAAGCCGCTCTCGGCGATCGCGGGCAGGAGGGCGGCGTCGGCGACCACCATGGCCGGCGCGCAATGCTCCAGGACGTAGCGAAGCCCCTCGCCCTTCAGCCGCGCGTTGACCGGCACCCATACGGCGCCGGCCCGGGCGATGCCGAACAGGACGGCCAGGGTCTCGGGCGAGTTGTTCATCATCACCGCCACGCGCGCTCCCGGTCCGAGAGCTGCGAGCGTGCCGGCGAATGCGCTTGAGAGCCTCTCCAGGAGACCCAGCGTGATGGGGCGACCGTCGAACCGCGCGAACACGCGATCCGGGGTGCGGGCAGCCGCTTGGAGGAACAGCGGCAGGAAACCGTCCGGATGAAGCATCGTGGCAAACCGCAGGTCGGAGAAAACGCGCATCGGTCAAGCCGAGCGGCGGAACCGCTCGGCCGCGAGCAGCAGCAGCGTGATCACGACGAAGATCACCACCGACACCGCTGCCAGCGTGGGATTGAGCTGAAGGATCATGTCGTCCCACATCTGCTTCGGCAGCGTCGTTTTCACCCCGCCCGAGACGAAGAGCGCGATCGTCAGTTCGTCGAAGGACGTGATGAAGGCGAAGAGGAGCGCCGCGACGATTCCCCCGCGCACCATCGGTATCGTGACGTGCCACAAGGTCCGCGCGCGATCCGCGCCGAGGGTCGCGGCCACCTGGTCGAGACGCCAGTCGTATCCCTTCAGCACGGCCGTGACCGCGACGAGCGCGAACGGCAGCGCCAGGAGCGTGTGCCCGATCACCAAGCCGACGTCGCTGGCCACGAGGCCGATCTGGGCGAAGAGGTAGAACAGCCCCACCGCCAGCACGATGCGCGGCACGATCATCGGTGCGAGGAAGAGCGCGAAGACGGCCCCGCGCCAACGCGAGCGCGAGCGGGCCAGCCCCAGGGCCGCGAAACCGCCGATCAGGGTGGCCAGGATGGCGGTGGCGAACGCCACGCCGAAGGAGCGGACCGTCGCACCGATCCACACGTCGGAGCCGAAATAGGTTTGGAACCAGCGCAGCCCATAGCCGGGAGGCGGGAACTCCAGGAACGAGGAGCTGCTGAACGCCATGGGTAGGACCGCCAGCGTCGGCAGGATCAGAAAGGCGATGGCCAGCCCCGCGTAGATGGGGAGCAGGGCACGCCCGAAGCGTGGGCCCGCCCCGCGCGCCAGCCCCTCGCCAATGATCGTCCAAAATCGCGCCATGTGGAACAGGAACGCCAAGCCCCACACCCGGGTGCGGCCTGGGGCACGGGAGCGACCTGGCGCGTCGCCCGAGAGGCTCGAAAGGCCGAAGAGCCGGTCATAGAGCCAGCAGGTCAGAAGCGTGGCGACCAGCAGCAGCGCCGAGAGCGCTCCCGCGAAGGCCCAGTCCAGCACGTCCTGGATCTGCGTGATGATGAGCTGCGCCAGCATCGTCTGCTGGCGTCCGCCCAGCAAGGCCGGCACGATGAAGAAGCCCAGCGCCGAGATGAAGGTGAGGAGGCCGGCGGCGGCGAGGCCCGGCATCGACAAGGGGAAATGGATCAGCCAGAACCGCTGCGCCGGCGCTGCCCCGAGCGTGCCCGCCACGGGCCCGAGCCGCGCGTCGATGCCCGTCATCACCGGCAGCATCGTCAGGACCGCCAACGGCAGCATGGCATGGACCATGCCGACCAGCACGCCGAACTCGTCGTTGATGAGCGAGAGCGGCCGGTCCGTCACGCCGAGCGCCATGAGCCCGGCGTTGACCACCCCGGTCCGCCCCAGCAGGATCATCCACGCGAAGGTCTTGACGAGGGTGCTGGTCCAGAAGGGCAGCAACACCAGCAAGGTGAGGCGTGCCCGGCGTGAGTCGGGGAGGCGCGCCAGCCAGTAGGCGAGCGGATAACCGAGGCCGACCGACAGGAGCGCCGTGAGCCCGGCGATGCGGAACGTGATGCCGAGCACCCGCAGGTAGACGTTGGCCTCGACCAGTCGCGCGTAGTGATGGGCGGTCAGCGCCCCGGTGTCGGCGTCCTCGACGCTCAGCGACAGGAGCCGTAGGACCGGCAGCAGCAGGAAGACGGCGAGGAAGGCGAGGCCAGGCGCAGCGAGCCAGAGCGGACCGAGCGATGGGAGGCGTCGCCGCGACAGTGGGAGGGCGGCGATCGTCACGGGATCACCACGGCATCGGCGGTACGCCAGCCGATCGCGACGGCCTCGCCGAGGTCGGGCACGCGCAGACCGGGGCGAAGGCGCACGATGGCCCGCTCGCCGGCCCGCAGCGCCACGATCATCCGGGTCTCGGATCCTGCGTAGATCATCTCGGCCACCGTGCCGGCGACGCTGTTCTGTCCGTCACCGCCGATGGCGATCTGTTCGGGCCGGACGACCAGGGCAGCGGTGCCGCTCGCCGGGCCCTCGAGCCCGTCCATGCAGAGCAGCCCCTGGGGGGTGTCGAGCATCGCCGAGCCGTCCGACGCGCGCGTCACCCGTCCGCGGAAGATGTTGGACAGACCGATGAAGTCGGCGGCGAAGGCCGTTCGCGGGCGCGCGTAGATGTCCTGCGGCGTACCGACCTGCTCGACCGCGGCGTGGTTCATGAGGCAGATGCGATCCGACATCGCCAGGGCCTCCTCCTGGTCGTGCGTGACGTAGACGACCGTCGCGCCGGTCTCGCGGTGCAGCCGTTTGATCTCGAGCTGCATGTGTTCGCGCAGCTTCTTGTCGAGGGCACCCAGGGGCTCGTCCATCAGGATGACCGACGGTCGGTAGACGAAGCAGCGGGCCAGGGCCACGCGTTGCTGCTGGCCGCCCGACAGTTCCCGGGGGAAGCGCGTCCCGAGACTTCCCATTTGCACCATGTCGAGGGCCGTCGTCACCTGACGGGCGAGATCGGTGGGCGCCTGTCCGCGCATCTTCAGGGGGAATGCGATGTTCTCCGCGACGGTCAGATGCGGGAACAGGCCGTAGTGCTGGAAGACGAGCCCGAGGTCGCGTCGATGCACGGGCGTGTAAGTCTGGTCGACGTCGTCGATGAAGACGCGCCCCGTCGTCGGCTCCGTCAGGCCGCAGATCATCTGAAGCAGGGTCGTCTTGCCCGAGCCGGAGGGGCCGAGCAGCGTCAGGAACTCGCCCTTGGGCACGTCGAGGTCGGTCGGCTTCAGGGCCGGCGTCGAGCCGTAGCTCTTGCCGAGCCCCGAGACCCTCAGCTTCGGTGTGGCCGTGAGCCTGGGCTCGGACATGGCGGCCGGCATCGTCAGTCCAGGATCCAGGTGTTGAAGCGCTCCGTCATCGCGGCGCGATTGACGCTCCACCAGCTCTCCCGCGCGATGGTCATGAGCTTCAGGTTCTCGGGCGCGGTCGGCAGGGTCGAGGCGCGCGCCGCCGGGATGTCCCTGTAGGCGTCGAGGTTGGTGGGACCGTAGGACAGCACGTTCGTGAAGAGCGCCTGTTGCTTCGGATCGGCGCAGAACCTGACGAAGCGGCGCGCCGCGTCGGCACGCGGGCACCCCTTCGGGATCCCCCAGCCCTCGATGGAGTAGAGTCCCTGGTTCCAGACGATCTTGACCGGCGCGCCGCCGTCCACGGTCGCCTGGGCGCGAGCGTTCCACAAGGCGATCATGTCGACCTCCCCGCTCTGGATGAGTTGGCTCGACTGCGCGCCCGAGGTCCACCACACGGCGACGTCGGGCTTGATCCTGTCGAGGCTGCGGAAGGCTCGCTCCACGTCGAGTGGGTAGAGCTTGTCGAGTGCGACGCCGTCGGCCAGCAGGGCTTGCTCGAGCGTGTCGATCGGGTTCTTGCGCAGCGAGCGGCGGCCGGGGAAGTCGGCCACGTTCCAGAAGTCGGCCCAGGAGTTCGGGGACTTGCCCTTGAACCGATCGGTCCGGAACGCCTGGATCGTCGAGTAGACGTCGACGCCGAGCCACACGGGGGTGAGGCCCTCGGCCATCAGACCCGGAGCCTGGGCAGGCGGCAGGTCGATAGGCTCCAGCAGCTTCTGCTTCTCCAGGATGTCGCGGGCCGACAGCGTCAGCGTGCAGACGTCCCAGGTGTAGGCCTTGGTCTCCACCATGGCCTTGAACTGCGCGGTCGGTTCAGCCTCTCGCGCGACGTTGACGACCCTGATCCCGGTCGCCTTCTCGAACGGATCGTAGAAGGCGCTGCGGTAGGCCGGGCCATAGGGACCACCGGGATCCGCCACGGTGAGGGGCGCGTCTGCGGCGCTCGCCCGGCTGGCGAGCCCTGGCATGCTCGCAGCCAGGGACAAACCGCCCATCCCCTTGAGGAGCATGCGGCGGCTGACGGGATCGAAACGCTCGGTCATGGGCATGCTCCGGGAAAGGGGGGAGGGAAGTGTCAGGTGCGGCGGGCTGCCCTGACGGCGAGGAACTGCTCCATCATCATCTGGGGCTCGCCCGTCGCGTAGGACTCACGCTGGATGCGGGTGCCGGCTGCGAGGCAGTCGCGGAATCCCGGCTCCGTCACCTCGCGGAAGCGCTGCTTGTTCAGGCGCATGGCGACGGGAGGCTTGGCGGCGAGTTGCTCGGCGAGTTCCAGGCTGGCGTCGAGGACTCGTTCCTGCGGGACGAGGCGGCTGATGAGCCCGACGGCCACGCATTCTTCCGCGTCCATCAGACGCCCCGTCAGGGTCAGGTCGATCGTACGGGCGAGGCCGAGCATCTCGCGCATGATCCAAGGACCGGTGACGGACGCGATGCCGGAGTTGATCTCGGGCTGTCCCATGCGAACCCCGGGATGGCCGACCCTGATGTCGGTCAGCAGCGCCACCTGGAAGGCAGAGCCGGCCGCTAAGCCGTTCAGGGCGCCGACGAGGGGTTTGGACAGTGAGCGCATGCGGTCGTAGAGCCGCTCCCACTCTCCCATCCAGTCCTCGGCGCGATCCGCGTCGAAGCCCTTGGCCTCGTTGAGGTCCTGACCCGCTCCGAAGGCCCGGTCACCCGCTCCGGTCAGGATCAGGGCACCGACTGCGGGATCCGCTTCGAAGGCGCTGAAGGCCTCGATCAGTGCGTCCCGCATCGGTCGCGTCCAGGCGTTCAGGACTTCGGGCCTGTTCAACGTGACGATGCCGACGCGGCCACGGCGTTCGGTCAGGATGGAGTCGGCCACAGGACCTCCCTTTGTTATTGCTATGCGATAACTCTTATTGCATGATCTAGAGTAGGGACAGCCTTCGTGGGGTGTCAACGGCATAAACAAGGCACCGGCTGCTCAGCGAGGGACCAATGGCCAGAGATGAGGCAGGGAAGAACCCGGCGGGCCGTGCCGATCCTTTGAGCGTGGCGTCCGTCGAGAAGGCGTTCCGAGTCCTGACGGCCTTCGACGAGGCGCATCCGGCGCTGAGCCTGACGCAGCTCGCCGCGCTGATCGGACTAGATCGAAGCGCGGTACAGCGTTTCACCTATACGCTGGAGCGGCTCGGCTACCTCCGCAAGGATCCGACCACCAAGCATTTCGAGTTGACGGTGCGGACGCTCGAGCTCGGCCACCACTACTCGCGGGCCAACACGCTCATCGAGCGCGCCATGCCCTACCTTCAGCATCTCAGTCGCACCACGGAGGAGACCATCAACCTGACGGTGCGCGACGACGTCGACATCGTCTTCGTGTCACGCTTCATGAGCAGGCACGTGCTCAACACCGACGTCGTGATCGGAACCCGAATGCCGGCCTTTTGCACGGCTCCTGGCTTGGCGATGCTGAGTGCCCTGCCGCGTGACGAGGCCACGGACATCCTTCGTCGAAGTGATCGCCGCGCGTTCACGCCAGCCACGAACACCGATCTGGATCGTCTGCTTGCTGAACTGTCCAGCTCCGCTTCTCAAGGCTATGCGATGGCGCTGGATCAATTCTATCAAGGCGACTTATCGATCGCCTCGGCCGTTCTCGATCGGAAAGGACGGCCTGTCGGCGCCATCAATATCGCTGTTTCTCGAGCACGATTCACGCCCGAGCAGGCCGAAACTGAATTTTCGTCACTGATCGTGGCTGCGGCGCTCTCAGTCTCTTCAGGGAAGCGAGCTTTATGAGCGGCCTTAGAGTCTGTCCGGGAATTCAGACTTTGCAACCTATGCGATGTAGCAGCATCATGACGGATGCGGCGTAGAGGAAGGCCTTGGCGGAAGCGATGGTGACCTCCGGGTCCTTCCAGAGCCGTCGATTGCGGCTGATCCAGGCGAAGAATCGCTCAACCACCCATCGTCGGGGGTGGACCACGAAGCCAACCTGCCCGGGCGATTTGCGGACGATCTCGACGGCGATGAGTGTGGCGCTGGCCGGCTTGTCGCCGGCGTAGCCAGCGTCGGCGAAGGCCTTGACGATGAAAGGGTAGGAGCGGCGCGACTGCTTGAGCACCGGCACGGCCCCGTCGCGGTC
>NZ_QYBC01000040.1 GCF_004137085.1 Lichenibacterium ramalinae
GCCTTGGCAATGGGCTCGAGTTGCGGCAGCACGATAAACTTGTCGCCGATGTTTTGGGTAACTATGCCGAGGTGCCCGGAGAAGCCTGGATCGGCGTAAGTCGCAACTGGGCTTAGGCCGATGCTGAATAAAGATCCTTTGCTGACAACGCGCGCCAGTACATTGTGTGGAACGTTAATTTCCTCATGGGTAATGAGGACTACCCGGTGACCAGGTTTAACCAGGACATCATCACCTGGTTCCAGTCGGATTGGTCGGTCGCTTTCAGTTAGGTCGTAATAGACGTTCCCCATCCGCAACTCGTAATTGGCGCACGAGAGTTGATCCAGGTCGCCGTTTTTGATGAGCCCTCGCTGCGCTATCTCGGCGGCAATGTCCTGGTCGTTGAGGGTCGTCATTGAGGATCCGACTGCGGCTAGGTTCGCGGCCCATGCCACGCGCCCTGGTGGGGCAGAGATGCATGCGGAGAGAACCTTGGCAACGGCGGGGCCGCTGTTTGCGAACCAATGTTGCGCTCCCGCTCGCCGCCCCAGCCCGGGCCTTGACAGCATGGTAGCAGTGGCAGATCGGCATTTCAGGTTGATGGGTTCACGATTTATCTCAATCCATGGAGGTTGGTGGGCTTCACGCTTCCTGCTCCGTATCTTATTCTCAAAAAATAGATACGGACCTCGGGGGCAAGCCTTGGAAAGCAAAGCGAAACAGGTCCAGGCAATCGCTTACATGAGGACGTCCAGCGCCGCCAACGTCGGCGAAGACAAGGACAGCAGCAAGCGCCAGCTTGCGGCGATCGAGACCTACGCCAAGCGGGCCGGCATCGAGATCGTGGGCTCCTACTATGATGCAGCAGTCAAAGGCGGCGGCGATCCGATCGAGAGACGGGATGGCTTCGCCGCCATGCTCAAACGCATCGAGGGCAACGGCGTCCGCACCATCATCGTCGAGACCGCGAACCGCTTCGCCCGTGACCTGATGGTCCAAGAGGTTGGTTTTCGCATGCTCCAGGCACGCGGCATCGGGGTCATCGCAGCCGACAGTCCGACAGCTTTTCTCGACGACACGCCAACCGCCAACCTCATCCGTCAGGTGCTTGGCGCCGTGTCCGAGTTCGAGAAGGCCATGATAGTCGCGAAGCTCCGGGGAGCCCGCGAGCGGAAACGCAAGACGGGCGTGAAGGTCGAAGGCCGGAAATCGATCGGGGAAACCCGCCCCGAGGTCGTGGAGGCCGCTCGCAAGCTGGCCCGGGCTACCCCCAAGGGGGGCAAGCCTTCCCTGCGGGACGTGTCGGCCGGGCTGGCGGCTGCGGGCTACCTCACCGGCCGGGGCACGCCCTTCGCGCCGACTGCTGTCGCCAACATGCTGGCCCGGGGAGCCTGATCATGCGGCTCGACTTCTGTGTCGCCTGCGGGGAGCGCGACCCCGAGAAGCTGGAGCACCACCACCTCGTGCCGCGGAGCGCGGGCGGGGAGGACGCAGACAGCAACCTCATCACCCTCTGCCACGTCTGCCATGGCCGGGCGCACGGGTTCCAGCGGGCCAACCTCCGGGCGCTGACCCGCAATGGCATCGCCAAAAGGAAAGCTCGGGGCGAGAAGGTGGGGAGGCCGGAGAACTTCGTGGAGGGCCGGGCCCGGGGCGTGGCGACGAACAAGGCCACCGCCGACGCCTTCGCTTCCAACGTCCTGCCGATCGTCCGGGAGATCCAGGCCAGCGGAAAGACGACCCTTCAGGCCATCGCCAATGCGCTGAACGCTCGCAAAGTCGCAACGGCCCGGGGCGGCGAGTGGTAGCCCTCGAATGTCCGGGCACTCCTGGCTCGCCCTTCGATCAACCGAGCGGCTTGATCCGTCACTGCGATCGACCCAAATCTACAGTCAATATCGTGATTTGGCCGGCGTCACGTTCTCGCGATCAATCGGCTAAGAGACGTCGTATGCCAACTGATGACCAGGGCGGAGGAACGCCGTTGATCGACCTTGAAGCACTTGCGAAGATCCTGCCTGTTGAGAAGGTCTATGATGACCTTCTGGCTCGTGGATTTAAGCAAGCTGGTGGTCTGTTCGAGGACTTCGTTAAGACGGTGAGGCTTGCCCTACCCCGCATACAGCTCGACGCGGTAGATCAGGACCGTTTTCGGACCTTGATCGAGGCCCCATACTTCCGCGTGCCTCCAGAACGCCGGACATTGCCTCCGGCAAGGCTGGTTGGCGAAATTCTACAAGGTGCACGCTTTGAACCGAAGGGTACGCCTATCTTCGAGATGTTCGAAGAGCTTATGCAGCGCGGGTATGACTCGGACAAGAACGGCGAGGCACATCCTGCATTTCCTGGCTTCATCGGCCAGCTGTCACCGGACGAGTGCAAGCTTCTGAGCAGTCTCGCAAAAGGGATTGTTGAGGTGCCATATCAATACACCAAGGGTGAGCATTACACTGCTGCTGGCCCCCTCGAACATGCATCGATCTTCACCGACCTCACGTTTCCCGCCTTCATCAACATCTATGCTCAGCATTTAGAGGCTATGGGCTTTCTGATGCCTCTCATCGGAGTGGGGACAGGCGTCGTCGAGCAGGGAGCCTATGCGGGATTTCAAAGGTATGTGTTCAATCTGCGACTGAATGGCTTCGGCCGTCTGTTCTATCGGGCAGTGACCCGGCATAACGACAGTGGCGACAAACCCTCATGACGTCGTATATTGCAACCGGGTGCAAATCATTGTTAATCGATCAGGTGGTCCGACCTCTGCGGAACGGCTCGGAAGGGCCTCGGGGTAACAGCGGGGTATCGGGGCCGTCGATTTCGGGCGGCTTTGGCCGGCCGATGATGACCCGCACGGCGCGGATGGTCTCCGAGGCCGTAGCCTTAGCGTCGACCTCGACCTCGACCTCGGCGGGCGTCGGCGGCTTGTAGGTGTAGGGCGGTCTGGGCTGAGGCATCGCGGGAAGATGCGGCCGGCTTCCGGATCCGGCAACCACATCCGGCAGGACTTGGCATCACGTCCCCGTGACCAACCTCAATGGCGAAGGGGACCGGCTCGGCGCACGGTCCCCCTCTGTCATGTCACGCGATGGATGTGGGGCATGCCATCCGCGCTGCTCTGACGGGGCCACGTTGGCGCACGATCGTTAACGACCCGTTGCCGGCGATCGACGCCAGGAAGCGGACCCCTAGGAGATGTCCTTAGGAGATTGGTTCAGAAGAGCGCGACCGCGGCCCCGCTGAGGGTGTGTGTCGCCAGCGAGGCCGCAGGGCGCAGCTGGTTCCTGACTGCGCCACGATGAGAACTGGCGCGCTCGGTTGCTCGGCGGAGGTGGTGAGGCGTTCGGGCGCGGTCAGTATCGTCGAGCATCCGCTCACTCGCGGAGCAAGTGCTCGCGACATCGCTCAAGTTTGCCCCCGCATCGGCTCCGACTGCGCCGGCTTTACCGTGAGCCGGTCAGCCCGTGCCGTGGCGATCCGGGACGCCGAACAGCATGCCGGCCGAGCGTCGCGAAGAGCATAAAATTGCGGTCGAGATGGTGGCGAGCGCGCGAGCTGCACAGCATGCCGACCGCGATGATGAGCGCCGGCAGCATGACGACGGCGAGCTGATGGAGCGCGCCGGGCGGCTCAGTCGACCGGGTCGAGGCGCACCAGCACTGCCAGCGTCAGCACGATTGCGGCCATGTCGGCCGGTTTCAGATGCACTGGCACGTCGGGGAAGCGTTCCCTCACGGCGTTATCGTTGCCGGTGACGAACACGCATGGGATGCCGCGTCTGCGCAGCTCATCGACAACGGGGAATGACTCTTGGCGATGCAGCATGACGTTGAGAAGCGCGGCATCGATGCGCGCTCCCGTTTCAATGAACTGCAGTGCCCTCGCAACCGTCGCGATCGGACCAAGCGGCACAGCACCAACGGCCTCAAGATCCTCGACTAGTTCGAAGGCCAGGAAGGCTTCGTCCTCGACCACGAGGATATGAAGGCCCTTAAGGGGGAGAACCGAAACCATGCGCGCTGTCCCGTAATCGGGAGAGCGCTCGCATCTCTCAGGCGCTGGGGTCCGAAACCAAGCCAGCGATCCGCTTACGGTAGAGGCGAAGAGGGAGCGACGCAATCATGAGGGCGTTGAGCCATGCGGTTCCGCTGGTTCCGTTTGGGTACACCTCAAGCGAACTGGGTGCTCCGGCGGGTGCCGACCCCAAATGGACCTACAAAGCAGATTGATCGGTCGCTCGGAGCGTAGCCCCCCGTCACGGCCAAACAGGTGCGCCGTCCAGTCCTGCGGTTTCTGGCAGGCCGCAGATCAGGTTCGCATTCTGCACCGCCTGACCGGCCGCTCCCTTGCCGAGGTTGTCGATCACACCCATCGCGATCACCAGGTTGCGCTCCGGATCGGCCGCGTAGCTGACGAAGGCGAGATTGGAGCCGGCCGCCCATTTGGTCTGCGGCGGCCTGTCAGTCACGCGGACGAAGGCTCGCCCAGCGTAGAAGCGCCGGGCCGCGTCCAGGCACTCTCCCGTGGTAGCGCGGCCGCGGCAGTAGATCGTGGCGAGCACGCCGCGGGTCATCGGCACGAGGTGTGGCGTGAGCACCAGCCCGGCCGCGCTGCCGCCGCTTAGCCGCTCGATCGTTGTGGTCATCTCGGGCATGTGGACGTGCTTCAGCAGCCCGTAAGGGACTAGGTTCTCGTTGCTCTCGGCGTAGCCGAACCCGCCGCCGCCGCCGCCGCCGCCGCGGCCGGCGCCGGAGATGCCGGTCTTGGCATCGACCACGATGCCGCCGGGCTCGATCAGTCCGCTGGCCAGCAGAGGCGCTAGCGCGGTCAGCGTCGCCGCGGGGAAGCAGCCAGGGTTGGCGACGCGGGTCCGACCCTCGATCCGGTCGGGCCAGACGTCGGCCAAGCCGTAGGCCCAACCCTCGGCGTATCGGTGGTCACCGCCGATATCGACAATCTTCACGTCCGCGGGGACGCGCGACAGCGCCTCGGCGGAGGTGCCCGTGGGCAGCGACGCGAACAGCACGTCGAGCTTCGGCAAGGTCGCCGGGTCCCACTTCTCGATCACCAGCTCGGCAAGCTTGGCCGGTACGCCGGGAAAGCGGTCCACCAGACGGCTGCCGGCGCTGCCCTCGCCCGCGGCGTAGACAAGCTCAAATTCAGGGTGGGCCGCGACCAAGCGCATCGCCTCGCCGCCGCCGAAACCGCTGATCCCGACAATGCCGACGCGAATGCTCATGGGTGTGTCCTTTCGAGGTACGGGCAAACGAGAGCCCCCGAAGCCGAGGACTGTTGAGTTCCGAGAACCCTGAGATGCCTGTCGCCACCCACATTCAGGGTCAAGCGGAATGTCCCCTGCCCCACCCACAGCGACCGGTTCATTCAGTTCGATTTGGGTATGCCCCAGGCGTACCGACCTGAAGGTTCGGTTTGGGCCTCAAGACCCCCTATCCAAAATGAACTTTCTCAAGCGAACCATCCAAACCGAACTGGCGCATGGCGACTTCCTTTATCCCGATATCCTGTTCCGCGCGGCCAAGAGCGAGATCCGCAATCCCGCGTGCCGGGGCTTGGACCCAGGTCGCGTCCGACGTGCTGGCCCAGAACTGTTTCCGCAAAGCCGGCATGCCGGCGCGGCTGGAGCGCGTCGAGGAGAACGACGCCCCACGTTCTTGTGGCACTCCGTGCTCGACAAGCCCGCTTTCGCCGTCTTGGCGACGCCGAACTCCCCGCAATGGTTCAACAGAGGCCTTCAGTGAGCCTTTGGGTGGGAGCCGGTAGGCCAGGGCCTGTAGGACAGGAGGCAACTCGCTGTCGGTTCGCTGGAAGCGGTCCCACAACTGTTTGATTGCGGTTGATAAGTGAACGCGCTTGGGGGCTGTGATTGCGCCCCTGCCTGCGACGATGTTGCGGAAACTCCCCATTCCGCAGTCACTTATGGTTTCGCCCGCCGCGCCGGCCGGCCGGCTGCCGTAGCGCCCGACCATTCGACTCAGGACGTGCTCGTGCTTTTAATGATGAGCGGGGCTGGCGGTTGTCTAGGCCAAGCCAGCCCCGCGTAGTCGTACAAAGGAAAGCCAATGCACGTTGAGCACTTTACGATCGTCTTCGATTTGCCGTCCATCGTCATCATGGCGGTGACGTCATTGTTGTGCGGGAAAACTCTCCGCACTATTGGAAGGCATTAATGCCATGAAGGGGGCGGCCCTACGGGGCCGCCTTGAGACAAGTCGGTTCGTTCACACAGCGGCTGCGGTCGAGCCCTGCACCCGCAACGCGCCGTCGTTTCCGATGGCTGCCGCCAGTTCTCGTGCTTTTGCGATCGCGTGCGCCTCGTTCCAGGAAGGGTTTCCCTGGTCCTCGATGAGGACGAGGAACGTCACGGGATCGCCCATCCTCCCCTGTTCGTCCAAGCCGCGTACCTCGACGCTGTAACGCAGCATGTCGCGCACCGGCACGCCTCCCTCGGCCGGAGCAGCCGAGTAGGTGAAATGGTCAGAGTTCCACATGCGTGCCCCCATTAAAGGCCGCAGCGTATCACAAACACCCGAGCGGTCCCCGGCGCATCACCTTCATAATCCCGAGTGCTGGCACAAGCGGCGGGATGACAAAGACCTCATGCACCCAGGTGCAAAATCAGCCTAGAGTACATGGATAAGAGAGGGCCATTCAGAGAGAACGCTTGCGGTCAATATCGGCAGTGATAGAAGCGACAGAGAAGACCGTAAGTCCCTGCCCCTCTTATCCTGTGAAGGTCGTTTTCATGACCCTCGAAAACCACGACGAGCCCTATCGGCACGGCGAAAGCCCATACCCCCTGGCCGATGTGAAGCTCATGACTTCTGCGGACCGAGAGCGCCGACTTATGGTTCGAGCGCTCATTGCCATCGTCGACGGCGTCGCGTCCGCGCGAGAGCTTTCGAGCAAGCTTGGTATCCCTCGGGTCGATGCCGGCCGCCTGATCGAAATGGTCCTGGAGTACCTGGAACTCGCCGACTTCGGCGTCGAGGGACGCGGGTTCGCGCTTGCTAGGCTCGACATCCAGGGCAACAGGATCCTCCTACCGCTGGTGCTGGGCCCGGTCTCCGGCCGAAAGCGTTCTATGGCTCTGTCGGCCTATGCGGCCAACGGCGAGGACTGGGGAACCGTCGTCGATCAGTTTCCGCCCGTCATCTGCCTCAGGACCCGGATTGACGCCAACGTGACGAGCGCAGCCCGCAGCGCCGCTGCGCCGGCATCGGCGGAGGCGGTCGAACAGGCCTTGGAATTGATGTGTGAGCGAGGCGAGATCCTGACCCCCGTGCCCGGACCCAGCACCCAAGGCTTCGAAGTTCTTCACATCCGCTACGCGCTCGACCACCGGGAAAGCCGCTGAGATGACCACCGAAACTCCCACCCCCAAGAGCAATCGCGGTCGGAAACCCGGAACGAAATTCACTCAGCGTCCCCGTTCTGACCACGAAAAGGCGAAACGCGTCCAGATCCCTCCCGAACCTACAATCGATAGGGCGAAGGACAGGCAAGCCGCTGAAATTCAGCAGGCCGCCCGCATAGAGGTCCTTATGCTGCGCGGCATATCGAGCCCCCACATCCTCCAGAGCCTCCTAGGCATCGGGACCGAAAAGGAGGTGAACCGCCTGATCACTCTCGTGGAAGCAAGGTGGGCGATCACCGGCCGGGGCCGCGACCTGACCCGATATCGGGGTGCCGCGCTCGCCCGGCTCGATTTGTTGACGAGTGAAATGTGGTCGCGCCTCTCCAGCGATAACGCCGACCTCAAGCCTTCGGACCGGGTAGCGATGATCAGGACAATCCTGGACATAGAATGCCAGCGAAACATGCTCCTCGGGCTTTCCCAAACTGTGATCACCCGTATGGCGACCCTGCCGAACACAGGCACCGGCATTTCAGGGGCCATTGCCGACCAGCAGGCACTGGCGGCCACGGCCGGTCGCTTCCTAGAGCTAATCGCGCAGCGTCGTCGCGAAGCTGGGAAAGCCGAAGTCGAACTGATCGAGGCAGAAGCAATCGATGATGCTGAGGCCGAATATATCTATTTCGAGGACGCAGAGACCGAAATCACGGCCCATTGAAGCTTTCTGACCTTCACCGTCATCGATACAAAAGGCATGATCTCTCCATCACCAAACGGAGCGATCATGTTTACTTCCTCGTGGAGCGCCTATAAGGGCTCGGGACGGGTTGGCATCTCTCGCGGACTACCTCGCGGTGCGCCGGCTGGCTACAAGCGATACGCCCCCCTTCAACCGGGCGAATGGCTCTGGACAACGGATGACGAGGCCACCTACCGCGATCTATATTTTGCTCAGCTGAACGCCCTCGATCCGGCCCGGGTCGTGGCCGACCTCTACCGCTTAGCCGGCACTGCCACCCCGGTGCTTTGCTGCTTCTGCTCGCTCAATAAGCCCAGTAAGCCCGGCGAGCCGGCACCCTACTGTCATCGGCGCATGGTCGCCGAATGGCTTGAGGCAAGCACGGGAACTGTCGTTCCCGAGATGAGTGCGGCTGAGGTCCGCACCATCCGCAGAACGGAGCATCTATCTCTCGGGGTTTGAATTTTGCACCCAGTTGCAATTTCCATAGACGGCTGGACCCTCAGGGATCCAGCCTTTTTCATAAAAAATAGTACACATTATCCATTGACGCGACCTCGCCGGATTAGGTCGGTTAGGTCGAAATTGGCTCAAAACAGAACACTATTGACGTCTGTAAACAATTGCGCCATCCTGTAAACAACGCAGAGGAGAGATGAGATGCCTAACGTGACTATCGACGGTCTGAACCGCTCGACCCTCATTCGTCCTGACCCCGCCGCAGTGGCGCGGCAGGAAAATCGTGAAAGGGCGCAGCGCTCCGCTGACAATGCTGCCGGGCGTGGCGGAAATACTTCAGAAGAGATCCAGGTTCTGAAGGCGCTCCGGACGAAGGGGCCCGTCGAGAACGCCCAGATGTTGCACGAGGAGACGGGCATCCCGCATTCGGAAATCAGCCGAGCCCTGTCAGACCTGGAGGCGCGCGGGCTCGTGGGGCGCTCGGAGCACGGTTCTCTTGGCGCCGGCGGCAGCCGCATCGAGGCTCTATGAGATGTCGCAGGTCGTGAGCCTGCGAATTTCCGACGACGAGATCGCAGCGATAGACGCCCAGGCTGCCGTGCTGCGCGATCCAGGTCGTGGCCGCACCAACCGGTCGGTGGTCCTCAAGGCCGCCCTGGACGCCTATCTCGCAAGCGCCCGGCCTCCCGCGCTTCGGCCGGAGCCGCGCCGGACATGAATTGCGCCGCCGCCAGCTAGGCGGCGCTCAGAGGTCTCCGCTCTCGTCCAGCGGAGGCAGGGTCCGTAAAGGGCCTTCGTTGCTGTGGTGTAAGGCGCGGGTGCTGGCACACCGACAGGATTTCGTTACGGGGATCCTGGGAGGCCCCAGCACTCGCGCTAACCCCCACGCGACCGACTTCCCTTCATCCCTCAGCAGCAGCAGTCCACCGGCCTAGGCCAACGGCAAGCGGCGCAATCCCTAGGAGCACCGCCGTGCCCGACGCTGTTCAATTCCACTTTGCCGGTCAAACGCCGCTGTCGTCCGATAGCGTCTTGGTCGACCCCGCGGACCTCGCCACCCTGGAAAATCGTGTTGAGGTCCGGGGTCCTGACGACTGCTGGCCCTACATCCCCAAAGGCTGGGTGCATGCTCCGGCCAGTCCGGAACCGCGCTACTTCTTTGTGTACGTGCGGCACCCCGACGACGGGTCCAAGGTCAAATTGACCGCCCATCGCGTGGCGTTCGTTCGTCAGAATGGGCCATTGGCCAGTGACCTCGTGGTGCGGCACGACTGCGATAATCGTTCCTGTTGCAATCCGGCGCACCTGCTCTCCGGAACTCACGCCGAGAACCTCGCCGACAAGGCGCGCCCCATATCGATTGCCCGGCGGAAAGAGCGCCTCGATGCGGCCATTTCTGAGCGTGCCGCGTGGCACGATGCCATCCGCGAGATGACAGCCGAGGCCGAACGGCGCGGCGCTGCGATACGGGCAGCGAAGCGGGCGGCGAAGCGAAAGCCGAAGCAGGACCCCCCCAAGCTTCACGGCCGGCCACTTCCTCCCCGGCGGCGCCCAGTTGGGGCCCAGCCATGAAGGGCGCCATGGGCCTGCGTATCCGGGAAAACCTGCCCTACGATTATGAAGGGCTGGACCTGTCCGAGGAACGGAGGGAGGAGCACGCCCGGCGCCGCTCCAACGTGCTGATGCTGGCTGCCCTACGTCGAGAGGCCGGCAAACTGACCCCGCCGCCCCCCCGTCAGCGGTCGAGGTTGACGCCCCCGACGCCAGGGTGACAATGCAGCTTGGTGCGCTACGCGGCTGAGTCGCGCAGCGTCAGGAGACGATGATAACGACCACGTAGAGCAGAACGAAAAACGGCCCCGGAGTTGGAAGCTCCAGGGCCGTCAGGAATGGTTAGACCACCCCAGGCATTCGCAATCCCGAATGTGGTCTATCGGCTCGCAAGAGTCAACGTCGAGCCCCGGTTCGTCGACCGCTTTCGGCTTGCCTCGTGGTCCCTTTGAGGGACCGAGATGACCACGCTTGCCTTGCCGCTGGCACTGCCACGGCCGATGCCGCCTATCCCTAGCCGATCGGTGCGACCGTTCGTTCCGTCCGCGGACGTTGGGCCGTATCGCCTGCCGACTGTCGTCCAGGACACCGTCAGCGCGGCGCTGAGCGGGCGAAAGAATGCGGAGGCGGCCTTCCTCCTGGCGCTGTTCCTAGCGCGCTACTGGTCCTCCCCTGGCCGCCTCGGGCGCCCCTTCATTGTCGACCGCCGAGCCCTGGCGAACCATCGGCATCTCGGCCTGAGTGAAGGCCGCGTGAAGGGCGCCTTGCGGACGCTTGAAGCTATCGGCTTCCTTGACCGTGTCGAAGAGCCCGGCCGCCGGTATCAGGTCACGACCTCCGGCGAGCGCCACCGAAAACCCATCAGGTGGACGTTCGGCGCCGATGTTCTGGCTTCCTTCAGGATGGCAAACGAGCGGGCTGCGAAGGCCCGCCAGCGGCGCGCTGCTCGGCCCCGACCTGTCCCCCTACCCGCATCGGTTTCGGCCTCAGGGGGCTTCCCTGCGCGTCCTATCGTGGCCTTCTTGCCCAAATCCAAAGGCTCAGCGATAGCAAAAATCCATACGGTCAAGATCCCTTCCAGACCGCTGGCAGCACCCATTCCGAAGGCGCCCGATGTCGGGCTCGAAGCGGCTATCGCACGCATGCAGGCGGCACGGAATTGCACCCAGTTGCAAAAAGGGAGCGTTTGACAATGGCTCGCCGCAAGATCGAAGCGCCGTCCTCGGCACCCTCAAACGTCGTGCAACTCCGTCCACGGACAAACCTGGATCTTTGCGCAACTGGCAGGACATCCGCTGTCTCTCCGCAAGACATTTGCGCAGATAGTCGGACAAGCCAAAACGCTGAAAAACTCACGAAAAACAGCGGGCTAGGTCAACCCTTGTCCCTGCTCCAAGTAGGAGATGCGGAACCGCGTCGTGTCGTGTCCGACACATGCGCAAAACCCGGGAAGCTGCTTACCGAGCGGGAGTTCAGGGAGCTTGTCGAGCACCTGACACCTACCGAGCTACGGCGGCGTTTCCCCCATGAGGAGAACTCTCGGCGTGACCTCATCGGGCGGCGGCTGAAGGAATACCGGGGCTGTGTCGTCGACCCCCGATGGTCGCGGCTCAAGCCCTTCCTGCTGGACGTAGGGCAGAAGCCGGCGGCAGACTGGACGCTGGATCGTAAGAACCCAGACCGCCTGGAATACGGCCCCGGGCTTGTCGAATGGCGTCGCAAGCGGGACCAGTCAGCCAACCGGGCCTGCACCATCCTGCTCCAGGACGCGGACGGCACGGTTCGGCCGCTGACCGAATGGGCCGCCCTGAAGGGGCTCAAGCCCGACACGATGCGGAAGAACCATAATCGGCGCTGGTCCGATCCCGAGGTGATCGCAGGACGCCGCAGTCAGGGCGGTGCAGCCGCTTCCATCGTGGCCGCGGCACCGGTTGCACCACCCGACGCCATGGACTGGCCGACCGGGGCGAACGCCAAGTGGTGGGAGGACGGCTTCCGTCACTTCGCGGCTCACTTCGAGGCCTACGGGCACGTCCACGACCTGTGGGACCTCACCCGCGGGGCGTTTTTCCTCTGGATCGGCACGAACATGCGTCGGGCGCTCTGGGGGGAGCTTTGCAGCCGCCATGCTTGGTGCCGTGCACCGGCCGGCGACGCGCCCCCAGAGGCGGTCCTAGCCGACCCCGTCTATCGAGGGCTGAACGCTTACGACGCGGCTATCCGCGAAATCGGCCCGACGGTCTACCAGGACCCGTCCGCCAACCACTGCCTGAACGGCCTTCAGCGCCTGTCCAAGCGTATCTGCCAGCCCGACGACCCTAGCCTCCCCCAGCTTTTCGTTCGGATCGAAGCGAAGCGCAAAGAGCGTCGGATGATGGAGCGCCTTCGCGCGCAGCAGCGAGCCCGGTGGGCTGACGAGGACGACGATTGACCGGCCGTCGCTCACGCAGCCTTTACGCCTTTGAACCTATGAAGGTACAGAGGCCCACGCATACGGAGGTCGGTAGGTGCGAACCTTTTCTCTGATCAGCCAGAAGGGGGGAGCGGGGAAATCGACCCTAGCTCGGCAGCTTGCCGTGATGGCCGGCGACGACGGTCCCTCCCTCCTCATCGATCGGGACCCACAGGCCACCACGTCCAAGTGGTGGGCTCGCCGACAAACCCTCGATCCAGCCTGTTCAGTTCCGGACCTCCTGGACTGTGAAGGTCAGAACCTATCGAGTGTTGTAGGCGCGCTAAAGCGCAAGCCCGGGGCGCTGTTCATCGATACCCGTCCCGCGGTCGGGGAGCCGGAAGCCGAGGCCGCCCGCGTGGCTGATCTGGTAATCGTCCCCGTGCGGCCGTCACCCGACGACCTTGAGGCCGTGGTCGACACGCTCAAGATCCTGCGCCGCATCGAGCGCAAGGCCGTGATCATCGTGAATGCGGCGAAGACGGAGGGCAGGGCCATCCAGGCGCGGGCGGCGCTGTCCCGCTACCCGGTCCAAGTCTGTCCCCATCACATCGCCGATCGGACGGTGTATCTCGACGCGTCGTTTGACGGCCGCGGGGTGGCCGAAATGAAGGGCGCCGCCGCCCGAGATGCGGAGGCTGAAATGCGCGCAGTGTGGGCTTGGGTGCAGGAGGTGGACCGTGGCGAGTAGCAAGCGCGGGCGTTCGCTGGCGGACTTCATGGAGCAAGCGGATATTGAGGAGCCGGCGCCCACCATCGAAATGCCGGAGGCGGCCGACAAGGCGACTGGTCGCATCGCTGCACCAATGGCGGCTGTGGTGCCGGTCAACGTGCTTGTGACGCCGGCCGACCGGAAGCGGCTTCGGCAATTGAGCCTGGACGCGGATCTCTCGGTTCAGAAGCTCGGGCACGAGGCTTGGAATATGCTCCTCGCTTCCCGAGGCCTCCCACCGCTGGAAGCCGTGTCGGCCAACGTGCCGAGCGGACGTAGGAAAACGTGAACCTCGGAACCTGGGGAGGCATGAACCTTCACAGGTCCGAACCTTCATGACTTTGCACCTAGTTGCAAACTGCTAGGCCTAGTTGATGGACGACCAAACCGCGCTCCTGCACGGCCTTCTATCTGCCGTCGTCGACCTCGCCGAGTTGCCGCATCCGCATCCGGGCCCGGTCGGGCGCGTCATGCTGGCCGCGTCTGTCGCCGGCAGGGGATGCTCGGACGGCGCTATCGCGCGAACTGCCTCCATGCCCGTGACGGATGTGCGGGAGGTCATCCCGTCGATGCTGGATAGGTGCGGGCACACACCGGCCCTGCTGACCGCGAAGGTCACCCGAACCCCACTCGGCACGACCTACACGGGGATCCGGCTCACGGGGGAGGCGACGCGCCGGCTCCAGAAACTCAGGGACTATCTCATCCGGGTCTGAGACGCTTTTGATGGATGCAGCTTCAGGGCCCTTGTAGGGGCGGAGCGCGACAGCCATGTCGGTGATGCGGCTGTGGCGTAATTGGTAAACGCGCGCGATTGGATAGGGGCCACGCGTGACCTCTATCAATCGCGTGGGGGAAACCCCGTGCGGGTTCGAGCCCCGTCAGCCGCACCACGACCGTCTCAGGTCGTTCCGATCATCCTTCTCCTGATCCCTCGGGGCACGTACGGCCCCCGCTCTGTGGGCGGCTCGGCAGCGATCGGCGGCTCCGGCTCAGTCGGCGGCGGTGATGGTGCCGGCGCATATCGCTCTTGTCGTCGAAGCAGTCGGTTGACGGAAGCTCGGTGCCAGATGCCGCTACGGCGGGTCGGAACACCCCGGGCGTTGAGATCGTCCGCAATCTCCTGAGTCGTGCTAGCGCCGTTCTGCCGGGCCTGCTCGATCTCCTCCCGCAAGACCATCGCGAACGCAGCCGCCTGGACTTGGTTCACGAAGGCACCGGTCATCGCTGATCGTCCGGCATGCTGGAGCAGCCTGGAACACCTCGGAGCATCTTGAAACCTCTTTCAGGGGTGGAGCGCGATTACCGCATTTGCCGCCTCGGCCGGGCTCTTGTGCCTGCCCCTTCGCCACTCCCAGCGCAGCGACATCAGTACCTCGATCTCACCCTCGGCATAAAGGCAACCTATCCAGGCCGCCGCATTAGCGTCTGCGTTGCGACCGAACACTTTAAAGAGCGACACGGTCCCGTCGAGGTAGCTCAGCGGGTCCGGCATGCTGAGCGCTGCATCGAGCAGCTTTGCCATTTGCGGCGGGGTCATTTGCAGCACGCTCGCCATGGCGGAACACCTCGGAACAAGCTGGAACACCCTGGAGCAGCTCGACCAGAACACTCTGCCATGGCTGAAGGATGCAACTGCCGCTACTCGATCACACCCATTGCGGCGCTTCATAAGCCGGGTCTAATGCGCCCTTAATATCTGCAAATCTTTTGACCTATGAAGGTTGTGAGGTTTTCACCTAGATGCAAAGATGCTCTCACGCACTCGCCATCGAGTTTCCCTTCATGCCGATCCGCCCCCAGCACCGTTGGCTCTATCCTATCGACTGGCGCGAGTTGTCAGCCTCGATCCGGTTCCGCCGCGCCGGCGGGCGATGCGAGGGCTGTGGTCGGCCGCACGGGCGCGTGGTGGTGCACCTCGGAGATGGTCGGTGGTGGGATGACGAGGCCGGATGCTGGCGATCTGGCAAAGGTCGCGTCCTACGCCACGGTCCCACGCCGGAGGGGCACGGTCCGCCCGGCCGGACAACTCGCGTCGTCCTCGCGACGGCGCACCGCGATCACGATCCGACGAACAACACCGCCGCGAACCTCGCGGCTCTCTGCCAGCGCTGCCATGTGATCCACGATCGACCCGAACACCTCCGGCGCCGGCGTATCACCTACTTGGGGCGGCGCGCTCTTGGGGACTTATTCACGGGGCCGTATACGTGAGGCGGTTGAGGGAGGCCAGAACGGACGCGGCCTCCCCATCCGTCAGCCGTCGTAGGAGCACGGGATGGCCAATAAGAGTACCATGGGCGTGGATGGTTGAGGCTGGGTTGATGACGAAGCCTTCAACGGCCGGACGGGTCGTCATAGGGTCTTTGCGAGCTGATGGCCAAGCTCGTTGCCCTTTCCCAGTGGACGCGGGTGATGACCTGCCGAATTTCGGACCTCACCGTCCGAGCCTTCGACCTGTTCCGTCGAGACTCCTCGACGATGCGGCGGCTCTCGGCCAGGAGGGAGAGGAAATCGGGGTACGTTGCGTCCATGCGTCCCACATCCACCATCACGGCTACACCGGCTTAGGAAGGTGCGCGTAGATGTTCGACAGATGGAAAGGGGCCTTTCGCACTAGCTTCGCTTTGCGACGCTTTAACAAGCATCATACGGAAATCAACCAGCTGTACTGGTCGCTCGCTCCGGCGGCCGCCTTTACCAGCTACCTCGCGCGGCACGCGCCGGCTGGTGCAACGCCAGCCAGCCTATTTCATGCCAGCGGCCCCAATGCTCGCCGTATCGCGGCCGATCTGCCAACATGGCAGCGCGACTTCGCCGATTTCGGCAATTGGGTGCGCTTGTCTGCGCTACTTTCCTTACTGTCCTATCTCGAAACCTATCTCTCGACCGTGGCGACCTTGGCGCTGCGCTCCGACCCGCTGCTGCGCTTTAATCAGTCACGGGCGGTCGACGGCACCCTCTGGGTGAAACGGGGGGTAGCTGATGAAGTGTCTGGCTTCGTCACGCCGCTTGTGAAGGGTGAATGGCCGCAGCGCTGCAGTGCCTACCGAACCCTCTTCGGCAGCATCCCCGCTGTCTTGAACTCGCACGTCGGCGATCTCGACCAGATGCGCAAAATGCGCAATGGCGTGGCGCATAGCTTTGGCCGCGAGGCTGCATTCTTTGAAGATCCGGTGATCCATGCCGGCTGGCCCGTACGGCTCCAGGAGGGACGGCTGCAGGGCTGGCTGGCAATCGTTGAGGCGGTTGCGGCCGCGATCGACGGTCACCTCTATCCAGCGCATCTCGGCGATTTCGAACTCGTCTGGCGCTACCACCGATGGCGACACGAGCCCCGTCATATCGATGATCTCCGCTACGAAGCACCGGTCGCGTTCTGCCGGACAATTAACCGCGACTTCGGCGAGGGACTGGGGCGCGATCACTGCCGCGCGCTTGTTACCTACTACGACGGGGTCGGGCCGTGAGCCTTTGCCCACCATCGCACTCTGCCCAGCCAGGGTGGCAGGCAGGCTTTCCGCTCGCACCCATGATGCCCTTGTTCGAGCACGTCGATGAACCCTCTTGACCCAGCACTCAGCTTAGGCCGCACTATCCAGCTCTATCTGGTTGACGGCACACCCAACGGTTTAATTCTAGCTACCCTGAAAGGCTGGACCGGCAGTGTGCTACTCGCCCGCAACAGCACGCTGCCTAATCTCCTGCGGCGGCCCGAGGCCGCTCGCACGGGTATTTACATCCTTTACGGGCCTGATCCGAACGATGAGCTAATGCCCCGCGCCTACATCGGTGAGGCCGAAGAGATTGCCAGTCGCTTGCCAGACAGCACCCGCAAGCGTGCGTTCTGGGAGCTGGTGGCCATTGTGACGACTAGCGACGAAAGCCTGACCAAGGGCCATGTGCGTTACCTCGAAGCGAGGCTCATCCAGCGTGCTCGCGAGACCGCCCGCGTTACGCTCGACAACACGCAGCTGCCGGATACGGAGCGGCGCTACCTACCCGAAGCCGACCTTGCGGACATGGAATACTTCTTGCGCAACCTCGAGGTGGTGCTGCCAATCGTAGGTATGGATCTCCTCAAGCCACGCGTTACCGGTCCGCGCTCCTCTGCCTTCTCAGGTTCTATTTCGAGCCCAGTGCCAGAAGAACCCGTGTTCATCATCGAGCACAAGAGTGGCGCTAGGGCGAGCGCTGTCGAGCTCGAAAGTGAGTTCGTAGTGCTAGCGGGCTCCACGGCGGTGAAGGGTGCTGCCTACACATCAAATTCATACACGGCCCTTCGCTCATCTTTGATCGAAAAGGGCGCGCTCACTTCAACTCAGACCGACGAATTCTATCACTTCGTGCAGGATGTAGCCTTCAAAAGCCCTTCGGCAGCAGCAGCGGTGGTGCTGGATCGCAATTCCAACGGACGGGTCGAATGGCGGGTACAGGGGTCGAGACAAACTTACCACGAGTGGCAGCAAGTCATGACAGAATGATTGCGGATCAGAATACCTTGGGCGGGCGGGCGCGGACCCAATGCGGACACGTCACGTGCTCCTCTCCACGGGAATAGTAGTGGCACTTTCCCGAGTTGGTACATCCACGACCCGGGTCTATCAGGAAGTCGGGATTGGCGATCAGGTCCCGGCATAGCCCGATGTGGACGTTGGTTGGCAGATCGCCCTCCGCATCGCGCAGCGCCCGCCCGGAGAAGATAAAGCGTTTGCTGGGGAAGCGCCGTGCGAGGGCAATGGTCGCGGCTCGACGCGCGCGGAGGATGTCCGGCCGGGCGGGATAGATAAGACGCTTATCGATATTGTAGAACCCGGACGACACGTCGAAAAAGTCGAAAGGCAGGTCCGCAATTTGCTCGTGGAACTCGTTTGAACCGTCGGCATCGAAGCTGGGCTCACCGGTAGAGAGTGAAAAACGAATTGAGGTCTCGATCCCTGATCCGGAAAGCCTGGTGGCCCATTCCGCCAGCCGCCTCCGCGCCTCGGACGCGTGGTCATTGATACGACCGTCAACCAGAAGGCTGAAGAGATAACCGTGAGCTGCGTGTACCTGAAGGTGCCGGAACCCTGCGCGCAGCGACAACGCCGCTCCCTCGTCTAGAGCGTCCAAAACCGCGTGCATTCCTGAGACGCCCAGGTCGCGGACAAACTCGCGGGACCGGGAGATAACCTCGTGCGGCGCGTGCGAGCGGAACCGTCTTTCGCCGACGTAACCCGGCCACGTAGTCGCCAGCTGCACGCCCGGCAAGGTGCCCCGCGCCGCGATCCCCGCCGTCACGCGCTTCCAGGCCGCGGACTCTGAAATCGCTGCGGTGTTCATGTTACTGCCGTGGCCGCCAGGAACGAGCACGTTGCCGACGATGGCGCAATGCAGGGCGGGCGAGCTACGGCGCGCGTAGAATTCGGTTAGACGCCACTCAGGCTCTCCCGCCGTAGCGAAGCCCGTGTTGAGCCCGACCAGGAAGCGCAGCCTCTCAGCGCTCAAGTGGACCATATCTTCGTTCATTGATTTTCATTTTCTGAGTGAGGTCGACCTCGAGATCCCCGCCCAGAATAAATGAAAGCCGTATTAAGTAGACAAGCGCGTCGGCCAACTCCTCCCGGAGATTGCTCGACGCATCCCGTAGGCTTGGTCCGTCATAGTCTTGATGCGATGCTGCGAGACGTACCTTTTTCAACAGGTTAGCGAACTCGCCGACCTCTCCCGTCAGACCGACCAGATCCATCTCCAACTGGGCGAGCCGATCCATGTCATTCTCGAAGTCGACGCGGAAGCCGCGCCGCCGATCCGCGGCGACCTGCTTCTCGACGAGAGATGCGAAACGCATGTCATCTGCTCCGGTTGGCGTAGAGGGCACAAAGCCCCACGATCAAGCTGGAAAGGAGGTTGCAGACGAGCCCCTGGACGTTGTCGATCAGCTTGTTGTTAACAAGGAAGATGCTCGTAGCGTTGATAACGACCACGATTAGGATCGCAATGTCCACGAAACGATGCCTTCGCTCGAGGCTGCGGAGGACGACCGCGGTGGCCTGTGGGAGAAGGCGGTAACCTTCCTCCTTCTCCGTGCCGACCCGGGCATCCATCCTTACTTCAGCGTAGGTTTTCTGGAGGTGGTGTTTGATGGGCCAAATCGCCGTCTGATACCCATGCTGGCCTTTGTAGGGTTGAAGTGAGGGGCCAGTCAGCCGCGTGAAGTCGGCCTTGGCAATGGGCTCGAGTTGCGGCAGCACGATAAACTTGTCGCCGATGTTTTGGGTAACTATGCCGAGGTGCCC
>NZ_QYBC01000009.1 GCF_004137085.1 Lichenibacterium ramalinae
GGAAGCGTTCCAGGGCCTGGACGATCAGGATGTTGATGGGAAACCAGATCGGTCCGCGCCAGTTGCTGTTGCCGCCGAACATGCGACTATTGCCTTCGCCCGGCACGTAGTCGACCTCGAGATCCTTCCCGTCGTGGCGGACGTGGAGCGGGTGGTCGGCGTGGCGTTTCGAGACGCTGCGGATGCCGTGCGGCGACAGGAACTGGTCCTCGTCCAGCATGCGGTCGAGCAACCGCAACAGGCGGTCCTTGGGGGTGAGGGCGACGAACCAGGCGTCCGCATAGGGACCGTCCCTCACCTCCGTCCTGGCGACATAGGCGGCGAAGCGCGGGTTCTTGGCGAGCCCCTCCTCGATCTGGCGCACCAGGCCTGGCAGGCGGTCGTGCTGGTCCCGCCGCATCGCACAGACGGCGAACAGCGGGACGAGGCCGACGATGCTCTGCACCTTGACGGGCACCGGTGCGCCGTCGCCGATGACCAGTTGATCGTAGAAGAAGCCGTCCTCCTCGTCCCACAGCCCCGAGCCGCCGAAGCCGTTGATGGCGTCGATGACGAGCAGGTCGTGGTGGAAGAACTTCAGCGCCATGTCCTCGTAGACCGGCAGCACCTGGGCCAGTTCGATCGCGATCGTCAGCATGCTCGAGCAGAACAGGCCCATCCAGGCCGTGGCGTCGGCCTGGTTCAGGGTCGTGCCGTCCTTCAGGCTCAAGCTCCTGTCGAACAGGCCGATGTTGTCGAGCCCCAGGAACCCGCCGCCGAACAGGTCGTTGCCCGCATCGTCGTTGCGGTTGACCCACCACGTGAAGTTCAGCACCAGTTTCTGGAAGGCCCGCTCGAGGAAGTCGATGTCGGCCTTGCCGGTTTGGCGCCGGTCGATCGTGAACACGTCCAGCACCGCAGCAGCGTGGACGGGCGGGTTCACGTCGTCGAAGTTCCACTCGTAGGCGGGGAGCGCGCCGTTCGGATGGAGGCAGCGCTCGTTCAACATCAGGAGGAGTTGGGACTTGGCGAAGGCCGGGTCGATGCGCGCCATCGGGCCGAGGTGGAAGGCGAGGTCCCACGCCGCGAACCAGGGATATTCCCACTTGTCCGGCATCGAGATCACGTCGTGCAGCGACATGTGGCGCCAGTTGCCGTTGCGGAGGCCCGCGCGGTCCGCCGGCGGCGGCCGCCCCGGGTCGCCGACGATCCAGGTGTCGACGTCGTAGGCGTAGACCTGTTTCGACCACAGGAGGCCCGCATAGGCCTGCCGTGCCACGGCGCGGGCTTCGGCGCCGAGGCGGTCGGGGATGTGGGCGGCGTAGAAGTCGTCGGCTTCGGCGATGCGCCGCGCCAGGCAGCCTTCGAAAGCCTCGACGTCGAGCGCGCCGACTCCGGCGCCTTCGTCGCGGGCGAGGCGCAACCGCAGGACGAGAGAAGCACCGGCCTCGATCGTCTGGCGGAACAGGAAGGCTGTCTTGGTGCCGCGGTCCTCGCCGCCGGTCGCGCTCGCATCCCCGCCGACGACGACGCGATGGAACGCATCCTTGGCCCTCCCCCGCCCGGGGCTGCCGGCGAGGGTGTCGAGGTTGGACTCGTTCTCGGTGAACATGCGTTCCGCCGTGGGGCCGTCGGCACCCGGCACGACCGCGAACCGATAGGTGCCCAGCCCCGGAACCTCGGCGATGACGTCCCCCGTGCCCCCGGCAGCCGCCAACCGTGGCTTGCCGTCGTCGCCCGTCGGCTCGGACCAGGACCAGGTATTGCGCAGCGTGAGGGTGGGCAGGACGACGATCGCCGCCGCCTCCGGGCCGCGGTTGCTCACGGTGATGCGGACGAGGGTGTCGTCGGCATCCCGCTTGGCATATTCGACGACGAGGTCGAAATACCTGTTCCCGTCGAACACCCCGGTGTCGAGCAGTTCGTATTCCG
Organism: Lichenibacterium ramalinae; assembly: GCF_004137085.1. Taxonomy (GTDB): domain Bacteria; phylum Pseudomonadota; class Alphaproteobacteria; order Rhizobiales; family Beijerinckiaceae; genus Lichenihabitans; species Lichenihabitans ramalinae. Next base: position 1,912 of record NZ_QYBC01000009.1, read on the forward strand.
GATCGTCGAGCCCTCGACGCCCGTTCTCCTCGACGAGTTCCGCATAGGGGAAGGCGGCCTGTGGGTATTTGTACAGCGCCTTGGCGTAGGATCCCGTCGGGGTAGCGTCGAGATAGTAGTAGAGTTCCTTGACGTCCTCGCCGTGGTTGCCGTCGGCGTTGCCGAGGCCGAACAGGCGCTCCTTGAGGTGGTCGTCCCGGCCGTTCCACAGCGCGGTGGACAGGCACAGGCGGCAGTCGCGGTCCGTCCACCCGAGCAGGCCGTCCTCGCTCCACCTGTAGGCGCGCGCGCGGGACGCGGCGTAGGGGAAGGAGGCCCAGGCATCGCCGTCGGCGGAATAGTCCTCGCGCACCGTGCCCCACTGGCGTTCGGGAAGGTAGGTGCCCCACAGGCGCCAGTCCCGGCGTCCCGCGACGTCGTCGGCGAGACGACGCGCCTCCTCGTCGGCCCGAGGGTCCGAGGCATCGGGCGATCGGTCGACATCATGGCTCATGACGAACCCCGGTTGGTCGTTGGGTGGCGGGCTCACGGGGCATGCCGCGCCTGCCCGTCGTCGGTTCGCGGTGCGGGGCCGAAGAGCGAGGCCGCCATGGTGAAGATGAAGACCTGGTAGAGGAGGCCGGTGCCGATCTCGCAGCACGCGGCGGTGCGGGCCAGCCCGGCGAGCGGGGCGATGTCGCCGAAACCCGTCGTCGTGATGGTGACGACGCTGAAGTACAGGGCCGATCCGAAGCCGATCGGATCGGCTTCGCCGGCCGGCAGGGTGAAGGCGTGGGGGACCCGTTCGGCGATGATGGCGTAGACGATGGCGAAGGAGATGCACGTCACCACGTAGGTCAGCGCCGCGCTGGCGACGTCGAAGCCGCGCGATAGGCGCCGTTGCTGGAAGACCCGCACGCCGACCACCACGCTGAGGCCCGGTCCGACGAGGGACGTCACGAGGCCGAGGGCGAGGACCAGCGATCCGGACGCGACGCGCCACTCGTAGAGGAGCAACGCGCTGACCTGGGTGGCGACCAGCCCGAGGTAGGCGACCTGCAGCCGATCGAGCGTCTGCCGGATGTGATGATGTCCGAAGATCGATCCTCCGGCCCTCGAGGGGGACTGCGACCGGGACCGCGTCGGTCCGCCGCCGCGCGTCCCCCCTGGATCGGTCCCGTCGCCACGGGCTGGCGGGGGCCTCATCGCCGCATGTCCATCATCGGCCCCATGGGCATCATGTTGGCGTCGAGATGCGCCATGATCCAGAGCGTCCCGCCGATCACCAGCACGACGATGAGCACGCCGAAGGCCAGCGCCATGGCGTTGTTGGTGTTGTCGGGGCCGGTGGTGAGGTGGAGGAAGAACACGAGGTGCACGCCCATCTGGGCGATGGCGAGCACGATCAGCGCGGCCGGGACGACGGGGCCCCAGACGAGGCCCGTGGCGGGCAGGCCGAAGGACAGCAGCGTCAGCAGCGCCGCGAAGCCGAGGCCGATGGTGTAGCCCTTGAGGCCGCTGGTTTCTTCCGGGTCGTCCGCATGCTCCTCGCCGGGCCCACGGTCCGACCGGCTATGGGCCGAACCCTCGGGCTCGGGCGACGGGAGCGGGCGCGGGCCGGGCCCGGCCCCGGCGGGCTGCGGTACGGCCGCCCTCGGCGGGTTCGCCCAGAGCGCGCCGAAGCCCACCAGGCCGAGCCAGGCCAAGCCGCGCAGGAGGCCGCCGCGGGCGGAGGTGATTGGCCTCATGCGTAGACCCCCATCAGGTAGACCACGGTGAACACGCCGACCCACACGATGTCGAGCGCGTGCCAGAACAGCGTCCAGCAGTGGAAGCGACGCAGGATGTCGGCGCGGAAACCCTTGGCGTAGACCTGCGCCACCATGGTGACGAGCCACAGCAGCCCCGCCGAGACGTGAAGCCCGTGGCACCCCACGAGGGCGAAGAAGCTCGACAGGAAGGCCGAGCGGCTCGGCCCCGCCCCGCGCCCGACGAGGTCGACGAATTCACGCGCCTCGAGCCCGATGAACAGGGCGCCGAGGGCGAAGGTGAGGGCCATGGCGGCGTAGAACAGCCGCGCGTTCCTGGCGCGCGCCGCCAGGGTCGCCGCCCCTCCGGCGTAGCTCGACAGCAGCAGGCACGCGGTTTCGACGGCGCTGTTGCCGAGGCCGAAGACCCCGGCCGGGGTCGGGCCTCCGTCGGTGTTGCCCTTCAGGACCGCATAGGCCGCGAAGAAGGTCGCGAACATGACGATGTCGGACAGGATGAACAGCCAGAAGCCGTAGCTCACCACGACGCTCTTGGGCGCCGGGCCGCCCGTGCCGCGTCCCCGGGCCGAGGGGCCGCCGCCGCCGGGGCCGCCGTGACCGACGTGATGGGGGTCGGTCGGGTTTCGCCGCCCACCCGCCGCGGATCGGCGGCCGGGATCGGCGGTCGGTGCGAAGGCGGAGGTCATGGGGCGGCTTCCAGGTGGGCGAGTCGGTCGGCGCGGGCGCGGCGGTTGTCGCCGTCGAGGCGGGCCACCTCGGAGGCCGGCATCTCGACCTCGGCCCGGTCCCGCCAGGCGAAGGCCACGAAGGTCGCGAAGGCGCCGAGGAGGCCGGCCCCCGCCATCCACCAGATGTGCCAGATCAGCGCGAAGCCCAGAACGGTGGCGAAGAAGGCGCAGACGAAGCCCGTGGGGCTGTTGCGCGGGATCTCGATCGCCTCGTAGTGCGGGGCGTCGGACAGGTGAGCCTGCTCCAGCGCCGTCTGCTTCATGCCCCAATAGGGCTCCTCGCCGTGCACCTGCGGCAGCACCGCGAAATTATAGGCCGGGGGCGGCGACGCGGTGGACCATTCGAGCGAGCGGCCGTCCCACAGGTCGCCGGTGTCGTCGCGCAGCTCGTCCCGGCGGCGGATCGACACGATGATCTGCACCACCTGGCAGGCGATGCCGCCGAGGATCATCAGGGCGCCGAAGGCGGCGACGATGAGCCAGGGGCGCCAGGCGGGGTCGTCGTAGTGCTGCATGCGGCGCGTCATGCCCATCAGGCCCAGCAGGTAGAGGGGCATGAAGGCGACGTAGAAGCCCGACACCCACAGCGCCCAGGCGGCCTTGCCCCAGCCCTCGTGCAGGCGGAAGCCGAAGGCCTTGGGCCACCAGTAGGATAGGCCCGCGAAGCCGCCGAACAGCACGCCGCCGATGATGACGTTGTGGAAGTGCGCGACGAGGAACAGCGAGTTGTGCAGCACGAAGTCGGCCGGCGGCACGGCGAGCAGCACGCCCGTCATGCCGCCGATCACGAAGGTGACCATGAAGGCCAGGGCCCACAGCATGGGCGTGTCGAAGCGGACCCGGCCGCCGTACATGGTGAACAGCCAGTTGAACACCTTCACGCCGGTCGGCACCGCGATGATCATGGTGGTGACGCCGAAGACGGCGTTGACGTCCGCCCCCGCCCCCATGGTGAAGAAGTGGTGGAGCCACACCATGAAGGCGAGCAGGCAGATCACCATGGTGGCGGCCACCATGGAGCGGTATCCGAACAGCGGCTTCGTCGAGAAGGTCGAGATCACCTCGGAGAAGATGCCGAAGGCCGGCAGGATCAGGATGTACACCTCCGGGTGGCCCCAGGCCCAGATGAGGTTGTTGAACATCATGACGTTGCCGCCGCCCGTATTGGTGAAGAAGTGGAAGCCGAGGTAGCGGTCGAGCAGCAGCATGGCGAGCGTGGTGGTGAGGATCGGGAAGGCCGCCACGATGAGCAGGTTGGAGGCGAGCGAGGTCCAGCAGAACATCGGCATGCGCAGGTAGTTCATGCCCGGCGCCCGCATCTTCAGGATGGTGGTGACGAGGTTGATGCCGGTCATCAGCGTGCCGACGCCGGAGATCTGCAGCGACCACAGGTAATAGTCGACGCCGACGCCGGGCGAGTAGGTGATCTCGCTGAGCGGCGGGTAGGGCAGCCACCCGGTCTTGGCGAACTCGCCGACGACGAGGGAGACGTTGACCAGCAGCGCGCCGGTGGCGGTGAGCCAGAAGCCGACGGAGTTCAGCGTCGGGAAGGCGACGTCGCGCACGCCGAGCTGCAGCGGCACGACATAGTTCATCAGACCGATCATGAAGGTCATGCCGACGAAGAAGATCATCAGCGTGCCGTGGGCCGAGAAGATCTGGTCGTAATGCTCGGGCGGCAGGTAGCCGGGCGAGCGGAATGCCAGCGCCTGCTGGGATCGCATCATCAGGGCGTCGGTGAAGCCGCGCAGCAGCATGACCAGCGCCAGAAGCGTGTACATGACGCCGATGCGCTTGTGGTCGACGGAGGTGATCCACTCGCGCCACAGGTAGGGGAGGTAGCCGGCGAAGGCGATGTAGGCCAGGGTCGCCAGCAGCACGGCGCCGACGAGACCCGCCGCGATGAGCGGGATGGGCTGGTCGAGCGGGATGGCGGCGAGGGTGAGATTGCCCAGCATGGTCAGCCTCCGGCCTTGGGGTCGAGCTTGGCGTCCGTCTCGGCCCGGGGCTTGGGCGGCGACGCGGGTTCGGGCCCCGGCCCCGGCGGGATATGCTGCAGCACGACGTGCTCGAAGAGGTCGGGGGCGACGTCGCCATAGGTCATCGGCGGCAGGCCGGTGCTTTGGCGCGACAGCGCCGCATAGGCGGCGGCGTCGAGCCGCGGGCCGGCGCCCTTGGCACCCGCCACCCAGGCGTCGAAGCCCGACCGGGCCATCGCCACGGCGTCGAAGTGCATGTCGGAGAAGCCGTCGCCGCTGAAATGGCCGGACAGGCCCGGGAAGGTGCCCTCGCGGTCGGCCTGGAGGTTCAGCTGGTCGGCCATGCCGTTCATGACGTAGATCATGGAACCGAGCTGGGGCACGAAGAACGTGTTCATGACGCTGGCCGAGGTCAGCGAGAAGTGCACCGGAACGTGGGCCGGGATGACGAGCCTGTTCAGGCTGGCGACGCCCTGGTCGGGGTAGATGAACAGCCACTTCCAGTCGAGCGCCACGACCTGCACGTCGAGGGGTTTGGCGTCGGCGGTCGCGACCGGAGGGGCGAGGGGCTTCGCGGGGTCGAGCTCGTGCGAGCCGACCCAGGCGATGCCGCCGAGGAACAGGATGGTCAGCAGCGGCACCGACCAGGTGACGACCTCGACCCGCCCCGAGAAGGACCAGTCGGGCAGGCGCCGGGCCCTGTCGTTGCCGGCGCGGAACCACCAGGCGCAGGCCAGGGTGGCGACGATCGTCGGCACCACGATGCACAGCATGATGGCGAGGGCGTCGAACAGGATCACCCGCTCCGCCCCGCCGACCGGACCCGCCGGATCGAGGATGCCGTGCGAACATCCGCCGAGTCCGGCAGCGGTCGCCGACACGGTGGCCACCGCTCGGCCCCGTCGCATCCGCAGGTCCCTCCCACTCATCGCCATGTGTGTTCTCGTCCTTGGAGGCCGGTTGGCCGGGAAAGGTGGAAGCTGCGCCGAGCGGGGTCGCGGATCTTCGCATCCGCAGGCCTGCCGCGGGACCGCGCCGCGGCCGATCGAACGCCAGCCCGGGCGCGCAGGAGCGGCCTGCCAGCCCTGCGATGGTCCGGGCCGCGATCGACAGGCGCTTCGAGGGGTCTTCACAGGAGGCGGACCGTCACGAGCACAGGCGAGCGCTCCCGTCGGCGACATGGCGCCTGCTGGAGCAGGATCGGCTTTCTCCGGGTCGCCTCGGCGACGCCGAGCCGACGGAACTGCTCTCGGTTCGAAGTTGGAGCGAATTCGCCGAAGGCGAAAGCGCTCTGGTCGCCTCGTCGATGTCGACAGAGCGGGCGCCTCGACCCTGATCCGTCGATCCGGCCCCCTGGGGGGCCGCTCGCTCGCCATCGCATCGGCGTCCGGTATCCGCCGGACCGGCGCTCTGCCGCGTCGCCGCCGATGGCGTCATGCGTCCGGCGTCATGGCGATAGTTGGCCTTGGCGGCGATGCCCGCCTCCCGCGCCGATTCCAGGCTCGGGTAGTCATCATCGCTGGTCAGCAGGACGACGCCTCCGAACAGTCGGATCTGCCACAGGTAGCTCTTCTGGCCCGGAGATCGACGCAGCACGAACGTCTCGACGTCGTCGTGCGGGCGCCGCAGTCCTTTGTTGCGCCTTCGCGCTGCCGAAGCGGCTGCCGTCGCTTGGGTCGAAGACTTCTTTCGCTTGACACGATCCGAAGATGACATGGCGTTGTTTCCCGACATGCGGCGTCTCGGCTCAGTTCTGGGCACGATGCTGTGCCGGGCCGCCCCCGCGGCTGAGGTTGTGGGCGGTGTTGATCAGCGCCACATGGGTGAAGGCCTGCGGGAAGTTGCCGACCTGGCGACCGACGCGCGAATCGTATTCCTCCGACAGCAGGCCGACGTCGTTGCTGAGCGCGACCAGGCGCTCGAACAGCGCGCGGGCCTCGTCGAGGCGCCCCGCCAGGACGTAATTGTCGGCGAGCCAGAAGGAGCAGGGCAGGAACGCCCCTTCGTGGCCTCCCGCGAGCCCGTCGATGTTGGCCGTCTCGTCGTATCGCTTGACGAAGCCGTCCTCCGTCAGCCGCTCCTCAATGGCCTTCACGGTGCGGGCGACGCGCGGGTCGTCGGCCGGCAGGAAGCCCACCATGGCGATGATGAGCAGGCTGGCGTCGAGCGCCGTGCCGCCGTAGCACTGGGTGAAATGGGCACGCTCGGCATTGTAGCCCGCGGCGCAGACTTCGGCGTGGACCTCGTCCCGCGTCTTCCGCCAGCGCGCGACGGGACCGTCGAGCCCGAACTCCTCGACGGAGCGGATGGCGCGGTCGAAGGCGACCCAGACCATCACCTTCGACGCCGTGAAGTGCTTGCGGCCGCCGCGCATCTCCCAGACGCCCTCGTCGGGCTGCCGCCAGATCGTTTCGAGGTGGCCGACGAGGGCGCGCTCCAGGTGCCAGCCGTTGTCGTCCGGCGCGAGGCCCAGGCGGCGCGCCTGGTACATGGCGTCGAGCACCTCGCCGTAGACGTCGAGCTGGAGCTGGCCCGCCGCGGCGTTGCCGACGCGCACCGGGGTCGAGCCCTCGTAGCCGGCGAGCCAGGGCAGCTCGTATTCTTCGAGGCGCCGCTCGCCCGCGATGCCGTACATGATCTGCATCTGGTCGGGCGAGCCCGCGATGGCGCGGGTCAACCAGTCGCGCCAGGCGCTGGCCTCCTCGAGGAAGCCCGAGGTCAGCAGCGCGTAGAGGGTCAGCGTGGCGTCGCGCAGCCAGCAATAGCGGTAGTCCCAGTTGCGCGGGCCGCCGAGCTGCTCGGGCAGCGACGTGGTGGGCGCCGCCACGATGCCGCCCGTCTGGTAATGGGTCAGGGCCTTCAGGGTGACGAGCGAGCGCTGCACGAGCCCGACCCAATCGCCCGCCGTATCCTCGCGGTGCTGCGCGATCCAACGCTGCCATTGGCGCGTGGCGAGGTCGATGGTCTCGGCCGCGTCCAGCTTGTCGGGCACCGGGAGGAAGGACGGCGACCAGGTCAGCGTGAAGGGCGTCTCGCTGCCGTCCTCGGCCGTGAAGGTGCCCACCGTGCGCAAGTCCTCGCCGTGCAGCTCCACCGGGGTGTCGAGCACGAAGCGGTCGGGACCCGCCACGGCGGCGACGCGCCCATCGGCGAGGCGGCTGACCCAGGGCACCACCGTGCCGTAGCCGGGCCGCAGCACCCCTTCGATGCGCATCGGCACCGAGCCCGACAGCCCGCGCACGAGGCGGGCCACGTCGCCGTGCCCTTCGCGCCGCCCCATGGCGTCGATCAGCTGGACGGTGCCCTGCGCCGTCTCGAAGGTGGTTTCCAGCACCAGCGTGCCGTCGCGGTAGCGCCGTGTCACCTTGGTGACCGGCACCGCGGGTGCGATCAGCCAGCGGCCGTTCTCGGCCGTGCCCAGCAGGGCCGCGAAGCAGGCCTGGGAATCGAAGCGCGGCAGGGCCATCCAGTCGATCGAGCCGTCGAGGCCGACGAGCGCCGCGCCCTCGCAATTGCCGATCAGCGCATAGTCTTCGATTCTGAGAGGCATGTCGGTCGTGGTCCTTCACGTGTGGTCGCAGGCCCGGTCGTTCTCAGCCGGGCCGCTTCGGGCCGGGGTCGCGCTTCACCGGGCGCCCAGGCGCGGTCGCGCCCTCATCGCGGATGCGGCGACAGCGTCATCCCAGGCGCGATGCCGGGGTTGATCTGATCGGGACGACGGGCGGCGGTCGGTATCGGCGTCGGCAGGGTGGTGGTGCGGCCTTCGAGATCGCCGATCGCCGGCACGCAATTCGCCCGCGGCACGGGCCGGTCGAACAGATCCTTGAGGGCCGTCCCGACCCCGTCGGCTTTCCGGCGCCACCACGGACCCCCATCGTCCGGGACGGCGTCGCGGATCGAAACGGTCGCCGTCATCCCCGACACCAGCGGCACCCCCGGCGGCACCTGCTCGATCCGCATCCGCACCGGCACGCGTTGCGCCAGGCGAACCCAGCTGTACACGGCATCGACGTTGGGCAGGCCCTGCGTGCTCGGCGCCGCGTCCGACACGCTGATGCCGCGCGTCACGCTCTGCACGTGGCCGAGCAGGGGCTGCGCATAGCCCATGAGCTGCGCCTGGGCGGCATCCCCCACGCCGACATGGGCCATCTTGGTTTCCTCGAAATAGCCGTCGACCCAGTAGGAATCGGCGTCGATGACCGACACGTTGCTGCTCCCCTCGCGGGCGTAGTCGCCGACGCGCATCAGGAGGTTGGTGACGAAGCCGTTGACGGGGCTCATCACCTCGGTGCGCTTGAGGTTGACCTCCGCCTGGGCCTCCTGGGCCTGGGCGGCCTCGAAGGCCCCCTGGGCCTGGGTGGCGTTGCCCACGTATTGCTGCTGCTCCTCGGGCGTGGTGGCGAGGTCGCTGAGGTGCTGGCGGCGGTCGGCCTGGACGCGCTTCACCTGGAGGTCGGCCGCCCTCTGCCGCACCGTGCTCTTCGCCATCGCCAGCGCGGACTCGAAGTCGAAGGGGTCGATGACGTAGAGCACGTCGCCCTTGTGGACGAACTGGTTGTCCACGATGCGGATCTCGGTGACCTGGCCGGACACCTGGGGGGCGACGCTCGCCACCTGGACGCGGACGCGACCGTCCCGGGTCCAGGGCGCCGTGACGTAGTAGTCCCAGATCAGCAGGGCCGCCACGGCAGCGGCGGCGAAGATCAGGACGGTCGCGAGCAGCTTCAGCGCCTTGGTGGACAACCGGGACAGCATGCCGGGCCGGCGCTGCGGCGGCGCGGGCTCCGCCGGAGGCTCGGCCTTCGACGGATGGGACGGCGCGGGCGCGGGCGCGGCGCGGGCATCGACATCGCGACCGGCCTGCTGGCGCGCCTCGCCACCATCGTCGGGCCGGGCCCGGCCCTTCAGCCGGGCGACGTCCAGCATGTCGCGCGACGCGGGCTTGAGAAGCGTGTTCGGTCGGTCGTCCAAGGTCGCACTCCGGTCAGAACATCACGATGAGGGCGGCCAGCACCAGCACGTAGAGGCAAAGGTTCGCCACGGGCGGGTTGAAGAAGGCCCGGTCGAAGGCGACGAGGCGCAGCAGCGGCCGAAGCACGAGCAGGATGGCCAGCGCCGCGACCGCGTAGCCGACGAAGGGCGCCATCAGCACCCCGCCGACCGCGAGTTCGGGATAGCCCGTCATGCCGCGACCAGACCCGGCATGAGCCGCTGGAGGGCGGGCCGATGGGCAGCGGCGAGGTCTGCGACCAGCATCAACGCCCGGCCGGCCTGCCGCACGGCGTCGTCGGCGCGGCTGTCCGAGCGCGTCGGGAGGCTGTCGGCGGCGGCGCGCAACGCCGCGACGTCCATCCCGGCGAGGGCATCTTGCACGTCTGCCGATGCCTTGCCGTCCATGCTGCCGGGAGCGAGCCGCACGAGGGCGTATCGGACGCGGCGGACGGCATGATCCAGGTCGGCGATGGCGAAGGCGTCCGCCAAGGCCTCGGTTCGCGCCGGGTCGTCCCCGGCGCCGACCGCCGCGAGCTGACCGATGCGGTCCGCCGAGCGATAGGCGGCTTCGGACGGGGTGAGGCGATCGCGTCGGCCGCGCAGCGCGGCGGACAGGTCCGCCTTGGCGGAGCGCAGCAGCCATCGCCTCTGCTGGGCGTCGCTCGCGGGGGTCAGCAGCGTCAGCCAGAATGCCAGGGCCAACACCCCCGTCGTGGCGAGGATGCTGACGGTGAGGTAGGATTGCGGGTTGTAGTTCTGCGGATTGCTGGGCGACAGGAGCACCGGCACGAAGACCAGGACGAGAAAGCCGATGACGGCCAGTTTCTGGTTGGAACTCGATTGGAGCAGGCACGCGCCGACCACGGGAGGGGCGAGGGCGATGCACAGCAAGGGGTATTGGTCGACGCCGTCGAGGACGAGGAATTCCGTGATCCCCACCGTCAAGGCGGCCAAGGGGATGCCCAGGCAGGCGAGGATGGAGAAGCCCTTCGGGTTCGGCATCGTGCTGCTGAGCGCCGCGACGGCGCCGAGGAACGTGAAGGCGATCGAGGTCTGCGGCCACGAACTGTAGATGAAGAACAGCGAGGACAGGGCCACGGCCGCGCCGACCCGGAAGGCCTTTCGCGCCGCCAGGCGCCGCGAGCGGAACAGCGGCAGGCCCGGCGGCTGCGCCGGTCGCCGGCCGGCCTTCATGTCGGCGAGCCCCTGCGCGGCGCGTCGGTCGCGTTCGGCGAGCGCCCGGCTTTCGACGGTTTCAACGCCGTCCGCGTCCGTCACGGCGGCCCGGGAACGCTCCTGCGCGGTCTCGGCGCTGGCGGCCTCGCCCAACCCCGCCGCCCGCGCCGCCATGATCTCGTCCACCAGGGCCGCCACGGTGCTCCGGGCCGCGGCCGCGCCCGTCCTGGACTCGGCTGCGAGGGCCGAGATGGTCGGGTGGAGCGCGGTCAGCGCCTTGAAGGTGTCCGCCGTCTGCGAGATGTCGAGGGTCCCGTCCCGCAAGCCGTTGCGAACCAGGTCGAGAACCTCCTGCCTCGCATCCGACACGCCGGCCAGGGCCTTCGGGAACACGTTCGGGGCCGCGAAGAGGTCGTTGACGAGCGCGACCGTCGCGATCCCGATCGCGATCGCGGCCCCGCGGTTCATCCCGGTCATGAACACGTCCTGCGGGGAGTCGACCTTCATCACCGAGACGATCGCCACCGTGTATCCCGACAGCACGGCGCCGTAGGCGCGATTGCCGTCGAGGAGGTTGGCCACGAAGACGCACAGGCCGAGCCAGCCCGCATAGGCCAGGACGAAGAGGTCGCGCTGCTGGCTGAACAGTCCCGAGATGGCGATCGAGGCCGTCACGCCGACCAATGTCGCGCCGAAGCGGTACAGGGCTTTTTCCAGCGCCTGCCCCCGCGTCGGCAACGCCAGGATCGCCACCGTGACGGCCGCCGACGACGCGCCGTCGATCTGCAGCCAGAACGCCGCATAGAGCGCCAGCATCATCGTCACCCAGACCCGCATGCCGAAGAACCAGCGCGGAAGCGCCAGTCCAGCGAAGCTCAAAGGCCGGGTTGCCGTCATCTCAGAAGACATGTGCACGACAGCTCCGCCGCGGATCCATGGCTCGGACAGGTCGAGAAGCTCGAGCATGGCATCGGCATGGGCCCATCCCTTGCCGCAGTCTTGGTCGAAGCATCACGCCCGGGCATCGACGTCGTCTCGGCATGATCGTTCCCCATCGGGCCGTGCACCGACTTGATCGACCATGGTGTTCTCGCACTCGGCTGTTGGATGGGATGGTCCGCTGGTGCCCACCATCCCGCTGCTCCGACAGGCCTGTCCGGCGTCGCTCCGACCTGCGCTGGGCACCCCGGCGAAGCCCTTGCATCATACATGCCTGTCATCCTGACACAAGTGTATGATATGAAGGTTTCCGCTCGGTCTCGGCGGTTCATCGTCGATGTGGTGCTATAGAGCGCTCGATAGGCGGACCCGTCGTCTCTCCGGGACGAGGTCATCGAGCTGTGATCTCGACGGCTAAGCCGCATTGGATCGGATACGAACCTGGCCCATGTCAGCGGCGATTCGATCTAGACTCGCGCATTATTCGTAAGGCGGCGGTGATGCCGGCTGACCCATGCACCGGTGGACGGTGCTGTTCCCGCAGGACCGAGCCTATGCTCTGGCATCTGAGGCTGCCTTCGGCATTGCGCGTGCGATCCTTTCGGACTTGCCCGCGGACGTTTCCCCTGTCGCCCTGAGATGTCTAGCATGCGGAGGCTTCGACACCACGGCCGCGGGAGCACAATGTTGCTGCGAACTCGAGCCTGCGGACAGTTCGGCAGGTCTTCGTGACGGCGACCGGTGGGTTCCCGGCCATTCGCAGTGGAGACGCCCGCTTCGCGCCGCTCCGCCCTTCGACCTCGCAAGGTCGCGGGCGTCTGGTGAGTTCCGTCCGCTCCAGCTGCATGGCTGGACGTTGCGGCATGCTGCTCACGTCGCGCGGGCGATGCCTGTTCTCGTCTGTGGAAACACCAGCCGTTTGAAGTCGCTCGGTGTCACGCCGAAGCGGCGTCTCAGCATCCTGGCGAGGTGGCTCGCATGGCTGAAGCCGAACTTCCTGGCGATACCATCCGCGTCCGCGCGTTCATCGAGGAGGGACTCAAGCGCACGTTCGAGCCTTCTGTTCAGCACGTATTGGTGCGGCGTCGTGCCGACGCTGTCGCTGAACGCCCTGATGAAGTGGAATTTGCTGAGGCCGGCCACGGAGGACAGGTCATCCAGATTGATGCCGGTGCCGATCCGGTCCTCGACGGCCTCGGTCACGCGCTTCAACTGCCAGGGCGTCAGCCCACCCGACACGCGCCTGTCTCTGTCCGGGTCGAGGGTGTTGGAATGCGATCGCAGGATGCGCTCCAGGGTGACATGCAAGGCCGTCTCCCGTGCGCCCTCCACGGTTTCCGCGGCAGCCATGCCGAACAGGTTCCTGGCCAAGACGTCGTCCCGCACGCAGACGCGGGACTTCAAGGCGACGTGCCCGGGCGAGACCGAGGACTCCTTCGCCAGCCAATCCTCCATGAGGTGCCACGGAACCTCGTACATCAAGGCGGATGCGACCCCCGCGATCGTCTGCGAGTACCGGCACCCGGGCGGAAGGATGGAGATGGCGCCGACCTTGGGCGACACCTCGTCCCTCACGCCCTCGCAAACGCTTGTGATCCTGCAGGCTTCATTCAGGCTGAGAACGACGATGAAGTTATCGCCGGTCTCCTTCGAGACGTGGAAAGCTCCGGTGGTGATCTTGCTGGATCTGATCCAATCCCCATCGGGTCTTCGAATGTCGTCGGTCGTCGTCAAATCGGACATCTCCTGTTGTCGAACTCGGACAAGCGTTCGTTCGGGTCAGGCGGTGTCGGTGGACCATGCCGGTGATCCAGCCCGGCGTCGATGCCGCCGGGAAACACCTCCACGCCGTCTTCGCCGGCCCGGTCTCCGCCGGTACGACGCGCTCCGTCCAACGTCGCCGGCTGTGCGCCTCGCCGGCCCGCGCCACCCCGCCCTCGGACCGTCGCGCGATGGCGAGCGCGCCGCAAGATCCATGCCAATGGCGTGCGATGGTCACGCCGTTGGCGCGACCGGAGCTCGGCATCGTGTCGCGACGGCCCGGCCATCGACCGGAGGGCCGCGCCGACGGTTCCTGCCTGCGATGCGCCGGGCAGGTGGCGTCCGAGCCGCAGGGGCGAGGCGCGACCCTGCGCGAGCGCCGGCATGGCCTGCGAGGCAGCGGGGCTCGGTGGGATGGGCAGGGCCCGTGCCCAGGGCGGATCGCCTCCGGCGAGCGGATCCGATCCCTCCGCCCGACGAGCCGCCACACGCCCTACCTCACCGCGGTCGTGTCCCGGCCGAACGAGACCTCGTCGTTCCGCCACCAGGGTATGTTGCCCGGTGCCTCACGCACGATGTAGTCATAGGCGTCGGAAACACTGCTCCTCGCTTGTGAACGGTTCACGCCAAAGCTCATCAGGAGCTGCTCGGTCAATGCGTGGACGTAGGAAAGATCCGCCTGCCCGGAGATGATCCTACCGATCGCCTGTGTCTTGGCGCCCAACAACAGTTCGGCAGCGACGGCGATGGATGATACATCGTAATCGCCTGTCCCGACGCCAAGCGCGATATCGTCGATGATCTTCGTCAGCATCGCATTATCGACCTGCAGCAGGCCGATATGCATCATGAAGGCTCCCCAGCCCTTGTCCATGCAGGCCCGTAGAAGATACATCTGGAACCCACAGGCCGTTCGCATCTTCGGATCGGCGAGCGAATCATAGACCGTCAACACGGAGCTGAGCATGTCTTCCGTGATCGTTCCCGCCAGTTGGGCGATGGCGTCGTTCAGGGATGGAAAGTATTGATAGAACGTGCCGCGCGAAACGTTGGCGTGGGTGATGACGTCTTCGATCACGATGCGGTCCGTGCTTGGGCGCTCGTGGAACACCTTGAGCACCGAGCGGAGCAGGTGGGCTTCCATCCTTTCGCGCCGCTCACGCGCGACGCGCTTGCGATGATCTTCTTTGATCATGGACGACTTTTCCGGACTCACGGGCGCGCTCGCATGATGCATGTCCTCGATCGTCCCGGATGCGCCGTTCGGTGTGTCGTGTCCGGCAGCGACGCTGGACAGGTTCAGGATCAACGGGCGTTCCGGTCCATGATCGTCGGAATGGGTCCTTTGCCGTGACCGATGGCGCCCGACCCTCGACCTCCATAACGCACAAGCCCGGCTGTCGTCCCAGGGTGTTTCCTCTTCCCAGCGGTTCGAACCTCCGGCCTGGAGGGAGTCGGCGCGTTCTCGCGGGCGGAGGCGAAGGATGGCTTCGGCCAGGGCACCCGGCAGGTCCGGTCAAGGCCGCGGCGGCCTGGTGGCGGGACCACCCGGCGGCGGGACCACCCGGCGAACCTCGCCCCCTGACTCGCCCCGGTCCGAGCGGCCGGCCTCGCGCGGCAGGACGATCGATGCCGTGTCGGCGCGCCGCGCCCGGCGCGGGCGCGGTCCTCATTGCACGACGGCGTTCTCGATCGGGGGCAGCGACCGCAGCCAGGCGACGAGGGCCCGGAGATCCTCCGGCTCCATGTGGTCGAGGTAGGGCCAGGGCATGATGGCCGACAGCGCGCTGCCGTCGGCCGCGATGCCGTGCGTCAGCGCCGCCGTGATCTCGGCGTCGGACCACGCGCCGATGCCGGTCTTCGGATCGGGCGTGATGTTGGCGGACAACCGGTTGACGGTGGCGGTTTCGACCGGGAACCCGCCGGCGCCGAGCCGGTGCGCGTAGTCCCGCTTGCCGTCGGCCCCGGCCGGCGTGTGGCACAGCATGCAGTGGCCGAGGTTGGCCAGGTAGGCGCCGTAGGCGATGGTCTCAGTCCGCGACACCTCCGGCACGTCCGCCACCGGCGGCCCGTAGCTCGTCGGCGTCGGGATGCTGTAGGTCGAAGCCGGAACGCGGTTGACCGTCGGCGGCAGGCTCTTCAGATAGGCGGCGATCGCATGGGCGTCCCGGTCCGACAGCGATCGATAGAAGGGGACCGGCATGGGGGGACGGAGGATCTTGCCCTCCGGGGTTCGACCGTCCCGAAGCGCCGTGACGATCTGATCCTCGCTCCAGCCGCCGATCCCCGTGTCCGGGTCCGGCGTGATGTTCGGTGGGTAGGCGGTGAAGGCCGGAGCGAACACGGCCCCGCCGCCCGACAGGGCTGGCCCGTTCCGATTGCCGTTCTGGTCGACGGGGCTGTGGCAGTTGCCGCAGGCCCCGATGGTCTCGACCAGATAGGCGCCGCGCTCGCGCGGCGTCTCGGCCCGGCAGGCCGTGGCGGCGACCAGCAACAGGAGCGCGGCGATCGGCGACCGTATCATGGGCAGGCTCCAGAGGAGACCGGCGACAGCGCGTCCGCAGGCCAGCGTGCGGAGGCGCGTCGGGTCAGATAAGCTGTCGCTCATCCTGACCGATCCCATGGATTTCACAACAGCCCCTCGTCGCATTCCCTGTGCGTCGGCTCGCGATCGATTGCAGGTGGGCGAAGCGGGCGCCGTCGCCCCGCCGTCGAGGCCCCGCGCCCGCCCGCATCGACCGACCCGAAACGGGGTCGGGAGAACGCCCTTACGACGACGCTCCGGCCAAGTCGCCGATCACGACGATCGGGTCCCTGTTGCTGAAATTCGGCACATCTCCGAAGACCGGGCCCCCTTCGGCCGCGACGGCGGCCCGGAACTGGTCGGCTGTGTCGAATTCGAGGGTGCAGATGACGCTGAAGGCGGGCTTGCCGCCGAACGGCGTTCCGACGGCTTTCAGGACGCGCCAGCCTTTGATCCCGTAAGGTTTGAACCTTTCGTCGACGAGCGGAAGATGCTTGGCCAAGTAATAGTCGAGGTCGAAGGTCGCGTCGTCGACGTTCTCGTACAGAACCGTGATGGTGGTCGCCATGTCGGCCTCCCTGTTGCCGCGACAGCGGTGCAAGTCACGTGCCCGGCGGGATGCAGGGCCGGGCCGGCGCGACGGAGATGCCGCATCGCGGCGGCAGAGGGCGGGCGGGCGTCGGGGCGACGCCCGGCCGCGTCACGGCGCGTCGACCTGGCCGACGATCCCGAGGAACCCCTCCGACTGCCAGGCCGAGCGGCCGATGAACAGTCCGTCGATGTTGGGCCGGGCCGCGAGGGCGACGCAGTTCTGTGGGTTCACGCTGCCGCCGTAGAGCACGCGCAGCTCGTGTCCGGTGACGTCGGCCAGCGTCGCCTTGATGCGGGCGTGCTGCTCGTCGGCGAAGGCGGGCTCGGCCGGCGTGCCGCCCTCGCCGATCGACCACACCGGTTCGTAGGCGATGACCACGCGCTCGGCCTCGGCGCGGGACACCTTGGACACGGCGGCCCGCACCTGCCGGTCGAGAGCCTGCGCGGTGCGGCCGGCGTCGTGCTCCTCGCGCGTGTCGCCGACGCAGACGAGCGGTGTCAGGCCGTGGCGCAGCGCGGCGGCGACCTTCATCGACACGGTCTCGTCCGTCTCGCCGAAATGGGTGCGCCGCTCGCTGTGACCGATCTCGGCGATCGTCGCGCCGCAGTCGGCCGCCATGGCGGCGGAAATCTCGCCCGTCCAGGCGCCAGCCTCGGCCCAGTGCACGTTCTGCACGCCGACGCGCACCCGTGTCCCGGCGAGGCGGTCGGCCACCTCGGCCACGGCCGTGAAGGGCGGGATGACGAAGAGCTGCGCGGTGGTACGGCGGGCGAGGTCCGATGCCGCCAAGGCTTCGGCGAAGGCCCGCGCTTCGGCGCGGACCTTGTTCATCTTCCAACTCGTGCCGATCCAGAGCGTGTCGAAGGGCATGGGTCCAACTTCCTTCAGGCTGCGCGCGCCGGGCGCGCCGCGACGTGGGCGGCCCAGAAGGCCACCGATTCCCGCATCTCGCGCACCACCGCCCGGTCGCTCGGCTCGCGCTCACGCCAGGCGAGCTCGAGGCAGAGCTCGTTGTCCCTGCCGCCGCCCTCGCCTACGGCGGCGAGCAGCGGCCCGGGCTGGATGCGGCCGTCGCGGTTGCGCTCGGCCGTGAACGGCCAGTGGCCGCCCTTGTTCATCGTCGATTGCTTGATGTGGATGATCGGCGACCGTGCCGCAAAGTTGCGGGCCCAGGCGTAGGGGTCGGTGTCGACCGGGTCGGGAGACGAGACGTCGCCGTGGTCGATGTCGACCATCGGCAGCAGCGGGATCGGAAGCGCGCCGGCGTCGATGTCGGACTGGAGGTCGCGCGTCGCCGCCTGCGTGTGGCCGAGTTCGCGCCCGACCGACATGGGCTCCCAGAACAGCCACGTGAGGCCGCGCTTCGCCGCATGCTCCGCCACGGCCCGCCAGCAACCGAGCGCTTCCGCCAGCAGGGCCGAACGCCGGGCGGGGTCGTCGTAGTCGCGAAGCGTCAGGATGGCGAATTGCGTGCCGATGGCCGGGCAGCCGAGATCGGCGGCGATGTCGGCCAGCCCCTTGAACCAGGACACCGAATGGGCCCGCGCCTCGGGGTCGGGATGGCCGAAATGGTTGAGGCGGCCGTAGGGGCCGGTCATCATCGACGTCACGGCGAGCCCCTCGGCCGCGCAGCTCTTCGCCATGCGGGCCGTCGTGCGCCGCACCAGCGCGGCCGGCCATGCGGGGTCGATGAACTCGTGCGTCAACTGCAGACGGCCGATGCCGATGTCGCCGGCCAGCACGGCCGCCAGCTCCTCCGGCTCGGCGAAGCGGTTCACGAAGGGATTGGTGCTCAGCGACAGCGTGAAACCCATCCCGTCCCTCCCTGCAGGCCGTCTCGCCGGCGCGCCGCCGTTGTCGGCCGGAAGGAAGCAGGCTTGAAAAAAGATTGCAACTGCTGAAATTTATCACAGGTGCTCGGCTTGGCCGGGCGGACCATCGGGAGGACATCATGAAGCTCGTCATCGGCGCGGACGGCGCCGGCAAACCGCTGCTCGACGTCATCGCCAAGCATCTCGCCGCCAAGGGCGTCGACGTCACGGACCTGTCGCCGCCCTCCGGATCGACGCCGGAGTTCTACGCCGACACGTCGGAGCGCGTGGGCCTGGCCATCACGCGGGGCGAGTTCGACCGCGGCATCCTCTTCTGCGGCACCGGCATCGGCGTCTGCATCTCGGCCAACAAGGTGCCGGGCATCCGCGCCGCGCTGACGCACGACACCTATTCGGCGGAGCGGGCCGCCAAAAGCAACGCCGCCCAGATCATCACCCTCGGCGCGCGCGTCGTCGGACCGGAACTGGCGAAGGCCGTGGTGGACACGTGGATGGCATCGGAGTTCGATCCGGCCGGCAGCTCGGCCGGCAACGTCGGCGCGATCGACAAGCTCGACGGGAAATATTCCAAGGCCTGACAGGCCGACCCGAACGGGTGAGGCCGCCGAGGGAAACGCCGCTTCCCTCGGCGCGGCCCACCCGCGGCGACGCCGCGCCAGACCCGCCGTCCGGGTCGGGCGCGACCGCCGGGCGACGCCGTCGGTCCGACCCGGACCCGGATTATGGCTTGACGGACGGTCGGCGCCATGAAAGTTTTTACACGATGAGAAGGATTTTTCAGGGCAGGACGCAGTGACCCGGGCGCCGGACGCGACTCCCTTGACCGAGGACGACAGCAGCCTCGCGGCCCGCGCCGCCTGGCTCCACCACGTCGGCCGGTTGACGCAGAGCGAAGTCGCGACCCGGCTCAACATCCCCAACGTCAAAGCCCATCGCCTCATCGCCCGCGCGGGCCGCGAGGGCATGGTCCGGGTCTTCGTCGACGGCGAGATCGCCCGTTGCGTCCAGCTCGAGCAGCAGCTCTGCCGCGCCTATGGCCTGGCTTTCTGCGAGGTGGCGCCCAACGTCGACGACGATGCCTTGCCGCTGCGCTCGCTCGGCGTCCTCGGCGCGCGTTACCTCCGCCTCGCTTGCGAGAAGGGGGCGGACCCCATCATCGGCCTCGGCAATGGCCGGACCCTGGCGGCCTGCGTCGAGCGTCTGCCGCGCGTCGACGTGGGCCGCACACGGTTCGTGTCGCTGCTCGGCGGGTTCTCGCGCCGCTTCGCCGCCAACCCGTTCGACGTCATCAACCGCATCGCCGAGCGGACCGGCGCCGAAGCCTATGTCATGCCGGTCCCCTTCGCCATGAACTCGGCCGAGGACCGCGCCGTGCTGATGGCGCAACGCGGGGTCGCGGAGGTTTTCGCCCTGGCCCGCGGCGCCACGCTGCGCTTCACCGGCATCGGCATCGTGGACGGACACGCCGCCTCGCTCGCCACCTCCGGCATGATCGAGCCGGCCGAGTTCGACGAGGTCGCCCGAGCGGGTGGGTGCGGCGAGATCCTCGGCCATTTCTTCGACGCCGGAGGGCGCCGGGTCGAGACCGAACTCTCCGCCCGCATCGCGGCGCTCGACCACGGCGACCTGAAGACCGGCAAGCTCGTCGCCGTGGCGGGCGGCACGGCCAAGCCGGATGCGATCCGCGCCGTGTTGTCGAGCGGGCTGCTGCACGGGTTGCTCACCGATGAGCGCACCGCCGGCACGCTGCTGGGACCGAAACAGAACTGATGATGCGCCGGGCGGGTCCGTCGCGACCGGCCCCGAGACTGGAACCGCACGAGGGCGCCGAAGGCAGAACGCCGCGCGCCGCAACAGGGAGGGAGATCGGCATGGACCACGCGCACCACGACCGCAGCGCCGCTCGCCCGCACCGGGACATCCGCTGATGGCGCGCGACCTCCTGGTCGGCGTCGACGCGGGCACCTCCGTCATCAAGTCGGTGGCCTTCACGGCCGCGGGCGAGCAGGTCGGGGTCTGCGCACGGCCGAACCGATACCGCACCGTCGAGGGCGTCGGCGCCGAGCAGGACATGTCCGACACCTGGACCGACGCCGCCGCGACGCTGCGCGGCCTGGCCGAGGTCGTGCCCGGCCTCGCCGAGCGCGTCGCCGCCATCGCCGTGACGGCGCAGGGCGACGGCACCTGGCTGGTCGACGCCGACGGCGAGCCGGCCGGCCCGGCCCTGATCTGGCTGGACGCCCGCGCCGCCGCCCTCACGGCGGAGCTGCGCGCGTCGCCCCAGGGCCGCCGCCACTTCGAGAGCACGGGTTCGGGGCTCGCCGCCTGCCAGATGGGGCCGCAGCTCCTGTGGCTGGAGCGGCACCGGCCCGACGTGATGGCCCGCGCCGCGACGGCCTTCCACCTCAAGGATTGGCTCTACTTCAAGCTGACGGGGGACCGCGCCGCCGACGCGTCGGAGGGCGTGCACTCCTTCGGCGACTTCCGCACGATGGACTATGCGGCGGCGACGATCGACGGCCTTGGGCTCCGCGGGGACCTGTTGCCGCCCATCATCGACGGTGCGTCGCGCACGGGATCGCTCGGCCGCGCGGCCGCCCGCGCCATCGGCTTCGGCGAGGGCCTGCCGGTGTGCCTCGGACCCATCGACATCGTGGCGACGGCGCTCGGCGCCGGCCTCTACGACCGGGAGCGCGACACGGGCTGCACCATCGTGGGCTCGACCGGCATGCACATGCGCCTCGCCCGCTCGGCCGAGGCCGTGCGGCTCAATCCCGACAGCACCGGCTACACGCTGGCCTTCCCGGTGCCGGGCACCTTCGCCCAGCTGCAGAGCAACATGGCGTCGACGCTCAACATCGACTGGCTGGTCGACCTCGCCCGTGGGGTGCTGAAGCAGCACGGGGTGGAGAAGTCCCGCACCGACATCTTCCTCGACCTCGACGACCACGTGCTGAAGGCCGAGGCGGGGACGATCCTCTATCACCCCTACATCTCCGAGGCGGGTGAGCGCGGGCCCTTCGTGGACGCCGCCGCGCGGGCACAGTTCCACGGCCTGTCGGCCCGCCACAGCTTCAACGACCTGATGCGGGCCGTCTACGAGGGGCTCGGCTTCGCGGCGCGCGACTGCTACGCCGCCATGGGCCCGATCCCGCCCGAGGTGCGCATCACCGGCGGGGCGGCGCGCTCGAAGGCCTTGCGCGTCATCCTCGGCGCGGCGCTGGGCACCCGGATCCGCACCTCGAAGCGCGAGGAGGCGGGCGCGGCCGGCGCCGCCATGGTGGCGGCCGTCGCCACCGGCCTCGCCCCCGACATGGACACCTGCATCGACCGCTGGGTCACGCCGACCCTCGACGAGGCCCAGGACCCCGACCCCGCCCTGGCCGGCCGCTACAACCGGCTGTTCCCGGCCTACACGGCGGCGCGCCGAGCCTCGGCCCCCGTGTGGCGGGCGATGAGGGAGGCGCGCGACGCCGACGACCGCGAGGCCGCGGGCTGGCGCATGCCGCGAGGCGACCAGAGCGAGAAAGAGAACGCGCCATGACGGATCACGGAATCGTCGACTTGGCGATCATCGGCGGGGGCGTCAACGGCGCCGGCATCGCCCGCGACGCGGCCGGGCGGGGCCTCAAGGTGCTGCTCTGCGAGAAGGGCGACCTCGCCGAGGGGACGTCGTCGCGCTCCGGCAAGCTCGTCCACGGCGGCCTGCGCTACCTCGAATATTACGAGTTCCGCCTCGTGCGCGAGGCCTTGATCGAGCGCGAGGTGCTGCTGCGCGCGGCCCCGCACATCATCTGGCCGATGCGCTTCGTGCTGCCGCATTCGCCGGAGCAGCGCCCGGCCTGGATGGTCCGCACCGGCCTGTTCCTCTACGACAATCTGGGTGGCCGCAAGATGCTGCCCGGCTCACGCAAGCTCGACTTGCGGAAGGCGCCGGAAGGCCGCGCCATCAAGAAGGACTACACGACCGCGTTCGAATATTCGGATTGCTGGGTCGACGACGCGCGCCTCGTGGTGCTGAACGCGCTCGATGCCAAGCAGCGCGGCGCCACGATCCTCACCCGCACGGCCGCCACCTCGGCCCGCCGCGGCGAGGACGGGCTGTGGCTCGTCTCCTTGAAGGGTGCCGACGGCGCGGCCAGCACCGTGAAGGCGCGGGCGCTCGTCAACTCGGCCGGGCCCTGGGTCGAGGACGTGGTCGGCCGCGTCGCGGGCCGCAACACCTCCTACAAGGTGCGGCTGGTGAAGGGTTCCCACATCGTGGTGCCGAAGTTCTGGGAGGGGCCGCAGGCCTACCTGTTCCAGAACGACGACAAGCGGGTGATCTTCGTCAATCCCTACGAGGGCAACCTGTGCCTCATCGGCACGACGGACATCCCCTACGAGGGCAACCCTGCCGACGTGTCGATCGAGCAGGCGGAGATCGACTACCTGCTCCGCGTCGTCAACCGCTACGCGGCGAAGCCGCTGAGCCAGGACGACATCGTCTCGTCCTTCTCGGGCGTCCGGCCCCTCTACGACAACAATGCCGAGGCCAACGCTTCCGCGGTGACGCGCGACTACGTCTTCGAGGTCGACGACCCCGAGGGGCAGCCGCCGCTGCTCAGCGTCTTCGGCGGCAAGATCACGACCTTCCGCAAGCTCGCCGAGCACGCGCTCGACCGGCTGACCAAGACCTTTCCGCGCATGGGCAAGGCGTGGACCGCCGATGCGACGCTGCCCGGCGGGGACCTGCCGGGCGCCGACTTCCCGGCCTTCCTGTCGGCGCTGCGGGCCGAGTATCCCTGGTTGCCGGCCGACCTCGCCGAGCATTACGCCCACCTCTACGGCACGCGGGCGCGGGCCCTGCTCGGCGATGCCCAGGGCCTGGACGCGCTCGGCCGCCACCACGGCGCGCTGCTCTACGGGCGCGAGGTGGACTTCCTGCGCGACACCGAATGGGCGCTGACCCCAGCCGACGTGCTCACCCGCCGCACCAAGCACGGGCTGCACATGAGCGTCGACGAGCGGCTCGCCTTCGAGCGCACCATGGAGGCGGCGTGACGCCGCCGCGGAACCGGAGGTCTTCCCGATGAGCACCGTTCCTTCCGCCGCCCCGCGGCGCAACAAGGCCCAGATCCGCTCGGCCGTGGCCGCCGCCCTGGCCGTGGCGCTCGTCGCCGCCATGGCGCTCGACACCACCTGGGTGAGGAGCGGCGGTGCCGGTGACGTCCCTCCCGGCACCTTCTCGCCCCTGGCCTACGGCCAGAAGACCTTCCCGGCCGTCCAGAAGGCGATCCAGGGCCGCGCCGTGCCGGCCTCCGCGCTGGCGGCCGCCATCGCCAAGGACCCGGCCGCGGCCGCCAAGCAGTACGGCGTCGAGTCGGGCGTCGGCGTCGAATATCCCGTCTCCTTCACGGGCGTGCTCGGGGACGGCGATTTCGGCAACTACGACGTGCGCGTCGACGGCATGCCCGACACCCCGAAGGTGGCGCTGCAGACCGGCCCCGCCATCATGGGGACCGACCTGCGCGACGCGACCGGCACGATCCAGTTCGGCCAGTTCACCAACCAGATCGACTATCAGAACGCCGGCTCGGCGCTGAACAAGGAGATGAAGAAGCAGGTGCTGTCGAAGCTCGACACCACCGACCTCAAGGGCAAGACCGTGTCGGTGGTCGGCGTGTTCCAGCTCACCGATCCGGCGCGGTGGCTCGTCACCCCCGTGTCGCTGGAGGTGAAGTGATGGGTTCCGCCGCCCCAATTGCCGGCGATGTCGTGCTGACGGCGCGCAACGTCGCCAAGTCCTATGGCAACATCGACGCGCTGAAGGGCGTCAACTTCGACATCCGCGCCGGCCGCGTGACGACGCTGTTCGGCGAGAACGGCGCCGGCAAGTCGACGCTGATGAAGATATTGTCGGGCGTCATCAGGCCGACCTCGGGCGCGATCGAGCTGCGCGGCGAGCCTGTCGTCTTCTCCTCGTCGTCCGACGCGCGGGACCGCGGCATCTCCATCATCCACCAGGAGCTCAGCCTCGCGCCGAACCTGAGCGTGCGCGACAACATCTTCATGGGCCGCGAGATCGGCGGTCCCGCCGGCATCGACTTCGCCGAGGAGGCGCGCCAGGCCGCCGCCCTGATGGCGGAGCTCGAGGAGCACATCGATCCGATGACGCCGGTCGAGGAGCTCCGCCTCGGCCAGCAGCAGATCATCGAGATCGCCCGCGCGCTGTCGGTCGATTCCCGCATCCTGATCATGGACGAACCCACGTCCGCCCTGAGCGCGTCGGAAGTCGAGGTGCTGTTCAAGGTCATCCGCGACCTCACGGCCCGCGGCGTCGCCATCGTCTACATCTCCCACCACCTCGAGGAGGCGCTGGAGATCACCGACTATGCGGTGGTGCTCCGCGACGGTGCCATGACGGCCAAGGCCGACCGGGCCGACATCGACCTCGACTGGATCGTCCGCAACATGGTGGGCGAGGGCTACGACCTCGGCGCGCCGCCGACCGGCTATCCTTTCGGCGCGGTCGCGCTGTCGGTGCGGGGCGTCAGCGTCGCCGACAAGGCGGGGCACGGCGCCATGGCGGTCGACAACGTGTCGCTCGACGTGCGCGCCGGCGAGATCGTCTGCATCTACGGGCTGATGGGCGCCGGGCGCACCGAACTGCTCGAATGCGTCTTCGGCAAGGGTTCGAAGGTGTCGGGCGAGGTGTGGCTCGAAGGGCGCGAGATTTCGCGCCTCGGCATCGCCGAGCGCATCGCGGGCGGCCTCGCCCTCGTGCCGGAGGATCGGCAGCGCGACGGCCTCGTGCAGACCATGTCGGTGGGCGAGAACCTGTCGCTCGCGTCGATCGCCGCCTTCGTCAAGGGCCTGCTGCTGTCGCGCCCGGCCGAGCGCAGGGTGGTGGACGATTCGATCCGCGCCGTCACGGTGAAGACGTCCGGCCCTGCCGCGGCCATCGGCTCGCTGTCGGGCGGCAACCAGCAGAAGGTCGTCATCGGCAAGATGCTCGGCACCCACCCCCGCGTCATCATGCTGGACGAGCCCTCGCGCGGCATCGACATCGGCGCCAAGGCGGAGGTGTTCCGCATCCTGGCCGAGCGGGCCCGTGCCGGGCTCGCCGTGGTGTTCTCGACCTCGGAAGTCTCCGAGTGCCTGTCGATCGCGCACCGGGTCGTGGTGATGAGCCGCGGCCGCATCTCGGCCGAGTTCGGGCACGACGTCACCAAGGAACAGATCATGGCGGCCTCCGGCGAAGCCGTGGCGGCGTGAAGACGAGATCGAGGGAGGACGCGACCGTGACCCAAGCCAGCCCATCCCTGGACCGCTCCCGTGCCGGCGCGGTCGGTTCCGGCTTCGACATCGGCCGGGTGCTGCTCGAAGGCCGCGCCTATTTCGCCCTGGTCGCCATCGTGGCGGTGTTCTCGGCGCTGTCGCCCTACTACCTGTCGGTGTCGAACTTCCTGACCATGTCGTCGCATGTGGCGCTGTTCGGCATCCTGGCCATCGGCATGCTGCTCGTCATCCTCAACGGCGGGATCGACCTGTCGGTCGGCTCGACGCTGGGCCTGTCGGGCGTGATCGCCGGTGCCCTGATGCAGGGCGTGCCCTTCGGGCCGCTCGGGGTCGTGGCCTACCCGCCGGTCTGGGCGGTGGCGGTGCTGTGCTGCGGGCTCGGCGCCGCCATCGGCCTCGTCAACGGCGTCCTGGTGGCGCGCTTCAAGGTTCCGGCCTTCGTGGCGACGCTCGGCGTCATGTACATGGTCCGCGGTGTGGCGCTGCTGATGACCAACGGCCTGACCTACAACAACCTCGGCGGCCAGCCCGCGCTCGGCAACACCGGCTTCGATTGGCTCGGCTTCAACCGCATCGCTGGCGTGCCGATCGGCATCGTCGTCATGGTGGTGATCGCCGTGATCGGCAGCGTGGTGCTGACCCGCACGCCCTTCGGCCGCTGGCTCTACGCGTCGGGCGGCAACGAGCGCGCCGCCGAGCTGTCGGGCGTGCCCGTGAAGGCGGTGCAGGTTTCCGTCTACATGATGTCGGGCGTCTGCGCCGCGGTGGCGGGGCTGATCCTGTCCTCGCAGCTCACCTCGGCGGGCCCGACCGCCGGCACGACCTACGAGCTGACCGCGATCGCGGCCGTGGTGATCGGCGGCGCCGCGCTGACGGGCGGGCGCGGCACGGTCCGCGGCACGCTGCTCGGCGCCTTCGTGATCGGCTTCCTGTCCGACGGCCTCGTCATCATCGGGATCTCGTCCTACTGGCAGACGGTGTTCACCGGCGCCGTGATCGTGCTTGCCGTGCTGCTCAACGCCGTCCAGTACCGAGGCCGCGCCAAGCGCCCCGCCACGGCGGCCGGCCCAACCCCATCCCCGCGTCCCGCGGCGTGAGCTTCCGCCGGCCGAAGCACGGCCGGCGGTCGGATACCAAGAAACCCAGGGAGACACCCATGTCTATCAAGGCGAAGCTTCTGGCCGTCACGGCCCTCGCGGCGCTGGCCGCGCCCGCGCTGACCGCCACGGCGGCTCAGGCCGCCGGTGGCCTGATGACCATCATCGTCAACGACCCCTCGAACCCCTACTGGCTGACCGAGGGCAACGTCGCCGCCGCCGAGGCCAAGAAGCTCGGCTACGAGGCCAACGTCGGCGCCTCGAAGGGCGACACCAACACCGAAAGCAACCTGATCGACACGGCCATCACCAACAAGTCGGTGGCCATCATCCTCGATCCCGCCAACGCGTCGGGTTCCGTCGGCGCCGTCAAGAAGGCCATCGCGGCCGGGATACCGGTGATCCTCGTCAACGCCGAGATCAACCAGGAAGGCCTCGCCAAGGCGCAGCTCGTGTCCAACAACGCGCAGGGAGCCGCATTGGGCGCGCAGCAGTGGGTGAAGGATGTCGGCCAGAAGGGCGACTACGTGGAGCTGCTCGGCGCCCCGTCGGACAACAATGCCGCCACCCGCTCCAACGGCTACGACACCGTGCTCAGCCAGTACGACAACCTGAAGCGGGTCGGCCAGCAGGTCGGCAACTGGGACCGCACCCAGGGCCACGACAAGATGCAGAACCTGCTGCAGGCCCATCCCGGCATCATCGGGGTGATCTCCGGCAACGACGAGATGGCGCTCGGCGCCATCGCGGCGCTGAGGGAGGCGGGCAAGCTGTCCTCCGTGAAGGTCGGCGGCTTCGACGGTTCGCCGGACGCCGTGTCGGCCATCAAGGCCGGCGACCTACAGTATACCGTGCTTCAGCCGGTGGCCAGCTTCGCCGCCAAGGCGGTGGACGAGGCCGACAGCTTCATCAAGACGGGGAAGACGGGCGCCGCGCAGGAGAAGCAGCTGTTCGATTGCGTGCTCATCACCAAGGCCAACGCCGACAAGATGACGGCGCCCTTCACGCTGACGAAGTAAGGCCAAGGTCGGGGTCGGCCGCGACATGCGGCCGGCTGCGACGTCGAGGTGGGTGACACGATGCTGCTGGGACTCGATTGCGGCTCGACGGCCGTCAAGGCCGTGCTGTTCGACGCCGACGGCCGCACGCTCGCGACCGGCGCCCGCCGGACCGAGCCCCGCCAGCCCGGGCCGAACCGCGTCGAACACGACATGGACCGTCTCTGGGACCTCGCCGCGGAGGCGATCCGCGACGCGCTGGCGGCCGCGCCGGCCGGCAGCAGGGTCGAGGCGATCGGCGTCACCGGCCACGGCGACGGTCTCTACCTCCTCGACCGCGGCGGCCGTCCACTCGGTCCCGGCATCCAGTCGGTCGACAGCCGCGCCCATGCCGTCACGGCCGGCTGGGCCGCCTCCGGCCTGCTCGACCGCGTCGCCGCCATCACGGCGCAGCGCCCCTATCCCTACGCGGCCTCGGCCCTGCTCGCCTGGATGGCGCAGCACGAACCCGAGCGCTTCGCCGCCATCGGCCATGTGCTGTTCTGCAAGGACTGGCTGCGCTTCCGGCTCACCGGTGTTCTCGCGGCGGACCCGACCGATGCCAGCACGGCCTTCACGGAGGCCCGCAGCCAGACCTATTCCGACGACCTGCTGGCATCGATGGGCCTCGACGCGCTGCGCCCGGCGCTGCCCCCCATCCGGCCGAGTAGCGGCGTGATCGGAACGGTCTCGGCGGCGGCCGCGGCCGCGACGGGCCTCCGCGAAGGCACGCCGGTGGCGGGCGGCATGCACGACGTCACGGCGAGCGCGGTCGGGCTCGGCATCCTCGACGCCGGCGCCCTGGCGATCACGGCCGGGACGTTCAGCATCAACGAGACCCTGTCCGACCACCTCGCCCCGGATCCGCGCTGGACCGCGCGGGCCGGGCTGCGGCCGGGGCAGTGGATGAACATGTCGATCTCGCCCGCGTCGTCCAACACGGTCGACTGGTTCCTGCGGCAAAGCTACGGCGCCGAGGCGGCGCTCGCGGCGCGGGGCGGGCCGTCGCTGTGGGACGCCGTCGAGGCCGACCTCGCCGCGCCGGCGGCCGATGGTGCGCCGCTGTTCCATCCCTTCCTCTACGGCTCGCCCTATGACGTGCCGGCCAGCGCGGCCTTCCTCGGCCTGCGCTCCTGGCATGGCCGCGCCGACATGCTGCGGGCCGTGGTGGAGGGCGTGGTCTTCAACCACCGCCATCACTGCGACGCCCTGCGCTCGGCCTTTCCCGCCGACCGCGCCCGCATCACGGGCGGCGGCACGTCGCGCGAGCGACCGGCACGGCTCTTCGCCGACGCGCTCGGCCTGCCGGTCGAAGTTCCCGAGGCCACCGAGGTGGGGGCGCTCGGCGCCGCCCTGGTGGCGGCGGTCGGCGTCGGGCTCCACGGCTCGCTCGACGATGCCGTCCGTCGGGCCTGCCGGGTGACGGCCCGGTACCTGCCCGATGCCGAGCGGCACGCGGCGCTGACGCGGCGCTTCGAGCGCTACCTGGCGCTGGCCGACGCCTTGCGGCCCCATTGGTCGGACGGCTGAACGACCCGCATGCTTCGCCGCGACGCCGGCCCGGATCCCGCCAGGGCGGCGGGCTCTGACCTCTCCGCCTTTCGCACCGTTTCACTGTCGAGGCCGACGCCATGACGACCCAGACCTCGCAGGCCCGCCGCGCCGGCGCCCTGCAACGTTTCGAGGCCGACCCGAACGTGCCGGTTCTCATCGTCGGCGGCGGCATCAACGGCGCCGGCACGTTCCGCGATCTGGCGCTGCAGGGCGTGGACTGCCTCATCGTCGACAAAGGCGACTGGTGCTCCGGCACCAGCGCGGCGCCGTCCCGTCTGATCCACGGCGGGCTCAAATATCTCGAGACCGGCGAGTTTCGCCTCGTCGCGGAATCGGCGCGCGAGCGCAACCTCCTGCTGGGCAACGCTCCGCACCTGGTGAAGCCCCTGCCGACCGTCGTGCCGATCCATTCGGTCTTCGGCGGCATCGGCCCTTCGGTGGCGCGCTTCTTCGGCCGGAAGGCCAAGCTGGCCGATCGCGGCTTGCTGATCGTGGAAGTCGGGATGGCGCTCTACGATTGGCTGGGCCGCCATCGTCGCAGCATGCCGCGCCATCGGATCTCGCTCCGCGGCGCCACCCGGCGGCGCTTTCCCGCCATGGCGCCGACCCTCGCGACCGCGACCTACCACGATGCCCGCGTCACCCAGGCCGAGCGCCTGTGCTACGAACTCATCGCCGATGGCGAAGCCGCCCATCCGGGGGCACGGTCGCTGAACCACGTGGCGGTGACGGGGGCGGCGGACGGCCGCGTGACCTTGACCGACCGGCTGACCGGCCGGCCCGTCACCGTCGTTCCCAGAATCGTCGTCAATGCCGCCGGCCCCTGGATCGACCGGGTCATGGGTTCGGTCGGGCTGAACAAGCGCTACATGGGTGGCACCAAAGGCTCCCACCTCGTCGTGGACGACCCCGATCTCGTGCGGGCTCTCGACGGCCACATGATCTACTTCGGCTCCGCGGATGGCCGCATCTGCTTGGTCTATCCGTTCTTCGGCCGCGCGCTGATCGGCTCGACCGATATCAAGGCGGACGAGCCCGACACGGTCGCCTGCACGGATGCCGAGACCGACTACATGCTGGCCATGGTCGGCGAGGTCTTCCCCGGCCTCGATCTTTCGCGCGACAAGATCGTCTACCGCTATGCCGGGATCCGGCCGCTCCCGGCCGCCGACGTCGACGACCCCGGCGAGATCAGCCGCGATCATTCGATCGGCCGCGACCGGCTTCCCGGAAGCGCCGTGCCCATGCTGTCGCTCGTCGGCGGCAAGTGGACCACCTTCCGCGCCTTCGCGGCACAGGTGACCGACGAGGTCCTGGCCGAACTCGGCCAGGCGCGGCGCGTTTCGACCGAGGCGGTGCCGATCGGCGGCGGGCGCGACTTTCCCACCGCCCCAGCCGACCGGGCCGCCTGGATCGAGCGCGTCGCCCGGCAGCAGGCGATCGATCCGCTGCGGGCGGACGTGCTGCTCGACCGCTACGGCAGCGGCGCGGAAGCGCTGCTGACGTCGCGGGTTTTACCGGACCCGCCGCTCGCCAGCCTCCCGGACTACGGCCGGGCGGAGGTGAGCGCCGTGATCCGACACGAGCAGGTCGTCGATCTCGAGGACCTGCTGTTCCGACGCCTGCCGGTCGCGGTCTCGGGCCGTCTGACGCAGGCGGTCGTGGTGGAGGTGGCCGGGATCGCCGCCGAAACGTTGGGGTGGAGCGATGCGGAACGCGATCGTCAGATCGGCCAGCTCGAAGCGCGAGCGGAGCGGAGCCATGGCGTGTCTCTCGGCGGAACCCCGCTTCCAGACCTCGCGACGCCCCCCGTCCCCGTGCCGTGAGATGGAACCGATCCCCACGCTGTCCGGCGTGAAGGCGGTCCTCACCGTGACCCTCTACGGCCTGCGGGCCGCCGCCCCCGCGTGATGTCCGCCGCGCAGCCCCGTGCGGGCCCGGCCGCCGCCGGGCCCTCGCCCGGCGAGGCCGCCGAACTCCTGTCCACGCCGCCGCCCCGCGTCGACACGGCGCTCGCCGAGGCGGCACTGCTGCGCCATTACGGGCTCGTCGGCCGCGCCAGCATCCTCGCCGCGGAGCGCGACCGGAACTTCATGGTGACGCTCGCCGACGGCACGCGCCGGGTGTTCAAGGTCTACAACGCGGCGGAAGACGCGGCGGCGCGCGAGTTCCAGAACGGCGTCCTGCTCCACATGGAGCGGGTGGGCGTCGCCTGCGCGGTGCCGCGCCTCGTCCCGACGCGCGAGGGCGCGGTGGACTGCGGGGTCGCGGTCGGCGGGCACGACTACCGCGCCATCCTGATCAGCGTCGTCCCGGGCGAGGCGCGAGACCTCAGCGGCGCGAGTCCGTCGCTGCGGCGCGACCTCGGCCGGGTGGCGGCCGAAGTCGGGACTGCCCTCGCGGGCTACGACCACCCGGCGGCGCGGCGCGTGCTGCTGTGGGACCCGATGCAGCTCGGCCGGCTCGCCGGCGTGGTGGAGCTGATCCCGGACCCGGCGCAGCGCCGCTGGCTCGCCGGCGTGGTCGAGCGCTTCGTCGCCGAGGTGAGGCCGCGGGCCCTCGCCCTGCCGGCGCAGGTCATCCACAACGACATGAGCGGCAGCAACGTCCTCGTCGACGGCGACCGCGTCAGCGGCGTCATCGATTTCGGCGACATGGTGCTGGCGCCGCGGGTCAACGAAATCGCGATCGCGTCGAACTACGCCGTCGCGGCCGACCGCGACCCCCTGGCCGCCATCGCCGACGTGGTCGAGGGCTACGAGGCGGTGCGGGCCCTCGCGGAGGCGGAGGTGGCCCTGCTCTACGACCTCGTGCTGGCCCGCCTCGCCGTGCGGGTGCTGATGTACCGCTGGCGGGCGGAGCTGTTCCCGGAGAACCGGGACTACATC
Organism: Lichenibacterium ramalinae; assembly: GCF_004137085.1. Taxonomy (GTDB): domain Bacteria; phylum Pseudomonadota; class Alphaproteobacteria; order Rhizobiales; family Beijerinckiaceae; genus Lichenihabitans; species Lichenihabitans ramalinae. The sequence goes on from NZ_QYBC01000009.1 coordinate 34,040, forward strand.
CTGCGCAACGGCGCCACGGGCGCGCGGCTGGCGGAGGCCTTCGCCGGCCTCGCACCCGGCGCCGGACGCGACGCGCTGCTGAAGCGATGGACCTCGGGGAGGCGGATGCCATGACGGCCGACGACATGACCGCGGCACTGGTCGAGCGGCGCCGCCGCCTGCTCGGCCCGGCCTACCGCCTGCTCTACGATGCGCCGCTCCATCCCGTGCGCGGCGAGGGCGTGTGGCTCGTCGAGGCGGACGGGCGCCGGGTGCTCGACTGCTACAACAACGTGCCCTCGGTCGGCCATTGCCACCCGCGCGTCGTCGAAGCGCTGAGCCGGCAGGCCGCGATCCTCAACACCCACACGCGCTACCTGCACGACACCGTGCTCGACTATGCCGAGCGCCTGCTGGCCACGGTGCCGGCCGAGATCGGCAACGTCATGTTCACCTGCACGGGCAGCGAGGCCAACGACCTCGCCGTGCGGGTGGCCCGCAGCGTCACGGGCCACGCGGGCTTCATCGTCACCGCCAACGCCTATCACGGCGTCACCGCCACGGTGGCGGAGATGTCGCCCTCGCTCGGCACCGCCGTGAAACCGGGCGACTACGTCCGCACCGTGCCGGTGCCCGACGTCTACCGCGACGGCCCGGAGGGTGCCGCGGCGGCCTTCACGCGCGCCGTCGAGGCGGCCATCGCCAGCCTCGCCGAGGCCGGGATGCGGCCGGCGGCCCTGCTGTTCGACACCGTCTTCGCCAGCGACGGCGTCGCCGTCGATCCCCCGGGCTTCGTGGCGGGCGCCATCGCGGCGGTGCGGGCCGCCGGCGGGCTCTACATCGCCGACGAGGTCCAGGCGGGCCTCGCCCGCACGGGTTCGCACATGTGGGGCTTCGAGCGGCACGGCGTGGTGCCGGACCTCGTGACGCTGGGCAAGCCGATGGGCGACGGCCACCCCGTGGCGGCCCTGCTGGCGCGCCCCGAGCACCTGGCCGAGTTCGGCGCGCGCTCGCGCTACTTCAACACCTTCGGCGGCAACCCGGTCTCGGCCGCGGTGGGACTCGCGGTGCTCGACGTGATCCGCGACGAGAACCTGATGGACAATGCGGCCTCCACGGGCCGGCGGCTCCATCTCGGCATGGCGAGGCTCGCCGAGCGCTTCCCGGTGATCGGCCACGTCCGCTCCGCCGGCCTCTACATGGGCGTGGAGATCGTGACGGACGCGGTGTCGAGGAGGCCGTCCGGGGCCCTCGCGGCGCGCCTCGTCAACGGCCTGCGGACCCAAGGCGTGCTCGTCGGAGTCTCGGGCCCGGCGGCCAATGTCATCAAGGTGAGGCCGCCCCTGCCGTTCGGCGCCGCCGAGGTGGAGATCGTCCTCGACCGGACCGCAAGGGTGCTGGGCGACCTCGAAGCGCAGGGGGCCCTCACGTGATGGCGGGCGTTCCGGCGCAGCCTGTGGGACGGCAGCGAGGTTCGAGCCGGCGTCGGCCGACGTGACGACGTTTCCGTGAAGGCTTGTCGGTTGGCGGCGTCCCCCGTCGGAAGGATCGCCGTCGCCGAGACCGGACCGGCCGAGGTCAGGCTCGCACCCGCGCGCTCCGGCCCGCGAACAGTTCCTTGCTGACCAGGACGTCGAGCTTGTCGATGCGGGCCGGCCGCGCCAGCAGGTCGTTCGATCGCTCCATCAGGATCGCCGCGCCGCGTCCGCCGAGGTGGGCCTGTCGGGCGGCGTCATCGGGGAAGGCTTCGAAGATCCCGAAGGTCGTGCGCGTGTAGCGGACGCCGTACCAGGGTCCGGTCCGCGGCTCGCGTCCCACGCAGGCCAGGATGTCGTCGAGGAGGTCCTGCACGTCCTCCTCGTGGCCCGGCCGGGCTTCGAGGTGGATGTGGAGCGCCTTGGCGATCGTCGCGTCGACCGAACCCGTGATCGTCGCCGGGCTGTGCGGCAGGGTCTTGAGCAGGGTGCCGGCCGCGAGGCCCAGGCCGGCCACGATGGCGCTCGCCAGCACGGGATGTTCCATCGCCTTGGTGTAGAGGCTCACCTTCTGCGTGTGCCCGGGGTAGTTCCCCATCGTGACCAGTCGTTCGGAGGGCCGGTCGAGGATGCTCTCGTCGGCTGCCCGCAGCGGCGGGTGGCCGCTCGGCGTCGCCGGTGCCACGGCGAAGGCCATGCCCTTGTCGACCAGGCCCGGGGCGAAATGCTCGGCCTCGGCGATCATCTTGCCGCCGCTCCCGACGAAGATGTCCCGGGTCGGCACGGTGGCGCAATGCAGGATCGCGTCCGCCACGGTCTCGGCCGCATAGACGGGAGGGACGTGCTGGGGCTCGCTGTCGAGGTAGTTCTTGGCGTTGACCGTGAAGGGCGTGTCGATCGCCGCCGGTTTCACGAGGGACACCGACACCGGCGCGCCGTCCATTTCGACCCCGGCCCGGAACTCGTCCGTGAACGCCTTGACGGCGTGTTTCGTCGCGGAATAGACGCCCTGCAGGGCGATGGCGCGGTGGGACTCCACCGAACCGAGGTTGATGAGGGCGCCGCCGCGCGTCTTCAAATGCTTCAGCGCTTCGAGCGAGCCATGGACGACGCCCCAAACATTGACGTCGAACAGCTTCCTCATCTCCTCGACCGGAATGCCTTCGATCCGCCCGTACATGCCGGTCCCGGCGTTGTTGACCCAGGTGTCGAAGCCCCCGAACCGTTCGATGGCGCCCTGGGCGATCCGGGCGACGTCGTCCTGCTTGGCGACGTCCGCCACCACGACGAGGGCCTGGCCCCCTCCCGCGATGATCTCCCGCGCCAGCGTGTCGAGCGCATCCCGGCTCCGCGCCGCCAGGACGAGCTTTGCCCCCCGGGCCGCCGCCATGCGCGCCGTCGCCAGGCCGATCCCGGAGGACGCCCCCGTGATGACGATGACCTGATCGGCGATCGGCTTGAGTGAAACGGACATGACGACTCCCTGTTCGACACGGGGACGGGGCAGGGGGCGCACCTGCCGGCGATGCGGGCGCGGACGGCGTGCCCGAACCCCGTCGGGTCCGGATGTCCGGTCGCCATCCCTGCCGTGCCTTCCATCCCAGTTGCCGCGATCAACGAGGTGGTGCGGAGAATCGTTCAAACCTGGAGCGCTTTCGCCTTCGGCGAATTCGCTCCAGCGCTCGAGTGGAGAGCAGTTCCATCGGCTTGGAGTCGCCAAGGCGACTCGGGAGAAAGCCGATGCTGCTCCAGGCACGACGCCCACCGCCGGCCCGTCGACGGCCGTGCCCTCGGACCCGACCCGATCCCGGCCGGGGGCTGCCCCGCCTGCTCAGCCCCCGCAGATGCCGGGCACGGCGACCTTGCGGAACAGGTGCGGGCTGACCGTGATGCCATCCGGATAGGCGGCGAGTTGCGCCCGGAACTCCGGGTTGGTGAAGGCGGCGCGGAAGCTGGCGACCGAGTCCCACTCGGCGTAGTTGAGGAGAAGTCCGCTCCCCGCGATGCCGCGATGCAGCTGGGTCGAGACGAAGCCGGGCTGGCGCTGCATCACGGCCGCGTCGCGGGCCCAGGCGGCCAGCGTCTGGTCCATCGCGGCGTCGGGAACCGTGAAGCTGTTGATCAGCACGACAGGGCCACCGTCCTCCTTGAGCTGCTGGGCGAGGGTGACGCTCGCGTCCATCTCGATGAATATCGGCATGTCGGGCTCCTGTGGTGTCGAAGGGTGGGGGCGGCCGAGCGCTCCTCGGCACCTGGACCGGTCGCAGCGGCACCGGCGCGCTTCCGATTGTCGGCGGATGAGCGCCTGCGGGTCGTCCTTCTCGGAAGCGACGCACAATCCTGCCAATTTGACAGAGTGTTGTCAAATTGGTCGTCGAGCGGAGCGTGACGGCACGGAAGGCCGCCCGCGTCAGGCCACCATCAGCCGGCCTGGGCCTGGCGAAACGGGTCAGAGGGGCAAACCCCCGGGCAGAGGTCTGATCTTTTGCCAGATCGACTGGCTAGGCAGGGCCTCGCCGCCCGACCGCGTCGGTGTCCTCCGGGCATACCCCCAAGAGAACCGGGCACTTCAGAACCGGGCACTTCGGTTGCCGCTGGTTGGGCGCGGCCACTCCCGATGCCGCCGCACGCTGCTTGCTGCACCCCAGCCACATGCGCTAGCTTCTCGCGTGAGCAATCGTGAGTCGACGCTATGCACAGCAAGCTCGATCTCTCTGCCGTTGATGTCGAGCGCGGTACCGACTACCCGCCGCCATTCGATGCCCCCTGTCGCAACCACGAGCGGAAGCTTCTTGGCGACGCTGCAGGTCTGAGTCAGTTCGGCGTCAATCTCCTCCGCGTTCCGCCTGGGACTGGTGAAGCCAGCGACATTGGCAGATCGCAAGCGAGAGGAAGAGATTGCGGGCCACTCGATCTTCGATGCTGATCGGCAGCATGAGCGAGCCGCTTGAACATGACCGCTCGGCCGCGATCGGCATGCCCGTCTCGCATGTCTGGCGTGGTCATGGCTCGGCGCTGTTCATCGAACTCGGCGCGCTGGCACCAAGGACGCGTCGTGACGGCTCTCGGGGACGAAGCGGCCGAGCGTCTCGAACACCTCGCAAGCTCGTCGGATCGGATCTCGGGGACGCTGCTGCTCGATCTCCTCGGTCGGGTCGCGCAGGTCATCTGGGCGAGTTCACAGCCCACGAGAATGGTCAGGACACGTCCTGGGTGACCGTGCGAGCCATCGACAGTTCGTGGTGCGAGGTCGAGACAGACGACATCGGTGTCCTGGATCGCGTTCGTGAGACCTTCGTGGACGTGCGGATGGACCCGTGAGGGGCCGCATGCCAACCCCGCTTCGGACCTCGACGGTCCGCTTTGGGTATACCCATAGCGAACTCGGCATTTTGGTCGGTTTCGGCCCGAAGCTGCCTTCTCGGTGTGGGGTCAGTCCTGCGCTATAGGCCGCAGGACGATGCTACCGATCTCGATCGTCGTCCGGCTGCTCGATCGCGAAGGCAATCATTGAATGTTCTCCAGGTCCTGGAGAAGGCTCGGACCCACCGGTTTCCACCCCAGCGCTGCACGGGTACGGGCGCTAGATGCAGGTTGGTCCATGGCGAAGATCGGCCCGAAGGGACCAAAGGTCTCGTCGGGCACGGCCTGGACCGGCAGTTCCAGGCGCCGGCCGATCACGACGGCGATGTCGCGCACCGCGTCGCCCTCGTCGGCGACGGCGTGCCAGGACGTGCCCGCCGGTGCCGACTCGAGCGCGATCCTGAACAGGCTTGCCGCATCGAGGGCGTGAACGGCCGGCCATCGCTGCTGGCCATCGCCGGGGTAGCCCACGAGGCCGCTCTGCCGCGCCTGATCGGCTAGGAGGCCGGCGAAGCCCCCCTGGCCCTTGTTGTGAACGGTCCGCGGCATCCGCACGGCGATGGCGCGGACCCCACGCGAGGCGAGGGCCAAAAGAGCGTTGACGGACTGCGCCCGGCCGGCGACTGGCCCTTGCAGCGGTAGCGGGTCTGCCTCGGTGGACGCGCGTCCCGCCACCCAGGGCGTGCCGGAGACGGTGACGACTGGACGGTCGCTGCCGATCAGCGCTTCGCCCAGAACCGCCATGGCGGCACCCTCCTCCGCGATGGCAGCCGCGAGCCCCTCGGCGGTGCCGTAGTTGGGCGTGAAGGCGAGGCTGATGACGCCGTCGGCTTGTGCTGCACCAGCTCGCAGCACGTCCAGGTCATCGAGTCCGCCCCTGAGCACCTCGGCACCAGCGCGCTCCAACACATCCGCCGAGCGGTTCGAGCGGGCCAGCGCCAGGACGGTGTGGCCATGTCGGAGGAGTTCGGCGACAACGGGACCGCCGATCGTGCCTGTTCCGCCGGTAACGAAAACACGCATATAATTCCCTCTCGGTGATGCGACCTTTGTCCTGTCGCACATGCAAACTGATGGCACAAGAGTCCCATCACAAAGGGAAGCTGATGGTCCGATGGGAGCCCGGAGCCCGCGAACGCTTGGTTGTCGCCGCCGTCGATCTCTTCTTCGAGCACGGATACGACGCCACGACCGTCGCCCAGATCGCCGAGCGAGCAAGCGTTACGAAGAGCACCTTCTTCCGACATTTCTCCGACAAGCGTGAGCTGCTGGTGGCTGGGCAGGCGACGTTGAGTCGGCTTCTCGCCGAGGGCATCAGCGCAGCCTCCCCGGACGCCACGCCGCTTGCCGCCGTGGCCGAAGGTCTAAGGCGCGCGTCTCGTGAGATGGGGCCAGTGAGCCGCAAGCTCGGATCTCGCATCAAGGCCGCCGTGGCGGCGAGCACCGAATTGCAGGAGCGGGATGCGCTGAAGAGCGTCGGCTTGGCGGCGGCGATGGCGGACGCCCTCGCGACCCGCGGCGTGCCGGCACTTGCCGCGCGTGTCGCGGCCGAGTTGGGCCTCCTGGCGTTTAAGCAAGGCTACGCTTCGTGGGTTGAGGCCGACGGTGCGGACGATATTGGGCTGGAGCCGTATGCTCTGGCAGCCCTCGACGAGTTGCGCTCGGTGACACGGGCCTTAAGCTAATTTGTTTGCCGTAAGACCAATGTCCGGCGTGGGTCGAAACCAGTCGGAAATCCCGGTTCGCTTTGCGTATACCTTGGGCGGACCGCCTCGCTAGAGCAGTATCGGCTTCTTCGAGTCGCCTTGGCGGCTCCAAGCCGATGGAACTGCTCTGGATTCGAAGTTGGAGCGAATTCGCCGAAGGCGAAAGCGCTCTAGAGCTGTCGCCGCTCGCCTTGGCCCGCGACTTCAGCTCTAGTGCCATGTTTTTGCGAGCATCTTCACGCGATCAGGTGACTCGACCTGATCGCGATCTGCTCTAGTGCGTCTTGGGTCTCAAGGCCCACCACCCAAAACGAACTTTTCGAAGCGAACCATCCAAAACGAACCCACCATAAGCCGGGCTCAAGGCGCGCTTCCTCTACCGTGACGACCTGGCGAGTCGATCCCCGTATCTACGGCCCGATCGGGTCGAGAGCGGCCGCCTTGTCGGTTGAGTTTGATTACACTCACATCAGAGCGCACGATCTCACCAGCATCACCCGACATTGTCGGGTGCATTGCTCGGGACGTTTCACCCTCGACTGAGACTGCATCCCGTCAATCCACCCGCGTTTTCGAGCCGGCGCGTGTCGGCGGCGGCCTGACCCACGCCGGCCGTCGCCGCGGCCGCAGGCGGGCGGGGCGTCCCCGCGGTCCGATGTCCGGACGACGACGGCGCTTCGGTCAGACGCGCTCGGCGATGCGGGTGGCCATGAGCTGGCGGATGCGTTTCCTGGCCTTGCGGACCACGTCGTCGAACTGATCGTCCCGCACCAGCATCTGCGGGAAGGCCCGGCACGTCGCCTTGACCCGTCCCGTCACGTCGCGCTTGAACCGGACACGGTGCCCGCTCAGCCTGAGTTCGAGGGGCAACTCCTGGTCGAGCACTTGGGTCATGCGGGCCCCCTCTTCCTCTCAGCCGACGCGGCGATCTCCTAACCTATGTGTAGAAATGTGATCCGTCCAGGCGCCGGACCGGACGCGTCCGGCGCCGGGTCATGGCGGCCTCGCGGCGCGGCCCCGTCAGCCGGGCGCCTGCCCGGCGCGATCCTCCGCTTCCGCCCGGGCGAGGGCGACGTAGAGCGCCATGAGCCGCCGGGCGTGCGGTCCGGGGCGCCCGTCGCCGATGTCGCTGCCGTCGATCGCCACCACGGGCACGACGAAGTTCGACGCGCTGGTGAAGAACACTTCCCGCGCCGCGACCGCCTCGTCGACCGCGATGGCGCGCTCGTCCAGCGCCAGGCCCGCCTCGGCGGCGAGGCGCATGACGGCGAGGCGCGTGATCCCGGGGAGGACGGCGTGGGACAGCGGCCGCGTGACGAGCGCGCCTGCCGCCGTGACGACGAAGACCGTGGAGGACCCGCCCTCGGTGATGAACCCGTCCTCGACCATGAAGACTTCGGCGGCACCGGCCGCGGCGGCCTCGCGCTTCGCCATCACCTGGGCCAGCAGCCCGACCGACTTGATGTCGCGCCGCGCCCAGCGGAGGTCTGGCCGCGTCACCACCCTGGCGCCGCTGGCCTGGACGGGCGCGCCGACGATGGTCTTGGGCTGCGTGAACATCACCACGGTGGGGACGAGGTCCGGCCCGTAGCCGAAGTCGCGCTCCGCCGCGCCGCGCGTCACCTGGATGTAGACCACGCCCTCCGCGAGGCCGTTGCGCCGCACGAGCTCCGCCTGCAGCCGCGCCCAGGCCTCCGGCGCGTGCGGGTTGGCGATGCCGATCGCGGCGAGCGAGCGGTCGAGCCGCGCCAGGTGGGCGTCGTTGTCGACGAGGCGGCCGTCCAGCACGGCCGACACCTCGTAGATCCCGTCGGCGAAGAGGAAGCCGCGGTCCATGACGGAGACGCGGGCGTCGGCGGCCGGCACGAAGGCGCCGTCGAGGTAGATGGTGCGGTCCATGGCATGTCCGAAGGGTGGGGCGGTCGGCCGGGGGAGGGGAGTGGAGGAGGGGGATGAGGGAGGGGGAGGCACGCCGCAGGGGTCCTGGCGTCAGCCCGCGAAGGCGGCCCGGGCTTCGGGCAGGTCCCAGATCCTGGCGATGGCGGCGGCGCCGGCGCGCGTCACCGCGGCCTCGTCGACCATCGTGGCGCGACCTTCCGCGATCAGCAGCCGGCCGTCCACCATCACGGCGTCGAGGTCGGCGCGGTTGGCGAGCCAGACCAGGGCGCGGCGCGGGTCGTGCAGCGGCTGGGTGAGGGGGCCCGACAGGTCGACGACCGTGAGGTCGGCCTTGGCGCCGGGCCGGATCGCCCCGAGGTCCGGGCGCGCGATCGCCGCCGCCGCCGCGTGGGTGACGGCGCCGATCAGCTCGGGCGCGCTCGCCGCCTCGGCCCGGCCGGACACGAGCTTGGACACGGTGGCGGCTGCGTTGAGTTCGCCGAGAAGGTCCATGTTGTAGCCGTCCGTGCCGACCAGCGTGCGCAGGCCGCGGCCGGCGAACCGGCCGAAGGCCGCGGCCGTGCCGGCGCGGGCGAAGACGCGCGGGCAGTTCAGCACGGAGGCGCCGCGCGCCGCCATGAGGTCGAGGTCGGCGTCCGAACAGTCGACGCAATGGGCGGCGAGGAGGTCGGGCCCGAGCAGGCCGAGCCCGTCGAGATATTCGGCCGGGGTACGCCCGCCGTGCCGCGCCGCGATCGTCGCCACCTCCGCCTTGCTCTGCGCGAGGTGGATGGTGATCGGCGCGCCGAGCTCGCGCGCCCGCCCCGCCGCGGCGCGCAGCAGGTCGGGCGCGCAGGTGTCGGTGGCGTGGGGGCTCATGGCGAGCCGGATGCGGCCCCGGTCGCGCCCCTCCCAGGCGGCGTGGAGGTCGTTCCAGCGGCGCAGGTCCGCCTCGCCGCCGTCCGCGGTGCCGTAGTCGACGCGGCCGGTCGCGTCCGCCTGCGGGGCGGCCCCCGAGAACAGGTAGGGGGCGCCGTAGAAGCGGATGCCCATCTCCAGCGCGGCGTCGAACATCTCCGGAATGCCGTTGCGGAAGGGCTCCATCACGGTGGCGGCGCCGCCCTTGAGCAGCTGCAGGATGCCCAGGCGCGCCACCGCCATGCGCTCGTCCCGCGACAGGATCTCGATGCCGCGCTTCGTCAGCGGCAGCAGCACCGTGTAGACGATGCTCTGGTTGTTCCGGCGCCCCGCGCCGTCCTCCGTGTGGGTGCGGGCCACGGCTTCGCTGAAGCAATGGTTGTGCAGGTTCATCAGCCCCGGCAGCACGAAGCGCCCGGGCCTGTCGAGCACGCGGTCGGCGCCGGCGGGGCGCCCGGGCGTGACGGCCGCGATGCGGTCGCCCTCCACCAGCACCCAATGGTCGCGCAGCACCGTCTGCACGCCGTCGACGAGCGCGAGGACGTGCGAGCCGAAGACCGCCGCCGTGCCGGAGGCGGGGGCGGGGGCGCCGCCGGAGAGGGTCGGGCCGTGCTGCATCGCGTCCGTCTCCCCCTGCCCGTCAGCTCGCCGCCAGCCGCAGGGCGCCGAGCGCCGCCGCGACCGCCCATTGCGTGGGCTCGACCACGGGGCGGCCGATCGCGTCCGCGACGGCGCGGCGGTGGCCCGCCATGCCGGCGCAGCCCAGCACCACGACGCCGGCGCCCCGGTCGGCGACGAGGTGGCGGGCCGCCGCGATCAGCCGGTCCCGCACCGCCTCGCCCGCCGTCTCCTCGGCCGTGGCGGCGATGGGCCAGGACCCGGCGTAGCGGGCGCCGAGCCCCATCTGGCGGACATAGCGGGCCTGGCGCTGCACCGAGGCCGGCGACAGCGCCACGATGCCGAACTGGTCCCCGAGCGTCAGGGCGCGCAGCAGCCCCCATTCGGCGATGCCCATCACGGGCCGGCCGCCCGCGGCCTCGCGCACCGCGTGGAGGCCGGGATCGCTGAAGCAGGCCAGCACGAAGGCGTCGGAGGGGTCGCGCGCGACGAGGTCGCAGAGCGGCACCACGACGCTGTCGGCGTCGCGCTGCGTGGCGATGCCGGGCGGCCCGGACCGCAGCCGGTCGACCGCGATGGCGGGGCCGCCGGGCTGGCGCAGGGGCTCCACGGCGGCGTCGATGGCGGCCGTGACGGCCTCGGAGCTGTTGGGGTTGAGGACCAGGATGCGGCCCGGCGAGGCTGCGCGCGCGCTCATCGGGGTCCGCTCGCCTCGAACCGGGCGAAGCGGCCCGCGATCTCCGCCCCGGTCGCGATCCACACGTCGCCGCAGCCCTGGGCGTAGAGCAGGAACTCGCGCAGCAGGCGCATCCGCATCGGCCGGCCGCTGCATTGCGGGTGCAGCACGGTGGTCACCATGGCGCCCCAGTCGCGGATCTCGTCGAGTTCGTCCGTCCAGATGGACAGGACCTGCTCGCGGGACAGGATGGGCCGCGGGCTGACGCGGGTCGAGAGGCCCAGCACCCAATCGTCGTAGGAGGCCGTCACCGGCAGCTCGATCGTGCCGGCCGCGCCGTCGGCCAGCACGTGGCGGTAGGGGCGCACGTCGTCGCGGAACGAGCTCGAGTAGAGGAACCCGTGCCGGACCAGCAGGGCGCGAAGCTCCTCGCAGAACTCGCCCGAGGGCGCGCGATAGCCCTTCGGCACGACGCCGAGCCGGCGCTTCAGCGCGTCGAGGCCGCGCTCGACCTCCTCGACGATGAAGGGGCTGCCGGGGTCGGGCAGGAGGTGGTGGTAGCCGTGGTGGCCGATCTCGTGTCCGGCCTCGAGGATGCTTTCCGCCATGGCGGGGTAGGCGTCGACCGTCCAGCCCGTGATGAAGAAGGTGGCGGTCAGGCCGAGCCGGTCGAGCAGCTCCAGCAGCTTGGGCGTCCCGACGCGGGCCTCGTAGCCGCCGTAGCTCATCGTCACCAGCCTGTCGGCATGGGCGGGGTTGCCGCCCGTCCAGGCGCTCTCGGCGTCGACGTCGAAGCTGAGGAACATGGCGGCGCGGTGGGGCTCGGGCCAGGGAAAGGCGAGGGCCGGCGCGGCCGCGCTGGCGGGGCGGACCGGGATGGCGTCGATCGCGGCGCGGCGCGCCTCCACGTCACTGCCCGGCATCGATCGTCGCCTTCTCCACGCCGTCGGCCGACAGCTGCCACTTGTCGAGCAGCGCCTTGTAGCTGCCGTCCGCGATCAGGGCGTCGAGGGCCGCCGCCAGCGCGTCCCGCATCGCCGGATCCGCCTTCGACACCGCGATGCCGGTATATTGCGTGCCGAAGGCGGCGCCGACCGGCGCATAGGCCTTGGGCTCCTGGCCCATGACGTAGGGCAGCGTCTCGTTGCCCTGCACGGCGGCGTCGATGCGCCCCTGCTTCAGCTGGGTGCGGGCGTCGCCCGACCCTTCCGTCCCCACCACCGTGATGGGCTTGTCGGCGCAATGCGCCGCGCTCCAGGCCGCGACCTCGCCGGGGAAGGAGGTGCGCCGGCTCGTCCCGACCTTGTGGCCGCAGAGCGCCGCCATGTCCTTGAACTCGTCGGCGCGGGCCTGCTGCACGAAGAACTGCGGGCCGGAGCGCAGGTAGTCGACGAAGCTCGACGCCTCGTGGCGCGAGGCGAGGTCGCTCATGCCCGAGATGATGGCGTCGACGCGGCCGGTCTGCAGGGCCGGCATCATGGCCTCGAAACCCGTCTCCTGCCAGGCGAGCTTGACGCCGAGCTTGGCGGCCAGCGCCTCGGCGAGGCCGACGTCGAAGCCCGTCAGGGCATTGGTGGCGGGGTCGCGGAACTCCATCGGCGGGTAGTTCGGCGTCACCGCCACTTTGAGGACGCCGCTGGCCTTCAGGGACGCGGGCAGGTCCGGCGCCGCCAGGGCGAGGCCGGGCGACAGCCCGAGGACGGCGATGGCGAGGAGGCGTTTCATGCGGGTGTCCTTCGGGCAGGTCGGTCAGGCGATCACGGCGGACAGGAAGGCGCGCGTGCGCGCCTCCCTGGGGGCGCCCAGCACCTCGGCGGGCGACCCCGATTCGACGATGGCGCCGGCGTCCATGTAGACGACCCGGTCCGCCACCTCGCGGGCGAAGCCGAGCTCGTGCGTCACCACCATCATGGTCATGCCGCTGCGGGCCAGTCGCTTCATCACGGCCAGGACCTCGCCGACGCGTTCGGGGTCCAGCGCCGAGGTGGGCTCGTCGAAGAGCATCAGCTTGGGCTTCATGGCGAGCGCCCGGGCGATGGCGACGCGCTGCTGCTGCCCGCCCGACAGCTGGGCCGGGTAGTTGCCGGCCTTGTCGGCGAGGCCGACGCGGGCCAGCAGGTCCAGGGCCTCGGCGCGGGCCTCGGCGGGCCGGCGGCGCTGCACCTGCACGGGCCCTTCCGTGACGTTCTGCAGCGCCGTCATGTGGGCGAAGAGGTTGAAGCGCTGGAACACCATGCCGGTGTTCATGCGCTGGCGGGCGATCTCGCCCTCGCCCAGCGCATGCAGCCTGTCGCCGACGCGGCGGCGGCCCTGGAGCTCGCCGTCGAGGTAGATGGCGCCGCGGTCCACCGGCACGAGCTGGTTGACGGTGCGCAGCAGGGTGGTCTTGCCCGAGCCCGAGGCGCCGACGAAGCACAGGACCTGCCCGGCCTCGACGTCGAGCGACACGCCGCGGAGCGCCTGGAACGGGCCGAACGCGACCGCGACATCGCGCATGGCGACGAGCGGCCGGGCCGGGACCGGGTTCACCGTCGACCCCCTGCCACGCCGCGGGCGAAGCGGCGCTCGAGCAGCATCTGCAGCGGCGTCAGCACCGACACGACCGCGAGGTACCAGATCCCGGCGACGATCAGCAGCTCGATGACGCGGCTGTTGGCGTAGTAGATGTTCTCGGCGTTGTGCAGCACCTCGGGATATTGAATGACGCTGGCCAGCGACGTCGTCTTCACCATGCCGATGAACTCGTTGCCGAGCGGCGGGATGATGACCCGCATGGCCTGGGGCAGGATGATGCGCCGCAGCGCCGTCATCCGGCCCATGCCGATCGTCTGGGCCGCCTCGTACTGGCCCTGGTCGACCGAGAGCAGCCCCGCCCGCACCACCTCGGACGTGTAGGCGCCCTGGTTGATGCCGAGCCCCAGCAGGGCGGCGAAGAAGGGCGTCATGAGGTCGACGGCCCGCCCCGACCACAGGCCCGGGATGCCGATCACCGGGAACACTAGGGCGAGGTTGAACCACAGCAGCAGCTGGAGGATCACCGGCGTGCCGCGGAACAGCCACGTGTAGCCGGCCGCGACGGCGCGCAGCACCGGGTTCGGCGTGAGCCGCATGATCGCCACCGCGACCCCGAGGACGATGCCGAGCGCCATGGCGCAGACCGCCATCACCACCGTGGCGACGATGCCGTCGAGGATCACCGGCACGGTGAGGAAGCGCCCCACGTAGTCCCACTCGATCTGGCCGCGCGCGAAGGCCCGGACCAGCAGGGCCAGCACGGCGAGGATCAGGGCGGCGGCCAGCCAGCGGCCCCCATGGGCCCGCCGGGCCGTCCTCAGCTCCGACAGGTCGCCGAAACCGGCCGCCAGGGGGACGGGCGCCCCCGTCGTCACGGATGGGCGCCGTTGACGGCGACGGAGCCGACGGCATTGCCGCCGAGCCCGTATCTGGCGACGATCGTCCCGTAGGTGCCGTCCGCCATGAGGCCGCGCAGGGCGTCGGCGACCGCATCGCGCAGCGCCGCCTCGTCCTTGCGGAAGGCGATGCCCTGGGCGCCCGTCGCGAAGGGCGCGCCGAGCGCCCGGAAGGCGCCGGGCTCGAGGCTCATGGCGTAAGGGACGGTCTCGCTGCCCTGCACGGCGGCGTCGATGCGGCCCTGCTTCAGCTGCGCCCGGGCATCCACCGTGCTCTCGGCCGGCACGACCACGATGGCGGGCTTGCCGGCCGCCACGCAATGCGCCTGGCTCCAGGCCGCGATCTCGGCCGGGAAGGAGGTGGAGCGGCTGGTGCCGACCTTCAGGCCGCAGAGGTCCTCGGCGGCCTTGGCGGGGCTGGCGGCGAGCGCGTAGAACTGCGGGCCGGTCCTGAGGTAGTCGACGAAGTCCATCGTGTCGCGGCGGGCCGGCGTGTCGGTGAGGCCGCTGATCAGGAGGTCGGCGCGGCCGGTCTTCAGCGAGGGGATGAGCTGCTCGAAGGCGCTGTCCGACCAGGCCACCGTGAGGCCGAGCCGCTTCGCCAGCGCCTCGCCGAGGTCGATGTCGAGCCCCGTCAGCCGCCCCGTCGCGGCATCCTTGTATTCCATCGGCGGGTAGATGGCGTTGACGCTGGCGTGGAGCGTCCCCGCCTGCCGGACGGCGTCCGGCACCTCGGCGGCGGAGGCGGCAAGACCTGAAGCGACGAGGCCTGAGGAGGCAAGGCCTGAGGTGACGAGGGCGGCCGCGGCGACGGCAGCGAGGCGAGCGAGCATCATCGGCAATCTCCCGGCGGGCGCCGCGGTGGGTCAGATGAGCGTGGCGGGCACGGGCTCGACCACGCCGGCCCGCTCCGTGATGGCGCCATAGTGCTCCGGCCGGCGGTGGGCCGCGAAGTTGAACATCTTGTCCTTGCCCTGACGGCACAGGTCGAGGTCGCAATCCGCCACCACCACCTCGTCGCCGAGCGTCGTGGCCTCGGCGACGACGAGCCCGTTGGGGTCGACGATGCAGGAGCCTCCGATCAGGCCCGAACCGTCCTCCTCGCCCGCCTTGGCCACGGCGACCGCCCAGGTGGCGTTCATGTAGGCATTGGCCTGGGCGACGAGCCTGGAATGGAAGGTGCGCAGCCCGGCATCCTCCGTGGTGCCGCCGTTGGGGTCGTAGGCGGCCGAATTATAGCCGACCAGCACCAGTTCGACGCCCTGCAGCCCCAGCATGCGCCACGATTCCGGCCAGCGCCGATCGTTGCAGATCATCATGCCGGTGATGGCACCGTGCCAGGCCGGCCCGGCGCGGAAGGCCGGGAAGCCGGCGTCGCCGTAGTCGAAATAGCGCTTCTCGAGCTGCTGGAAGCGCGCGCCCTCGCGCGGCTCCACCGAGCCGGGGAGGTGGACCTTGCGGTAGCGGCCGAGGATGCGCCCGTCGGCCTCGACCGTGATGGCGGTGTTGAAGCGCCGCCCCTCGGGGGTGAGCTCCGCATAGCCGACGTGGAAGCCGATGCCGAGCGCCGCGGCCCGGTCGAACAGCGGCTGGACCTCCGGGTTCGGCATGCCACGCTCGAAATGGGCGTCGAGCGCCGCGCCGTCGATCAGCCATCGCGGGAAGAAGGTCGTGAAGGCGAGTTCCGGGAACACCGCCAGCGTGGCGCCGCGGGACGCCGCCTCCTCGAGGAGCGCGATCATGCGGGCGAGCGTCGCCGCCCGGCTGTCCGCCTTCTGCGTGGGGCCCATCTGGGCGGCGGCGATCCGCAGCACTCGGCTCATCATGCACCTCGGGGCTTCGGCGTGTGTCGGGCCGGTGCCGACACGCGCCAGCTTTCGAACGCGCGCCTGTTCACAGGCAGGTATCGAAGGTCGGCTTCGACATGCCCGGGGCCGGCTCTCGCCGCCGGTCTCGCATGAAAATTGCATGCCGGGAGGTCTCGGGCAATCCATCGTGCTATGCTGATTCCGCGATCGCTATTCACCGGAATGATCGATGACGCTGAGACAGCTGGAGATTCTCCGCGCCCTGATCCTGTGCTCCACCACCGTCGCGGCGGCGCGGGAGCTGGGCATGTCGCAGCCGGCGGTGAGCAACGCCCTGAAGGCGATGGAGGCCCGGGCCGGCTTCGCGCTGTTCCTGCGCAGCAACAACCGCCTGTTCCCGACGGCCGAGGCCCTGGACCTGCAGGCCGAGGCGGAAACGATCTTCGCCCTGCACGGCCGCCTCGAAGCGAGGGTGCGGGACCTGCGGGACGGCCGCTCGGGGCACCTGCGCCTCGTGTCGACGCCGCCGCTCGGCTACAGCGTCATCCCGCCGGCGCTGGGCCGCTTCGTCGCGGCGCGGCCCGGCGTGCAGGTGTTCTTCGACGTGCGCCGCTACGAGGGCGTCATCGAGAGCGTGGCGAGCGGCGTGGCGGAGCTGGGCTTCGCCCTGGGGTTCGATCACCACCCGGGCATCGCCTCCACGGTGATGGCGCGGGGCGAGATGGTCTGCGTGATGCCGCCCGACCATGCCCTGGCCGCCCTGCCGGCCGTATCGCCGCCCGATCTCGCCGGCCATCCCTTCATCGCGCTGGAGCGCGGGACGCGCCTCGGCGAGGCCGTGAGGGCGAGCTTCGCGGCGACCGGCACGCCCTTCCGGTCGGCGATCGAGGTCCGTTACTGCAACACCGCCTGCGTGCTGGCCGGCGCGGGCGCCGGGGCCGCCGTCGTCGACCCCTTCTCGCCCGTCCAAGGCGGCAGCCACCGGCTGGCGGTCCGTCCCTTCCGGCCCGAAACGCCCGCCGTGTCCCACGTGCTCTGGTCCGAAGCGCGCCCGCTGTCGCGCCTGGCCGAAACCTTTCTGGCCGAAATCCACCGCGCCACCCAGGCTTTGAAGCCGGGCCGGGTTCAGAATTCCGCGACCTTGCCCCAGGCCGAGACGGCGAACCGGTCCGGGTGATAGGGGCGCGGGTCCACCGTCGGGGTCGCGCCCGTGACGAGATCGGCGACGAGGTGCCCCGACCCCGGCCCGGTCCCGAACCCCTGGCCGCTGAACCCCGCCGCCAGCAGGAACCCGGGCAGGCCCGTGACCTCGCCGATGGCGGGCACGCCGTCCGGCGTCGAATCGATGTAGCCGGCCCAGGCCGCCGCCACCGTCGTGCCGCGCAGCGCCGGCAACAGGGCGACGGCCCGGCGGTGGGTTTCGGAGATCAGGCGCGGGTCGGGCCGCGGGTCGAGGATGCGATGCCGCTCCATCGGGGTCGGCGCGTCGAGGCGCCAGCGCCGGAGCGTTCCGTGGCTCCAGCGCAGGCCTTCGGCCCCGCCGGGCCGGAGCAGGCGCCAGCGCCGGGCCAGCATGGGCGCGAACTCGCGGGAGAACAGGATGTGCTGGGGCGTGACGTCGACGCTGCCCCGCCCGCTGATCGCCAGCGTGTGGCCCTCGCCCTCGCCGCGGCGCGTGATCGACACGCCGGGCGTGTGCAGGGCGTCCGGCAGGCCCGCGACGGCGTCCCGGATGGCCAGGATGGACTGGCGCACGGACGATTGGGGAAAGCGGATCCCCAGCTGCCGGCAGAAGGACGAGGCCCAGGCGCCGCCCGCCATCACGGCCGTGCGGGTGCGGATCGTGCCCCGCTCGGTCACGACCGCGCTGACCCGGCCGGCCTCCGTCTCGATGCCGCGGGCCGCGCACATCTGGTGCACGCTGCCCCCCGCCGCCAACACGCCGCGGGCCACCACGGGCGCGGCCCGCGCGGGATCGCCGATGCCGTCGGAGGGCGAGAAGACGCCCCCCTTCCAGGCCCGCGTGGTGCCGGCCCCGCGCGCCGCGGCCTCGTGCCGGTCGAGGATGTGGGTGGTGACGCCGGCCTGCGCGGCGACCTCGCGCCAGGCCGCCCAACGGGCGATCTCGGCCTCGTCCTCGCTGAGGTAGAGGAGGCCGCAGCGGCGGAAACCCGATTCTTCGCCGAGTTCGGCCGACAGCCGGCCCCACAGGTCCAGGCTGTGGGACGCGAGCGACAGGGTGCGGGCGTCGCGGTTCTGCTGGCGGCACCAGCCCCAGTTGCGGCTGGACTGCTCGGCGCCGATCCGACCCTTCTCGAGCAGGGCGACGTCGACGCCCCGCCGCGCCAGGTAGTAGGCCGCGAAGGCGCCGACCACGCCGCCGCCGATCACGACGACGTCGGCGGCCTTCGGCAGGGTCGGCGTCGTTTCGATGGCGAGGAGCGGCGCTGGCATGGGGATCTCCGGCTGCCCGGCAGGCGCGGCGCGGAACGATCGGGCGTGCCGTCCGGCCCGCCCTTATAGGCCCGTGGGCGGGCGGGTCGGCGCCGTGCGGCGCGGCCGGCGCGGCAGAACCTCCGGCATTGTGCGGCCCGGACGGCGTTTTATGCGGCCGTCCCCGCCGCCCCGCGCCCGATGGGGAGCTGGAGCGGAGCGCCCGAAGGCGAAGGCGCGCCGGGGCGAAGTGTCGTAGACTGGCGCTCGGACCCCGGGGCACGACGGAGTCCGGCTTCCAGCATCGGACCGCCCATGAAGCTCGATCGCATCGACATCAACATCCTGTCCGAGCTGCAGAAGAACGGCCGCATCACCAACGTCGAGCTCGCCACCCTGGTCAACCTGTCGCCGAGCCCCTGCCTCATCCGGGTGAAGAAGCTGCAGTCGTCCGGCTACATCGACGGCTACGCGGCCCGGATCAACACCGACCGGCTCGGCCAGGTCTGCACGATCTTCACCGAGTTCACGCTGAAGAACCACCGGCAGGTGGACTTCTCCCGCTTCCTCGCCGCCATCGAGCGCGAGGAGGCGACGATGGAGTGCAACCTTATCT
Source organism: Lichenibacterium ramalinae (assembly GCF_004137085.1). GTDB lineage: Bacteria > Pseudomonadota > Alphaproteobacteria > Rhizobiales > Beijerinckiaceae > Lichenihabitans > Lichenihabitans ramalinae. The sequence goes on from NZ_QYBC01000009.1 coordinate 52,920, forward strand.
CCGGCGGCTACGATTACCTCGTGAAGTTCGTGACCGGCAGCATCGTCGAATACCAGGCCATGATGGAGCGGCTGATCGACCTCGACATCGGCATCGACAAGTATTTCAGCTTCGTGGTGCTCAAGACCCCCATCGCCCGCACGACCCTGCCGCTGAAGAGCTTGTTCCAGCTGTGAGGTCCCGTGACGCCGAGCGCCGGGCGTCTTCGGGGCATCGTGGCGGGGCGGGGGCCGTTTTCGGCCGTTTCTGCCGCGCGCGAGCGTGTTCCCTGCCGTGACGGTCGTGCACGGCCGATCAGGAGCGCCGGACCCATGCGACTCGACCCCTTCGAACTGACCGCCGTGGACATCGCCGGGGTCGACGTCGAGGCCCTGCACGCGCTGTCGGTCGGGGTCGGCTGGCCGCACCGCGCCGACGACTGGCGCCTCCTGATCGACCTCGGCCAGGGCGTGGCGGCGCTGGACGAGATCGGCCGGGTGCTCGGGTCGGCCATGTGGTTCCCCCAGGCCGAAGCCTTCGCGACGGTCGGCATGGTCATCACGTCGCCGCGCCTGCAGGCGCGGGGCGCCGGCGCCTGGCTGACGGGGGCGGTGCTGGCCGCGGCCGGCGACCGGCCGATCGGCCTCAACGCGACCCGGGCCGCGACCCGCCTCTACCACGGCCTCGGGTTCAGGGCGGAGCGCCCCGTCTTCCAGCACCAGGGCGAGGTGGGTCCGGCACCCGGCGACGGGGGGCTGGCGTCAGGGACGCTGCCGGCGGGAGCGATGCCCCAAGGGACGCTGTCGCGCGACGCGGAGCCGGCGGACCTCCCCGCCCTGGTGGCGCTCGACGCCGCCGCCTTCGGGGCGGCGCGCCCGGCCGTGCTGCGCCGGCTGCTCGCCCTGTCGCAGGGCCGGGTCCTCGTGCGGGACGGGCGCGTCGAGGCCTTCGCGCTGCGCCGGCCCTTCGGCCGCGGCGCCGTCATCGGGCCCGTGGTGGCGTCCGGCGACGCGGAAGCCGTCGCGGTGACCCGGCCCCTCATGGCGCTGCCGGACGGCGGCTTCCTGCGGCTCGACACACGGCAGGCGGAGGGCGACTTTCCGGCCTTCCTGTCGCGCTGCGGCCTCCCCCTCCACGACACGGTCGAGACCATGTCGCGCGGCCGGCCCTGGCTGCGTCCCGGCCGGCCCGGGGCGGCGCCGACCACCTACGGCCTGGCCAGCCAGGCGCTCGGATGACGGCATCCACCACATCGCGCGCGGCATCGGCGCCGCGGCGCCCGACGGGAGCGGACCCATGCAGACCATGACGGACATCCTCGACAGGCTGGTCGGCTTCCCCTCGGTCTGCCGCACGCCGAACCGCGATATCGTGGCCTATGTCCGGGACCACCTCGCCGCCCTCGGCGCCGCCGTGACCGAGATCCCCGGCCCCGAGGGCGACCGGAGCAACCTCTTCGCGACCTTCGGGCCGCGGGACGTGCCGGGCTACATCCTGTCGGCCCATCTCGACGTCGTGCCCGTGGCGCAGGACGGCTGGACCGGCGATCCGTTCCGGTTGAGGCGCGTCGGCGACCGCCTCGTCGGGCGCGGCACCACGGACATGAAGGGCTTCGTGGCCTGTGCGCTGTCGGCCGTGGCGGACCTGCCGCCGACCCTGTCCCGCCCCCTCCATCTCGCGCTGTCCTACGACGAGGAGGTCGGCTGCGTGGGCGTCCGCCACATGATCGCCCGCCTGCCCGAACTCTGCGCCCCGCCGCTCGGCTGCCTCGTCGGCGAGCCCTCGGGGCTGCGTCCCGTGCTGCGCCACAAGGGCAAGGCCGCCGGCCGCGTCGTCGTGACGGGCCGGTCCGGCCATTCGTCGCGGCCGGACCTCGCCGACAACGCCATCCATGCGGCGGCCGAGGTCGTCCTCGCCATCCGCGCCCGGCACGACAGGTTCGCCGCGGAGGGGCCGTTCCACGACGCCTTCCTGCCGCGCGCCACCACGCTCCAGGTCGGCATCATCGGGGGCGGCACCTCCGTCAACACGGTGCCGGACGCCTGCCGCGTCGATTGGGAGGTGCGGGCCGTGCCCGGCGTCGAGCCCCTGGCGGTTGTCGAGGAGGTGGCGGCGGAGGTCCGGCGCATCCTGGCGCCGCACGGGGCGGCCGGGCGCAGCTACGCCGCCACCTGCGAGGTCCTGTCGGCCTATCCCGCCCTCGACCTCCCGGCGGACTCGGAGCTTTGCCGCCTCGTCGCGGCCGTGTCGGGCCGGGAGGTGCTCGGCGCCGTCAGCTACGGGACCGAGGCCGGCCTGTTCCAGGCCGCCGGCGTGCCCGCCATCGTGTGCGGCCCCGGCGACATCACCGAAGCGCACCGGCCGGACGAATCCATCGCGCTGTCGGACCTCGACGCGTGCCGCGCCATGCTGCTCCGCTTCGCCGCCGCGGTCGCGTGAGGGCGGCGGCGGGCCGCGCCGCAGCAGATCCTGCCGTCTCCCGCCGCCGAAAGGCGCGGCGCCGCGGCGGACGGGCCGCAAAGCCGCACCCGGCGCGCCGGCGCGGCCGGTAGGACTGGTCGGGAGGCGGACGGCCACGGAGGCACGGATGACGGATGGCGTGACATTTCGGGCCCTGGCGCCGGACGACGTCGCGGCGGTCCACGCCCTGTCGGCCGAGATGCGCTGGCCGCACCGGCCGGACGACCTGCGGCTGTTCGAAAGCATCGGGCAGGGCTTCGTCGGGACCGAAGCGGGCGGCGCGGTCGTCGCCGCCGGCATGTGGTGGCCCTATGGCGAGGGTCTCGCCACGGTCGGCATGGTCATCGTCACGGCCGGCCTGCAGGGCCGCGGGATCGGCCGCGGCGTCATGACCCGGCTCATCGCCGCCGCCGGCGACCGGACCCTGCGCCTCACCGCCACCGTGGCCGGCCGACCGCTCTACGAGGTCCTCGGCTTCCGGGTGACGGGGGCCGTGGCGCAGCACCAGGGCGTGGCGTCGGCGGGAGCGATACCACCGTCGCCCACCGTCCGGCCGGCCGGGCCCGGCGACCGGCCGGCGATCCTGGCCCTCGACGGCCAGGCGAGCGGCGGCGACCGGGCCGCGCTGCTGGCGCGCCTGCTGGCCGAGGGCGAAACCTCCGTGCTGGAGCGGGACGGCGAGGTTTGCGGCTATGCGGTGTGCCGCGGGTTCGGGCACGGCCACGTCGTCGGGCCGATCGTGTGCCGGGACGAAGCCGACGCCGTCGCGCTCGTCGGCCCCCACCTGCAGGCCCATCACGGGACCTTCGTGCGGGTCGACGCGACCGTGACGGAGGGGCGCTTCGTGGATGCGCTCGCCGGGAGCGGCCTCGCCTCCGTGAACCACAGCGTGCAGATGACCCGGGGCCCGGCGGGCGAACCGGGCCCGGCCCGCATCTACGGCCTCGCCAGCCAGGCGCTCGGCTGACCCTCGCCGGCCGAGGCACTCGGCCGCCTTCGGAACAGGCCGGGGCGCAGGCGCGACCTCGAGAACAGGCGAAACCATGGACATCCCGACGTCGGACCGGTTCTACATCGACGGCGACTGGCGGCGGCCGTCGACGTCGGAGCTGATCGCCGTAATCGATCCCAGCACCGAGGCGGTCGCCGGACATGTGGCGGCGGGCGGCCCGGACGACGTCGACCGCGCCGTGGCGGCGGCGGCCCGGGCCTTCCCGGCCTTCTCGCGCACCTCCGTCGCCGAACGGTCGGCGCTGCTCGGGCGCATCGCCGACCTGCTCGAGGGCAGGAGCCGGCGCTTCGCCGACGCGCTGGTGGGGGAGATGGGGGCCGCGGTCGGCTTCGCCGTCGCCGCCCAGGTCCCCTTCGCGCTCGCGCATGTCCGGGTGGCGATCGACGTGCTGGCGCGCTACGCCTTCGTGAGCCACCGCGGCACCACCGCCACCGTGAAGGAGCCGATCGGCGTCTGCGGCCTCATCACGCCCTGGAACTGGCCGCTCTACCAGATCACCGCCAAGGTGGCGCCGGCGCTCGCGGCGGGCTGCACGATCGTGCTGAAGCCGAGCGAGCTGTCGCCGTTCAGCGCCCTGCTGTTCGCCGAACTCATGCACGACGCCGGCGTGCCGCCCGGCGTCTTCAACCTCGTCAACGGCACCGGCGAGACCGTCGGGGCGGCGCTGTCGGCCCATCCGGGCGTCGACATGGTGTCCATCACGGGGTCGACCCGGGCGGGGGTGCTGGTCGCGCAGGCGGCGGCGCCGACCGTCAAGCGGGTCGTGCAGGAGCTCGGCGGCAAGTCGCCCAACGTCATCCTCGACGACGCCGACCTCGCGCGATGCATCGGGCCGGGCGTGCTGGCGGCGTTCCGCAACGTCGGCCAGTCCTGCAGCGCGCCGACCCGCATGCTCGTGCCCGCCGGGCGGCTCGCCGAGGTCGAGGCCCTGGCGGCCGAGGCCTGCGCGGCGATCCGGGTCGGCGACCCGCGCCACGAGGCCACCACCATGGGGCCGATCGCCAACGGCGCGCAGTACCGGCGCGTGCAGGAGATGATCGCGGCCGGCATCGCGGACGGCGCGACGCTGGTGGCGGGCGGGCTCGGCCGGCCGGCGCCGCTCGAGCGTGGCTTCTTCGCCAGGCCGACGATCTTCTCGGATGTGACGCCGGGGATGCGGATCGCCCGCGAGGAGATCTTCGGCCCGGTGCTGTCGATCATGCCCTACCGCGACGACGCGGAAGCGCTGCGGCTCGCCAACGACACCGTCTACGGGCTCGGCGCCCACGTGCAGTCGGGCGACCTCGGCCGCGCCCGGCGCTTCGCCGCCGGCATCAGGGCCGGCCAGGTCCTCATCAACAACCCGGTCTGGGACGGCGAGGCGGCCTTCGGGGGCTACAAGCGCTCGGGGAACGGCCGCGAATTCGGCGTGGCGGGCCTGGAGGAATATCTCGAGACCAAGGCCATCGTGGGCTACGGCCCGGCCTGAGCCGACCCCGCGGACCAGGACATCGACCCTGGCGACCCGAGTCCGGAGCCCTGCGCGGTTCCCACCGGGAGTCGACAGGCATCCGCAGTCTCTGTCCCATGGATCGTTGCGGTCGGGCCGCGCACGCGCGCCCCACCGGCGACACCTTCGCCGTCACGGTGCAGAAGCCGTTCCAGGCCGGCGCCATCCCGGCCGCCATGCTGCGCCACGCCAATGCGCTGAGGCCGCACCTCGCCCGTTCCATCCTGTTCTCGGCCCGCATCGGCCTCGACCGCGCCCGCGCCGCCGCCGACGCGCCCGAGGTCGTCGGGCTGCCGGCCGCCGTGCTGGGGGCGAACGGCCGTCCGCTCGCCGCCAACGCCCTGTTCGAGGCCCTGATGCCGGCGGTCGCGGTCGAGCGCCGGACGCGCATCGGGCTGGCCGACCGGCGGGCCGACAGCGGCACGCGATCGGTCCCGGTGCGATCGACGGAAGGCGCGGCCGCGGTGATCGCCCACCTCATCCCGGTGCGCCGCTCCGCCTTCGACGTCTTCGTCGGGGCCGCATCGGTGCTGCTGCTCGCCCCGGTGGCGGCGCGCGGGCCGGTGGATGCCCGCGTGCTCGAAGGTCTCTTCGACCTGACGCCGGCTGAAACCCAGCTGTGCCGGGTCATCGGCGACGGCCGGCTGACCCTGCCGGAGACGGCCCGCACCTTGAGCATCTCCTACATAACCGCAAGGGTCCACCTGCGGGCCATCTTCGACAAGACCGGCACGGCGCGCCAGGCCGAACTGGTCGGCCTGCTGTCCGCCATGCTGCCTTGAAGCGCCTTCACCTTCGGCGCATGCGCTTCAGCTCCGCGTCGAGCGCGGTCCCGTCGGCTTGCGACGGCCGAGCCGATGCCGGGACAGCCGACACCGGCTACCGCACGCGAGCCTGTTCCAAGCTGAAGACGAAGCGCCGGTTCGACGACAGCGCGACAGGTCCTTGGGGGATGTGACCGGGTCTGTGCGCGATGTCAGATTGCGTAAACCAGTTATCTTTGGCCCTCCGTCAACCAAAAGCAACTTTTGTGATTGCCGCCGAGGTCGAGCCTGCCTTACAGCAATATGGGTTTCCTGGGGTCGCCTCGGCGGTTCCAAGTCGATGACACTGCTCCCGGTTCCAGGCTGGAGCGAGGTCGCCGCTGGCGAAAGCGCTCCGGCCATCGTGCAGGACAGGAGGTGGCGGATGTCCCTGGTTTGGACTGTCGTCGGGCTCAACCTCGGGGCCCTCGGTGCGCTGGCCTGGCTGCTCTGGGGCCGTTGATCCGCGGCGGCCCGCGAGGGCCGCGGTCGCGCGGTCGGACCCGGCACCGCCCAGGCGCGCATCAGGCCTCGGCCATCAGGCGCTCGTATTCACGCTCCGCGCTGCCGTAGCCGTCCCCCGCGAGGTCCAGCAGCTTGTCGCGGTCCCGGATTTCGATGTGGCCGCGCTTGTTGCGGATCGCCCCCGTCCCTTCCAGGACATGGCTGGCGACGGTCACGCCGGGGCGGCGGACGCCCAGCATGGCGGACAGGAACTCGTGGGTCAGGTACAGGTCCTGGCCGCCCATGCGATCCTGCATCATCAGGAGCCAGCGGGCGAGCCGGGCCTCGATGTCGAACAGGGCGTTGACATAGGCGGTCTGGGCGATCTGGACCATCAGCGCCTGGGTGTAGAGCCCCAGCGGCCTGAAGATCGACGGCCGCTGCGCCAGCGCGGCCCGGAGGTCGCGGGCGGCGATGCTCAGGCCTTCGCCGGCGCCCTGGACCAGGAACGTGCAGGGGATGCGGTCGGTGCCGAGCACGACGGGGAGGCCGACGAGCCCCTCCCGGCCGATGAGCCCGATCTCGATGCGGCCCTCCTCGCTGTCGACGATGGTCGAGACGACGCCGCTTTCGGGGAAGACGACGTCGCGGATCGGCTCGTTCGCCGGGATCAACAGCGACTGGAACCTCAGGGGCACGCGCTCCAGCATCGGCTCGAGCAGGGCGTAATCGTCGGGCGCGAGGGCCGCGAGCAGGCGATTGCGACGGGGAGGCCGACCTGGATGCACGCTTCGATCCCCCGGACGGGAGAGCGCGGGCCTCTCTCGGGCGCCGGCCTCCGTTGGTCCAACCGACGATGGCGGAAGTCTATGGCGGCGGAACCCGTCCCGCACTCACTTAAAGCAGTCTCGCGGGAAAGGGACGGCAGCCGCGGCGCTGCCGGCCCGTCCGGCGGCTTGCCGCGCCCGGACGATGAAACTGCTCTCGACGCGAGAGCGCGAGCGAATTCGCGCGAAGGCGAAGGCGTTCTAGCGGCAGGTAGGCCCGCCGCAGGCCTCGATGCGCATCCATTCGTCGGCGATGCGGTCCGGCAGCAGGAAGCTGCGCTCGTCGATCCGGTCGAGGTGGCGCCGCATCAGCGCGGCGCTGCGCTCGTCGCGGGACAGGCCGCCGGGGCGGAAGTGGCGCTCGTCCTCGGCGGCCGCATAGGCCTCCTCGGTCATGGCGTGGTAGAGGATCGCGCAATCGGACCGCGACAGCCGGCACGCCGCGTCGGCGGCCTGCCCGAGGGACGGGACCGCCGCGAGCGCGGCAGCGGCCAGCACGGCGCGCGCGACGCAGGCCGGCCTGACGAATGTTCGCGCGTCGATGGATCGCATCCTGAAACTCCCCGCCCCGTCACTGTCGAGCGGTCCGTCCGCACTGTGTCGTGGAAGACTCACCCGAGATGGAACGCGGACGAATGCGGGGTTCATCCTGGCACCAGTCCGATGAGACGGCATGAGTTCAGGCTAGCGCATCTCGGAACAACATTCGATGGCCTGCTCCGATCTCGACAAGCCGGAAGCCGTTCCGGTGCCGGTGTCGCCGGACTGGATCCGGTGGATCCGCCTGGCTTCGGCCCGGCCGGCCCGGCCCTGTCGCGACGCGCCGGCCCGGCCCGCGCCTCGGCTGCTCCCGGCCTTCCCGGGCACCGGCGGCGCCAAGAGCCTCTGACGGGGCGGGCCAGGGAACGGCGGGCGGCCACGGCATGGGCGGGCGGCCGCGAGGCCGACCGTCACGGCGCGCCGAGCCCGTCGAGGTTGGCGAGCGCCAACGGGCGGCGGCCCTCCTCGATGGCGTGGATGCGCCCCACGATGGCGGCCGTGACGGGCGTCGGCAGGCCGTGCCGCGCCCCGATCGTCACGACGGGCCCGAGCTGCGCGTCGACCTCGGTGCGGCGCTTGCGCACCGCGAGGTCGCGCCAGATGCCCGAATGGGATTTCAGCGAGCGCCGGTTGTGCGCCACCATGTCGTCGAAGGAGCGGGCCGTGCGCTCGGGCGGCGCTTCGGGCGCGAAGGCCGACGGGTCGAAGCCGTCGAAACCCTCGAGGCTCACGCCCTCGGCCCGCGCCACCGCCACGACCTCGTGGGCGAGGCGGGTCAGCGTCGGGCGGTGCTCCGGCATGGCGAGGACGTCGGCGATGGAGGCGTCCGTCAGCGCGGTGGCGAAGAGCATGCCGCCGTAGATCAGCTTGGCCCACAGGTATCCCCAGATGTTGGGGGTGGCGATGGCGGCGGGGTCGAAATGCCGGAACAGGCCGTGCAGCTCGCGCAGCCGCGGCGTGTCGGCCCCGTCGATCTCGCCCAGCACCACGGCGCCGCGGCCGCCGTAGAGCACGGTGCCGGGCGCCAGGGTGTCGGCGCCGAAATTGACGAAGCAGCCCATCGTGCGGGCGGGGCCGACCCGCGCCGCGATGACGGTCTCGTTGAGCCCGTTCTGCGCCGACACCACGAAGCCGTCCTCGGCCACATGCGGCGCCAGGGCCGCGACGGCCTCCTCCGTGTGATGCGCCTTCACGGCGAGGATGCAGCGCCGGAACGTGCCGGCGAGGCCGTCGGGCGTGACGGCGGGCGCCCGGACGCGCCCCGGCGCCACCGGCCCGGTGATCTCGAGGCCCGCCGACGCGATGGCGGCGACGTGGTCGGCCGCCGTGTCGACGAAGACCACCGCCTCGCCGGCGCGCAGGAAGGCGGCGCCGAGCGCCCCGCCGATGGCGCCCGCGCCCCATACGAGGATCGGGTCGCGGCCGATGCCGGTCGCGGCGTCGCCCACGGCATGGCTCATGACCAGGGCCCTTCCAGCACGGCGCGGGTTTCGGCCACCGCCACGTCCCAGATGGCCAGCATGTCGGCGTCGGGCCGCGCGTAGAGCCCGCCGAAATTGCCGTCGCCGAGCAGCGCGCGGACCCCCTCCGGCGCCATCACCCGCATGCGGTCGAAGTCCACCATGGGCTTTTGCGTCTCGGGCTGGACCACGCCCGGCAGGCGCGTCCAGGGGAAGTTCTCCATCCAGGAGGCGTGGCTGGCGACGGGGTCGATCTCCTGCACCTTGGCGAAGGTCTTCGGCGCGCTCCACCAATTGTGGAACTTGACGGCCGTGCCGGGATGGTCGGCCATCCATTCGGTGGCGAGCGCGCCGGCCGGGGCGTTGCCGCCGTGGCCGTTGACCAGGAGGATGCGGCGGAAGCCCTGGCCGTGCAGGCTGTCGAGCACGTCGCGCACCAGCGCGAGGTAGGTCGAGACCCGCAGGCTGACCGAGCCCGGATAGGCCAGGAAATAGGGCGTGACGCCGTAGGGCTGGGCCGGGAAGACCGGCACGCCCAGGGGCGCCGCGGCCTCGGTGGCGACCCGCTCCGACAGGATGGAATCGACCGACAGACTCAGGCCGGCATGCTGCTCGGTGGAGCCCAGCGGCAGCACGGCGCGGTCGTCCCCGGCGAGGTAGCCTTCCACCTGGGACCAGTTCATGGCGCTGATCGTCACGCGACATCCTCCTGTGCGGCCGCGGCCTCGGCGAGCAGCGGCCGCACGATGCGGTCGATGTCGCCGGGGTCCGGGCTGTGGCGGTATTCGATGGCGGCGGCGCCGCGCGGCAGCCGGTCCAGCACGGCTTCGGCGCCGGTGGCGTAGACCACCACGTCCGAGGCCCCGAGCCGCGCGTCGAGGTCCGGGTCGTCGAGGAGCGCGACCGCGACGCGCGCCACATGCGGGGCGAAGCGCCCGACGCCCGGGCGCATCAGGGGCAGGAACTCGGGAAAGCGCGACACGGCCAGCACCCGGGCGCGGGGGTCGAGCGAGGCGAGGGCGCGGCGCGTCGCCTCGGCCGGGATGAAGCTGATCGTGGCGAGCCGGCTGCGCGGCAGCAGCGCCGCCACGTCCCGCCGGCGGTGCGCCATGACGAGCACGAGGTCGGCGGCCCCGGCGCGCCGCAGCGCGGCGGGGTCGCGGGCGAGTTCGTCGAGCGTGACGCCCTCCACGGTCGCGGCCGGCCCCAGGGCCTCGGCCACGGCGCGGGCATAGGCGGCGGTGGCGGAGGGGAAGATGCCCACGAGGGCGAGGCGCCGGCCGGCGCGGCCGGACCGGCGCGCCGACAGCCGGGCCGCCACCAGCCCGGCGATGTCGCCCGCCGCCATGCCGAGCCCGAGGCCGTCGTCGATCAGCCGGTCGACCCGGCGGTGGAAGGCCAGCAGCCGCTCGCCCGGGCCTTCGAGGCCGCCGCGCCGCGCCACGAAGGTGCCGGAGCCCGCCCGGCCCTCGATCAGCCCGGCATGCTTCAGGTCGCGGTAGACCTGGCTCACCGTCATGGGGGCGACGCCCGCCTCCCCGGCGAGATCCCGCACCGAGGGCAGCCGGTCCCCGACCCGGAACTCGCCGCAGGCGATGCCGTAGGCGATGAGGCCGCGCAACTGCAGGCCGAGCGGCACCGGCAGGCTGCGATCGAGGGTGAGGCGGATGAAGGCGGAGGTCATCTGTGCTGAAAGGCTAGCACGGTGGCGCGACGCTCCACAATCGGCTCTCCTGCATGAAATAGCGGCGTTGTTGCCGCTAATCTATGCGGGGATCGACATTGACGCGAGAGAAACGTCACGGTTATTCTGCGTCGGCAGTATCGGGGCCGGACGGGATCGTCACTGCGACGACATCCTGCCGAAGCCGCTCGGCTTTCGAACCGCAGGCGCCGTCGCCGGAGGCGAAAGCGCTCTAGCGCCGTAGAACACACCACCACGGGAACGATGCCGATGACGATGCGCCCCCGCTTCAGGACGGTCCTGGCCCTCTCGACCTGCCTGGGGGCCTCGCTGGCCGGCGCCGCGGGGGCCGGCGCCGTGACCCGCGGCGGCATCATGACCTACGGGCGCTACGCCGACAGCCTGTTCCTCGATCCCGTCCTCAACGACGCCAACGTCGACATCTGGATCCTGTCGAACCTTTACGACACGCTGCTGCTGCCGACCGACGACGGCAAGGGCGTGCAGCCCGGCCTCGCCTCGGCCTATGCGGTGGCGGCGGACGGCAAGTCGATCACGCTGACGCTGCGCGACGGCATCATGTTCTCGGACGGCTCGCCCATCACGGCCGAGGACGTGAAATGGTCGCTCGACCGGGCCCGCGACCCCAAGGAGGGCATCTGGAACTTCATCGACGAGTCGATCGGCTCCGTCGACGTCAAGGATCCCAAGACCGTGGTGCTGACGCTGAAGCACCCCGACCCCGCCATCGTGGCGGGCCTCAGCGTCTTCAACAACGGCATCATGCCGAAGAAGCTCGTCGAGGCCATGCCGGGCGCGACGCTCGACGACAAGGCCAAGGCCTTCGCCGAGCACCCCGTCGGCTCCGGCCCCTTCGCCTTCGCGTCGTGGAGCCGCGGCCAGACGATGAAGCTCGTCAAGAACCAGCACTATTGGCGCCCGGGTGCCGACGGCAAGCCGCTGCCCTACCTCGACGGCGTCACCTTCGAGGTCCTGCCCGACGACGCGACGCGGCTGCTCAAGGTGCAGTCGGGCGAACTCGACGGCGCGGAATTCGTGCCCTTCAGCCGCGTCGAGGAGCTCAAGGCCGACCCCAAGCTCGACATGGCGCTGTTCCCCTCCACCAAGGTGGCCTACGGCACGTTCAACGTGCGGCCCAAGCTGAAGAGCGGCGCCGACAACCCGCTCGCCAACGTCAAGGTCCGCCAGGCGCTCAACGTCGCCGCCGACAAGGACGCCATCATCGCCATCGTGACCCATGGCGTCGGCACGCCCATGTCGAGCTTCATGTCGAGCGCGACGCCGCTCCACGCCGGCACCGGCACGGAATTCCCGGCCGACCCCGCCAAGGCCAAGGCGTTGATGAAGGAGGCGGGCTTCGAGAAGGGCTTCGGCTTCCCCGTCCTGGTCCTGGCCGGCAACGTCGACGAGATCGGCATCGCCACGGCGCTTCAGCAGATGTGGGCGGACCTCGGCGTGACGCTGGAGATCCAGCAGGTCGACAATGCCACGCTGACGGCGCGCTTCCGCGAGGGCGACTTCTCGATGCGGCTCGGCTACTGGACGGACGACATCGCCGATCCGAGCGAGATCGCCTCCTACTTCGGCTACTACCCCAACATCCAGGCCCAGCATTCGGGCTGGAACGACCCGGCCTTCAACACGCTGTTCGAGGCCTCGCAGCAGGAACTCGACCCCGCCAAGCGCGCCGACCAATATGCCAGGATGCAGGCCATCTACCGCGACGGCCCGACCCTGCCGCTCTACGAATCGCCCTATCCCGTTGTGCTGAAGAAGAGCGTGCACGGCTTCCTGCAGATCCCGCTCGGCAACAACATCTTCTCGGGCGCGTCGCTCGAGAAGTGAGCCCGCGCGTCCCGCATCCCCCGGCCCGCGCGGTCCCCCGCGCGGCGCCCCGCACCGGCCTCGCCCCGTGCTGAGCGCCGGCTACGTCCTGCGCCGCGTCCTCCAGATGGTGCCGACGCTCGTCTTCATCCTGGTCGTCACCTTCGTGCTGGTGCGGCTGCTGCCGGGCGACCCGCTGAGCGCCATCGGGGGCGATCACGTCACGGACGCCCAGGTGGCGCAGGCCCGGGCCGCCTACGGGCTCGACCAGCCGCTTTTCGCCCAGTTCCTGCTCTACGTCCGCCGCGTCGTCACCGGGGACCTCGGCCGGTCCATCGTGGTGCAGGTGCCGGTGTGGTCGCTGGTGGGCGAGCGCCTGCCCCCCACCATGCTGCTGTCCGGCATGGCGGTCGCCATCGGGGTCGGCCTCGCGGTGCCGCTCGCCTTCGCGTCGGCGCTGCGGCGCGGCCGTGCCACGGACCTCGCCATCCGGGCGGGCGCCCAGGTGGGCCTGTCCATGCCGGTCTTCTACATCGGCCTCGTGCTGCTCACGGTCTTCTCGGCGCATCTGCGCTGGTTCCCGGTGGGGGGCTACGGCGACGGCTGGGGCGACCGCGTCTACCACCTGTTCCTGCCGGCGCTGACGCTGGGCGTCAGCCTCGCCGCCGTGCTGATGCGCAGCCTGCGCGCCGCCATCGTCGACGTGCTGGGCGCCGAATACGTGGATTTCGCCCGCGCCAAGGGGCTCCCGACGCGCGTCATCCTGCTGCGCCACGTGCTGCGCAACGCCCTCATCTCGACGCTGGCGCTGCTCGGCCCCACGGTGGGCTCGCTGCTCGGCGGCGCCGTCATCACGGAATCGGTCTTCGCCATCCCCGGCGTCGGCCGGCTGATGATCGAGAGCATCTACGGGCGCGACTACCCGGTGATCCAGGGGCTGACGCTGTCGCTCGCCGTGACGGTGTCGCTGGCCTTCCTGGTGACGGACCTGATCCAGGCCTCGCTCGACCCGCGGGTGGCGCGGTGACGGCCGCCGAAGACCTGCTGTCACGGCGGCGGCCCGCGCCGCGGCGCTTCCGCCCCCCGTCCCTGCCGCGCCCGTCCCCGGCGCTGGCGGGCGGCCTCGCCATCCTGGCCGCCCTCTTGGTGCTGGCGCTGGTGCCGGGCCTCGTCGCCCCCTATGCCCCGGCGGCCTTCGACTATCGCGCCATCCTGAAACCCCCGTCCTTCGCCCACCCCTTCGGCACGGACAATTTCGGGCGCGACATCCTGTCCCGCACGGTCTGGGCGACGCGGGTCGACCTGCAGATCGCCCTGTTCGGCACGCTGGTCCCGGTGGTGTTCGGCACGCTGGCGGGGGCGGTCGTGGGCTATTACGGCGGCTGGGTCGAGGCGCTGTTCGGCCGGGTGGTCGACGCGGTCGTGACCTTTCCGTTCCTGGTGCTGGTCATCGCCATCGTGGCGGTGCTGGGGCCCGGGCTGTTCAACCTCTACATCGCCGTCAGCGTCGTCGGCTGGGTTTTCTATGCCCGCATCGTGGCGGCGGGCGTCGCGCTGCAGCGCCGGCTCGACTATGCGGCGGCGGCCCGCGTCATGGGCTATTCGACGCCCCGCATCGTGCTGCGCCACCTGCTGCCCAACGCGGTCTCGGCCGCGATCGTCTATTGGATGACCGACATGGCGCTGTGCATCCTGCTCGGCTCGAGCCTCGGCTATCTCGGGCTCGGCGCCCAGCCGCCGACGGCCGAATGGGGCGTGCTCATCGCCGACGGCAAGAACTACATGAACACCGCCTGGTGGATCTCGATCTTTCCCGGCGTCGCCATCGTCCTGGCGGGGCTCGGCTTCAGCCTGCTCGGCGACGGCCTCGCCGACCTGCTGCGGCCGAAGCGATGACGGGGGTGGCGGACACCCGCCCCGGCGCCCTCGCGGTGCGGGGCCTCAGGACCGTCTTCGCCTCGCCGGCGGGCCCGCTCACGGCCGTCGACGGCGTCGACCTCGACCTCGCGCCGGGCGAGATCCTGGGCCTCGTGGGCGAATCGGGCTCGGGCAAGAGCGTCACGCTGCGCTCGCTGCTGCGCCTCGTGCGTCCGCCGGGCCGCATCGCCGGCGAGGTCCTGTGGGGTGGGCGCGACCTCCTCGGCCTGCGCCCGGGCGAGCTGCGCCGGGTGCGGGGCCGCGAGATCGCCACCGTGTTCCAGGAGCCCATGACGGCGCTGAACCCCGTCCTGACCGTCGGGCGGCAGATCGACGAGAGCCTGCGGGCCCATACCGGGCTCGACGCGCGCGGCCGCCGTGCCCGCGGCGTCGACCTGCTCGACCTCGTCGGCATCCCGGCCCCGGCCACCCGCCTCGCCGACTACCCGCACCAGTTCTCCGGCGGCATGCGCCAGCGCGCCATGATCGCCATCGCGCTGGCGGGCGAGCCCCGGCTGCTGCTCGCCGACGAGCCCACGACGGCGCTCGACGTCACCATCCAGGACCAGATCCTGAAGCTCATCCTGGCGCTGCGGGCGCGGCTCGGCATGGGCGTGATCCTGGTCACGCACGACCTCGGCGTCGTGGCGCAGAGCTGCGACCGCGTCGCCGTCATGTATGCGGGGCGCATCGTCGAGACCGGCCCGGTCGCGGCGCTCTTCGCCGAGCCGCGCCACGCCTATACGCGCGGGCTCATCGGCTCGGTGCCGCGGGCCGGGGGCGAGCGACGCCCGCTGCTGTCCATCGACGGCACCCCGCCCGGCCTCGGGGCGCGGCCGGCGGGCTGCGCCTTCCATCCCCGCTGCGGCTTCGCCACCGACGCTTGCCGGCGCGAAGCGCCGCCCCTCGCCGCGGTGGCGCCTGGCCGCGAAGCGGCTGGCCGCGAAGCGCCTGGCCGCGAAGCGGCCTGTTGGCACCACGCGGCCGTGGCGGCCGCCGGCATCGAAGCGCCCGTCCCGGAGCCCGCATGAGCGCCGCGCCCCTCCTGTCGCTCGAGGACGTCGTGGTGCGGTTCCCCCTGCGCCGCACCGTGATGGACCGCCTGGCGCGACGCCCGGCCCGGGCCGTCCATGCGCTGAACGGCGTGCGGCTCGACCTCCACCGCGGCGAGACGCTGGGGCTGGTCGGCGAATCCGGCTGCGGCAAGTCCACCCTGGCGCGGGCGGTGGTGCGGCTGCTCGACCCCGACGACGGCCGCGTGCGCTTCGAGGGGCAGGACATCGCCGGGCTCGTCGGCGCGGCCCGCCGCGGCTTCAACAAGCGCGTCCAGATGGTCTTCCAGGACCCCTACGGCTCGCTGAACCCGCGCATGACGGTGCGCCAGGTGCTGCACGAGGCCCTGTCGGTCCACCGCATGCGGCCGCGGGCCGCCATCCCGGGGCGCATCGCCGAACTCCTCGACCTCGTGCGCCTGCCGCCCGACAGCGCCGACCGCCTGCCGCACCAGTTCTCGGGCGGGCAGCGCCAGCGCATCGGCATCGCCCGGGCGCTGGCGGTCGAGCCCGACCTGCTGGTCGCCGACGAACTCGTCTCGGCGCTCGACGTCTCGGTCCAGGCGCAGGTGGTGAACCTGCTCCTCGACCTGCAGGGGCGGCTCGGCCTCACGGTGCTGTTCGTGGCCCACGACCTGAGGCTCGTGCGCCACATCTCGCACCGCGTCGCCGTCATGTATCTCGGCTCGGTGATGGAGGTGGGCGACACGGAAGCGCTGTTCTCGGCGCCCCGCCACCCCTACACGCGGGCGCTGCTCGACGCCGCACCCGACCTCGACCCGGCGCGCCGCACCGCGGTGGCGGCGGCCCGCGGCGAACTGCCGAGCCCCCTCGCCGTGCCGTCGGGCTGCCCCTTCCACACCCGCTGCCCCCACGCCTTCGACCGCTGCCGCACCGAACGCCCCGTGCTGGCGCCGCGCGGCCCGGCGGGCCGCGCCGCCTGCCACCTCGAAGGCTTCGGCGCACCGGCCTGAGGGCGGGGTCCGGACCGGCTCCGCGGCCGAACCGTGCTAGAAACGCCGCCGGAACGGCGAGGGGAGGGGACGGCCATGAAGATCCGCGAGTTCGGCGTCGAGATCTGGATGAACCGCCACGAGACCGACTGCGCGCTGAACCTCGCCGAAACCTGCGTCGAGTCCCTGACCGTGGCCGAACTCCTCGCCATGGCGGGCAAGACCGAGACCATCCTGGCCGAACTGCTGCCCCTGAAGCTCACCTACGGCGCGATCGAAGGCAGCGCGCGCCTGCGCGGGCTCATCGCCGACCTTTACGCGGCGCAGGGTCCCGACAACGTCGTCGTCACCCACGGGGCGATCGGCGCCAATGCCCTGGTGTACAGCGCGCTGGTCGAGCCGGGAGACCGCGTCGTGCCGCTGCTGCCCACCTACCAGCAGCATGCGTCGATCCCGCAGAGCCTCGGGGCGGACGTGCAGGCCCTGTGGCTGCGCGAGCAGGACGGCTTCCTGCCCGACCTCGATGCACTGCGCCGCCTGGCGGTGCCGGGCACCAAGCTCATCGCCATCAACAACCCCAACAACCCGACCGGGGCGCTGATGGACGTCGCCCTGCTGCGGGAGGTGGTCGGGATCGCCCGCGGCTGCGGGGCCTGGCTGCTGTGCGACGAGGTGTACCGCGGCACCGACCAGGAGGGCGACGGCACGATGGCATCGGTCGCCGACCTCTACGAGAAGGGGATCAGCACCGGCAGCATGTCCAAGACCTTCTCGCTGGCGGGCCTGCGCCTCGGCTGGATCGCGGCGCCGCCGGCGCTGATCCGGGCCGTCGGCATCCACCGCGACTACAACACCATCAGCGTCGGCGTGCTCGACGACCATTTCGCCGCCATCGCGCTCGAGCACCGCGACAGGATCCTGGCGCGCAGCCGCGCCATCACGCGCCGCAACCTCGCGATCCTCGACGGCTGGGTGACGCGGGAACGGCTGGTGTCGTGGGTGAAGCCGCGGTCCGGCACGACCGCGCTGCTGCGCTACGACCTGCCCGTCCCCTCGGAGGCGCTCTGCCTGAAGCTGCTGGAGCGCACCGGCGTGCTGCTGACCCCGGGCAGCGCCCTCGACATGGAGGGCTGCCTCCGC
Organism: Lichenibacterium ramalinae; assembly: GCF_004137085.1. Taxonomy (GTDB): domain Bacteria; phylum Pseudomonadota; class Alphaproteobacteria; order Rhizobiales; family Beijerinckiaceae; genus Lichenihabitans; species Lichenihabitans ramalinae. The sequence continues at coordinate 70,525 of NZ_QYBC01000009.1, forward strand.
ATCGGCTTCACCAACCCCGAGGACGCGCTGCGCGAGGGCCTCGACCGCCTGGCGACCTTCCTGCGCGAGGAGCGGGCGGCGGTCGGGGCCGCCTGAGCCGGCCCAAGCCCAAGCGGAGCGAGCCGGAGCTCAGGAAGGCGAGCTGACGGCCGCATCGGGGGCGGCCCGCAGCAGCATGCCGAACAGGTCGCGCGGCTCGTCGGGGTCGGCGACGAGGTCGAGGTCCTGGGCGAGGCCGGTGCCGGCGAGGCGGTCGCGCAGGTAGCGCAGCGCCGAAAAGTCCTCGATGGCGAAGCCGACGGAATCGAACAGCGTGATCTGCCGGGCATCGCGCCGGCCCGGCTCGTGGCCCGCCACGACGCGCCACAGGTCGCGCACGGGATGGTCGGCCGGCAGTTGCTGGATCTCGCCCTCGATGCGGGTCTGGGGCGCGTATTCGACAAAGATCTCGGCGCGGCGCAGCACGTCGGCCTGGATCTCGGTCTTGCCCGGGCAGTCCCCGCCCACGGCGTTGATGTGGACGCCGGCACCCACGTGGTTGTCGCCCAGCACGGTGGCGTTGCGCTTGTCCGCCGTCACCGTCGTGATGATCTCGGCCCCCTCCACGGCTTCGGCCACGCTGCCGGCGGCCGCGATGGCGAAGCCGAAGCCCGCGAGGTTGCGGGCGCATTTGCGCGTGGCCTCGGGATCGACGTCGTAGAGCCGCAGGCGGTCGACGCCCAGCACGGCCTTGAAGGCCAGCGCCTGGAACTCCGCTTGGGCGCCGTTGCCGATCAGCGCCATGGTGCGGGCCCCGGCGGGCGCGAGGTGGCGGGCCGCCATGGCGGAGGTGGCGGCGGTGCGCAGCGCCGTGAGGATCGTCATCTCGGACAGCAGCACCGGATAGCCCGAGCGGACGTCGGCCAGCATGCCGAAGGCCGCGACGGTTTGGCGGCCGTGGCGCCCGTTGCCGGGGTGGCCGTTGACGTATTTGAAGGCGTAGAGGCTGCCGTCGCTGGTGGGCATCAGCTCGATCACGCCTTCGCCGCTGTGCGAGGCGAGCCGGGCCGTCTTGTCGAACTGGTCCCAGCGCCGGAAGTCCTCGGCGACCGCGTCGGCGAGGTCGACCAGCACCCGTTCGATGCCGATGCGGTGCACGAGCCGCATCATGGCATCGACGCTGACGAAGGGGACGAGGTTCATGAGGACGCCGGCTCCGGGCCGGACCCGCAGCGGGCCCGGTCCAGCATAGGAGCGTCGCCCCGGCGGAGTGAACCCGCCAGATTGGCAGATCGGCAGGGGCGGTCTACCAGTTCGGTCGGGCGGATCGCGCGGAACGGCGGCCATGGACGACATCGACCGGAGCCTCGTCACCATCCTGCGCCACGACGGGCGCCGCTCCATCTCGGACATCGCGCTCGCACTCGGCCTGTCGCGGGCGACGGTACGGGCCCGCATCGCCCGCATGGAGCGTGACGGCGACATCATCGGCTACACGGTGATGCTGCGGGCCGACGCCGGCGCCATGCCGGTGCGCGGCCTGACGCTGGTCGAGGTCGAGGGCCGGCGCACCGCGCAGGTGATCGACGCCCTGGCGGGCTTCCCGGAGGTCGGCGCCGTCCACACCACCAACGGCCGGTGGGACCTCGTCGCCGAGATCTCCGCCCAGAGCCTCACCGACCTCGACGGCGTGCTGCGCCGCCTCCGGCTCATCCCGGGCATCACGGGTTCCGAGACGAGCCTGCTCCTCGCCACGCCGCGCAGCACGCGGGCGAGGCTGTGAGGCGCCGCCGACCTCAGCCGGCCGCCACCTTGCGGACGTCGGGCGCGGTGCGCAGTTCGCCGACCGGCAGCGTGTTGGCCACCGTCTCGCCGAAGGGCCCGGAATTGCGCGCCCGGCCGCGGTCGATGCCGGTGGTCGCGCGGAGCGGCAGCTTCGGGAAGACCAGTTCGGCGAAGCGGTAGCATTCCTCGAGATGCGGGTAGCCCGACAGGATGAACCGGTCGATGCCGAGCGCCATGTACTCCCTCATGCGGGCCGCCACCTCGTCGGGGTCGCCGACCAGGGCGGTGCCGGCGCCGCCGCGCACGAGGCCCACGCCGGCCCACAGGTTCGGCGCGATCTCGAGCCTGTCGCGCCGCCCCCCATGCAGCGCCGCCATGCGCCGCTGGCCGACGCTGTCGTAGCGGGCGAAGACCTTCTGGGCCTTGGCCACCGCCTCGTCGTCGACGTAGCGGATCAGGTCCTCGGCGGCGGCCCAGGCCTCGCGCGACGTCTCGCGCACGATGACGTGCAGCCGGATGCCGTAGGAGAAGCTGCGGTCGCGCGCCGCCGCGGCGCGCTTGGCGTCGGCGATCTTCGCCGCGACATCGGCGGGCGGCTCGCCCCAGGTGAGGTAGGTGTCGACGTGGTCGGCGGCGACCCTCATGCCGGCCTCCGAGGACCCGCCGAAATACAGCGGCGGGTGGGGCGACTGGACGGGCGGGAACAGCAGCCGCCCGTTCTCGATCCGCAGGTGTTCGCCGTCCCGGGTCACGGTTTCGAGGCCGAGCAGGCGCCGGTAGATGTCGAGGAACTCGTCCGTCACGGCATAGCGGGCATCGTGCGGCAGGAAGATGCCGTCGCCCCTGGCCTCGACGGGATCGCCGCCCGTGACGACGTTGATGAGCAGGCGGCCGTTCGAGATGCGGTCGAGCGTCGCCGTCATGCGGGCCGCGACGGCGGGCTCCTGCAGCCCCGGCCGCACCGCCACGAGGAAGCGGAGCCGCTCGGTCAGCGGCACCAGGGACGAGGCCACGACCCAGGAATCCTCGCAGGACTGGCCGGTCGGCAGCAGCACGCCGAAATAGCCGAGCTCGTCCGCCGCCCGGGCGACCTGGGCGAGGTAGCGATGCGTCACGTGGCGGGCGCCGGTCTCGCTGGCGAGGTGGCGCCCGTCGCCGTGGGTGGGCAGGAACCACAGGACGTCGGTCTCGGTGGCGGGGGCGGGAAGGTCGAGGTCGGGGAAGGCGCTCATCGTCATGGGTCTCGTCGAGGGTTCGGGGAGGGAGGGCGGCGGGCCCTCCCGACAGGATGGCGTCAGGTGCCGGGCTTCCAGACCGCCGCGCCGACGTCGAGCGGCTTGGGGATGAGGCGCAGCTGCAGGAAGGCGTCGGCCTCGGCCTGCTGGCCGGCCGTCACCTCCGGGGTGAGCGGCGCGACCCCGTGGGCCTGCCGGGCGAGCGCCACCGCGACCACGGATTTCGGCAGCCGGACGGCCTCGGCCAGTTCGGCTGCGGCCTCGTCCGGATGGGCGGCTTCCCAATCGTCGACGTCGCGGACCGCGTCGACGATGGCGGCGACGACATTGGGCTCGGCCTTGGCGAAGCCGGCGGCCGCCAGGTAGAACTGGATGTTGCCCACCAGCCCCTCGCCGGTCGCCAGCGTGCGGGCGCCGGTCGCCGCCTGGGCCGCCGCCAGATAGGGGTCCCAGATGGCCCAGGCGTCGACGGCGCCGCGCTCGAAGGCCGCACGGGCATCGGCGGGGGCCAGGAACACCGGCGTGATGTCGCCATAGGCGATCCCCGCCTTCTCCAGGGCCTTCACCAGCAGGAAATGCACGTTGGAACCCTTGTTCAGCGCGACCCGCTTGCCCTTGAGCCCGGCGAGCGAGGCGATGGCGCTGTCCTTCGGCACCAGGATGGCCTCCCCCGCCGGCGCGGGCGGCTCGGCGGCGACGTAGACGAGGTCGGTGCGGCCGGCCTGGGCGAAGATCGGCGGCGCGTCGCCGGTCTGGCCGACGTCGATGGCGCCGGCCCGGACGGCTTCGAGGATGGGCGGGCCGGAGGGGAACTCGGCCCACGCGGCCGTGAAGCCGAGCGGCTTCAGCCGGGCGTCGAGGCCGCCGTGCTGCTTCAGCAGCAGGAAGTTGCCGTACTTCTGGTAGCCGATCCGCACGGAACGCTCGGCCGCGCCGGCGGGGGAGGGGGCGAGGAGGGAGGCGGCGAGGAGGGAAGCAGCGGCGACCGGCAGGCCGGCCAGCAGGAGGGGACGCGATATCGGCATGGGACGGGCACTCGCGATGGCACCGCGCCGGGGTCGCCGCGGTCAGTCCGACATTGAAATTGACTTTGTCTACGGATTTAGTCAACATTCAATGCGCCGGGATGTTCCATGACGCGTGCCGGCCGCCGGAGGTCGCGCAATGCAGGGCAGCATGTCGGAGGTGGAGCGGCGGGCCGCGCCCCCGACCGGGGGAGGATCGGCGTCGCGGGCAGCGGCGCCGGGACGGACGGGCGCCGCCGCGGCCGGGCGCCTGGGGCGGTCGCGCCATGCGGGCTGGCTGCTGCCGGCCGCCGTCGTGGCAGCCTGGCAGGTCGCGAGCAGCGCGGGCGTGCTGTCCGATGCCGTCCTGCCCGCCCCCTCCGCCGTGGCGGCGGCGGGCTGGCAGCTGACGCGCTCGGGAGAGTTGCCGCACCACATGGGCGTGAGCTTCCTGCGCGCCGTGGCGGGGCTGGCGGTGGGCGGCAGCATCGGCTTCGCGCTGGGCCTCGCCAACGGCCTGTCCCGGCTCAGCGACCGGCTGACCGACACGACGCTGCAGATGGCGCGCAACGTGCCCCATCTCGCCCTGATCCCGCTCGTCATCCTGTGGTTCGGCATCGGCGAGGAGGCCAAGCTGGTCCTGGTCGCGCTCGGCGTCTTCTTCCCCGTCTACGTCAACACGCTGCACGGCATCCGCACCGTCGACCCGAAGCTGATCGAGATGGGGCGGTGCTACGGCATGACGCGCTTCGCGCTGTTCCGGCGCATCGTCCTGCCCGGCGCCCTGCCGTCCGTCTTCGTGGGCCTGCGCTTCGCGCTCGGCGTCATGTGGCTGACGCTGATCGTCGCCGAAACCATCGCGGCCCAGTCCGGCATCGGCTACATGGCCATGCAGGCGCGCGACTTCCTGCAGACCGACGTCATCGTGCTGGCCATCGCCATCTATGCGGCGCTGGGCAAGCTCGCCGACGGGGTGACGCGGTCTCTCGAACGGCGCTGCCTCGCCTGGCACCCGGCGTTCCGCGCATGAGCGGCGCCGGATTGCCCGTGACGGCGCGGGGCCTCGCCCGCGGCTTCGGCGGCCCGCCCGTGCTGCGCGGCCTCGACCTGCACGTCCCGGCGGGGCAGTTCCTCGCCGTGGTGGGGCGCAGCGGCTCCGGCAAGAGCACCCTGCTGCGCCTGCTCGGCGGGCTCGACCGGCCCGATGCCGGGCGGGTGACGCGCGGCGGCGGGGACGAGGCCGCCGACGCCCGCACCCGCGTCATGTTCCAGGAGCCCCGCCTGCTCCCCTGGGCCTCGGTGCTCGGCAATGTCGCGGTCGGGCTCGGGGCGAAACCCGGGCCGGACGGCGAGGCCCGGGCGCGCGAGGCGCTGGAGCGCGTCGGCCTCGCCGAACGCGCGTCCGAATGGCCCGAAGGCCTGTCGGGCGGGCAGAAGAGCCGGGTCGCCCTGGCGCGGGCGCTGGTGAGCCGCCCCGGCCTGCTGCTGCTCGACGAGCCGCTCGGCGCGCTCGACGCCCTCACCCGCATCCGGATGCAGGGCCTCGTCGAGGCGGCGTGGCGGCGGGACGGGTTCACGGCCCTGCTGGTCACCCACGACGTGTCGGAGGCCGTGGCCCTGGCCGACCGCATCGTGCTGATCGACGGGGGCGCGGTGGCGCTCGACTTGGCAGTCGACCTGCCCCGACCGCGCCGCCGCGGCAGCGGCGCCGCGCTCGAAAGCGCCATCCTCGATCGCCTGCTCGACCCCTCCGCCCGCCCCGCGTCCTGAGCGGGCCGGTCCCCTCCGGCGCCGCCGCGACGGCGGGGCCGTCACAGGACGATCTGCAGCTTCACGTCGCCGGGGCGTCCCTCGGCGGCGCGCTCGAAGGCCGCGACGCTGTCGTCGAAGGGGAAGGTTTCGGTGATGAGCGGCTTCAGGTCCACCTTGCCGGAAGCGATCATGGCCAGCGCCCGGTCGAACACGTTGGCGTAGCGGAACACGGTCTCGATGCGGATCTCCTTGGCGGCGATCGACGACACGTCGAACCGCACCGGCTCGACCGGCATGCCGATGAGCACGAGGCAGCCGCCGGGCCGCAGCAGGGCCTGGATGCCGTCATAGGCGCGGGGGGCGCCGCTGGCCTCGAAGACGACGTCGGCGCCCCAGCCGCCGGTGGCGGCGGAGACCGCCTCGGCCAGCGAGGCTTCGCGGATGTCGACCGGGGTGACGCCGGGGTAGCGGCCCGCGATGGCGAGCTTCTCGGCCATGAGGTCCGACACGAGGACGCGCGAGCAGCCCCCGGCCAGCGCCGCCAGGGCCGTCATGATGCCGATGGGGCCGGCCCCCGTCACCACGGCGGTGTCGCCGGGCTGGATCCTGGCCTTCACGGCGGCCTGCAGCCCCACGGCGAAGGGTTCCACCATGGCGCCTTCCGCGAAGGACACGCCGTCCGGCAGCCGGTAGGTGAAGGCGGCCGGGTGCACGACCTCGGGGGTGAGCACGCCGTGCACCGGCGGCGTGGCCCAGAAGACCACGTCGGGGTCGACGTTGTAGAGGCCGAGCTTGGAGGCGCGCGAGGCGAGGTCCGGCACGCCGGGCTCCATGCAGACGCGGTCGCCGGGCTTCAGGCCCGTGACGCCCGTGCCGACCTCGACGACCGTGCCGGCCGCCTCGTGGCCCAGCACCATCGGGCTTTCCACCACGAAGGAGCCGATGCGGCCGTGGGTATAGTAATGGACGTCGCTGCCGCAGACCCCCACCGTGTGGATGCGGATCCGGACGTCGCCGGGCCCCACCGTCAGCGGCAGGTCGATGTCACGCAGCTTCAGCTCGTGCTGGCGTTCGAGGACGAGGGCGCGCATGGGTCGGCTCCGATCAGTTGACGAGGAAGCCGCCGTCCACCGGCAGGTCGATGCCGTTGACCATGGCGGCGTCGTCGGACAGCAGGTAGGCGATGGCGGTGGCCACTTCCACGGGCTGCACGAAGCGCCCCAGGGGGATGCGGGACAGCATCGGCCCCGCTTTGGCGGGGTCGCTCCAGGCCTTTTCGGCCATGGGCGTCAGCGTGACGACGGGGTGGACGCCGTTGACCCGGATGCCGCGGCGGCCGAGCTCGTTGGCCATGACGCGCGTCAAGGCGTCGAGCGCGCCCTTGGAGGCGCAATAGGCGGCGTGGTCGGCGAAGCCGATGAAGGACGAGATGCTCGACACGTTGACGATGGCGCCTTTGGCGCCGCGCTCGAGGACGCTGCGGGCATATTCCTGCGCCACGATCAACGGCGCCCGGCAGTTGACCGCCATGATGGCGTCGAAGGTCTCGACCGACAGGTCGAGGACGCTGTCGAGCTCGGTGGTGCCGGCGCAATTGACCAGGAGGTCGACCGGCATGGCGTCGCGGGCGGCGGCGCGCGTCGCCGCGGCGTCGGCGAGGTCGACCGCGATCGTGCGGCAGCCGAGTTCGGCCCCGAGCGCGTCGAGGTCGGCCGAGGCGCGCCCCAGCGCCACCACGGTGGCGCCGCGCTCGGCCAGGAGCTTGGCGGTGGCCCGGCCGATGCCCTTGCCGGCCCCCGTCACCAGGATCGATCGTCCCGCGAACATCATGACGTGATTCTCCCTGCCATCAGAGCGCCCGGCCGTCGGCGTCGAAGAGATAGGCCTGGGCCGGGTCGAAGCCGACCGAGAAGGTTTCGCCCTTGCCCAGCATCCGCCGCCCCGGCACCTGCAGGCTCACGGTCTCGCCGGTGCGCGTCTGCCCGTGGATGAGCGTGCTGCCGCCGAGGCTTTCCGACAGGTCGGCGGTGAGGCCGATCCGGGCGCCGCCGCCCTCGAGCGCGAGGTGCTCGGGGCGCAGGCCCAGCGTGACCTCGGCGCCGGGCACGAGCGCCGCAGCCGTGCCGTGCCGCGCGACGCGCAGCGGGGCCGCCAGGGCGGGATGGCCGACCGTGACGCCCGCGGCGTCGGCGCTTTCCAGCCGGCCCTTGAGGAAGTTCATCTTGGGCGAGCCGATGAACCCCGCCACGAAGGTGTTGGCGGGCCTGTCGTAGAGGTCCTGCGGGGCGCCGATCTGCTCCACCACGCCGCCGCGCAGCACCACGATGCGGTCCGCCAGCGTCATGGCCTCGACCTGGTCGTGCGTGACATAGACCATGGTGACGCCGAGTTCGCGGTGCAGCCGCGCGATCTCCACCCGCATCTGGGCGCGGAGCTCGGCATCGAGGTTCGACAGCGGCTCGTCGAACAGGAACAGCTTCGGGTGGCGCACGATGGCCCGCCCGATGGCGACGCGCTGGCGCTGCCCGCCCGACAGCTGCCGCGGCCTGCGGTCGAGCAGGGGCTCCATCTGCAGGATGCGCGCCGCCTCGGCCACCTGGCGGTCGATCTCGGCCCGGGGCACCTTCGCCATCTTGAGGCCGAAGGCGATGTTCTCGCGCACGCTCATGTGGGGGAACAGCGCGTAGCTCTGGAACACCATGGAGACCTGGCGCTTGGCCGGCTCGGTCTGGGTGACGCGCGCGCCGTCGATGTAGACGTCGCCGCCCGACACCTCCTCGAGCCCGGCGATCATGCGCAGCAGGGTGGACTTGCCGCAGCCCGACGGGCCGACGAAGACCACGAACTCGCCCTTCTCGGCCGCGATGTCGACGCCCCGGATGATGGACACGGGGCCGAAGCGCTTCTCGATCCGTTCGAGACGCAGGTAGCTCATGACGGTGTCCTCGACGATGTCACTTGGTGGCCCCCATGGTGAGGCCCCGGACCATGTGGCGGGACACCAGCAGCGCGAAGATCGTGACGGGCAGCACGATGACGGTGCCGGTGGCCATGATCTTTCCCCACGGCAGCTCGTAGCCCGACATGAAGCTCGTCGCCACGACGGGCGCGGTCTGCACGTCGCGGCGCGTCAGCACCAGCGCGTAGAGCAGCTCGTTCCACGAGAAGATGAAGCCGAAGATGGCCGAGACCGCGATCCCCGGCAGGCCGAGCGGCAGGTAGATGCGCCAGAAGATGGCGAACTGGCTGGCGCCCTCGAGCCGCGCCGCCTCCTCCAGCTCCTTCGGGATCGACCGGAACTGGTCGGTGGCGATCCAGATGACGATCGGCAGGATGAAGGTGATATAGACCAGGATCAGCACGAGATGGGTGTCGAGCAGGCCGAGGTTGCGCGCCAGGATGTAGATCGGCAGCGCCAGCACGATGGGGCTGACGAAGCGGTTGGAGATGAACCAGAACCACAGGTCGGACTTGCCGCGGAAGTCGTAGCGGGCGAGCGCGAAGGCGGCGGGCGTGCCGAGCAGCACCGACAGGCCGGTGCTGAAGACCGCCACGATCAGCGAGTTGACGACCGCGTTCACCACCTTCTGGTCGGCGAAGACGTCGGCGTAGTTGGCGAGCGTCGGGGTGAAGAGCCACACCGGCGGCGAGGCCAGGAGGTCGCTCTGCGTCTTGAACGAGGACGACACCATCCAATAGGTGGGGAACACCGTGACGGCGAAGACCGCGAGCAGGCCGAGGCCGTGCAGCAAGCGGCCGGCGGAGCGGGACGGCATCACTCGATCTCCCGGTAGAAGAAGCGGATGTAGACCCGCGCCAGCACGATGGTGATGACCAGCAGTAGCAGCGCCTGGGCCGAGGCGACGCCGAGGTCGAACACCCGGAAGCCGACGCGCTGGATGTAGATGGAGATAAGTTCGGTGGCGGCGCCCGGGCCGCCGCGCGTCATGGTGAAGACCACGTCGAAGAGCTTGAGCACATCGGCCGAGCGCAGGATCAGCATGGCGGTGAAGCCGGGCAGCAGGTAGGGCAGCTGCACGTGGGTGAGCAGCGCCCAGCGGCTCCCGGTCTCGAGTTGGGCCGCCTCCTCGATCTCGACCGGCACCATCGACAGGCCCGACAGGAAGATCAGCGCGCAGAAGGGCGTCCACTGCCACACGTCCATGATGCAGATGGCGGCGAAGGCGCCGTTGACGTCGCCGAGCCAGTCGAAGGCCGGGAAGCCGAAGAGCCCGATGAGGCTGTTGGCGACGCCGAAGTCGCGGTTGAAGATCAGCCGCCCGAGCAGGCCCACCACGGCGTAGGTGGTGGCGAGCGGGATCACGAGCGACACCCGCGTCAGGGCGCGCAGGAAGTCGAGGCCCGGCCGGTGCAGCAGCAGGGCGATGCCGAGCCCGAAGGCGATCTCGAAGGGCAGGGCGACGCAGAAGAAGGCGCCGGTGCGGCCCAGCGTCTGCCAGAAGGTCGGGTCGGTCAGCACCGTCGCGTAATTGGCGAGGCCCACGAAGGGGAAGCCGTCGCGCACCCGGGCGATGTTGTACTGGCGCAGCGACGTGACGAGCGCGAAGAGCGTCGGGTAGATGCCGATGGCGAAGAGCGCCACCACGGCCGGCAGCAGGAACCAGAGCGGCGTCAGCCGGCCGTAGCCCGGATGGGCGCGCGGCGGTTTCGGCACGGGGACGTCGGTCACGCGGGGGCTCCGGACAGGGACGGCTCGGACGTCGTTAGAAGGCTCGGACTTGGCAAACGGACAGGACTTGGCCTCGATGCCCCCCGGGACCGCCGGGGACGTCCGCTTCGGCTCGGCGAAGAGGACGTTCGTTCACGGAGTCCCAGGGGCTGTCGGCGGGCGGGGGTCGGGTCACCGTCCCCCGCCCGGGGGACCGGATGCCGCCGCTACTGCAGCAGCTTCTTCTTGCCGTCGTAATAGCCGTCCTTCTGCAGCACGGCTTCCATGCGGGTGCCGATCTCCTTCGAGCCCTGCTCGACCGAAACCTCGCCCAGCATGATCTTGGAGCCGAATTCCGCGACGATCTCCGAGATGGCGGGCCAGGACGGGAAGCGCGGGCGGAACTCCGGCACGCCCTTCTGCCAGGAGGCCACCATGGGCTCGACGAAGGAATAGTGCGCCCGGATGGCGGGATCGTCGTAGACGGCGGTCCGGCCCGACACGCCGCCGGCCTCGACGTAGGGCTTGGCGATGGCGTCCGACGTGGCCCACTGGATGAAGATCCAGGCGGCCTTCTGCACCTTCTCGGGGGCCTGGCTGGCGACGGCGAGCGAGAAGCCGCCCAGCGCCGGCAGGCGCCCGGCCGGGCCGGCGGGCTCGGGCGCGACGCCGAGGCAGTCGCCGAGCTTGGAGGTCTTGGGATCGGTCAGGGTCGGGTAGAAGGCCGACCATTCGGTGATCATCGCTACCTGGCCCTGCGCCAGCGCATTGACCGATTCCGCATGGTCCCAGCTGACGATGCCGGGCGGCATGTACTTCATCAGCTTCTGGCGGAAGTCGAGCCCGGCCTGGCTCTCCTTGCTCATCAGGTTGGAATGAAAGGTCTTGTCGAGGAGCGAGCCGCCGAACGGCCACAGCATGCGCATGAAACTGTCGGCCGACTGCGTTTCGCCGCGCAGCGACTGCAGCGCGTAGCCATACTGCTTCTTGGCGGGGTCGGTCAGCTTGGGCGCATAGGTGGTCATCACCTCGTCCCAGGTGGCCGGCGGCTTGTCGAAGCCCGCGCTCTTCAGCATGCACTTGTTGTAGAACAGCAGGCCCGAGTAATTGTCGAACGGCAGGCCGTAGGTGGTGCCGCCCCAGGTGCCGAAGGCGTCGAGCAGGAGGGGGAAGAAGCCCTTGAGGTTCAGGTTGGGGTCGGTGATGCTGGCGTCGCCCGAGAACTTCGAGACGGGCTGGATCCAGCCGTTTTCGGCGAACTCGCCGATCCACACGAGGTCCACGAGGGCGATCGACAGGTCTCCCTGGCCGTTGAAGTTGAGGACTTCCTTCTCGCGCGTGTTCTCGTAGGGGACGATCTCGTAACTGACCTTGATGCCGGTCTGCTTCTCGAACTCGGGCAGGAGCTTGATGATGGCGCGATAGCCCGGCCGATCGAGGAAGATCACGTGGAGTTCGGTGCCCTTGTAGGGGGCGGCGGCCTTGGCGATGTCCCAAGCCTCGGCCTTGGCGGGCGCGGGCCCGAGCGCGGCGGTGGCCAGAGCCAGCGCCACAGCGCCGGCGGCGTGTCGAAGCAACCTCATGGTTCGCCCTCCCGTGATCGATCTGTTCAACGTCGACCTCGGCGGCGAGTGTAAGGGCGGCGGCGGCGCGGTCTAGCGGTCACCAAGCGCCGGACCGGTGATATCTTGCATGCTGCAGCGCAGCGAAGACTTGCCGAAACCTAAGACGCCGCAAGACAGCATCGGCCCGGGCCGTCGCCCGCCGCCGGGGCCCGCCGGCGGTTGCGGGCCAGCCGCCGGTAGGCGGAGGGGGTCAGGCCGCGCTGCAGGCGGAAGACGCGGTTGAAGTTCGACACGTTGCCGTAGCCGATCTCGAAGCAGACGTCGGTGACGGGCAGGTCGGTCTCCGACAGGAGCTTGCAGGCATGGCCGATCCGCAGTTGCGCCAGCATGTCGGTGAAGCTGTTGCCGCAGGTCTTCTTCAGGAAGCGCGAGCAGGCCCATTCGCTCATGCCGAGGTGGCAGGCGAGGTCGCCGAGGCGGATGTCGGTGCGGAAGTTCTCGACGATGAAGCCGGAGGCCGCGGCGGCGGCGTCGAGCGCGCGATGGTCGGTGCTGGGCGTGAAGCCGTCGGAGGACAGGAACTGCCGCTCCCCGCCCGACGCCAGCGTCCGGAGCAGCCGCAGGAACAGGGCCAGCCGGTCGAGCCCGGCGGCGCCCTCCATGGCCTCCATCAGCTCGGCCCCCCGGCGCCGCGTTTCGCCGTGGAAGGCGAGGCCGCGGGCCGCTTCCGTCAGCAGCCGGTCGATCTCCGCCATCTCGGGCAGGAGGGCGGCGGCGGCGCGCAGGCGCCCCGGCAGGAACTGCACCACGATGTCGCGGCCGCGGATCACCTCGCCGGGGCGCGTTGGCGTGACCCAGTCGTGCGGCAGGCCGCCGCCCACCAGGGCGAGATGCCCCGGCTCGAAGGCCCCGATATGGTCGCCGACCAGCGCCACCCCGGCAGCGTGGCGCACGAGGTGGATCTCGATCTCGGGGTGGACGTTCCAGACGTTGCGTTCCCACGGGTAGTCGTCGCAACGCCACAGGAAGGTTTCCGCTTCCCCGGTGACCACGCGTTCGTAGACCGGCGTGCCGGCAGCACGCCCCGAAGCCTCCACGCTGCCGCGGCGGCGCCCCTCGCTCCTCACCCCGCCCCTCCCGCCGGCCGTTCCGAGCGGCCGCTGCGGCATGGTGGACCGGGGCCGGCGCCACGTCCAGCCCGCCGACGGCGTGGTGGTGTTTCAGTTCGGATTTCTTGAGTGAGGTCGTGATCGGCCTCTCACGAAGAGCGGGATCGCATACCCGCCAAGCAGTATCGGCTTCTCCGAGTCGCCTTGGCAAATCCAAGCCAATCGAACTGCTCTCGATTCGAGGTTGGAGCGAATTCGTTGAAGGCAAAAGTGCTATACTGCGTCAGATGAAGGGCACGCCGCAACGGCAGAAGCTCTTGGAAAATTGTTGAAACTGCTCTAACAACGCATCGGCAGGACGGTCGATACATCGAGTCCACAATGCCTTTTCGATATGCCTTTGCTGTGGTTCGTCTCATCTCTGAGCTTTGCCTATTCCTTCATCTCCAGCCTATCCAAAGGGGAGGGTCGATCGCAGGGCGCGTCGACGTCAGTCCTCACCGGAATAACTTCAGACCTCCCTATTGTTTCGCTATTGTTCCGTGTCTGGTAGTGACAGGCTTGTGTCACGTCACTTCGAGGCCTTCTTCAATGCGGCAAGACATGATCCATGTTCGCGTCGACGTTCCGGTCACCACCGGCGGCTTTCGCCGACCCGAAGACATGATAGCCCTGGGAAGTCCCGGAGTCGTTGTGAGCCAGGCCGAGACCGACGGAGGACTGGCCTCGATCGAACGCGAGTCCGAGGCGACACTGGCCTCACCCGGCACGGTTGCCGGGATCATCGCGGCGGAGCACGAGGGCGTCGATGCCGTGGCGATCGATTGCATGGAGGATCCCGGCCTGCGCCAGGGCTGCGGAACGGTCTCTGTCCCGGTGCTCGGCCCTGGGCAGACCGGCATGTTCGTCGCCGCGATGCTCGGTCACAATTTCAGTGTCGTCACCGAGCTTTCTCGTCCGCGGCCGAGGCTTGAGAAGACTGCGGCGCTGGCGGGTCGTCCACCAGGCTTGCCTCCGTGCGCGCGGTCGACATCCCCGCGCCGGCACTGGACGTCGACCTCGAGCGAACCGAGCCGATGCTGGTCGCGGAAGCCGTCGAAGCCGTCAAGCAAGACGGGGCCGAGGCGATCCTCTTCGGAGGCCCGGGGCTGCTCGGTTGCGCAACCGCTGTGCGGGAAGGATCGCTGGCCCACGGCATCGGTGAGACCGTCATTGATCCGATTGCCAACGCCGTGGCGGTCGCAGCCGCCATGACGCGCGTGGGTCTCGCGCAAAGCAGGCCGACTTACGCGATGCCTCCCGCAAAGGGGTCTGTCGGGTACCCCGGCATCGCGTTGCCCTTCGGCATCGGCGGCCGGCATGTTCGCCATCGTGCTCGTGGCCCTGTCCACGATCGCGACCTCCCGCCTCATCAGCTTCAAGCGCATGTTCGGCGCCTGAGCGTCCCGTCCACCGGAGCCTGCCCATGACCGAGAGCACGATGCCCCCGTGTTTCAGCCGCCGTCGGGCGCTCAAGCTGGGGGCCGGCACGATAGCCGCCCTGCCACTCTTCAACATCAACCATGCCTGGTCGGCGGACGTGACCTATGATGGCGGCATCTTCGACGCCGGTGGGGCAACGCTGAACGTCGCGGAATGGGGCGGCTTCTGGCAGGAGTTGGTCCGCAAGCTGATGGTCAACGACTTCGAGAAGCAGTTCAACTGCAAGGTCGCCTGGGATTCGGCCTTTCCCTGGTTCCCCAAATTCGTGGCGAACCCACGGGATAAGCCGCCCTTCGCGATCGTGAACTGGAACTATGCGGAAATGTTCAGGATCGCCAAGGCGGGCGACTACTTCATGCCGTTGGGCGAAGTCATGGCGAACGTACCCAACAGTCAGAACGTGTGGCCCTTCGCGACGGCCAACAAGGTCGGCATCACCTGGGCCTATGCGCGCTATTGTTACGCCTACGGCACCGACATGGCGGCCCCGCCGCCCACCAGATTCGCTGACTTCTGGGACGCGCGTTACGCCGGCAAGCGCGGCACCTACATCACGTCCAATACGCTGCAGATGGATTTTTTCCTCGCCGCCTGCAAAGTCTTCGGCAAGGACCAGTACGATCTCGACGCCGGCTACGACGCCATGAAGCGGGCCTCGCCGTTGAAGATCAGCGATTTCACGGGCAACATGCAGGCGCTGCTGGAGCGTGGCGAGGTCGCCATCGCGATGCAGGACGATGGCGAGGCCTACCTGCAGGCCAAGAAGGGCATCAAGGTCGCCGCCATGGTGTGGGACGAAGTGAAGCCGATCCTCACCCAAACGAAGACGGTCAGCCGCTACGCCGACCCGGTGCAGAAGAAGCTGGCCTTGGCCTACCTCAACCGCACGCTCGACCCGAGCTTCCTCAACGCGTTCGCGGAAGCCTTCCATTACGCGCCCGTCACCAAGGACGCCGTGATCCCCGCGACACACTACCATTCATACCGGACCACCTAGAGCCGTCGCCGCTCGCCTTGGCTCGCGACTTCAGCCCTAATGCCCTGTTTTTGCGAGCATCTTCACGCGATCAGGTGACTCGACCTGATCGCGATCTGCTCTAGTGGGGGCCGATCACCGCCACGAAGGCGCGGGCGCGGGCGACGTCGGCGTCGGTCAGCCCGTGGCCGGCCGGCAGCACCGCGTGCTCGACCTCGGCCCCTGCCGCCGCGAGGTCCCGGGCGAGCCGCTCCGCCTGGGCCGCCGGCACGATGGGATCGGCCCGCCCCGACAGGATCAGCACGGGCGTGCCGGCGAGGGCGGCGGTCGGCGTCTCGGCGAAGGGCACCATCGGCCGCAGCAGCACGGCCCCCGCCAGGGTCCCGGGCGAGAGCAGCAGCGTGGCGGCCGCGATGTTGGCGCCGTTGGAGAAGCCGAGCGCCAGCGGCGCCGGGATGCCGTAGCGCCCTCGCGCCGCCGCCACGAAGCCGGCGAGGTCGAGGGCGCGCCGGCGCAGGTCCGCCTCGTCGAAGACGCCCTCGGCCAGGCGGCGGAAGAAGCGCGGCATGCCGTTCTCCAGCACGGCGCCGCGCGGCGACAGCAGCGCCGCGCCCGGCGCCACGGCGCGGCCGAGGGGCAGGAGGTCGGTCTCGTCGCCGCCGGTGCCGTGCAGCAGCAGCAGGGGGCGGGTCCCGTCACCGGGCTCGAACTGGTGGAGGAGGCCAAGGGTGTCAAGGGTCATGGCGGGCTCCCGAAACGATGGCGCAGGGGCCCGGCGCGACAGGCCGCGCCGGGGGTGGGTCGTGTCAGGCGACCGCGGGCAGCGCCGTCTCGATGCGGGCGCGGTGCGGCTCCAGGCCGGGCGGCAGCTTCAAGGCTTCGCCCAGCGCCTCCACGGGCTCGTCCACGGCGAAGCCGGGCGCGTCCGTGGCGATCTCGAACAGCACGCCGCCGGGCTCGCGGAAGTAGATCGAGCGGAAATACTGCCGGTCGCGCTGCTCGGTGGCGACGAGGCCGTGCGCTTCGGACAGGCGGCGCGCCATGGCGGCCTGGGCGGCGTCGTCGGCCGCCCGGAAGGCGATGTGGTGGACGGATCCCGCCCCGGTCCGGCCGGGAAGGAACTCACCCACGGCGCGCAGCGTCACGACGGCGCCGAGGGGGGCGGTGCCGGCATAGCGGGTGGCGGAGCCCTCGCGGCCGGCTGCGACGAGGCCGAGAACGTCCGTCAGCACCGCGGCGGTCGGGCCCGCCTCGGCGAGCAGCAGCGTGACGCCGTGCAGGCCGCGGATGGCGTGTTCGGCCGGCACGTCGCCGCCGCCCCGGGCCGAGGCCTCGCCGCCATCCGTGCCCCCATCCGTGCTCCCAGCGACGCCGACCAGCGCCAGCGCCATGCCGTCCGGGTCGCGGAAGCGCAGGGTGGGTTCCCCGAAGACCTGCACGAGGGCCTCGTGCGGCACGCCCCGCGACACGAGGCGGTGCGTCCACCAGCCGATGGCGGCGCGCGGCACGCGGAAGGCGGTCTCCTGCGTCTCGCCGAGCCCGACGCGGCCGGGCGCCGCGTGCTCGACCGGGAAGAAGGTCAGGATGGTGCCGGGGCGGCCGGTCTCGTCGCCGTAATACAGGTGATAGGTGCCGGGGTCGTCGAAGTTGACGGTCTTCTTGACGAGGCGGAGCCCGAGGACGCGCCTGTAGAAGTCGAGGTTGCGGGCGACCGGGCCGGAGAAGGCCGTGACGTGGTGGAGGCCGGATGCGGACATGGTGACAGCTCCTGGACGGCGAGGGCGGCGCACCGCGCCTCGCCCGTGACGGCAATCTGGGGCTTGCCGGCCCGTTCGAAAACCGAAACGATGGAAACTCATCGTTTCCCGGACCGACCATGCGCCTGCCCGACTTCGATGCCTGGGCCATCTTCGCCAAGGTCGCCGAGACCGGCTCCTTCGGCCGGGCCGCCGCCGACCTCGGCCTGTCGAAGGGGACGGTGTCGAAGGCCGTGGGGCGGCTCGAGGCGCGGATCGGCGCCCGCCTGTTCCACCGCACCTCGCGCAAGCTCGCCCTCACGGTCGCCGGCGAGGAGGCCCGCGAGGGCGCGGCCCGCCTGCTCGCCGCGGGGGAAGCCGCCGAGGCGCGGGCCACGGCGGCCAGCGCGGCGCCGCGCGGGCTCGTTCGGCTCGCCGCCCCCATGTCGTTCGGCGTGCAGCATGTGGCGCCGCTGCTGCCGGACTTCCTGGCCCGCCACCCCGCCGTCTCGGTCGACCTCCACCTCAGCGATGCCGTCGTCGACCTCGTGGGCGAGGGTTTCGACATCGGCCTGCGCATCGGGGCGCTGCCGGATTCCTCGCTGCGCGCCCGCCGCCTCTGCGCGGTGCGCCGCTCGCTGGTGGCGACGCCCGGCTACCTCGCCCGGCACGGCCGGCCCGCCCGCCCGGAGGACCTCGCCGGCCATGCCTGCCTGGGCTACGCCTACCTGCCCGAGCCCGACCGCTGGCGCTTCCGCGACCCTGCCGGCGTCGAGGCCCTGGTGGTGCCGCGGGGGCCGATGCGGGCCAACAACGCCGACGCCCTGGCCCCGGCGGTGCTGGCCGGGCTCGGCCTCGCCGTGCAGCCCGACTTCCTGACCTGGGCCGACCTCGAGGCCGGGCGGCTGGAGCGCGTCCTGCCGGGCTGGTCGCTGCCCCCGATCGCCCTCAACCTCGTGACCCCGCCCGGCGAGCCCCGGCCCGCCCGCGTCACGGCGCTCCTGGCCTTCCTCGGCCAGGCGCTCGCGGCGGCGCCCTGGGCGGCCCCGCAGGAGGGGTGAGGGAGCCTGCCCGGTCCCCGGCTCCGAAACGGGAAACGCCGGCCGGACCTCCATGGGGGAGATCCGGCCGGCGTCATGGGCGGGCCGATGGCCGGGCTGACAGCCCGGGCCCGTCGTCCTACTCGGCGGCCTGGCGCAGCGCGCTGCCGGTGGGCACCTCGGAGATCGTCTTCAGGATCTGCGAGGCGATCTGGTAGGGGTCCCCTTGGGAGTTCGGGCGGCGATCCTCGAGATAGCCCTTGTAGCTGTTGTTGACGAAGCTATGGGGCACGCGGATCGATGCGCCGCGGTCCGCCACGCCGTAGGAGAACTTGTTCCAGGGCGCCGTCTCGTGCTTGCCGGTCAGCCGCTTGTCGTTGTCGGGGCCGTAGACGGCGATGTGGTCGTGGAGGTTCTTGTCGAAGGCCTTCATCAGGGCCTCGAAATAGTCCTTGCCGCCGACCGTGCGCATGTACTCGGTCGAGAAGTTGGCATGCATGCCCGACCCGTTCCAGTCCGTGTCGCCGAGCGGCTTGCAATGGTACTCGACGTCGATGCCGTAGCCTTCGCAGAGGCGCTGCAGCAGGTAGCGGGCGACCCACATCTCGTCGGCGGCGCGCTTGGAGCCCTTGCCGAAGATCTGGAACTCCCACTGGCCCTTGGCCACCTCGGCGTTGATGCCCTCGTGGTTGATGCCGGCGTCGAGGCACAGGTCGAGGTGCTTCTCGACGATCTCGCGCGCGACCGGGCCGACGTTGGAATAGCCGACGCCCGTGTAGTAGGGGCCCTGCGGTGCCGGATAGCCGCTCTCCGGGAAGCCGAGCGGGCGACCGTCCTTGTAGAAGAAATATTCCTGCTCGAAGCCGAACCAGGCGCCCTCGTCGTCGAGGATGGTGGCGCGCTTGTTGGACTCGTGCGGCGACCCGTCCGGCAGCATGACCTCGCACATCACGAGGATGCCGTTCTTGCGGGTGCTGTCGGGGAAATGGCTGACGGGCTTGAGGACGCAGTCGGAGCTGCCGCCCGGGGCCTGCTTGGTGGACGAGCCGTCGAAGCCCCACAGCGGGAGCTGATCGAGCGTCGGGAAGGCGTCGAAGTCCTTGAGCTGCGTCTTGCCGCGGAGGTTCGGGACCGGCGTGTAACCATCGAGCCAGAGGTATTCCAGCTTGTACTTCGTCATTGCGTTCCTCTCATCGGTGCGACGCAGCGGGGCCAGAGGCGGGCTGCCGAGGCGATCGGCCTCTTCAGGGCGTGAGCGCCTAAGCATCTCCTATGCCAGATGCCCGGCGGGCGGCCCGCCGGCGACCGTGTCCGGCCGCCGCCCATCCTCGACCGTCGACGGCCGGCGCCCCCCGCCGCGTCGCCGGGCACCGGCCCGCGGCTGGCGGGCGGGCAGAAGCGCCGCGCCGGCGCCGCGCGACCGGGCAGGCCGCGCGAGTTTTGCACACGAAATGGGCAGAATGCCCGCGGTCAGCCGAAGATCGACCATCCCATGCGCCGGGCGAGGCGCTCCAGCGCGATCCGGCCGAGATGCGAATTGCCGGCGGCGTCGAGGCCCGGCGCCCAGACGGCGATGGAGGCCCGGCCCGGCGCCACCGCCAGGATGCCGCCGCCGACGCCGCTCTTGCCCGGCAGGCCCACGCGATAGGCGAACTCGCCCGAGCCGTCGTAATGGCCGCAGGTCAGCATCAGGGCATTGATGCGGCGGGCCCGCTCGGCCGACACGACCGAGAAGCCGGTCTCGGGGTCCCGCCCGCCATGGGCGAGGAACAGCCCCGCGGTGGCGAGCTGCCGGCACGACATGGCGATGGCGCAATGGTGGAAATACACGCCGAGCGTGAAGTCGACCGGGTTCTCGGTGACGCCGAAGGACCGCATGTAGTTGGCGAGGGCCGTGTTGCGGAAGCCGGTGCGCTTCTCGGAGGCCGCCACGGCGGCGTCGATGGTGACAGTGGCGTCGCGCGACAGGAACTGCATGAAGCGCAGGATCTCGCCGAGCGATTCGCGCGGCTGGTGGCCCGAAACGATGACGTCCGTGACGGCGATGGCGCCGGCATTGATGAATGGGTTGCGCGGCACCCCGCGTTCCCGCTCGAGCTGGACGATGGAGTTGAACGGGTTGCCGGAGGGCTCGCGGCCGACGCGCCGCCACAGCCGGTCGCCGATCATGCCGAGCGCCAGCGTGAGGGTGAAGACCTTCGAGATGCTTTGGATCGAGAAGGGCAGGTCGCCGTCCCCCGCGACCGCGGCCGCGCCGTCCGTCCCCACCACGGCGATGCCGAACTGGCCGGGATCGACGCGGGCGAGTTCGGGGATGTAATGGGCCACCTCGCCCCGGTCGCTCCGCTGCGCCATCTCGGCGGCGATCTCCTGGACGACGGCATCGAGGTCGGGCACGCGATTCACCTGGAGCCGGAGGGCAGGGCGGCGCCATGCTCGGCTGCGGCGGCGAGGCGCGTCAATCCCGGCGGCGGCGGGGCCTCGGCCCCGCCGCGCCTCCGGGCCCGGGCGGGGCGCTTGTCGTCGGCCCACCCGCGTCAGCCCGGCGCCGTCGTCACCCCATGGCGTGGCCGGCGAGCAGCTTCTCGATCTGGGGGATCGGGTGGTGGGTGTAGTCCTTGGGGATCTCGCACACGACGCGCTTCTGCGCTTCCGGCGACAGGTCGCGGCGGATCTCGGCGAGGCACTTGGGCGGCGCCACGATGACGATCTCCTTGAAGCCGTTCTCCTGCGCGGCGGCGTTGATGCGCCCGGCCACGTGGGCGGCGAAGCGATCCTCCTCGACCTGGTGGAAATCGGTGCCGCCCATCGAGCCGCCGCGGTTTCCCATTGGCGAATGGCCCCGTCCCGGCGCGTCGCTGCCCTGGTCGCGGGTCGCCGGGTTGTGCTTCTCCTCCACGTCGAGGCGGCGCAGGTTCATCAGTTCGTCGTCGCCCTCGTTGTGCAGGAAGAGGGCCTTCTTGCCGTCGCCGACCATGACCCAGGCGCCGTAATGGACCTTGAGCGTCGTCATCTCCGACCTCGTCTCGGGTTGGGCCGAGGCGCCGTCGCGGGGGCCAAAACCCCTCCGGCGCCGCCTCCTGCCGTTGCGGGTAGGCCACCAACGGCCGGCCGCGACGATTGTTCACCCGGGGCCCGGCCGTCACCCGGCCGTCGCCCGGCCGTCACGGGCGGCGTCGCGCCCCGACCGGGCCGGCGACGCCCTCCGAGGCGCCGGGAACGAGCTCGCACCACAGCACGCGCGCCGCATCCACGGGGCCGGGCATCTGCAGGCGCCCGGGCGGGACGCGGGTGAAGCCGAAGCGGCGGTAGTAGGGCTCGTCGCCCACCAGCAGCACCAGGGCGTGGCCGGCGGCGCGGGCGGCCTCGAGCGAGCGCGTCACGAGCCCGGCCGCGATGCCGCGCCCGCGGAACGCCGGATCCACCGTCAGCGGCCCCAGCATCAGCGCCGGCGTGTCGCCGATGCCGAGCGGCGTCATGCGGTTGGCCCCGACGAGCAACGTCGACACCCGGGCGACGCAGCACAGGTCCCAGTCGGGCGCGGCGATCTCGCGCAGGCGATAGGCGGTGCGGGCGAAGCGGCCGGGCCCGAAGGCCCGTTCGGCCAGGCGCTCGACGGCGGGCGCGTCCCCGGCGGCTTCGCGCACGACGACGACGGACAGGCTGAGGGACGGCTCGGTCATGGTCCGCTTATACAGCGCCGGGAAGCGTCGTCGAGCGTCGGGCATTTTAGCAAGCGTCGATTAAGCCTCACACCGCAAACATCTACGGCCCGCCGTCCTGCCCTGCTATACGGCAGCATGAATGTGTCACCGCCGAGAGAGCCACCATGCATGCTCAAGTCGAGGCGGTTCGGACCCCGCGTATCGCCGGCGCCGACGCCGGCGTTCGACCGGTGGCGTTCGCCGCCGTCTGCCTTGCGGCGATGCTCGTTCTTGCCATCAAATACTATCCCCTGAGACCGACGACCTTCGTCCTCGGCCAATATTTGTGGACCCTCGAGGTCGGCAATATCCGCCGCACCGTGGTGTCGACGCTGGCCGGGCTGGCCTGGGGCCACGACCCCGCGCGGTTCCTGCCTGTCGTCGACCTCGTGTCGCTGGTCGAGATGGCGGGCCTCGCCGTGGCGCTCGCCTGGGGGGCGCTGCGGCTGGCCGGCCGACCGGTCGCCAGGCTGGCGCTGCTGCTCGTCCTGTGCTCGGGCGCCGCGTCCCACCTGCTGGCGACGCGCGGCTCGCAGGACGGTTTCGCCGTGCTGGTGCTGGTCGGCTTCGCGGCGGCGCTCCATGCCCGCCATGCGCTCGCGGCGGCGCTGCTCGGCGCGCTGGCGGTGGCGGTCCACGAGGCCTCGATCGTCTACATCCTGTCGCTCTGCGGGCTCCACCTGCTGCTCAGCGATGTCGGCCCGCGCACGGGCTGGCGCGAGATGGCGTGGCGCTTCGCCGATCCCGACATCCGGCCCACGCTGGCGGGAGCCGGAGCGGCGGCCGCCATGGTGGTGGCCGTCATGGCCGGGACCCATCTCCCGGCGGCCCTCGTCGACGAGGTGTGCCGCGCCAATGCCTGGATCGCCTCCGCCGGAAGCCTCGACACGGTCCGCAACGTGCCTGCCGAGACCCGGGCGCAGGACTGGGCGGAGAGCTGCGGGCTGCAGTTCAAGGCCTTCGCCAGCACGCCGGGCTTCGTGCTGCGCTCCGTTCCCATCGGTGCGCTCTTCGCCCCCGTGGCGCTGGTCGCGCTGGCGCTGACGCTCCGGGCCAGGTTGACGGCGACGCTGCGGCTCGGCATCGCGGCGAGCCTGTTCCTGCCGGCGCTCCTGCCCTTCGTCGCCACCGACGTCACCCGGTTCTGGAGCTACATGAACCTCACGGCGCTCTATGCCGTGGTGCTGCTGGAGCCCCACCTGCAGGGCTTCGGCCGGGTGTCGCCCCGCGCGCTCGTCGGCGGCGTCCTGGCGCTCTGGACGCTGGTCGCCATCGGCATCGACCAATGGCCCACCGGCTGGCCGCAGCCGCCGAGCGCCCTGCCGGAGGCCGTGGCCCTGCGCCTGCCGACCTTCCGCGACGCGCTCTGCGCGGCCTCGCAGCGGGGCGTCTGCGGGCGGCCCGTGACGGATTTCCGCTGAGATGACCCGAACCGCCGCCGCCGGACGGGACCCAATCGAGAAGGACCGTTCCATGCCCCAGCCCGCGATCCTGCCGGCCGCCACGCGGAGGGGACACTACGTCGCCGTCCTCTACGTGCTCTTCGCCCTGCTCTCGACCGCCATGAACCTCGGCACGCAGCAGATCGCCGTGATGGCGCTGACGGGCCGGGTCGGCCCCGTCCTGCCCCTCTCGCTCCTGGCCGGCACGGCGACGGGCTTCGTGGCCAAATACCTCCTCGACAAGCACTTCATCTTCTTCGACCAGTCGTCGGACGGCCGGGAAGAGGCCCGCAAGGTCGTGCTCTACGGCCTCTTCAGCGTCTTCACGACGCTGCTGTTCTGGGGCATGGAGATCGGCTTCCTCAGGCTCTTCGGCACCGTCGCGGCCAAATACACCGGCGCCGTCGTCGGCATCGCCCTGGGCTACGCGGTGAAGTTCCTGCTCGACCGCCGCTTCACCTTCACGGGCGCGCAGCGCTGAACCGCCGCCGCGCTACCAGTGCGGCGCGGGGGGACGGCCGTCGCGCATCTCGGCCAGCCGGGCCCGCGTCGCCGTCGTGGTTCCGGCCGGCAGGGCGTCGAGCGGGTGGAAGCCGGCCTCGTCGATCTCGAGATCGGGCGCGCGGAGCCCCAGCACCCTGAAGTCCCGCACGCGGAACACCGCGACATGGTCGCGCCGCGAGCCCGCGCGGTTGAAATAAAGGCCGAAGAGCTCCGGTGCCCCGGCGATCTCGACCGCGCATTCTTCCCGCACCTCCCGCACCACCGCCTCGCCGACGGTTTCGCCGGCCTCGACGCCGCCGCCCGGCAGGTGCCAGCCCGGCACGTAGGAATGGCGCACCAGGAACACCTCGGGCCCGCCGATGCCGTCCCGCAGCAGCGCGGCCCGCACGCCGAGCGTCAGCGGCCGGGTGAAGCGCGCGCCCGCATGGATCAGCCAGGGCATCATCCGCTGCGCCAGGGGCGGCAACCGCATGCTCCATCCCATGACCACCCTTCCCGCGATTCGCCCGATGGCGCGATGGTGGACCATCGCGTGGGTGCCCGCCAGGGCGGGTGGGGCGGTGGGGCGATGCGCTTCGCGGCTTGACGGGGCCGGGGGCACGGGCGACAGGGTGGCGCCGTGAGCTATCTCCTCGCCCATCTCTCCGACGCCCATATCGGGCCCCTGCCGCGACCGCGGACGCGCGATCTCCTGGGCAAGCGCATCACCGGCTTCGTCAACTGGCGCAAGCGCGGGCGGCTGCACGACATGGCGGTGCTGGCCGCGATCGTCGCCGACCTCAAGGCGCAGACGCCCGACCACGTCGCCATGACGGGCGACATCCTCAACCTCGGCCTGCCGAGCGAATTCCCCTTCGCCCGGGCCTGGCTGGAGCAGCTGGGCCCCACCGGGGACGTCAGCTTCGTGCCCGGCAACCACGACGCCTACGTGCGCTCCTCCATGCCGCATCTCGCCACCACCTTCGCGCCCTGGGTGGCGGAGGTCGGGGTGGTCGACGGCATGCCGTTCGCCTTCCCGTACCTGCGGCGGCGCGGACCCCTGGCGCTGATCGGCCTGACCTCGGCCATCCCGACGGCGCCGCTGCTGGCGTCGGGAGCGCTCGGGGCGGCGCAGCGGGACGGGTTGGCCCGGCTCCTCGACGAGGCCGGGGCGGCGGGCCTGGTCCGCGTCGTGATGATCCACCATCCGCCGCACGTGCGGGGCGCCAAGCGCGGCCGCGGCCTGCGCGACGCCGGCGCGCTCGAGGCCATCATCGCCCGCCACGGCGCCGAACTCATCCTGCACGGCCACAACCACCGCAGCTCGGTGGCGCACCTGCCCGGGCCGGGCGGCCCCGTGCCGGTCGTGGGCGTGCCGTCCTGCTCGGCCGTGCCGGGCACGCACGGCCATCTCGCCGCCTACCACCTCTACAGCTTCGCGCCGCGGCCGGACGGCGGCTTCGCCGTCACGGCGGAGCGCCGGGGCCTCGCGGCGGGGCGGGACGGCATCGGCCCGCTCGGCTCCCTGCCGCTGTGACGCGCGCCGGCCCTCGCCGGGCCGGCGTCAGATGAAGTCGAAGTCCAGAGCCTCGAAGCGGGACACGGCGAGCGGGGCGACGGGCTCGGCCCGCAGATCGCGCGTCTGCAGCACCATGGGCGAGGGCCGCAGCCGTTCCGGCAGCAGCAGGCCCGGCCGCGGCACGGTCCCGTTGAGCCCGGCATAGACGAAGAGCGGTCGGCCGTGCAGCCGACACGCCGCCGACACCGCCGCCGCGACCTCGCCGCGCCGCGGCACCGTTCCGGGCCGTGCCAGCAGGGCGCAGATCATCGTGTGGGGCGCCCGGCCCTGCCGCCGCGGGGCCGACACCAGGAGCAGGTTCCGCCCGGCATGCACGGCATAATCCGCCCCCGGCTTGCCGATGCGCGCCCAGAGCCGGAGCGCGGTCCACAGAAGGCCGTCCCCGTCGCCGCCGCAGAAGGGCTCCAGGATGGCCCGGCCGCGGTCCGGGTCGAGCTCCGCCACCCTGTGGCTGGCGACGCCGTGCCAGGGGCGCGGCAGGCCCGCCAAGCCGACCCGGATGTCGAGCCGGGCCGCCTCGGCGAGCTTGAGGTAGCGGGTGTTGACGCCCGCCGCCTTCACGTTCGGGACCGCGACGATGAAGCCGATGCCGCGTTCGAGGCAGAAGGCCTCGACGGCGCCGTAGAGCGCCGCCATGGCGGCGCGGGAGCGGAAGGCCTTGAGGATGAAGAGGTCGACCAGCGCCACGGCGCTTTCGCGGCGCCCCGCCACCACCAGCGTCTGGTGGACCAGGGCGATGTGGCCGACCTTGCGGGCGCCCGCATGGGCGGCCAGCACCGTGGTGCCGTCGGAGAAGGCGGTCTCGTAGAGCCAGCGCAGCACGTCGGCCCGGAAGGCGCCGGGCGCGACGCCGAAGCCTTCGGCGGCCAGGGCGGCCGTCTCGTCGTAATCGCGGGCCGTCTCCAGCGCGATGGCGAGGTCCGCCGGGCGCGGCCGCCGTCCTCGCCCCGTCGCCGCTTGCCCCGTCGTCTCCTGCCCCGTCGCTTCCTGCCCGGTCGCTTCCTGCCCGGCCGACCCGCGATCGTCCGGCGCATCGGTGGCGGCGGTCCGGCCCGCCGGGCCGGTGCGGCCCTCGATGCCCATGGGGCCCTTGGTGCCGATGAGGCCCTTGGTGCCGATGAGGCCGGCGGGCAAAAATCGCGCGAAACGGCCGGGCTCCAGCCCGGCGGCGCGGCTCGGTGAAGGCGACATCCTCCGCAACCCCCATCGCGCCTCGAATCTCGATCGGGGCGGGCGCGTCGTCGGCCGATAAGTCACCCTGCCGGATTCGACTGAAGGATTGTTGAACGCCGGCGCGCATTCCGCCGTCGATGCGGCCCGCAGGTCCCAGCAGGTCGCCGCAGGCCGGTCAGAGCCGTCCGAAGACCTGGTTGAACGCCAGCCAGGCGAGCGCGCCGAGCGTCACCAGCCCGAAGCCGTCGACGACGAGGCGCAGCCCCGCCGAGGCGACACGCAGGGCCCGGCGGGCGGGCCGCGGGCGTGGTGCGCCGGGCCCGGCGCGTCGCGGGGCGGGCGCAGGAGCCTCGGGGTGGGCCAGCGAGGCGAGGAACTGTTCGCGCTCGACCAGGCGGCGCGCCACATAGGCGGTGACGGCCGCCACCGTGGCGGTGACGCCGTCGCCTTCGTGCAGCACGGTCCGGGCGTGCCGCCGGTCCTGCACGAAGCGGTAGGTGCGCCGGTCCCGGCCCATCTCGACGAAGGCCACCATGTCGATGAAGAGCCGGGGGTGGTCGCCCGGCACGAGCCCGGCGTCGAAGAGCTCCACCTCGGGCGGCACCGCCGCCAGCACCGGCTCCAGCATCTCGCGCAGGAGTTCGAGCCGGGCGATCTCGGCCTCCCTCAGGTCCCCGAGCGCCTGGGCGCGGTCTGCCACCTCCACCCGCGCGGCCCGGATCGCCGCCGCCAGGCAGGGCGACGTGGGGCCTCCCAGGCCCGGCTCGTTCTTCCCGAACGGAAAGGCGGGCCGGAGCGGCAGGGCGGGATCGCGCTGGCCGTTCGACGCGCCCCCGCTCGGGCGCGACGGGTCGGCGTCGCGGGCGTCCGTCCTGTCCGCTTCGGCGCCACGCTCGTCCATGCCGGTCCCCTGGCGACGCCTCGGCCCGCCGACGACGGCGCGTCGGCTGGCCCTTCCGGGCGCCAGCCTATCACGGTCCCGCGGGTGGGCGTCAGCTTCGGCGGCGCGTCAGCCCGCCGCCACCGCCGCCAGCAGGTCCTTCAGCGTCGCCGCCGCGCCCCGGTCCTTGATGGAGGCGCGGTAGGCGGCGTAATCGGCGACGAAGCCCGGGTGTTCGGCCACGCCCCAGCCCTTGAAGGCACCGAGGCCGAGGCCCTTGGCGAGGTCCGGGTCGGCGGCGAGGGCGCGGTCGGCCTCGCCCACCATGGGCTCCACCACGGGGAAGTGCTCGCCCTTGTCGTCGACGCCGCGCAGATATTCGGTGAAGCAGGCGAGCAGGAAGGCGATGCGCCGGTGGTCGCCGCCGGCCTTCACCACGTCGCGCGCCGTGTCCTGCACGAATTGCGGGAGCTTGGAGGCGCCGTCGGAGGCGATGCGCAGCAGCTGGTCGCCGATGGCGGGGTTGCGGTAGCGGCTGAGCAGCTGGTCCTTGTACTGGCCGACCGACATGGAGGGCGGCGCGTCGAGCAGCGGGCCGGCGTCGCGCGACAGGAACTGTTCCAGCAGCGTGTCGACCAGCGGGTCCTGCATGGCGAGGTGGACGATGCGGTGGCCGAGCAGGATGCCCGGGAAGGTCATCATGGAATGGGACGCGTTGAGCATCCGGAGCTTGACCTGCTCGTAGGCGTCGACGGCGTCGGTGAACTCCACGCCGACCCGCTCCAGTTCCGGGCGGCCGTTGCAGAACCGATCCTCGACGACCCACTGGATGAAGTCCTCGGCGAAGATCGGGGCGGCGTCGTCGAGCCCGGTCTCGGCGTTGAGCCGCGCCTTGTCGGCCGGGCCGACCGCCGGGGTGATGCGGTCCACCATGCAGGACGGGAAGGCGACCTCGGCCTCGATCCAGCCGGCGAGGTCGGCGTCCTTGGCGCGGGCGTAGCTGAGCAACGCGTTCTTCACCACGCCGCCGTTGTGGCGCAGGTTGTCGCAGGACAGGACCGTGAAGGGTCTGGTGCCGGCGGCGCGGCGGCGGCGCAGCGCTTCCGTCATCACGCCGAAGGAGGTGGCGGGCAGGCCGCCGGCGAGGTCCCGGGCGACGGCCGGGTCGTCGAGCTTGAAGCGGCCCTTCTCGTCGATGTTGTAGCCGCCTTCCGTCACCGTGAGGGTGACGATGCGGATGGCGGGATCGGCGAGGCGCGCCAGCACGGCCTCGGGGTCGGCGGGGGCGTGGAGGTATTCGACGATGGAGCCGACGACCGCCACCTCGGGCGTGCCCTCGGGCGGATAGGCGACGAGCGAATAGAGCCCCTTCTGGCCCTGCAGGGCCTGCGCCTTGGCGCGCTCGCCCTCGACGTCCATCAGGCCGATGCCGAGGATGCCCCAGCCCTCGTGGCCCGGCAGCGCCAGCACCTTGTCCATGTAGACGGCCTGGTGGGCGCGGTGGAAGTTGCCGACGCTGAGATGGGCGATGCCGGCCGTGACCTTGGACCGGTCATAGGCGGGGCGCCCGACCGAGGCCGGCAGGGACGACAGGGTGGCGGGATCGATCACGTGGGCCTCGCTCGACGGGCGTCGGGGACGCGGCGCGACGGGCCGGTCATGATCCTCGCCGGCCCCGCCGCGTCCCCGCGCGGATTGGGCCGGGAGAGTGCATCGCGGGACGGGCGCGCGCAAGGGAGGCGGTCGAGCGGTCGAGGCTACTTTTCCCTCGCCGGGCGCCCGCCGGGACCGCTAGGAATGGCTGGGCCTTCCCGACCGACCCGGGCGGACGAGGGGGTGACGATAGGGAGCTTTGCCTTGAACACCGTCGAGATCGACAAAGCTGTATCGACGCCCGCCGAGCAGCATATCGGCCGCTACTTCCATGATGATGACGGCCGCCCGCAGAGCTCATTCGAAGCCTACAACTCGATGTCGACAGCTTGCCAGGGGACGAAACAGGCCAGGTCGGCACTGTGACCCTCGGTGGGGGCGGTACGGCCGATACCCGCACAGCGGCGCTCATCGACGACTTGCGAAAGTTACCGGCGGAGACCTCGTGGGTCGAGTTCAAGGAGAACAACACCGATCCACAGATGATCGGGAAGCTGATCTCCGCTCTTTCGAACGCGGCGCGTCTAGCCGACCAGCACTTCGCCTATCTGATATGGGGCGTTCGGGATGAGGATCACGCGGTTGCTGGAACGAGCTTCGAGCCCACCCGCCAGATGCAGCAAGGGCAGCCACTCGAACTCTGGTTGGGTCAGCGCCTCCAGCCTGACATCGCGTTTTCCTTCAGGTCGGTTCATCACGATGGGGCGAGGCTCGTCCTGCTGGAAATTCCGGCGGCGGGGACCAGCCCGGTCGAATTCGAGCGCATTGCTTACATCCGCATCGGCAGCGCGACGCCCCGGCTCTCCGACCATCCGGAGCGCCTGAAGGCGCTTTGGGCGAAGCTGCAGCCCTATGTCTGGGAGAGCGGGGACACGGTGCAGTTTCTCACTGGTGACGAGGTTCTGGCGCGGTTGGACTACCCGGTCTACTTCGAACTGATGGGACAGCCGCTGCCGGACAACCGGAACGGCATCTTCGACAGGCTCGTGGCCGACCGCCTCGTGCGCAAGGACGTCGGCGGCCACTGGAACATCACCAACCTCGGCGCCATCCTTTTTGCGAGGCGGTTGGGCGAATTTCCGCCCGCGATAGCTCGCAAGGCGGTCCGTCTCGTTGCCTATGGTGGGCTGAATCGAGCCGCGACGGTGACGCACAGGCTGGATGGACAGAAAGGATATGCCAGCGGCTTCGATGGCCTGCGTGACCATATTGATGGGTTGCTGCCGCAGAACGAAAGGATCGGCAAAGCCTTCCGTGAGGCGGTACCGCTCTACCCATCGATCGCCATACGCGAACTTATCGCGAATGCCCTGATCCACCAGGATATGACGATCACCGGTGCCGGCCCGTTGGTCGAGTTGTTCGCGGACCGCGTCGAGATTACCAATCCGGGGCGGTCCCTGATCCCTCCCGAACGGTTTCTGGACTCCCCTCCACGTTCTCGCAACGAGGCGCTCGCATCCCTGATGCGCCGCATGAACATTTGCGAGGAACAGGGAACCGGGATCGACAAGGTGCTCGTCGCTGTCGAACAGCATCACCTGCCGCCGCCCGACTTTCGCAACGAGGGCGAAGCCGTGCGGGTCGTGCTCTATGCACCCCGGCGCTTCGCCGACATGACACCAGAGGAACGCGTCCGTGCCTGCTACCAGCATGCGGGCCTGAGGTATGTCAGCGGCCAGCGCATGAAGAACGCGACGCTCTGTGAGCGCTTTGGCATCGATCCACACAATGCCGCCCAGGCTTCGGGCGTCATCCGACAGTCGCTCGACGCCGGCCTCATCCGTCCTGCCGATGCGGCGCATCCGAGGGCGGGCTACGTGCCATCCTGGGCCTAGATCGCCAGGGCACGGGTTCTTGACCGGGTTTTGACGATTGGCGGCGGGCAACACGGAGGACATCAATCGAACCTGCGCCAAATCAATGGCTTATGCCGCCGTGATGATCCCCTTTGTTCTTGATCGTGTTTTGATCGTCGGCCGAGAGCCGGCCGTCCGTCCGGTACGAGGGCCGCCCGGAGTTCACTCCATCCCGGCGATCCGCCATATCGCCGAGGTCGTGTGGTCCCATCTGTGGAGCCTGTCGCCGATCTTGCTGCAGCACGCGTCGGGCGACATGGACCCGGTGTCGACCTCCAGGTCGTAGAGCCCCGGATCATGCACCTCCGTCTGCCAGGCGAGAATCGACGCCGGGATGCCGCCGTCGCTGCAGGCCCGGTCGTAGACGCCCTCCTGTCCGGCCTCTGGATCGGCCCGACGCTCCAGGATCGCGGGCCGCGGACACCGACGAGCAGCACGGGCAGGCCGACCAGCCGGCGGGCACTGTGCTGCAGGATGTGGAGGCGTTCCGAATGGGCGTCGTGATGGCCGATGTCGACCACGACGTCGAGGCCGACGCGGCTATGGGCAGCGATGGATTCGTAGAGCCCCGCAAAGAGCAGCGGCAGGTGACGTTCGATGTCTCGCCGTTCCCCGCCAGGACGGAGGCCGATCGCGGGTTGCAGCCAGTCCGGTGCGGCGTGGCGATAGATGTCTACGCCGAGGTTGATCCAGACCCCGTCGAGCCGGCGCTGGATGGCTCGGGCGATGCTGGTCTTCCCCGAGCGGGGTGCGCCGTTGAGAATGACGATGCGTCCCGCCATGTCGTCTTCCCCGGCCGCATCGGGCGCAAGGGCCCTCGACGGGGCTCGGCGCCGGTCCCCGCATCATCGGCAGTCTCGGCCTCATGACAAGGAGTGACGGCCCTGTCGTGCCAAGCCTGCCGTCATGGGCGCTTCGCATCCTGATCGCATCGCCGTGGCGGCCCGAACCCGGTGCGCCGGCGGGGCCGCCCGTCCCGTCCCGGCCCCCTCACCCTTCGAGGTCGTGCTCGATGTTGGCGAATTCCTGCGGCGCGGTCTTCTTCAAGTAGAGGAACCACGCCCCGCCGCCCCCCATGTAGAGGGCGAAGAGGTAGGGCAGCAGGTTCATCGGATAGTCCGGCACGGGGTAGAGGCTGCCCCAGATGACGAAGAGCATCAACACCACGCCCACGACGCTCGACACCACATGTTGCGCCTTGAGTTCGCCGCTGCGCCTGAGATCGAGCGGCGCCACGATGCAGACCAGCAGGTAGACGACCAGGAAGCCGAAGGTCGCCACCGTGCCGGCGTCGCCGAAGGCGTCGATGGGGCTCAGCGGCGTCAGGGCGAGCGTGATGGCGAGCGTCGCCAGCAGGCCGACCAGCACGGCGCGGTGCGGGGTCCGGTGCTCGGCATGGACCTCGCCCACCGCCGCGCCGAAGAACCGGAAGCGGCCCATGCTGAAGATCAGCCGGGAGCCGGCGTTGATGCAGGCGAGCGCGCAGGCGAAGCCGCTGATCATGGCGGCGGCATAGACGATCGTGGCGGCCCACGGCATGCCGGCATGCGCCGTGATCTCGGCGAAGGGCGAACTCGATTTGGCGATGATGTCGGCGTTGCCGTCGAGCGCCAGCACCATGAAGTAGCTGGCCAGCACGAAGAACGATCCGACCAGGGCCGCGCTGAGCATCACGGCGCGCGGCACGTTGCGGCCGGGGTCGGCGGTCTCCTTGGCCAGCGTCGCCGAACTCTCGAAGCCCACGAAGCTGAAGACCGCGAAGGTGAGGGCCGAGGTCACGCCGCCGAGATGGATGTTGGCGGGGGCGAGTTGCGTCGCGTCGAGGAGGCTGCCGTGGCGGGCCGTCACGACCGCGATGATGACGACGATGATGGCGATCGACAGGCCTTCGAGGTAGAGGCCGATCCGCGACGACAGCTTGATGTCGCGATAGGCCGAATAGCCCACCAGGGCCAGGAAGGCCGGCATCAGGATCCAGGCCGGGGGCGTGAGCCCGGCGAGCCCGAGTCCGGCCAGGACGTTGCCGAGGAAGATGCCGAGGCTGATGGTGACGGCCACCGCCGTGAGCAGGTAGGCGGCGATCATCGACCAGCCCGCCATGACGCCCGCGAAGGGGCCGAGCGTCCTGCCGATGTAGATGAAGAACGAACCCGACAGCGCGTGGCGCCGGGCCAGCACGTTGATGTTCGCCGCCACGACGAGCATCGCCACGGTGGCGACGAGATAGGCCAGCCAGGACGACGGCCCGGCCAGGCCCGCCACGACCGTGATGTTGATGGCCGGGGTCAGCGTGGGGGCGATGTTGGCGATGGATTGGCTGAGGCTCTCGAGCGGCGTCAGCGTGCCCTGCCGCAGACCCGCCCGGAGCGGGGCGGCCGGCGCGAAGGCGAGGGTCTCGGTGCTCGAACTCATGGCTCTCGTCTCCCTGCGGGTGGGGATCAGCTCTTGCGGCAGCAGGAGGCGGCCGCCTCCGCGCCGTGGAGGCGGCTCGCCGCATTGACCTCGGGGGCGAGGTCGATGGCGGGGTTGGCGTCGAAGAAACCGGACGGCATCAGCTTGAAGCCGGCGTTGATGCAGGGCTGCACCGGGAAGTCCTCGGGCCGCGGCAGGTGGTGCAGGCCGAAGACGTGCCAGAGCACCAGGCGCTGGTCCGCGATGGATCGGCCGCGGGCCGCCATGTCGGGCAGGCCGCCCGCGCCCGTGGAGCGGTTCATGAACTCGCCGCCGGGGTAGCGCTCCTCGGGATCGTAGGCCGTGACCCAGAGGTGGTTTTCCATGAAGGCCGCCCGCCGCCCGGAGGGCGAATCGGGCCGGACGAAGGGCGTGATGACGCTGGTGGGGGCCAGCTTGTAGCCGACGGGCCGCCCCACGGCGTTCGTTCGGGACGGGTTGACGACGCGCCAGTAGCGCTGGCGGGCGAAATCTGCGCGACGGCCCCCGTCCCGCCCGTCCTCCAGCGGCCGTTCGCGCACGAAGAAGGCGTTTCCGTAGGGGTTGGCGTCGTCGGCCTCGGCGAAGGTGTCGCATTCCAGCACGGTGTTGTTCGGGCCGTCGAGCGCCGGCTCCAGCCGCGCCACGAAGGCGTGCTGGTGGATCTGCCCTTCGACGCCGGGCGCGACCTCGGCACCGTATTTCGACGGCGCACCGGGATGGCATGCCACCGTGTTGACGATGCCGGTGGCCTTCATCTCGAATTCGATCTCGCCGTCCTGGCGGAACGACCAGTAGGAGGCGTATTCGTAGTTCCCGACCGTGCAGATGCAGGAGACGACGAGGCGGCGGCCGCGGCGCGTCTCGGCGCGCTCTGTGCGGAAGTCCCAGTGCTTCCAGAGCAGGCCCGCGTCTTCCTCGTGGATGCAGATGGCCTTCTCGATCGTCACCACGTCTCCCCGCATGGTGCCGAGGTGGGCGTCGAGATAGGCGATGTGGCCGAGGCAGTCGCAGCCGAGCTTCAAGGAATTGGCGAGCTTGCCGAGCCCGTATTCGCCGATGTCGAAGACGTTCTTGCGATGGTGGGCATTGTGGGGGGAGCCGTAGGGCACCACCATCTCGACCAGCGAGGCACGGTTGAAGAGCGGCCTGCCGTCGTAGCGGATGTCGTGCAGCGTGATGGCCTCGCGGGCGTTGAAGCCGATCGCCATCGACCACTTGTCCCAGGCGATCGCGTGACCCTCGAGCGTGAAGCTCGCGCCCTCGGGCTGGACGACGTCGAGGGGTTTCAGCCCGGGGCGGAACGCCGTCCGGAACTGGCTCTCGTAGTTCACCTCGCCCATCGGCACCGGCACGACGCCGTAGTCGTCGACCCGCAGCACGCGCTCCGCCTTGAGGTCGACGACGGCGTTGAGCCCTTCGATGGGATGGGCGTAGAGGTTGTCGTTCTCGCGGGTGCGCAGCCAGCAGAACGTGTGGGCCAGATGGAGCCCGTCCTCGTCCGGCGGGCCTGCACTGCCGGCCGACCAGGGATCGACGCAGACGAGGCTCATGTCGGCGATGCCGCGCTTGGCGCAGGCCGCGACGAAGCGGGGGTCGGCGCAGACCAGCGCCTCGATCGTCATGAACTGTTCCAGCTGGATCATGGGCCGGGCCCCGGCCGCGAAGCGCCGGGTCATGACCTGTCCCGCGTCGAGCGAGACCGTCAGCTGCCACACCCCGTGCTCGC
This sequence comes from Lichenibacterium ramalinae, assembly GCF_004137085.1. GTDB lineage: Bacteria > Pseudomonadota > Alphaproteobacteria > Rhizobiales > Beijerinckiaceae > Lichenihabitans > Lichenihabitans ramalinae. The sequence goes on from NZ_QYBC01000009.1 coordinate 105,789, forward strand.
TGTTGCGGAAGATGTTGACCCGCGCCGACCGCGAGGGCGCCGGGTCATCGACCTGCGGTTCCTGGAGCTCGATCGTCTCGAAGAGGACGTCGTCGCCGAATTCGGCGTCCCGCCGCACGATGGCGACCGCGCGCCGGAGTTCGGCCGGCGTCAGTGGGGCGAAGGGGTGACGATGCGGGATGCGCGCGCCATCCGGCTCCACCGGGCGGTCCAGAACCTGATCCATGTCGGCCTCGATCGTCGTTCCCGTCACCGATGCCGCAACGAAGCGGCGGCTTCGGCTCGTGGACAGCTTCGTGTCGCGGAGCGCCATACATTCGGCATCGGCCCGCCCTGGAAGGACGGACCGGAGCGCGATCCGACTGCACACTAGACCCGTCTCGACCCCGTCGACTTGACATTTTGCACGCCTCTTGCATGGCGTGCTCTACCGAAGACAGTAGAGGCGATGGTGGCGCGGCTCGATCGGGAGGCATGATCGATGACGATTTGGGCATTACAGCGAGAGCTATGGCGTTGTTCTCGGCATGCTGCCTGCGGCCGCCACCCCGTCGAGCCGAGATCCGGGCGCCGCCGAGGCCCGTGGCAGGGCGCGTGGCAGGACGCGTGGCAGCCGCGGCAGGGCGCGACCGCGGCCCCTGGCCGGCGATGACGAGGGCCGTGGCAGCCGCACCCGCCGATGCGGGCCCGCGGGTCAGGGCCGCCGCCACTGCCGGGCTCTGCGCCGCGATCCGCCGGGCGGGTGCCGAGCCGGGGCCGCTGCTCGACCCGCTCAGCGTGTCGGAAAGCGCCATCGATGCCGAGCCGCTGTCCTGGCTCGACCTCGCCGGCTACTGCCAGCTGCTGGAGCAGGCGGCGAACCGCTGCGGCAACGCCACGCTGGGCTGGGACCTCGGCCTCGCGCAGGGGGGCGGCCTGCTCGGCGAGGTGGCGGAGGTCGTCGACACGGCCCCGACCCTGGCGGCGGGCCTCGCCATGGCGGCGCACTGCTTCGCCGCCCTGCAGGAGCAGACGCTGGTGGCGTTGGAGCATCGGAACGGCGGGGCCGTCCTGTCCTACCAGATCCGGGACGGGCGCATCCTCCGCCGGCGCCAGGACGCCGAGCTGAGCCTCGGCGCGTTGATCGGGCTGGTGCGCCGCACGCTCGGCCCGCACTGGCGACCCGAGGAGATCCACCTCGAACACGACGCGCAGGGCGGGCGGGTGTGGCCGGCCAGCCTGCACGCCACGCCCGTCTATGGGGCCCAGCGCGTCAACGCCATCGTGCTGTCGGGGCAGGCCCTCGCCACCGTCATGCCGGGGGCGGATCCTTGCCGCCAGGCCATGGCGCTGCGGCGCATCGCGGGGCGGCTGCGGGAGCAGCGGCAGGAGGACTTCATCGGCCTGGTCCTCCAGCAGATCAGGGACGCCCTGGTCGACGGCAAGCCCGGCATCGCGCCCGTCGCCCGCCGTCTGGGCCTGTCGGGCCCGGCGCTCTACCGCAAACTGTCCGCCTGCGGGGTCGACTATTCCGATCTGCAGCGCGACCTGCGGCGGGAACTCGCCCTCGGCCGCCTCGCCGAACCGAGCGTTCCCCTGACCGACATCGCGCTCCGCCTCGGATACTCCGAGCTCAGCGCCTTCAGCCGGGCCTTCCGGTGCTGGACGGGCCTGTCGCCCCAGGCCTACCGTCATCGGGGCTTCGCGTCGTGATGGCATCGCGGCGGCGGCCCGACACCGAGAAGCCGGCCGCGCCGCCCGTCCCACCCCGGAGCCTGCCCTGACCCGCCCCATCCTGCGCGACACCGTCCCGCACCTGCCGCTGCCCGACGCCGCGCTCGTCGCCGAGGCCCTGGAGGGCGAGGGCACGCGGGACCGCCACGATGCGCTGGCGGCGCGCATGCCGGCGCTGCGGCTCGTCGAGGCCCGCCAGCCGCCCGGTCCCGACGGGCCGCCGCCGGCCGCGCTGCGGGTCGCGGCCTGGAACCTCGAGCGCTGCACGGCCGTCGAGGCCTCGGCGGCGCTGCTGCGGCGCGTGGGGGCCGAGGTGGCGCTGTTGAGCGAGATGGATCTCGGCATGGCGCGCTCGGACAATCGCCACACCACACGGGACCTCGCGGCGGCGCTCGGGGCCGGCCATGCCTTCGGGGTGGAGTTCGTCGAACTCGGCCACGGCCTGGGCCGGGAACTGGAACGCTTCGCCGGGCAGGCCAACCGCGGTCCCCTGCACGGCAACGCGCTGGTGTCGCGCCGGCCGTTCCGCGACGCCGTCGTGGTGCCGCTCGACGACGGCGGCGCCTGGTTCGACCTCGATTGGCACCACCGGCGCATCGGGGGCCGCATGGCCATCGGCGCCACGGTCGACCTCGCGTCGGGCCCGGTGCTGGTCGTGAGCCTCCACCTCGAGAACCGCTCGACGCCGGACGAGCGCCGCCGCGCGGTGGAGCGGCTGCTCGCCGCCCTGCCGCCGGGCGCCCCGGCCGTGCTGGCGGGCGACCTCAACGTCGCGGCGCTGCCGAAGGGCGCGGAGCGCGCGGCCTCCGACTGGTTCGCCCGGCCCGACGCGCATGAACCGCTCTTCGCCGCGATGCGCGACGCCGGCTTCGACTGGCTGCGCTGCAACACGCCCGACCAGACGCGCCGCGCCATTCCGGACGGGCGGCCGGCACCCTGGGTCCAGCGCATCGACTGGTTCTTCACGCGCGGCGTCGCGGCCTCGAACCCCAGGACCTGGGCGGCGGTCGGCGAGGACGGGGCGGCCCTGTCCGATCACGAACTCATCACGGTGGACATCGGCTGAGACGCCGTGAGCGCATGCTCGTCGGGCCGGAACGACGATGGAGGCGTCGAAGTCGTGGGCGGGCATCCGGGCACGAGTTCGAGACGTCCCCAGGCACCGAGCGCGGTTGTCGCGTCGGCGCCGGCCGGCCGGGGGCCGCGAAAACGCCCCCGATCGAAACGGCGCGGAAACGGCACAGTCAAAGCTTCCGCGCCGGCCTCCCCTAGACCGGTGCCGTCGACGCAGTCTCGGGATCGCGCCGGCGCCGCGGCTCCGTCGCCCGCCCCCACGACCGGCGGGGCCGCGGCTCCCGCGCTGGAGCCTGTCGGCGTCCGGCCGGGGACCCGCGACCGGTGCCGCCCGGGGGGCTGGAGCAGTATCGGCTTTCTCCGAGTCGCCTTGGCGACTCCAGGCCGATGGAACTGCTCTCGATTCGGAACCGGAGCGAATTCGCCGAAGGCGAAAGCGCTCGAGGTCGCACGACGATTCTGGAGGAAGCGATGTCGGCAATGCTGGGCCTGGGACTGTCCGTGATCCTCACCGTCGCGCTTCTGGGCTGGCTCATGGCCCAGGATCATTGAGCGAGGCGGCCGGGCGCCGGCGCTCCCAGCGTCACGGCCCGGGCAGGCTGGCGTCGAGCAGCGCCAGCCGCCGCGCGGGGTCGGGCGGGAAGCCGGCCGCCGCATAGGCGGCCCTGAACCGCGCCAGCGTTTCGCCGACCGCCGGCCCCTTGAGGCCGCGGGCGAGCAGGTCCCGCCCCGTGAAGGGCATCTCCGGCACGGGCGTCTCGGCGGCGGCGCGCAGCGCCGCATCCCACCCGGCCTCGTCTCCCCCAGCCTCGTCTCCCCCAGCGTCTTGCACCCCGGCGCGGCTCCGCGCCAGCACCAGCGCGTCGCGCGTCGCCGGTGCGCCATGCGCGAACAGCAGGGCCGCGACCGCGGCCGCGTCGGGCGCCGCCGCCGCCGGGTCCAGGACCGCGAGCGCCGCCAGCATCCTGTCGCGTTCGGCGTTGGACAGGCGCAGCGCGTCGCGCAGCCGCTCGACGTCGGCCGCGTCCCGCACCGCCAGTCCCATCAGCCCCAGCACCGGGTCGGCCACGCCGGCGGCGGCCAGCCGGGCGAAGCGGCCCGGGTCGGCCGGGCCGGCGAGGACGCGGTCGAGGATGCCGGTCCCGGCGAGGGTGTCGAGCACCCCGGCGGCCCCCGGCGCGCCCAGGAGCTTCATCGTTTCGGCCCGCACCCGCTCGCGCGACAGGCGCTCCAGCCCCGCCGCGCCCGCCACCGCCGCCGCGAGCCCGTCGGGGTCGAGCGGCCCGAGGCCGTAGGTGGCGTGGAAGCGGAAGAAGCGCAGGATCCTGAGGTAGTCCTCGCGGATGCGCGTCGCGGCATCGCCGATGAAGCGCAGGCGCCCGGCCGCGAGGTCGTCCGTGCCGCCGGTCGTGTCGTGCAGGCGGCCGTCGCGCCCCACCGACAGGGCGTTGACGGTGAAGTCGCGGCGCTCGGCATCGCGCGCGAAGTCCCGGCCGAACTTCACCACGGCGTGGCGCCCGTCCGTCTCGACGTCCTCGCGCAACGTCGTCACCTCCACGGGCAGGCCGCCGCTCACCAGCGTCACGGTGCCGTGGTCGATGCCGGTGGGGATGGCCCTGACCTTGGCGGATTTCGCCCGGGCCAGCACCACCTCCGGCGTCGCGGTCGTGGCGAGGTCGATGTCGCCGGGCGGCAGGCCGAGCAGGGCGTTGCGCACGGCGCCGCCGACGATGCGGGTTTCCTCGCCGTCGCCGTCGAGGAGCCGCAGCACCCGGGCGAGGCGGGGCTCGTCGAGCAGGGGGACGGCGTCGAGCCGGCCGTCGCCGGCGATACGGAGGCGGCGCGGGCTCACGCGGCGGGCGCCGCGGTCGGGGGAAGCAGCATGACGAGCTTGTGATCCGGGTGGGCGGCGGGGACGAGCGTGACCTGGTCATAGGCCAGCAGGCCGTCGTCGGGATGACGGAAGCGGCGCCCCCCGCCGTCGCGCGTCGCGACCGCGTGGGCGTCCCACAGCCGGGCGAAGTCGGGGCTGTCGGCGCGCAGGCCCGCCACGAGCGTCGCCAGGCCGGCATCCGCGGGCGCGCGGGCGGTGTCGGCCCGGAACTCCGCGATGACGCGGCGGGCGCGCTCCTCCCAGTCGACGATGAAGTCGCGCGCCGCGGGGTCGCGGAACACGAAGGCGAGCAGGCAAGGGTCGCCGCCTTCGAGCCAGGGGCCGAACAGCCGCGCCGCGGCCGCGTTCCAGGCCCGGGCGCGCCACAGCCCGTCGAGCAGGTAGGCGGGCGCCGTCACGGCCTCGACGGCGGCGGCGAGGTCCGGCGGCAGCGTCGCGCCGTCGCCCGCCTCGGGCCCCGGGGCGGGGTCGCGCTGCAGCGCGAGCGCGAAAAGGTAGGCGCGCTCCGCCACGGTGAGCCGCAGCGCTTCGGCGAGGCGGCCGAGGGTCCCGGGCGAGAGCGCGATGTCGCGGCCCTGCTCGACCCAGCTGTACCAGGCCGTGGAGATGCCGCAGCGCTGCGCCACCTCCTCGCGGCGCAGGCCGGGCGTGCGGCGGCGGCCCTCCGCGGGCGGGGTCAGGGCTTCGCGGCGGGAGCGCACGAAGGCCCCGAGCAGGCGCCGTCTCTCGGCCGGGAGCAGCATGGGTGTGAGCGTCGATACCAGGATAAGGTGTGGCCTTATACCGGCCGGCGGCGCCGGGCAGAAGGGGCGGGCTTCAGGAGGAGGATCCATCGTGGACAGCACGCAGAACGCATTCACGGCCGGCCATTACGCGGCCCGCGCCCAGGCCTACGTCGACAGCCGCGATCACAGCCAGGGCGCCGACCTCGACGAGATGGAGGCGGTGCTCCGCGGCGCCGGGGCGGCGGGCTGGCGCGTGCTCGACCTCGGCTGCGGCGGCGGCCACGTCTCCTACCGGGCGGCCCCCCATGTCGACGCCGTGGTGGCCTGCGACGTCACCGCCACCATGCTGGAAGCCGTGGCCCGCACGGCGGCGGCGCGCGGCCTCGCCAACGTCACCACGCAGCAGGCCGCGGCCGAGCGCCTGCCCTTCGCGGCGGGCAGCTTCGACGCCGTCCTCTGCCGCTTCACCGCGCATCACTGGGGCGCGGTGGAGGCGGGGCTGCGCGAAGCGCGCCGCGTCGTGCGGCCGGGCGGCCTCGCCGTCTTCATGGATGTCGTGGCGCCGCCGGACCGGGCCGCCGACAGCCACCTCCAGGCTATGGAGCTGCTGCGCGACGCCTCGCACGTGCGCGACTACAGCGTGGCGGAATGGCTCGCCATGCTGTCGGGCGCGGGATTCGCCGTCGAGACCGCGACGCCGCGCAAGCTCCGCATGGTGTTCCCCACCTGGACGGCCCGCACGGGCGTGCCGCCCGAGACCGCCGCCGCCATCCGGGCGCTGCAGGAGGGGGCCTCGGGGGCGGTGCGGGCGCATTTCGCCATCGGGCCCGACGGCAGCTTCGACCTCGACACCGCCACGCTGGTGGCCAGGGCGGCCTGAGGCGGACGGCCCGCTTCCAATTTCAGGTCGACGGTGCCGCTTCGCCCTTCTCCCCTGCGGGGAGAAGGTGGCGCGAAGCGCCGGATGAGGGGTGCTGAACGCCACGAAGCGTCGATGCACCGACGATGGGCGGGGCTCCCCACCCTCATCCGACGCCGCTGCGCGGCGCCACCTTCTCCCGCCAGCGGGAGAAGGGCGCTCCCGACGGTTCCACGCTCACCCGAGTGAGGCGGCCCGAGTTCGGAGCCCCAGTCAGGCGGCCTTGTCGCCTTCGGCGGCCGGCGGGGCGGGCGGCAGGCCGATGCTGGGCCCGTGGCCGCGGAAGTTGCGCAGCCACCAGGCCCAATCCTGCGGCACGAGGTGGAAGGGGTCGTCGTGCTGCAGCTCGCGCGCCGCCCACACGGGCCAGTGCGGGTTGGCGAGGGCGGGGCGTCCGAGGAACACGAGGTCGATCAGCTCCTCGCGGATCGCGCGGTCGGCATTGGCGGGCACGCCGAGGTTCCAGCTCGTCGCCACCGGGATGCCGACCTCCTCGCGCACCCGGTTGGCGCGCTTCAGCATGAAGCCGACCTCGTTCATCGGCGGGTTGGTCATCTCGTCGGTGTTGAAGCCGAGCGACAGGTCGGCGAGGTCGAGCCCGTGCTCCTTCATCATGCGGATGGCGACGATCGCATCCTCGAACTGCACGCCCTCGGGGTGGAGGTCGTCCGAGCCGAGCCGCATCGTCAGCGGCAATTCCTCGGGCCACACGGCCCGCACCGCGTCGAGGGCTTCGAGGTGGAAGCGCACGCGGTTCTCGACCGAGCCGCCGTACTGGTCGGTGCGCTGGTTGGCCAGCGGCGAGAAGAAGGACGCCCCCAGGTAGCCGTGGGCATAGTGCATCTCCAGCCACTTGTAGCCGGCCGCGAGGGCGCGCTTCGCCGCGTCGGCATAGGATTGGTGCAGGGCCCTGATGTCGGCGACGGACAGCTCGCGCACCGGGTAGATGTGGCCGCCGCCGCCGTAGGGGATGGCCGAGGGGCCGACGCATTCCCAGCCGTGCTCGTGGTCGGGCGGCAGCTGCTTCCAGGTGCCCTGCGCGTTGGTGCCCTTGTGGGGCGGCAGTTCGCTGCCCTTGCGCCCGGTATGGCCGAGCTGGATGGCGGGCACGCCGCCCATCCGCTCCACGATGGCGCAGACCCTGGCATGGCCCTCGATCTGGTCGTCGCTCCAGATGCCGGCGCAGGAGGTGGTGGTGCGGCCGTCGGGCGTGATGGCCATCTGTTCGCCGAAGACCAGGCCGAAGCCGCCGGCCGCGCGGGCGCCGAGGTAGCTCACGTGGTAGTCGTCGAGCTTGCCGTCAACCGAATTGTACATCGTCATCGGCGACATGGCGATGCGGTTGCGGAGCGTCACGCCCTTGAGCGTGTAGGGGCTGAAAAGGTCTGGCATGGGACCTCGCATCGGGTGATGGGGCCGCGGCGCGGTGCCGGCGGGCCGGTAGCCCGTTCATATCCCGTGCCAGTCCGGTGCCGGCGGGCCTCGCCCGGCGACCCTGCGGCACCGCGCCTCACGTCGGCAGGGTCAGGGCGGCGACCTCCAGGCCCGGCAGCCCCGCGAGGAGCCGCGGCGGCAGGAGCAGCTTCAGGGTCCGGGTTCCCGCCCCCATGACGACCTCGTCCCGCGCCATCACGGCCGCGTCGACCAGGATGCGCCAGCCGACGGGCAGGCCGAAGGCCGTGATGCCGCCGAACTCCATCCCGGTGAGGGCGGTGGCGGCGTCGCGGTCGGCGAACGACACCTTGCGGGCGCCGAGCCGCGCCTTGAGGGCGCCGTTCACGTCGAGCCGCCGCGCCCCGAGGCTCACGACGCCGGCATGGCGGTCGACGCCGTCCTGGCGGTAGCGCAGCACGAGCGTGTTGGCGCAGTCGGCGAGGTCGACGCCGTAGCGGGCGCTGAAGGCTGCGGTGTCGGAGGCGTCGTCGTCCACGGCGAAGACCGTGACGCCGGCGGGCGGCAGCGCGGCGCGGACGCCCGCGGGCAGCCGGTCGGCCGGCACGACATATGGCGTGAGATCCGGGCGCGCCACGGCTAGACTGCTCCCCGGGCGACTGTCGCCCGGCGTGCGAACCCGGGCGCCGCCGCGCCGTCCGGGCGGCAGGACCCCGAGCACCCGAGGCCGAACCCATGCTGGATCCCGCCGATCGAGACCTCGTCGCAGCCGCCCGCGACGCCATCCGGACGCGATACCGCTCCGGCTGGCACGTCGTCGGGGCGGCCCTGAGGACGCGGCGGGGACGGGTCTTCACCGGCGTCCACCTCGAAGCCAGCGTCGGCCGCATCGCGGTCTGCGCCGAGGCGATCGCACTCGGGCGCGCCGCGACCGAGGCGGGCGACACCGACATCGCCGCCATCGTGGCCGTGTACCACGCCGATCCGGGCACGCACTCGGCCGCGCCCGCCATCGTGGCGCCCTGCGGCATGTGCCGCGAGATGATCGCCGACTACGCCCCAACGGCGCGCGTCATCCTGCCGGGCGCGGACGGGCAGGGCGTCGCCGCCGCCATCGGCGACCTCCTGCCGATGCGGTTCGCGCGGCCCGGCACGGCCCCGGCTGTTTGACCGGGCGCGCGCCGTCGCCCGGCGCCGCGTCACTGCATCCGCCCCGGCACCAGCACGCCGTTGTCGAGATGCGCCGGCACGTAGTCGCCGTGGCCGCGGGGGCCGAAGAGGCCGACGGAGAGGAGGGCCAGGATGGCCAGCGCCAGCCCGCTGACCACCAGGACGGCGAGGGGCCCGCGCGACCAGGCGGCGAGGACGAAGGGGTAGCGGCGGCGCAGGGCCAGGCTCACCGCGTAGCCGGCGAAGGGCAGCAGGAACGGCACCAGCACCTCGAGCAGGACGCGGCCCATCAGCCGTACAGCCTCTCGTAGAGGTTGCGCAGCATGCCGGCCGTGGCGCCCCAGACGGTCCGCTCGCCATGCGTCATGGCGTAGAAGTGGCGGTCGCGGCCGGCGACGTGCCGGGCCTCCCTGCGGTGGTTGCCCGGGTCCATCAGGAAGGGCAGGGGCACCTCGAAGGCGTCGGCGACTTCGAGCGGGTTGACGGCGAGCCGCAGCGGCGGGGCGATGAGGGCCACCGCCGGCATGACGATGAAGCCCGTGCCGGTGAGGTAGGGATCGAGGTAGCCGAGCGGCGTCACGGCGTCGCGCGCCAGCCCCACCTCCTCCTCGGCCTCGCGCAGGGCGGCGGCCAGCGGCGAGGCGTCCTCGGGGTCGATCTTGCCGCCCGGGAAGGCGACCTGCCCGGAATGTTGGCGTAGGCTGGCGAGGCGCGTCGTCAGCAGCACGGTCGGCACGGGATGGTGCGTCACGATGCCCACCAGCACGGCGGCGCGGCGCGGCGTGCCGGTGAAGAAGGCGCGCCCGTCGAGCGCGTGGTCGCCCCCGGCCGCGAGGTCGAATTCCGCCCAGCGGTCCGGCAGGTCGAAGTGCAGGCGTGCCCGGGCACGGGCCTCGAAATCCGCCGCCGTCGGGGCAGGGGCGAGGGCTGCCGCCCGCTCAGCCAAGCGCCGCATCCACGCCGGGGCCGTCGAGCGCCTCCATCTCGGCCTCCTCCATCATGGGGAAGAAACTCGCCCCCGAGGCGATGCCGAACATGTCGCGGCCCGCCACCGCCCGCACCTCGCCGGCCGCGACGAGCTCGTAGAAGACCGGGCGGCCCACCAGCGCCCAAAGGTCGCCCCGCACGCGGGCATAGGGCTTCAGCGCGTCTCCCGGGCCGGCGTCGAAGCGCAGCGGATGGTCCGGGCCGAGCGTCACCCACTCGTCGAGGTTGGTGCGAAGCCGCAGCCCCGCCGCCGGCTCGCCCTGCAATTCCACGGCGAGAAAGGGCGCGTCCTCGACCGTGATGCCGAGCTTCTCGACCGGCGTCACCAGCACGAACCGGTCCGGGTCGCGGCGCAGCACGGAAGCGAAGAGCCTGACCAGCGCGGGCCGGCCGATGGGCGTGCCGCCGTAGTGCCAGGTGCCGTCGCGCGCGATGCGCATGTCGATGTCGCCGCAGAACGGCGGGTTCCACAGGTGCACGGGCGGCGGGCCCTTGCGGCGCGCGGCATCGGCGACCAGCGCCCCGAGGGCCCCGGACTCGCCGATCGGCCCGTCACTTGCTTTCGCCATCTTCGCACGCCATTCCGGCGGGGACCCCCGGGTCCCGCTCACCTTGCGATTATGCGACAGGGGCACATATCGACAAGGGGCGCCCCGGACGTATTCTCAGGCAGGTGCGGCCTTCCGGGCCGTGAGGAAGATGCATCCATGCTGGCTCAGGACCACGGCGCCGTATCGGTCGAGGACGGTGCCGCCCAGGCTGTGGCGGCCCAGGCTGTAGCGGCTCAGGCGGCGGAATCCGCCCTCGCCTCCATCGCGGCGGCCCGCGCCGCCATCGGCACCGTGATCTTCGGCCAGGAAACCGTGGTCGAGGAGGTGCTGGTCGCCATCCTGTCGGGCGGCCACGGGCTGCTGGTCGGCCTGCCGGGGCTCGCCAAGACCAAGCTGGTCGACACGCTCGGCACCGTGCTGGGGCTCGACGCGCGCCGCGTCCAGTTCACCCCGGACCTCATGCCGGCCGACATCCTCGGTTCCGAGGTGCTGGAGGAGGGTGAGTCCGGCCGCCGCGCCTTCCGCTTCGTCCGCGGCCCCGTCTTCACCCAGCTGCTCATGGCGGACGAGATCAACCGCGCCAGCCCCCGCACCCAGTCGGCGCTGCTGCAGGCCATGCAGGAGCTGCACGTGACGGTGGCGGGCGAGCGGCACGACCTGCCGCGGCCCTTCCACGTCCTCGCCACCCAGAACCCGATCGAGCAGGAGGGCACCTATCCGCTGCCCGAAGCCCAGCTCGACCGCTTCCTGATGCAGATCGACGTGCTCTACCCCGACCGCGCCTCGGAGCGGCGGGTGCTGATCGAGACGACCGGCGACCGCCAGGCCGTGGCGGCCCGGGCCATGACGGCCGAAGACCTGGCGGGCATCCAGCGCCTCGTGCGGCGCCTGCCGGTCGGCGACCGAATCGTCGAGGCCATCCTCGACCTCGTGCGGGCCGCCCGGCCGGGCGAGGACGCGGCCCTGTCCAAGCTCATCGCCTGGGGCCCCGGCCCGCGCGCCGCCCAGGCCCTGATGCTGGCCTGCCGCGCCCGCGCCCTCATCCAGGGGCGGCTGTCGCCCTCGCTCGACGACGTCGCCGCCCTGGCCCTGCCGGTGCTGAAGCACCGCATGTCGCTGAACTTCGCCGCCCGGGCGGAAGGCGAGACCGTGCCGGCCATCGTGCGTCGCCTCGTGGACCGGCTCGGCTGAGCGCATGGCGCAGCAGGCCCGCACGACGCCCTCCGGCCCCGGCCCGCACACCACCCGGGCGGCGCTCGACCTCGCCCGCCGCCTGCCCGACCTCGCCGTGTCGGCCCGGGAAGCCGCCAGCAGCGTGATGCACGGCGTGCATGGCCGCCGCCGCTCGGGCGTCGGCGAAGCCTTCTGGCAGTTCCGGCCGTTCACGGCCGGGGAATCCGTCGCCCGCATCGATTGGCGCCGCTCGGCCCGGGACGACCGCACCTACGTGCGGGAGCGCGAATGGGAGGCGGCCCAGACCGTGTGGCTCTGGATGGACCGCTCGCCTTCCATGGACTTCGCGTCCGACCTCGCCCGCGCGACGAAGCGCGATCGGGCCCTCGTCCTCGGCCTCGCCACGGCGGACCTGCTCGTGCGCGGCGGCGAGCGCGTCGCCCTCCTGGGGCTGTCCCGGCCGGTCGCGGCGCGCAACGTGGTGGACCGCTTCGCCGAAGCCCTGTCGGGGCCGGACGGCGCGCGGACCGCCGCCGACGAACTGCCGCCGGCCGAGCCGCTGCCGGCGCGCTCCCGCGCGCTGCTGGTGGGGGACTGGCTGTCCGACGCCGAAGCGGTGGCGGGGCGCATCGCGGCCCTCGCCGCGGCCGGGGCGCTCGGCCACGTCATCGCGGTCTGCGACCCCGTCGAGGAAACCTTTCCCTTCGCCGGCCACGTCGAATTCGCCGACACCGACGGGCCGGCGAGGCTCCGCCTCGGCCAGGCGGCGTCGCTGCGCCAGACCTACCTCGCCAAGCTCGCCGTCCACCGCGACAGCATCGCCGAGGCCTGCCGCCGCCAGGGCTGGACCTTCGCGGTGCATCGCACCGACCGGCCTGCCACCGAAGCGCTGCTGCGGCTCGCGACCCTGCTGGCCGACGGCGGCGGCAGCGCCGCCGCGACCGGCGGCAGCGCCGCCGCGACCGGCGGCAGCGCCGCCGCGACAGGTTAGGTCGCGCCATGCTGGCACTCCCCCTCGCCTTCACCGTCCCGGCCGTGCTGGGCGCGCTGGTGCTGCTGCCGGCGCTGTGGTTCCTGCTGCGGGTCACGCCGCCGCGGCCGCGCCAACAGTCCTTCCCGCCGCTGCGCCTCATCCTCGACGCGCAGCCCCGGGACGAGACGCCGGCCCGCACGCCGCCCTGGCTGCTGATCCTGCGCCTCGCCATCGCCGCCGCCATCATCCTCGCCATGGCGGGGCCGATCTGGAACCCGCCGCCGCCGAACCTCGGGGGCTCCGGCCCGCTCGCCCTGCTGATCGACGACGGGTTCGCGGCCGCGCCCGACTGGGACCTGCGCGTCGCCGCCGCGACCGAGCGCCTGGCCGAGGCGGGCCGCGCCGGCCGGCCCGTGGCCCTGGCACCGCTGTCGGACGGGCCCCGCGCCCTGGTGCCGGGCACGGCGGCGTCGGCGCTGGACCGGCTTCGCGCCCTGAGGCCCGTCCCCGTGCTGGTGGACCGGGCCGCCGCCGTGCCGGCCGTCCGGGACTTCGCCGCCGCCCACCGCGACGCCGACCTCGTGTGGATCGCCGACGGGCTCGAGAACGGGAACGCGCGCGCCTTCGCCGAGGGGCTCGGCGCCTCGGGCCTCGCCCGTCCCGCCACGGTGCTGTCGTCGAGCAGCGCGCCGCTGGCGCTCGCCGGGGCCGAGAACCGGCCCGACGCCCTCGCCGTGACGGTGCTGCGCGCCGACGGCCACGCGGCCGGGGGCGGGCTGCTGCGCGCCACCGACCTCAAGGGCCTGCCGATCGGCGAGGCGCCCTTCGCCTTCCCGAGCGGCGCCACGCAGGCGACGGTCCTCTTCGCCCTGCCGGTCGAGGTCCGCAACGACATCGCCCGCGTCGAGGTCGTCGGCGAAGCCTCGGCCGGCGCCGTCACGCTGCTCGACGGGCGCTGGAAGCGCCGCCGCGTCGACATCGTGTCGGGGGCGAGCGCCGACGTCGAGCAGCCATTGCTCAGCCCCGCCTATTTCATCGGCAAGGCCCTGGCCCCCTTCGCCGACGTGCGGGACGTGCCGACCAACATCGCCGATCCCATCGCGGCGGCGCTCGACGAACACCCGTCCGTCCTCGTCCTGGCCGACATCGGCCAGGTGACGGGCGCCGCGCACGAGCGCCTGGCACGCTTCGTCGCCGAGGGAGGCGTGCTGTTGCGCTTCGCGGGCTCGCGCCTCGCCGGCGCGCCGGCCGACGACCTCGAACCCGTGAACCTGCGCCGCGGCGGCCGCACCTTCGGGGGCGCCCTGTCGTGGGACAAGCCCAAGGCGCTGGCCCCCTTCGACCGCGCCAGCCCCTTCTTCGGACTGACGGACGGGCGCGACGTTTCGGTGTCGCGCCAGGTGCTGGCCGAGCCCGACGCCGGCCTTCCCGCCCACACCTGGGCGCAGCTCGACGACGGCACGCCCCTCGTCACGGCCGACCGGCGCGGCAAGGGCACGGTCGTGCTGTTCCACGTCACCGGCGACACGACCTGGTCGAACCTGCCGCTGTCGGGCCTGTTCGTCGACATGCTGCGCCGCATCGTGGCGATGAGCGCCGAGGCGGCCCCGACGGCGGGCGAGGGTGCCGGTGCGCCGGCCGCCACCGCCGCCGCCAACCCCGCCACGGTCCTGCCGCCGTCCCGCATCCTCGACGGCTTCGGCGTGCTCGGGGCGCCGCCCGTCTCCGCCCGGCCCGTTCCGGCCGGCTTTGCCGGCCCCGGCACGGCCGAGCATCCCCCGGGCTTCTACGGGCCGGGCGACGCGCTGCTGGCGGTCAATGCGCTGGCGCCCGGCGCGGTGCTGCGGCCCGCCGACCTCAGCGGCCTGACGCTCGGGCTGCAGGCGCTGCGGGCCGACCAACCCTTGGACCTGCGCGCGGCGCTCATCACCCTGGCGCTGCTCGGCTTTCTCGCCGACGCCCTCGCCATGGCCCTGCTGGGAGGCGGCTTCGCCGGCCTGGCCGGGCGCCTCGGTGCCGGCCGCGGTGCCCGGAGCGGCACCGCCGCCCTGGCCGGCGCGGCGCTGCTGCTCGCCGGGCTCGTCCCGGCGGCGCCCGGGCCGGCGCGGGCGGCCGAACCGTTGACCGCCAGCGCCGCCGCCGCCCTCGCCCGGGACGGCGTCTCGAAGCGCGACATGGATGCGGCGCTGCGCACGCGCCTCGCCTACGTGCCGTCGGGCGACCCCACGGTCGACGACGCCAGCCGCGAGGGGCTCAAGGGCCTGTCCCGCGCCCTCGCGGCCCGCACCTCGCTCGATCCCGGCGAGCCCGTGGCGGTCGACCCGGCGCGCGACGAGCTCGCCTTCTACCCGATGCTCTACTGGCCCGTCGTGGCGAGCGCCCCCCAGCCCGGGGCCGCCGCCATCGCCAAGGTTTCCGCCTACATGAAGAACGGCGGCACCGTGCTGTTCGACACGCGCGATGCCCTCACGGCTCGTCCCGACGCCCCGGCGACGCCCGAGGCGCGCTGGCTCGCCACGCTGCTCGCCGGCGTCGACGTGCCGGAGCTCGAACCCGTGCCGCGCGACCACGTCATCACCAAGACCTTCTACCTGCTGGGCGGTTTCGTCGGCCGCTACACCACGGCGCCGACCTGGGTCGAGGCCCTGCCGCCCGCCCCGCCCGACACCGTGAACCTGCCGGCGCGCTCCGGCGACAGCGTGTCGCCCATCGTCATCACGGGGAACGACCTCGCGGCGGCCTGGGCCAGCGACGCGGACGGCGACCCGCTCTATCCCCTGGTGCCGGGCGGTCAGCGCCAGCGCGAGATGGCGCTGCGCGGCGGCATCAACCTCGTGATCTACACGCTGACCGGCAACTACAAGGCCGACCAGGTCCACGTGCCGGACCTTCTCGACCGGCTGGCCCATTGAGGCGGCTCGCCGCGCCGCCCGCCGCCGCCTCCCGCGCGGCCCCTCGGCAGCATCGCGTGGGCCCACCCACCCGATCCTGCTTGTCTGTCTTGGGAAGCTTAGCCGCCCCGCCGGGGAGGCCCAGTCCGCAGTGCCGGTGACATCCGCATGACGCGTTTCGCCCTGTCCTTCACGCCGCTGCTGCCCCTGGCCCTGCTATGGGCCCTGGCGGCCGTGGCCGTCGCGGTCGTGGCGCTGGGCCTGCTCGGGCGGCGCCGCGGCACGCTGCTGCGGGCGTTCGGCCTCGCGTTGCTGCTTCTCGCCCTCGCCGACCCCAGCCTCGTGCGCGAGGACCGCAAGCCCGAGAAGGACGTCGTCGCGGTGGTGATCGACCAGAGCGGCAGCCAGACCATCGGGGAGCGCGCCGCCCAGACCGCCAAGGCGCGCGACGCGATCGCCAAGGCGCTGGCCGGCCTCGGCGACGTCGACGCCCGCTTCATCGACGGCGGCCGGTCCGACGCCGACAACGACGGCACCCGCCTCTTCGCCTCCCTGTCCGCCGGCCTCGCCGACGTGCCGCCCGAGCGGGTCGCCGGCGTGCTGATGGTGACGGACGGCGTGGTGCACGACATCCCGGCCGACGTCGCCGCCCTGGGCTTCAAGGCCCCCCTCCAGGTCCTGGTGACGGGCCACGCGGGCGAGCGGGACCGCCGCATCGAGCTGCTCGAGGCGCCGCGCTTCGGCATCGTCGGCAAGGACCAGACGGTCAGCCTGCGGGTGCTCGACACCGACGACCGCGGCGAGGCCGTCGCCGTCACGGTGCGGCGCGACGGCGTCGAGGTGGCGCGGCGCCAGGCCCGCGTCGGCGCCCGCATCGACGTGCCGGTGCGGGTCGACCACGCCGGGCCCAACGTCGTCGAGATCGACGTCCCGACCATCCCGGGCGAACTCACCGGGCTGAACAACAAGGCGGTCGTCACCATCGACGGCGTGCGCGACAAGCTGAAGGTGCTGCTGGTGTCGGGCGAGCCCCACGCGGGCGAGCGCATGTGGCGCAACATCCTGAAGTCGGACGCCAACGTCGACCTCCTGCACTTCACCATCCTGCGCCCGCCCGACAAGCAGGACAGCACGCCGATCAACGAGCTCGCCCTCATCGCGTTCCCGACGAGCCAGATCTTCGACACCAAGATCAACGACTTCGACCTCATCATCTTCGACCGGTTCTCCAACCAGTCGATCCTGCCCTATGCCTATTTCGAGAACATCGCCCGCTACGTGCGCAACGGCGGGGCGCTGCTGATGGCGGTGGGCCCGGACTATTCGGGGCCGGACGGGCTGTATTATTCCCCGCTCGGCGCCATCGCGCCCGTGCGGCCCGACGGGCGCGTGCTGGAAACGCCGTTCCGTGCCAAGGTGACGGCGGAAGGCGAGAAGCACCCCGTCACCCGCGGGCTCGCGGGCGGCGACCGCGACCCGCCGGCCTGGAGCCTGTGGTTCCGGCAGGTCGAGGGCGACGCCACCAAGGGCATGCCGGTCCTGTCCGGCGCCGAGGGGCGGCCGCTCGTCGTGCTGTCCCGCGAGGGGAAGGGCCGCGTGGCCCAGATGCTCAGCGACCAGATCTGGCTCTGGGCACGCGGCTACGAGGACGGCGGCCCCTACCTCGACCTCACCCGGCGTCTCGCCCATTGGCTGATGAAGGAGCCGGACCTCGAGGAGGAGGCGCTGCGCGCCACCGCGCATGGGCGCGACATCGCCATCGAGCGCCAGAGCGTGAAGGGTGTGACGGCGCCCGTCACCGTCGCGGCCCCGTCGGGCGCCGCCACGACGGTGACGCTGACGGCGGCCGAGCCGGGCCTGTCGCGAGGCAGCGTCAGGACCGACGAACTCGGCCTCTACCGGCTGGGCGACGGCACCAATTCGGTGCTGCTCAACATCGGCCCCGAAAACCCGCGCGAGTTCCAGGAGGTGGTGTCGACCAGCGACAAGCTGAGGCCGCTGGCCGAGGCGACCGGCGGCAGCGCCCGCCGCATCGGCACCGGCACCGGCGACGACATCGCCATGCCGCGCATCGTCGCCATGCACGAGGCGCCGAGCTACAGCGGATCCGACTATATCGGGATCCGGCGGACCGACAGCAGCACGGTCGCCGGCGTCGGGCTGTTCCCCCTGGCGGTGGGGATCATCGGCCTGCTGGCGCTGCTGGGAAGCACGGTCCTGGCCTGGGCCGTGGAAGGCCGAGGGGGTCGCCGGCGCGCATAGAGCGGGTGTCGCGCTGGCGTCGGCCCACGCCGGCGAGCCTGCACCGCCGAGCCGCGAGCGCCGATCATCGATGGGAGGCGCTGTCGGCGCCTGCGTCCGCCCCGCCGCCGCCGCGAACAGGCCCGGACAAGCCGAACAGGCGACACATCCCCGCCATGTCCGGCCGTTACGCGGTACCGGGTCCGGCGGGATCCGCCCTCGCGGTCTCGGACGGCCGACCTTTCGACCGATGCCAACCCGCCGGAGCCGCGTCGCTCCGCTGCGGACGGCTGCCGAACGCCTGGAGTGCCTGGATGTCTCGCATGGGGTGGTGGTACGGGCGCCGACGCGCCGAAGCTGCGTCGGGCGAAGCATCGAAATACACCCCGTCCGTTGCCACAACCGCCGTCGCGCTTCCGGGTTCCAGCGACGCGCAGAAAGATTCCAGTGCGGGCCTCCCTTCGGGCTCCTCCGTCAGCGTCACGTCGACGGGAAGCGATGCCACGGCCGCGGCGGCGCTGGGCCTGTCCACGGCGGCCGGGCCGACCGGGGCCGGCGTCAAGGTCGGCATCATCTCCGACAGCTTCGACGCCCTCGGCACCGCGGCGGCCGACGAAGCCGACGGTGCCCTGCCGACGAGCGTCGCGGTGCTGTCCGACAACACGGGGGGACGCGACGAGGGGCGGGCCATGGCGGAGGTCGCCCACGGCGTGGCGCCCGGCGCCGGCATCCTCTTCAGCGCCGCCGACGGCACCGTGGCGGGCCTCGCCGCCAGCATCGCCGGCCTGCAGGCGGCGGGCTGCACGGTGATCTGCGACGACGTCACCTTTCCCCTGGAGCCGTTCTTCCAGATGGGCGACGCCGCCGAGACGGCGATCTCGACCTTCACGGCCGCGGGCGGCGTCTACCTCACGGCCGCCTCCAACGCCGGGCCCGACAGCGACGACGAGGCCGCGTTCTCGGGCATCGCCGCGACGCTGCCCGGCATCGGCGCCGTCACGGCCATGAACTTCGGCACCGCCGCCGCCCCGCGCACGGCCGAGACGCTGACGTTGACGGCGGGCCGGCTCACCTCGATCGACTTGCAATGGGCGCAGCCCTGGGCGTCGATCGACGGGACGGGAGCCACCTACAGCCTCGCCGTCGCGGTCTACGACCCCTCGGGCCAGCTCGTGAAGAGCTTCGCCGACGATGCCGTCGGGAGAGACCCCGTTCAGGCCGGCAGCTTCACGCCCTCGGTCAGCGGCGCCTACACGGTGTCGATCTACGTCGACGGCGGCACCGATCCCGGCGGCACCTTCAAGATCGTGGCCAACAACAACGCCGCCTCGGCCGCCGCCTTCGCCGGGGCGACCGGCAGCGGCTCGGTCTTCGGCCACAACATGGACCCTCGGGCCATCACGGTCGGCGCCGTCGATGCCGCCGACACGCCGGCCTACGGCGGCACGCCCAAGTCCGAGCCCTTCGGCGCGGAAGGCCCCGGCGAGGAGCTCTTCGGCGACACCGGCACCCCGCTGGCCAGCGCCAAGGCGCTCGCCGCCGTCGACGTCAGCGGGCCCGACGGGCTCCGCACCAGCCTGCCGGGATCGGACCTGAACCCCTTCTACGGGACGTCCTGCGCGACCCCGGCCGTGGCGGGCGTGGTGGCGCTGATGAAACAGGCCAACCCGTCCCTCGACGCGGGCGAGATCAAGACATTCCTCACCGCCTCGGCGCTGCCCTTCGGCACCGCCGCCCAGTCGGGCGCCGGCCTCGTGCAGGCCCCCGGCGCCCTGGCGCTGGCGCGGGGCAGCAACGCGGGCCTGACGGGCGACCTCTTCGGCGACGGCCGTTCGGCGGTGCTGTGGCAGGCCGGCGCGGGCGGTTCGCTCGCGGCGTCCGAACTCACGGCGGGCGGGACCACGCGCCTCCAGACCGTGTCGGGCCCCGCCGGCAAGGGCTGGACGGCGGTGGCGACCGGCGACTTCTCCGGCGTGCCGGGCCAGTCCGGCATCCTGTGGCGCAACGCCGACGGGCGCCTGGCGACCCAGGACACGGCGGGCGGCACGGCCGGGGTGAGCGTGACGGCGCAGACCGCCCTCGGCAACCCCGGCACCGCCTGGAGCGTCGCCGGTGTGGGCGATTTCGCCGGCGACGGCACGAGCGACATCGTGATCGACGATGCCAAGACCGGCCAGGCCGCCATCGTCAGCCCGGGGGCGAACGGCGCCGACACCCGCACCGCGCTCGCCGGGCCCGGCGCGGGCTGGACGGTGGCGGGCGTCGGCGACATCGGCGGCGACGGCCGCTCCGACATCCTGTGGACCGACCCGAGCGGCGACCTCGCGGCCTGGATCATGGACGGCACCTCGGTAGCCTCCGAACTGCAGCTGTCCGGCACGCCCGGCGCGGGCTGGTCGGTGGTGGGCGTCGGCGACCTCACGGGCGACGCCAAGGCCGACGTCCTGCTCCAGAATGTCGCGACGGGCGCGCTCGACCTCCTCGCCATGACGGGTGCGGGCGTGACGTCGCAGACCAACCTGACGGGTGGCCCGGGGGCCGGATGGACCGCCGTGGGCGTGGGGGAGTTCGACGGTTCGGGCCGCGACGGCATCCTCTTCGCCGATGCCGCCACGGGCGGTGCCACGGTCGCGGCCGTGAGCCACGGCGGGATCGTGCACCAGCACGCCATCACCAGCCCCGGCGCCGGCTACACGCCCTCCGTGGCGTGACGCGGGGCCGGCGGCTCCCCAGCTCGGGACCGACCAGGCCCGGCCGCCGGACTTGCCGGCCGACCTTTCGTCTGACTTGCCGGATCCGGGAGCCCCGTCAGGTGCCGCAGAACGTGCGGTAGCCGCTCGTGTCGAAGGACGGCGGTTCGGCCAGGGCCGGATCGGCAGGCTCGTCGTAGGGGCGGGCCAGGGCGGCGCCGAGGCGCTCGAAGGGCGCGAAGTCGTCGCGCTCGATGGCCGCCGCGATCGCCTCCTCGACGCGGTGGTTGCGGGGCACGAGCGCGGGGTTGACGGCGCGCATGGCGGCGCGCCGGGCTTCGCCCTCGCCCGGCTCGTCGGCCAGCCGGGCCCGCCAGGACCCCGCCCAGCCGTCGTAGGCCGTGGGGTCGATGAAGAGGTCGCGGACATCCTGGTCCCGCGCGGGGTCGGCGGCGGCGTCGCCCAGGCGCCGGAACGTCAGGGTGAAGTCGGCCCGGCCGGCCGCCATGCGGTCGAGCAGGTCCTGCAGCAGCGCGCCGTCGCCATCCCGCGCCTGCGCCAGGCCGAGCTTGCGGCGGAAGCCGTCGAGATGGGCGGCGTGGAACAGCGGGGAGAACCCGGCCAGGATCTCCCGCCCCCGCTCCAGGCCGGCGTCCTCGGTGTCGCCGAGCAGCGGCAGCAGGCATTCGGTCAGGCGCGCGAGGTTCCACTGCGCGATGCCGGGCTGGTTGCGGTAGGCGTAGCGGCCGCCGCGGTCGATGGAGCTGAACACCGTGGCGGGGTCGTAGCTGTCCACGAAGGCGCAGGGGCCGTAGTCGATGGTTTCGCCCGAGACCGCCATGTTGTCGGTGTTCATGACGCCGTGGATGAAGCCCACTTGCATCCACCGCGCCACCAGCGCGGCCTGCCGGGCCACCACGCCGGCGAGGAAGGCCGCGTAGGGCGCGGCGGCCCGCGCGGCCTCGGGGTCGTGCCGGGCGATGGCGTGGTCGGCGAGCTGGCGCACCGCCTCCGTGTCGCCCCGGGCGGCGAAGAACTGGAAAGTGCCGACGCGGATGTGGCTCGACGCCACCCGCGCCAGGACGGCGCCCGGGAGTTCCGTCTCGCGATACACGGTCTCGCCCGTGGCGACGGCCGCCAGGGCGCGCGTGGTCGGGATGCCGAGGGCCGCCATGGCCTCGCTGACGAGATATTCCCGCAGCACCGGGCCGAGGGCGGCGCGCCCGTCGCCCGAGCGCGAGAAGGGCGTGCGGCCCGAACCCTTGAGCTGGATGTCGCGGCGCAGGCCGTCGCGGCCGATCACCTCGCCGAGCAGGATCGCCCGCCCGTCGCCGAGCTGCGGCGAGAAACCGCCGAACTGGTGCCCGGCATAGGCGGTCGCGATGGGGTCGGCGCCGGGGGGGACGGCCTGGCCCGACAGGACCGCGACCCCTTCGGGCGCCTCCAGCGCGTCGGGGTCGAGCCCCAGCGCTTCCGCCAGCGGGCGGTTGAGCCGGATCAGCCGCGGCGCGACGGCGCTCGACGGCCGCACGCGGCTGAAGAAGGCGCCGGGCAGCCGGGCGTAGGAATTGTCGAACGCGATGTGGACCGTCATCGGCGGTCTCCTCCTGTTGCGGGGCGGCGCCGGCCACGGCCGGCCTGCGGAGCCCCGACCGCCGCCCCCGCGGCCCCTCCCATCGAAGGTCGGCACGGTCCGGGCCGGTTCAAGGTCTCGGGCCGTACCGACGCGGGATCTCCGGCGATGCCGCGACGGCCGGCGTTGCATCGCCTGCCGGGCCGGGGCACGATGCCGGCGAAAGCGGGCCCGCCAACCGGAGGCACGATGAGCCGGACACGCCAACTGCGCCTCGGCGCCTTCATGCGCCCGGTCAGCATCCACACGGGCGCGTGGCGCTATCCCGGTGCCTACCCGGATGCGAACTTCAACTTCGCCCACATCAAGCGTTTCGCCCAAAGGCTGGAAGCGGCGAAGTTCGACGCCTTCTTCATGGCGGACCACCTCGCCGTGCTCAACCTGCCGATGGCGGCGCTGAAACGCAGCCACACGGTGACGTCCTTCGAGCCTTTCACGCTGCTGTCGGCGCTCGCCGCCGTGACGGAGCGCATCGGCCTCGTGGCGACGGCCTCCACGAGCTTCGAGGCGCCCTATCACGTGGCGCGGCGCTTCGCCTCGCTCGACCACATCAGCGGCGGCCGGGCGGGCTGGAACATCGTCACCACCGCCAACCCGGATGCCGCGCTGAACTTCGGGCAGGACGAGCAGATGGACCACGGCGCCCGCTACGTCCGGGCGCGCGAGTTCTTCGACGTCGTCACGGGGCTGTGGGACAGCTTCGCCGACGATGCCTTCGTGCGCGACGTCGAGAGCGGCGTCTACGTCGACCTCGAGCGCATGCACGTGCTCGACCATCGCGGGCCGAACCTGTCGGTGCGGGGGCCGCTGAACATCGCGCGGCCGGTCCAGGGCTGGCCCGTCGTGGTGCAGGCCGGCTCCTCCGAGCCCGGCCGCCAGCTCGCCGCCGAGACCGCCGAGGTCGTCTTCTCCGCCGAAGCCTCGCCCGAGGCGGCCCGGGCCTTCTACGCCGACGTGAAGGGCCGCATGGCGCGGCTCGGCCGCGACCCCGACCACCTGAAGATCCTGCCGGCGGCCTTCGTGGTGCTGGGAGATTCGGTCGCCGAGGCCGAGGCCAAGCGGGCCCGGCTCGACGCGCTCGTCCACTACGACAGCGGCATCGGCTCGCTCAGCGGCATGCTCGGCACGGACGTGTCGGGCTTCGACCCGGACGGCCCCTTGCCCGACATCCCCGAAACCAACGCCAGCAAGAGCGGACGCGCCCGCATGGTCGCGCTGGCCCGGGCCGAGAACCTGTCCATCCGCCAGCTCGCCCAGAAGGCCGGCAGCTACGCCGGGCTCGCCTTCGTGGGCACGCCCGCCTCGGTCGCCGACGGCATGGAGGACTGGCTCGACTCCCGCGCCTGCGACGGGTTCAACATCATGGTGCCGACCCTGCCGGAGGGGCTCGACGACGTCGTGGACCGGCTGGTCCCCGAACTGCAGCGGCGCGGCCTGTTCCGCCGCGACTATGCCGGGACGACGCTGCGCGACCACCTCGGCCTGCCGCGCCCGCCGAACCGCTTCTTCGCCTGAGGCCGGCCGCATGGTCCCGGCCCCGGCGGGGCGGGGCCCCCCTGTGGCTCGCCCGCTTCCCCCGGCATGACGGTCCGATGCCGTCATTGTGCGCCATCGCGCACGACCCGTGCCGACCGACCCCCATTATCGCGCAGCGCCGCGTCGGCTAGACGGGAGGCTCCACTCAAGGGAGACCACCATGGTCGACATCAGCAAGGCCGGGACCTACGCACTCGGCCATCGCAACGTTCGCCGCCTCGGCTACGGCGCCATGCAGCTCGCGGGGCCGCGCGTGTTCGGGCCGCCGAAGGACCGGGCGGGCGCGGTCGCGGTGTTGCGCGCCGCGGTCGAGAGCGGGGTCGACCACATCGACACCAGCGACTTCTACGGCCCGCACGTCACCAACGAGATCATCCGCGAAGCGCTCCACCCTTACCCCGACGACCTCGTCATCGTCACCAAGGTCGGGGCGCGCCGGGGGCCCGACGCCTCGTGGAACCCGGCCTTCTCGGCCGCGGACCTGACGGGCGCCGTGGAGGACAACCTGCGCAACCTCGGCCGCGACGTGCTGGACGTCGTGAACCTGCGCCTGATGTTCGACGTCCATGGCCCGGCGGAGGGGTCGGTGGCGGAGCCGCTCACGGCGCTCGCCGAGCTGCAGCGCCGGGGGCTCGTGCGCCACATCGGCCTCAGCAACGCCACGCACCGGCAGGTGGCGGAGGCGCGCACCCTCGCCGAGATCGCCTGCGTGCAGAACCAGTACAACCTCGCCCACCGCGGCGACGACGCCCTGGTGGCCGAACTCGCCGCGGCCGGCACCGCCTATGTGCCGTTCTTCCCGCTCGGCGGCTTCACGCCGCTGCAGTCGACGGCGCTGTCCGAGGTCGCGGGGGAACTCGGCGCCACGGCGATGCAGGTGGCGCTCGCCTGGCTGCTCCAGCGCGCGCCCAACATCCTGCTCATCCCGGGCACGTCCTCGCTGGCGCATCTGCACGAGAACCTCGCCGCCGCCGCGCTGGACCTGCCCGCGGCCGCACGGGACCGGCTCGACCGGATCGGCAGCGGGGCGCCGCCGGCCTGACGGAGCGCCTCACGCCCCCGGCGCGCGGGTCCGCCAGGCCGCGCAGGCTTCCAGCGCCATATGCGGCACCGTCAGGGCCGCGATGACCCGCAAGCTCCAGGTGACGAGCGTCTCGGTGTCGAGCAGGCCGGCGAGCCCGTCCCAGGAGGCGTAGAGCAGGGCCAGGCACACGAGCGCCGAGGGCACCACCACGGCGGCGACGAGCCGCGCGGCCGCCGCCGGCCGCGTCGGGTGATGGTCGGCGGCGAGTTCGGCCATGTGGCGGGGGGCATGGACGAGGCAGAAGTAGAGCCCGAACCCCAGCAGCGGAGGCAGCACCACGGCGGCGAGCGCGACCGCCAGGAGTTCGCCGGCGTCGCGGCCCGCGACCCGGGATCGGGCATCGCCGAGCAGGGGCGGCAGCGTCACGAGGGCGAGCGCCACCCCCCAGGGCAGCCCCAGCGGCCAGCGCAGGGCGTCGAGCAGGTGCAGGGCGCCCCCTTCCGTCACGCCGCCCAACGCGGCCACGAAGGGCGCGACCCCGGCGGGATGGACCAGGAAGATGGGCAGCACCGGCGTCGTGGCCCGGACCGCGAAGGCGAGGGCAGGCCGGGCCGTCGCGGCCCCGGCCCGCATGTCCCCCCAGCCGAAATGCAGGCCCGAAAGGGCCAGGAAGCCGAGCAGCGTCGCGAGCGGCATCAGCGCCCAGGACGCCATGGCGAGGGCCACGAGGGCGAGGTAGCCCGCCAGGAAGGCCGGCAGCCACCAGGCGCCCAGGCCCGGCCGCATCACGCGGTGGGCGACCACGAAGTCGGAGCTGCCGTGCGGCACCCCGATCAGCGCGCCGCCGACCAGCAGCAGCGGGCCGCTCGCCGAGCCGAGGGCCGCGGCGGCGCCGGGCGAGGCCAGGGCCAGCAGCGCCGTGCCGGCCAGCACCGCGACTGCGGCGCCGGCGTGGGCCCGGTCGAGGCCCGGGCGCCAGGCCCTCGCCGCTATCGCCCTGGTGACCGCGGGGCGGGCGCGCCGGGGCGAGGCTGAGGAAAGGGCGGCCGAAGGGGCGGCGGTGCGCCTCGCCGGCTTCGCTGCCGCATCGGCCGCCATCGCCATCGTCAGGTCTGCGGCAGGGTCCGGCCGTCCCGGACCTCCCGGGAGAACTTGGCGTTGGTTTCAGCCGTCGAAAGCATGCCGTAGCCGACCTTCGACACGAGATCGAGCACCGTGAAGCAGACGGCCGACAGGGCCGGGCTGATGATCAGCAGCCCGTCGGTGCCGAACAGGAACACCACCGGATAGAGCAGCCACAGCACCGACAGGATGGCGGCGTTGCGCGTGTAGGTGGTGGCGTTGCCGGCCTTGCGTGCTTCGGCGCGCAGTGGCCACCAGATCACCCAATAGACCGCCAGGAAGGCGCCGCAGCTCATCAGGAACCAGATCCACTTGTCGGCGCTGCTGGTGGGCGAGTAGCCCGCCTCGAGACCGGTCAGGATCATGTAGACGTCAGCGCCGATCAGGCCCAGCACCAGGCCGAGCCGCTTGCGCAGGTCGTCCATGGCGGTGAGGGCGAGGCCCGTCAGCAGCAGGGGCGTGGTGATCGACCAGTCGATGTAGCGGGCGTAGAGGAACTCGCGTCCATGATCGATCGTCACGCTGCCCTGGTTCAGCGCCATCAGCAGGTAGAGCCCGGCAGCGATCATCGGCACGATCGCGTGGATCACGCCATGGGCCTCCTCGCCGGGCGTCTTGCGACCCATCTGCGCCAGGATCAGCACGGACCCGATCGCCATTCCGACGAAACCGACCCAAAGCCACGCGTTCTCGGTCATCTGCGTCAACACCTTCCAGACTGTGAAACCAACAGAAGGGCGAATGGCGCCGTCATGTTCCGCTCTCCCGACAGTTGAGCATGCGCTAAGTCGTCGCGCTCCTGCGACACTGGCGCGAGCCGTCGGGCGAGAGGCGGCTCCGGACGGCCGTGGCCGCGTCTTTGCGCTGCGGCGCAGCATGGCGTATGGGGCCGGGACCGTCTCCACATCCCGGGCTCCCATGATCCGCCTCGACAAGATCGGCAAGCAGAACGGCAACCAGATCGTCTTCATCGAGGCCTCGGCCGCCCTGCAGCGGGGCGAGAAGGTCGGCCTCGTGGGGCCCAACGGCGCCGGCAAGACGACGCTGTTCCGCCTGATCACCGGCCAGGAACAGCCCGACGAGGGCACGGTCTCGTCCGACCGCGGCGTCACCATCGGCTATTTCAGCCAGGACGTCGGCGAGATGGCGGGCCGCAGCGCGGTCGCCGAGGTGATGGACGGCTCGGGCCCGGTCAGCGCGGTGGCGGCCGAACTCAAGGATCTCGAGGCCGCCATGGCGGACCCCGACCGGGCCGACGAGATGGAGGAGATCATCGCGCGCTACGGCGACGTGCAGGCGCGCTTCGAGGAACTCGGCGGCTATGCCCTCGAAGGCCAGGCGCGCGAGGTGCTGGCGGGCTTGAGCTTCACCCCCGAGATGATGGACGGCGACGTCGGCGCGCTGTCGGGCGGCTGGAAGATGCGCGTCGCCCTGGCCCGCATCCTGCTCATGCGCCCCGATGCCATGCTGCTCGACGAGCCTTCCAACCACCTCGACCTCGAAAGCCTCATCTGGCTCGAAGACTTCCTCAAGGGCTACGACGGCGCCCTGATGATGACGTCGCACGACCGCGAGTTCATGAACCGCATCGTGGGCCGCATCGTCGAGATCGACGGTGGCGGCCTCACCAGCTATTCGGGCGACTATGCCTTCTACGAGGGGCAGCGGGCCCTGAACGAGAAGCAGCAGCAGGCGCAGTTCGAGCGCCAGCAGGCGATGCTGGCCAAGGAGATCAAGTTCATCGAGCGCTTCAAGGCGCGCGCTTCCCACGCCGCCCAGGTGCAGAGCCGGGTGAAGAAACTCGATAAGATCGAGCGCGTGGAGCCGCCCAAGCGCCGCCAGTCGGTCGCCTTCGACTTCCCCCCGGCGCCCCGCTCGGGCGACGACGTCGTGGCGCTGAAGGGCGTGGGCAAGCGCTACGGCAGCCGCACCATCTACGAGGGGCTCGACTTCGCCGTGACGCGGCGCGAGCGCTGGTGCGTGCTGGGCGTCAACGGCGCCGGCAAGTCGACGCTGCTGAAGCTCGTGACCGGGACGACGGCGCCCGACGACGGCACGGTGGCTCTCGGCGGCAGCGTCAAGCTCGGCTATTTCGCCCAGCACGCCATGGACCTGATCGAGGGCGACCACACCGTGTTCCAGGCGCTGGAACACGCCTTTCCCCAGGCCGGCCAGGGCTCGCTGCGGGCGCTGGCGGGCTGCTTCGGCTTCTCGGGCGACGATGTCGAGAAGCGCTGCCGCGTGCTGTCGGGCGGGGAGAAGGCGCGGCTCGTCATGGCCCGCATGCTCTACGACCCGCCGAACTTTCTCGTGCTCGACGAGCCCACCAACCACCTCGACATCGGCACCAAGGAGATGCTGATCGAGGCCCTGTCGCGCTACGAGGGCACGATGCTGTTCGTGTCGCACGACCGCCACTTCCTGGCGGCCCTGTCGAACCGCGTCCTGGAACTCACGCCGGACGGCATCCACGCCTATGGCGGCGGCTACACCGACTATGTGGCGCGCACCGGCCAGGAGGCGCCGGGGCTGAGGAGCTGAGGGCGGGGCAGCGCCGGAGGAGCGGGCTGCGCGACCCCGCCCCCTCTCGTCAGGTCGCCTTCCACCAGTCGGGCAGGCTCCACAGGTCGTTGTCCCAGCCGCTCGGGGGCGCGCGCAGCGCCGAAACGGCGGCCGACACCTTGGCCCGATGCAGCAGGGGCAGGACGTTGTCGGCCACGACGAGGTCGTTCATGCGGATGAACAGGGCGGCGCGCTTCACGGGATCGAGCTCCGTCGCCGCCGCCGCATAGAGCGCGTCGTAGTCGGCGTTGCGCCAGCGCGCGATGTTGCGGCCCTGCCACTTGTTGGCCTTCTGGGCGCATTCCCCGGACAGGTACTGGAGCATCCAGAACGACGGGTCCGGCTGCAGCGCATTGGCGGTGTACATCTCCATGTCGGCGTAGAAATGCGAGTAGGTGTCGGGATTGGCGGGGTCCGACGAGAAGAACACCGAACTCGTGACGGACTTCAGCTCCATCTCGATGCCGGCCTTGGCGGCGGCCTGCTTGATGATGGCCTGGGTCTTCTGCCGCGGCGCGTTGGTCGAGGTCTGGAACACGAGCTTCAGGCGGCGGCCGTCCTTGGCGCGGATGCCGTCGGCGCCGCGGGCCCAGCCAGCCGCGTCGAGCAGCGCATTCGCCTGGGCGATGTCGAAGGCGAAGCGCGTATTGGGGGACACGAAGGGGGCCGGGCCGTTGATGACGTTGTCGGTGACGCGGCCGGTGCGCCCGTAGATGAACTGCCCCACGGCCCGGCGGTCGATCAGCAGGTCCACGGCGCGCCGCACCGCCGGGTCCGAGAAGGCGAAGTGCCGCGTGGCGACCGAGGACCTTTCGCCGTCGACCTCCGTGTCGGGGTCGGTGGGGTTCAGCAGGATGAATTCGAGGTTGCCGCCGTAGACGAGGTCGACCCGGCCCTTGCCGCCCTCCTCGAGGCGCTTCAACACCTCGTCCTCGACCTGCAGGTTCCAGGCGAAGTCGTATTCGCCGGCCTGCAGCACCGCCCGCGCCGCCGAAACGGCGTCGCCGCCGCCCTTCACCTCGATCGTGTCGAAGAAGGGCCGGCCCGGCCGGTGGTAGGCCTCGTAGCGCGTGCCCCGCAGCATGTCGCCGGGGCGGAACTCGACGAAGCTGTAGGGACCCGTGCCGACGGGATGCAGGTTCGCCGGCGCATCCCGCGACTTGGCACCGGCATAGTCGGCGAAGAGGTGCCGCGGCAGCACGCAGCCCGGCAGGCCCACGAAGGCGTCGGCCCAGAAGGGCGTGGGCCGGGGAAAGCGGAGCCTGACCGTGAGGTCGTCGACCTTCTCGACCGTGATGTCCCGGTAGGAGCCGATCGTCGTGGCGGCGGTGGCGGGGTCCTTGGCATAGAGCCAGGTGAAGACGAGGTCGTCGGCCGTCACGGGCTGGCCGTCGTGCCAGGTGACGCCGGGCTTCAGGGTCCAGACCACGGAGCGGCCGTCGGCCGCCACGGCGCCGTTCCCCGCGGTGGGGATCGCGGCCGCCAGCACCGGCACGAG
Organism: Lichenibacterium ramalinae; assembly: GCF_004137085.1. Taxonomy (GTDB): domain Bacteria; phylum Pseudomonadota; class Alphaproteobacteria; order Rhizobiales; family Beijerinckiaceae; genus Lichenihabitans; species Lichenihabitans ramalinae. The sequence continues at coordinate 135,557 of NZ_QYBC01000009.1, forward strand.
GTGGCCGTCGTCGTCCCAGGCGGCGAGGGGCTCGTAGAAGATGCGGCAGGCTTCCTGGTCCTTGGTGCCGATGGCGAAATGCGGGTTCAGCAGGGTCGGGCCCTGCCAGAACAGCAGCTTCAGCGGCCCGCCGCCGCCCGCCTTCGTGGGCTCGTAGCGGGCCGGGGCCGGGACCGGAGCCTCGGCCGCTCCGGCGCCGGCCGCCAGCATCGTGCCGGCGAGCGGCGCCGTGAGGCCGAGCGCCACCATGCGCCGGACGAAGACGCGCCGCGACAGGCGCCCCTCCGCGACGTCGGCGACGAGGCTGCGCAGTGTCGGTTCGTCCATCGGGTCCATCCTCGCTCGCGCGACACCGGCCGTGGCGGGCGCCGGGCGCAGGATGGGCGTGGAGCAAGGGGCGCGCCAAGTGCCGGCGCGTCACAGGCCGGCACCGCCGCGGAAAGGTGCCGGCGCCGCCGCGCCTTCCCCGCGGTGCCGGGCCCTGGTAGCTTGCGGCTCGGTCGGCGTCGCGGGTCGGGGCGGTGCCCCGCTTCGGTCGCCCGACGCCGTCGAAACCCCCTCCACCCCGGCGGGCCATGTCCTTCCTCGCCCATCCCCGCACGCTGCCCCTGCTGGTCGCCGGGGCCTTCTTCATGGAATTCCTCGACGGCACCGTGATCGCCACGGCGCTGCCCGCCATGGCCGGCGACTTCGGCCTGCGCCCCGTCGACCTGTCAGTGGGGGTTTCGGCCTACCTGTTCACGCTGGCGCTGCTGCTGCCGGCCAGCGGCTGGGCGGCGGAGCGCTTCGGGGCGCGGCGGGTGTTCATGGTCGCCGTCGCGGTCTTCACCCTGGCGTCGGCCGCTTGCGGCCTCAGCACGGGCCTGACGAGCTTCACCCTGGCGCGCGTCGTCCAGGGTGCCGGGGGCGCCCTCATGGTGCCGGTGGGGCGGCTCGCGGTGCTGCGCGCCACGCCGAAATCCGATCTCATGCGGGTCATCGCCATCCTGACCTGGCCGGCCCTGACGGCGCCGGTGGTGGCGCCGCCGCTCGGCGGCTTCATCGTCACGGTGGCGTCGTGGCGCTGGATCTTCTTCATCAACCTGCCGCTCGGCCTCATCGGCCTGTGGCTGGCCTCGCGCGTGGTGCCGCCCGAGCGCGGCGACGGCCATCGCCGCTTCGACGCGCTGGGCTTCCTCCTCGTCGGCCTCGCCGTGCTGGCGCCGATGGCGGCCGTGGAACTCCTCGGCCGCGAGGCGGTGGACTGGCCGGCCGTGGGCGTCGCGACCGTCGCCGCCGTCCCGCTCGCCGCCCTGGCGCTGCGCCACATCCGCCGGCACCCCGCGCCGATCGTCCGGCTCGACGGCTTCGCGGTGCCGAGCTTCGCCGTCGCCATGGCGGGGGGCTCGCTGTTCCGCGTCGCCGTGGGCGCCGTGCCCTTCCTGCTGCCCCTGCTGTTCCAGGTGGGGTTCGGCCTCGACGCCTTCCGCTCCGGCCTGCTCGTCCTGGCGCTCTTCGCCGGCAACGTCGCCATGAAGCCCATGACCAGCGCGGTCCTGCGCGGGTTCGGCTTCAAGGCCGTGATGGTCGGCGACGCCGTTCTGGCGGGCCTCGCCATCCTGTCCCTGGCGGCGCTGGCGCCCGGCACGCCGCTGCCCGTGACGCTGGTGCTGCTCGTCCTCGCCGGCATGACGCGCTCGATGGGGCTCACCACCGTCAACACCCTGGCCTTCGCCGAGGTGCCGCAGGCCGCCATGAGCGGCGCCAACACGCTGTTCAACATGTTCCAGCAGCTCGGTTTCGGTTTCGGGGTGGCGCTCGGGGCTCTGGCGCTGCGCTTCGCCGAACTCTGGCGCCCGGCCGGCGCGCTCCAGGCGACGCCGCTCGAGTTCCGAATCGCCTTCGCGCTCGTCAGCCTCGCGGCCTTCGCGGCGGCGGCCGACGCGCTTCGCCTGCCGGCCGAAGCCGGGGCCGAGGTGGCGCGGGGCTCATAGGGTTTCGGCCAGCCGCGCCATCTGGTCGGCGCAGCGGCCCCAGCCCTGGTGGAACCCCAGGCTCTCGTGCCGCTCCCGGTCCGCCGCGCTCCAATGGCGGACCCGCACCGTGTAGCGGGTGCGGCCCTCCTCCTCCGGCGCGAAGGTGAGGATCACGGTCATGAAGGGCTTCGGCGCGGGCGTCCAGGCGTCGACGAAGGCATCGGTGAAGACCAGGCGCGCATCCGGCACGACCTCGAGGTAGACGCCGCGGCTGGGGTAGTGGGTACCGTCCGGCCCCCGCATCACGATGCGGCTGGCGCCGCCGACCCGCAGGTCGACCTCGGCCTCCGGCACCGTCCAGGGCTCGGGGGCGAACCACCGCTTGAGGAGGTCGGGCTCGGTCCAGCAGCGATAGAGGGCGGCGGGCGGCGCGTCGACGCGGCGGTGGAGCAGCAGGTCGCGGTCGTCGGCGGGCTGGGGATCGGGCGTCATGGCGCGCTCCATCGGGCGAGGCGGCAGGATGGCAGCGCGGGACGGCAGCGTCCACCGGGCGACGCTTAACGTCGAGCGCGCTCGAAGTCGTAGAGGATGGGACGTCTCGACGGAACGGACAGACCATGAAGATCGGCGCATTCGCGGAACGCATCGGGCTCAGCGCCCACACGATCCGCTACTACGAGCGGATCGGCCTCCTGCCACGGTGCCCGCGCGACGGGGGGCAGCGGCGGGACTACGACGCCTCGGCCCTGCCGTGGATCGCCTTCCTCACGCGGCTCCGCAGGACCGGCATGCCGATCCGCGACATGGTGCGCTACGCCGAATGGCGAGCCGCCGGGCAGGGCACCGAAGCGGAGCGGCGCGACCTGCTGGTTCGGCACCGGGATCGGGTGCGCGCCCATGTCGTCGACCTGCAGGCCTGCCTTTCCGTCCTCGACGCCAAGATCGCCGGCTACGGCGATCCTCCACCTTCGGAGCCTCAGCATGACACCGATACCTCCCACCGACGACCGGTTCGCCCGGGGATCGCGCGCCCTGGCTGAGATCGACGGCCATGGCGGCGAGGCCGTGGTGGCGGCCCTCGCCGACATCGCCCCCGATTTCGCCCGCTATCTCGTCGAGTTTCCCTTCGGCGACATCTATTGCCGACCCGGCCTCGACCTCCGGATGCGGGAGATCGCCACCATCGCGGCCCTGACGGCGCTCGGCCATGCGACGCCGCAGCTCAAGGTGCACCTGCGCGCCGGCCTCAACGTCGGCCTGACCCGAGGCGAGATCGTCGAGGTGCTGATGCAGATGGCCGTCTATGCGGGCTTTCCGGCCGCGTTGAACGGGCTCTTCGCCGCCAAGGAGGTCTTCGCCGAGGCGTGAGGGGCCGGGCCGGGCCGGCTCGGTCGGGTTCCGGACGGTCCTGCGCGCCGTTGCGAAGCGCCAAAGCCGCTCGGCCGCGCTCTGTTGGCGGCGGGACGGCGCCTGGGTTAGCCTCGGGTCATGATCTCCGATACCGACATCGCCATCCGTCTCGCCGTCGCGGCCCTGTTCGGCAGCCTCATCGGCTTCGAGCGGGAGCGGCGGCTCTGGGCCGCCGGCATCCGCACCCACATGCTGGTCAGCGTCGGCGCCTGCCTGCTGATGATCGTGTCGGCCTACGGCTTCGAACACGCGACGAAGATGGACCACGTCACGCTCGATCCGTCGCGCATCGCCGCCCAGGTCGTGTCGGGCATCGGCTTCCTCGGGGCCGGCTCCATCCTGGCGCGCGGCCAGGTGGTGCGCGGCCTCACCACGGCGGCCAGCATCTGGGCGGTGGCGGCCGTGGGGCTGGCGGCGGGCGGCGGGCTGTTCTTCGCCGCCGGCCTGTCGACGGCGCTGATCCTCCTGATCCTCGTCGGCGTGAAGCCGCTGGAAGAGGCCTATCGGGCGCGGGTGCAGAGCTGCACGCTGGAGATCGAGGCCGAGCGCGAGACCGTGACGGTCGATGAGTTGAAGCACATCCTCGGCGTGCGCGGCGGCCAGATCAAGCGCGTCACCGTCGCGCCTCTGCCGCCCGACCTCGAACGCACCACCGTGGCGCTGACCCGGGTGTCGCGGCGCGACATCGACGCCGGGGCCGAGAAGCTCAAGGACGCGCCCGGCATCCACAAGGTCGACGTCACCAAGACGAAATCCGCCTGAAGCGCGATCCGCCCTCGACCGCGGCGCCGCGAGCCCCTATCTCGGGGCCATGAAATTCCTCGACGAAGCCAAGGTCTACATCCGCTCCGGCGACGGAGGCGCGGGCTGCGTCTCGTTCCGCCGTGAAAAGTTCATCGAATTCGGCGGGCCGGACGGCGGCGACGGCGGCAAGGGCGGCGACGTCGTGGTCGAATGCGTGCAGGGGCTCAACACCCTCATCGACTACCGCTACCAGCAGCACTTCAAGGGCAAGACCGGCATGCACGGCATGGGGCAGAACCGGGCCGGCGGCAAGGGCGCCGACGCGGTGCTGAAGGTGCCGGCCGGCACCCAGATCTTCGAGGAGGACGGCGAAACGCTGTTGGCCGACCTGACGGAGGTGGGCCAGAAGATCGTGCTGTCGCGCGGCGGCAACGGCGGCTTCGGCAACGCCTATTTCACCACCTCGACCAACCGCGCGCCGCGCCACGCCAACCCCGGCCAGGAGGGCATCGAGCGCACGATCTGGCTGCGCCTCAAGCTCATCGCCGAGGCCGGCCTCGTCGGCCTGCCCAACGCCGGCAAGTCGACCTTCCTGGCGACGGTCTCGGCCGCCAAGCCCAAGATCGCCGACTATCCCTTCACCACGCTGAAGCCGGGCCTCGGCGTGGTGCGGCTCGGCGACCGCGAATTCGTGCTGGCCGACATCCCCGGCCTGATCGAGGGCGCCCACGAGGGCCTCGGCCTCGGCGACCGGTTCCTCGGCCACCTCGAGCGCTGCAACGTGCTGCTGCACCTCGTGGACGCCACGGGCGACCACGCCGGCGAAGTCTACAAGACCATCCGGCACGAGCTCGAGGCCTATGGCGCGGGCCTGACCGAGAAGCCCGAGATCGTGGCGCTCAGCAAGGTCGACGCCGTCGACCCCGAGACGCTGAAGACCCAGATGGCCCGGCTGAAGCGCGCCGCCAAGCGCACGCCGCTGAAGCTCTCGGCCGTCGCCGGGATCGGCGTCACCGAGGCGCTCGGCAGCCTCGTGCAGGTCATCGACCAGCGCAACCGCGAGGCCGCCGCCGCCGAAGCCCCGCCCTGGCATCCCTGACGCCCGGACGGCGGCGATGCCGATCGTGGGCTGATCGAGCCGGGGCTCAGCCTGTGGTGGTGCTCGTCCGACGGGTCGACCCGGTCCGGACTGTCCCGACGCTCGCAAGAGGCGCCACCATGCGCTTCGGATCCGTCTGCCTGGCTGGGGGCCCGCTGTCCTTCGCCCTCGCCGCCGCGCCCCTCGCGGGCGAACCCATCGGCCCCGCCTACGAGATGGTGCCGTCGGGCGCGCTGGCCAGGATCGGCTTCCACGATGATCCGGTCTCGCCCGCCTGCCGCTCGCTCGGGCCGGTGACCATCAACCTCGTCACGCCGCCCCGGCGTGGCGCGCTCTCGATCGCGCGGGGTACCGCTCACCGAAGTTCGACCGGCCCAGCGCCTATGCGACCGGCACAGGGGTGCCGGGCCTCCGGGTCTATGACCGCTCCGAGCCGGGCTCTACGGGGCCGGATTCCTGGGTCGTCGAACGCGTCTTCCCGACCGGCGCGGCCCGCCAGTTCAGGGCTCGCGTCTCGATCCGGTAGGTCGGGCGGGTTCGGGGCGAAGTCGCCGAAGGCCAAAGCACCCTAGACCGACAGGCGCGACGTGAGAACCTTGACGCTTGCGCCTGCGAAGATCACGGCGAACGTCGCGTCGAACCAACGGCGCAGGCGCAGATAGCAGCCTGCCACCTTGTTGTTCGAGAACAGCCAGGCATAGACGGAAAACAGGGCCGAGTTCTGCACCGCGATGGCGGCAATGACGATGGCCAGCTCGCGGTGCGACGTTGCCGGTGAAACACCGAGGGTATACAGCGACCCGAAGAAAAGGATCGGCTTTGGATTGGTGAGATGCAGCGCCAGTCCTTTGAGATAGGCGCGTGCGGGAGACGGTGCGAGGCGCGTAGAGTTGGTCATCGCCGGTCCCGCGATGGCGCTGCGGGCCGATTTGAGCGCCAGGACCAGGAGATAGGCTGCCCCGAGGTAGCGCAGCACCGCGAGAGCCCAGGCGGACGACGCCATCACGGCCGCCAGCCCGAGCGCAGCGGCGACCGACCACGCCAGTGACCCTGTGGAAACACCGAGAGCGAGCGCGATGCCGGTTCTCCGCCCCGCTCTCATCGACGTATCGGCGATCGCCAATGTGGCGGGGCCGGGGCTGGCGCTCGCGACGAACGCCGCCGTCAGGATGAGGGGCAGGTTGATCGAGAGCGCCATCATATGTCACCGCGAGGACGCGCGCAGCGTAGCGCGGTTTCGCCGTCGACGCATGCGCTCCGGCTCGCGGCCGCGGCGAATCCCCCGCTCCGCCGATCGACCGACGTTCTGGCGCTGCCGGAGACCCGGATCGCCGATCCGGCGCACTGAGCCGGCACGGCCGGGCGGCGGTCCGCTCGCCCGGCTTTCGGCAAAGGACGGGACGGCGATCTCGACGCAGCCGATACGGCTCTAACCCGTCGCCCGCAGCACGTCCTCGGCCAGGGCCGCGATGGCGGCGCGCAGCTGCGCGGGGTCGCGCTTGTCCGGCGCCGGCGAGCCCCCGTCTTGTCCGGCCGCCAGCGCCGCATGGGCGCGGGCGGCGTTGGCGGCACGGCGCTCGGCGGAGCGCGCCTGTTCCGACATGAAGGCGAGCTCGGCCTTCAGGGCCTCGACCTCGTGGGCATGGTCCGCACCCGGCATCGCGACCGTGCGCTCCCGCGCTGCCGCGGCGTCCCGCTCGGCCCCGGCCTCGCGCCGCGTCGCCTCCGCCTCGCGCCGCGCCGTCTCCGCATCGCGCCGCGCCGTCTCTGCTTCGTCTCGTGCCGCCTCCGTCTCGCGCCGCGCCGCCGCGAGGGCGCGGTCGAGGTCCTCGTTGCGGGTTTCGAGGCCGACGCGCCGTGTGTCCAGCGCGGCGAGGCTGCCACGGGCGCGGTCGAGGTCGTGGCGCAGCCCGTCCCGTTCCGCCCCCAGCGTGGCCAGCGCTTCCAGGCGCCGCTCGGCCAGGGCGCCGAGCCCCTGCAGCACGACAGCCTCGGCGCCGCTCTCGGCCCAGAGGCCGGCGACGTCGCGGCGAAGCCCGTCCCGCTCCGCTTCCAGCGCCGCCACCGCCACCTGGGCGCGGGCCGCCTCGGCGTCGAGGGCGAGGATGCGGCTTTCGCGCCGCGCCGCCTCGATCCGCAGGGCGGCGACGGCGGCCTCGGCCCGCTCCGACCGCTGCTCGGTGCGGCGTAGCTCCACAGCGTGGGCGGCCCGCAGGTGGTCGCGGTCGGCGGCGATCTCTCCGGGCGACAGCGGCACCAGCCGCGCCAGGCGCTCCTCCGACAGGCGCAGCGCGCGGTTCCACACCGCCGGCAGCGCGGCGAGGGCCAGGAGCCCGGCCACGAGGAGGCCGAGCGTGAAGATCAGCAGGTCGAGGATCACGCGGCGTCGTCCGCTCCGGGCTGCGGCCGCCCCGTCAGAAGGGGTTCCACGTCGGGCGCGGCGTGAACTTGAGATAGGACAGCGCGACGCCGAGCCTCGCCCCGACGCCCGAGCGGATCGGCACCACGACGATGCGCTCGTTGGTGAGGGCGGTGAAGCCGAAGCCCCCCACCACGTAGGCGGAGCCGTCGACGCCGCCGAAGCGCTGGAAGATCGCCTGCGTGGAGGGCAGGCCGTAGACCAGCATCATGGTGCGGTCGCCGTTGGCGCCGGCGTCGAAGCCGATCGACGGGCCTTCCCAGTAGACCTTCTGGTCCCCGGCATTGCGGGTGTACATCAGCCCCTCGCCGTAGCGCAGGCCGCCGATGAAGGCGCCGCCGGCCTCCTGGCCGAGGACGTAGCCGTTGGGCTGGCCGAAGCGCCGGGCCGCCTCCTCGATGCTGAGCGCGAGGCCGCGCGACACGGAGCCGAAGAAGTGGTGGCCCTTGTCGACGAGGTCCTCGGTCGAGAACCGGTCGGGCGCGCCCTGGGCCCGGGCCGATCCGGCGAAGCTCAGCAGACCGGCGAGGCCGGCCAGGACGGACCTCCGCGAACATTCCACCATGGGTCAACGCCTCGCGTCCAGGGCCGCGCCCCCATCGGGCATGGCGGTCCGCGGCCCTGCATCATGCCGCGATTCGCCCTCCCGAATAGGGCGGGATCGTGTCGGGCGCGTGGCGCCCGCGTCGGGCGCGTGGCGCCCGTCAGTGCACCGAGCCGTTGTCGTGCAGCTTGTCGAGGGCATGGGCCTGGGTGGTGTCGGCCGGCGGGGCCGCGTGGCCGGTGGGCGCCGACGCCGCCTCGGGGTCGCCGCCCGCGCGGTTGCTGTGCCTGATGGACACCGCCATCGCCGGCATGGCGGCGGTGGCGAGGAGGCCGAACGCCAAAGCGGCGGGGATGATCTTGAAGCGCGTCATGGGGTTCTTCCGTGTTGTCGTGAGCTCTCGCTAAGCGGGCATCCGGGCGAAAGCTGGGCCGTCCCGCCCGCGGCGGCGCGCCCGACGGCCGCGCTCCCGCGGGCCCGCGGCTCAATAGTGGGGCGGCGGCGCGTCGGGCGCGTCGGGCAGGCGCCGCTCCGCATCCGCCAGCCGTTCGACCAGGAGGCCGAGCTGGCGCTGCAGCGCCCCCACGGCCGTCCACTGCGCCGTCACGGCGGCGTCGAGGTCCTCGATCACCCGCTCCTGCTCGGCCAGCCGCATCTCCAAGGCGTCGATCCGGTGGGTGTCGTTCCGTTCAGCGTCGTTCCGTTCAGCGTCGTTCCGTTCAGCGTCTTGGGTCATGCTCGGCTCCTGCGCGGGGAGCCGACCGGTTAGCCCGGGCGCGGCCCCGGCGGAAGCGGCCCGGTCGGCCCCGACCCGCGAACCGAGCGCATGCCATTGACGGGCGCCGCGTCCCCATGCGGTAGGATGGCGCTACGTCCGGTCCGCCCGGCGTCGCCGGAGCTCGTCGCCATGCCCCGCCCCACCTACCCGATCGTCGGGATCGGCGCCTCCGCCGGAGGCATCGAGGCGCTCGAGCGGCTGTTCCGCAACATGCCCGATAACCCGGGCCTCGGCTTCGTGGTCGTCACCCACCTCAGCCCCAACCGGAGCAGCCTGCTCGACGAGGTGTTGGCGCGCTACACCACCATGCCGGTGGTGGCGGCGGCGGAGGGGATGGAGGTCGCCATCAACACCGTCTACCTGCGGCCGTCCGGCAGCACCCTCACGATCGCGGACGGGCGGCTCCGCCTGCGGCCCGGCGCCAAGGACCGCCCCGAACGCCAGCCCGTCGACATCTTCCTGGCCTCGCTCGCCAAGGACTGCGGCGAATGCGCCGCCTCAATCGTGCTGTCGGGCGGCGACGGCGACGGCACGCTCGGCACCAAGGCCGTGAAGGAGGCCGGCGGCCTGACGCTGGCCCAGGTGGCCGACGGCCACGGCCCGTCCCATCCCGACATGCCGCTCAGCGCCATCGCCACCGGCCTCGTCGACTTCGCCGTGCCGGCCGAGCAGATGGGGACGCCGCTCGTGACCTTCGCCCGCGGCATCGCCGATGCCGACATGGCGGAAGTCTCCGCCGACACGTCCGGGAGCGGCGAGCGCGGCGACGAGCGGCGCCACGAGATCTACGCCATCCTGCGCAACCAGGTCGGCCACGACTTCTCGGGCTACAAGGTCAAGACCTTCGACCGCCGCGTGCTGCGCCGCATGCAGGTCGCCCAGCGCGACACGCTGGAGGCCTATCTCGAGCTGCTGCGCCGCGAGCCCAAGGAGGCCGGCGCCCTATTCCGGGACCTCCTCATCAACGTCACCAACTTCTTCCGCGACGCCGAAGCCTTCGACAAGCTCGCCGAGATCGTCATCCCCCGCCTGCTCGAAGGCCGCGGCGCCGACGATGTCGTCCGGGTGTGGGTGCCGGGCTGCGCCACCGGCGAGGAGGTGTATTCCGTCGCCATCCTGATGCGCGAATACATGGAACGCCTGGCGGCCGTGCCGCGCGTCCAGATCTTCGCCACCGACATCGACGAGCGCGCCCTCGCCATCGCCCGGGCCGGCCGCTACCCGGAGGGCCTGCTCGACAACCTCACGCCCGAGCGCCGCAAGCGCTACTTCATCGAGGACGGCGGCAGCTCCGTGCTCACCAAGGACGTGCGCGACCTGTGCGTCTTCTCGCCCCACAGCGTCATCCGCGACCCGCCCTTCTCGCGCATCGACCTGATCTCCTGCCGCAACCTGCTGATCTACTTCGGCCCGGACATCCAGAACCAGGTGATCCCGACCTTCCACTATGCGCTGCGGCCGGGCGGCTACCTGTTCCTCGGCACGTCGGAAAGCGTGAGCCAGTTCGCCGACGTGTTCACGCCGCTCGACAAGAAGCAGCGCATCTTCCGCAGCCGCGACACCCGCTCCGGCTCGCTGCCCTTGCCGGCGCTCGTGGGCAGCACGGCGCGGCTGTTCCCGTCCCCCTCGACGCAGATCGTCCGCCCGCAGCTGTCCGGCGGCACCGTGGTGCGCCAGGCGGTGGAGCGCCAGGTGCTGGAGCGCTTCGGGCCGGCCCATGTCGTGGCGACGCGCGACGGCGACGTCGTCTATTATTCGCCACGGACCGGCAAATACCTCGAACCGGCGGCCGGAGCGCCGACGCGCCAGCTCGTCAACATGGCGCGCAAGGGCCTGCGCCTCGACCTGCGCACGGCCTTCGCCGATGCCGTGGACCGCAACGCCCGGGTGACGCGCGAGGGCCTCGCGGTCGAGACGGAGGACGGGCGCATCCAGCTCGTGACCCTCACGGTCGAGCCCATGGCCGAGAGCGACGAGGACAGGCCGCTGTTCCTGGTGCTCTTCGCCGACGAGGGCTCGGTCCTCAGCCGTGAAACCGCGCTCACCCGCGCCCAGCTGCAGCACGGCGGCGCCGTCGCCCACCTCGAGACGGAGCTGCGCGAGACGCGCGAGCGCCTGCAGTCCTTGATCGAGGAATACGAGACGGCGCTCGAGGAGCTGAAGTCGTCGAACGAGGAGCTGGTCTCGGTCAACGAGGAACTCCAGTCGACCAACGAGGAGCTGGAAGCCTCGAAGGAAGAACTCCAGTCGTTGAACGAGGAGCTCCACACCGTCAATGCCGAGCTGAACCTCAAGGTGGAAGCGCTCGACCGGGCCAACAGCGACCTGCAGAACCTATTCGAGAGCACGCCGCTCGCCACCGTCTTCCTCGACCGCAACCTCGCGATCCGCTCCTACACGCCCGCCGTCACGGACATCTTCAACATCCTGCCGGGCGACCGGGGGCGGCCGCTGACCGACCTCGCGAGCCGCGTCGCGGTGCCGGACCTGTCGGCCGACGTCGCCGCCGTGATGTCGTCGGGACAGATGGTCGAGCGCACGCCCGATCGCACCGGCGCGGGGCCCCACCTCCTCGTGCGCCTCGCCCCCTACCGCGGCGCGGGGGAACAGGTCGACGGCATCGTGGTGACGTTCATCAACATCTCGACGCTGATCAACGCGGAGAAGCGCCAGCAGGTGCTGATCGACGAGCTACTCCACCGCACCCGCAACCTCCTGGCCGTGGTGCGCAACATCGCCCGCCAGACGCTCGGGCGCGGCGGATCGGTGGACACGTTCTCGGAGCGGCTCTCGGCGCTCGGCCGCGTGCAGAACCTCGTCACCCGGGCGGCGACCGACGCCGTCGACCTGCGCGAACTCATCACGCTCGAGTTCGACGCCCACGGCGCCCTCGGATCGGGGCAGGTCACGATCGAGGGGCCGCCCGTGGCGCTCCGCCTCGGGCAGGTGCAGACCTTCGCGCTCGCCCTGCACGAGCTGTCCACCAATGCCGTCAAGCACGGCGCCCTCAAGGTGCCGGAGGGTCGGCTGGCCGTGCGATGGCGCATCATCCAGCGCCCGGCCGGCGCGGGCCAACTCGTGCTCGACTGGGTCGAGACGGGCCTCCGGCTCGATCCCGCGGCCGTGGCCGGCCAGGGCTACGGGCGCGAACTGATCGAACGCGCCCTGACCTTCGACCTCCAGGCACGCACCCGGTTCGAGATCGCGCCCGGCGGCGCCACGTGTCGCATCGAGGTCGACCTCATCCTGCCCCGGCGCCCGGAGGGCGAGCCCGCCTGACGCCGGCCCGACCGGCCCCGAACCCGCTGGCTCGCGTCGGGCTTGAGCGCGTCCCGAAACGGAGCCTCGTTGCAACCTGTGCTTCCGATGGGGCGAAGCGGCCCCGGCGACCGGGCCAACGGCTGAGCAGATCTCGCTCAGACAGCCGTCCGGTGGCGGCCCGTCGCGCCTCCGCGCCTGGCGAACGGGCGCCGGGGGCCTCGTCCGGCCCGGGAGGCCGTCACGCGTTTCCGCTTGCTTCTGAACCCGCCATCCTCGACAAGACCCCCGTTCATCACGGCTCGCCCGTCCATTCGCGGCGGCGAGCGCCGTGCCCGAAACCCCGGGCCGATCGCCGACAGCCCGGAGGCGGTGTCGGGCGATGGGTTGGACAGCATGGTCGATTTGCCGCGTTCGGTGGTCGGCTGTCCTCGAGATGAGCCGTTCCGCCCCGCGGTCGAGCAAATTTCGTTCACCCGCGGTGGTTGATTTCACGCGGATGCTCGGGTTAGTTTCCGCAGGCCTTGACACAGGGGATTGCCGATGATGAACGCCCTGCTGCGCAAGCTGGAACGATTCGAAACCCTCACCCGCGGCGAACGCGACGCCGTCGAGCAGCTTTGCGCCGGTGCCGTGCATCATCGCGGCGACGAGCAGGTCGGCCAGGCCGGCACGATCCCGATCCTGCTGCACGGCTTCGCCTATCGGTTCAAGCTGCTGTCCGACGGCCGGCGGCAGATCCACGGGCTCTTCGTGTCGGGCGACCTGTGCCGCCACATCTACGGTCACCTGGCGGGGCAGGGCGAGTGCGGGGTCCGCACGCTGACGCCCTCGCTCGTGGCGTCCGTCCAGGTCACGACGCTTCTGGCCGTGATGGAGGAGCATCCCCGCATCGCCAAGGCCCTGTGGGCCAACACTGTGGCGGACGACGCCCTGCTGCGGGAATGGGTGGTGAGCCTGGGACGCCGCACCGCCTACGAGCGCATGGCGCATCTCTTCTGCGAAGTCTTCCTGCGCCTGCGGGCCGTGGGCCAGGCCGAGGGCGAGTCCTGCGACCTGCCGCTGACCCAGATGGACCTCGGAGACCTCATGGGCCTGTCCACCGTCCACGTGAACCGGGTGCTCCAGCAGCTGCGTCGCGACGGGCTGATCGCCCTCAAGGGCTCGCAGCTGACCATCCGCGACGTGGGCGTGCTCAGCCGGGCGGCCGACCTCGACCCGTCCTATCTCGGTCTCGACACCCTGCCGAGCTCCGGCCGCACCGGCACGGCCCGCGCCCAGATCGCCTGACGGCGCGCCGCGAACCTGCCGCCGCGGTTGACAGGTGCGCGCCGGGCCGGTAACCAGCCGCCTTCACCTGCGCGGCCTCGCGCCCCGCGGGTTGAAACTGCCTGGGGCCGCAAGGGTCCCGGCGACGCACCCGCGGCCGTTCCCAATCACCGGTGAGCTGCCTGTCGGCCTGGCCCCACGGCCCGGCGAAGGAGGGCGCGTTCCTCACCTTGTGAAAAGAGGACGCGATGACCAAGCGCTTACAGTCCAAGTACAAGATCGACCGCCGCCTCGGCCAGAACATCTGGGGCCGCCCGAAGAGCCCGGTCAACCGCCGTGAATACGGCCCCGGCCAGCACGGCCAGCGCCGCAAGGGCAAGCCGACCGACTTCGGCACCCAGCTGAAGGCGAAGCAGAAGCTCAAGGGTTATTACGGCAACATCTCCGAGAAGCAGTTCCGGAAGTACTATGCCGAGGCGATCCGCCTGAAGGGCGACTCGTCCCAGAACCTCGTCGGCCTGCTCGAGCGCCGCCTCGACATGGTGGTGTACCGCTGCAAGTTCGTGGCGACGATCTTCGCCGCCCGCCAGTTCGTCAACCACGGCCACATCCGGGTGAACGGCAAGCGCGTCAACATCGCCTCCTACCTCGTGAAGGTCGGCGACAAGATCGAAGTGAAGGAATCGTCCCGCGAACTCGCCTTCGTGATCGAGGCGGGCCAGCTCGGCGAGCGTGACGTGCCGGATTATTTCGAGCACGACGATGGCAAGAAGGCCGCCGTCATGACCCGGGTGCCGGGCCTCACCGAGGTCCCCTATCCGGTCCACATGGAACCGAACCTCGTCATCGAGTTCTATTCGCGCTGATCCCGGCCTTCCGGACCGCAGCACGATGAAAGGCCGCCTCCGGGCGGCCTTTTTCGTGGCGCGGCGCCCGCTTCCCCGTCCCTGCAGCGGACGGCGCCTGTCCGCCCAGGCGACAGCCTGCCGGCCATGCCGCCGCCTCCGCCGAGGAGCCTCGCCGGGTTGAGATCTGGCATGCCGGCTGCAATGCGGCCCTCGATCGCGGTTGATGCCGGATGGAGAGCTCATGCGCCGAACGACGTCCCCCCTATTCCGCCCGGCGCCGCCGGCCCGCCTTGCCGGGAGCCATGGCGTTGGCTCGGGCCCCGCCGGCGGGACGGCGGGGGCGGGACGGTGAGCCGGACGGAGGGGTCCGCTGCGGCGGGACGGGACGGGCCGGTGGCCTTCGCCCACATCGGCGACCTGCACCTCACCGACGCCAAGCAGCGCAACTTCACGGATTTCCTCGCCATCGTGGCGCAGATCGAGATCCAATGCGCGGCCGCGATCGATTTCGTGGTCCTGCCCGGCGACAATGCCGACAACGGCCTGCCGGGCCAGTATGCGCTGGCGGCGACGGCGCTGAAGATGCTGAGCGTGCCGGTCCACGTCATCCCGGGCGACCACGACATGGAGCAGGGCGGGCTGGCCAACTTCTACGCGGTGCTGAAGGCCGAGCCCTTGCCCCGCGCCGTCACGGTGCGGGGGGCCCGCTGCCTGTTCCTCGACATCAGCGGGCCGGGCTCGGGCGGCCCGGATTTCCGCCTGGGCCAGGACCAGGCCGCCTGGCTCGAAGCCGAACTGGCGGCCGCGCGCCGCGCGGACGCGCCCGCCCTCGTCTTCACCCACACCTATCCCGAGGACCTGCAGGGCGAGGGCGAGGGCGCCGCCATGACCCGGCTCCTCGCCGACCACGACGTCGCGCTCGTCGACATGGGCCACACCCACTACAACGAGCTCGCCAACGACGGCCGCACGATCTTCGCCGCCACGCGCTCCACCGGGCAGATCGAGGAAGGGCCCGTCGGCTATTCGATCGCCACGCTCGACGGCGGGGTGGTGAGCTGGCGCTTCAAGGCGCTCGACGACGCCTTCCCCTTCGTCGTCGTCACGGCGCCGGCCGACCACCGGCTGATGCGGGGGCAGGACCAGCGCGTGTCGGGCCGCTGCACGGTCCGGGCGCTGGTCTTCGGCGCCTGCGCGCTGGCGCGCGTCGCCTGCCGGAGCGAGGACGGCGCCTGGGTGGCCATGGCGCTGGGCGACGACGGACGGGCCTGGTCGGCCGAGATCGACGTCCCGGGCGACCGGCTGGTGACGATCGAGGTCGAGGCCGTCGACGTCCAGGGCCGGCCCGGCCTCCATGCCGTCCGGGCGGCCGGTCCCGGCTACGCGCCCCCGGCCCGGGTGGGTCGGGGCAGCGACGCCGATGCCGTGGGGTCCTGGCCGGAAAACGGCATCTTCGGCACCCAGCTCGGCCCCAACCGCAACGGCGCCTCGTCGTCCTGACGCCCGCTCCCCATCGTCCCACACCGCCGAGACCCATCACGTGACGCAGATACAGATGTGGACCTGGGGCATCGCCGCCCTGGCCACCGCCGGAGTCATCATCCGGCCCTTCGGCTGGCCCGAGTTCATCTGGGCGGTGGCCGGCGCCGCGCTGCTCGTCGTGGCGGGGCTGCTGCCCTGGCACGACGCCCTGGCCGGCATCGGCAAGGGCACGGACGTGTACCTGTTCCTCACCGGCATGATGCTCCTGTCGGAGATCGCCCGCGAGGAGGGCCTCTTCGACTGGCTGGCGGCGCTGGCGACCAAGCGCGCCAACGGGTCGCCCCAGAAGCTGTTCCTGCTGATCTACCTCGTCGGCACCGTCGTGACGGCGTTCCTGTCCAACGACGCGGCCGCCGTGGTGCTGACGCCGGCGGTCGCCGCCGCCGTCAAGACCGCCAAGGCCAAGGACCCGCTGCCCTATCTCTTCATCTGCGCCTTCATCGCCAACGCGGCCTCCTTCGTGCTGCCGATCTCGAACCCTGCCAACCTCGTGATCTACGGCGCGCACATGCCGCCGCTGCTCGAATGGCTGCCGCGGTTCGCCATCCCCTCGGTCCTGTCGATCGCCGCCACCTATGCGGTGCTGCGCCTGACGCAGAACGGGATGCTGAAGGCGGACGCGATCGAGACCGAGGTCGACGTCCCGGAGCTCAAGGGGACCGGCAAGCTCGCCGGGGCCGGCATCGTGCTGACGGCCGTCGCCCTCCTGGTCTCCTCGGCCTTCGACATCCAGCTCGGCCTGCCGACGGCGGTCTGCGGCATCGCCACGGCGGCGATCGTCCTGGTCGTCAAGCGCGCCAACCCCTGGTCCACCGTGAAGGGCATCTCCTGGGCGGTGCTGCCGCTGGTGGCGGGGCTGTTCGTGATGGTCGAGGCCCTCGACAAGACGGGCCTCATCCGCATGATCGCGGACGCGCTGCACCGGGCCGCGCAGGCCTCCGCCGTTGAGACGGCCTGGGGGGCGGGCGTGCTCATCGCCTTCCTGTGCAACATCCTGAACAACCTGCCGGCGGGCCTCATCGCGGGCAGCGCCGTGCAGGGCGCGCACGTGTCCGACCAGGTGACGAGCGCCATCCTGATCGGCGTCGACCTCGGCCCGAACCTGTCGGTCACGGGATCCCTCGCCACCATCCTGTGGCTGACCGCGCTGAAGCGCGAAGGCGTGAGCGTCGGCGCCGGCCAGTTCCTCAAACTCGGCGTCCTCGTCATGCCGCCGGCGCTGCTCCTCGCCATCGCCGGCCTCGTCCTCCTCCACTGAGCGGGCGCCGGCGCCCCTCCGGGGGGCGCGCGCCCCAGGCCCCGGCCCGTCGCGATCGCGGGCCCCATCCACGAGCGACCCCCCAATGACAGCCGTGCTCCTCTATCCCTTCATCATCGTCGCGGGCCTGCTGCAGGCGCTCGGCAATTCCATGAACGCCCAGCTCCGCGCGAGGCTGGTCAACCCGTGGCTGACCGCGACGGTCTCGTTCCTGCCCATCGTCTTCGTCTTCACCGCGCTGTTCTTCCTGATGCCGACCCCGCTGCCCACCCTGGCCACGCTCGGCCAGATGCCCTGGTACGCTCCCCTGGGCGGCATCGCCGGCGCCGTGGCGGTGTTCGGCGGCCTGGCCTTCGTCGACAAGGTCGGCGCCGGCCCGTTCAACGGCCTGACCATCACGGGCAACATCATCACGTCGCTGGCCCTCGACGCCTTCGGCCTCTTCGGCCTGCCGGGGTCGGGGTTCAAGCTGGTGCCGTGGATCGGCGGCCTGCTCATGGTCGGCGGCGTCGTCCTCATCGCCCGCACGAGCGGCAACGAGGGCGGGAAGGACGAGGGGCTCGCCGGAAAGCTGCTCTACCCCTTCATCCTCGTGGCGGGAGCCCTGCAGGCGCTCGGCGTGGTGTGGAACGCCCAGCTCCACCATGCCCTCGTCAATCCCTGGCTGGCCGCGACCGTCTCGTTCCTGCCCGTCGTCTTCGTCTTCGCCATGATGCTGTTCGTCCGGCCGAGCCCCCTGCCGGACCGGGACGGGGTCGCCAAGGTGCGGTGGTGGATGCCGCTCGCCGGCATCGCCGGGGCGGTCGCGGTGTTCGGCGGCCTGCTGTTCGTCGACAAGGTCGGTGCCGGTGCCTTCAACGGCCTGCTCATCACCGCCAACCTGCTCACCTCCATCGCGCTCGACCACTTCGGTCTGCTCGACATGAAGACGGTGAAGGCCGGGCCGGAGCGCCTGGGCGGGGCGGCCGTGATGGTGGTCGGCATCGTGCTGATCTCGATCTTCTGACGGCGCGTGGGCCGGGCCTCTGCCGGGGCGGTCCGGGCCGCGCCGATGGTCCCACGCGGGTCCTGCCGTCGCCGTCCCGCGCCGGTTTCCAGGCCCGAACCCGTCAGGCGGGCTCTTCGGCGAAGGTGTAGACGTCGAGCGGCCGGCCGACGCCGCGCAGCGGATAGGCGCCGAGCGGCTTCAGGGCCGCGGCGCAGCGGGCCTTGGCGACGAAGGCGCCGGAGAACAGCGCCTTGGAGCCGATCTCCTTCGTCAAGGTCTCGAGCCGCGACGCGACGTTGACGGCGGGGCCGATCACGGTGAAGTCGAGCCGGGTGCGCGAGCCGATGTTGCCGTACATCACGTCCCCGTAATTGACCCCGACGCCGTAGCCCAGGGCGCCCCGGCCCTCGGCCACCCGGCGCTGGTTCAGCGCCGCCATGGAACGGCAGATGTCCGCCACCGCGCCCACGGCGCTGGCGGCATCGTCGGGGAAGATGGCGAGGAGCCCGTCGCCCATGAACTTCAGGATCTCGCCGCCGTGCCGCTCGATCGGGTCGGACAGGGCGTCGAAATAGTCGTTGAGCAGCGCGATGACGTCGTCGCGCGGCCACAGGTCGGAGATGGTGGTGAAGTCCCGCAGGTCCACGATGACGATGGCGGCCTCCACCGTGAAGCCGCTGCCGCGCCGCGTGGCGCCGGCCAGGATGGCTTCGCCGGCATGCGGGCCCACGTAAGTGTCGAGCAAGGTGCGGGCCAGCCGGTTCTTCAGCCGCACGTCCGTGACGCCGGCGAGGACCGGCAGGAGATCGGCCAGCAGCCCCACATCCTCGTCGGCGAACCCGCCCGGCCGGTCCGTCGCGAAGGTGATGAAGTGGCGCTTGCCGAGCGTGAACTCGAAGGGCCAGGCCACGTAGTCGGTGATGCCCTCGCGGCGGAGTTCGCCGAACAGCGGATAGGCGTCGTCGGCCGGATCGGTCCCGTCGAGCCGGGCCCGCACCACGTCGGCCCCGGCGCGGATGGCGGCGGCGGGGCTGAAGCGGAAGGCGTCGGTTTCGCGGGTGTCGTAGTCGGAGGGGCGAAGCTCCGCCTGCGTCAGGCCGCGGCGCCACAGGACGCGGACGCCGAGCCACTGCGGGTTCTGGGTTTCGAGGAACATGGCGGCCCGGGCGACGGGCAGGCCGGAGTGCTCGAGCCGGCGGCAAAGCTCCACGAAGATGACGTCGAGGTAGCGTTCGTCCCGCGTCCCGGTGACGAGCCAGTCGAGCACGGCCGTCCGCCGCGCCGGCCAGTGGCCGGTCTCGAACGCCCCGAAGGCCTCGTAGGTCATGACGACTGTCCCCGGCTGCGGGCACCCCGGTGCGTGCGACGTATCCTATAGCATGGGAGCGCGGAAGCGAGCCCGCCATGGGGGGCGGGCGCGGATTCACCACGCGTTCGCGCCGACCCGTTCTGCAGCGCCTGCCGACCTGGCCTGCGGCGCCTTGCCCTGCAACATTCGGGCGCGCCGGGACTTGTGGCTGGAGCGCCGCCATTGCCGCGCGGCAGCCTACGAGGACGTCCCGATGCCCCAGTTCGACGCGACCATCAAGCACATCAAGGACGGCGTTAAGGGTTATACGGTCAAGGCCGCGGTTTCCAACATCGAGGGCTGGGAAGCCACGCTCGAGAAGTCCGATTCGCCCGGCGTCAAGACGCTGGTGAAGGACCTCGAGAATCTGAAGAAGCACATCCAGGCCGAGAAGCCGAACGGCGAGCAGATCAAGAAGCTCCTGGCCAAGCTCGGCAAGGAGACGGTGACGCTGGCCGGCAAGTCCGAGGGCAAGAACGCCGAGAAGGCCAAGGCGCTCGGCGAAGCCCTGACCCACATGGTGGACGCGCCCGAGGGCGAGACGGAAGACGCCAAGGCCGAGTGACCTCGGCGACCCTGGAGCAGTATCGGCTTTCTCCGAGTCGCCTTGGCGACTCCAAGCCGATGAAACTGCTCGCCATTCGAGAGCTGGAGCGAATTCGCCGAAGGCGAAAGCGCTCTAGCCTTCCCCCCCGTGATATCGCAAGGCCCGACGGAGCGATCCGGCGGGCCTTGGCGCGTCAGGACGCCGCCGTGCAGCTCTGGCCGCCGGGGCGCGGTGCGCCATCCGGGGCGAAGACGTAGCGGTGGTCGCAGACGGCGACCTGCGGGGGGCGGGCCGCGGCCGTGAAGGCGTCGCTGCCAGTCTTCAGCATGGCCCAGAAGGGCGCGTTGGGGTCGTCGCGGTGCCGGTCGAGGTTGGCCTCCGTCATGCGGAACGGGAAGGCTTCGAGCGGGATGGCGGTCTGCCCGCCCGCGAAGGCCTCGTGGGCGAGGCCGTAGATCTCCTCGATCTGGGCGTTGGTCATGGCGTAGCAGCCGACCGAGCGGCAGCCCCCGTGCACCATGAGGGAATCCCCGGTGCGGCCGAAGGAGCGGTCGAAGGCGTTGGGATAGCCGGTGTTGAACGACAGGTATTCGCGGCTGTGCGGGTTCATCTGGTTCGGCGCCACCGTGTAGAACCCTTCCGGCGCCTGGTGGTCGCCCTCGGCCTTCTTGGGGCCGAGCCCGCCCGAGAAGCGACAGATGGAATAGGTCTTGAGCGGGCGGTAGCGGCCCTGCCGGTCCTCCTTCAGCACTTCGAGGGTCGAATCCTCCTTGGTGATGCGGATCATGATCGGGGCGCCCCGGTCCATGTCCTTGGCCGCCATCAGCG
This sequence comes from Lichenibacterium ramalinae, assembly GCF_004137085.1. Classification (GTDB taxonomy): domain Bacteria; phylum Pseudomonadota; class Alphaproteobacteria; order Rhizobiales; family Beijerinckiaceae; genus Lichenihabitans; species Lichenihabitans ramalinae. The sequence goes on from NZ_QYBC01000009.1 coordinate 156,392, forward strand.
CCATCGTGTCGGGATAGACGGTGCCGATGTTGACGTGCTCGGCGAGGTCGCCGGCGCAGCCCGCCAGGGCGAGCACGGCGAAGACCAGCGGGAGCAGGCGCGGGCCGCGTGGGAAAGGGAAGCGCATCACGGATTCGACCTGGACCTCGCCCGGAAGGGGCATCCCGCCATCCTGCCGAGGCCGGAGGGAGGGAATATGGCGCCGGCGGGCGAAGGCCGTCGCTGGATGCGACGATGGGCCGGGATGGTGAACGGAGTCTGTGCGGGGCTTCAAGCCTCCGAAGGGGGCGGCGCGAGCATTTCCGCCACACGGGCGACGAAGCGGGTGGCGTCGTCGATGAGCGTCGCCGCGGCGGTGTCACGGACGATCGCATCGGGGTCGATCGAGTAGTCGGCCAATTCCTTATATCGATAGGCGTCGGGCAATGTGCGCCAAAGCTCTCGATCCCCCGGATCGCCGTCCATGGTGACCCGCGAGAAGGTGGCGTGCACACCGCGATGGGTTTTCGCGATGCGCCCGGTCCGCTCGACGATCAGAGCTTCCGCGGCATGGAATGCCGCATAATAGGCGGACCGCGCCGCCTGTCCATGGAGACCCAGGCTGGCGATCAGCCGCGCTTCATCGATGTCGCGTCGAGCCCTGACGAGCGAGGCTTCGGCTTGCGGCGTCACAGGTCGACGCCGTCTCGACGGACTTCCGACATGAACCCCGTCCGGTCCTCGTAGGCTCCGGCGCGGAACGGCATCGCGCCGATGAGGGCGCCATCCTCGTACAGAATATCCGTCTCGATCACGGCGAGCATGCGCGACTCCCGCCCGAAGTCGTCGAAGTCGCGCAGGAACACCGCCACGTCGTAATCGGAATCGGGGCGGTGATCGCCCCGCGCGCGCGAGCCGAACAGCACCACACGCTCGATGCGCTCGCCGTAGGCGGCGTCGAGGGCGGCGCGGAAGCGGGTCAGGACGGGATCGTCGGTCGCGGCCATGGCGGCAGGGTAGCACGGCGCAGGCGCGACCTCCACGCCCGTGGATCGTAGTCCTCAGCGAGGAGAGGCGGCCGCGCCGCCGGCGAGCCGCCGGTCGAACCACACCAGCCCCAACCCCGCCGCCACGAAGCCGGCGGCGATCAGCACGGCATCGACCAGCGTCGCCGCCCAGCCGATGCGGCCGACGTCGATGAACGGATAGGGGTAGATCCCGTCCGCCGCGCCGCGCCCCAGGGCATAGGCGAAGTAGAGCAGCGGCACGGCGGCCCAGGGCGCCACGTCCCGGTAGCGCAGGGCGCCGCGCCGCACCCGCATCAGCCAGAACAGCAGGACCAGCGCCGGGGTGATGCCGTGGAGGAAGAGGTCGGCGAGCTTCTCCTGCGCGGTCTGCACCAGCGTGCCGGCGAGCAGGAGGTGGTAGACGATCGCCACCAGCAGCGCGTTGAGCACGAGGCCGCCGAGCAGCGCCGGCGGGGCGGGGGACGGCCGGGCGGCGAGCCGCGTGAAGGCCAGCGCCACGGCGAGGTTCACCAGCACCGTGAAGTAGCGCAGCAGCACCCAGAGCGCCGCCAGGGCCGTGCCGGTGGCGCCGAGCGTCGCCCCGGCCTGGACGGCGAGGCCGAACCAGGCCGAGGCCGCCACGAGGGCCGCGAAGGCCCGCCCGCCGCCCGTCAAAACATGAAGTACCGCTGCGCCATCGGCAGCACGTCGGCGGGCTGGCAGGTCAGGAGTTCGCCGTCGGCCACGACCGCGTAGGTTTCGGGATCGATCTTGAGGTCCGGCGTCGCGCCGTTGTGGATCATGCTGGACTTGCGCAGGGTGCCGCGCGTGCCCTCCACGGCGACCAGCGGCTTCGACACCCGCAACCGTTCGGCGAGGCCGCCGGCCAGCGACGTGCCCGACACGAAGGTCACGCTCGTCGCCGCGACCGCCCGGCCGTAGGCGCCGAACATCGGGCGGTAGTGCACGGGCTGGGGCGTCGGGATGGAAGCGTTGGGGTCGCCCATGGGGGCCGCCGCGATCATGCCGCCCTTGAGGATCAGGTCCGGCTTCACGCCGAAGAAGGCCGGCGTCCACAGCACGAGATCGGCGAGCTTGCCGGGCTCGATCGAGCCGATGTGGCGCGACACGCCATGCGCCAAGGCCGGGTTGATGGTGTATTTGGCGATGTAGCGCTTGACCCGCCGGTTGTCGTTGTCGCCGCTCTCGCCCTCGAGGGCGCCCCGCTGGCGCTTCATCTTGTCGGCCGTCTGCCAGGTGCGGATGATGACCTCGCCGACGCGGCCCATGGCCTGGCTGTCCGACGACATCATCGAGAGCGCGCCGATGTCGTGCAGGATGTCCTCGGCGGCGATCGTCTCCTTGCGGATGCGCGATTCCGCGAAGGCGAGGTCCTCCGGGATGGCGCCGTCGAGGTGGTGGCACACCATCAGCATGTCGAGGTGTTCGTCGAGCGTGTTGACGGTGAAGGGGCGCGTCGGGTTGGTGGAGGAGGGGAGCACGTTCTCCAGGCCCGCCACCCGCATGATGTCGGGCGCGTGGCCGCCGCCCGCCCCCTCGGTGTGGAAGGCGTGGATGGTGCGGCCCTTGAAGGCCGCGATCGTGTCCTCGACGAAGCCGCTCTCGTTCAGCGTGTCGGTGTGGATCATCACCTGCACGTCGTGGTCGTCGGCGACCGACAGGCAATTGTCGATGGCGGCCGGGGTGGTGCCCCAGTCCTCGTGCAGCTTCAGCGCGCAGGCGCCGCCCTCCACCTGCTCGACGAGGCCGGCCGGGGTCGCGGCATTGCCCTTGCCGGCGAAGCCGAGGTTCATCGGGAAGGCATCGGCGGCCTCGATCATGCGGGCGATGTGCCAGGGGCCGGGCGTGCAGGTGGTGGCGAAGGTGCCGGTGGCGGGGCCGGTGCCGCCGCCCAGCATGGAGGTGACGCCGCTCATCAGCGCCTCCTCGATCTGTTGCGGGCAGATGAAGTGGATGTGGGTGTCGAAGCCCCCCGCCGTCAGGATCTTGCCCTCGCCGGCGATGACCTCGGTGCCGGGACCGATGACCAGCGTCACGCCGGGCTGGATCTCGGGGTTGCCGGCCTTGCCGACGCCGACGATGCGCCCGTCCTTGAGGCCCACGTCGCCCTTCACGATGCCCCAATGGTCCAGCACCACGGCGTTGGTGATGACGGTGTCGAGCGCGCCCTGCGCCCGGCTCCGCTGGCTCTGCCCCATGCCGTCGCGGATCACCTTGCCGCCGCCGAACTTCACCTCCTCGCCGTAGGTGGTGAAGTCGCGCTCGACCTCGATCACCAGCGCCGTGTCGGCGAGGCGCAGCCGGTCGCCCGTCGTGGGGCCGAACATGTCGCCGTAGGCGGAACGGGGCAGCGTGCAGGACATGGCGGGCTCCTTCGACGGCGCGAGCTTAGAGGGAGAGCGGCGGTTTTGGAATCCGGCATTGCACCATCGGGTCCCGCGTCGCACCATCGTCATGGCCCGGCCGCAGGAACATTTCGCACCCGCATCCGTCTCCCCGGGGGCCGAGGCCCCGCGGCGGTGCGACAGGACACAGGATCCCATGGCGTTCGACGGCTCCGCCCCCGACGGTCCCCAGGCGCAGGACGCGCCCGAATGGCTCGAAGCCGACGGGCTCGGCGGCTACGCGTCGGGCGCCGCCGACGGGGTGCGGACGCGGCGCTACCATGCGCTGCTGCTGACGGCGACGACGCCCCCCACCCACCGGTTCGTGCTGGTCAACGGCGTCGAGGCCGTGGTCGAGACGGGGGACGGGCGCCACGGCCTGTCGTCCCAGCGCTACCTGCCGGACGTGCTCCACCCCGACGGGGCGCGGCGCATCCTGTCCTTCCACCGCGACCCCTGGCCGACCTGGGTCTTCGGCCTGCCGGACGGGACGGAGGTCCGGCACGAGGTCTTCGTCGAGCCGCACGGCGGCGAAACCGTGCTCACCTGGCGCCGCACCGCCGGGCCGCCCGGCCCCTGTCGCCTGGAGGTCCGGCCGCTGCTCACGGGCCGGGACCACGGCGCGCTGCACCAGGCCAACGACGTCTTCCGCTTCGATGCCGAGGCCACGGGCGGCACCGTGTCGTGGCGGCCCTATGCGGCGCTGCCGGCCGCGACGGCGCTGACCACCGGCACCTACCGGCACGACCCCGTGTGGCGGCGAAGGGTGCTCTACACGGTGGAGCGCGAGCGCGGCCTCGACCATGTCGAGGACGTGGCCTCGCCCGGCGCCTTCGCCTTCGACCTCGCCGCCGCGCCCGCCGTCATGGTGCTGCGCGCCGGCGACGGACGCTCGGGCGACGCCGCCCGCCACGCCGCCGACCTCGCCGCAACCGAGCGGGCGCGGCGCGGCGCCTTCGGGTCGGGCCTGCGCGGCGCGGCGGCCGCCTATGTGGTGGCGCGCGGGCCGGGGCGCACGGTCGTGGCGGGCTTTCCCTGGTTCACCGACTGGGGCCGCGACACGTTCATCGCCATGCGGGGCCTGCTGCTGGCCACGGGCCGCCTGGAGGAAGCCCGCGCCGTGCTGCTCGGCTGGGCGGAGGCGGTGGACGGCGGTATGCTGCCGAACCGCTTTCCCGACAGCGGCGAGGCGCCGGAGTTCAACGCCGTCGACGCCTCGCTCTGGTTCGTCGTGGCGGTGCACGACACGCTCGACGCCTGCGCGGCCGCCGGCGCGCCGGTGCCGGAGGCCGAGGCCGAACGCTGGCGGGCCGCCGCCGAGGCCATCCTGGGAAGCTACAGCGCGGGCACCCGGTTCGGCATCCGCGCCGAGGCCGACGGCCTGCTGCACGCCGGCCAGGAGGGCGTGCAGCTCACCTGGATGGACGCCATCACGGACGGCCACGTCGTGACGCCGCGCCGGGGCAAGCCCGTCGAAATCCAGGCGCTGTGGATCAACGCGCTGGAGATCGCGGCCCGGCGCTGGTCCGACGGTTGGCGGGAGCCCGCCGACCGGGCCCGGGCGGCCTTCGCGGCGCGCTTCGCCGCCCCGGCGGGCGGCCTCTACGACATCGTGGACGTCGACGGCGCCCCGGGCGCGGTGGACGCCAGCGTCAGGCCCAACCAGGTCTTCGCGGTGGGCGGCCTGCCGTTCCCGCTGCTCGAGGGCGCGGCGGCCCGCGCCGTGGTGGACCTCGTCGAGGCCAAGCTCCTCACGCCGCTCGGCCTGCGCACCCTGTCGCCCGACGACCCCGCCTTTATCCCGCGCTATCGCGGCGACCTCGTGCGGCGCGACGCCGCCTACCACCAGGGCACCGCCTGGCCCTGGCTGCTCGGCCCCTTCGTGCAGGCCTGGCTCCGGGTGCGGGGCGGCACGGCCGCCGCCAAGGCCGAGGCCGCCGGGCGCTTCCTGGCGCCCCTCATGCGGCACCTCGACGACAACGGCCTCGGCCACGTTTCCGAGGTCGTGGACGGCGCCGCGCCGCACCATGCCGGGGGATGCCCCTGGCAGGCCTGGTCGCTCGGCGAACTCATCCGCATCCGCCGGATGCTCGATCTCGACGTCTGAAGGGGAGGTCCCGATGTCCGCCACCGACCAGAGCCGGGCCGCACCCTGTTTCGCCACGGCCGAGGGCGTGCGCCTGCGCGATGCCGAGGCGGGCGGCTGGCGCCGCTGGGGCCCCTACCTCAGCGAGCGCGCCTGGGGCACGGTGCGGGAAGACTACAGCGCCGGCGGCGACGCCTGGTCCTACTTCCCGCACGACCATGCCCGCTCCCGCGCCTATCGCTGGAGCGAGGACGGCATCGCGGGCTTCTCGGACGAGCATCAGCGCTGGTGCCTCGCCGTCGCGCTGTGGAACGGCCGCGACCCTATCCTGAAGGAGCGGATGTTCGGCCTGACCAACGCCGAGGGCAACCACGGCGAGGACGTCAAGGAGCTCTGGTACTACCTCGACGGCACCCCCACCCATTCCTACATGCGGACGCTGTACAAGTACCCGCAGGCGCCCTTCCCCTACGCCGACCTGATCGCCGAGAACGCGCGCCGCAAGCGCACCGATGCGACCGCCTTCGAATACGAGCTCTTCGACACCGGCGTCTTTGCCGAGAACCGCTATTTCGACGTCACGACCGAATATGCCAAGCACGGCCCCGAGGACGTGCTGATGCGGGTGACGGTGGCGAACCGCGGCCCCGAGGCGGCCGAGCTCCACGTGCTGCCCCACCTGTGGGCCCGCAACACCTGGGCCTGGGAGGAGGGCCACCCGAAGCCGGTCCTCGCCCTGCAGGACGACGGCAGCGTGCTGGCGCAGCGCGTCCACGACCGGGACCGGTGCTTCACGGCCCTCGGCGAGGCCGAGTGGCTCTTCTGCGACAACGACACCAACACCCGCCGCCTCGACGGCACGGACGCGTCCGGGTTCTTCAAGGACGGCATCAACGACCGCGTGGTCGGGGGCGACCACGGCGCCGTCAACCCCGCCGGCCAGGGCACGAAATGCGCCGCCTGGGTGCGGCTGCGCGTCGAGCCCGGCGCCGAGGCCGTGCTGCGCTTCCGCCTGGCGCCGCGCGATGCCGCCAGCCTCGACGCGGCCGGCTTCGACCGCGTCTTCGCCACCCGCATCGCGGAAGCCGATGCCTTCTACGCCGCCATCCAGGCCGATATCGCGGACGCGGACGCGCGCCTGGTGCAGCGGCAGGCCTTCGCCGGCATGCTCTGGTCCAAGCAGTTCTACCACCTCGACGTGCGCCGCTGGCTCGCCGGCGACCCCGCCATGCCGCCTGCGCCGAAGCAGCGCCGCCACGGCCGCGACAGCGACTGGAAGCACCTCGTCAACGCCGACATCGTGTCGATGCCGGACAAGTGGGAATATCCCTGGTACGCGGCCTGGGACCTCGCCTTTCACTGCACGGTCTTCGCGCTGATCGACCCGGAATTCGCCAAGGCGCAGCTCGTGCTGCTCACCCGCGAATGGTACATGCACCCCAACGGCCAGCTTCCGGCCTACGAGTGGAACTTCGGCGACGTCAACCCGCCGGTCCACGGCCTCGCGGCCTGGCGCGTCTACCAGATGGACCGGGCCATGACGGGCACGGCGGACCGGGGTTTCCTGGTCCGGGTCTTCCACAAGCTGATGATCAACTTCACCTGGTGGGTGAACCGCAAGGACGTCGACGGGCGCAACATCTTCCAGGGCGGCTTCCTCGGCCTCGACAACATCGGGGTCTTCGACCGCTCGAAGCCGCTGCCGACGGGCGGCTTCATCTCGCAGGCCGACGGCACCGCCTGGATGGCGGCCTATACGCTGAACCTCATGCAGATCGCGCTCGAACTCGCCGAGAACGACGCGGCCTACGAGGACATCGCGTCGAAGTTCTTCGAGCATTTCCTGCTCATCGCCGAGGCCATGACGGATATCGGCGACGGTCGCGACGACGACGGCGACCCGGCGCTCGGCCTGTGGGACGAGCAGGACGGCTTCTACTACGACATCCTCAACCTGCCGGACGGCAACCGCGTGCCGCTGCGCGTCCGCTCGCTCGTCGGGCTGATCCCGCTCTGCGCCGTGGCGGTGCTGGACAGCGACACGGTGAAGAAGTTCCCGGGCTTCGCCTCGCGCCTCGAATGGATGCTGACGAACCGGCCCGACCTCGCCCAGCTGGTGTCCCGCTGGGGCGAGCCCGGCAAGGACCGGCGCCTCCTGCTCTCGCTGCTGCGCCGCCACCGCATGCAGGCCCTGATGACCCGCATGATGGACGAGACGGAGTTCCTGTCCGCCTATGGGGTGCGCTCCGTGTCGAAGTTCCACGAGGCCCAGCCCTTCATCTACGACTGGGACGGCACGCGCTTCCAGGTCGACTACGAGCCGGCGGAATCCACCACGACGCTGTTCGGCGGCAATTCCAACTGGCGCGGCCCCATCTGGATGCCCATCAACTTCGTGCTGATCGAGGCGCTCTACGAGTTCGAGAAGTTCTACGAGGACGCCGATTTCCAGATCGAATGTCCCAAGGGGTCCGGCACCATGCTGACCCTGCCGGAGATCGGGGCTGAACTGTCGCGGCGGCTCAACGCGCTGTTCCTGCGCGGCGAGGACGGCCGGCGCCCCGTGCTGGGCGGCAACGAGACGTTCCAGACCGACCCGCATTTCCGGGACCTCGTGCCCTTCCACGAATACTTCCACGGCGAGAACGGCGCCGGCCTCGGTGCCGCCCACCAGACCGGCTGGTCGGGCCTCGCCGCCCTCCTGCTGCAGCCGCGCCGCCGCTCCGCCGGCACGCTCATCCCCGTCACCTCGGCCAAGGGGGACGCCCGATAAGCCCCGCCGGGCGGCGGGAGCCGGCGCGCGGCGCGACCGGACGGGGCGGCTTCGACGCTCCCCTCGACGACATGGCCCGGCGGCCGGCGCCGCGTGCACCCGGCAGGAAAGGACAACGCTCATGGAGATCAGGCGCAGCGGCTCGCAGCCGTCCGGCAAGGGACCGGCCGAATGGTTCACCGGCACGGTCCGCATCGACCCGCTGAACAGCCCGCCCGAGCCCGCCCGTGTCGCCATGGCCCACGTCACCTTCGAGCCCGGCGCCCGCACGGCCTGGCACACCCATCCGTTCGGCCAGACCCTCATCGTGACGTCGGGCTTCGGCCGGGTGCAGCGAGAGGGCGGCCCGGTCGAGGAGATCCGGCCGGGCGACGTGGTGTGGTTCGAGCCGGGCGAGAAACATTGGCACGGCGCCTCGGGCACGACGGCCATGAGCCACATCGCCGTCCAGGAGAAGCGGGACGGCTCCCCCGTCGACTGGATGGAGCAGGTCACGGAAGAGCAATATCGGGGTTGACGGCGATGCCGCGGCCGCTCGGGGCGAGGTTCGCCTTCCCGAAGCTCTTTGGAACCTCTATAAATCAGACAACGGAGGCGCTGCCATGAGCATATCCATCACCCTGACCATCAACGGGACGCGACGGGAGATCGCCCTCGACGACCCCCGCGTCACGTTGCTCGACCTGCTTCGCGAACGGCTCGACCTCACCGGCACCAAGAAGGGGTGCGACCGCGGCCAGTGCGGCGCCTGCACGGTGCTGGTCGACGGCCGGCGGGTGAATGCCTGCCTGGCGCTGGCCGTCAGCCACGACGGTTCCGACGTCCTCACCATCGAGGGCCTGTCCGAGGGAGACCGGCTGCATCCCGTGCAGGCCGCCTTCATCGACCACGACGGCTTCCAGTGCGGCTTCTGCACGCCGGGCCAGATCATGAGCGCCGTCGGCCTCATCCGCGAGGCCCAGGCCGGCAACGACCCCGAGCGCATCCGCGAGGCCATGAGCGGCAACCTGTGCCGCTGCGGCGCCTATGCGGGCATCACCGAGGCGGTGCTCGACGCCCAGGCCCGCCTGGCGGGCGAGTCCCGCACCGCGGGCGACAGCCAGGAGAAGGCCGCGTGAAGCGCTTCGACTACATCCGCGCCGGGAGCCCGGCCGAGGCCGTCGCGGCGGGCGCCGCCGACGGCACCGTCTTCCTCGCCGGCGGCACCAACCTCCTCGACCTCATGAAGGGCAACGTCCTGCGCCCCGACCGGCTCGTGGACGTGACGAAGCTGCCGGGCCTCGACCGCATCGAGCGGCGGCCCGACGGCTCCACCCGCATCGGCGCGCTGGTGCGCAACGGCGACCTCGCCCATGACGCGGGCTTCGCCCGGGCCTATCCGGCGGTCGCCGAGGCACTGCTGTCCGGCGCCTCGGCGCAGCTCCGCAATGCCGCCACGACGGCCGGCAACCTGCTGCAGCGCACGCGCTGCCCCTACTTCACCGATACGGCCAGCGCCTGCAACAAGCGCGAGCCCGGCTCGGGCTGCGACGCGCTCGGCGGCGAAACCCGGCTGCACGCCATCCTCGGCTGGGACTCGTCCTGCATCGCCGTCAACCCGTCCGACTTCTGCGTGCCGCTGGCGGCGCTCGACGCCGTGGTGGAGATCGAGGGCGCGGGCGGGGTGCGCAGCGTGCCGCTGGTGGACTTCCACCGCCTGCCGGAGGGCGAGCCCTGGCGCGAAACGCTGCTGGAGCCCGGCGACCTCATCACCGGCGTGGTGCTGCCGGCCGAGGCGGCGGGCTTCGCCGCCAACAGCCGCTACCTCAAGGTCCGCGACCGCACCTCCTACGCCTTCGCGGTCGTGTCGGCCGCGGCGGCCCTGAAGCTCGACGGCGAGCGCATCGTCGACGCGCGCCTCGCCTTCGGCGGCGTCGCCCTCAAGCCCTGGCGCGCCCGCAAGGCCGAGGCCGTCCTGGCCGGCCAGCCCGCCACGCCCGAGACGTTCCGCCGCGCGGCAGAGGCGGCCCTGGCGGATGCCAAGCCGTCCGGCGACAATGCCTACAAGATCGAACTCGCCCGGCGCATCGCCGTGCGGGCCCTCACGCTGGCCAAGGCCGGCACGCCCGCGCGCATGCCCGCGCTGCCGGCGTCCCCCTTCGCCTCGCCGCTCGGAGTCGCCGCACATGCCTGAGCAGACCCACACCCGCTACGGCTCCAACATCGGCCAGCCGCTCACCCGCCGCGAAGGCCTCCTCAAGGTCACGGGCTCGGCCCGCTTCGCCGCCGACAACCACCCGGAGGGGATGCTCTACGCCGCCCTGGCCACCAGCACGATCGCCCGCGGCCGCGTCACCTTCCTCGACGTCGCGGCCGCCAAGGCCCACCCGGGCGTGGTCGACGTCATAGTGCCGGGCAACACGCCGCAGCTCGCCTTCGACCCCGACGACAAGGACAGCCCCTTCACGTTCCGCATGGACGTGCTGCAGAACGACCGCGTCCGCTACGCCAACCAGGCCATCGCGGTGGTGATCGGCGAGACGCTGGAAGCCGCCACCGAGGGCGCCGCGCTGCTGGCGCCGCGCTACGACGTCGAGCCCGCCCGCATGGGCCTCGACGGCAACGAAACCTTCGTGCCCCCGGCCGTCGGCGTCGGCGAGCCGCCGGACATCGACAACGGCGGCGACGTGGACGCCGGGCTCGCGGGCTCGGCCAAGCGGGTCGACGCCACCTACGAGACGCCCGCCCAGTACCACAACGCCATGGAGCCCCATGCCATCGTGGCGCAGTGGGACGGCGACAAGCTCACCGTCGACACGCCCAGCCAGGCGCTGACCATGGGCCAGGGCCGCATCGCCCAGCTCTTCGGCATCGACCCCGCCAACATCCTGATCCGCTCGCCCTTCCTGGGCGGCGGCTTCGGCTCCAAGGCCTTGATGAAGGGGCCGCAGATCCTCGGCATCATGGCGGCCCGGCGGACGGGCCGGCCCGTCAAGCTCGTGCTGCGCCGCGACCAGATGTTCGGCCCCGTCGGCCACCGGGCGCCCACGCGCCAGACGGTGCGGATGGGCACGGACGACAGCGGCCAGATCCAGGCCATCCACCACCACAACCACACGGCGACGTCGAGCTTCGACGACTTCTTCGAGCCCGCCGCCAACCTGTCGCATACGCTCTATGCGGCGCCGGCCTTGAAGACCACGCACACGGCGGTGCGCCTCGACACCGGCACGCCGCTGTTCATGCGGGCGCCCGGCGAGGCTTCGGGCTCGATCGCGCTGGAAAGCGCCGTCGACGAGATGGCCGAAGCCTGCGGCATGGATCCGCTGGCCTTCCGGCTCAAGAACTATGCCGAGGTGGAGCCCATCTCGGGCAAGCCCTTCTCCTCCAAGAACCTGCGCGAATGCTACGAGCAGGGGGCCGCGGCCTTCGGCTGGTCGAAGCGCGCCGCGGCGCCGCGCACCATGCGCGACGAGGCGGGGCTCCTGGTCGGCTGGGGCATGGGCACCGCCACGTTCCCGGCGCTGATCTTCGCCGCCGATGCCCGCGCCACGCTGAAGGCGGATGGTACCGGCCTCGTCGAGATCGGCGCCCAGGACATGGGGCAGGGCGCCTGGACGGCGCTGGCGCAGATCGCCGCCGACGGACTCGGGCTCGACATCGACCAGGTCGAGTTCCGCATGGGCAGCTCGGACCTGCCGAACGGCGGCATCGCGGGCGGCTCCGGCCACACCGCCACGGCCGGCAACGCCATCCACGCGGCGGGCGGCGACGTCATCGCCAAGCTGGCGCGCCTCGCCACCGACGACCAGCGCTCGCCGCTGTTCGGCGCCGGCAATGCCGGCGTGGTAGCGCGGGACGGCCGCCTCGTGCGGCGCGACGACGAGAGCCGCGGCGAAAGCTACGCCGACATCCTGGCCCGGGCCGGCCTGCCCGCGCTCGAGGGCCAGGGCAGTGCGGGCGCCGACCAGGATGCCCAGAAGCGCTATGCCATGCATGCCCACGGCGCCGTCTTCGCCGAGGTGAAGGTCGACCCCGAGCTCGGCCAGATCCGCTGCACGCGCCTCGTCGGCGCCTTCGCGGCCGGCCGTGTCATCAACCCGCGTCTGGTGCGCAGCCAGTATTTCGGCGGCATGATCTGGGGGGTGAGCTTCGCCCTGCACGAGGAGGCCGTCATGGACCACCGCTCGGGCCGGCCGCTCAACGCCAACCTCGGCGAGTACCATGTGCCGGTGAATGCCGACATCCCGTCGCTCGAGGCCATCCTGGTCGACGAGAAGGACAGCATCATCAACGCCCTCGGCGTGAAGGGCGTGGGCGAGATCGGCATCACCGGCACGGCCGGCGCCATCGCCAACGCCGTCTACCACGCGACCGGCGTTCGGGTGCGCCAGGCCCCGATCCGGCTGGAGCGGCTGCTCGGCGACCTGCCGCTCGCCGCCGAATGATGCCGCCGCCCGGGGGACGATCCCTCCGGGCGGCGTCTCCAAGCAGCGCCGGCCCCCGGCGCGCCGGATTGCCCGGCATTCGACCGATCCGCGAAGTCCCGCCTTGACGATACCCGACGATCGGCCGCGGCGCGCAACCTTCCGGTAGGGAGCCGCGCCTGATCCTGTCCCCGCACGGGCGGAAGTGCGGAGGTCACCGGATGGGGTTCGTCAGGTTGGCGGTCGGCAGCGCCGTCGTGGCGTTGCTGGCGGCGCATCAATTGTCCGCCATGGCGCCGGCGCAGCGCGGCGCGCTCTGGGCCGGCGTGCTGGGTGCGGTCGGGACGGTGAATCCCGGGAGCGGCGCCGCGGCCGCGCCTTCGGCACCGCCGGTGGCCCCCGTCGCCGCGTCTGCCGCCGCGCCCGCCGCCCCACCGGCCTTCGGCGGCGAGGAAACGATCGCGCCCGACAGGCTCGGCCAGTTCCAGACCACGATCGAGGTCGACGGGCAGCGCCTTCCCGCCATGGTGGACACCGGCGCGTCCTATCTGGCGCTGCCCGCCGAGGCCGCCGACAGGCTCGGCATCCGCCCGCTCCCCGCCGACTTCAACATCCCGGTCAGCACCGCCAACGGGCGCGCTCTCGTGGCCAAGGTCAACCTGCCCTCGGTGCGGCTCGGCGGCATCGAGGTCCGCGACGTGACGGCGCTGGTCAGCGGCCGGGGGCAGCTCGGCCAGGCGCTGATCGGCATGAGCTTCCTGTCGCGCCTGTCGAGCGTCAGGATGGACCACGGCCGGCTGCTGCTCGCCCGGTGAACGGCACCGCAGCGCGGTGCGGCCGGCTCACACCGCCGCGCGCCGGCGCATCGCGTCGAAGTCCTGCGGCTTTCGGCCGGCATCCGGAATGGGCCACAGTCGCCGCGCCTCGTCGCCGAGCGACCGCGACACCTGATTGAAGATCTGCCGCAGCCGGTGGACATGCGGGTTGTCGAGGCGGAAGCGGATGTCGGCCTTCAGGGTGGCGAGGTTCGGCGCCGCTCCTCCGGCCGGCGGCGGGGGGTGATGCTGCCACAATATGGCGCCCACGGCGCCGATCAGCGCGTCGTCCCGGCAGGCCGGGTCGAGCAACACCCGTTCGAGGTCGAAGATCGTCCGGATGCCCAGCGTCCACAGCTGCTGCAGCGCCATGGGGCCGACCGAGGCGCAGAGCTGCGCCTGGGCCACCCAATCCATGATCTGGTAGACGCCGTAGGGCGTCTCGACGAAGAGCATCAGCGGGTTGGCGGCGGCGAGGTTCTGCACGGTCCCGATGTGATAATCGTCGAGGCGGCTGCGGGTCTCGGAATCGATCCCGTCGATGACTTCGAGAGGCGTCGACGTGAAGGCCTCGAACAGGCCGGTCGCTTCGCGCTTGTAGAGGCGCAGCCGCGACCAGCGCAGCACGGTCCGCACCGCGACATCGGGGAAGTAGCCGGCCGCGAAGGCCGCCACGAGCACCACCGGAAAGGCGGCGGGTCCCTCGACGTCGAAGGGGAGACCCACGGCCTGGCCGAGGCGGAAGACCCCGAAGACCAGGAGGGGAGCGCTGACCACCGAGAAGCACAGGTTGACGAAGGCTCCCAGCATGGAGAAGGGGCTGAGGTCGAAGTTGTTGATCGCCTGGCGGAAGGCGCGCAGCGTGAACAGCGCCGCGCCCGCGTAGGCAGCCAGCAGCACCCAGCCGAAGAGCGGCAAGTCGGCGTGGTCGCCGAGCCAGGGCACCGACGCCCCGACCGGCTGGTGGAAGGCCACGTGCAGCACCATCGCCAGCGTGAGGGCGTTCAGCGCCGAACACAGCAGGACGAAGGGGATGGCGCTCAGCAGCCAATGATGGCGCAGGAAGTCCGGCCGCCCTCGGCCGCCGCCGGGCCCGGGGTCGCGGTCGACCGAATACTTGTACTTCACGAACTCGAAGGACGGGATGATGGTGTCGCCTCCGCTCTTCGACGTGTCGAAGACGAACTTGAGGTCTTCGACGATCCCCTGGCGGTGACGCTTGGTCGACTCGCGCGTGACCACGAAGATGGCGGGGATCAGGGCGGCGGTGCCGCAGGATACGACCAGGATCAGCAACGGCAGCATCGCAGACCTCGCGTGATCGATGCGCGACTCACCCCGCCCGCGGCGGCCAAGACGCGACTTCAGGTATATTAATGATCGGATGCGCTCTGTAAAGTTGTGAAAAACCGGCGCGAGGCGGGCTTCGGCGGGGCTCCGGTGCCGGTCGCCGCATGCTGCCATTTCGGCGGCCCGCGCGTTGCGCTCCGACAGGACAACAGGAGCTGGACGATGGCCGATATGGTGTGGGACTCGCCCGCCGTGGTGCGTTGGAGCCCCGAGATGACGACCGAACAGATTGGGGTGTCGGGGGACGCTGCCGAGACGCGCAGCTTTCCCGACCTGCGCGCGGCGCTGAACTTCGTCATGGAGGAGCTGGAGCCGACCCCGCGCATGAACGTCGGGGTGTATCCCGAGCGGGGCAGCGCGCTGATCAACCTCGCCTATATCGAGCAGGCCTACCGCACGCACCCCATGCCGGACGGCGAACCCGGCGGGGCCGCCTGACTGGCCCTCCGCCGGGACGGAGGAGGGGGCGAGGTGACGAGGTTTCGCGCCGGCCCGCCCCGCGCTCGGGCGCGGTTCCGGCAGGAGCGGACGGCCTACCGCGACGATGCCGGCGCGGAACCTCGGACCGTTCGGCGCGAGTTGGCCGGGCGAGTCGATTCTAAGCCGGTGAGGCAGATTTCCGCATGTCCGACAGCAACGACACGTCCCTTTCACGCCGTCAGATCATGGGCGGCGCCGGGCTCGGCCTGGCGGCGGTGGCGGCCAGCCTGCCGGCGGCGGCCCAGACGGCACCCGGAGCCGCGCCGGCCGCCTCCGATGCGGCAGCGCCGAAGCCGTTGCAGGACCCCACCACCAAATATCCGCGGCCGCCCTATCCCCGGCAGTCGCAGCCCTGGCCGGGCCTGGCCGGGCAGATGGATCCCGTGCCCGACCATGGCGAGAAAAGCTACAAGGGTTCGGGGCGCCTGGCCGGTCGCCGGGCCCTCATCACGGGCGGCGATTCCGGCATGGGGCGGGCCGCCGCCATCGCCTTCGCGCGCGAGGGCGCCGATGTCGCCATCAACTACCTGCCGGCGGAAGAGCCCGATGCCCGCGAGGTCGTGGCGCTGATCCAGGCCGCGGGGCGCAAGGCCGTGGCGCTCCCCGGAGACCTGCGGGACGCGGCCTTCTGCCGGCGCCTCGTCGACGACGCCGTGCGCCAGCTCGGCGGCCTCGACATCCTGGTGAGCAATGCCGGGCGGCAGCAGTCGCGCGCCTCCATCGCCGAACTCTCCGACGAGGACTTCGACGCGACGATGAAGACCAACATCTACGCGCCGTTCTACATCATCAAGGCGGCGCTCCCCAGCCTCAAGCCGGGTTCGGCCATCATCGCCACGACGTCCGAACAGGCCTACGATCCGTCGCCGGACCTCTACGACTATGCGCAGACCAAGGCCGCCACGATGAACTTCGTGAAATCGCTGGCCAAGCAGCTCGGCCCCAAGGGCATCCGGGTGAACGGGGTCGCGCCGGGCCCGATCTGGACGCCGCTGCAGGTGTCGGGCGGCGCTTCGGAGGGCAAGGTCATGACCTTCGGGGCGACGGCCCCGCTCGGCAGGGCCGGCCAGCCGGCGGAACTGGCCGGCATCTACGTGCGGCTCGCCGAGGACGACGGCAGCTACACGACGGGCAACATCTACGGGGCTGGCGGCGGCCAGGGCCAGCCTTGAGCCGCGTCGACCGTACAGCTCCGCGAGGGACCTTGAGGATGGCGAAGACCGGATTGTGGGCAATGGCGGCGCTGGCCGTGGTGGCCGGCGGGAGCGGGGCCTCGGCGCAGACGCCGGTCCCGCCCTCGCCGAAGGACTTCGTCCTGGCGACGGCGCAGACCGACCGGTACGAGATCATGGCGGCGAGCGTCGCGTCGGCGCAGGCCCAGGACCCGCGCGTGCGCTCGCTGGCCCAGCAGCTCCTCGGCGATCACACGCGCGCCCGCGACGCGCTGCGCCAGGCCGCCGTGGCGGCCGGCCTGCCGGCGCCGCCGGACGGCATGTCGAGCGACGAGGCGAGCCTGCTCGCCGGCCTCCAGGGCCTGCGGGGACGGGATTTCGACCGGGCCTACGCGCGCCAGCAGGTGCTGGTGCACACCCAGGCCGTCGCGGTCGCCGACAGCTTCGCGGCGGCGGGAGCGGACCCGACCCTGCGCAAGGCCGCGCAGGCCGAGCTCCCGACCCTGCGCGATCACCTCAAGGCCGCGCAGCAGCTGCGTGCCGATCTCGGCGGTCCCTGATCGGGCCTCTCCCTGGCGCGGCGTCGACGCGCGGCAGCGGGGCCGGGGTTGGGGGACATCCTGCCGCGTGGCTCCTATAGGCCGGGCCGCCGTCGCGGGAACCCGCAACGGGTCTGCGGATTGCGATCGCACCTGGGCCTGTCACGCCAGGCTTGGCCGCGATCGGGATCGCCGGTCCTGTCGCGGCGCATCGGGGTGCGGAACGGCCCGTCGTCGGAGGCCGATGTCAGGAGACGGGCCAGGGGATATGACGCTTACGGTGACGCCGCCGACGGATACGGATATGCGGCCTATGGCCCGCCGCTATACTTTCGGGGTGGTGACCTCGACGCCACGCAGGGCCTGAGCGGCCCCGGCTCGACAGCCTATGACCAGCAGGGGCCCTATTCTAGCTACGCTGCCGAGAGCGACCGCGGCGGCATCTTCGAGCGGCAGACCACGCTGTATGCCGACAAGGTCACATCGTCCACCAGCTATCATTATGCCGACTCGGATTACGCGTATTCCAGCTATGGCCGGACGACCTCCTACGAGGCGCCGTCGTTCGGCTTTCCGGCGGAAGGCGGGTCTCCACTGTCCGAGATTGATTCGAACAGCATTCGGACGGAAACGTTCGACGGAGACAGCGCGCACCTGTCTTCATACGCGACCACCTACTACGCCTACACCGATGGAACCTACAAGCAATCGTTCGAGACCTTCGTCCACGACTATGTCGGCGGGCAGTTGCAGGCCGATACGGATGTCGGGAGTGATTTCACGGTCACCGGCTATCGCCAGGGCTGAACCCCGATCGGACCCAAGGGAGGCCCCGTTCAGGTGAAGCCATGGTCGAGCGCGATCGACACCACGGTGCCGGCCGTGACGGTCGGGCCGGTGAACACAGCGGCGCCGCGGCGGACGACGACGACGAGACATGACGGCGGACCGGCCGGCGCCCCCGTTGTCCCCGCCTTCGGCGCCCCTCAGCGCCAGCCGAGGGCGGGGGCGACGTGCTTCAGGATGCTGTCGATGACGTGGATGTTATAGGCGACGCCGAGCTGGTTCGGCACCGTCAGCAGCAGCGTGTCGGCTTCGGCGATGGCCTCGTCGGCCGCGAGCTGCGCCACGAGCCGGTCGGGCTCGGCCGCGTAGGAACGGCCGAAGATGGCGCGCATGTCGTCGATCACGCCCACCTGGTCGCCCCCGCCGTCGCGCCCGAAATAGGCGCGGTCACGGTCGCTCACCAGGGCGAAGATCGAACGCGACACCGACACGCGCGGCTTGCGGGCATGCCCGGCCTCCGCCCAGGCCTCGCGGTAGCGGCGGATCTGCCGCGCCTGCTGGACGTGGAACGGCTCGCCGGTCTCGTCGGCCTTCAGGGTGGAGCTTTGCAGGTTCATGCCCTTGCGGGCGGCCCATACCGCCGTGGCGTCGGAGGCGGAACCCCACCAGATCCGGTCCCGCAGGGTCGGCGAATGGGGTTCGAGGCGGAGCAGGCCGGGCGGGTTCGGGAACATGGGGCGCGGGTTCGGCCGGGCGAAGCCCTCGCCGTCGAGGGCGCGCAGGAAGGTTTCGGCGTGGCGGCGCCCCATGTCGGCCTCGGTCTCGCCCGCGGCCGGCGCGTAGCCGAAGTGGCGCCAGCCGTCGATCACCTGCTCGGGGGAGCCGCGGCTGAGGCCGAGCTGCAGCCGCTCGCCGCCGATGAGGTCGGCGGCGCCGGCGTCCTCCGCCATGTAGAACGGGTTCTCGTAGCGCATGTCGATGACGGCGGTGCCGATCTCGATGCGGCTGGTCCGGGTCCCCACCGCCGCCAGCAGGGGGAACGGCGAGGCGAGCTGGCGGGCGAAGTGGTGGACGCGAAAATAGGCCCCGTCCGCGCCCAGTTCCTCGGCCGCCACGGCGAGGTCGATGGACTGCAGCAGCGTGTCGCGCGCCGTCCGAGTCGCCGATTGCGGCGACGGCGACCAATGCCCGAAGGACAGGAACCCGATCGTCTTCATGGTGATGCCCTCCGGGCCATGGCGCCCGTGCCCCTACGCCCCGCCCGGGGCGCGGCGCCCGGGCGATGACGCCAGATAGGTCGCCCACCGGCGGCCTCGCAAGGAGGCACACGGGTGTTACCTGACCGATACCTTGGCCGGCACTTGCCCGCGCCGGGGCCGCGTCGCGGCGGCCGGCTCACCGCCCGGCGAGCATCGCCGCCTGGGCCTCGACGAGCCGGCGCGCCTGGGCCTCGTAGGCGCGCCACCGCGGGCGGGGCGTGGCCGGCGGCAGCCCGTCGTCCGCGGTGCGCGAGGCGTCGGGGGCGGGGGTCGGCTTGTCGGGATCCTGGCCGTCGGCCTGGCACATGGCGCGCGCCGTCGTCTCCACCTGGTCCAAGGCTTCCTCCTGCGGAACGGCCTCGGGGAGGCCTGCCGTCGGGCAACGCGGGAAGGCGGGGTCCGGGTCGGGCCCGAAACGCCACGCCCCGGTCGGGCCGGCCGCCGCGCCCGGCAGGCTCCACCTCCGGTGGAACACCGTTCCCCTGCCGAAAGGGTTTCTCTATGGTGGCGAGCGAGGCGGACCCTCGTCGGATCCGCGCGTCACCGACGCCGACAGGGGCAGAACCACATGCGTTTCGATCTTTCACGGTCGGTCGCCGTCGCCATGGTGCTGACGCTGGCGCCGATGGCGGCCTGGGCCAAGTCGACCACCGTCAACGGCATCACCCTCGACGTGCCGGACGGGTACAAGGTGTCCAGCAGCAAACGTGGCGTGCTGGTCAAGTCGCCGGACGACGAGGTCGACGTCTGGGTGGAAACCTTCGAGGGGGCCGATACCCAGACCCTTCTGGGCGAACACGCCGCCTATTGGGACAAGGAGAAGGTCGACCTGCACGGCAACGGCATCACGACCACCGGCAAGTCCGGCGATGCCAACGTCTCCAACACCGATTTTCCCGATGCCACCTGGAAGGGCGACCCCACCGTCCTGCGCTATTCCGCCATCGGACCCTACGGGTCGAAGAACAAGATGGTGCTGGTGACCTACTGGGCCTCGCCCGGCGGCGACAAGGACTTCGGCGGCGCCATCCAGACGATGATCGGCGACATCGGCTTCAAGTTCGAAAAATAGACGACGGGCGGCGCTCGGCCCGGCGGTCCACGCCGGGCCTCCGGGCCGAGTCTGCGCCATCGCCGGCTCAGGTCTTGACGTCGAGGCCGACGATCTTCCACTCGCCGTCGGACTGGATGTATTTCAGCACGTATGCGGCGTGATAGTCGCTCGTCAGGTCGATGCTGCCCTGCAGGATGAGCATGTCGTCGTCGAGCTTGGCTTCGTTGCCCTTCAGCGGCTTGGCCACGGCCCGGCTGATGTCGACGTGGTTGTCGACGAAGCCCTTGAAGATCTCCTTGAACTTGTCGGGCGAGAACTGGTCGCGGAACGGCTTGGCGGCCTTCGCGTGCAACACCGTGTAGTTGCCCGTGAGGTTGGCGTCGTTGAAGGTCATCAGCGTCGTCTTGACGAGGACCTCCTGGTCCTCGGCCGACGGGATGCTCAGCGCGAAGGCCGACAGCGAACTCGCGATCAGCAACCCGGCCGCGACGACGACGCGTTTGAAACCGATGGACACCATGTCGAACCCCTCTGCAGCCGAAGCGCTGGCGCCCCCGCGCCATCGCGAGGGTCCACGACCGGGCGGCACGGCAAGACCGCGGCGGCAAGACCGCGGCGGCAAGGCCGCGGCGGCAGGGGTCCGGCGAGCCGGCATGGCTGCGGGCGGCCGTCGCGGGGCGCGTTGCCGTCGCGGGCCGGGCCTGTATCGCCGCCGCTGCCGAAAACGGACGTCCCGAGCCGACCACGATCTGCCGTCGAGATTGCTGGAATCCAGGACAACCGTCAATAGTCAGGTGCCGTGGCGAAGCCCTCCGGCCGCCATCGTCGCGGGGTGCCGCCCGAGGGCGGGCCGACCGGGGGCTGGGGGCGGCTCAGCCCAGCAGGCCCACGATGCCCTTCACGTCGCGCAGCGTGGCCTCCGCGATGGCCCCGGCGCGCTCGGCGCCGCTCGCCAGCACGCCGTCGATGTAGCCCGGGTCGGCGGTGAGCCGGCGCATCTCGGCGGCGATGGGCGACAGCTTCTCCACCGCGAGGTCGCTCAACGCGGCCTTGAAGGTCGAGAACTGGTGGCCGCCGTGCTGGCTCAGCACCTCGGCCTTGCTCAGCCCCGCCAGCCCCGCGAAGATGGCGACGAGGTTGTCGGCCTCCGGGCGCCCGGCCAGGCCGTCGACCTCGGACGGCAGGGCGTCGGGGTCGGTCTTGGCCCGGCGGATCTTGCCGGCGATCGTGTCGGCGTCGTCGGTCAGGTTGATGCGGGAATTGTCCGAGACATCCGACTTCGACATCTTCTTGGCGCCGTCGCGCAGGCTCATCACCCGCGTGGCCGGCCCCTGGATCAGCGGCTCGGGCAGCTTGAAATAGCTGTCGCGCCCGGTCTTCTCGGCGATGCGGGCCGAGAAGTCGTTGTTGAACTTGGTGGCGATGTCGCGCGTCAGTTCGAGGTGCTGCTTCTGGTCGTCGCCGACCGGCACGGCATCGGCCCTGTAGAGCAGGATGTCGGCCGCCATCAGCACCGGATAGGCGTAGAGCCCCACCGAGGCGTTCTCGCGGTCCTTGCCGGCCTTCTCCTTGAACTGCGTCATGCGGTTCAGCCAGCCGAGCCGCGCCACGCAGTTGAAGATCCAGGCGAGTTCGGCGTGGCCGGGCACGCGGCTCTGGTTGAAGATGGCGTGGCGCACCGGGTCGATGCCGGCCGCGATGAAGGCGGCCGTCACCTCGCGGGTGGTGGCTTCGAGGGCGGCGGGGTCCTGCGGCACCGTGATGGCGTGGAGGTCCACCACGCAATACAGGCAGTCGTGGTCCTGCTGCAGCGTGACGAACCGCGTGATGGCGCCGAGGTAGTTGCCGAGATGGAGGTTGCCGGTCGGCTGCACGCCGGACAGGATGCGGGGTCTAGCGGTCATGGTCTCGGCTTCGCGTCGGGTGGAGGGACGGGGGCTCGTTCCTAATCCACCGCAGCCCGGCGCGAAAGGGTCACGGCTTGGTGGACAGCCGCTCCAGCCGCTTCTGCATCTCCTCCATGTCGCGCTTCATGGTTTCGAGGTCGTCGGCCTTGGCGGGGGCGGCCTCGGCCGCCGCCGGGGTCGCGGCCGGCGTCAGCGCGCCCGTGAAGGGGTTGAACATGGTCAGGGCCTGCGAGAACATCAGCATGTTCTTGCGCGTCTGGTCCTCGAGCTGGTCGAACATCTGGCTGCGCAGGGGGGCGCCCGGCAGCAGCTTGGCGCCGAACGACGCCTCGATCTGTTCGCGGAAATTGTGCTGGTCGTTGGTCAGCTTGTCGAGCGTGAACTCGAGGTAGCTCGGCACCAGCATCTGCATGCTGTCGCCGTAGAAGCGGATCAGCTGCCGCAGGAAGGAGATCGGCAGCAGGCTCTGGCCGCCCTTGCCCTCCTGGTCGAAGATGATCTGCGCCAGCACCGACCGGGTGATCTCCTCGCTGGTCTTGGCGTCGAAGACGACGAAGTCTTCGCCCCGCTTCACCATGAGGGCCAGGTCCTCCAGCGTCACGTAGGTGCTGGTCTCGGTATTGTAGAGCCGACGGTTTGCATATTTTTTGACCGTCACCGGCTGTTTGGCATCCGCCGTCATCGCATCCACCCGCTCTGTCCCGACCCGCGTCCCGTTCCGGCAAGATAGGGAGAACGCGCGGGCGGGGGAATATGAATTTGGAGGTTGCGGGCCGGCCCGGTCTTTTCCACATAGGATGGGACACGCGGGAACGGCCGGAACGGCTGCCCTGTCCGTGAGCGAGGCCAGGCTGGCCTGCCCGGAAAAGAGGCGAAACCTGCGCGCCGCCGCCGACGCCCCTCAGGGTGCGGCGGGCGGACGTCCCTGTCCAGGAACCCCGAGGAGATCCCATGTCCACCGACATCGTCATCGTGTCCGCCGCCCGCACTCCCGTGGGCTCGTTCAACGGCGCCTTCGCCAACACGCCCGCCCATGAACTCGGCGCCACGGCGGTGAAGGCCGCGCTCGAGCGCGCCAAGGTTTCGGCCGACGAGGTCGACGAGGTGATCATGGGCCAGGTGCTCACCGCCGGCCAGGGCCAGAACCCGGCCCGCATCGCCGCCATGGCGGCGGGCATCCCCAAGGAGAAGACCGCCTGGGGCCTGAACCAGCTCTGCGGCTCGGGCCTGCGCGCCGTGGCGCTGGGCCTGCAGCAGATCGCCAACGGCGATGCCAGCATCATCGTGGCGGGCGGCCAGGAATCCATGAGCCTCGCGCCACATGCCGCCTACCTGCGCTCCGGGCAGAAGATGGGCGACCTGAAGTTCGTCGACACGATGCTGAAGGACGGCCTCCTCGACGCCTTCCAGGGCTACCACATGGGCACCACGGCCGAGAACGTCGCCGGCAAGTGGCAGCTCAACCGCGAAGAGCAGGACACGTTCGCGGCGGGCTCGCAGAACAAGGCCGAGGCCGCCCAGAAGGAGGGTCGCTTCAAGGACGAGATCGTGCCGGTGACGGTCAAGACCCGCAAGGGCGACGTCGTCGTCGACCAGGACGAATACATCCGCCCCGGCACCACCGTCGAGGCGCTGGCGAAGCTGAAGCCCGCCTTCTCCAAGGAGGGCTCGGTCACGGCCGGCAACGCGTCCGGCATCAACGACGGCGCCGCCGCCCTGGTGCTGATGACGGCCGCCGAGGCCGAGAAGCGCGGCCTGACGCCGCTGGCCAGGATCGCCTCCTGGGCCACCGCCGGCGTCGACCCGGCCGTGATGGGCTCGGGCCCGATCCCGGCCTCGCGCAA
This sequence comes from Lichenibacterium ramalinae, assembly GCF_004137085.1. GTDB lineage: Bacteria > Pseudomonadota > Alphaproteobacteria > Rhizobiales > Beijerinckiaceae > Lichenihabitans > Lichenihabitans ramalinae. The sequence goes on from NZ_QYBC01000009.1 coordinate 180,254, forward strand.
GGCGCTGGAGAAGGCCGGCTGGAAGGTCAAGGACGTCGAGCTCGTCGAGGCCAACGAGGCCTTCGCGGCCCAGGCCTTGGCGGTCAACAAGGACATGGGCTGGGATCCCGCCATCGTGAACGTCAACGGCGGCGCCATCGCCATCGGCCACCCGATCGGGGCTTCCGGCGCCCGCGTGCTCACCACGCTGCTCTACGAGATGCAGCGCCGCGACGCCAAGAAGGGCCTGGCGACGCTGTGCATCGGCGGCGGCATGGGCATCGCCATGTGCCTCGAACGCCCGAACTGACCGCGTCCCGCATCGGCACCATCGGACGGGCGGGGCTTCGGCTCCGCCCGCTTTCGTTCCGGCCCGCGCGACATGGCCGCGGGCGGAACCCGTGTCCGGCGCACCTGTTGTGCCGGCACGCAAGGTCACACGGGGAGGCTTCGGTCATGGCATCAGCCGGCAAGTCGAAGGGCACCAGCCAGGAAGACAAGGTCCAGGCGCCCGACAAGCACAACACCGCCTCCAAGGGCATGGCCGAGATGACGCGCGGCGCCGGCGGCACGGGCGACCCGGAAGCGCTGGACGACGTCGACTATACCCGCCCGGCGGGCGAGGGCGACGTCGAGCGCGGCCGCTCGCACGAGGAACACAAACGGTTCGGCGACCGCAGCGATACCTGACGGCGCGACAGCAGGAGGCGAGGATGAGCAAGCATATCGACGGACACCGGAAGGGCGACGAGATCGCCATCGGCGAGATCACCGTCCAGGACGACCTCAAGCGCAACCCGGGCATCGGTCAATCGAAGGGCCTGACGGGGGCCGACCCCGAGGACATCGCGGCGGACAGCACCGCCGAGGGCGACACCGCCAACGAGGTGGATGCCCGCACGGGCGGCGTCGACCCGAAGCACATGGGCCGCACCAACCGCTGACGGGAGGACCTCGGGGGCCGCGCGCCCGGCTTCCGTCCGCTGCCGGACGGTAACTCCCGGCGGGTTTCTCCCGTTGTCAAAGGGCCCGCCGGGTGGATCTCAGGCGGGCCCGAGACAACGGGAGGCCAGGTCCCGCGATGCCACGCTATTACTTCGACGTCCACGACGGCGACCATTACAGCCGCGACGAGAGCGGCCTCTGCCTGCCGGAGGTCGGCAAGGTGTGGGAGATCGCCGTCCCCATGGTGGACGAGATCGCCAGGGCCAAGCACCAGCGGCAGCCGCCCCACACCGTTTCGGTCGTGGTCAGGGACGGGGAAGGCCGGATCGTGTATCGCAGCGACCACGTCGGCCGCCGGCAGGAAGAGACGGCCTGAGGCCGGCTTCGCCGGCCTCAGGCCCCGTCGCGCTCAGGCGGCCTTGCGCTTCGCCTGGATCAGGCCGCGGTTCACCAGCACTTCGGCGATCTGCACGGCGTTGAGGGCGGCGCCCTTGCGCAGGTTGTCGCTGACGCACCAGAAGGACAGGCCGTTCTCCACCGTCGGGTCCTCGCGCACGCGCGAGATGTAGGTGGCGTCCTCACCGGCCGCCTCGTGCGGCGTGATGTAGCCGCCGGGCTCGTGCCGATCGATCAGCAGGCAGCCCGGCGCCTCGCGCAGGATGTCCTTCGCCTCCTCGGCCGAGATCGGATCCTCGAACTCGACGTTCACGGCTTCGGAATGGCTGATGAACACCGGCACGCGCACGCAGGTGGCGGTGAGCTTGATCTTGGGGTCGAGAATCTTCTTGGTCTCGACCACCATCTTCCACTCCTCCTTGGTCGAACCGTCCTCCATGAAGACGTCGATCTGCGGGATGAGGTTGAAGGCGATGCGCTTCGGGAACTTCTTGGTCTCCAGCGCATCCGACACGAAGACGGCCCGCGTCTGGGTGAAGAGCTCGTCCATGCCCTCCTTGCCGGCGCCCGACACGGATTGGTAGGTCGCCACCACCACGCGCTTGATGCGGGCCTTGTCGTGCAGGGGCTTCAGCGCCACGACGAGCTGTGCCGTCGAGCAATTGGGGTTGGCGATGATGTTGAGCTTGCGGAAGCCCACGATGGCGTCGGCGTTCACCTCGGGCACGATCAGCGGCACCTCGGCGTGCATGCGGTAGGCCGAGGAATTGTCGATGACGACGCAGCCCTGCGCGCCGATGCGCTGCGCCCATTCCTTCGAGATCTCGCCGCCCGCCGACATGAGGCAGATGTCCGTGTCGGAAAAGTCGTGCTGGTCGAGGACCTTGCACTTCAGGATCTTGTCCCCGAAGGAGATCTCGGTGCCGCGCGAGCGGTTGGAGGCCAGGGCCACGACTTCGCTGGCCGGGAAGCCGCGTTCGGCCAGGATGCCGAGTATCTCGCGGCCCACATTGCCGGTGGCGCCGACGACGGCAACCTTGAACGCCATGTGATCTCTCCTCGGCGGTGGGATGGCTGAAAGCCGCCCTGCATAGAGCCTCGCGTGCCGCGCCGCAATGGCGTCGAGCCACGGCACGGGCCTCCGGATGCGGGTCGACGTGGGACCTTCGGGAGCGCCCTTCTCCCCACGGGGGAGAAGCGCGACGGTCCGCGGCGCCCCGCGCGGGTTTTGTGCGGCTGCGAGATCTTCTTGCGGTGCAGAAGTAGATGCATCGCGTCCGTCCAGTGTTCATGGCGAAATCGCATGGTCTCGCGTCGATCCCATGCGGAGCCATGTCTTCTCCGACGATCCTGCCAGGATTATCTCACCATCATACAATCGAGCCTGCACCTGACAGGCTCGGGCAGGAGCAGGAGGCGGCACATGCGTGCGTTGAAACTTCACGCGACTGTGGCGATGCTGGCCGGGGCGATGACGGTCGGTGGGATCGGTGCCGCGATGGCGGGCGCCGACGACGGGGGCGCCCATGCCTTCTTCGCGATCCCGAGCCCGGGTTCGGCGACCGGGGTCGCCGCAACCGCCACGCCCGACGGGGCCTCCGGTGTCGCCGATAGCGCGGCCGAGGCACAGCCCAGTGCCGGCGTGAGCCGGACGGTCGTGGCGGAGAGGCGCGCGTTACGGCGCCACGTCGCCGTGACGCGCCTCGCCCACTACACGGCTGCACCCCACCGGTCCGTGCCGCATGTCGCCGTTGTGCGCCACGAGGGCCCGCATCGCGCGGTGGCGGTGGCCCATCGTGTCCCGGCGCCGGGGACGCTGCACGCCATGCATCGCGGGCCTGAGACCGGCGGCCACCAGTCCTGACGTGACTCCGCCCCGTCGGTCCGCTCCGCGGGTTCAGCCCGCGAAGAAGAAGGCGAGGGCGAGGAGCAGGTAGACCCCCACCAGGAGGAGTCCCTCGAACCACGTGGTCTCGCCATCGCCCGCCACCGCATTCACGATGAGCGCCGTGACGCCGATGGCGAACAAGTCGAGCGGGTTCGAGAAGACCAGGGTCATCGGCTTGCCGATGAGGAAGGACGCCACGACCAGCAGCGGCGCCACCACCAGGGCGACCTGGATGGCGGAGCCGATGCAGATATCCATGACGAGGCCCATCCGGTCGCGGTGGGCGAAGAGCACGGCGGCGAACAGGTCGGCGGAGGTGCCGATGAGCGCCAGCACCACGACGCCGAGGAACAGCGGCGACAGGTGCAACTGGCTCGCCGTGGCCTCGAGGGCGCCCGAGACGAGTTCGGCCTCGAAGGCCAGCACCGCCGTGCCCACCACCATGATGCCGACCGGAACCCAGATCGACCGGCCGCGGCCCTCGGCGCCGCGTTCGGCGGCGGCTTCGGCGCTGTCGCGCGCGAAGACGTCGCGGTGGGTGACCAGCGTGTAGATCAGGTTGCCGGCATAGATGGCGAGCAGCACGGCCGACACGCCGAGGCTGAGTTGCTCGTCCGAGAACGGGATGTCGCGCCCGTCCGGATGCAGGCGCAGCACGAGGTCGAAGACGGCCGGCAGCAGCAGCGCGATCAGCACCACCACCAGCAGGCTGGACAGCAGGCCGGCGCGCTCCCGCTTGAAGGTTTGGCGGGCGCGCGTCGCGCCGCCCACCAGGATGGCGAGTCCCAGCCCGAGCAGGCCGGTGCCGATGATGGAGCCGGTGATCTGCGCCCGCACCACGCCGGCCTGGCCGTCCGCCAGGACGAAGACGGCGAGCACCAGTTCGGCGATCGAGCCGAAGCTGACGTTGAGCAGCCCCCCGACGGCGGGACCTGCCGCTTCCGCGACGGCCTCGGTTGCCGAGGAGACGTGATAGGCCAGGACCATCACGCCGACGGCGGCGGTGACGAAGACCCACAGGGGCGAGGCCCCCCACAGGAAATGCAGTGCCGCCGAGAGCGGCACGACGATAAGGAGCAGCAGAGCGATCATGGCACCGTCCGGGGGATTGCCATGTCTCAATGCCGGCGCCGCCCTCGCGTTGCCTCGGCAATGCGCACTTCGGCCGGGGGCCCGGCCGAAGGCGGTGCGGTCAGGCGCGCGCCAGCCGCGCCATGCCCATGTCGCGCTCGGGCCGGGCGGCCTCCATCGCGGGCATCTTGTCGCGGCCGTCCAGAGTTTCGACCTTCTTCAGCTCGTCCTGCGCTTCGCCGAGCAGGCCCCTGGCTTCGTCGAGCTGGTCCTTCAGCTCATCCGACGACCGTTTCAGGTTGTCGCGCCGGGTCACCGCGGCACGGGCGAAGGTGGGATAAGCATAATGGTTCGGATCCGAGATGCCCGAACGCTGTTCTTCCGACGCGATCTCGCGATCGAGATCGACCACCATGCGGCTGAAATCCGCGATCATGGACTCGATCTGCGTGACGCGACGGCGCCGTTCGTCGACTTGAAACCGTTTGAGGCGGATGAGGTGATCCCGCGACTTCACCATGCAAAACTCCAAGACGCGAGGGGCGGAAACTATGCTTCGACCCTTCAGGACCATGCCGACGCCGCGAGACACCTGGACCTTGGCGGATGGAAGTTGCTTCTTCCTTACTCCTGACGCTTGAAAGTAAGGGTAACGGGCTGCGGACCGCGATCGCGCGGCGCTAACGTCCTGTTTACCTTTTCCGTTAAGATTGCCAGATGGAGCCCACCCCGACGGTTCCCAGCCCCCGTCGTTCGGTGGGCCGCCGGCGGGGGTGGGGAGGCGGAGCGGACCGCCGACATGAGCAAGGCCGGACAGGATGACTCAGAGGGGGCCGTGGCGTGGCGGGATCGGCAGGCCGATCGACGTGGACGGATTCGAGGCAAAGCCGCGGCTTAATGAAAGTGATTCCATTAACCTTTCGGTGCTAACGATGAATGATGGCTCGGGGTTCTTAGCGGCCCTCGACCGAGATGCCGTAACGCGCTCGGCGCGCATCATCGGCGAGGCCAACCTGGGCAGGGGTGAGGACCACACATGCGCGTTCTCCTGATCGAAGACGACAGCGCAACCGCGCAGAGCATCGAGCTGATGCTCAAGTCCGAGAATTTCAACGTCTACACGACCGACCTCGGCGAAGAGGGGATCGATCTCGGCAAACTCTACGATTACGACATTATCCTGCTCGACCTCAACCTGCCCGACATGTCGGGCTACGAAGTGCTGAGGACGCTGCGGGTCGCCAAGGTCAAGACGCCGATCCTCATCCTGTCCGGCCTCGCCGGCATCGAGGACAAGGTGAAGGGCCTCGGCTTCGGCGCCGACGACTACCTGACGAAGCCGTTCCACAAGGACGAGCTCGTCGCCCGCATCCACGCCATCGTGCGGCGGTCGAAGGGCCATGCCCAGTCGGTCATCGCCACCGGCGACCTCATCGTCAACCTCGACCAGAAGACCGTCGAGGTCGGTGGTGCCCGCGTGCACCTGACCGGCAAGGAATACCAGATGCTGGAGCTGCTCTCGCTCCGCAAGGGCACGACCCTGACCAAGGAGATGTTCCTGAACCATCTCTACGGCGGCATGGACGAGCCCGAGCTGAAGATCATCGACGTCTTCATCTGCAAGCTTCGCAAGAAGCTCGCCAATGCCAGCCACGGACGCAACTTCATCGAGACGGTCTGGGGCCGCGGCTACGTCCTGCGCGAGCCGAACGAGGCCGACAACCGCATCACCGCCTGACGCCTCCGGTCGTCACGGTCAAAGGCCCCGGTCCGGATGGACCGGGGCCTTTGTCGTTCGGGGGCATGGAGGCGAGAACCGCGACGCCGCCCCGGTCGGGGCCCGCCATCATGGGCGGCGCTCCCGAGGCGCGGTTCCTCCCGACGCGCCCTCGTCGCCCGCCCTCGCGCGCAGCGGTGCTGATCCCGGGCGAAGCCGTGGCGGTGACGGGGCGGGGGAGGGGAGGCGGGAGGGAGGACTGTCCGAACGGTCTACAGCGCTTTCGCCTTCGGCGAATTCGCTCCAGCTCCGGATCGAGAGCAGTGTCGTCGGCTTGGAGTCGCCAAGGCGACTCGGAGAAGCCGATGCTGCTCTAGAGCAGATCGCGCTCAGGTCGAGTCACCTGATCGCGAGAAAATGCTCGCAAAAACATGGCACTAGAGCTGAAGTCGCGAGCCAAGGCGAGCGGCGACGGCTCTAGGCATCCCCGCGGTCGGAGGACCGTCAGGGCGATGCGGGGTCGACGACGCCGTGCGGGATGGGCTGCCAAACCCGACGGGGCCGCGGGCCCGTCAGATGAGGCCGACGGCCGCCATCTTGATGCGCAGGATGTCCTTGTCGAAGGGCTTCATCATCGTGTCGTCGGCGCCGGCCTGGCGGGCCTTGGCGATATGGGCCGCGTCGTTCTCGGTGGTGCAGAACAGCACCTTGGGCTTGCTGCCCCCGGGCATGCGGCGGAGCGCCTTCAGCACGGCATAGCCGTCCATCTCGGGCATGTTCCAGTCGAGAAGCACGCCGTCCGGCATGGCGACCGCGCAGGCGTCGAGCGCCGCCGGGCCGCTGTCCGCCTCGGCCGTCTCGAGGGAGAGGCCCTCGAGGATGCGGCGCGCCACCTTGCGGATGACGCTCGAATCGTCGACGACCAGAACGCGGGTCATGGGCTGCTCCCTGGGGATCCGGGCCGCGCCGGGCCGCTCAAGCGGCGTTGAAGCGCGACAGGGGCGCGTCGGATGCGGCGGCGGTGCGCATCTGGTCGGCCAGGTCGAGGGCCGCGCCGGCGGCGTCGTCGAGGGCCGTGCCGGCGGCGTGGTCCAGGGCCGTGCCGGCGGCGTCGTCGAGCGTATCCTCGCCGGCCACGGCGGCTTCCGCCACCACGGGCCGGGCTTCGATCACGATGCCCTCGGGCTCGCTGCGCACCGCCACCACCATGCCGACCTCGCGGGCCACGAGGCCGGTGAAGAAGGGCTGGATGGCATGGGCGTCGACGTTGCCGTGCTCGGGCGTGCCGGCGAGCAACGCCGCGATGCCGGCCGGCACGCGGGCATAATTGCCCTTGGCCAGAATGCGCACCGCGGCCTCGTCGCCCTGGCCCTCGACGTCGACCGACATGGTGCCGCCGCGCGGGATGGTCCCGGCCGCGATGAGGCACAGGTTGAGGATCAGCTTGACCTTGTTCTTCGGCATGAGGATGCGCGGCGCCCGCCAGTCGAGCTTGATCTTGTCGTCGCCGAAGAGGCCCCGGGTCACCGTCTCGGCGTCGCCCGTGTCGATGGAGGCCCCGGCCGACCCCGCCGCCCCGAACGCGAGGCGGCAGAACTGCAGCTTGGCCGACGCCATCGTGGCGCTCTTCTTCACGAGGTCGAGCGCGAAGGTCCGCATCTCCGGGTCCTTCTCCTCGTCGAGCACTTCGAGCCCGTTCACGATGGCGCCCACGGGGCTGATCACGTCGTGGCAGACGCGCGAGCACAGCAGGGCCGCGAGGTCGAGGGCTTCGAGCGCGATCGTCGTCATGGCATGGCATCCGTTGCGATGGCGCGGGGCGGCCCGCCGGAGGTGGGCTCGGTCCGCGCCGACAGGGTGGGGAGCCATCGGCGCACCGAACGCGGCTCAGGGTTTCCGGCTCAACCGACACCCCATAGCCTAGAGAATCTTCCGAAAAAGTTAACCAATCTTTGCGGGCGCGGCCCGCCGCCCCGGCGACCGGCGGTGCCGGGGCGGTTTCGCGGCCTGGGAGGATGGCGTAGGGCAGGGGGACATGTCCTCCAGCGGCGAGCCGCCATGCCCTCCTCCGACGCCATGCCTTCTTTCGACGCCATGCCCTCTTCGGACTTCCCGCCCCCGGGTTCGATGCCGTCCCTCGACGCTCCGCTCGATGCCGCCGCCCGCGACCGCCTCGCCGAATGGTTCGGCGCGCTCTGCGTCGCGGCCGGCGCGGTTGTGATGGACGTCTACCGAAACGGCGGCGAGGCGCGCGTCAAGGACGACCGCAGCCCCGTGACGGAGGCCGACGAGCGGGCGGAGGCGCTGATCCTGGCGCGCCTCGCGCAGGCGTTGCCGGGCTGGCCCGTGCTGGCCGAGGAGGCGGCGGCCCGGGGCGACGGCATCGCGGCCTGCGCCCGCTTCATCCTGGTCGACCCGCTCGACGGCACGCGCGAGTTCCTGAACCGCAACGGCGAGTTCACCGTCAACATCGCCCTCGTGGCCGACGGCGTGCCGGTGGCGGGGGCCGTCTACGCGCCGGTGCTGGAGCGGCTCTGGACGGGCGGCTCCACCGCGCGGGTCCGGCGCGTCGCGCCCGGCGCCGACCTCGCCACCGCCAGCGAGGACCGGCCGCTGCGCACCCGGCCGGCACCGGCCACGGGATGGACGGCGCTGGCCAGCCGGTCGCACGGCGATGCCGAGACCGAGGCGCTGCTGGCGCGGCTGCCGATCGGCGAGCGCCGGGCCGCGGGCTCGTCGCTGAAGTTCTGCGTCGTGGCGGAGGGCGAGGCCGACGTCTACCCCCGCTTCGGGCCCACGATGGAATGGGACACCGCCGCCGGCGAAGCCGTGCTCAGGGCCGCCGGCGGGATCGTGCTCCAGCCGGACGGGCGACCCTTCCGCTACGGCAAGGACGCATCCCGCTATCGCAACGGCCCCTTCGTCGCCTGGGGCGACCCGACGGCGGCGACGCGCGCCACCGCCTGACGACACCCGTCGGCGCCCGTGGCTGTGCCGGACCCGTGCCCGTATGCCGTCCGAGACCGTCGAGAGGGTTCTCGTGGCTGGACGGACGGGCATTCGGTCATCGAGTCTCAGTCCGGCGCCCGCCCGGCCTCGGTGATGCGGCTCAAGGCGCCCTGGAGGTCCCGGCTCTCGACCAACAGCTTTCGGGAGATGTCGGCGAGCGTGACCCAACCGCAGACCGCGCCATGGTCGTCCATCACCGGCAAGCGGCGGATGTGGTTGGCGGCCATCAGGTCCATGGCGACCTGCAGGTCGTCCGCCTCGCGGCAGGCGATCACGGCGCGGGACGCCACGTCGCGCACCAGCGTCCCCTTCGGGTCGAGTCCCGCCGCGACGACGCGGAACAGCAGGTCGCGATCCGTCACGATGCCCTCGAGCGCTGTGGCGGTGCCGATCGGCAGGGCGCCGACATCGAGCTCGCCCATCAGTTCGGCGGCCTCCTTCACCGGCACGTCCCCGGCGGTGAATTCCACCGCTGTGCTCATCACCTCCGCAACCTTCACGCGCGCATCCTCCTCCGGGGCCACAGGGCTCCCAACGCGCGAGGCGACGATTCAGCTCTCGCTTTTCGGCTCTTGCCGCTCAGCTCTTGCCGTCGAGCTTCCAGACGAAGACCTCGCGCCCGTTGTGGGCCTCGCTGATCTTGACGTGGTGGGCCGGGCCCGCCCCGGGGAAGTCCCGCAGCATGCGTTTGGCGACGTCCTTCACGGTGCTGAGGTGCCCCAGTTCGTGATGCGTCGCGGCGAGCTGTGCTCCGCCCGCCGTCCGTCTCCAGATCGTGATCTCGTACAGCATCGCCCGGATGAACTGTAACCTTCGGCCCCTGTCAACGCGCGTCGGGGCCGCAGCGAAAGAACAGCGGTGGATCGCGGGCCGATGTGGCAGGGGGATGTAAAGTCTGGACTTATTCCATTTCGACAAAGCGGCGCTGTTCGACTTGAATGCGTTCCTAATCGCGTGGGTATCGGAGCGCTGCGCTCACCGCTCCCGCAGCGCGATGGCGCCGACGAGGCGGCCGTAATCGGCCTCGCCGCGATGGGTGGCGCGGCGGTAGGAGAAGAAGCGCGCCTCGTCGGCATAGGTGTCGAGCGCGAGGTCGACGACGCGGCCGATCCCCGTGTCGCGCAGCCGCCGCACGATGAGGCCCGGCAGGTCGAAATGGTGGTGACCCGCACGGGCCGAGGGGACGAAGAAGACGGCGTCGGCCCCATCCCGCGCCACCACGCGGTCGCGGAACTCGGGCCCGACCTCATAGGACTCGCACGCGATGGTCGGCCCCAGCACGGCCGCGATGCCGCCCGCCGTGGCGCCGAGCGACAGCATGGCGGCGACGGTGGCGTCCAGCACGCCGTAGACGGAGCCCTTCCAGCCCGCATGGCAGGCGCCGACGACGCCGGCCTCGGCATCGGCCAACAGCACGATCCCGCAATCCGCCCCCGTGACGCCGAGGGCCAGCCCGGGGACGCGGGTGGCGACACCGTCGCAGGGCGGCCGGTCGGCATCCGTGAAGGGGGCCGAGACCACGACGGCGTCGGGCGAATGGACGAGGTAGGGGAGCACGAGGCGGTCCGGCGCCACGCCGAGGGTTTCGGCCATGCGGCGCCGGTTCTCCGCGACGTTGCCGCGCTCGTCGCGCGAGCCGATGCCGCCGTTGAGCGAGGCGTAGGGCCCGGCCGAGACGCCGCCCTCCCGGGTGAAGAAGCCGTGGGCGATGCGCGGGTCGTCGAGCGCCGCGGCCGTGATGGGGGCGAGCGTCATGACGGGATCTCCTCGAAGCCGGGCGGCACCGGAAGGGACGGGGCCGTGATGGCGAGCGCCTTGAAGATCTCGCCCATGCCGCGGCGCTCGGGCGTGCCGGCCCCCGTCAGCCGCTCCAGCGCTGCCGCGACGCTCGCCGCCTGGTCGGGCGTGGCGCGGGCCGTCAGCGCTTCGGCGCGTTCCGCGATGCCGAGCGCACGCAGGAAGGTGCCCTGCGGCACGGGGCCGTGGACGGCGGCGCCCGCGCCCTCGGCGGCCCGGCGCAGACCGCCGAAATCCACCTGGGCGGACAGGTCCGCCTCGCCGGGTTCGGCGAGGGGGTCGGCGAAGGCGTGGCGCTTCACGGCCTGCAGCGTTTCGGCGAAGGCGGGCTTCGCGTAGCCGTAGTCGATCACCAGGGCGGCACCGCCGTCGCGCACCAGCCGCGCCGCCAGGCCCCTGGCGATGCCCTGGGCCACGAGCCCGACCTCCAGCACGGCGCCGTCGGGGGCTTCGAGCGTGATGGCGGGCTCGGGGTCGGGCGCGAGGCCGAAGGCGAGCGTGTCGCCCTGCAGCCCGACGAGGCGCTGGTGCCAGCCGGTCGGCGCGCGGATGTAGTGGCGCACCGGCAGGGCGTCGAAGAACTCGTTGGCGACCACGATGGCGGGGCCGGGCGGCACGGCGGCGAGGTCGGCGTGCCAGGCGACCGGGACGCCGCAGTCGGCCAGCGTGGCGCGCTGCGCGTCCCGCAGCACCGGGCTGGTCTCGACGAGGTGGAGGTCGAGCGCCGCCGCGAGCCCGGGGATGCGCTTCGCCACCCGCAGGGCGTCGGCGAGCAGCGTGCCGCGGCCGGGGCCGAGTTCGACGAGGCGCACCGCCGCCGGTCGCCCCAGGGCGTCCCAGACCGCCGCCGCCCAGGCGCCGATCAGCTCGCCGAACATCTGGCTGGTTTCGGGCGCGGTGGTGAAGTCCCCCGCGGCGCCGAAGGGGTCGCGCGTGACGTAATAGCCGAGCGTCGGGTGGCCGAGTGCCAGGGCCATGAACCGGTCCACCCCGATGGGCCCGCCGTCGATCACGAGCGCGCGGATCTCGTCGGCGAGGCGGCTCATCGGGGCGTGCTCACGCCGTCACGCCAGCGCGGCGGGGCGCCGGCGCCCCCGCAGCGCATAGGCGACGAGGCCGAGGCCGATCGCCAGCAGCGGCAGCGACAGCAGCATCCCCATGGTGGCGCCGCCGAACAGGAAGCCGAGCTGGGCATCGGGCTGGCGGAAGAACTCCGACACGATGCGGGCCAGGGCATAGCCGGCCGTGAACAGCCCCGTGGACAGCCCGGGGCGCTTCAGCGCGCCGAGGCGGATCGCCACCGCCAGCAGGACGAAGAGCCCGATGCCTTCGAGCCCCGCCTCGTAGAGCTGGCTCGGGTGGCGCGGGTCGGGCCCGGCGCCGGGAAACACCATGGCCCAGGGCACGTCGGTCTCGCGCCCCCAGAGCTCCGGCTTGATGAAGTTGGCGATGCGGCCGAGGAACAGGCCGATCGGCACCACGGCGGCGACGCCGTCCGCCACCGACAGGAAGCCCACGCCGGCCCGCCGCGCGAAGATCCACATGCCGATGGCCGTGCCGATGAGCCCGCCGTGGAAGGCCATGCCGCCGTTCCAGGCCGCGACGATCTCGAGCGGATGCGACACGTAATAGGAGAAGTTGTAGAACAGCACGTAGCCGAGCCGCCCGCCCAGCACGATGCCGAGCGCCACATAGACGACGAGGTCGTCGACCGAGACCGGCGTCGGGTGGCGCACCGCGCCCCACAGCCGGTCGGCCGCGCAGAGCCGCTTCATGTAGAACCAGCCGAGCACGATGCCCGCCACATAGGCGAGGGCATACCAGCGGATCGGGAAGGGGCCGATGTCGACCAGGACGGGGTCGATGACCGGATAGGGGATGACGAAGAGCATGGCGCGACATGCCCGTGGGGTGCGACGCCGTCAAGACGGCGCCCGGACCATCGCAAGGTCCCGAACTCGGGTCGACGTGGCACCGTCGGGAGCGGGCTTCTCCCGCTGGCGGGAGAAGGTGGCGCCGCGCAGCGGCGTCGGATGAGGGTGGGAAGCCCCACGCATCGTTCGTGCACCGATCCTTTGCGGCGGTTCAGCCCGTCATGATCCCCTCGCCCCTAACCCTTCGGCGCATCCGGCTGGCGCGACGGCTCGGCCCTGGCGAAGGCCTCCTCGGCGAGGCAGCGCTGCACGATGCCCGACAGCACCGGCGTTTCCGGCAGGTCGAGCTTGAACACCCGCCCGATCAGGGCGAGGCCCGACACGCAGATGTCCGCCATGGTGATGCGGTCGCCGTGGCAGAAACGGCCGGTCTCGGGCGAATGGGCGAGGTTGGCTTCGAGCCCCACGAGGCCCTGGCCCACCCAATGCGTCACCCAGGCCCGGAAGGCGTCGGCGTCAAAACCGCCCCGTTCGGTCAGGTAGTGGCGCACGCGGGGCACCAGCAGCGGATGGGTGTCGGCCGCCACGGTGGCGGCGAGGGCCCGCACCCGGGCCCGGCCGCGGGCATCGGCGGGGAGGATCGGCGGCTCGGGATAGCGCTCCTCGAGGTATTCGAGCAGCGCCAGCGACTGGGTGAGCGGCGGCAGGTCGCCGTCGATCAGCGCCGGCACCGCCGCCATCGGGTTGCGGGCCACGAAATCGGGCGCGTGCTGCTCCCCCGCGTCGAGGTCCACCGGGATCTCGCGGTACGGCACGCCCTTGAGGTTCAGGGCCACGCGCAGCCGGTACATGGCATTGGAGCGCCAATAACCGTAGAATTCGAGCGGCTGGGACGCGTCGGTCATGGGGCGGCTCCGTCGCGGTCGGGTTCGGCGATGGTGACACGGTTGGCGGCGGCGCGGAACCCCGAAGACGCCGCGTAGACGGCCTTGCGCACCCGCATCACGGCGCCGAGCGGCCGGTGCGCGGCGAGGCCGTGCCAGGGGCTGAAGCTCATGCGGTCGTCGATCCGGCCGTGTTTCCCCTCGGTCCAGCTGTCCTGCGGCGGCATCGTGATGCGCGCCACCGGCACGTAGGGGCTTTCACCCTCCGGCCACACCGCCGAGGCGTCCTCGATCGGCATCGTGTCGGACGACGTGGCGAGCTGGACGCAGAGGTCCCATTCGGCTGCCTGGCCGGCGAAGAACTCCGACACCGCATCGCGCAACGCGTTCGGGTTTCCCGCATGGTCGAGCGGCGCGCCGCTGAGGTCCCGCAGGTTCGGCGAAGCCGGGCGGACCTGGACCTTGGCGACGTGGTCGCCGAAGCGCAGCGGCACCTGGCTGTAGAAGGTTTCGCCCAGGATGTTGGTCCGGGGCTGGCCGCCGAGCGAGAGCAGCGTCGCGCTGTGGCCGCCCACCGTTTCCAGCACGGCTTCGGCGCCCCGCATCACGGCCGAGATCGCCTTCTTCAGCACCTGCGGCGTGTCGGTGGTGGAGGCGAGCAGCTTGAGGCTCTTCAGGAAGGCCTTGGGCGTCGCGGCCGCGAAGGCCGGTGCATTGGCCATCACGAAGTCCTGGTTCTCGCCCGGCGCGTCCGGAAGCCGCTCCCCCGGCACCCCGATGACCTTCAGCGCCAGGCCCCGGGGTGTCGAGACGGTGTCGTCGAGCACGTCGCCGGGGTTGGTCGACAGGCGCAGGATGACGGGATAGGTGCCGCCACGGGCGAACAGGCCCTGGGCCAGGGCGGGCGGCAGCCCGTCGAGCACGCGCAGCTCGCCCTCTAGGAGCCCGTGGCTCTTGGCGTGCACGCCGCGCTCGGCATGGCCGGAGTCCTTGAAGACCGTCCCGGCGATCTTGCCCATCTCGTCGATGATCTGGCGCGTGACCTCCGCCTCGTCGGGCTCGGGCCGTTCGAGGTCGGGGCTGTAGCGGAGGGGATCGGGCGGGGCTGTCGCGGGCATGGGGCTTCACCACCGCTGGATGTGTCGTGTCGGTGGCGAACCGCGATGGGGCATCAACGGTTCCGCGCCGGACGCGCTTCGCGCCACGAGACGATTCCAACCGATCCGATACTGCTTTAAGCCTCCGGTCGCGTCGCGTGGCCGCGCCGGAGCGTCCCGAGCCCGGGCGCGGGCCGCCGCGGCGGGGATGCGCAGCCGAGGAGCCCCATGCCGACCCCCTTGAACGACCTCGTCGCCTTTCTCACCGGCGCCGCCGCCGACTACGAGGCGCTCGGCGCCGCCCGCTACGTGGTGCTGGTCGTGTTCTACGCCCTCGTCGTCGCCAGCCTGACGCTGCTCGTCGTCAACCTCCGCGACGACAGGGGCCAGCGCAGCGGCGGCCTGCTGTGGCTCTGGCTGGTGCGGGTCGCCGTCGGCTGCCTGTGGTTCAAGGCCATGCTGTGGACGCTGCCCTTCGGCACCGACAACGGCCTCCATGCCTGGACGGCCGCGGTGCCCGACCGTGCGGCGCTGCCGCAGGTGGCGCGCTTCGCCACCGACGCGCTGCTGCCGCATTTCGGCGTCTTCGACCCCTTGGCCTTCCTCGCCGCCTTCGGCGTCGCCGCAGCCCTGATCCTGGGGCTGCTGGTGCGCGTCGCCGCCCTCGTGGGCTTCGCCATGGCGGCGGCGCTGTGGCTGGGGCTCTACGGCGCGCCGGCGGGCGAAACCGCCGCGTCGTCCGCCGCATCCCCTTGGGGCTTCGCCCTGATGGCGCTGCTTTGCGGCACGCTTGCCGTGCTGGCGGCGGGGCGGGCGCTCGGCGCCGATGCCTGGATCCGCCGCGCGGTCCCCTCGGTGCGCGACCGCCGCCCGGCCGGGCTGCTGCTCCGCGGCCTGACCTGAGCGACGCGCGGCCCGGCCCGCCCCGGCGCGGAGCCGGGCCGGGCCGACGCCGTCACGGCTTCAGGAACTTGTCGACATTGTCCTTGGTGACGACGTCGAGCCCCGCGATGTTGACGGGCTGCACGGTCTCGCCCTTCTTCAGCTTCATGAGGATGTCCATGGCCTTCTCGCCCATCTCGAAGGGCCGCTGGCCGACCAGCACCTGGGCGTAGCCGTCCTTGAGGAGCTGCAGCTCGACGGGGAGCGTGTCGGGCATGACCAGCGGGAACTTGCCGGCCTTCACCTTGTCCATGTTGGCGTCGACGTAGCCCTTGTAGGCCTTGGGAGCGAAGAGCGCCCAGCCGCCGACCGGGATGATGGCGCCGATGTCGGGGTTGGCGGTGGCGAAATCGGTGAGCTGCTGGGCCGCCAGGGCGGCGTCGTCGTTGCAGAAGGCGGGCGAGCCCTTCACCTCCGTCCAGCCCGCGGCCTTCAGCACTTCATAGAGGCCGGCGAGGCGCTCGTTGAGGTTCTCGGCCGCGGGGCCGCCCGACTGGGTGGCGAAGGTCGAGGGCTGGGGATGCACCTTGATGAGCTGGCGGGCGAGTTCGCGGCCCATCTCCTTGTTGTCGGTGCCGACATAGGCCTGGCGCTTCGAATTCGGCGCATCGGCGTCGAAGGTGATGACCGGGATGCCGGCGTCGCGCGCCTGCTTGATGACGCCCGTCACGGAATCGGCGTCGGCCACCGAGACCGCGATGCCGGCGACCCCCTGGGTGATGAAGTCCTGCATGATCTGGACTTCGGTGGCGGGCTCGTGGGTGGCCGGGCCCTTGTAGATGCAGGTGACGCCGATCTTCTTGGCTTCGGCCATGCAGCCGTCGCGCGACAGGTCGAAATAGGGGTTGTCCATCCCCTTGGGGATCAGCGCGAAGCTCGTCGCATCCGCGGCATGCGCGAAGGCGGTGAGGGCGGTCATGGCCACGGCGGCCAGCAGGACGGATTTCATGGGACGTCTTCCTCTCGGTGCAACCGCGCCCGGTCTTCCGCCCGGCGCCGGATCTCGTGATGGGTCCCCGGCCGCGTCGGCGCGGGGACGCCGGGCGTCAGTCGGGCTGGCGCGTGCGGATGCGGTCGACCAGCACCGCCAGGATGATGATGGAGCCGACGAAGACCTGCTCCCAATAGGTGTCGGCGCCGAACAGCGCGAGGCCGTTGCGGATCACCTCGATGAGCGCGGCGCCGATGACGGCGCCGGCCGGCCCGCCGATGCCGCCCGCGAGGTCCGCCCCGCCGATGACCGAGGCCGCGATGATCTTGAGCTCGTAGCCGACCGCGAGGTTGGCGGGCGCCGAGCCGAGCCAGCCCAGCACCAGGATGCCGGCGAGGCCCGCCGCCATCGAGCACAGCATGTAGACCGACACCTTGACCCTGGCGACGGCGACGCCGGTCAGCTTGGCGGCGCGCTCGTTGCCGCCGAGCACGAAGACGTGCCGGCCCCAGCGGGTCTGGCGCAGCGCCACCCCCATCACGACGGCGAGGGCCAGGAGGTAGACGAGCGGCACCGGCAGGCCGAGGATGCGCCCGTCCGTCAGCGCGTAGAAGGTGTCGACGCCCGGGCCGTTCGGGGCCTGCCCGCGCCCCTGCGTGATGACGTAGGTGATGCCGCGGCAGATCGACAGCGTGCCGAGCGTCACCACGAAGGGGGACAGCCGCACCACCGCGATCATCACGCCGTTGACGAAGCCCACCAGGGCGGCCAAGCCCAGCCCCAGCACCACGGCGGCCCCCATGACGCCGAACGGCACCGAGGCCAGCACGGTGCCGGACAGCGCCTTCATCAGGATGGCGGTCACGACGGCGGTGAGGGCCATGACGGAGCCGACCGACAGGTCGATGCCGCCCGTGATGATGACCAGCGTCGAGCCGAGGGCCACGATGGCGATGTAGGAGAAGTTCTTCGACGTGTTGAGGAGGTTGTTGGGCGTGAGGAAGTGGTTGGCGAAGACCGCCACCAGCGCCGTGATGACGACGAGGGCGATCGCCACATAGGCGGTCTGCGACGCCAGAGCGCCGGAGCGGTACCACCGGTTCCGCCCGACGTTGGTGAATACGATGCCGGGAGCCGCGTCGGTCATCAGGCGAACTCCTTGGCGCCGGTGATCAGGGCCGTGACCTCTTCGGGGCTGGACCGGTCGACGCGCTTGTCGGCGCATTTGGTGCCGCGGCGCAGCACCACGACCCGGTCGCAGACGCTGAACACGTCGGGCATGCGGTGGGAGATGAGGATGACGGCGACGCCGCTGTCGCGCAGCCGGCGGATGAGGTCGAGCACCTCCGCCACCTGCCGCACCGAGATGGCGGCCGTGGGCTCGTCCATCAGGATCAGCTTGGCCTTGGCGAGCCGCGTGCGCGCGATGGCGACGGCTTGGCGCTGGCCGCCCGACATGGAGCGCACGAGGTCGCGCGGCCGCGTCTCGCTCTTGAGCTCGCCGAAGAGCTCCAACGCCCGGGCGTTCATGGCGCGGTGATCGAGGAAGCGGAAGGGGCCGACGCGGCGCGTCAGCTCCCGCCCGAGGAACACGTTGGCGGCGGCGCTGACGTTGTCGGCGAGCGCCAGGTCCTGGTAGACGACCTCGATGCCGGCGGCGCGCGCGTCGAGCGGCCTGTCGAACCGGTGCTCCCGGCCGTCGAGCGTGATGGTGCCGTGGGTGGGGTGGAAGTTCCCCGCCATGATCTTGACGAGTGTGGACTTTCCAGCCCCGTTGTCGCCCATCAGGCCGACGACTTCGCCCGGCGCGATGCTCATATCGACGTCGGAGAGGGCCCGGATGGCACCGAACTCCTTGCCGATACCCCGCAACTCCAGCACCGGGGCCGATTCCGCCCGTGCCGCATCCGCCGCGCTCATCCCGGCGCCTCCCCGATCGTTCTTCGTTGCCGGCAGGATAGTGCGGATTTACGAAGCCGCAACGTCAAACGCGTATGTCGGACAAATCCCGTGCGCTCGCGGCGGGCCGCGTCGGCCGAGGCGGGGCGCGGCGGCATCGGCCCTCGCCCCGCCGAAGCGGATGCTTCGGACAGCAAGGTGGCACATGTTGTTGTTCGCCACGCCGACGCTCTCTTAGGTTTTCGACGATCACGCTCCGCGATGCAGGCAAGCGGGAGGCTGGACATGCCACAGTTCTTTTTCGACACGGACGACGGGGAACGGGTCTTCCGTGACCGGGACGGGCTCGAACTCGCCGACCTCGACGAGGTCCAGGCCGAGGCCGCCAGCCTGTTGCGGGACCTGGCGCATGGCGTCGTCGACGCCGGTGGCCGGCGTTCCGTGCGGACGACGGTCAGGGACGTCAACGGTGCCCTGGTCTATGCCGGCACCATGACGCTGACCCTGGAGCGCCTCGGCGCCTGACGTCGAAGCGCCTCGGCGCCCGGCTGTCGGCGCCTCTGCATCGGGCGTGGCCCCGTGCGGTTCGGGCGCGGAAAACCGTTCTCTACGCTCCGCGTTACGCCTCGGGCCTCACCGGGAGGGTACCGCCATGCCATTGTTCTTCTTCGACGTGTATGACAACGGCCGGTTATCGACCGACGACCACGGGGTCGAATGCAGCGGCCTCGCGGAGGCCCGGGACCAGGCGGTGGCGCTGTTGCCGGATCTGGCCCGCGACGAACTCCCCGATGGCGACACCCACAGCTTCGTCTGCGAGGTCCGGCGTGCCGACGGGATGCGGTGCTACCGGGCCACGCTGACGTTCAACGGGATCTGGCACCCCGGCGGCGAGGCCGGAGACGGGCCGGCGAGCGCGAGCGACGGGCCGGGATGAGGGGCGGTCCCGTGGCGGCGCCGGGACGCATCGGACGCTCCACCACGCCGGTCATGCCCTCGCGCCAGCTGTCCCGGACGCTCGCCACGGCCCCGCGCCCGCCGGCGCCGAACGCGACAGGGCGCCGACGTGGCCCGCCGGCGCCCTGGATGGGGTTCGATGCTCCGCCGGCATGCGCGGCGGCGGCATCGGAGTCTGTGACGGGATCGAACTCTCAGTGGAACTGCGTGCGCAGCCGGTCGATCTCGCGGCTCGCCAGGGCGGCGACACCGGTGCCCTGGGGGTCGCGGCGCAGCACCGTCTCGGCGGCCCGCACGGCGGCATCGGCGGCGGCGGCCCGGACGTCGGCGGTCGCCTGCGTTTCCGCCATGGCGATCTTGGCTTCGGCCTGCTTGGTGCGGCGCGCCACGTAATCGGTGAGGCGGACCTGGGCCTCCTGGCTCATCAGCTCGGCCTCCTTGCGGGCCTGGGCCACGATGGCGGCGGCCTCGGCCTCGGCGGCGGCGGCCCTGCGCTTGAAGCTGTCGAGCACGGCGGCGGCCTCGTCATGCAGGCGCTTGGCCTGGGCGAGCTCGTCGGCGACCTTGCGGGCGCGGTCGTCGAGCGCGTTGCCGATCTTGCCGTGCACCCCGAGGTAGCCGAGGCCGATCACGAAGACCACGAAGCCGAGGGCGACCCAAAATTCTGCGTCCATGGGGATGCTCCTCAGCGGGCGGTGGAGGAAAGCGCGGCGTCGACCGCCTGGGGGTCCGCGGCCTTGCCGGTCAGGTGCTGGACGATGGCGGCGGCGGCGTCGCGCGCGATGCCCTCGACATTGCCCATGGCGCGGGTCTTGGTCTCGGCGATCTGGCGTTCGGCGGCGGCCATCTTGCCGTTCAGCTCGCCCTCGAGCGTGTGGCGCCGGGCCTCGTCGGCGGCGAGCAGTTCTTCGTGCGTCTTCTGGGCGAGGGCCTGGGCGCGGGTCTTGGCTTCGGCGAGCTTGGAATCGTAGGCGGCGCTGGCGGCCGTGGCCTGCTCCTGCATGCGCGCCGCGTCGGCGAGGTCGCCCTCGATGCGGCTGCGGCGGTTCTCCAGGATGGCGCCGACGCGCGGCAGCGCGATCCGCGACATCAGCCAGTAGAGCAGGCCGAAGACGATGACCAGCCACACGATCTGCGACAGGTAGGTCGAGCTTTCGAAGGGCGGGAAGGCGGCCGACCCCGTATCCAGGTCGGAGGCGTTGGCGAGGGTCTGTTCTGCGACGGCCATATCGGTTCCGGGATCAGGGCATCGGAGGGCAAGGCCGGCTCCGAGCCGGCGTCTCGTCTCGGCCCGGGGGCCGAGCAGGGTCGCCGCGGGGCAGGACCCCGCGGCGGGAAGCGCTCAAAGCTGTGTGCGGCGGACTCGGGCCTGAATGCCTTCCGGAAGCGTCGGGACGGTTCCCGTCGTTTCCGGGGAAACGGGCCTTCGTGCCCGGGCTCAGCGAACCACGAAGAGCAGCAGGATCGCCACCAGGAAGGCGAAGATGCCGAGACCTTCGGCGAGCGCCGCGCCGATGAAGGCCCGGCCGAACTGGCCGTCGGCCGCCGACGGGTTGCGCAGCGCGCCCGACAGGAAGTTGCCGAAGATCGTGCCGACGCCGATGGCGGCGGCGCCCATGCCGATGGCGGCAAGGCCGGCGCCGATGAACTTGGCGGCGCTGACGTAGGCGTCGGCGAGGTGCTGGGCCTGGGTGGGATCCATGATGAGCTCTCTTTCTAGGGAAGGTCGGGCGACGTTTGTTGTTGGGTAATTATCAGTGGCCCGGATGGATTGCGTCGTTGAGGTAGACGCAAGTCAGGATGGCGAACACGTAAGCCTGCAGGGCGGCTACGAGCAGCTCGAAGGCGGTCAGCAGGATGATGCCGATGAAGGGGAGGGGGGCGATCAGGGCCGCGGCGGTGCCGGAGCCGAGCAGCAGCACGATGAAGCCGCCGAACACCTTGAGGGTGATGTGGCCGGCCAGCATGTTGGCGAAAAGCCGGACGCTGAGCGAGATGGGCCGCGACAGGAACGAGATGATCTCGATCAGGACGATGAAGGGCAGGATCGCCGGCGCCACGCCCGAGGGGGCGAAGAGGCCGAGGAAATGCGTGCCGTGGCGCACCAGCCCGTAGACGATGACGACGCCCATCACCAGGGCGGCCAGCGCGAAGGTGACGATGATCTGGCTCGTCACCGTGTAGGAGAAGGGCAGCAGGCCGAGCAGGTTCGCGAACAGCACGAACATGAAGAGGCTGAACACGAAGGGGAAGAAGCGCATGCCGTCGTTGCCGGCCGTGCCCCGCACGGTGTCGGCCACGAACTCGTAGCTCATCTCGGCGGCCGCCTGCAGGCGACCCGGCACCAGCGAGCGCCGCGACGTGCCGTAGATCATCAGCAGCGACACGAGGCCGAGGATGATGAACATCAGCAGCGACGCGTTGGTGAACGAGAAGGCGGTCGTGTGGGTGTGGGCCGGCGAGAACAGCGGCGAAACGTTGAACTGTTCGATCGGGTCGATTGCTTTTTCAGCCACGTCCAAACCTCTTCCCGCTGGCGCCCCTCGCGGGGCGTTCGCCTGTGAACGAACGGCCGGCCGGCCGCGGATGCTTCAGCGCTTCGTCGTGCCGCCCGGTCCGCCGGGCTGCATGGCGATGCGGTAGACGTTCCAGAACCCCGCGGCCGTGCCGAGGGCCAGGAACACGATCAGGGCGCCGGGCGAGGTGCCCAGCCACCGGTCGATCGCCCAGCCGATGAAGCCGCCCACGACGACCGCGGCGACGAATTCCGACATGACGCGGAAACCCAGGCTCATCGCCTGGCCCATGCCGTTGGGGGACGAGAATCCGCCGGTCGGCTGCCGCGTTTCGGCCCCCTTGCGGTGGCCGTCGAGCGCGCCCGACAGGTCCTTCAGCCGCGCCCGCATGGCCGCGTCGTCGTCCGCGCCACCGCCCTGGGGATCCGCCATCTCGTGTCGCTCCCCCGTCGCGGTGGCCCGGTGATTCGCCCTTCGCCGGACGGCATCGGGACATGTTTCATCGCGAAAAGGGCACGGGCGTGCCCCATTCACGCTGGGCGGGTTCATAGAAACCAGCACCGATGTGGTGTCAAGAACGGCACGGGCCGGAACGGCAGGGTTTTTGGACCCGGTGCCGGGCGGGTGCGACCCCGCCGGGCGTGACGTCCCGCCCGGCGCTCGTGATAGGGTCACGGCCGTCGGTCGCGGCAGATCCGCCGGGCCGCCAGGGAGATGCCGCCATGGCCCAGACACGGATCCGCCTCGCCGCGGCGGCCCTGCTCGCGGGCCTGTTCGCGGCCTCGGCGCCGGCCGCCGCCGCCGCTCCTCGGGCGCGGTCGGCCGTGGTGGCGCTGGCGCTGTGGAGCGACCCGGTGTTCCGCTCGGAGGCCGAGGGGGCCGCCCGGGTGCTGGCGCGGCGCTACGGCCACGGCGGCCCCGTGGTGGTGCGGTCCAACACGCGGGCCGCCATGGTCAACGGGCCCGAGGGCATCGCGGCGGCCCTGCGGCTCGGGGCGCGGGGCCTCGACCCCGAGCGCGACGTGCTGATCCTGCTGCTCACCTCGCACGGCTCGCCCGACGGCATCGCCGACAAGGGCGGCGGCGCCGTGGAGCTGGTGCCGCCCGGCCAGCTCGGGCGCCTGCTCGCCGCCAGCCCCGTGCGCCACAAGGCGCTCATCGTGTCGGCCTGCTTCGCCGGCACCTACACGGCCCTGGCCGGGCCCGACACGCTGGTGGTGACGGCCGCCGACAGCACCCACCCCTCGTTCGGCTGCCAGCCCGAGGCGCATTGGACCTACTTCGGCGACGCGCTCTTCAACCAGGCGCTCCGCCACGGCGGCTCGCTCGCCTCCGCCTTCGCGGAAGCCCGGGCCATCGTGGCGCGCCGCGAGGCCGCGCAGGGCTTCGACCCCTCGAACCCGCAGATGGCCGGAGGCGCGGCGGTGCTGCCGCTGCTCGACGGCGCGGCGGCGCGCTAGCGCGGCGCGGCGAAGGACGCCCGGGGCGAAGGCGGCTCGGGCCGGTTTGCCTTTCATCGGCGCCCCGGCACCACTATATAAAGACAGGTCCCCGACGCCGCGCCGCGGCGTCCCGCACGCGGTCCAGGCCGGCATGTCCGGCCCGGACGCGCCCGGTCGGAGAAAGTCGAGATCGATGTCCCAATCGCCCGTCCCGTCCCCCGCGCCCGAGCCGAACGCCTATGGCGCCGATTCGATCAAGGTGCTGCGCGGCCTCGACGCGGTGCGCAAGCGCCCCGGCATGTATATCGGCGACACGGACGACGGCTCCGGCCTCCACCACATGATCTACGAGGTGGTGGACAACGCCATCGACGAGGCGCTGGCCGGCCATGCCACGCTCGTCACCGTGACGCTGAACCCGGACGGTTCGGTTTCGGTGACGGACAACGGCCGCGGCATCCCGACCGGCATCCACACCGAGGAGGGGATCTCGGCGGCCGAGGTCATCATGACCCAGCTCCACGCCGGCGGTAAGTTCGACCAGAATTCCTACAAGGTTTCGGGCGGGCTGCACGGCGTCGGCGTGTCCGTCGTCAACGCCCTGTCGACCAAGCTCATGCTGCGCATCTGGCGCGACGGCCAGGAGCACGAGATCGAGTTCGCCCACGGCGATTCGGTCTATCCGCTGCGCGCCGTCGGGCCGGCCGGCACCGACGAGGACGGCCGGGAGAAGCGCGGCACCGCCGTGACCTTCTGGCCCTCGTCCGAAACCTTCACCATGGTGGAGTTCGACTACGGCACGGTGGAGCACCGCCTGCGCGAGCTCGCCTTCCTGAATTCGGGCGTGCGCATCGTCCTCACGGACGCGCGCCGCGCCGAGGTGAGGCGCGAGGAACTCTTCTACGAGGGCGGGCTCGAAGCCTTCGTGCGCTATCTCGACCGGGCCAAGGCGTCGCTCATCACCAAGCCCATCCTGATGAAGGGCGAGAAGGACGGCATGACCGTCGAGGTCGCGCTCTGGTGGAACGACACCTACCACGAGACGGTGCTGCCCTTCACCAACAACATCCCGCAGCGCGACGGCGGCACGCATCTCGCCGGCTTCCGCGGCGCCCTGACCCGCCAGGTGACGGGCTATGCGGAGCGCTCCGGCATTTCCAAGAAGGAGAAGGTCGACGTCACGGGCGACGATTGCCGCGAAGGCCTGACCTGCGTCTTGTCCGTCAAGGTGCCGGATCCGAAGTTCTCGTCCCAGACCAAGGACAAGCTCGTCTCCTCCGAGGTGCGTCCCGTCGTCGAGAGCATCGTCAACGAGACGCTGGGGCGCTGGTTCGAGGAACACCCGGCCGATGCCAAGACCATCGCCGGCAAGGTGGCGGAAGCGGCGGCGGCCCGCGAGGCGGCCCGCAAGGCCCGCGAACTGACGCGCCGCAAGGGCGTGCTCGACGTCGCCAACCTGCCCGGCAAGCTCGCCGACTGCCAGGAGCGCGACCCGGCCCTGGCCGAGATCTTCCTCGTCGAGGGCGACTCGGCCGGCGGCTCCGCCAAGCAGGGCCGCAACCGCGAGTTCCAGGCCGTGCTGCCGCTCCGGGGCAAGATCCTCAACGTCGAGCGCGCCCGCATGGAGAAGATGCTGTCCTCGCAGGAGGTCGGCACGCTGATCACGGCGCTCGGCACCGGCATCGGCAAGGACCCGGTCGGCGGTTTCAACGCCGACAAGCTGCGCTACCACAAGATCATCATCATGACGGACGCCGACGTCGACGGCTCGCATATCCGCACGCTGCTGCTGACGTTCTTCTATCGCCAGATGCCCGAGCTGATCGACCGCGGCCACATCTTCATCGCGCAGCCGCCGCTCTACAAGGTGAAGCGCGGCAAGTCCGAGCAATACCTCAAGGACGAGCGGGCCAAGGAGGACTACCTGACCGACCAGGGGCTCGAAGGTGCGGTGCTGCGCCTCGGCTCGGGCGAGGAGCGGGCGCGGGGCGACCTGCGCACCGCGGTGGAGCAGGCGCGCCTCGTCCGCGCCGTGCTCGCCAAGCTCCACAGCCGCTACAACCGCGGCGTGGTCGAGCAGGCCGCCATCGCGGGCGCGCTGAAGCCGCTCTCGGTGCTGGGCGACGAGCAGGCCTCGCTCCTCGCCGAGGACATCGCGCGCCGCCTCAACGCCCTGGCCGAGGAGACCGAGCGCGGCTGGGAAGGCGCCATCGACAACGACGGCTTCGTGTTCTCCCGCATGGTGCGGGGCGTGAAGGAAGTGGCGGCGCTGGACGGCGGGCTGCTGGCCTCGGCCGAGGCGCGGCGCCTCGACGAGATCGGGCCCTCGCTCGGCGAGATCTACGACCGGCCCGCGGCCTTCGTGCGCGGCGGTGACACCGCCGCAGTGGCGGGGCCGACGAACCTCGTCGACGCCGTGACGGCGGCGGGGGCCAAGGGCATCACCCAGATCCAGCGCTACAAGGGTCTTGGCGAGATGAACCCCGAGCAGCTCTGGGAAACCACGCTCGACCGCAACGCCCGCTCGCTGTTGCAGGTGAGGATCAAGGAGGTCGACGAGGCCGACGACATGTTCGTCAAGCTCATGGGCGACGTGGTGGAGCCCCGCCGCGAGTTCATCCAGGAGAACGCCCTCTCGGTGGCCAACCTCGACGTGTGACGGGGCGGTCGCCCGTTGGGACGGGTCGCCGAGCGCCGCGGCGGCCCAGGCTGCAGGACGCTCACAGCCCGAGGCGCGCGTGGGCTTCGGCCGGCGTCATGTGGCGGATCTCCTCCTCGGAGACGCCGAGGTCGCGCAACGCCGCCTTCTGGCGCCGGGTGATCATCAGCGACACGCCGGGGAGCGCGGTGCCGTCGGGCGCAGCCTCGCCGGACGGGGGCTCGTCGGCCGCAGCTTCTGGAGCCGCGGCGGCCGGGGGCCGGTTGTCCTGGTCGTCGGTCTGCATGTCAGGTCAACCGGTCCGAGCTGGACGGGTTCCCGATCCGTTGCCCGCCCCCGGGAAGCCTGACGCCGAGCATCATGAGGCGATCGCCGATCGTTCCAGTGGGCCACGACCCATGGCGGCGGCTCACGTTGGCCCGTCGCGCCCTGATGCGGCCCGGGCCGCTGCCGCCAGCACGGGTTCGGCGTCGATGCCGAAGTCGCGGCAGCCCGCCACGATCGTGGCGAGGTAGCCGGGATCGGGCGGGGCCTCGTGCGTCCCGGCCATCCGGTAGACGAGGGCTTGCCGATGGACGGGGGCTTGCCCGGGCGCGTCGCCCTCCGCCGCCAGGACGGGCAGCAGCAGCCGGCGGTAGAGGCCATCAGCGACGTCCTCGTAGAGGTCGAGCGCCGCCGCGCAGGCCGGCGTGATCCGCCACAGGCCGCCCGCGACGCGGCTGCCGGCCCGGGGGACGACGTCGGCCCAGGCGCGAAACACCAGGGCATGGTCCGGCAGGTGGGCGGGCCCGAGCGGCACGGCCGCCGGGCAGCGGGCCCGCATGTCGGCCCGGTTCATGTTCGAACCGTAGGCGAAGTAGAGCATGGGCGGGCTCCCGAGGCGGTCCGTCACTGCACCCGGATCGTGCCGTCCTCCGCCTCCATCGTGAGGTTCGGCGACCCGTAGGGGTCGTCGAGCAGCCGCTCGCCCCACCGCTCCTTCAGGGCCGCGACCTCGCGGTTGAAGCGCTCGGCCGTGCGCGGGCTGAGGTCCCGGCCGCGGCTGACGCTCTCGTGGTGGGTGAGTTCGGCGAAGGGGGTCCAAAGGTTGCGGTAGCCGGCAGCCGCCACCTTGAGGCAGAAGTCGACGTCGTTGTAGCCGACGGCGAAGCGCTCCGCGTCGAGCCCGCCGACCTCGTCGTAGACGGCCTTGCGCACCACGAGGCAGGCGGCCGTGACGGCCGACACCTCGTTGACGGTGACGAGGTCGTCCCGCCCGCCGCGGTCCCCCCGCGCCGCGCGCTTGTGGCGGTGGCCGGCGGCACCCGCCACGCCCACCACCACCCCCCCGTGCTGCAGGCGCCCGTCCGGATACCAGAGCTTGGCGCCGACGCAGCCGACGCCCGGCTGCACGGCCCAGCCCACCATCTCCTCGAGCCAATGCGCGTCCGTCACCTCGATGTCGTTGTTGACGAGCCCGAGCAGCGTCCCCCTGGCGGTGGCGGCCGCGACGTTGTTGAGGCGGGCGTAGTTGAAGGGGCCGTCGTCGCGCAGCACGCGGATGCGCCCGTCCCCCACCCAGCTGTCGAAGAGCTTGAACGTATCGTCCTCGACCGAGCCGTTGTCGACCACGACGATCTCGAAGCGCCGGTAGGCGGTCTTGCCCAGCAGCGTCGAGACGGCGGTGCCGAGGAGGTCGGCGCGGTCGCGCGTCGGGATGACCAGCGTGACGAGCGGCTTCTCCTCCGGGGTGAAGAGCACGCGGGGATCGGGCGAGCGCGGGTCCGACATGACGCGCGCTTCGGCGCCGCGGCGGGCCAGCGCCCGGCGGATCGCGGCCTTGCGCTCCTCGGCCGCCGCCGCCGCCGCGGGACCGGCGCCGTGGCTGAGCACCTGGGCGACATGCACCACGTCGCGCGGCTCCAGCCATTCCCCGAGCCGCAGCATGAGGTCGTGGCGCCAGGCCGCGACGCCGAAATCGGCGGCGCCGTCCTCCTCGGCCGACAGGCCGATGCCGCGCAGCGTCTCGATGGCGATGGCGCAGGGGTCGCCGATGTAATTGGCGCTGAGCAGCCGCGCCGGCGACCAGGCGGGCTTGAAGGTCGGGTCGGTGCGGGTGCCGGCGGCGTCGGCATGGTCCTCGTCGGCATAGACGAGCCTGGCCCCCGGCACCCGCTCCAGCGTCAGGGCCAGCACCGTGAGGGCATGGGGGCGCAGCCGCGTTCCGGGCCGCGGCAGCAGCATGTGGGTGCCCCGCGCCGTCGCCAGGGCGGCGTCGGGGTCGGCGGGGTCGTAGGGGCGCTCGCGGTCGTCCCCGGGGGCGGGCGTGCCGGGCACCAGCAGCTCCCAGTCGGGGTCGTGCTGCGCCACGAGGCTGGCCCGCAGGGCGGCCAGGGCCGGGCCGTCGAGGTCGGGGCCGGCCAGCACGGTGAAGCGCGGGCGGCGGGCCAGCCCGTCGAGCCGGCCGCGGTGGAAGGCGGCC
Organism: Lichenibacterium ramalinae; assembly: GCF_004137085.1. Lineage (GTDB taxonomy): Bacteria > Pseudomonadota > Alphaproteobacteria > Rhizobiales > Beijerinckiaceae > Lichenihabitans > Lichenihabitans ramalinae. The sequence goes on from NZ_QYBC01000009.1 coordinate 208,718, forward strand.
TCGGCTTCGGGCCGTTCGTCGAATCGCTCGCGCCACAGCGCGTAGGCGGCGGCCGGTGCCATGGCCTGCGTGGCGATCGGGATGGCGGTGCGGCCCTGCCGGCTCATCTGCACGGCGAAGCGCGCCAGCCGCCATGGGAAGGAGCGCGGGTCGCCGCGCAGCACCGAGACGGCGCGGCGCACCAGCGCGCGCCGCTGTTCCCAGGCCGGCACGGGGCGGAAGGCGAGCAGGCGCGGCGTCGCGAGGTCCGCCGAGCCCGACACCTGCACGGCGACGCTGGCCAGCGGGCGCGTCGGGCGCACCATGCCGAAGAAGGCGTTGCGCCCGGTCTTGGCGAGGTGCTGGGGCAGGACGGTACCGTCGGCGAAGGTGAAGACGAGGCGTCCGTCGGCCACGCCCGGCCCGTCATAGGCCAGCGTCAGGGCATACCAGCCGACGGGGCAGGGCGGGGCGAAGTCCCGCACCAGCCGAAGCGCGGGCTCGGGGTGGCGGAGCGTCACGGGCTCGCGCCCCGGCTCGGGACGCGTCGGCACCTCGACGCGCCAGCCCATGGGCCCGGCGCGGCCCGGCGCGTCCCGTCCCGGATCTGATGCGTCGCTCAAGCCGGATGCCTTTCGCGCGAGGGCACGGGGCGCGGCGGCGCGGCGCCGCTCAGGCGCGAGGGCTTTCGCCGGGCGCGCGCTCGGCCAGCACCTTGAACAGGTATTGCCCGTAGGTGCTCTTGCGGAGCTTCTCGGCCTGGCGGACGAACTGGACCTCGTCGATCCAGCCCTGGCTGAGGGCGATCTCTTCCGGGCAGGCGATGCGGAAGCCCTGGCGCTTCTCGAAGACGCGCACGAACTCGCCGGCTTCGAGCAGGCTGTCGGGCGTGCCCGTGTCGAGCCAGGCGAAGCCGCGCCCCATCCGCTCGACGCGCAGCGCGCCGCGCTCGAGGTAGATCCGGTTGAGGTCGGTGATCTCGAGTTCGCCGCGGGGCGAGGGCTTGAGGCTGCGGGCGATGCCGACGACCTCGGCGTCATAGAAGTAGAGGCCCGTGACGGCCCAGTTGGTCTTGGGGTTGGCCGGCTTCTCCTCGATCGAGACGGCGATGCCGCGCTCGTCGAAATCCACCACGCCGTAACGCTCGGGGTCGGTGACGTGGTAGGCGAAGACCGTGGCGCCCTGGGTGCGTTGCGCCGGGGCCTGCATCATCTCGGGCAGGCCGTGGCCGTAGAACACGTTGTCGCCGAGGATCAGCGAGCAGGGCTGGTCGCCGACGAAGTCCGCCCCGATGATGAAGGCCTGGGCGAGCCCGTCGGGCGAGGGCTGCTCGGCATAGGACAGCGACAGGCCCCATTGCGCGCCGTCGCCCAGCAGGTCGCGGAACAGCGGCAGGTCCCGCGGGGTGGAGATGAGCAGGATCTCCTTGATGCCGGCCAGCATCAGCGTCGCCAGCGGGTAGAAGATCATCGGCTTGTCGTAGATCGGCAGCAACTGCTTCGACAGCACGTGCGTCATCGGATGGAGCCGCGTGCCGCTTCCGCCCGCCAGGATGATACCGCGCATGTCGCCTCGTCCGTTCCGTCCCGGCCATCCCACGCGCCGCTCGGTGCCGCCACGACGTCGCCGAAGGGCCGCGCCGACCCGGGGACGACCTTAGCGGAGGATCGGGGCGGATCCAAATGCCGCGGGTTCGGCTCACGCCTTGACGATGTGGTCGCCCGAGAGGCCGGCGCGGGCCATCGCGTTGCGGGTGTCGACGACGAGGCGCGCGGCCCCTGCCAGCGCCGGGTAGTCGATGCCGTCGTGGTCGGTCGCGATCAGCACGGCGTCGTAGGCTGCGAGGGCGGCGGGGTCGAGCGGCCGGCTCGGGCGCCCGGCGAGGGCCGCGTGTTCGCGCGTCGGGGGGATGGCGGGCACGAAGGGGTCGTGGAAGTCGCAGGCGGCCCCCCGCGCCTCGATGAGGTCCATCAGGCGCAGCGAGGGGCTCTCGCGGGTGTCCTCGATGTTCTTCTTGTAGGCGACGCCGATCAGGAGGATGCGGGCGCCGTTGAGGCCGCGCCCGCGCTGCCGGTCGAGCGCCAGGGCGAGCCGGTCGACGACATGGGCCGGCATGGCGGTGTTGATCTCGCCGGCGAGTTCGACGAAGCGCGTCGGCCGGTCGAATTCCCGGGCCTTCCAGGTGAGGTAGAAGGGGTCGATCGGCACGCAATGGCCGCCGAGGCCGGGGCCGGGATAGAAGGGCATGAAGCCGAAGGGCTTGGTCTTGGCGGCCTCGATCACCTCCCAGACGTCGATGCCCATGGCGTCGTAGATGAGCTTCAGCTCGTTCACGAGCGCGATGTTGACCGAGCGGAAGATGTTCTCGGTGAGCTTCACCGCCTCGGCGGTGCGGGTCGAGGAGACCGGCACGGTGCGGACCACCAGCCTGGCATAGAGCGCTTCCGCCACGCGCAGCGCGTCGGCGCCGTCGCCCCCCACCACCTTGGGGATCGTGGCGGTGTCGTAGGCGCCGTTGCCGGGGTCTTCGCGTTCGGGCGAGTAGGCGAGGAAGAAGTCGGCGCCGCTCCGCAGCCCGCCGGCTTCCAGGATGGGGCGCATCACCTCGTCGGTCGTGCCGGGCCAGGTCGTGGATTCGAGCGCCACGAGCTGGCCCCGGCGCAGCCGCGGCGCGATGGCCCGGGCGGTGCGCTCGATGAAGGTCATGTCGGGCTCGCGCTGGCGCGTCAGCGGCGTCGGCACGCAGATGAGGATGGCGTCGGGCTCGTCGAGCCGGGCGAAATCCGCCGTCGCCTCGAAGCGCCCGGCGCGGGCGGCGGCATGCAGCGCCTCGGTCGGGATGTGGCTGATGAAGCTCGTGCCGGCGTTGAACTGCGCCACGCGGGCGGCGTCGATGTCGAAGCCCAGCACCGGCAGGCCGGCGCGGGCGGCGGCCAGCGCCAGCGGCAGGCCGACATAGCCGAGGCCCACGATGCCCACGAGCGCGGAGCCGGCCGCGATGCGCTCCAGCAGGGTCGTGGCGAGGGTCGAGGGTGTGGGCTGGTCCGGCACGGCATCGTCCTTCGGGAGCGCCCGGCGGCGCCATTCGAAGCGCCCGGCGGCGCCATCGGGAGCGCCCGGCGGCGCCTGGACGACAGCCTATAGGGGCACGGGCGCCGCGCCGGAAGGCCCGCCGGGCCGGGGACCGAGCGGCGGGGCGGGGCGGCGGGGCGGGGCGGCGGTGGCGCCCGTCGCGGGGGCGTGACATGCTCGCCCGACGCGACCTCGACCCAGAGCACCCGTCCGATGGCCCATGATCCCGACGAGAAGAGCCCCAGCCGCAAGGAGATCCGCGCCCTCGTCGACAGCTGCCGCGTCACCTCGGGCAAGGGCTTCCGCCTGGACCGCCACCCCACCGGCAATCCCGTGCCGGACCTGCTCGACAAGGCTTCGGGACAGGCGCTGCTGCAGCGCGGGATCGCGGAACTGTCCGAGCTGCAGGAAACGCTCTACGCCAATTCGACCTGGTCGCTGCTGCTGGTGTTCCAGGCCATGGACGCGGCCGGCAAGGACTCGACCATCAAGCACGTGATGACGGGGGTGAACCCGCAGGGCGTCAGCGTCACGTCGTTCAAGCAGCCCGGGCCCGAGGACCTCGCCCACGATTTCCTGTGGCGCATCACCCGGGCGCTGCCGGCGCGCGGCATGATCGGCATCTTCAACCGTTCGCACTACGAAGAGGTGCTGGTGGCCCGGGTCCACCCCGAGATCCTGGCGGCGCAGCGCCTGCCGCCCGCCCTCGCCGGCGGCAAGCACTTCTGGGACAACAGGCTCGAGGACATCGCGGGCTTCGAGCGGCACCTCGGCCGCCAGGGCACCCGCGTGCTGAAGTTCTTCCTCAACGTCGGCCGGGACGAACAGAAGAGCCGCTTCCTCGACCGGCTCGACGAGCCCGACAAGCATTGGAAGTTCAGCCCCGACGACCTCAAGGAGCGGGCCCGCTGGGACGACTACATGGCGGCCTACGAGGCCGCCATCGCGGGGACCGCCACCGAGGCGTCGCCCTGGTACGTGGTGCCGGCCGACCACAAGTGGCTCATGCGGCTCATCGTGGGGGCGGCGGTGGTCGAGGCCCTGCGCGACCTCGACCTCCAGCCGCCCGCGGTCTCGCCCGCCCTGGAGGAGCGCTTCGCTGCCGCCCGCGCGGCGCTCGCCGACGAGGGCTGAGGCCCCCGCCCGAGACCCCCGGAACCCGCGCCGGACTGGTCGGGACCGCCAGCGCCCCGCTGCGCCCGGCGCTGGCCCCTGACGACCGGACCCCGCTCGAGGCGGCAGCGCCCCGGGACCGTGCCGTGGCGGCCGGAATCCGTCGATCCTGCTGTCCTCCCTAGAAGAGAGTTGGACGATTTCAAGATTTGACGACGGAAATAAAATCATCGCATCTGGATTTTTGCGCCTTCTGGTCCGACAACAAGCTAACGAACTCGGAAATTCAGCACGTTAACCCTGTTCTGGTCGGTGTATTGGGTTGCCCACCGGATAGGTGATGCTGGTCTCGCGGTTTCGGTCCTTGGGGGAGGGCGATGGTGATGCGTTGGAGTTCGATCGTCGGTGCGGGCCTGCTGTTCGCGAGCCTCGCTACCGGGCCGGCCCGGGCCATCGATATCCCGATCCAGATTCCCGGCTGTCCGGATCGGTCCGGCGCCGATGTGCCGGACCGTGACGGCCGGCGTCCGGCGCGCAGGGCCGAGCTCGAACAGTCCTGCGGCGGCGGGGGCGGGGGCGGCGAAGCCGCCAGTGCCTATCCGGGTGTCAGCTTCGTCGCCCCGGCGGGCGGCGGTGGGGGTGGCGGCGGTGGTGGCGGCACGTCCCGGACGGCGGCCTCCGACTCCGCCACGACGGCGGGCGACACGACCGGCACAGCCGGCACGACCGGCCCTGGTGGCCTGGTCCTCGGACCCGCCACCAACCAGAGCCCCAACACCGGGGCAGGTGGCGGCGGGGGATCCGGACGTGGCGGCGTCACCCCGGCCACGACCGTGACGTCCGGCCCCACGGGCTCACCGGCCACCACCACCCAGCCGGCCGCCACCCCGACCCTGGTGGTGTCGACGCCGACGAACCAGAGCGCGAACGACTTCGGCGGCTTCGGCTTCCCGTCCGTCGGGTCCGACCACGGCGCCCCGTTGCCGGACCTCGGCGGCCCCTTCGCCTGGCTGCTCGCCATCGCCACCGGAGCCCTGCTGCTCCGGCGCCGTGTCCGTGGCTAGCACGGCATCGGGACCGTTCGGAGCGCCATCGCGGCTCGGACCCGACGTCTCTGCTTCCGCGCCGGCGCGCCCGTATCCGAGGCGCGCCGCCGCGCCCGCGCACCCGGGCGACCGCCGCCATGGGGGCTGGAACGGCGCCATCCTCCTCGCCATGCCGCTGGGGACACTCGCCCAGGTGGTGGCGACCCCGGCCTCGGCCGGGCTCGACGTGGGGGACCTGCTCTGCATCACGGCGTGCGGCGCCCTGGCCTGGCCGGCCGTCCTGGCGGGGGAAGAACTCCACCGGCACGGCCGGACGGTGCTGCTCGCCGCCTCCCTCCTGTGGTTCGCGGCGGATCCGCGCCTGTGCTACCTCGCCCTGACCGTGGCGGGCATCGCCGTGCTGATGTCCCGGCCGGGGCCGGCGACGGCCCGCTCGGCCTGGCTCTGGCTGGCGCTGTCGGGGCATGGGCTGTGGGGCCTGGCGGCACTGAAGCTCGCCGCGCCGCTGCTGATGCCGGTCGAATCGGAACTGGTCGGCCTCGCCGCCCGGGTTCTCGGGGCGGCGGCGCACGTGCAGGGCACCCGCATCGACGGCCCGGAGGGCTGGTTCATCTACGTGCTGGAAGGCTGCTCGTCGCTGCACGGCCTGTCGCTGGACCTGCTGGTCTGGGCTTCGGCGCTGGGGCTGGCGGATGCCCGGGCGACGCGCGGCGCCGCCGGGCTGCTCGCCGCCGCGGCGATCGCCACGGTCCTGGCCAACACGCTCCGCATCCTGCTCATGGCCCGTTCCCCGCAGGACTACCACGTGTGGCACGACGGCTGGGGCGCTTCCGTGTTCGGCGTCGCCCTGGCGGTCGTCGCGGTCGTGCCGGCGGTGATGGCCTGCCGCGGCGCCGCGGGCCGGGCCCGATGAGGCCCGCCCTTTCCGCGTTGCTGCTGGCCTGCACCCTCGTCGGCAGCCTGGCGGCGCGGTCGGCCCTGGCCGGGCGCGGGGACGGGCCGTCCGCCTCGCCGCTTTCCGCCCTGCCGCGTCTCGCCCTGCCGCATCCCTTGGCCGAGCGTCTCGTGGCGCGGACCGCCATGCCGATCGGCGGCATCGTCACCGGGACGCTCGCCGTCGCGTCATGCCCTGAGGGCGTCGCCACCGTGATCCTGCCGGCCTTCGACGCCACGATCGACCCCGATGTCGGCATCGCCCGGGGCGACGGCATGCGGTTCCTCACCTTCTATGCGGGCTTTCGGCTGCCGGACGCGTCCTACCGGGTCGCCGTGACGGCGCTCCACCTCGTGCGGTCCGCCGCGGAATCCTTCCGCCTCCGGTCCCCGACCTTCGCGACCGACAACGTCGTTCGCTTCGCGGTCCCGCGCGACTGCCCGCCGAGGACCGACGCGGAACTCGGCCGCGTGATGGCGGCCGTCGCGGCGCCCTGACGGCGCCGCAAGGCGTCGCAAGATGCCGCGAAACGCCGTCAGCGCGCTGGCGGTCGCAGCGTGGGGAGCAGCGCCAGGACGAGGCCGATCTTCAGCGCCTCGCCGGACAGGAACGGCGTCAGGCCGAAGGCGATGCTCTTTTCCGGCCCGAACAGCACCGCCAGCCAGGCGAGGCCGGGCAGGGTGATGGCGGCGAAGGCCGCCAGCACGGCGGCGACGGCGGACAGGGGGCGGCCGAGGGCGCCGCGCTCGGCGGCCCGGCCCGCCACCAGCGCGGACAGGACGTAGCCCAGGAGGTAGCCGCCCGTGGGGCCGGCCAGGTAGAGCGGGCCCGCGCCGCCCTGGAACACCGGCAGCCCCAAGGCGCCCTCGGCCACATAGGCGAGCAGCGTGGCGGCGCCGAGCCGGCTGCCGTAGGTGATGCCGATCAACACCACGACGAGGCTCTGCAGCGACAGCTTCACGGGCCAGAACGGCACCTGCACGTGGGCGGCGAGCGCCAGGACGGCGCTGCCGGCGGCGACGAGGCCGAAGGTGCGCAGGGCGCCGTTGCCGGCCGCTTCCGGCCAGAGGCGGACGATGGCGGTCGTGTGCGGGGCAGGGGAGGGCATGCGGGAGACTCCGGCTTCGACCGGGCCGCCATAGCATCCCGGCGGTGGCCTGGCACCCCGGGGCTGCCGTGGCCGCCGGCCCAAAACGGGGGGCGGGAACATCGCCGGGTCCCGCGACTTCGCATAGGAGTCGAGGAACGGTGCTGCGCCGCAGCAGACCGTCACATCGAGACCGCAGTCGAGGCCTAGTCCGAGCGCATGTTCAAGACCGCATTCGTGGCCGCGCGCGATCGCCGCCGACTCTTCGTCATCGCCGGCGTGCTGATCGGCTTCGGCTTCAACAAGGTCGTCGACCGGCTGGGGCTGCAGGCGATCGCCCGCATGGCGGCCCGCAACGCCTCGTTTCCCAACGTCGCGCGCCTGTCGCCGCCCCAGCGCGCCCGCCGCGCCATCGAGGCACTGGGCCCCACCTTCATCAAGCTCGGCCAGATCCTGGCGAGCCGCTCCGACCTGCTCACGCCCGAATGGACCGACGAGCTCGGCCGCCTGCACAGCCAGGTCTCGCCCGTGTCGTGGGAGAAGATCCGCCCCCAGCTCGAGGAGGACCTCGGCGGGCCGCCCGACGCGATCTTCGCCGAATTCGACCAGAACCCCATCGCCTCCGCGTCCATCGCCCAGGTCTACAAGGCGCGCCTCAAGACCGGCGAGGAGGTGGTGGTCAAGGTGCTGCGCCCGGGCCTGCGCAAGATCATCGAGGCCGACCTGCGCCTCATGAGCAACGGCGCCCGCATCGTCGAGCGCGAATGGCCTGAGATCGCCCGCTACAAGCCGCAGGAGCAGATGCGCCACCTCGCGGCGGGCATCAACGGGGAACTCGACCTCATCAACGAGGCCCGCAACTGCGAGATGCTGGCCGCCATCTTTGCCGACCGGGAGGACATCGTCTTCCCCAGGATCCACTGGGAGCACACGACCGAGCGCGTGCTGGTGCAGGAGTTCCTGCACGGCATCCCGCTCACCGACCATGCCCGCCTCGACGCCGGCCATTACGACAAGCCGCTGCTGGCCCAGAAGGGCACCGACGCCTTCCTGCAGATGGCGCTGATCGAGGGCGTGTTCCACGCCGACCCCCACCCGGGCAACCTGCTCGCCATGTCGGGCAACCGCATCGGCTTCATCGATTTCGGCATGATCGGGCGCCTGTCGCAGAAGCGACGCGACCAGTTGCTGATGATGATCGGCGCCATGTTGGGCCAGAACGCCGACGGGCTGATGGCGGTGCTGATCGACTGGAGCGGCTCCACGGCGCCCGACCTCGCCAAACTCGACGCCGCCGCCCACGGCTTCGTGCAGCGCCATTCGGGGGTGAACCTCAACCTCGCCATGGTGCTGACCGACTTCATGACCATGGCGCGGGAGAACGACCTCTCGATGCCGACCGACCTCGCCATCCTGTTCAAGAGCCTCGTATCGGCCGACGGCGTCATGCGCCAACTCGACCCCGAGTTCGACCTCTTCACCGCCGCCGGCCCCACCGTGCAGCAGAACATGAAGGCGCGCTTCTCCTTCGACGGCTTCAAGAAGAAGCTCGCCGGCATGGGCGCCGGGCTGTTCTCCGCCGTGTCCGACCTGCCGGCCCTGGTGCACCTGCTGCTGGTGCGGCTGAAGCAGGGCAAGATGACGGTGGAGATCGAGATCAAGGGCCTGGACCAGCTGATCCACGGCATCGAGCTCGCCGCCACCCGCCTCGCCATCGCCATGGTGGTGGCGGCCTTCACCCTCACCATCGCGCCGCGCCTGCTGGCGCTCGGCGAGGGCGTCTTCGTCAGCGCCACCGTGGTGGTGGCGCTGATCGGCATCGGATGGATGCTGCTGCTGCGCCGCAAGCGCTCGACGCCGCGTTGACCCGCGTCCCCGCGCGCCTTTCGTCCCGAGGCGCGGGTTCTGCCGGACGCGAGCGCCGGGCGGACCCCGGCGCCGATCGGAGCGCAGGCTGTCGGCCGCGGCGCGGCCGCCCCGCCTCCGGCTGAATTTTCGGCGGCGCCATCTCGTTTCTCGGCTTGCCGCGAAGCCCCGGCTTCGGCTCCCATGACGCTCGGTTCGAGCGCCCGTCCGGGCCTCGTGGCTCCGGCGGGGTTGGAATGGCGTCTTATCAGCTCGCACGCGTGCCACGCATCACGGTCGGGGCGGGGGCGCGCCAGGGCCTCGCCGACCTCGCTTCCGGCCTCGTGCCGGCGGGCGCCGCCGTCCTGCTGGCGGCCGATCCCGGCCTCGAAGCGCTGGGCCTCGTCGCGGAAGCGGCCGACACCCTGCGCCGGGGCGGCTTCACCGTCGTGACCTTCACCGACATCAAGAGCGACCCCACCCTGGCCCAGGCCGACGCCGCGGCCGACCTCGCGCGGTCCGTCGGCGCGACCCTGCTGGTCGCGCTCGGGGGCGGCTCGGCCCTCGACCTCGGCAAGGCCGTGGCGGCGGTGGCGGGCGCCGAGGCCCCAGCCGCCCGTTACGCCCTCTGCGCCGCGCCGCTGCCGGTGGCGCGGCTCAAGACCATCGTGCTGCCGACGACGTCGGGCACCGGTTCGGAGACCACCCGCACCGCCATCCTGTCCGGCACCGACGGCGCCAAGCTGTGGTTCTGGGGCGAGGAGCTCAAGCCCGACGAGGTGGTGCTCGACCCCGAACTCACCGTGTCGCTGCCCGCCGGCCTCACCGCCGCCACGGGGCTCGACGCGCTGGTCCACGCCGTCGAGGCCGCCACCAACCGCAACGCCAACCCGGCCAACGACGCCCATGCCCACGAGGCCATCCGCCTCGTCGCCGGCCATCTCGAGACCGCGGTGCGGACGCCCGGCGACCTCGCCGCGCGCGAAGCGCTGCAGCGCGCCGCCGCCCTGGCCGGCATCGCCATCGACAATGCCGGAACCGCCATCGCCCACACGATCGGCCATGCGCTGGCGTCGCTGCGGCCCATCCATCACGGGCGCGCGGTCGGCGTCGCCATGCTGGCCTCGCTGCCCTGGGTGGTCGAGGGCAGCCCCGACGCCTTCGCCCGCTGCGCCGCCGCCATGGGGGCCGAGGCTTCGCCGCAGGGCTTCATCGCCGCCTACCGGGCGCTGATGCAGCGCGCCGGCCTCGCCCCGACGCTGGGGCCGGCCTTCGACGGGGTCACGCCCGAGGCCCTGGCCGCCCAGATGGCTCGGCCCGAGAACATGCCCATGGTGCGCTCCACCCGGCGCGAGGCCGGCGACGCCGAACTCCTGGGCCTCGCTCGCGCCACCCTCGCCGCCTGACCGCCCGGAGCGCCGCCATGACCGCCACCGCCACGACCGCCGCCGCCCCGCTGCCCGCCGCCCGGCCCACCACTCGCGCCGGCTGGGAGGCGCGTGCCGCGTCCCTGCGCATCGAGGGCCGCGCCTTCATCGACGGGCGCTACGTTTCGGCCGCCTCCGGCCGGGCCTTCGCCCGCCTGTCGCCGATCCACGGCCGCGCCGTCGCCGAAGTGGCGGAAGGCGCCGAGGCGGACGTGAATGCGGCGGTCGCCTCCGCCCGGCGCGCCTTCGAGGACGGCCGCTGGCGCGACCGGGCGCCGGTCGAGCGCAAGCGCGTCATGCTGCGCTTCGCCGAGCTGATCCGCGCCGACCTCGAGGAGCTGGCGCTGCTCGAAACGCTCGACGTCGGCAAGGTCATCGGCAATTCGCTCGCCGTGGACGTGCCCTTCGCGGCCGACTGCATCGCGTATTACGGGGAACTCGCCGACAAGCGGTTCGACGAGGTGGCGCCGGTCGGCCCCAGGGACGTGGCGCTGGTGCGCCGCGAGGCGCTCGGGGTCGTGGCCGCCATCGTGCCGTGGAACTACCCGCTCATCATCTCGGCCTGGAAGCTTGGCCCCGCGCTGGTGGCGGGCAATTCCGTCGTGCTGAAGCCCGCCGAGCAATCCTCGCTCTCCGCCATCCGCCTCGCGGCCCTCGCCGCCGAGGCGGGCCTGCCGGACGGCGTGCTCAACGTGCTGCCGGGCTTCGGCGAGGCCGCGGGCCGGCCGCTGGCGCTGCACGGCGACGTCGACATGGTGAGCTTCACGGGCTCGACCGAGGTCGGCAAGCTGATGATGGGCTATGCGGGCGCCAGCAACATGAAGCGCGTCGCGCTCGAATGCGGCGGCAAGAGTCCGCATGTGGTGCTGCCGGACGCCGACCTCGACGCCGCCGCCTCGGGCATCGCCTGGGGCATCTTCTACAATCAGGGCGAGACGTGCCACGCGGGCTCGCGCGTCATCGTGCACCGCGCCGTCCAGGAGGCGCTGGTCGAGAAGATCGCCGCCGTGCAGCGCGCCGAGATCCCGCTCGGCCACCCGCTGGATCCCGCGGCCGGGATGGGCGCCATGATCGACGAGGCCCACATGGGGCGGGTGCTGTCGCTGGTCGAGGCCGGGCGGCGCGAGGGGGCCCGCGTGCATTGCGGCGGCGGGCGGGCCCTGGCCGAGACGGGCGGCTTCTACGTCGCCCCCACCATCCTCGACGGCGTCGGCCAACGCGACCGCGTCGCCCAGGAGGAGATCTTCGGCCCCGTCCTCGCCGTGACGCCCTTCGACACCGAGGCCGAGGCGGTGGCCATGGCCAACGGCACCGTCTACGGCCTCGCCGCCGCGGTCTGGACCGAGGACATGCACGCCGCCCACCGGCTGAGCTCGGCCATCCGGGCCGGCACCGTCTGGGTGAACTGCTTCGACCGGTCCTCGCTCGCCACGCCCTTCGGCGGCTTCAAGCAATCCGGCTTCGGCCGGGACCGCTCGCCCCACGCCGTCGACAAATATACCGACCTCAAGACGGTCTGGACGGCGTATCGTTGAGCGACGCGGGGGAGGGGATCCGGATGGCCGGACAGGTGAAGATCGCCGGGATCGAGATCAGCCATCACCGGCTGCCGCTCGACCCGCCCTTCAACGCCAGCTGGGACACCCAGCCGCGCCGGTCCTTCGACGCCACGATCGTGCGCGTCCACACGGATGCGGGCCTCACCGGCATCGCGTCCGGCGACGCCATGCTGGGCTTCGCCGGCCACGAGCACCTCTTCGTCGGGCAGGACGCGCTCGCCATCGAGCGCCACTGGCGCATCCTCGACAACATCCAGTTCCACTGGGGCCGGCCCTGGCCGCTTGACCTCGCCCTGTGGGACCTCGCCGGCAAGATCACCGGCCAGCCGGTGTGGCGCCTGCTCGGCGGGCGGAACGGCACCGTGAAGGCCTATGCCTCCTCGGGCACGTTGCGCGCCCCGGCCGAACTCGCCGATGCCGCCGAGCGCTACCTGGGCCTGGGCTTCCCGGCCCTGAAGATCCGCTTCCACCGCGGCGACTGGCGCGCCGACATCGCGGCGCTGGAAGCCGTGCGGGCGCGGGTCGGCGCCAAGCTCGACCTCATGGTCGACTGCAACCAGGGCTGGCGCATGTCCTGGGACGCCTACGGGTCCTGGAGCCTGAAGGACGCCCTGCAGGTCGGGCGCGAGCTCGAACGGCTCGGCGTCTACTGGATGGAGGAGCCGCTGCACCGGGGCGACCGCGAGGGCATGCGCCGGCTGCGCGACGCGCTCGACGTGCGGATCGCCGGGGGCGAGATGACGCGCGAGCTCTACGAGTTCCGCGACCTCGTCGCCGAGGGCTGCCTCGACGTGATCCAACCCGATGCCGCGCTGGTCGGCGGCATCACGGGGCTGCGCCGCGTCGCCGCCATGGCGGAAGCCCACAACCTCGTCTTCACGCCCCACACCTGGACCAACGGCATCGGCGTGCTGGCCAATGCCCATCTGGTGGCGGGCGTCGCGGAAGTGCCCTTCCTGGAATTCCCCTTCGACCCGCCCGAATGGAGCCTCGAGCGGCGCGACTTCGCCATGGCCGAGCCCCTGCGGGTGGACGGCCGGGGCGAGATCGCCCTCGGCGAGGCGCCGGGCCTCGGCTTCGCGCTCGCCGAGGACCTCCTCGCCCGCACCCGCGTCGGCTGACCCCGGTGAAGCCGCGCCCCGCCAGCCGGCATGCGATGGACCGGCAATGGCTGCCGCTCAACGCCCTGCGGGCCTTCGAGGCGGCGGGCCGGCTCGGCAGCTTCACGGCCGCCGCCGCCTCCCTCACGGTGGCGCAGAGCGCGGTGAGCCGCCACGTCATCGCGCTCGAACGGTTCCTCGGCGTGCCGCTGTTCGAGCGGCGGCCGGGGCAGCTCGCCCTCACCGAGGCCGGCCGCCACCTGCTGCCCGCCGTGACGCGCGGCTTCGACCGCATCGACGGGGCGCTGGGCGAGATCATCGCCGAGCGCGGCACGCCGCGCCGCATGCTGCGGCTGGCGCTGCCGCCGAGCTTCGCGCTGCAGCTCGCCGTGCCGATCCTGCGCGACTTCCGCGCCGAACATCCCGAACTCGCCATCGAGATCGGCACCCGCGTCGCCGGCGAGGGGGAGGGCGGCATCGCGGTCGCGTATTCCGAGCCGAAGGTGTCGGACGCCATCAACGACCTCCTGTGGATGGAGCGCCTCGCCGTCGTCTGCGCGCCGGCCGCCATCGTCGCCGGCGCGTCCTCGGGCGCAGGCGCGTCATCGGTCGAAGGCGCGTCCTCGGCCGACGCGGCGCCCGACCTCGCCGCCCTCGTGGCGCGGCACGACATCCTGCACGTGCGCCTCGGCGGCAGGCCGCACGGCCACATGTGGCGGGCGATGGCGCGGGCGGCGGGGCGGCCCGACCTCGCGGTCGACGGCGGCCTCGTCTTCGACACCGCGCAGCTCGCCGTGCAATACGCCCTGGCGGGCGACGGCCTCGCCCTGGTCGATCCGGCGCTGTTCCGCGACGACCTCGCCGCCGGCCGGCTGGTGGCGCCCTTCGAGACGCGGCTCGCCTCGGGCTACGGCTACTACCTCGTGACGGCGCCCGAGGACCTCGACGAGGCCGTGGCGCTGTTCCGCTCCTGGCTGATCCGGCGCTTCGCCGGGCCGGCCCGGTCCGAGGGCGAGGCGGAGGCGGCGCCGTGACGCCCGGCGGGCGGCAGCGGACGACGACGGCGCGTGCCCCGAGGCCCGCCGAAGCGCGACCCGAACATTCATTCCCTCTTCCGGAAGGTGCCCCGCCATGAAGACGCAGGCCAGGGTCGTGATCATCGGCGGGGGCGTCGTCGGCGCCAGCGTGCTCTACCACCTCGCCAGGGCGGGCTGGACCGACACGCTGCTGATCGAGCGCGCCGAACTCACCGCGGGCTCCACCTGGCACGCGGCCGGCGGCATCCACACCGTCAACGGCGACGCCACGTTGAGCCGCCTTCAGCAATATACGATCCAGCTCTATCGCGAGATCGAGGAGGAATCGGGCCAAAGCTGCGGCCTCCACCTCACGGGCGGCATCATGCTGGCCGGCACGCCCGAGCGGCTGGATTGGCTGAAGATGGTGCGGGCCCGCGGCCGCACCCTCGGCATGGACCTCGAACTCCTGTCGGCCGCCGAAGCCAAGCGCCTCTTCCCGCTGATGGACGAGCGCCGTTTCGTGGGCGCGCTCTACGACCCCGTCGAGGGCCACGTCGACCCCTACGGCGTCACCCACGCCTACGCCAAATGCGCCCAGAAGCGCGGCGCCGCCATCGAGCGCCATTGCCGCGTGACGGACCTCCTCCGCCGCCCCGACGGCGCCTGGGACGTCGTCACCGAGAAGGGCACGGTCGTGGCCGAGCACGTCGTCAATGCCGGCGGGCTCTGGGCCCGCGAGGTCGGCCGCATGGTGGGGCTGGAACTGCCGGTGCTCGCCATGGAGCACCATTACCTCATCACCGAGGACATGCCGGAGCTGGTGGGCCAGCCCGAACAGCTCCACTGCATCGACTTCGAGGGCGAGATCTACATGCGCCAGGAGCGGGGCGGCATGCTGATGGGCACCTACGAGCGGGAGGGCAAGCCCTGGTCCGAACGCGTCACCCCCTGGGACTTCGGCCAGAACCTGCTGCCCGACGACCTCGACCGCATCTCGGCCAGCCTCGAGGTCGGCTTCGAACATTTCCCCGCCATCGCGACCGCCGGGTTGAAGAAGGTCGTCAACGGCCCCTTCACCTTCACGCCCGACGGCAATCCCCTGGTCGGTCCCGTGAAGGGTCTGCCCGGCTTCTGGACCGCCTGCGGCGTGATGGCGGGCTTCAGCCAGGGCGGCGGCGTCGGCCTGGCGCTCGCCAACTGGATGGTCGAGGGCGATCCCGGCCACGACGTCTGGGCCATGGACGTCGCCCGCTACGGCGACTGGACCACCATGGCCTACACCAATGCCAAGGTGCGCGAGAACTATTCGCGCCGGTTCCGCATCCGCTTCCCCAACGAGGAGTTGCCGGCGGCCCGGCCGCTGCGCACGACGCCGGTCTACGACAGGCTCGCCGCCGAGGGGGCGCGCTTTGGTGCCTATGGGGGGCTCGAAGTCCCGCTCTGGTTCGCGCCGCCCGGCGCGCCGGAGGAGCGCGTCACCTTTCTGCGCTCGGAAGCCCACGCGGCCGTCGGGGCCGAGTGCCGGGCCGTGCGCGAGGGGGTCGGCCTCATCGAGATCTCCTCCTACGGCAAGTTCGAGGTCTCGGGCGCGGGCGCCGAGCGCTTCCTGGCCGGCACGATGGCGGGGCGGATCCCCGCCGTCGGCCGCATGGCGCTCGCCCCCATGCTGGACCACCGCGGCAAGCTCATCGGCGACTTCACCCTGGCGCGCCTCGCCCCCGACAGCTTCTTAGTCGTCGGCACGCTGGCGGCCGAAGCCTATTACCTGCGCTGGTTCGAAGCCTTCCTCACGCCGGACGTGACGGTGCGCGCCTGCGCCGCCGAATGGGTCGGCTTCTCGGTCGCCGGCCCGGCGAGCCGCGCCCTGTTGCAGGCGCTGGTGACGGTGGACCTCGCCACCGAGGCCTTCCCGTTCATGAGCTTCGCCGAGATGGAGGTCGGCCCCGTGCGGGCCCGCGTGGGCCGGGTGAGCTTCACGGGCGACCTCGGCTACGAGATCTGGTGCCGCGCCGACGACCAGCGCGCCCTCCACACGGCGCTGCGCGACGCCGGCGCGCCGCTGGGCCTCAAGCCCGTCGGCGGCCGGGCGCTCGACGCGCTGCGGCTCGAGAAGGGCTTCGGCACCTGGGCGCGCGAGTTCCGCCCCGTCTACGGCCCCGACGAGGCGGGCCTCGGCCGGTTCGTCGAGTGGCGGCGCGAGGGGTTCGTCGGGCGCGAGGCGGCGCTCGCCGCCCGCGACGCCGGCGGCGGCGCGCTGCGCCTCGTCGGCTTCGCCGTCGAGGCCGAGGACGCCGATGCCATCGGCGACGAGCCGGTCTGGCACGACGGCGCCGTGGTCGGGGCCGTGACCTCCGGCGGCTACGGCCACGGCGTCGGGCTGTCGCTGGCGCTCGGCTACGTGCCGCGACACCTCTGCGAGGCCGTCGACGGCTTCGAGATCGAGATCATGGGCGAGCGGCGCCGGGCGCGGCGCCTCGACGGCCCGGCCTTCGACCCCGCCGGCGCCCGCATGCGGTCGTGAGCCCGGGGGCGGAGGGATTCCGATTCCGTTATGGTTTCGCTGCCATGGACGGGGCGGGACGCCTTTGACCGAAACACCCGAGGCCACGATGAAACTCTGTGTTGCCCTGATCGCCCTGACCCTGACCTGCGTGTCCATCGGCGGCTGCGCCGGCCCGCGCCCGTGCCCCGTCGGCACCCACCCCGGCCCCTACGGCCACCGCTGCTTCCTCAACGGCTGACCGCGTGATGTCCCCTTCTCCCGCCTGCGGGAGAAGGTGGTTCCTTCGTGCGCTGCCCTTCTCCCGCCTGCGGGAGAAGCCGGCCCCGTCGTGCGCTGCCCTTCTCCCGCCCGCGGGAGAAGGTGGCCCCGCGCAGCGGGGTCGGATGAGGGGACGAGGCAGCCGGGGGAGAGTCCCGTGATTCCCTTGCCCCCTGGCCGCCGAGTCCGGCCCACCGGCGGCGAGTCCGAACGCTGCCTCCGAATTTTGCACTTTTGTGAATTTCGGCGTTGACGGGCTCGGCTGGTGGGTTCTATAAACCGCTCATCGACGGCGGCGCTGCTGAGGCGGCCCGCGGGTTTCGACGCTTCCGAGCTTCGGTTTGGTGGTCATCGCCCGGC
>NZ_QYBC01000041.1 GCF_004137085.1 Lichenibacterium ramalinae
CAGGGACTGAAGGGTCACGGCCGCGAGGCCCGCTTCGTCATGCCTTGCCCCGTCTGATCCTCACCTATCGCGAGTTCATCGAGATCCTAAGCCGCCACGGGTTCACGCTCCACCGGCACGACGATGGTAGCCACCAACGATGGCGAGCCGAGAAGGATGGACGGCCGATCCTCGTCACCGTGGCCGCGCACGGTATGAACGACACGATCCCGCCTGGCACGTTGGCGTCGATGGTCCGCCAGAGCGAGTTGGGGTCAAGCGCCTTCCGTAAGTGAGAGGGCCAAACCGGCGCAGATGCGCCAACTTCCTCACCCGCCCGAGTTTCAGTTCAATCCGTACCGAAATGGCGAGGCGGCAGAGTTTCCGCCCAGATTGACCAGAAAGTCGGATGCAGGCGCCCCAAGGGGTTGCGATATCGCAACACCTGACTTTCCCGACATTTTGTCGGAAAACCCTCGACGGTAGGGGTGCCGATATCGGCACGCCCGACTTTCCCGGTCTTATGTAGCTGCCTCACCTACCAGCAAAATCAGGGACTTGGCTGCCTCTCAGCCCTCGTGCGGCCGGTGCCTCGATTTCCAGAATGATGACGGTGCTCAGGAGCATTCCGGTATCGTCGCTCACCTCGATCCGGAACGGAGTGCTCGACCATATCTGATCCGGGCTGTCCTTCACCGTCTCGGCGGCATACCGGATCGCCTCCAGGCGTGCGGCATTGAGGTTGGGTAGCTCGGTTCCCTCACGGTCAGGATCGAAATCGCCATCGGTGCGGTGAAAGAAGTAGCGAGGCATGATCGGTCTCTGATGTTCCTGCGCGACAACTCAGCACATCAAGAGGCAGTTCGATCCGGTTTTTCGTCACCCGCACAAGGCGAATGAATGGCTCGTTTCACCTAGCTGTGCTGCGCCGTGTAGGTCGAGTAGCCGTAGGCGTCTTGGTACACTCGAAGGCTGTAGAAGCTGGACTCGTCCGGCACCACATGCCCCTGGTACGTCGTCGTGTCCGTCACGGTGTAGGAGCCGCGGTAGGAGCCGTCGAAGTAGCTCTCACTGAACGTATTCACGGTGTGAGAGTAGCCGAACGATCCTTCTCGATCGTAGGTGCCCGATTGCGTGCTTTGCGTCGTTTCAGCGAACTTATCACCAAAGAAATATGCGCTATAACCTCGATCGTAAGTGTTGTACGAGTAACTGGAAGAGTAACTGTAGTTATTTGTGGCCGTTCCGATGCGATAGGATGTCGATATATCTGTTCCGCTCGGGCCAAATGTTGCGGCGTAATACTGCTTTCCGCCTGTGTAGGTTTCGTAACCCGAATTCACGGTTTGAAACTTGCCATATGTGCCAGCATAATAGTAGCTCTCACCGTAGTATGACAGGCCATGATGATCGGCATAGGCGCCAGGTTCTGCGCTATAATAGCCACCGCCGTAGCCACTATAATAGCTGTAGCCATATCCATAGTAGGAAGAGTACCCATACGCCGCCATGCGCTGGCTCCATCAGGACCGTGCTTGAAGAGAGGTAAGCACTCCTCAATGGCAGGGGTCAACGGGGTGCGATGGCGCAACGGGTTCTGCAAAGCCCGCGCAAGCCGAACGGAAGGAGAGTGGGGCTGGTGGCGAGCACCGAGAGGAAGCAGCAGATACCGGGTGGGACGCTGTGAGATGGCGCTTGTCGGCGTGCAGCAAGAAGAGTCGCCAATTTGGCGAAAGTTCAATGCCACGGTAGTTGTTTGAGGTCCCCGGATTTGGGGAGCGCAAAATCAACACGGTGTTGGATTTACCGCGCTCCACGGTGGAGCGGGGTGATAACGGTCGCCAAATTGGCGATGGTTTTGCCGCCCGGCTCACTACGGAGAACCCCCCCAGTGACATGGGATCCGAAGTGGTCAGGCCCACCACGAGAAATGGGGTTTGCGCCACGGTGGCGCGTGTCATGCCTCCGCAAAAATTGCGGACGCATCCTGCCGAGCCGGCCCAGGTCTTCGCAAATATTGCGAACACCATCTGCTGTGCTCTGCGACAGTGACCCTGCCACGCCGTGCAGCACGGTCCAACCGTTGGCATATGCCTACAGACGGGCGTGCCGATATCGACGCCCCTTGGTGCCACAGCCTGTGGCAGTGACTGCGCGCCACGGTGGCGCGGGGGAAATGTTGCCAAATCTGGCGACATATGCGGCCGGGGCCGTTCCCCAGATCTAGTGAGTAAAAAGGTTCGACAAAAATGGTGAACCTTCTGAGGCGCTCTACCGCAGGGCCGGAGGTTCAGTTCGCCAATTTGGCGATCTGAACGCAGCGGCAGGTTTTACCGTCGCGTCATGATACCGTGATGCACGGTCGGCGCGGGTAGAGTCGTCACTTTTGGCGACTCCACTTTCAGACATGAAGGCTCGGGTTCTCTGCCGACGTCGCGCATGCTGTCCTTGATGAGCGGGATGGTGATCGAAGGGTTGCCGCGGTCGCCGCAGAGGTGATGGGGAAAGTGCCTGTCGCTAAAACATCGGCTCAAGCTGGAGCTATGGGAGGAAAAGGCAACAAAGCTGTTTATGATGATAAACAGCTTTCGCGTGGTGGTGATCGGTCCGAGTACATTGCCTCTCGCATCAAACGCGATCGACCTGACATCGCCCAAGCTGTAGAACGCGGCGAATACCCTTCCATGCGACAAACAGGCATTCCAGCCTCAGCCCACGATGCTCTCCGGGCTGCGGACCCGTCCCATCTTCCACGTCGCTCTCAGACTCATCAGGAGTTCGATTTCCCCTTCGGCGAGAAGGCATCCCATAAAGGCGATGGCCCGGGCATCCTCAGAACGATCAATCATGCGGAACGTCGTGGCGGCCGACTCGAGATACGCCAAAGGATCCGCTACGCGGAAAGCCGCGTCGAGAAGGACTACCATCTGTGACGGCGTCATCTGGTGAGCGGGTACGGTCATGGCAGGCTCGTCCGGGGCCACGCCGGGGTCCCGACGCTCAAAGGCCCGGGATAACCGCTGTAGGGCGGCGAGGTTCGATCTCTCAAATCTGGCAGATCATCCCCTCCAACTCGCTATCGGAAAACCCGCAGTGACACGGCCCCGAAGTGGTCAGCGCCCACCACGAGGGCCGAGGTTTGCGCCACGGTGGCGCGAACTCCCTGTTGCCGGGAATTCCGGCATCGACCCGTCCGCCCCCTCACGCCCTCGCCCGCGACGGCCGAGCGCGCATGTTGTTCGTAAGGTCGAGCCAAGCCCGCAGGGCGGCGATGCTGGCCGCCTCTGCGGCCATCCCACGAGCACGAAGCCGCTCATAGCGTGATTGGTGCATCCCGAGCGGCCGATCAGGGAAATGACTGAACACGTCGATCTCGCCGCCCAGCTCGCGGCGGACCCGCTGCGCCATCTCAAGCGCGCGATCTTTGGGGTTCATCCGTTGGGACTCATATCGCAGCCCGTAGGCCTCGCGCGACGCGAACCGGAGGGCGCCGGCCGGCAGATAGAGCGACTTCACCCGCCGGCCCGATATCGGGCATGTCGCCCACCACCGCCGGCCGCCGAAGGGCTGCGGCAGCGACACGAGCATCAGCCTGTCCCCCATGACAACGAGATCTCCGCGCGACAGCACCTCATAGCGCAGGCGGATCGACCCCGAGCCGCCGCAGATGTCGAGGTCGACTTCCATGCGCTCGATCGACCGGCAGAGACGACCGCCCTCGCGTCCGATGGTGGCAGTGCCCTTGCCGCTCTCGGGCATACCCTTGAACAAGCCTGCCAGATCGAGGCGGAAGGCGCCTTCCACCGTGCGAAAACGGGCCTCTCGGCCGCTGCCTAACCCGCCCATCGGGCGCCCTTTCATCGAACGAGAGTGGAAATCGGCTCAAATGAATTAGCCGTCCCGAAACCCGCGGCGGCCATTGCAAAGTGCTTGATCTCAGTGCGGGCCCGGCCTGAGGCCATTGATACGGCGCTGCTTTCAGGGCGCGGCAGAGATCGTTTGACCCCTGAAATCCGTTGATAGTTTTTCAACGCTGCGAAGCCGGCCAGCGTCTATCGGCTGTCTATTTTAGAGCGGTCCCACCCTCGCGATACGGCTTCCCGAAATTCGGCCCATCGCTATTTCTCGCTACTTTAGCGATCACCGCCCCGCCGCCTCACGCTGCAGCCCGGCAGCGCCGATAAGGGCCGCCTCTGCTCTCCCGTCGTCACGCTTCCGGGCGAATTTGTCCGCCATAGCCGGCCACCGGGCGATGGCCTTGCTGCGGGCCTCGTCCTTTCGATCGGCACCGGGTCCGATGTCGACGCGGCGTTTCCACCATGCCGGGGCCAGCATGACGACGGGCACACCGAGCGTGCCGAGCGTCCCTTCGATGATGCCCCGACTGCGGCCAAACCCGAATGCACCCACGGCACCTTCACCAGGGCGAGGCCCGACGAGTTCGCAGAAGGCCTGCCCCGCACCCCAGGCCCGCACCCGAGCTGCGAGGAGCGGCGCGTTGATCGCCCTCCTACCGGCAGCGCCATCTGCCAGGACCGGCATGTCGTCGAGGTCGACGAGCGCCCCGTCCGACGTCAGCAGCGCCAAGGCACCGCCGAGGCCCGGATCAATTCCAATGACGAGCGCGCTCATGCTGCTTTCCCTTCCGCTTGCGGCCCGTATCCGGCGCTCCGCATGATGTCGTCGACCAAGGCTGTCCGCCGCCGGCTGTAGGTGTCGTGACATTCCCCGCCGTGGAGCCAGAGGTGGCCACCGCCCTTTGCCTGCATGACCGCGACTTCCGGCTGGGTCCCGTCGAGGGGTTCACCGCAGGCGTGGCACCTGCCGGGATGAGCCTGGTGCTCGACTAATGCAGGGGCATTTCGGATCTTGCCTGCCGTGATGGCGATGGCGTCCCGAAGGGCTCCAGACCCACTTCGGCCGAGGTCTTTCAGGGTCCGCAGCTCGCGCGCCACGCCGGCACGGACATCAGCCGGAAGGATCGCCGAGACGCTCACGGAAGCTGCCCCCTGCCGCACCCCACTTGCCTACCCTCACCTTGCCGCGCCGCACCCCCCACACCCCATAAGGGGGTGGTGGTGCGGCAGCACGGCGCCCTACTTGCCGCACTTGGGTTGCCGCACCTCATCCAAGGTGCGGCAGCTTGAGCGTAGCAATCAAAGGGCATCAGTCGGTTGCCCATTCGCCGACCTCCACGAAGGTGCGGATTTCCCGCTTTGCATCCGGCTTATCGACCAGCTTGAGCGCGCCGGTTTTAATCCAGACCGACAGCAGCCCTTTGATTTTCGAGCGGTCGGTCGGTCTCTCCGCGTCGAGGCCCATGGCAGCTGCAACGGCGTGCCCCACCCAGCGACTGCGGGTCTGGATGTTCTCTCGCCATTCGCCTCGGCTGATTTCCAACTGAACCTTGCGAAGATCCGCGACCTTCACACCTTCCAAGGCGTCCGGCCACGTCCATGACGTCGCCACCGCGACCTGGTCGCCATCATCAAAGGGGATGCCGGGCGTACCGTTGCCCAGCGGCACGCTGCGTAGGTTGAACCACTCCGCCTTCTCGGGCGGGGCTAGGTTGCCCTTGCCGTTCTCGGCCCGGAAATACAGCCGGGCCTCACTGACACCCGCGCGCTCGGCCTCATCCTTCGACATGCGATTGAGAGCCCGTGCCGATCGACAGGCTGCCAGCAGGGACACGGCACCACGGCCGTCCTCGACCGTGACCTCGGCGCCGTTGGTTTTGCGGACGTGGTGGATGAGGTCGAAGGCGCAGTCGCATTCGTCCGCGATCTCGGCGAACGCCGTGCAGACCATGTCCACCGCGCCGTTGTCGTTTTCGGGGACCTGATGGGCCTTCACCAACGGGTCAATCACGATCACGTCGGCTCCCTTGGCCCGGATCTCGGCCTTGAGGGCGTCGACCACCGGCTGGGCCACCATCGTGCCGGCCTTCGTCGTCGAGGCGATGACCACCTTCGTGTCGCGCCCCGAGTTGAGGAACAGCCGACCATTCAATTCGTCGGGGTGGATGTTGAAGTGGAGCAGGACGGCCAGGACCCGGCGCTCAAGCTCCTCAAGCGGGTCTTCCAGATTGATAATCCAGACCGTCAGGGGCTCCGCGACTTGCGTCCCCAGCAGGGGGCGCCCGGTCGCCATGGCGATGGCCTCGACGAGCTGCAGGGACGACTTCCCAACGCCGCCGGGCGCCACGGTGCACGACAGGAATTTGCGGACGAGGTGCTTCCCGTAGAGCCATTGGCGGCGCGGAAAAGTCGAAGGATCGCGCCACACGAACGGCCGCGCTGTGATGCTGTACGGCGGCGGGGCGGAGGCGTTCGCCCGCGGATCGTTGAAGGCTTCGCCAGATCCTGTCTCAGGCTGCTTGTCGTCGTCCGCAGGCGCCCGCCAAGTCGTGGGGTTGATCCGCTCTGCCCGGTCCAGCAGGTCGTCGTCCTGCCCGCCCTGGTCGAAGAAGTCCGACACGTCGCCGCCTTCCGGCAGGTCCGGGAACCGCACCACCTTGACCGTGCCGGCCCCGGCTTGGAGCGCAGCTTCGACTTTGCGCGAGACTGCCTTCTCTCCCGGTACGTCATTGTCGCCCATGATGACGACGTGATGCCCTTCGAGCAGGCCGGCGAGGTCGGGACAGTCGCTCGTTCCGCCGAACGTGAATGCCAACCAGCCCCGCGCCACCAAGGCGTCGGCATCCTTCTCACCCTCGGGCCATGCGATCATCTCGCCGCGGCGCTCCGGGTCGAAGGGGTTGGGCGCGCCGGCGGGCACATAGGGCGCGTCGATCCAGCTCGCCGGTTTCTTGGCTTGCCAGCCCACCGCGCCGTCGCTCGGCCGGCGGACCTTGAACCAATTGGTGAACCGGCCCTGTTGGTTTTTGGTCTTCACGCGCACGGGCGCACCGTCCCGTGTGTAGACATGACGCCTCACCTCGTCGTCGAACCGCCTGGGCTCTGCCTGACCGAGGCTGATGAACTTCGGCCGCCCCTCCTCGTCGAGTTCGGTCCAGTCCGGCAGGTCGACACCTGAAAGCTGAGGTTTCGGCCGCAGGATGTGAACCGTTGCGCGCGGGGGCTCGCCAGCGCCAAGGTCGCGAGGCTGACGCAAGCCGGCATCGAGCCCAGATCGCATGGAAGCCCGCACGGCGGCGGGACCATCCTTCCGCACGATGCCGGAAGCCTCGGCCGCAGCCATGATCCGGTGCTCGACCTCGCCACGGCTCAGGTATCCGCCGGGGATGAACTGCCCGAGGGCGAACCCGGAGCGATTGACCTGGTCGTTGCGCCCCTGCCCCGTCGAGGACAGTGTCGCACACTCAGCGTCCAGGGCTCGGCGAGCGTAGGCGAAGGGGTCGCGCATCCCGTCAGTCTGACCCGCTAGGCCCATGCTGAATTCCCCCCGACCTTCACCATGAGACGTTCGATGACTTCGTGTTGCCGGGCAGAGAGACGGGGCCGGCTGCCCTGCAGAGCTTTGATGATTGAGGCGCAAAACTCGGCTTCCCAATCCGACAGCGCGCCCCGCGCAGAAGCCCGGCTCAAGGCGTCGATGACCTGGCGCCGCCGGGTCGCAGTGAGTTCGACACTGCCGGGGCTCGACGTCCGAGGAGCACGAGGGCGCCGGACGGGTGCTGCCTCACGGTAGAGGACCATCGGTGCGGGCGGGTGCTCGACCACGTCCGCCAAGTCGTTGATGTCTAGGCCGACGCCGCCGAGAGCCCTGCTAAGGGCGCGGGCGGCATTCAACGCTTCACCATCCGCCGGGCTGGCCAGCATCCGCAGCAGGGCCCCGACCTTCGGCAAGATGGTCGGGGGGAGCGAGGCCATCACGCCCGGCCTCCATCGGCCAGAACCTGCACGCGGCATTTGCCGATCTTGAAAGCCTCGTTGCCAGCCAGCAGGCGAGCCGCAGCAAGGTCAGACCGCACCCCGAGCGGCTTCCGCCCGCCCTCAGGCGGGAGGTAGGCAATCGCAAACCCTTCCTGGCAGGGCTGGATAATGACGAGGCGGAAGGCGCGGGGGATCGGGATGATTTCGGCGCTCATGTGAACGCCTCCACGATTTCAGCGCGCATGCCGCCCGTGCCGTCGCCAAACAGAAGGCGCCACCCGTCGTCACGCATCGCGGAAATGTAGTCGTAGAGGTGCGGGACACACGCGAGGTGGCGGGTCCCGATCAGCGAGCACTCTTCGTCGAAGAGGTCGCGCCGCCAATTCCCATGGTCATAAGAGACCACAAGGGTGGCCCCGTGGGGCCGGAACTTGAGGACGGCGCCCATCAGCGGCACCCCCCGAAAGCGTTGGCCGATGCGACCGCCGCCGCCATCGACACGGATAGGCCAGTCCGACGTGCGAGCCAGAAAACGGCTTGCGGTGTCTGGATTTCCTGGTGAATTTCGCTATTGTCGAGATCGCTTCCGGCCAGGAAAGCAACGTCTCTGAGGGGCGCCTTCGCGAGGGGCGCCCCTTTCGATTTACGGGTCATGAGCCTTACGCGGCCTCCTTTTCGGGAAGCATCTTCGTGCTTGGATCGACGCTCCGCGTGTCGGCCCAGCTATCGAGGTCCGCCAGATCGTAGACGACAATAGATCCGAGCTTGCTGTAGCGGGGACCAACCCCACGATGCCGATAGGCGATCAGCGTAGCCGGTTTGAGCTTCAAGTGTTCCGCGGCGTCGAGCGTCCGCAGCCAATGGCGATGCATGACGATGTTCCCATGTCGCCCCGCTTCATTGCGGTGCGATATGGCTATATCGGCTTATATGTCAGAAACCGTCTAGGTTGAATAAAACCGCAAATACCGCCGGCGGTATTTATTGCTTCGGTGGTATTTTGAGGCTGCTCGGTGGACGGCCGCGACCCTTGTTGTCGTGGTAAAATTCCCAGGCTGTGGTTGCCTGTTTTCTTGTGACGCGGCAGGCAGCCACTCTGCCCAGCTCTTCCCAAAAAGGGTATCGCCGATTGCCCTTGCGTTTTTCGAAGGTAAGGCCGCCACAGATAGCTGACGGAGAGCTTGCAATTGCATTCAGCCGCTCCTGTTCCGTCGGCGGAGGCGTCAGCAGCGGCACATCGTCGGCAACCGCGTCCTCCGCTATCTCCCGGAAGGTAGCGTCTATCGGCTCCACGACTGGCGTCGGCGCGTCCTCCACCACGCCTACAGCCCCGTCCGGCATCCATCCGTCGAGGGCCGGCCAAAGCCGCATCACGACCGCGCGGGGCAGTGTGACGCCTTCGTAGCGCGGTGTGCCGAGCATCAGCAGATGGTCGAACTCGATTACCTCGTGGTGTTGGTTCGTCTCCCACGCGAGCCGGGGCCACTCGCCCGCGCCGATCGCCATCACATCGCCGCCCCGCACGGCCTCGGCCGATAGCTTGTCGGCCTCCAGCGCGTTGCGGAGATCTAACTCGGCCGCTGGCAACAGCACGAGACGCTCCGGCCGCGCGTTAAATGCGCTCTCGCGCCAGATGCGACCACGCCATGCTCGAAAGGCTGCCACGCCCGACGAGGTGCCCTCGAAAGTCCGCCATGCAATCCAGGCGCAGGCGGTCGGCCACGTCCACGACACGCGCAGCAGCGCGGCCCTGTCCTCGTCGCGCGTCAGATTGTAGGAAAAGTTCCACTCCTGGAGCGCGGCGACTTCGACGTCGTAGGGCGGATGCCGTTGCGACGACGGGTGGTGATCCTCAAAGACCAAATCCACCCACCCTTTAAGAGTAGGCGCGTGGACGGCTCGGCGCTTTCCGCATTGCTCCATGATCGGCTCCCCAGCCGATCCCCGAAGGTGGCCGCGCCAGGAGGTCGGGGAAACCTCCGTTCGCCCCGTCGGGCTAGGCGCGACCGTTTCAACGACCACCGCGAGCGCGTCAGCCGATCTCTTCAACGTAGTGCTGCAACAGCGGCGAGGCGAGCGCGTCACCCCCGCCGCCCCATCAGCGCCCGCCGCCGGGCCTCACAACGCCGCAATGCCGCATCCCGCCGGCCCAGGGCCTTGAGGATGTCGACCCTGGCCAGCACGAGCAGGAACCGCGCTCGGTCGGCCGCCAACGCCGCCACGGCCAGCACGATGGACGGCGCCCACCAGAGGACCGCGGCGTCTTGGGAGCGATCCCGAAGCGCTGCACCTTGAGCCCGGCGAGTGTCGCGGACGAGGTCGGCTTGCCTCCTTCCGTCGCCACAAAACGTAGCTGGGCGGCAATTTTCAGCAACCATGACGGGATTTTCTCTGTTGCCACACCGTTTTGCAACGCGGCCCGTGGTAGAATCAGTGATCGTGAGCTTCCCGCGCCTGGAGAGAGAAGTCGCATGGATGCGCGTGAGCACTTCCTCAGCCACTTCGAGCCGAACGGTGATGATTTCACCTATCGAGTTAATCCTGACGCCCGCGGCGTGCTGGTCACAGCAGAGGAGCGGGACCGGATGGCCTCGATCCATGGCAGGCGTCGTCACATTGCGATCGTCCTGTCCGTCCTGAACCTGCCGCTCACGTTTTTCGTCGCACACGCCGTCTACGTGATGCCGACCATAAGCTCTTGGACAGCCACGGTAGCCTGGACTATGTTGTTGGGCGTTACTATAGCAGCGTTCGCTTGGGCTTTCGCTGGTCCGAGACGCATAGTGCGAGGTCGTCCCTACATCGATTTCGGAACATCGCCGTTTCTGATCGAGCAACGAAGACTGAAAGCTTTGCGGGAGACATCTTGGTTCAAATTGCTCAAGAGGTGGTTTTGGATCGGCCTTATCGGATTTCTTGCTTATATCCATACCAAGGACGAGGATTTCGAGCGAGTTCAAGCGGCTGGTGTGATGTTCTTTGCCCTTATGTCTTTCCTCAAAGAGGCAATCGATAAATACAGGAGCGTTCGAGGCGTCCCCCTGGAAGGAGCCGAGGGGTGACAGGAGTAAACTGAAGTGTCCATCTTGGTAGGAGACATGGGCCTCGCCTACGCGACCTATTTGACCACCCAATGCGGCATCCAACGCCCGCACGGAACGCCTACGCGCCCCGCTCGTTGTCAGCCATCGAATGATAGGACGACGACGATGGCGACCGGCACCGTGAAGTGGTTCAACCCTGAGAAGGGCTTCGGGTTTATCCAGCCCGACAACGGAGGCCAGGACGCCTTCGTGCACATCTCCGCCGTGCAGCGGGCTGGGATGAACGACCTCCAGGAGGGTCAGAAGGTCTCCTACGAACTCGTCGCCGACAAGCGCTCCGGCAAAATGTCGGCCGACAAGCTGCAGGTTGAGTGACCTCACCAAGACCGTGGCAGACGCTCCACCGACGCCGTCGACCTGCGCTCCGATGCTCGTGGCGTTGAAGCCGTTAAACATGTGTTAACCATCTTCTGATCGTATCCCTTGAGCGGTTGCAGCGATCTGCTGTGAGACCTTCGAGGGTCGGTGATGCGTGGGATCGTCGTTGGAGCCGTCTTCACACTCATCCTGTGGGTGTTCCTTGGGTGGTGTGGCGTCTGCGCCTGTCAGTGGCTGGAATACACCTCGTTTTCCCCATCTACGATCGCACTCGCTTCGTCTCTCGCCTGCATCGTTGTTGCCTCTGTCGCGGGCGTCGTGTGGGTCGCCAGCATCGGCGAGGACGACGCAATGACGGCCAGCGAACTCAGTCTCGTAACTTTCGACTGAGAGTGGTCTCGTCACGGCCGTTCACATCTGCGTTGTTCTCCTGGCGCCTCGCTGTGTCCCGACATTCTGTCAGCCGGGTCAGCATTTATCCTTCTGTTGGCTCAGGATGGCCGCGGCGCCTCGTTTCAGCCTGAAGACGCTGCGGCTATCTCGTCGCGGCTACCTTCTGCCGCTGAAACCCGCATCCGTGTTCGACGTACCTACTCCCGAGCCGCCGCCTCTCACACCCGGCGTCGGCTCGGGTGGCCGCGGCACCTTACCCTGCTCAGCGTGAGAGCCGCGGCCATTTACGCTGTCACCGACGCCTGCTGGTGGGCCCTCGCTCCCTTGGTATTCTGGCCCCGAGCCAGCCGTTGCCCGATGGTTGGCTCGGGTGACCGCAGCCTGTTCCCGTGCCCACGTGTTGGCTGCGGTCACCATTCGATTCGGTGCGGTTACAACCGAAACCATGGTTAGAGCGCCTCGTATCTCCTCCTGCACCAAGCCGGTGCGGGGCGGTCTGGAGGGACGATGCCGCGATATTTTTTCGACATCGACGACGGCAAGCGGCAGGTGCACGACGTGATCGGCATGGATTTGTCCAGCGCAGACAGAGCCATGGTCGAGGCCAGCACCCTCCTTCGCACCCTCGCAGAGATCAGGCAGATCGAGGGACGGCCAGGCACCACGATCGTCACGGTGCGGGACTGCGACGATGAGAAGATCTACGAGGGTTCGGCGCACCTGGAAGGCTGAGGCCGGCCCGTCGCGCTTGACCAGGAATAGCCGAAGCCGCCGGCCCTTCATGACGAAGCCCCGTCCAAACCGGAAAGGTAGGCCACCACGCGCTCGACGTGGTCTGGGCACGCCTCCATGGCGTCGTGCCACCGCTCCATGACGAGGCGGAAGGACTCGCCAAACCCTCGCCCGTCAGGCGATCCGATGATGTAGGTCGGGCGCCTCGAAGGGCGCGTCCTCGTCAAGGGCGTTCGCCTGGGTGTCGATGTCCAGCAGCTCGTCCGCGATGGCGACGAGCCGGCGATCGTTGGCCGACAGGACCGGTGCGGCCTGAGCGGCGGTGACGCCAGCCACGAGGTTCAGGGACGCCACTACGGAGCCCCGCAGGGCGGTCCGGCGATTGACGGGGCCGCTCATAACCGACCTCCACCGAAACCCGCCACGGAACCCGCCAGCACGTCCCGGCGTGCCTCGACGGATAGAAGCCCGAACACGTCGACCGCATCGGCCTCCTCTGGCTCCTCGATCTCGGCTACCATCGGGTCGGGCGACGGAAGCGGCACCCGCACGGGCGCCACGGACCGCGGCACGTCGGGGCGTTCCCAGGCTCGCCGGCCGGTGCGCCCGGGGCTCGGGCGGAATGGTGGTGGTAGTGGCGGGGCAAAGCTCCGCCCTTCACGCTTTCGCATGTCAAAATCTCCAGTTGATGGTGGGTGGCGGCCCCAGGATCAGGACCAGTTCGGCCGCGCCGGTCAGGTCGCGACGGGAAGGGTTATGCGGCGCTCGCCTCGCTGGTGCCGACGTTAACCGGAAGCGTGGCTATTGGAAGTGCGTGGGCGACGCGCGGAGCGAAGACGATGACCGACCAGCGGGCGTTGGCCGACGAAAGTGCCAGGACGAAGCTGCCGTTATGGCTCCAGTGCATGGTCGCGCTAGTCGGAGCGGCTTTGCTCGCGGGGCCGTCCATCGCGGTGGTGTGGTATCGCTGAGGCCAGTGCCTGCCTCGGCCGCCATCACCGCCCTGTCCCGGGCTCAAGGAGATCGGCCACCGACCGAAGCGCGGCGGCACACCGCGCCAAGAGCCTCAGGGAAGGCGCAGGAGGCTCGTCGCCGTCGAACGGCCCGAATATGGCTGCCCGACGCGCGAGGGCGTCAGACAGGCTCGGCAGGGGCGCCGGGGCAGGCATCAGGGCCCGAGTAGACGTGCGGGGTCGATCACGCAGAAGCATGGCAAAAACTCCAGTAAACTCGGAAAGGTCGGCCGCGTCAGGCGGCGGCGAGCCGCGCGGTCTCGGGCGGAAGGCGGTGTCCGGCGGCGAGGGCCGCAGCGACGTAGAAGGGTCGGTTAGCCTCGATGCGGCGGCGTTCCTGCCGGAGGTCACGAGCGAGCCGTGTTCGCAGGTCGGCCAAGGCGTCGTCGGTCAGCAGATCGAACGGGACGACAAGCGACCCGAGCTTGAGGCGATAGGAGGGGCGGTCCGCGGCCCACATGGCGAGGCCGGCGATGTGGCGGGCGCGGCGGGTCACGAATGGCACCCCTTCACGCGACGGACCTCGACGAGGCCGGGGCAGCGACGAGCCCACCACTGGCGGGAGCGGTTTGCCGACAGGCGGGTCTTGGCGGGCTTCGCCAGTCCCAGGCCGTCGAGCGTGATTGAATAGCGGCGGGACTTCACAGCACGACCTCGACCAGCTCGGCATCGGCTGTTATCAGCTCGAAGGCTCGCTTGCGGATCGCACCGGCCTCAGGGCCGCGGATCTCACGCAGGGCGCGCTGGAAGGTGTCGGAGCGGGGCGCCAGCGTGCACCACGCGGCCCCGGGCGGCAGGATCGACACGCGATCCACCTCAGGCACGCCGAGGTGGACACGGAGGTCTGCGCAGCCCTTCACGGGCGCTACGTAGTGCGGCAGGCGCACCAGAAACTCATGCTTGAAGCGGATTTCAGCCCCGGTGGGGGTGCAGGGTAACAAGTAGCTCGCCGAAGCGTGAGGAATGGTCATTGCAAGAAGCCTCCTGATGCACTAACCTTGCACCAGAAATATCGCCCTGCATTGGCGATGTCAACACCTCTGATGCAAGGTAAGCCCAAAAATGTCACTTACTGCCGCACAATGCCGGGCCGCTCGCGCCTTGGTTGGCATCTCTCAGGAGGGTTTGGCCGAAGCGTCCAAAGTGGCCAAGGCGACAATTGCAAATTTCGAAACAGGACGACGCGCACCCTACGACCGCACTCTCGACGACATGCGTGCAGCCCTCGAAGCTGCCGGCGTCGAGTTCATCCCTGAGAATGGCGGCGGAGCCGGCGTGCGGCTGCGGAAAGCCGATCTGTGATCAAGCTTGGCCCTAAACCGCCTCCCACCACTGGCGATCTCACGTTGCGCTCTTTCGCGATGGGTGGCTTCGAAGCTGCCACCATGGTGCTCGACACTGGCCGGCGTGTTGATGTGATCACGCAGAGCCGTCACGACGCCGAGGCTGATCTTGATTACCATTTGTTAGCTAGGATCGGGATTCGCACAGTGCGCGACGCCTTCCGTTGGCATCTGATCGAGCGCGTTCCCGGCCGCTATGATTGGTCGAGCGTCCTGCCGATGATCCGAGCCGCAGCCTCGGCAGGTGTCGAGGTGGTGTGGGACCTATGCCATTTCGGCCTGCCGGATGATGTCGACGCGTGGTCTCCGACTCTGCCGCAGCGCTTCGCAGATTTTGCGCGTGCCGCGGCACAACTGATGCGGCAGGAGGGTGACGGCATACCTCTTTGGTGCCCGGTCAACGAGATCAGCTACTGGGCGTTTGCGGGCGGTGAACAGGGCCATTTCGCACCTTGCGCGCGAGGCCGCGGCGCGGATTGGAAGCGCCAGCTCGTCCGCTTGAGCGTCGAAGCGTCCCGCGCGCTCCGCGATGTCGACCCCCGTGCTAGGCTGGTGCACGCCGATCCCGCCATCCACATCGTCCCGAAGCGGGATGTTGACCGTGCCGTCGCCGAAGGTCATCGGCTCTCGATGTTCGAGAGCTGGGATATGATCGCGGGTCGGCGCAACCCGGAGTTGGGGGGCTCGCCCGACCTTCTCGACGTCATTGGAATCAACTTCTACGCCGACAATCAATGGGTTCACGAGGGTCCGAAGCTGTTGCCGGGCGGGGAAGGATACCGGCCATTGCGCGACATCCTGGCCGAGATCTTCGCCCGCTACGGCCGCCCGATCATTATTACTGAAACTGGTGCCGAGGGGGATGAAGGGCCTGGTTGGCTGCGAGGCGTAGCGGTCGAGGTATCGGCGGCGCGCGCTGCGGGCGTGCCGGTGGCGGGTTGCTGCATCTACCCCGCAATGGATTATCCGGGGTGGACGGACAATCGCCATTGCCGCTGCGGCCCGATCGTAGTTGATGCAGGCTGGACCAGCCGGAATCTCGATCCTGCGTTGAGCCAAGCCGTCTCTGAGTACAGCGCATGATCCTCGTCGCTAACCAGATCCGAGAGGCACTCGCCCTGGTCGGCTGGACGCCGTTGACGCTCGCCATACGGGCCTTCCTCGCCCTCGACGACGTGAACAGGGCCCTAGACGATGCCGACATCCGGTGCCTGGGAGAACTTCATCTCGGGGCTATCCGTGAGGTTCTTGAAGCCGCAGGAGTGGCATTCAATCCTGAGAACAGGGGCGCCGCTGGTGCGCGGCCGCGGCAGATGGCGTGATGACCATCACCGGGCGCCAGATCCGCGAAGCCCACGTCCTCCTCGGGCTGCAGCGCAACGATCTGGCGGCAAAGGTGAGGATCGTTACCGCAGGAGCGATCCTGCATGCGGAGTTAGTCGCCGATCAAGGCCGTGCAGGCCGTTGCCATCCAGCCAACGCTGGAGCGCACTGGCGTTAGGTTCATTTTCGAGAACACGGGTGCCTCCCGGCGTGCGGCTGCGAAAGGCCGAACCCTGAGCGCTGACCTTCGCGTTGTGGCTTAGCCTTCTCATCGAGACCCGCCCTGGTGTTTGCCTTCGTCCAGTCACTCAGCCTGCCGTCGCTGCTCGCCTCCCTCGTCGTCGCGCTCGTCGTTGCGAGCGAAGTCGGTCACCAGCTCGGCGGCAGGTTCGGGCGCGCCCGACATCGCGATAAGGATGCCGCGACGCTCGCCACCGCCGCCTTCGCGCTCCTGGCACTCCTGATCGCCTTCACCTACTCCATGGCTCTGGCGCGCTACGACATGCGCCGCACCGTCGTACTGGATCAGGCGAACGCCCTGCGCGATGCCGCCCGGATCGCTCCTTTGCTGCCGAACGACGCTGGCGCGCCGATGCTGAGCGACCTCCGGCACGAAGCCGACCTCGCTATCGGCCTCGGCGTGCCCTACGACCCGGCGAAGTTCGATGCCGATATGGCGGACATGGCGGATGTTTCGGCCCGGGTATGGAAACGCCTCGACGATGCAGCGATCGCATCGCCTGCCTCACTCCAGGTCTACCGCATGACGGGCGCGCTGCAGGCGCTCGATGACGCCACAGAGCGGCGCGTAACGGCCCTGCGCAACCATGTCCCCATGACGGTCTACACCGTCCTGGTAGGCACTGCTCTGGTCGCGATGGGCTTCGCGGGCTATGGCGCCGGAGCTGCGGAGGCGAGCCGACGCTTCTCGGCCGCCATCATGGCTCTGTTGCTCGCCTGCGTGATCACCATGACGTTGGACCTACAACGGCCGGATCGCGGCACCGTGGAGATCCCGGTGACGCCGCTACTGGACGCCAAGCGCGCGATACCGCCGACGTGATCCCCTCCCCCGAGGCCTCGATCCTCAACGTCCTTTAGCGGCGCGGGCAGACCTCCGCTGCCGCATGATGCCAAGCGATGTCCGCGGACGCCTCGTCATGCTGGGGTCCTCGCGCCTGGTTTCGGGCCGCCAGGACAAGGCGGACGGTAAGTTCACCCGCGTCTAAGCCGTCACGGGCGAAGGCCAGCGGAGGGCGTCACCATGATCACCGCCCGCCATGTCAAACGACATCAGGAACCCATCCGGTGGCGCCACGAGAAACCCATCCACCCCCTGCTATTCTGACGCCCCGGCC
>NZ_QYBC01000042.1 GCF_004137085.1 Lichenibacterium ramalinae
AGCGCTCGCGCTGATCTCCAGTTGTGCCCAACCTCTCAGGAAGCCCTCCCGCGAGAGCGGGTTCGTCCTTGGGTCGACAGCAGCCGGCCCAAGTAGGCGAGCAGCTGGATCAGCGTTCCATAATGGCGCTTATCGGCCTGTCCCTGCCCTCCTTCAGGTGTGTCGGTTCCATACCTGCGTATTACGCGAAAACCTGCGACGTCCGACAACGCCAGCGAGTGGGTTGAAGCCTTGCGTCACGGCCAGTGCCGATCCGCCCTCCACGCTCATCGGAGCCACCTGTGGCCCAAGGCTGGCTTCCAAACTGCTCACGAGCTGGTGCCATCCGTCGGGCGTGGTCGGAGGCTTATTCCATCCTGCCCGTAGGGGTTGGGCAATCACGGCCTGCAGCTCGGGACTGACAGTGTCCAGCACGGGGAGCGTTTTTGCCGGCTCGTCCCTCGGCGCTATGGTGGTCTGCGCGAAGGCTACGGTGGCGAACGCCAGGGACGGTGAGGTGAACGCACGATGGTTCCCCCCTCTGCTGGCCAATCCCTGGCCGTTTGATCGGAACATCTCATCCGTGGATCAGCCCTGCAGGGCGACCGCTCCACAGCTGGTCCCCTCTCAATCGGAAATCTCATATGCGGAATCTGAAAATCTGCATAGACGAAAACGCAAAAATCTGATTGGCCAAAAATTTGAAAATCCGGCTTTGCACAAAGGCAAACAGTCGCTAATGCGGCTGTTTGGATTTGCGCGTGAGCGCATCGTCATACAGGCGCACAGGCATGATTGTCACGGTGACGAGCTACAAGGGCGGAGTCGGCAAAACGACCACTGCAATCCATCTCGCAACCTACCTTCAGACGCTCGCGCCAACCCTTTTGGTGGATGGGGACGCGATCCGGAGCGCCACGAAATGGAGCCAGCGTGGCGGCGGAAACGGGTTGCCGTTTAAGGTCGTCAGCCACGCTCAGATGGTCAATCACATCCGCAGCTATCAGCACGTCGTCATCGACACGGAGGGCAACCCGACCGACGACGATTTCAAGGATCTCGCCGAGAACTGCGACATGTTGGTGATACCGGCCGTGCCCGAAAGTGTCGCGACGGACGGCCTGACGCACACGCTCGCGAAGCTCCACACCCTGGCCCATACCCGCCACCGCGTGCTGCTGACGATGGTGCCGCCGAAGCCCAGGACCGATGGGCAGCAGCTGCGTGACGCGCTCGTAGCCCAAGGGGTGCCGATGTTCGTCGCCGAGGTGCCGCGCCTAGCGGTGTTCGAGAAAGCCGCAGCTGAAGGCGTTCCTGTTCACGCAGTGAAGGGGGACCGCAACGGCACGCGTGCATGGGAAGCCTACGAGGCGGCCGGCCGGGAGATGGTCGATGGCTAAGGGAGGGAAGTTCGCGGCCCTGGCGCAGTTCCGTCAGGAGCAGCATGTGGACGATGAGGCACTTCCCGCAGCCGACCAGCCCACAGCTCCGGTCGAGGCCCCTCCGGCAGAGGCCGCTATGGTGCAGGCCGAGGCGCCGGAGCCTGCCACGGCTGAGCCTGTCAGCATGGCCGATCCCGTTCCGTTGGCGACCGACGACGAACCTGCGGACGTGCGCCCGCCCGCACGGCAACCTCGTGAGTCGGTCGCCAAGGTTGTTCGCCCACGAGGACGGCCGCCCGGCAAGCGGAGTGATCCCGATTGGAAGCTGTTCTCCCACTTCCTGAAACGGTCGACACAGCGCCAAGCGACCGCGCTCCTGTTCGAGCAGGACGATGGCCGCGACCTGTCTGACGTGCTCCAGAGCTTACTGGAAAAGTGGGTAGCCCGCGAACGTGCAAAAATCTGACATGCCGAAAATCCAAATTTCCGCATAGACGAAAATCTAAATAATGAAATATGTGATCTGAGGGCTGGTGTGCCCTACCCTGCACGTCCCCGATCATGCGTCGGGCCTCGTCTGCGTAGGTGCTCCCGGCCGGAATTGTGATAGTGCGGCGATAGTAGATGCCGCTGTTGTCCAGCTCGGTGTCGCCGGTCCCAGCCGTGATCTCGGTCTCAGGATCATTCCCATCCGCCACGTACCGGGCGCGTGCCATGCGGGCGATGCCGTCCTCGTCGGATATGGTCAGCCTTCCTCATTGCGAGGCGCCGCTTGCGGCTCCGCCGTCGCTGAACCCCTTCACGGCTTGGTCTGCGACGTGACATTCGTGATGAATGAGCCGAGTGTTTTTCTCCGTATAGCCCTCGCTCGCTTTGAAGCGGTCCAGCTCCGAGCCCTTCTGCTCCATCGGCTTGTCACATATCGCGCAACGACCCTCCTGCGCCTTCCACTTCAGCCGCTTGAGCTTCGTGCGGTGCATCGGCGTTCCGCGCTCAAGGTGCATGAGGCGGGTGTAGAGCCGTCGCCGTAGGGCGAAGAGGAGCGCCGCATCGTCGCCGGCCAGGAATTGGAGTGCAGCAACGGTCACGTCCTGCAGCTCGTTCAAGCTGGCGATCTCGGGCGGGGTCAGGCGATGGTTCGGCATGCGCCATCATAGGCGCGGCTTACGATCCCGTGCCAGTTTGACACCGCGACCCCTTCCAGGCTCGATGGGAAGTCGCGCGACTCATGGGCCGTGCGTTCGAAGCGGAGACGGAATGGCCGGATAGGACCGTAGAACGAGAAAGGCGCCACCCCCTGGCAGGGGCAGCGCCTTTGAAATCATCAGAGGGCATTCGCCTCCGCAACAGTGGTGACGCTCTCACAGCTCCCTAAGGGGAGTCAACACGGAAACGCTCGTTTCTGTGGATGGTCTCGCTTTGCCTCCAGGACGGCCCCAGGATGGGGCAGGGACATGTTTGCGGATGACATCAGGCGAGCCCTATCGGGTACGCCACGGGAGCGGCTTGCCGAGTTGGCGGCGGCCGTGTGGAAGGGCTTTGCCTGTGGGGCGGTGTCCGAGGAGGACGCGCAGCGGCTCGCCGAAGAGATCGCGGCACGGAAGATCGTGCCGCCGAAGCCGGCCGAGCCGCGCCGGCGTGTAGGATCGAGGCCGCGGTCTCCAGCCGAGATGGAGCGGCGCCGGCGCTGGACGTCGTCGGGCTGGCTGCCGCCGCAGCTTGCCGCACGCTTCACCATGGCTGAGGCCGCCGTCCTGTCGACGATCGCCGCTGAGGTGGCGCGCCGGGGCCTGTGCCGCCTCACCGTCGGCCACATCGCATCGCTGGCGGGCGTCTCCCGCACGACGGTGCAGAACGCCGTCCGACAGGCCGTGGCGCTCGGCATCCTCACGTCCGAGGAATGGCGGCTCACGGCATGGCGGAGCGCCCCCAACACGGTCCGCATCGTGTCAGCCGAATGGCGCGCTTGGCTGCGGATGCGTGACCGGAAGCGGGCAGGGGCCGACCAGCCGCGGCAGGCAGAGGAGGGAAAGCCCAGCCATGGTCGAACCCAACAACACCACAGCCATCGCCGTGGTTCAGGGCACGCTGGCGGTCCCGTAGAGCGCTATGCGGCTGGTGGTGGGTGGGACGCGACCGATGGTGACGTGCCGACGGCGATGCCCTTCGTGTCTCGACGGCTTGGATATGGGGCCGGACGATGACGGCGCGTACCACCATTGCGGTTCAGCCGACCACGCCGGCGATGGCGGAGGTCGTGGCGGGGATGCCGGTTGCGATAGGGGCAATCGAGCCCGGAGGGGGTGGGTTCAGATCCCCGAGCACCCTTCGGATTACAGATTCTTATCTTCAGGAAGACCTCTCCAAAACCGCACCCTTGAATTTGAATGACGGAATGTGGAGGGCGAAAAACGGTCGAACCGATCGAGAAGGTCGTCCCGCGTCGCCGGGAGCCTCGCTGACAGCATTTTCGCCCCCTTGTGACCCCAGCTCAAGGGCGAGGGTCATTTCTGCGGTCCACGAGGCTCGCGGGCGATGCAGAGATTTGTCCGGCCGTTCTCGATGAGCAAGGATGATCTCCTCGAACCGGCACTATGCTGGGGCACTGTCACCTGTGTCACCGCGACTGGAGCAGAGGGCTGAACGCTGTGCGCCGAGCACCTGTCCGGACGTTACACGACGCGATGGGGCGACCTGCTGGCGGTCTGATGGAGCTATCGCGCCAGGGCGCGGCAAGCTCCCTCTGTCACCCTCGCCACCGGCGTCATCACCGGGGGGCGCCATCCCTGTCGTCACCGGTGATGACCCTGGAGACGACATGGGTGGCGGAACGCGCTGGCTGACCTACGAGGACATGGGCGTGGCTCTCAGCATCACATCCGAGAGCGCGAAGCGGCTCGCCATGCGCCACAGGTGGCCGCGCCGCCCGGGCAATGATGGTCGGGCCCTGGTGGCCGTGCCCGAGGAGCGTCTGGAGGAGGCAGCCCAGGCCGTCGCGAGCGGCAGCACCGATGACGACACCCCTGTCGCCACCGGTGACGTCACCGATGATGGCTGGAGCGACGCCCGTGCCCTGATCGGCTACCTGGAGCGCCGTGTGGAGGAACTGACCGACGATCTCGCCGATACCCGCAACGAGCTGCGGGCGGCCTGCTTCGAGGCCGACACCCTGCGGGCCCAGGCCGGCCGTGCCGACGTACTCGTGGCGCTGGTCGAGGCGGAGCGGAACCGAACCGTCGAGGTCCGGACCGAGATGACGGCCCGCATCGACCTCGGGCGGGCCCTGTTGGAGGGCGTTCAGGCCGAGCGCGACCGATTGCTGGTCGAGGTGAGAGACCGTCGCCAGTCGTGGGTAGGGCGTCTGGTCGGGCAGCTCCGCAGCTAGAGCCGGAAACTTGCCGTCAACCATCCAGCCCCATGGTGCCTCCGTCGGTCGCGAGCCTCTCGCGGTCACGGGCGGGGGAGGTCGCGTCCGTACTGATTTCCCCCAGGCGCCTGCCGAACCGGGATGCTGCCATGCGCGCTTCCGGGTGTCTCCGTCGGCACGGATCCCGCATATGAGTGAGGCGCCTCCGGGCGCATGCCCTTTTGGGCGTTTCCTCCCTAGACTTGGGCCGCTCGCCGCGAGGTGGGCGGCCTCTTTCGTCCGAGGGGGACTTCCCCCGTCATGCTTCCCGGTAGGGCCCCGTGAACAGGTCGCCAAGCGCGCGTCGCGCCAGGTAGGTCAGCCGGCGGCGGCGAAGGTGCTCCGCCTTGTCGTGCAGGATGTGGCAGCGCTGGCACAGCGCCGCGGGGTTTTCAGGCACGTTGTTGAAAGGGTCATGGTCGAGGTGGGCCGTCGCCAGCACCACGCGCGTGGTGCGCCCGGGGGGGGGCCGTGCCGCTCGTGTGGCCAACCCGGGAACCCCGGCGTGATCCTGTCGAGGACGGGCAGAAGACGGAGCCGGATCTTCCGACCGGCACCATCACGCCAAGCCCCTACCTCGTCATCCCACCACCGACCGTCGCCGAGATGGACCACATCGCGCCCGTGCGGCGGGCCGCAGCCCTCGCACCGACCCTTGGCGCGGCGGAAGCGGATCGACGCCGACAGCTCGCGCCAGTCGATCGGGTAGAGCCAGCGGTGATGCCGCCGGATCGGCACCAGGCTCCCCCCTGCGGCGCTGTTCAGCCGCTGCCGGACCTTGGCGATCGTGCCCCTGCTGCAGCCCATCGCTTCCTGGATCTGCAGCCAGGACGAGCCGGCCTGGAGCATGGCGGCGACACCCTCGTTCCGGGCCGTGTTTTCCCGCCGGCCTTTGTAGACGGCCGCCCTCGACGTCCTTGCGAGCGACCGCAGCCAGCACGTCAAGCATCATGGCGTTGACGGCCGCGAACATGCGCCCGGTGAAGTCGTCGGAGGATGCGGCCAGCCCCCAGGACGTCGGCAGGTCGAGGGCTACGATGCGGATCTGCTTGGCCTCGATCTCGGCGCGGAGCTGCCGCCAGTCCGGTTCGGTCAGGCGCTACAGGCGATCGACCTGCTCGGTCAGCAGGACGTCGCCCGGCCAGCAGGCGGAACAGCTCCGGCCGGGCCAGCTTCGCGCCGCTCTCGTTCTCGACGTAGCAGACCGCGATGAGGAACCCCTACCATGTGGTCCACACGAAGCAATGTGAAGCCCCTGACCTGATCGCCGTAGCTGAAGACGAAAAGCCATCGTCGACGGCCCCGAAAGCCTCGACAGGATCGGGAGTGCTGACCCCAAGTCGCCCCGATCCGGACGAAGCGGCCCTGGAATGGACCTTTTTTATCCTCTTTCACCTGGAAATCAGACGTTTGATAAGGAGTGGATGGCAGTCTCCATCCATGATCAGGAGCGACACACGACCGGGGCAAGGTCGAGGGCGAGGGCGCACCGGGTTCATACTCGTCGGCGTGGCCGCCACTGCTCTCTTGGGCAGCCTCGGTGTCGTCGGTTGGGAGATGCGCCAGGATGGTCGCCACGCAGCGCAGAGAGCCGTGCGCGTGGCCGAGTTGCGTGGCACCATCGCCCACCTTGACGGCGAGATGATCATGATGGTCCGTATGGCGGCGTTGTCGGGCGACCGCCGCTGGGCGTCGACTTTCGACGAGGACGCGCCGAAGCTCGACGCGGCGATCGCTGAGGCGAGCGACATCGCCAGCCCCGAGATCCGGCAGGCTTTGGCAGAGACGACCGGCGAGGCGCATCGCGACCTGCTGATGATGGAACGGCGCGCCCTGTCGCTCCTCGGGGACGGCGACCTCGCGGCCGCCCGCATCATGCTCGACACCCCGGAATTCGCCTACCTTCAGGAGGTGTATGCCGACGGCCTCGACGTGTTCGGCCAGGACCTCAGGACGTTCGCTAACGCCCGCGCGGCTCAGCTCGATCTCCGGACCTGGACCGAGATGGGCGGGCTCGCTCTGCTGACCGTCCTGCTCGCCGCGGGAGGGCTCGGATTGCGGGGTCACATGCGGCTGCGCGCCGCCCTGGCGCAAACCACGGCCATCGCCGGCACGGATCTGCTCACCGGCCTGCCCAACCGGCGCCGGTTCTGCGAGGAGCTCGAGGCGGCCCTCGCGGACGGCCGGCAGAGCGGACTCGACCATGCCCTGCTGCTGATCGATCTCGACCGCTTCAAGGCGGTCAACGACGCTCAGGGCCATCCGGCGGGTGACGAACTGCTCCGCCTCGTGGGGGAGCGCCTGCGCGACGTGCTGCGCGACGACCGGCGTGTCGGCCGTCTCGGCGGCGACGAGTTCGCCTTCCTGCTGTGCTGCGACCCCGCCGGCGTCGACCGGCCGCAGGCCGATCCGGCCGTCGTGGCGGGGCGCATCGTCGACGCGCTCGCGAAGCCGTTCATCCTGACGGGAGCCGTCGTGCAGGTCGGTGCCAGCGTCGGCATCGGGCTCACACGCGTCGAGGATCGGGGGATCGGCGACCTCATGCACCGGGCCGACGTCGGCCTGTACCGTGCCAAGGCGGAAGGCCGTGGGTGTTTCCGCTTCTTCGAGCAGGGCACCGACGCGCGCGTGCGGGCCATGGCTCAGCTCGAAAGCGAACTTCGTCAAGCGGTCTCCGATGAAGCCGTCGTGCCGCACTTCCAGCCGCTGATCGATCTCGGCACCGGCCACCTCGTCGGCGTCGAGATGCTGGCACGCTGGCCGCACCCGACCCGGGGCATGGTCTCGCCGGCGGAGTTCATCCCATTGGCCGAGGACGGCGGCCTGATCGGTCCCATGACGGTCAGCCTGCTGCGCCAGGGCTGCCGCGCGGCCGGCAGCTGGCCGGCGCATGTCACGCTGGCCTCCAAT
Organism: Lichenibacterium ramalinae; assembly: GCF_004137085.1. GTDB lineage: Bacteria > Pseudomonadota > Alphaproteobacteria > Rhizobiales > Beijerinckiaceae > Lichenihabitans > Lichenihabitans ramalinae. Next base: position 7,678 of record NZ_QYBC01000042.1, read on the forward strand.
CTGTCACCGATGCAGCTACGTGACGCCAACCTGCCCGCCACGATCGCGAACGTGCTGGCGGAGACCGGGTTCCCGGCTGCCCGCCTCGAGCTGGAGGTGACGGAAAGCGCCCTCGTCGGCGACCTCGTCCTAGCGCGTAGGCTGCTTGAGGAGATCAGGGCGCTGGGCGTGAGGCTCGCGCTCGACGACTTCGGCACGGGTTATTCCAGCCTGCGCCACCTGCAGCTGCTCCCTTTCGACAGGCTCAAGATTGACCAGAGCTTCGTCGGCGCCATGGTGGCCGACAAGGAAAGCGCCAAGATCGTGTCGGCCGTGGTGGGCCTCGGGCATAGCCTCGGGCTGTCGACGGTTGCCGAGGGCGTCGAAACCGAGGAGGTGGCGGCGCTGCTGCGCGGGCTCGGCTGCGACGTCGGGCAGGGCTGGCTCTTCGGTCGACCGGTGCCGGCGCACCGCATCGACGCACTTGTGGCCGTGCCGGGAGAAAAAGAGACGAATCGAACGCGGGTCGCCTGACCTCAACCTGCAGCCTTGGATTAATGGCCAGATATTCGCTTTCACCGAAGAATTCGATTCAAAAATTTCATTACACTGACTATGAACATTTTGGCCAGCCCGCGTCGCTTGACGCCCCGAGCACCTGTCATCACCATGAATCGTCAGTTCCTGGTTGTATCCTTCATCATATCAAACAATATGCGGGAGTTGTAGGCGACGACGGACGTCAGCTGCTGATTTGTAATTAACGGAGGCGTTCTCTCACCTTGGGAAAGAGTCGGAGAGCGTTGTCCCTCATGACAGCGTGCAGGTCCTCGGGGGAAAAGCGATAGGACTCGAGGTTCGCTTGCAGCGCGTCGAACCAGTCCGGCTTCATGAACGGGAAGTCGAAGCCCATCATACATCGGCTTGGCTTCGCCATCGCCATCAGCGCGTCGATCTGCTCATGTTCCGTGGTGGCCGTGAGTTCGAAGTAGAACGTGTCGAAGATATCGTTCTTGCCGTCCATCCAGTATTTGACAAGGCGCTGATGGCTGAGGGGCAGGGTCGCACCGCCGTGGGCGACGATGAGGGCAATGTCGGCAAACTTCGCCTTGGACCCGGACGCCACGAGCCTCTCGGCCATGCGCGTGCTGTCGAACGTATATTCGAGGACAGGAGCGGGGATGTCGATCGTGAACGAATCCCAGTGGGGCGGTATGGTCGGATGCACGAAGACCGTGGCCTTGCGGCGATTGAGTTCGGCGAGCACGGGATCGATCCTGTGATCACCAAGATAGAGGCCGCGGTAATTGCTGAGAAGGCCGACGCCGTCCATGCCGAGTTCGTCGAGGGCATATGCGATCTCGGCCAGTGAGGCCTGGACGTCGGGCAGCGGGAGGACGGCCATGGAGCCGAGGCGCGGGGAATGATCGTGCACCAGACCCGCCATGTACTCGTTGAGACGCCGGGCGAGACGCGCCGCGTCTCGCCCGTCGGCGAACGTGACGCCGGGCGAAGAAACCGACAGCACCTGCGCCTCGATCCTATGCTCGTCCATGACCTCGATCATCGCCTCGGGGCTCCACTTGGGATTGGGCCATCCGTCCACGTCATAGACCCCAGCGGCCGCCATCGCCGCCTCGTAGAAATCCGGAAAGACGTGAGCGTGTACGTCGATGTAGAGCCCTCGGCGGTGTTCACCGTGAGCCGGTCCGACCATGGTGCTGGGTTGCGTCGAGGTCATGCTCTTTTCCTCCGTTGCTGAGACGCTCGCGACATCCCGTCCAACGCGGCACCATTCCAAATTTAATCGACCCTCCGGTCCTGTCTTGCGCTTTTCGTGCGCGGCTTGCGCGATATGATCATCGCCATCAATCGATCGCATGCCCTCGACCATCGCGGTCGACAGAACGGAAAACTGCTTGGAACCGACATGGAGGCGCAACGCGCCGGACAAAGGGCGCGAGCAGCGAAGGCCTCCGTACGAATGTGTGACCGGGAAAGCGCTATGGTAATTTCATCGAATGGAACGACCCCGGCGGACTTCGCGCGCGCCCTCGTCCGTCCGCCGGTCCTGTCGAGCGACGACCGCGGCTGGAATCACCTGTTGGTGCACCGCTTCCAGGTGCCGCACTTCGATATCAGGCTCGGCGCCTCCAGTCTCCACAGGGTGACGTTGCACTTGGCCGGACCCGTCCTGATCGAGCGCTCGCGCGAGGGGCGTCGCGACTGCCGATGGTCGCGCGAGGGGCTGTCCAACGTCGTGCCGGCCGGCGTGCCCGTTACCCGCTCGTTCCGCGGGCAAGCGGATTTCCTCGCTATATATCTCGCGTCGGAGGTCGTCACGGAGGTGGCAACCGACGCCCTCGACCTCGACCCGACCCGGGTCGAACTCGTCGAGAGCATGGCCGTGCTCGACGAGACGCTGATGAGGCTTGGCCGCATCCTCATGTCGGAGGCCGAGACCGGCGGCGCGGGCACCCGCCTGTTCACCGACATGCTCGCCCGCACGCTCGCGCTCCACCTGCTCCGCGCCTACTCGACCGGCGCAGCATCGGCCCCCGCCGAGCCCGGGGTCCTGATCGGTTGGCGACTGCGCCGGGCGACCGACTTCATGCACGTCCACATGGCGGAAGATATCCCGCTGGCCCGGCTCGCCGTAGAGGCCGGCCTGAGCCCCTCACATTTCGCGCGGGCATTTCGCGCCGCCACGGGTGAGCCGCCTCATCGTTACCTGACCCAGCTTCGCATCGAGGCAGCAGGCTGCCTCCTCGAGCAGACCCGACTGCCGATCATCGACGTCGGCCTCCGCTGCGGGTTCACACAGGCCAGCCACTTTTCCACCACGTTCCGCAAGGCCACGGGGCTGAGCCCGCGTGCCTACAGGGCCGCGCGATGCACATGAGTGCGACTCGGTCCGATCGACGCCGCTTCCGCATGCGGTACGGCGGTCGGATTGCGTAAGTCCGGTCTGAAAGGCGCAAGACAGGATCTGCCACCGATCCGAATATGTGCAGGCTCGCTGCGATGGTGCTACCGCGGCGGAGGGAGACGATGATGTCCGTAGCCACCCCGCCGAAGGCGACCTTGTCGATCGTCGCAACATTTCCCGAGAAGTTCTTTCTTGAGAATCTCGCCGTGCGCGCCGACAGCTCGCTGCTCGTCTCGGATCTGACCCGCAAGGGGCTCTGGTACGTGCCGCCCATGCGGGATGGAGAAACGGCCGAGCCGAGGCTCCTGACGTCCTTCGAGCAGCCGACGCTCAGCATGGTCGAGGTCGAGCCGGACGTGTTCCTCGTAGCGACTTCCAACCTCTACACAACGCATGAATGCTTCCTGCACAGGCTGGACATGCGCGGCTGGAAGCCCGGCGCGCCTGCGGCGGTGTCCGAAGTCCTCCGCTTTCCCGAGGTCGCGCAGAGCTTGAACGGAGGGTGCCTCATCGCCCCGGGCGTCGTTCTGCTCGCCGACAGCTTCGCAGGCCTGATCTGGCGTGTGGACCTCGGCCCCGACTGGCGCGCCGTCCCGAGCGTTTGGTTGAAGCATTATAGCATGAGCCACGATCCTAACGGAGGGAAGCTGGCGGACCAGCCGGGCATCAACGGCCTGCGCTTTGTTCGGTCCACGAGCCACGTGTACTACACTTCGACGTTCCACAAGCTGTTCATGCGCGTCCGGGTCGACCCCATCACCCGGGCGGCGCTCGGCGAGCCTGAGATGGTGGCGAGCGGCTTCTGGTACGACGACTTCTGCGTCGACGAAGATCGCGGCTTGGCCTACGTGACGACCCACCGCGAGAACACGCTGGAAGCGGTCTGGCTCGAGCCGGGCCGCAACGTTTCGACCGAGCCGGCGCGCGCGGGCGCGACCTCCACGGGGCAGGTCCGCCACGTCGTCGCCGGCGAGCCCTTCGACGACAGGCTGGTTGGGCCGTCGAGCGCGGCCTGGGGGCGCCAAGTCGGCGAGACGGGCCGCGTCGTCTTCCTGACTAGCGACGGCGGCACGAAGGCGCCGCCGCCGGACGGCGTCGTGCGGCCCGCCAAGGTGCTGCGCGTCACCTTCGACGCGAGCTGACCGGCGCGGCCGCGGCCCTGTCTCCCGACGAAAGGCGCACTCGCATGGATCGCAACCCGGACTTCGGCACCTTCGGCCGGTTCGAGGAAACGCCGGTCGACGCGATGCCGGCCGAGATGAGGGACGCCTACGCGTTCACGAAGGAGCTGCGCGGGCTCGTGCCCGGACCGCACAAGATCTGGCTCGCCAACCCAGCGCTGTCCAAGACCATCGTGCCGACGGGCGCCTACTTCCAGGCCCGCTCGACGCTGACCAAGGCCGAGATCGAAATCGTCACCAATCTTGTCAACGCGCGCTGGCACGCTTCCTACGCGAGCTACGAGCACGAGAAGATCGGGGAAGAGCAGGGCCACCTGCCCGCCGACAAGATGGAATGCCTGATCGCCGGCTCGCCGACGGGCTTCGACGACCCCCGCCAGGAGGTGGTCTACCGGCTCGCCTCGTCCCTCGTCGCGCCGCGCATCGTGCCGACGGGCCTCTACAGGCGGGCGAAGGACCTGCTCGGCGACGCCGGGATCGTGGACGTCACGGTGCTGATCGGCTGGTTCACCATGGTGTCGGCGACGCTGAACGCCTTCGACGTGCCGTCCGACGCGACCGGCCTGGATCAGTAGGCCGGCGCCGCGCCGGCCTCGCGCACGGGAGAGTGTCACCCATGACAGAAGGGCTCGGCGGCCACCTCCCGCTCCTCCATCCGGCGGAGATGGACCAAGCGCAGAGGACCCTCTACGACCACATCGCCGCCACGGCGGTGCCCTGGGCCGGGGCCGCGGGCTTCCGCATCGAGACCGCGGAGGGCCGGCTCATCGGCCCCTTCAACGCCGTCCTGTTCAGCCCGGATATCGGGCGTAGCTTCCTCGACCTCCAAAACGAGGAGGGGAAGCGCACCGCCTTGAGCGAGCGCGTCCGGCAGGTGGTGATCCTCACCGTCGGCTCCGTTTGGCAGGCCCCCTACGAGCTCTACGCACATTCGGCCGTCGCGCGCCGGGCCGGACTGTCGAAGGAGGCCGTGCGGGCGCTGGCCGGCGGCGAACCGGCGGACGACCTGAGCCACGAGGAGCGGGTCGCGCAGCGTTTCACGCGGCAGTTGGCGAGCGAGCGTCGCGTCGACGACGAAACGTACCGCGTCGCCGAGAGCGCCTTCGGCCGCAAGGGCCTCGTCGACATGGTGGTGCTGTCGGGCTGCTACCACCTCGTGTGTTCGATGCTGAACGCCTTCGGGATCCCGGCCCCTCCCGACGACGCGCCGCGATAGGAGGACTTGCGAGGGCGGACGCCGTGATGCACCCGCCCCTTGCCGAACCGGTCCAGCTGGGCCATGGACGCCGGCGACGTCCGCATCGCGACGCTCGTCGAGGCGGGCGGACCGGCGCCGGTCGGTGCCGGGACGGCGCTGGAAGCGCCGGCGAAAGGAGCGGGGTTCGGGATGGCGCGTCCGCCCGGACCGGGCGCAGACTCCTACGACATCCAGGACCGAGCTTTCCATGCCAGCACCCTCAATGCCCAGCTCCGTCGCGTCGCTCAGAATCGCTGTCCTCGGCGCCGGCAAGATCGGCAGCGCCCTCGCGTTCCACCTGGTGCGCACCGGCGGGCATGACGTCACCGTCGTGGCGAGGCCGGGTTCTCCCCGTCTGCAGCAAATGGAGCGCGATCGCGTGATCGTCGACGTCAAGGGCGAGCGGGCGGGCGTGCAGGTCGCCAGCCGGCTCGACGAGGCAGTGCCCTACGACCTCGTGATCGTCACGCTGCTGGCCCACCAGGCCGACGCGCTGCTGCCCGCCCTGCGGCGCAGCGCGGCCACTGGCATCCAATTCATGTTCAACACCTTCGATCCCGAGCGGCTGCGCGAGGCGATCGGCGACGAGAGGTGCTCGTTCGGCATGCCGTTCGTGCAGGCGATGCTGACCGCCGACGGCAGGCTCGACGCCAAGGTCGGCACGGGCGGCCAAAGGACCATCATGGACCGGCAGCGCTGGGTCGACCTGTTCAACGCGGCCGGTCTGCCCGCGGCTCTGGAACCCGACATGCCCCTTTGGCTGCGCTGCCACGCCCCGCTGTGCGTGGCCTTCGAGAGCGTGTCGATCGCCGGCGAGCGGCGCGGGAGCGGTGCATCCTGGGGGCAGGCCCTCACGCTGGCGCGCGGCCTGCGTGCGAGCTTCGCGCTGATCCAGGCACTCGGGCACGAAGTCTACCCGAAGACGAAGAGGCGCCTCCAACGCAGCCCGACATGGGCGGTGGCGGCCATGCTCTGGTCCCTATCGCGCGTCCGACCCTTCCGGAGACTGCTGGCGACGGGTGAAGCCGAATGCCGTTCCCTAGTCGACGCCATGGCGGCGGCCGCGTCGCTCGCGACGTCGCCGGTCGACGTCGCGGCTGTTCGGGCCATGGCGCCGAAAGGACGAACGAGGGCGGCGAGCGAGGTCGTTCAGCTCCGATAGGCGACCTGTTTGAACATCTGCGGATCATGTCCCTGAGCGTGGTGTAGGTCCTGGGAGGGTCACCACGGTCACCGGCTTGAGCCGGGACGATCAGCTTGCCATGGTGGGCAGGCTGACGGTGTCATCGTCGGCCGCTCGGGGCGATGCTTTCCAGCGTCATGTAACGTGAGCGCTGGACAGCCCACTCATCGTTCTGCTCGAGCAGGATGGCGCCAACGAGGCGCTTGATGGCGTCCTCATTGGGGAAGAGGCCGACGACGTCGGTCCGGCGCTTGATCTCGCCGTTGACGCGCTCCAACGGAGCGGCGGCGATGCTCGCCAGTCGTTCAGGCCGGCGCATGGACGTCAGTCTCGATGTTGGAGAACGCCGCCAGCGTGGTGCGGAACTCGTTGAAGGCCGGCGTCGCGAAGCCGGGCCTGGACGCGAGATAGGTATCCACGACAGCCAGGGTCCTGACGGTGAACTCTGAGGCGTCCGGCACCAGATCGAGAACGCTGCGTGGCAGGACGGAGAAGCACGACCCTGCCGCCGTGTAGGCGATCATGGCGTGATAGGACTTGATCTCCTGGATGCGCAGTTGCGTGGGCCGGGTGCCGAAGCCCCTCACCCACTCCTCGGCCAACATGCGGTACGTGCAGCCAAGTCCAAAAGCCGCGAGCGACCACGGCTTGATGTCGTCAGCCCGGTGGACATCAGGGTGCCCGGGCGGCAGCACCAGCACCAGCTCCTCTCGGAACACCGGCACCTTGTGGATCTCGTCCGAGGACAGCCACCAGTCGCCCTCGGGCACCGCGATCAGCGCGCAGTCGATCCGACGCGCGAGCAGCGACTCGATGAGCGGGCGGGTCGGTGCTGTCGACAGGTCGATGGTTACCTGCGGCCATGTCTCGTTGAATCGAGCCAGGGGGACGGGCAGCCGCGTCGCGATCGTCGCCTCCATGGACCCGACCCGCAGGACGCCTGCGGGGCCGGACGGACTGACGACCTGCTGAGCCTCTTCGGCGAGGTTCAGGATGCGGTCGGCGTAATCCAGGTAGGCCGTCCCCTCAGCCGTGAGCGCCATGCGCTTCTTGTATCGTTGGAAGAGCGGGACCCCGATCTCGGCCTCAAGTTGCTGGATCCGGGTCGTGACGTTGGACGGCACGCGCCCGAGCATTTCGGCGGCGCGCGTCACGCTCTGTTGCTGAGCGACGGTGCGGAAAACCGCGAGCGAAGCGAGGTCCATGGCGTTCTCCGACACGAAAGTTTCTTGCCGTATTATTCTACATATAAGAATAATTTTTAATTCCTGTTCGCGAATGGAGAATGACGATGACCAGATTCGATCCCGCCCGTCTGTTCGGCCTGCCCATGCCGATCGTCCAGGCGCCCATGGCGGGCGTGTCGACGCCAGCGTTGGCAGCAGCCATGTCGAACGCTGGCGGTCTCGGTTCCCTCGGCATTGGAGCCAGCACTGCCGACCAGGCCCGGGCGATGATCCAGGAGACGCGAGCCCTGACCGATCGACCGTTCAACGTGAACGTCTTCTGTCATGCGTCCGCACCGCGGGATGTTGCGCGCGAGGCGGCTTGGCTTGCGCATTTCGCGCCGCTGTTCGCCGAGTTCGGTGCGGAAGCACCGACGACGTTGCAGGAGATCTACAAGAGCTTCCTCCACGATGAGGAGGCGCATCAGGTGCTGCTCGAAGAGTGTCCAGCGATCGTCAGCTTCCATTTCGGCCTACCGACGCCCGCTCACCTGGACGCCTTCCGGCAGGCCGGCATGACGACCATGGCGACCGCGACGAACCTCGCCGAAGCGGCGGCGATCGAAGCCGCCGAGATCGACGTCGTTGTGGCTCAGTGTCCGTCCGATAAGGGCACGAGAGGTTGAGTGGCCTGGGCTGAGATGATTCCAGGAGGGTGCTGAAACCTGATC
>NZ_QYBC01000043.1 GCF_004137085.1 Lichenibacterium ramalinae
ATCGCTGCACTCCCTGCTACGCAGGGGGGATGGGTTCCTCGTGGCGCCGCCGGATGGGTTTACCGTGGCGCCTGACAAGGGTCTCGCCATGGCGCCGGACGGGCGCCTCCTGGTGGCGCATGCTGCGCTCGGCAACGTCTTCGCCATCGCGCCAAACAGCGAGTGCGTCGAACGCCTGCGGTCCTGCGACGGACCGACTTGCACCAACGTCGCCCTCAGACTGCAGGGGCCGCTCCGACTATTCGTCACGAGGGCTCCTACGGGCTCCATTCCGGTGCTGACCTGTGAGGTTTTTGAGGGATCGCGGCACGTGCTGCAGCGATGCCGTCCACCGCACAGCACCGGCAGGCGGTGTTTCTTCTCTCGAAGAACGGTCTTCGGGGTTGCCGCCCGGCATCTTACCGAATGGCGTAATCGGGTGGAAAGCGGCACAGCCGCTCTGGAGCGAGCGGGTGTCGAAGCCGGACATCCGGGAATGCGCAGTTCCGCCGAGAAAGCCTGCCTCACAGGTTCAGGGTCAGCCAACTATCGCGTTCGGCCACGATCCGGTGCCAGATCGGTTCCATGGCTGCCAAAGGCAGGAAAGGGCCGGGCCGGCGCGGGGCAGCATCGCGCAGCCGCGCGACACGCAGCCCCAACTCTGTCAGGGACGCTTCGATGATGGCGCGCCCTTCATCGCCCGTCGCCTCGACCGCGTCGGGGTTCTGGGCGAAGCGTCCGCCGTCGGCCTGCGAAGCGGCGCGGCCCGCTCGGTCCATTCGGACGAGGTCCGGCCGGATAAAGAGCAACTGCGAGATCTCGTACCGCCCGGCGTGGTCGCCGGCATAGCAGTCCTGGACGAGTTCCGGGTCGCTGCAAACGGAGAACGCCATCGGCACGTCGCGGGCGAACTCGCGGGCTACGCGCCTCAGGTCCGCCTGGTTTCCGCCGTGGTGCCCCGACACCGCGACGACGCGCGTGAAGCCGGCGTTGGCGAAGGCCCTGAGCTGGTACAGGAAGCACTCCAGAACGACGTGCGGCGGCAGTCCCCCGAGCCGAGGGTTCGCCCCCTCCATTACGTCGTGGAGCCAGGGCGCGTGATAGCCCGTCTCATGGACGTGGTAGCCCATGGTGGGCGCCACGATGCCGCCGAAGCGTCGAGCGGCCTCCTCGCAGAGGTGGTCGGCCTTGATCGTGTCGAGCCCGAAGGGCGCCACATGTCCGTGCGGCTCGCAGAGCCCCAGCGGCAGGTAGACGACCGGGCACGCGGCGAGCCGCGCCTCGAACTCCTCGCGGTGCAGGTCCGCCCAGCGGACCGGATCAGCCGACGGCACTGCCATACCCAAAGTTCTTAAAGTTGGCGTAATTCTTGATGAACCGGTGCCGGAACATCAGCGACCGGAACACCTCCTCGTCGAGCGGCGGCTCGTCGACGGCGTCGATGTTCATGGCGGCGTAGCCGACGTCGTGCATGGAGGTCAGGGCCGCGGTGATGCCGGGACGGTGGAGGGCGAACTTCAGCGCCAGGGCAGCGAGCGAGCCGGCATGCTCGGGGACGTAGCGGCGCAGGGCGTCCACCTTGGCGATGTAGGCCGAGCGGGGCACCGTGGCGTCGAAGTAGCCGTCGCGGAAGTCTCCCGGCGGGAACACCGTATTCTCCTGCAGGAAGCCCGTCAGCCCACCCTCGTCGAAGATACAGCGGGCCAATACGGCGACGTCGTGCTCCTGGCAGAACGGCACCAGCACTTCAAGCGCCGTCGGGTCGAAGATGTTGACCACCGTCTGCACGGCATCGATCTCGCCCGACATCACCAGCGGCAGCACCATGTCCGAGCGGTGGTCCGGCACCGACACCCCGATCGTCCGCACCATTCCGCGGCGCTTCAGTTCCCGCATCTCGTCGAGCCAGTGGCCCCGCGTCCCCCAGGTCGCCCAATAGGTATGGAGCTGAAGGCAGTCGATAGCGTCGATGCCCAGGGTTCGCAGGCTGTCCTCGCAGTTCCGTATTACCTGTCCCTTGGGGAAAGACAGTTCGACCGGCACCGGCGTGCCCCATTGCGGCTGGCCGCCGAGCCCCTGCACCTTCGTGGCCACGAAGGGCGCCGAACCGCGCCACTGCTTCAACGCAGCGCCGACGATGCGCTCGGACTCGCCATAGGCCCGCGCCGTGTCGATCAGGGTCACGCCGTGGTCGAGCGCGTAGTGCAGCGCTCGGACGTGGTCGGCCTCAGGCTGGTCTCCGAACCAGCCGGCGAAGCCCATCGCGCCGAAGCCCAGGCGGCCGACCTGCCGGTCGGTCCGGGGGAATGTCGTCGTCTCCACCTCGTCCTCCTCTCGGGCTCGCCGGCCCCGATCAGGCCGCCAGCAGCGCCTTCAGTTTCACACTCGGCGACGCGAGCGCGACCCGGTCGGGACAGGCCCGGCGGGCGATCATCATCTCGGCCAGGCGGATGTCGCGCGCGATGACGCCGTTCGGCCCGACGCCGCTCGCTGCCACCAGCCGACCGTCCGCGGCGAGGCAGAAGAACAGGCGGCCGGCGCCGAGGTCGCGCTCGATCGTGTCGACCGCTTCGTCGGACAGGCCGGCCACCTGCAGCGTCTCGTCGTATTGATCGGACCAGAACCACGGCACGGCCGCGTAGGCCTCCGATCCCCCGAGCATATTGGCGGCCGCGAGCGCGCCCTGGTTCTGCGCATTGCGCCACGCCTCCAGACGGATACGGCGCCCGCCGTAGAGCGGGTGTGGGAAGGAGCAGCAGTCGCCGGCGGCGAAGATGTTCGGGTCCTCGGTGCGAAGCTGCGCGTTGACACGTACGCCGTTCTCGACCGCGAGGCCGCTCGCCTCGGCGAGGCGTGTCTCGGGGACGGCGCCGATGCCGACCACGACGGCATCGGACAGGATCTGGGTGCCGTCGACCAGGAGCAGCGCCACGCCGTTCGGCCGCGCTTCAAGGCCCGCGATGCCGAAGCCGGTGCGGAGGTCGACGCCGGCTGCGAGGTGGCGCCGAGCCACGCGGTCGGCGACGGCGGTCGGCACGCCGCGCATGAGGATGCGGGGCGCCGCCTCCACCAGCGTCACGGCGCAGTCCCGCGCCGCCGCGGCGGCCGCCACTTCGAGCCCGATGAAGCCGCCGCCCACCACCGTCAACCGGCATCCGGGCACGAGCCGGGCACGGAGCGCCAGGGCGTCGGCGAAGGTGCGGAGAGTGAGGACGTGTGGCCCGTCCGCCCCGGGGACGGGCAGGCGCCGCGGGCCCGCGCCGGTGGCGATCAGAAGCTTGGCGTAGGGCAGGTCGCGGCCGTCCGCGAGGTGAAGGACGCGCGCGTCGCGGTCGATGTGGGTCGCGCGGGCGCCGGCGAGATGCGCGATGCGCTGGGCCGCGAGCTTGCCCTCGTCGAGGATGACAGGGGGCGCCTCGTCGTCCGATGCCATCACGGCCTTCGACAAAGGCGGCCGCTCGTAGGGAGCGTGGGGCTCGTCGCCCACCAGGGTCACGAGTCCGTCGTAGCCCCGCTCGCGCAGGGCCGAGGCCGCACGGGCTCCGGCCTCCCCGGCACCGACCACGACCATTCCGCCGGCTCCGGCGGCGTCCACCGCGCCCGTCACCCGACGTCGACGAGGACCACCCCGTCCTCGACCTTCACGGGATAGGTGCGGAGGTTGACGCAGACGGGGGCGCCGAGCGCCTTACCGTCGCGGTAGTCGAAGCGGCCGTTGTGCTTGGGACACTCGATCGTGTGGTCCATTACCAGCCCGTCGGCGAGGTGGATCGCCTGGTGGGTGCACAGGCCGTCGGTAGCATAGAAGGCGTCCTCGGGACTGTGGTAGATCGCAAAAGTCCGGTCCCCTTGGTCGAAGCGCGCCACGTCCTCCTCGTCGATCTCGTCCGTCGCGCAGGCTCGCACCCAGGCCATGTCATCCTCCCTCGATCGCGTCATGATGGGCGGGGCTCCCCGGCCCCGCAGTCTGTGATGGGCAGGCGCGCCTACTCGGCCGCCACCATGCCCGGACCCGCCGGCTGCAGGTCGAGCGGCTTGGCGCGCGACGGCAACTCGCGCCGGACGAAGTATGTCGGGTCCTTCGCCTGCCGCAGCACAGCCGGGATGATCTCGGCGAACGCGGCGTAGAGGCTCGGATAAGGCTTCGGGCAGTCGTGTTTGATGACCTCGTGCAGCCGGGGTAGCGCGTGGTAGGGCACCATGGGAAACATGTGGTGCTCGATGTGGTAGTTCATGTTCCAGTAGAGGAAGCGAAACACCGGGTTCATCATCACAGTGCGGCTGTTGAGCCGATGATCGAGCACGTCCTCGTCGAGGCCGGCATGCTGCGTCAGCCCGAACAGCAGCTGAAGCCAGGCGCCATACATCGTCGGCAACCCGATGAGCATGGCGGGCAGGACGCTGTGCGTCAGGACGCAAGCCAGGACTACGAGGGCGAAAAGCGCGAGCCAGATCCGCGCCGTGCGGAACACCTTCGGGCGCTCCATGTCGGGAATGAAAGTGGCCTCCTCGGCGTCGACCCGGCCGGAAGCGTGGAGCACCAGCTGCTTGAAGCCTAGAACGACGTTCTTGAAGGCGAAGACGTTGAGCAGGATGGCCAGCACGTCCGCCGGGCGCATCACGTTGAACTCGGGGTCGAGCCCCACGATGACCGTGTCAGTGTGGTGGCGCGTGTGGCTCCAGCGCCAGATGGTCGGTTCCCGGAAGACCATGAAGCTCGCGACGTTGTAGAGGACGTCGTTCATCCAGCGCGTCTTGAAGGCCGTGCCGTGGCCGCACTCGTGCCAGCGCGAGTCGGAGGCCGACCCGTAAAGTACGCCATAGACCGCGAAGGGCAGGACGGCCCACCACGAGCCCCAAAGAGCGACACCGGCTCCGCCGCTAAAGGCGAGGAGGCCAAACCACAGCGCCGTGTCGCGCAGCGCCGGGCCGTCGCTGCGCCTCATGAACTCCTTAAGCTCCTTGCGGCCGATCGGGCAGGAGTACCACTTGGCCGACGCGAGCCCGTTCTCGACCGCCGCCTTGGCGTCGAGGCCGAGCAGCCCGTAGTCGCGTCGCGTCCCTGTAAAAGCCATGCCGCCCCCCTTGTCCCGGACACGGTTCGTCTCGTCCCCGATCGTCCCGCACCGGTCGTATGGGACTTCCGCCCAGGCCTCAATACAGGCATGATCGATCCTCTCAGATCCGTCATCTCACCTCACTCCAGCATGCAAGAAACTGTCAAATTCGTGGCCTCACCGCGCGCCACCCTGGCCGACGTGGCGCGCGAGGCCGGGCTCAGCGCCGCCACGGTGGACCGCGTGCTGAACCGGCGCGCGCCCGTGCGGGCCGAGACGGCACGTCGGGTGCGGGACGCCGCGGAGGCGGTCGGCTTCCACGCAGCGAGGCTCCTGGCCAACCGGGTCGACGCGATGCGGCCCGAGCGGCGGCTCGGCTTCCTTCTGCAGCGCCGCGGGACGGAGGTGTACCGGGACCTCGCCGCCGAGTTGGTGCGGGCCACGACCGATCCTGCGCTCGGGCGGCACAGGCCGATGGTCGAGCACATGGAGGATCTGACGCCGGCCAGCGTGGCCGAGCGGGTCGCGCGACTGGGCGAGCGCTGCGACGCGTTGGGTATCGTGGCGGCGGACCATCCCAGGGTCAGCGCCGCCGTGGACCGGCTCGCGGCGTCGGGCAAACCGGTCTACACCCTGCTGTCGGACCTGGGCACGGAGGCGCGGGCCGGCTACTTTGGCATCGACCATCGCAAGGCCGGGCGCACCGCCGGCTGGGTCATGGTCCGACTGGCGGGCGGGATGGGCGACGTCGGCATCGTGGTCGGCAGCCACCGCTACCTTGGCCACGAACTCTGCGAGATCAGTTTTCGAGCCTACCTGCGCGAACACGCGCCCGGGCTGAAGATGCTGGAGCCCCTGGCGAGCTTCGAGGACCCGCACTTCGCCCAGGAAGCGATGCTGGACCTACTCAAGCGCAAGCCCGACCTCACCGGCCTCTACGTTCCCGGCGGCGGGATCGAGGGCATCATCGCGGCACTGCGCGACAGTCCGCCGGCACGCCACATCGTCGTTGTGGCGATGGACCTGTTCACGGAAACGCGGGAAGCCCTGCTCGACGGAACGATCGACATCGTCATCGCGACGCCGCTCGCCGAAGTGGCGCGCACTGTCGTTGCGGCAATGCTCGATCGCCTCGACGGGAAAAAACCACCGCCGGCCGGCCCGCACCTGAGGTTCGAGCTGTGCTTGTCCGAGAACATCTGACCCCGCGGCTGAATGACACGCTGGCAAGCGTGAACGCGCCCCGCCGCCGGTGCGACGTGGCGCGATGAAGGTTCGTCTGCATTTCCGTCGCCCGGCCGGAAGCGTTTCGACGTGCCGCTCGATGACGCTCGACCTTCAGAACTCCACACCCGAGAGGGCCGGCCTTCGCGCGTGATCGACCTAAGCCGATGCCGAGCGATCGGCTCAAGCACGCCGACGGGGGCGATGCCGGACCGGTGTCGAAACGGACGTCACGCTTTTCTGCGGCGGCTCTGGCGGTACTGGTCGATTACCACCGCCGCCACGATGATGACGCCTTTGACGATGCCCTGCACGTAGGCGTCGATGCCTACGAAGGTGAAGCCGGAGGTCATCACGCCCAGGATCAGCGTGCCGATCACCGTGCCCGAGATGCGGCCCGCGCCACCCGCCAGCGACACGCCGCCGATCACCGCGGCTGCGATGGCGTCGAGTTCGTAGCCCGTGCCCATCGAGGCCTGGCCCGAGGCGGCGCGCGCCGAGGTGACAAGGCCGGCGAGACCCGACAGGGTGCCGGCGATGGTGTAGACCAGCATGATGTGCCGGCGCACGTTGATGCCGCTGACCCGCGCAGCCTGCGCGTTGGCGCCGATCGCGTAGGTGAACTTGCCGTAGCGCGTGTAGCGCAGCGCCACGTGGAAGATCACCGCCACGGCGAGGAAGATGAACACCGGCACGGCGCCAGAGCCGATCCAGGTGTAGTTGTCGGCCAGCATGGAGATGGGCTGACCGCGCGTGTAGAGTTGCGCCACCGAGCGCGCGGTCACCATCATGCCGAGGGTGGCGATGAAGGGCGGGATGGCCGTGATGGCGATCAACGACCCGTTGATGACGCCCGCGATCCCGCCGATCACGAGTCCACACAGCAAGGGGATGACGAAGGGCAGGCCGGTGAGGGCCGGGAACACCGCACGGGCGTAGCCCGGCTCTTGGGCCAGCGAGGCCGCCACCATGGCCGACACCGCCAGGACCGAGCCCGACGACAGGTCGATGCCGCCGGTGATGATGACCTGCGTGACGCCGATGGCGATCAGCCCGACGATGGACACCTGCAGGATCATCACCAGCAGGCGCTGCGGGTTTCCGAGGAAGCTTTGCCCGCGCACGCCCCAGCCGACGGCCTCGAAGAACAGCGCTATGCCGATCAGAACCAGCACGATGCCGAGTTCGTTGGGCAGGCGGCGGCGCCCAACCTTGCGCTCCGCCATCGCGATCGTGTTGGTCAGTGGTTCCGTCATGGTCCCGTTTCCCGTCCCTGTGGCGGGGCTTATCGCTGCCCCTCATCGTCGCTTCGACGTCCGTGGCTGTCTCACGCGTCCCCTCACGCGGCGGCAAGCCGCATCACCGACACCTGGTCTGCCTCCGTGCGGTCGAGGATGCCGGTCAGCCGCCCCTGGTGCATCACCGCGACGCGGTCGCTCATGCCCAGCACCTCGGGCAGTTCCGACGAGATCATGATCACGGCCACGCCCTGGCCGGCGAGACGCGAGATCAGGCGGTGGATCTCGGCCTTGGCGCCGACGTCGATGCCGCGCGTCGGCTCGTCGAGGATCAGGATCTTGGGGTTGGTCAGGAGCCAGCGGCCAATCAGCACTTTCTGCTGGTTGCCGCCCGACAGGTTCTCGATGCGCTCGGCGAGGTTCGGCGTCTTGACCCGCATGGCATCCTTCATCTTGCCGCATTCGGTGTCGACCGCACCCTGGTCCACGAAGCCGGCCTTGACGTAGCGGTGGGTGAGCACCGCCATCTCCATGTTCTCGCCGACGCTGAGCATCAGGAAGCAGCCCGTGTCCTTGCGGTCCTCGGTGAGCAGCGCCATGCCGGCCCGCATGCCGTCGCGCGGGCTGCCGATCGTGACCGGCTTCCCGTCGAGCCGGATCTCGCCGCCCGTGGCCGGGGTCACGCCGAAGATCGTCTCGGCGACGTTGGTGCGGCCCGAGCCGACGAGCCCCGCCAGGCCAAGGATCTCGCCGCGGCGCAGGTCGAACGAGACGCCCGAGAACACGCCCTCCAGCGCGAGGTCGCGCACGGACAGGATTACCTCGCCGATGACGGCCGGCTCCTTCGGGAACATCTGGGTGATCTCGCGCCCCACCATCATCTGGATGACCTGGTCGCGGTTCAGGTCCTTCGCCGGGTGTGTGGCGATGTAGCGGCCATCGCGGAAGATCGACACGTCGTCCGCGATGGTGAACAGCTCGTTCATCTTGTGTGTGATGTAGACGATGCCCTTCCCCTGGGCCCTGAGGTCGCCGATGATGCGAAACAGGTGGTCGACCTCGCGGTCGGTCAGGGCCGATGTCGGCTCGTCCATGATGAGCACGTCGGACTCGTAGGACACCGCTTTGGCGATCTCGATCATCTGGCGTGTGGCCACCGAGTGGTCGCGCACCTCGGAGGCGGGGTCGACGTCGATGCCGATCCGGTCGAACAGGGCTCGGGTGCGCCGGTTCATCTCGCGGTGGTCGACGAAGCCGTAGCGCAGCGGCTCGCGGCGGATCCAGATGTTCTCGGCCACGGTCATGAAGGGCATCAGGTTGAGCTCCTGATGAATCATGGCGATCCCGGCCTCCAAGGCATCGAGCGGGGATGCGATGCGTATGTCGTTGCCCTTGAGGCGGAGCGTGCCGGCGTCGGGCTGGTACACGCCGGCGATGATCTTCATCAGCGTGGACTTGCCCGCGCCGTTCTCCCCCATCAGCGCATGGACGGAGCCGCGGCGGATGCGCAGGGACACGTCGTCGAGCGCCACCACGCCGGGGAACTCCTTGCGGACGTTGTCCACCTCCAGCAGGTAGTCGGCACCCGGGATCGCGCCCGACTCCCGCACGAGCTTGAACGTTTGTGGACTCAGCATGAAGCCCTCCCGGTGCGCGTGGCGCGTATCTTGAGTCGAGGATCAGCGATCAGTCGACCCTAGTCCAGTACTTTTCAACATACTTCTTGGTTTCGGACAACATGAAGCGTGCGCTGTCCTCGTATCGGTCCTCCCAGGCGAACACGCAGTTAGACAGGACTCCGTCGAACTTCATGTCGCCGAGCGTCGAGAAGAACAGGTTCCAGTCGATCTCGCCCTGGCCGAAGTCGGTGTGCTGATGCACGCGCACCTTCGAGCCCGGCGGGTTGACGATATAACGGAGCTGCGAGGACTTGTTATGGTCGTAGGTGTCGGCGAGGCGGACGTGGGTGAGCAGGCCCGCCGTGGCGCGCAAGTTGGCGACCATGTCGGGGCCGTAGAAGAAGGTGTGGGGCGCGATGAAGGAGGCACGCACGGCCTTCGAGTCGATCGTCCGGATGATGTCGACCGCCGGGGCGATCTCCTCGATCCAGTCCTCTGGATGCGCTTCGAGCGACAGCACGAGGCCCTCCCGCTCCAGAATGGGCACCAAGAGGTCCATGGCGCGGAAGAACTGCCCCTCGCAGGTTTCGGGCCGGTGCAGGCCGGAACGGTCCACCAAGCTCCGGTCGGGCGAACCACCGCGCCCGAACTCAGACACGAGCATCGGGCATTCCATCTCGACCGCGATTTCGATCGCCCGCTTCCAATTGTCGATCGCCACCTCCCATTCGTCGGAATATGGGCTAGCCCAGCGGTACATCGGCTGCAGGGTGGCGAGGCCGACGCCGTGGTCCTTCAGCGCCTTCTTGAAGGTCCTGACGCGCTCCGGGTAGACCTTGGGCCTCGTCCACCACGACAGGAAGTCCGGCCGCGGCGACAGCTCGACGTGGTCGTAGCCGAGATCGGCGACCTTCCGGCAGGTGTCCTCGAGGGACAGGTGCCGGAACATGTGGGGGTCGAGCGTGTGCTTCATGGGGGTGACCTCAGGTGAGGAAGTGAGCGCGACGCGCCTCAGCGCCCGACGTAGTCCTTCATGTTGTCCGGCTTGACGAGCTCGAAGGGCACGTCGACGTGGCTCGGAACCGCCTCGCCGCGGGCCATCCCCAGCGCCGTATCGACAGCGACGCGGCCCTGGCTCTTGGCGTCCTGGAACACTGTGACGGCGAGGCGGCCCTTCGCCATCTCGGCGAGCCCGTCCGGCGTCGCGTCGACGCCCGCCACCACGACGCTCTTCGGATCGAGGTGGGCCGCCTGCAGGGCCAGGATGGCGCCGATCGCCATCTCGTCGTTGTTGGCCGCCACGGCGTCGATGTGGTCGCCCGTCGACAGCCAGTTGTTCATCAGGTCGATCGCCTTCGAGCGGCTGTATTCGGCCGGCTGCACGGCGATGACCTTCATGTCCGGGTGGGCGGCCACGACCTTCTCGACCCCTTCGGTGCGCAGGCGCGTCGCATGATCGGACAGCTCGCCCTCCATGATGACGACGTTGCCCTTGCCGCCGAGAAGTCTCGCGAGGGCCTCGCCTTGTAGGCGGCCCGACACGTGCTCGTCGGAGGACACGAACGACACGCCGGGCGGCAGCGTCGCGGCGTCGGGACCGCGGTTGACGTAGACGATCGGGATGTGGGCCGCCGTGGCCGCCTCCGTCATCTTGCCCGTGGCAGAGGAGTCGACAGCATTGACCACGATGGCGTCGACGTGCTGGGAGACGAAGTTCTGCACCTGGCTGAGTTGTCGGTCGGTGTCACCAGCGGCGTCCTCGAACTCGACCGTCGTGCCGGTCTTCTGCGCCTCCACCTTCATGGCGCTGACGATCAGGGTCAGGAAGTTCTCGTCGAAGTGGGGAATCGACGCGCCGATGGTGGTCGCATGGGCCGAGCCGCAGCCAAGGGCGGCCGCGCACGCCATTCCGATCACGCGGGTTTTCACTCTCATCATATCTCTCCCCCTTCGAGCCGGCGTTCGGTTGCCGGTCCCACGTGTCGCCCCGACACCCCCCGGCGCCGCCGGTGGCCCCTCAGCCGTAGATCATCGGCTTATCGCGTAGGGTCGCCGGCGCCCAACCGCCGGACTTGGCCGCGGCGAGGCCCGCGTCCGTCACCACCGTCGCAGCGTAGCCGTCCCAGCTCGACGGGCCGCCGCAGGTGCCCCGGCGGCAGTTATCGACCCAGTCCTGCAATTCGATGTCGTAGGCGCGGATGAATCGCTCGCGCCAGTCCTCGGGCACCCGGGCGTTCACCACGCCCTGACGCTTGACCAGCACAGTGGCGGACTCGGCCAGTTCGACCGTGCCGGTCTCGCCTACGACCTCGCCGCGGATGTCGTAGCCATAGGCGATGTTGACGCTCGTCTCGATGTTCACGATGGCGCCGCCGCGCATGCGCAGCATGATGAGGAGCGGATCCTGAAGGGGGCCGCCCCGGCCGGACTTGCGCGGCGTCACCACCATCGTCTCGACCACCTCGTCGTCGAGCAGCCAGCGCGCGACGTCGATGTCGTGCACGGCCGTGTCGACGATGGCCATGTCGGCGGTGTAGTGCGACGGCACGGAAGCGTTGCGGTGACCCGAATGGAAGATGAGCGGGGCGCCGATCTCGCCGCCGTCGATCGAGGCTTTGAGGGCGCGGTAGGCGGGGTCATAGCGGCGCATGAAGCCGACCTGGACGAGGCGTTTGCCGTGGCTGACCTCGGCGTCGAGGATGTTGAGGCAGGCCTGTTCGGTCGTGGCGAGCGGCTTCTCGCAGAACACCCATTTCCCGGCCCGGATAGCCGCCGTGACGTACTGCTCGTGGCTCGGCCCCCAGGAGCAGACCAGCACGGCGTCGACCTCGGGCGCGGCGACCAGCTCCTCGCCGGTAGCGTAGGCCGTGGCGCCGGCAAGGCCGCCCGCGACGTCGCGGGCGCGGGCCGCGTCCGTGTCGGCCACCGCCACCACGTCGGACCCCGCCAGGACCTGCGTCAGCCGGCGGATGTGGTCCTGCCCAATCATGCCGACGCCGATGACGCCGATGCGTACCGTCATGTTTACGCCCTTTCGAAGATGCGCGATGTTGATGCCGGTGCCCCGCGCCGGATGCGCTCGTTGCGGGGCGGCCGGGTCAGTTGCTCATGTACTTTTTGAAGTTGTCCTTGGTGACCTTCTCAAAGGGTACGTCGACGAAGGACGGCACCTTGTCGCCCTTGATCAGCGACAGCGCCGTGTCGACCGCGCCCTTGCCCTGGCCCTTGGCGTTCTGGAAGACCGTGACGAAGAGGTCGCCGCTCTGCACCGCGGCGAGACCATCGGCCGTGGCGTCAATGCCGCCGACGCACACCTTCTTGGGATCGACGCCCGCCTGCTTCATCGCCAGGATCGCGCCGATCGCCATCTCGTCGTTGTTGGCCGCGACGCCGTTAATTTTGGTGCCCGTGGTGATCCAGTTATTCATCAGGTCAATGGCTTTGTTGCGGTCCCACTCAGCCGTCTGCTTCTCCACGATCTTGACGTCCGGGTTCTTGGCCACCACGGCCTCGACGTCGGCGGTGCGGTCGAGCGCAGCGTTGTTGGATAGCTGGCCCTCCATCACGACGATGTTGCCCCTGCCGCCCAGGCACTTCATCAGTTCCTCGGCTTCCAACGTGCCCGACACCTTCTCGTCGGAGCCCACGAAGGCGACGTTGCTCGGCAGCGTCTTGTCCTCCGGCTTGCGGTTCACGTAAACGAGCGGGATCTTCGCCGCGGTGGCGAGCTGCGTCATTTTCGGCGTCGCCGAGGTGTCGACCGGGTTGACGATGATGGCGTCGACCTTCTGGGCGATGAAATTCTGGATCTGGCTGATCTGCTTGCCGGTGTCGTCGTTGGCGTCCTCGACCTGCAGCGTGACGCCCTTCGCCTTGGCCTCATCAGTGATGGCGTTGCGCACGCTGGTCAGGAAGTTGTCGTCGAACTTGTCCATCGAGACCCCGATGGTGGTGGCCGAGGCGGCGTGCGCCCAGCCAGCGATCGTCAGCGCCGTAAGCGCTGCCGTCATCAGAAAACGTGCCTTCATCGCGTTCCTCCTCATGGTACGGCCTCCAGGGCCGATGTCGCCGTTCTTCCGCGCCCGTGGCCCGGGCGTCTGTCGTTCCCGCTTCGCCCGGCACCGTCAGCGGGCCGGGTCTGCCTCGGCCTGCCGCAGGACGGTCATGCTGTCAGCGAGCAGGGATCTGATGTCGGCCGCGTTCGACACGCTGTCGGCGAAGGGCTCGAAGGACAGCGGCCCGGCGTAGCCTCCGGCGACAAGCTCACGGATCTGGCCCAGGTTGTCGAGGCGGTCCCCAGCGTCGACGAGCACGCGGTGCGCGTCCTTCATGGCGTCGCGAGACAAGCCCTCGTCGACCACGCCCGAGACGTGGACGAGGCCGGTGTGCCCGGGGAAGAACTCCGTCTCCCCCGCGACGTGGTGGTGGAACGTGTCATGGACCAGCTTGAAGGTTCCAGCCTCGCCGACCGCGTCGATGGCCTCCATCGCTTCGCGCTTGAGCCGTAGCGAGGACTCGGGGAAGCCGAGCGGTTCGACGAGGCCGATGACGCCTGCTCGTCGCAGCAGCGGCGCCAGCGCGGCGAGCGCCTCGCGCAGGCGTCCGAGGCGCTCCGCGTTACCCGCCCGATAGGCGGGGTCGTTGAGCGGGCACAGGACCACGCCCTGCGCGCCGCAGGCCGCGGCATAATCGATGAGCGTTCTGGCCGACTCGGCGCGCTCGGGCGTCCAAATGTTGAAAGGGTAGAGCGCGTTGATCGACAGGATCGTCAGCCCGCGCGCCTCAGCCTCGCGCCGCACCGTCTCGGCCGGCGTGCCGTCCGCGATGGCGACGCCCGGCAGCTCGTTGCGGACCTCGACGTCGGTGACGCCGAGCGACACGGCCAGATCGAAGAAGGCGGTCAGGCCGGCAGCAGGCGCCACGCGGTGGTTCAGACTGAAAGCGTTCATCGGTCTCCTGCCCTCGTAGAACGTGTGTTTGTTTTTTATTCTGAGTTGGACCGTATATTCCGACATTCGGACCGTCAAGCGACAATGTGTGGTGGAGTGGCGAGCGGAGGTGCCATTCGCCTCCGTGTCCATCGGCGAGTCACGAGATGGCGACGTCACCACGAAACGGGGCCGTAGGCGGGCACCTTCCCCTCCGGCCGCACACGAACCCGCCCCCCTCGGGTCGACTGGACGACGGACGGACCCGACGCTCTTGCACGGTGTCGGCCCCGGCCCGATGATGGGCGTAGCGGTCGTTCCAGTGTGGGGCGCGGCGGACGTCGCCGCGGCGGTCGGCCGAGGTTGGGGCGGCTTTCATGGATGTCGAGGTCAGGGGTGAGGCAGCCGACGACGCGCCGCGGACGTTCGCCGACCTGCAAAAGGCGCTCCTGGAACCGAAGCGGAAGCTTCCGAAGCGACTGGCGCAGATCGCCGCCTTCGCCTCGGCCAACCCCGACGATGTCGCATTCGGCACCGCGGCCAGCATCGCCAAGAGCGCCCAGGTACAGCCCTCGGCGCTCGTGCGCTTCGCGCACGCCCTTGGCTTCGGCGGCTTCACGGAAATGCAGACCGTGTTCCGGGAACGCTTGAGGGACCGCATCCCGAGCTATCAGGAGCGGCTCGAGGCGCTGCGCAACTGCTCCGAACCGGTCACCAAGGCGGGTGTGCTGTTCGACGGCTTCGCCTCGGCCGCGGAACAGTCGGTCGCCACGCTTCGCGACCGCCTGCGGCCCGAAGCCCTGGACGAGGCGATCTCGCTGCTCGCGTCGGCCGACACGATCTACCTCATCGGACAGCGCCGCTCGTACCCGATCACGTCCTACCTCAACTACGCCCTCGGCAAGCTCGGCGTTAGGAACGTCCTAGTCGGTTCGGCACAAGGCAACGATCCCGAAACGCTGTCCTTCGCGCGGCCGACCGACGCGGCGATCGCCGTCAGCTTCACGCCCTATGCCTCGGCCACCGTCGACCACGCGCGAAGCGTCGCCGAGCGCGGCACCCCGCTCGTTGCCATTACCGACAGCCCGTTCAGCCCGCTGCTGCCCGCAGCCAAGATCTGGTTCGAGGTCGCCGAGCAGAGCTTCGAGGGATTCCGGCCGATGTCGGCGACCCTCGCCCTGAGCATGACCCTGGCCGTGGGCATCGCGGAGCGTCGAAATCCCACCTAGTGGACCCGCGGATGGTAGCCAGGTTCTCTGCCGACGTCGGGGTGCCGACGGGATGTTGAGAATAAATGTTCCGGATTGACCATCGTCGAGAAATGACGTTTCATATCTTGGTCCACAGCGACTCGGCCGCTCGCGTCCAGCGGGTGAGCGGCCAATAAAACGTGAGCGCGGGACAGGGTGGGCGTTCGCGCGGGACGGACCCGCGACGCCCTATCGGGAGGACACCATCGTGGCCGCATTACCACTCCTCGACGTCATCACGATCGGCCGGTCCTCGGTCGATCTCTACGGCGCCCAGGTCGGGGGCCGGCTCGAGGACATGGCGAGCTTCTCCAAGGCGGTGGGCGGCTGCCCCACCAA
>NZ_QYBC01000044.1 GCF_004137085.1 Lichenibacterium ramalinae
CCCGACCGTCGAAGAGTTCCGTGACTGTCCGACATCGCGCCGGCATGGCTATCTGGCCGCCGTTGTCGTCTACCATCTACGCGATCACCTCGCGGAAGCTACGGCAGTGCTCACAGGGGTTTCGAGGACTGACCAGCACGCGATCCGAACCGCTGCCGAGCAGGTCGACGCGGCGGTGAGAGACCGGACTCCGTTCGGTGGCTTCGATGTGGTCCGTGGGGTCTGCAATGGGACCAAACACGCGACCACACGGCAACCGCACGCTGTGCCTTTCACCGCCGGGACAGACAAGGTACGCCCACCTGGAACAGCCGGTTCGCTGGAGGTAGCGCCCGGTTTGCTCGTGGATCCTGGTGGTGGTCGCGAGGTCATTATAGGCGACGCCCGGCTTGATCTCTATCAAGCCATCCGAAGGACGCTTTCGGCCTTTCTGGCCCTCTACCCGGACCTGCTTTCCGAGTGCAGTTTCACGCCCTAGGCCAAGGCAGGTGACGCCGCGCTGATGCCTGCTTCCGACGAGGTTAAAAGAGGTCGACCGGCTCCTAGCAACTGCTGATTGGGAAGGGCAAAACGGTGACGCCAGACGAGTTCCGGAAAGAGTACGTCGAGCCCGCTGTGGAGCTATGGAGGGTGAACAACACCGTCACGCACTTGGCGGCCAACTCCATCGCGCAGATCGATGCCCTCGCTGACATCGTGTGGATAGCGCAGGGACGGCCCGGGGAGGTGAGCGCCTTCCGCAATCGTCTAGGCCTGAAGGAACCTGCGATCGCGATCATCCGTGACGCCTGCGACAGCCACAAGCACGGCAATCTCAGACGCAAGGACCACATCTCGGGCGAACGACCAGCCGCGGTCACCCGCGCCGGCTTTTTCCTCGATCACAGCTTCATTGGTGGGCCGCCCACCCGCTACCTGGCCCTCGTGATCCGAAAGGTAGACGGGACAGAGCAGGACGTGAGCGACATCCTTTCAGACGCGATGCACGCCTGGCGTAGAGAATTCAGCCGCCTCGGTTACGGCGCCAACTGGCTGATCTTCGGTCAACAGCACTGACCTGCGTTTCAGGGCCGTCGGGTCCGGGTCCCTCGCTGGACCTGCATCAGGATCGCTCGGTGGCGATACGTGTGCCTCTTGCTCGTCAGCTGCTGAAAAGCGTATTCGCCGCGCGCGATGGCTTCGGCGATGTCGGGCCGGAACGGCTTGAAGGGGGCATAACGAGCCATGCCTGCATGAGGTGCGCTGGGCACGAATTCCATGCGCCGCACCAGCCGCTCGGCGGAGGTCAAAAGCGCCTTGCTCATCCGACCAACCTCTTCCACCAGGGCCGCGGCCCGGGCCCGGCCTTCATAGTGTCGACGAGGGCGCGCAGCTCGGCGATGTCAGCCTCGACCTTGGCAACGTGGGCGGCGCCCTGCATGCCGGCTGTGACGGCGTCGTGACGTAGCTGCTCAATCTTCGCCGCGAGTTCATCAGCCCGGGCCCGCTCGGCCTCAGCGCGCGCGCGTTCAGCGTCGGCTCGATCACGTTCGATGTCTCCCCTGCCCCGCTCCCGATCGACGATCTCCTTGAGCGTTTCGATGTGGGCCTCAAGGGCGGCCACCGTGGCCCCCTCGGTGTCCACCTCGATAGGGGGGATAATGGTGGCAACGATAGGGGGGTCGATAGGGGGCTCAGTAGGGGAGGGGAGGGCCTCCTCCATGTCCCTTTCGTCGAGATATTCCTTCGGCACCCCGATGCGCATACTCCCGTCATTGCCGGGCTTCCTCACCCACTGGCGCCGACGCACGAGGTTTCGGGCGCTGTCGCCGGTGATGCCAAGGCGGTCCGCCAGCTCCGTATATGTGAGCCACAGGGTGTGGGCCGTCGTGGTGGCCTTCGTGTCCAGCATCGGGGCGGCCATCGTAGGGGAGGTGGCGAGGGCCATGATGGCCCGTATCGGGGCACCCTATGAGGCGGATGGTTAGCGAGTCGTTAACGAGTAGCGTCGGACAGTCCCGGCTTGACGGGCCGGCATTGCGCGGGCTCGATGCGAAGTCGCGCGACTCACGGGTCGAGCGTGATGCGAGGACTGATGGCCGACTAGGACGCTGAAACGAGAGAGGCCCCACCCCCGGCAAGGGGTGAGGCCTCTGAAAACGGTAGGACCGCTTCGCTAAACGCACCGCGAAGATGGGTCAGACACCCCCTTGGTGTCAACGGGGGAACCGTCGTTTTCCCGGCCGCCTTCGTTCGCCCCGAAAACGGCCCCGACGAGGGGCAGAGGATGTTCGTGGAAGAGTGCCGGCGCGCCGTGATGGCGGCGCCGTTAACGGGGCTCGACGCACTGTCGAAGGGCGTGTGGCAGGCCTATGGCGCCGGCGTGCTCGATGACGAAGAGACCGGAGTGCTGTGCGAGCTGATCGCCGCACGCCGGGCATGCTCGGAGCAGCTCGCCCGGGCGCCACGGCGCGTCGGATCTCGCCCCCGCACGTCGGCCAGCCTGGAGCGCCGCCGGTCCTGGACAGCCTCGGGATGGCTCCCGCCGGCCATCGCGGCCCGTTTCACCATGGGCGAGGCGGCGGCACTCGCCGTCATCATCGCCGAGGCCGCGAAGGCTGGCCGCTGCGGGCTGCCGATCGGCGCCATCGCAGGCAGGGCGGGGGTCTGTGCCACCACTGTCCGCAACGCCCTGCGGGAAGCTCGCCGGCTCGGGCTGGTGCGGGTCGAGGAACGCCGGCTGTCCTACGCCCGGAGCCTGCCGAACCTCGTCACGATCGCCGGGCGCGAGCTGGCGTTGTGGGTCCGGACCCGCGCCCGGGTCGCACGGCAGGAAGGAGGATGCAAAATCGTGATGGCGACCACCAACCTTCATTTCCATAGTGCTGCTCGACCTGCGCCAGCGGCACGAGAGAAAGGAATTCGGGGGAGAGAGAGCGATGGGCTAGGTGACGCTCGGGCAGGGCTGGCGTGAACCCACCGTCAACCATCTCGGTGCCATGGTGCGCCCGTCGGCCGCTCGGATCTCCGCGGTCGAGGGTCGGGGGAGGCCGCGTCCGTTCTGGCCTCCCCCAGGCCCCGAGGTCGTGTCAGGCCCGGGTGAGATCATCGCGCGCCTTCCGCAGCCGCCGCGTCGCCTCACCGGGGAGGCGGATGCCGCTATAGGTGATCCCGAGCGGGTGCCGGTTCACCTTGGCTGTGAGCAAGGCCGGGACGTGCAGGCAGCGGTCGAGCATCGTGGGGATCACCTCCCGCACAGCCTCGCCCGACATCGAGGCCGCCAAGGCGAAAGCGTCATCGGAACAACCCCTGCCGGCGACGGCCGCGGCCAACATCACGCGCCCCACCGGCCCCGCATGAGGCAGGGCGTCGAGGTCCGTGACGACCGCCAGCAGCCCGCGCAGGAGCCGGGTGGGTTCATCATCCGTCATCAGACCTCCCTGCAATGAGAGAGACCGCTAGGGGTAGTCGTCACACCCAACCTATGTGATTGCTCGCGCTTTTCAGCGTTCCTACCATGAGATCATCGCCGGTTCGATCATCGGACCCCGGCGATTGAGAGCTATATGCGCTCTTCCGATCATCGGAGAGCTTTCGTGCCGCGCTTCTTCTTCCATCACACCGACGGCGCATTCGACCCCGACAACGAGGGGACAGAATACCCCGATCTGACGACGGCTCGAATGGAAGCTGTCCGCTACGCAGGCGAATTAGTGCGAGACAGTCCAGACGAAGTGTGGAAAGGCGACACCTTCCGCATCGAGGTGTCCGACGAGGGCGGCATGCTGCTTTGCACGGTCGTGATCCTCGGACTCGACGCTCCCGCCTCACGGGGGTTACGAAATCCTCGGCGCTCGGCAGAATGATCCATCTCGCCGCGCTACCGACGCCTATCGTCTGCGCGTTGGATCACTTCGACGAGAAGGTTCGGCCTTTGCCTGGTGAGGCCCGAGGTGAAGGTAGTTCGGGTTGAACTCGCAGAAAGCCTTCAGTGCCGCGGGATCGAGGATCGTCACGCTTCTACGCCTGATAGCGACTAAGTTCCTGCTCCGCAGCCTCTGCACGATGCGGTTGATGTGCACGGTGGAGAGCCCGAGTGTGTTGGCGAGGTCCTGCTGAGTGATGGGGAGGTCGAAGCTGTTGTCGACGACCAGCCCCACAGCGTCGAGGCGCGCCATCATCTCGCACAGAAAGTGCGCCATACGCTCCTCGGCCCGTCTTTGCCCGATGTTGACGAGCGCCTCGCGGAGCGTGCCCTCATCGACCAGAGTGGCCCACCAGAGCGCGCGGGCGACGGCCGGCCGTTCGGTCAAGCGCAGGATGGTGTCACGCGGGATGTCCACCACCAGGCATTCCGAGAGTGTCGTGATCGTGTGGTCCATCTGGTCGAGGATGAAGACGTTGAGGTCGCAGAAGTCACCCGGGAGCAGGTAGGCGATGATCTGCTGGCCACCTCTCGCCGTGATCTTCTGACGACAGGCCATGCCCGAGACGATCAGGTGCACGTCGTCGGGAGCCTCGCCTTCCCTGATGATGTCCTGATGCGGACCGACCGCGTACGGCCGGTCAGTCGCGAGCTCGAGGAGGGCTTTGTCCTCCAAGTCCAGCGGGGACAGGCGCTCGAACTTCCGGATCAGCACGTTGTCCATGGACGTCACCTCACCTGCGGCGCCGCACGGCCACTTGCACCTATCATACGTTGATCTGGTGAATGTCAAACTAGCGCGCGAGTTCGCTCAGCAGCCTCCTTGAACCACCTCGCGGATGCGTTGCGCACTGGCCTAGCCTGACGGGCCGCTACCCGACGGCTTCAGTGCCCATACGGCCCCGTGAACAGGTCTCCGATCGCGCGCCGGGCGAGGTAAGTCAGGCGCCTGCGCCGGAGGTGCTCGGCTTTGTCGTGCAGGATGTGGCACCGCTGGCATAGGGCCGCGAGGTTCGAGGAGTTGTTGTTGGTCGGATCGTGGTCGCCGTGCGCCGTCGCCAGCACGACGCGCGTGGTGCGCCCGGGCGGACCGTGGCCCTCCGGTGTTGGCCCGTGGCGTAGGACGCGCCCCTTGCCGGACCACCAAGCGTGGCGCTCGGCATCCCACCACCGGCCGTCCCCGAGGTGCACCACCAGGCGCCCATGCGGCCGGCCGCAGGCCTCGCACCGTCCGCCCGCGCGGCGGAACCGGATCGAGGCCGACAGCTCGCGCCAGTCGATTGGGTAGAGCCAGCGGTGGTGAGGCCGGATCGGCACGGGGCAGGGCGCTCGGTAGGAGGAGACACGAGTCTAGGGCGACGACGAGTCGCCGAACAAGGGCGAGCTGCACCCAAGCTCCGGTGCTGGCGTTGGTGTGCCGCCAAAAGGGTGAGCGGCGCCATGACGATGAAGACAAGCTATCGGGTCGACTGCCCATGCGGGCATGTCGACGCAATCCGGATGAGCGAGAACGATGCTCCGTTCTCTCGACCGTGGGAAAGCTACGAACCAGTCGACCTCGAGGGCTCGGGGTTCACCGTCTCGCCCTCTGCAAACTGGACCAAGGTGTTCGAGGAGATGAAGCTGAGGTGCCCGAAGTGCGGGAGCCACCTTATGCCAGACGATCTGCAAAATCGGTGATACCGGTTGGATCATGCGCAGAGTGGCCTATGCCATCGCTGCGGGGCTCATGGGCGGGTATTTGAGGCCTGGCCCTTACCGACCTGGCCGGCATCAAACTATCCCGCCTATGGGCACTTCTTGGGGCATCAGTCCACATCCGCGAAGTTGCCAGCCGCGCTCGCGTGCGCGTGCTGATGGAAGGTGTCCGCGACGTAGCCCGCCAGCTGGCGCTCGTCCTTGTGGCCGACGTCGTGAAAATGGTTCTCGATGTGGACCGGCCCCGCACCGCGGCCACCCCGGGCGTCGGCAACCTTCGCGCCATCGCGCGCGCGCCCCTCGTGCTCCATGATCGTGTCGCCCGCCTTGGCCGGCTCGCGTCCATAGGGTCTTCGCATGCCGGACAAGGTCCGCCGGGTGAAATTGTCCGTCCCGGTACGCGCGTTGTAGCCCTCGGCTCGCTCGAAGTCGGACGCCCCTGTGGCCGCGCCCGCCGCCGAGCCGGAGTTGAGCAGGCCAAGCGCGCGCTGGTGGCTGGTGTGGAGCTCATGCGCGGCATGCTTCAGCTGGCCGTCGAAGTCGCCAAGCGCTACGCCGTTCTTGCGAGCGCCCAGCCATTGAGCAATGCCCTGCGCGCCGATGCTGTTCACGGTCGAGGGTCCCCCGGGCGCCTCGACGTTCTTCCAGCGCGAGATCAGCGCCTCGGCGCCGAGTGGCGAGACTCCCTCCTTGGTCAGGACGTCCACGGCATGGTCCTGGCGCACCTTCGTCCACCAGCCGACCTCGCCCGGGTTGCCGGGTGTGCGGGCCATCCGGCCTCCGCCCCCGGCGCCGCTCGCGCCCGCGCCGTCCATCAGCATGTCATCACCAGCGCCGCCATGTAGGAACGATCCGCTGAAGGGGACCAAGCTCTTGAGCTTGTCGCCCAGGGCGGAGCCCATGTTCTGAATCCCCGCGATGATGGCCTGGACGATCGACGTCCCGAGACCCGCCCAATCGTAGGAGAGCAAGGCGTCGGCTCCCTTCTTGGCGTAGGCCACCCACCCGGTGAAGAACTCCGTCAGGACGGGGTCGGCCTTCTCCCGGATCGACATCCAGGCGGCGCCCCAATCGAAGTCGCGGATGGCCCGGCCCGCGTCGGCCACCATGGCATTGAACTTCGGCGCCAGGGCTGTGACCGCCCGCCCGATCGCGTCGTCCGAGGTGATGATGGTGACCACCTCGCCCCAGTGAGTCCCGAGGCTCTTGACCTCCTCGTAGGCGTTGCGGATCGACTGCGCCCAGGGCACGAGATCCTGGCCGAGCACCTTGCCGAGGTTGATGCCGACCTTGGCCCACTCGTCGCCCATGTCGCCCGTCGGGTGGACGAGGCCGACGATCGTCTCCCAGAGCGTGGACAGGTCGGTGATGATCGGCTGGAGCACGGGGCGCACCGGCTCGATCGCGCGCATGAACGCGCCGCGGAACGCCTCGACCGCGACCCGGATGTTGTCCCAGTTTTCGTAGATTATCGCGCCCGCGGCCGCCAGGGCGCCGATGCCCGTGGCCGCCGCGACCCCGCGGATCATCATGCCAACGCCGAGGACCGCACCACGCACCAGGTTGAGCGGATTCAACAGAGTCAGAAAGCTCCGGCCCATCCAGGTGGCCGATGTGATGGCCGCGACGCGCACCGAGATCAGCGCGGTCCGGATCGCCGCAATCGGCCGGATCCCGGTGAGCCCGAGCATCACGAAGCCGGATCGCAGGACGGCCACGCCCGCGGCCGCCGCCCCCAGGCTGACGCCGACCCCGGCCCCCTTGCCGAGCAGAGGATGGCTGGCCAGGATCCCGGCCAGGCCCTGGACGCCCTTGGCGAGCGACCAGAGGCCGTGCGCCGCTGAGGTGATGAGCGGGCCCGACATCGAGGCCATGAGGTTCTCGAACGCGGCCCTCACGGCATCTTTGGCCTTGTAGATGTCGTCCCGGTTGTTCTCGTATTGCTCGTCCATCGTGGCCGAGCCGCGGATCAGCCGCTGATCCTTCCGGAGGGCCGCCGCTGACGCGCGCTGGCCGAGCTCGTCGGCGAGCTTCTGCGCCACGCCCTTGCGGTAGAGGTTGGCCAGGGCGGCGCCGAGCTTCTCGCGCGTGCTGGTGTCGACGCCCTTGGCGGTCAGCTGCTCGACCTGCCACTGGACGTAGGCCAGGGGGTCCTTCATCGCCAGGCTGTAATTGCTCAGCTGGCCGGCCTTCCAGCCCGGCGCCTGGCCCTTGTTGTCCTGGACCGCCTTGGCCGGCACGAAGCCGTATTTCACCCACTCGGCCGCCTGGCTCTTGCTGGAGAGGTTGCCCTGGAACACGCGGGCCAGGCCCGCCGACATGGTGCCCGCCTGGTGGCCACCGAATGTCTGGATGAGCGTCGGGACGATCTCGGTCAGATACTCCTTGGAGTAGTTTTTCAGGGCCGGGTTGGCCATCTGGGCGAAGTTGAGGAACTCCTGGGGGTTCACGTTGCCCCGCGTGAACGCGAAGGCCTTGCCCAGCGCGGCGGCTTCCTCCTGGTAGGTGTGCGGGTTGAAGGCCGTCCCGCGGATCTCCAGCGCCCGGACCATCTCGTTGAGCATGTGGGGGCCCGCGTGGGCCCCGAGCGCCGACTTCATGTTGCTCTCGAACTTGGAATTGAACTCCAGGTTTTCGAGGGCGTGACCCAGGTCGCCGTAGGCGGCCGTGGTCTCGTTGATGATCTTGATCGAGTCGGCGAACGTCTGCGTCGGGAGGGCGGTGGCGATGTTGGCCGCCGCCTTCATGCTCCTGGCGAT
Organism: Lichenibacterium ramalinae; assembly: GCF_004137085.1. Classification (GTDB taxonomy): domain Bacteria; phylum Pseudomonadota; class Alphaproteobacteria; order Rhizobiales; family Beijerinckiaceae; genus Lichenihabitans; species Lichenihabitans ramalinae. Next base: position 8,362 of record NZ_QYBC01000044.1, read on the forward strand.
CTCGTCGCTGGTCTTGCCGCTGTTCTGGAGGGCGATGAGCTCCTTGCGGTAATCCGCCCCGGCCTTAATGAACTCGCCAAAGCCATGACCGATGCCGAGGCCCGCCAGGGCCGCCCCCATGGCGTGAGCGCTGTGCTCGACCGTCCGCACCGATCGCGCGATGTCCTCGGCCTGGCGCTTCATGGCGGCGGATGCCGCCCCCATACCGAGACCCGATCGGTTGCCGACCGAGGACGCCACCGCCTTGTTCAGGCGCTCGATGGCGGCGGACGCCACCTTTGCCGGCCCGGTGACGCCATCCCGGAGCCGCAGGATGAGTTCGGAGGTCTGCGTAGACATGGCGGCACCGTCCTGTCTGGCCCAAGGCTCGCCGCCGTGGCCATAATCGAAGCTGCGAGACTGAGGTCACGCATTGAGATCTGAACAATACCCCAAGGTGCGCCCGATTAAGAGGGCTATGCCGACAGCATCCTCTCGCAAAATCCATGGAAGGAGACGATCGCCTCGCCGGCGGAAAACAAGCTATCGCCTGCGTCCCGTGCTGTGATCATAACCGCAGCGGTTAAATACACAGATCATGTGTAAATGTGGCTATGCCCTCCCGACTTGACACCCAACGCATTGCAGGAGCTACAAATGGAAACCCCCTCGCCAGCTGGATACTGGCGAGGGGGTCAAATTCGTCGACCATTCTCTGTGGGGGGGCATGATCGGCGAGCGCGGCGAGCGCTGACAAACAATGTCTGTGCCTGCCTCAATTTGCAAGCCCCCCGTTCGACGCCGCGTAACCGCGGCGGTTACGCGCCCGGGGGGGCCGCATGGACGAAACGGCCCAAGGACCGCGCCAGGATGATGCCGTGCCCCTCCGCTCGGCACGCGAGACTGCGCGAAATGCTGCAATACCTTTCCGGGCTGGCTCCAGCGATGCCAAAGCCCTGCGCTTGCAAGGGATTTCGGCCGCCTCAGAGGCCTTCCGATCGGCCGCTCCTTCTCCTTTAGTTATTCACACCCGCCCGGGAGACCTTCCGGACGACCCTGGGGAGGCCAAGGGAAGCCGACTGAAACGGGGGCTGGCGAAGCGTCGGGAAGCGAAGCTCGACGGCCGACGGAAGCGGCTGACGAAGTGGATCGATCCGGCGCATCGACGGGAGTTGGTCGCGGCTGCCCGTCTCGCCCGGACGACCGGAAAGAATCTCAAGGCGTTCATCAGCTTCAACCCCGCATGCATGGACACATACCCCGCTATGGAACTGGGGGAGTGGTTTCGCGTCGAGCTGAGAAACAGGATGGCGCGATGGCTCAAGAGCAGGGGTGGATGGCACTGCGCATGGGCTCGCGAAAGCTATGAGGGCGAGCGGCGTGAGCACATCCACCTGATGGTTCATGTCCGCTCAGACGAGGAGCGCGAGGACCTCCTCGCAGCAATCCGCGCTTGGTATCCGGGGCGCCCGGAGATGGTTCATGCCCGATCTGTGACGTGGCGATGGAACCGCCACACCCACGAGTGGGAATGCGAAGGTCTGACGTATCTCGCCAAGCACAGCAGCCCTCAGGCGATCGGCAAGCCTCGTCCGGGACGACCGTATCGCCAGACCCATGATCGTCGGACGGGTGCCCCCGTCACAGCCGTGCTCGGCGAGCGCTCGGGCGTCAGCCGCAGCCTGGACGCCAAGGCGGTGAAACGATGGGAAGCCGGAGCGGTCGAGCGGACCGCGGCAGAGCAGACCCGAGCTCGGATCAAGGCGGAGCGGAGAGAGGTCGCCTGGAGAGAGCGCCATAGGGCCCCGGCTCGCTGCATCTCGAATGCCGGCCAAGATGAGACGGCGCCTGATCCCGACAGGTTCAATCCGGATCTAGATCCAGGATTATGCGAGCGCCCGCCCGCCGTCAGGCGCCGCGACCGTCACCCGGTCTCAGGCGGCAACTCGCTCCAGGAGCCTGGAAACCTGAGTGGGGCTCCACGATCCCCCGCGGGCGGTGGGAACCTGCCGGGCATTCAGGCCGGCCGCGAGCTCGCGGAGGCTCATGGCGCCGCCCGCGCGGAGATCCGCGATGATGGGAGCCAGGTCGGCGGCCCGGGAGGCGGCCATCCGCGTGAGCGCCGCCCTGCCCGCCTCCCGGGCGCGCTCCCCGATCAGGGCCAGATTGCCCCGGTCGCCGCCGAGCTTCACGCCGCGGGCCTTGGCGGCGGCCAGCGCCGCCTTGGTACGAGCGGAGATCATCTTGCGCTCGGCCTGCGCCACCACCGCCAGGATGCCTATGGTCAGTTCATTCGCCTCGGGCATGTCGGCCGCCACGAACCGCACACCAGCCTTTTGAAGGCCGAGCAGGAAGTGGGCGTCACGCGACAGGCGATCGAGCTTCGCGATCACGAGGGTGGCCCCATGCACCCGGCACAGCGCCATGGCCTCGGCCAGCTTCGGCCTGTCGTCCTTCTTGCCCGACTCGACCTCGACGACCTCCTGGAGGACCGTCCAGTGGCCGCCGTTGAGATAGTCCGCCACGGCCGTCCGTTGAGCCTCCAGACCGAGACCAGAGGCACCCTGCCGCTTCGTGCTGACCCGGAGGTAGGAGACGAACTTGCCGCTGGCCATGATCCCCGCTCCGCTGACGAACTATGCGACCGTCGATGCAAAGGATGTAACTCCTGTAGAAACCGCGAAGCAAGGCGCCATAGAGGGAGCGCGGCGAAGAAGATAATTGAGCAGACGGCGAAGTATTAACGAGATCGTAACTCCTGCCTCGGAACGGGCTGGCGAGGTCGCAATTGGCGAGGGCGGTGGTCGTAAGGGGCTTGATGCCTCGCCGGAGGTCCGGCGGGTCTGGCTCCAGCGCGCCGCGCCCACCAAGGCGGTTGCCGGCCTGGATCGCGCCCACGTAGGCTGGGGGGTGATCCGTCCGCTATGAACGGCCTCCTGATGACCATCGCCAGATCTCCCGCTGCACAGGCCGACGACCTCGATGCCGTCACGGCTCGCGTCACGGCGGCGACAGGCTTCAACCTCGTGCGGCGATCCCACGTGGTCGCTGTGCTCGAGCATCCGCTCATAGCGGGGCGCCTGACGGTCTATTGCAGCCCCGCCGGATCTCACGTGTCCGGGCATTGCCCCGGCCTCTATCCGGACAGGGCGTTTTTCGACTTCGTCGCCCGCGCCGGCTCCGCGGTGACAGGTGATCCGGCCTGGGTTCTCGAGCCCACGCTGACGAAGTGCCATGCGCAGGCCCTCAGGACCCTCACGGCCAATGAGCCAAACGCCCATGCGGACGGCTTCGGGGTGGGGCGATCCGAGATGGAGTGCGACGTTCACGGTCATAGCGGGGGCGGTAGCAGCCTCACGATCTCGAAGAGGCAGTGAGGCCGACCCAAAGCGGGGCTGGCTGCTGTGCCGATGCAGGAGCATCGTGCGCCTGCGTCGCTGGCGATGCCGAGCCGCTATGAGCCGCGGATCCTCGCCGAACCGGGGAAGCCCATGGCGAGGATCAAGAGGGCCGTTGTGGCGCTTGGGTGCCTCGCGGCAGGCCTGTGTCTCCAGGCCTATCGACCCGCGGGGCGCACCCCGCCTCCTGAGGCTGTTGCCGCCGCGCCGGCCGTCGACATGGTTGATCCTGCGCCCGCCAGTCCACCGCCGGCTCCCACCGAGACGCCATACCGCCTCGTGCTGGCCGCCCTGCCCCGTGAGGCTTTCCCCGATGTCCAGCAGCAGGGCTCCACCTTGAGCGTGCGCTATCGCATCGACCACTGGATGTTCAATGATGCGGCCGGCCGGAGCGCCTTCGATCGGAACGCCGCCCAGATCGTGCCTGACCTGTTCGCGCGTTTCCCGCTGGTCGACACGGTCGGCATCGAGGCAGACGCCGCGACGGTCGACATCCGAGGGCACAAAGGCCGGGCGGTGGCCGCCAGCGTCGAGTTCAGCCGGCGCACCGCTGCTGGCATCCGTTGGGAGGCGATCGACACCGCCAGCATCGAGCAGCTGGCGGACGCCGCCTGGTACGGTCGCGGCTTCGAGCGGACGCCATGAGCTCAGATCGACCGCCGAGACGAAACGTCCCTGCTCCTGCATCGGGGGTGGCTTCTTCTGCGGTGCCGTAGCCATCATGCGCCAGCGCCGCTTTGAGCCCGGGTCACCCTGGGGGCGGCAAGGGGGAGGCACAGGCCATGGCAAGACGTTCCACGAACCGCAAGGCGGCCAGGCGCGCAGAGCGGACCCAGGAGGCCGCGGAGATCGAGAGGCGCCTGGCGCCGCTCAAGAAGCGGCTGGCAGGGCAGGACCTGGTCGACGGGATGGTGGGCGCGCTGAAGGATCATCAGGACGCCAGGGCGGAGAGGGTCCGCACCAAGATGCTCCGCCAGGCGACACGTCGGTGGCGGTCGGCGCGGGCCAGAGGGCAGAACATGGGCCCGGATCCGAGGCTGGTGCTCAAGAGGGCGGCGTAGCGGTCGGCCGGGATCCGGCGCGGGCTGGCGCCCGTAGACGGTGCTTCCCCCTGGATCAGGGGTGATCTCGGATCGGCGCCAGGGTTCAGATCAAGATCATAACCGTGGCGGTTACGGCCGCCCGGATGTCCCCCTGTCGAGGAGATGAAGGGGCAGGGAAAGACGCTAGTCCTTCCATGGAGGGCGAGGTGGTCCCCGCCCTGGTGGTCCAGGCCGAGCGCGGTAGTCCGCGGTCTCGCGTAGGGCGTAGATCAGCGACGCGGCACGCGGCGCACCCACCGACCCCCCGCCTCCCATGCCTGGCCTCGATCCATCTGAGAATGCGGACTCACGCGCCACACCATGCGCGCCTCGTGCTCCCTGCGCGTGTGCCCCTCTGTGCGGCTCACACACGGGCATCCGCCTTGCCAGCTATCCGGCACCACGTCAGCGCCACGAGCCCGCACAGCGGCCCTCTCGCAGGCCCTGTCGACCAGGCCTCGATACCCTCGCGCCTCCCCCCGCCCACCGCCAGGCCTCGGGCCCCCCCACCCCCGGGGAGGTCTAGGGACCGTGTTAATCGCCGGCCGTCACGCGCAGACGCTGCAGGCCGGTTTTCGGGTGTTTTTAAAAATCTCTCATTTCCATGTCGTGTCCGGGTCTTGCTGCCCGTGAGGCGGCGGAGCAACGTTCCGCAACGGCCTACGTGATAGCGCATCGGAGTTGCGGAATGCCTCGACCCCTCATCGATTTGGCTGGGCGAGTGTTCGTCCGATGGACCGTGATCGACCTGGCGCGGCGTGAGGCCGGCGGGAGAGCGCACTGGTGGCGTTGCCGGTGCGCGTGCGGGCAAGAGAGGGAGGTCCGTGGCTCCAGCCTCAAGGCTGGGCGATCGACGTCATGTGGGTGCGCCCAGGCTGATGCTGTGCGGGAGCCCAATCGAGCGGCAGCCTCCGACCACATGTCCCTGCTGGTGCCAGACCGATATTTCAGGGCTGTCGCCTTCGGAGCCGCGCAGCGACGCTTGAGGTTCGACATCGATCACCAGTTCATCCAGGCTCTCCTCGATCGTCAGGGTGGGCGATGCGCTCTGTCAGGGTTGCCGATCTTCTTCGATTGGACGCGGGGAGTGGGCGGCACCCTGGCACGGTCGACGACTGCCTCCCTGGGTCGCATCAGAACCGCCGAGGGATACACAGAGGACAACGTCCAGTGGCTCCACAAGGACGTATGCTTCATGAGGCAAAGGCTCGGGCAGGGGTACTTCATCGAGCTATGCACGCAAGTGGCGGAGCATTGCGCGACGACGCCGGTGGACAGATCAGATCTGGACCGTGGTCGCGCGTTAGCCGACTGCATCGGTGACAAGCGGGATAGCCGCCCGAAAGAGCCGGCCAATGTGCCTGGGCGTCCTGGGCCGTTCCGAGAAGTTGTGCTGGATGCTCTATGCCAGTGGGAGGCGCGTGAGCGGCGCGGGGCAACGGCGAGCGATTTGCTCACCGTGGATCTGGCCTGGGCCAAAGCCACCCCGGAGACAATCCGGTCGTACCTGGCGGCGCTCGAGCGAAGCGGGCAGGTTCACAAGCGGCGGAGGGTCGATGATCGCCGCTCCGTGCGCTGGCATGCTGGCTCACCAGGGCGCTCGGGGATTGGCGGCGATGCCGGCCACCCGATGCACTCATGATCCCGTCCGATCTGCCCGCCCTGGCTGAAGCCGTCGCCAAGTGGGCCGATGAGGCCCCGGGCGTGCCGGCGGTCTACGTGTTTGGAAGTCGGGTTCGGGGCGACCACCATTCTGGCAGTGACGTCGACCTGTGCGTCATCCTCGACGAGATGGAGGACGGCAACCCCATCGATCCCGACGATTGGTGGGACGCGCAGCACCGCGCCAGCTTCGCGGATCTCACGGCGGTCCTGCCCGGACCGTTGGAGATGCACTATGACCTGGACGACCCGGCGCTCCGGTGGATGAGGGAGGCTCGCGCTGATCCGTCTCGGATCGTGCTCCAGGTCCGCAAGGTGGTGTGTCTCTGGATGCCGCCGAAGCCGGTTCAGCATCTCGAGACGACGCCGTGACCCCAGCCGAATTTGCTCGCGAGGTCGTGATCCCGACCGTCGAAGAGTTCCGTGACTGTCCGACATCGCGCCGGCATGGCTATCTGGCCGCCGTTGTCGTCTACCATC
>NZ_QYBC01000045.1 GCF_004137085.1 Lichenibacterium ramalinae
GACACGTTCAGCACCGTGCTGGGCACAATCGGCGCCTGACGCCGCTCAGCCAAGCTCCACACCCCGTGGGTAGTTACTCATCGACAGCGTCCTGATGCCCAAGTAAGCGCTCAGCCCCGTCGCACTCAATTGATGGAGGGTCGTCCCGTCGCGGGGCGGCCCTTGGCGTTCCGACACGAATGGCCGGCAACCTGGCTCACGCCCGGGCACGCAACGTGGAAGGTCCCGGGGCATTGACAGGTGATCCTCGGAGCACCCCACGATGTCCGCCCCCCTCAGTCCCGATCACGCCCTGATCGCGCACAGCACGCAACCGCTGAACGCCGAACCTCCGCTTCATCGACTGCGCGCCAATTTCCGGACCCAGGTCGCAGATTTTTACATCCGCTCCCACGGCGACATGCCTCACCTCGACCCCGCCACGCATAGGGTTCGCGTGGCGGGCCGTGTCGCACGACCTCTCGACCTCTCGCTCGGCGACCTCCAGGCGGGCTCAGCCCCGAAGAACGTGATGGCCGTGCTGCAGTGCGCCGGCAATCGCCGTGCCGACCTGCAGGTCGTAGGCTGCACGTCGGGCGACCACTGGGCTCCTGGCGCCATCGGCCATGCCGAATGGACCGGCGCGGCCCTCGCCGACGTCCTCCATGCGGCAGGGGTGAGCGAAACGGACGGCCTGCATGTCGCCTTCGAGGGTGCGGATGTCGCCGAGAACGAGGGTGCGGAGGATGCGCCCTACGGAGTCTCGATCCCCCTGGCCAAGGCAATGTCCGGCGACGTCCTGCTGGCTTGGGCGATGAACGGCGAGCCGCTCGCCCGGGAGCACGGCGCGCCCCTGCGGGTCGTCGTGCCGGGCTTTGCCGGGGTCAGGAGCACGAAGTGGATCCGCGACATTCGGGTTCAGGACCGGCCGTCGGACGCCTTCCAACAGGCGCATGACTACCTGCTGTTCCCGCCCGACATGCGGGCCGCGACGCAGGACCCAATACGCGGGGTTACCATCGACGAGATGCCCCTGAACGCGGCCATCTGCGAACCGGCACCGGGCTCCTCACTACCAGAGGGAAGCACGACGATCCGGGGCTACGCCATAGCGACCGATCGCGCTATCGCCCGGGTTGACGTGTCGGTCGACGGAGGGCGGCAGTGGCGACAGGCGACGATCGAGGATCACGGCGGCGCCCGCTGGAGCTGGACGTTTTGGCACGCCACGCTCGACCTCCTCACTGGAGAGCATGAACTCGTGGTGCGCGCCTGGGACGCCGCGGGACAGACCCAGCCGGCCCTGGCCGACGACGTATGGAACTTCAAGGGCTACCTCAGCGCCGCCTGGCATCGGGTCCGGGTGGTGGTACTCTGAAACACCGCCCAGGACGGGATGTGCATCGACCATGAGATGAAGTTTGAGGCCAGCGCCAGCCTCCTAATTGTCGTGAACATCCTGCTCGGCTCGGTTTCGATCGCAGCGTTGGTCGGCATCTGGTTCGGGCAAAGCCGGTAGTGACCTGGATCGGCCTAGGTCCTGGTTGGTTCGATCTTGGATTCCGGGACCGGTGGGCTACACATCGGATCGAGCCATGAACTATCGGGAGGGTGGGGCATCGACCACTCGTCGCGCAACCCACCCCAGGGTGGAGCCCTGTACCACGATGCTGAACAGGACCACGGCATAGGTCGAGACCAGGATGGCGGACTTCGCCGGGTTGTCCGGCACGGCCAAGGCGAGGGCGACCGATATCCCGCCCCGGACTCCCGCCCAGGTCAGGAATGGGATGTTCTTGGCCGAGAACTGACGGCTTCGGAGGAATAGCACGACCGGCACCGTGAGGGCGGCCCCCCGCGCCGTGATGACGAGCGGGACGGCCAGGAGCGCGAGCACCAAGTTGCTGCTGTCGAGGGTGACGAGCAGCACTTCCAGGCCAATCAGCAGGAATAGGATCGAGTTCAGGACTTCGTCGATCAGCGTCCAAAGGGCGAAGACATACTTTTGAGTGGTGTCGCTCATGGCATAGCGTGGGCCGCGATCGCCGATCAGAAGGCCGGCCGCCACCATCGCCAATGGACCACTGACGTGGATCGCTTCAGCCGTTGCATAGGCACCGGTGACCAGTGCGAGGGTGATGAGAACCTCGACGGGATAGTCGTCGATCGCACGCATGGCGCGGTAGGCGATGTATCCCGAGACGATACCGAGGAGGAGGCCACCGCCGGCTTCGAAGAGAAGCAGTTCACCGATGGCGAGGGGCGTCGTCTCGGCCGCAGGTGCGCCTGTGGCGAACCGGAGCAGCACGGTGAAGAGAACGATGCCGACGCCGTCGTTGAACAGCGACTCGCCCTGAAGCTGCACTTCGAGCTTGGCGGGGATACTCACAGTCTTCAACGTGCTCATCACCGCGACCGGGTCGGTCGGACTGATGAGCGCCCCGAAGACCAGGGCCCAGATCGGCGGGATTGGATGACCGGAGAGCTGCGCGACCGCCCAGAACCCGCCGCCGACGATGACCGTGGAGATCACGGTTCCCAGAATCGCCAAGACGAGCACCGGGAGCGCATGGCTCCGCAGCTTGGGGACGTCGACATGAAGCGCGCCGGCGAAGATCAGGAACGCCAGCATCCCATCCATCACGACGGCGCTGAAGTCGATCTGGCCCAGGACCTTGCCGAGCGTCGCCGAGGCACGATGCTCAGGCAGTATGGCGTCGAGGGCGACCAGCACGAGCGAGGCCATGACGCCCATGACCAGAAGGCCGATGGCGTGCGGTAGCAGCACGAACTTGCGGTTCAGCCAGCCAAACACCGCCGACAGGGAGAGGAGGATCGCGCACAGGTCGAGGATGGACATCGGAGGCCGGGTTGGAGCGTCGAAGTGGGAGGTGCAGGACGGGCCCTGCGGTCAGGTGATGGCGCCCACGAAGCCTCGATGGCGCGTCTCGCAATCCGCCAGCCCCGCCGGATCGCTCACGCCCTCCCGGGCGGCGGCAAGAGCGAGATCGGCGTGCCGGCAGAGCGTGGCGCGGCGGTCCACGAAGCGTTCAACCTCGACGACGCTCCGCAACACCTCAAGCAACCGGATCAGTACGTAGGCCGAGCCGGAGCCATTTTGGCGGATGGTGTGAAACATGCCGTCGCACAGGCCATCGTAGTCCACCACGTCAAGGGTCAACACGATCTGGCCTTCGCGCTCGATCGCCCCGCGCGGGAGATGACGGGGCGCTATGCGGCAGAGGGCGTCGCCGAAGTGGTCCAGCACGCTGCCGGCCGTGAACGGGTCGTTGATGCCCGGGGACAAGGCTCGAACGGCGATCTCGTTGAGCTGGCGGATCGAGTATTCCAAGTCCTGCACGGCGGCCTGCCGACGCCCGAACGTGAGTGCTTTGTCGAACACCGGACTCACGTCGTCGACCGCCGAGGATATCACGGCCACCGGCGCACCCGTCGGCACGAAGGCACCGGGCCGCACCAGCATTCGGATCATCACGCCGTTGTCCTGCGCCCAATCGGCCAGCACTGCGCCGTCGACCGCTTGCAAATAGCCGCTGCCCCTCCCCGACACCGGCATTCCCTCAATCGGGACGTCAGGCGGGAGAAGCGGGGCGGTGTCCTGCGTCTTGCCGTCGATGGCGTCGATGAGATCCCGATGGACGGTATCCACCACCGTCTCAACATTGATGGAGGTGGCGATGTGGTGGACGAACCAGACCAGGGTGCCAACGCAAACGAGGGCCAAGACCATCGCGCCCGTCACCCCGACATGGGGGACGAAGGTGCCCTCGTCGATCGTCCGGACGGTGCGCAGCACCATCAGGGCATAGGCGAAGGTGCCGAGGAATATGCCGAGCGCCACCTGGTTGCGGGCATCGCGCACGAAGTTGCGCAGCAGCCTGGGTCCCATCTGCCCCGAGGCGAGGGACAGGGCGGCGATCGTGATCGAGAATATCGTGCCGGCGACGCCGATGCTCGACGACGCCACGGCGCCCAACAACGAGCGTGCGCCCTCGCCGCCGCCGGAGTAGCCCCAGGACGAGGCCGCGTCGGATGCAGCCGCGGACAGGTGGTCGAACCAGGTCGCGAGCAGCGCCAATCCGATGCACAGGACCACGACGAGGGCGGGGCGCAGCCAGAACTGGTCACCGAGATCCTCGATCCAGGCGCGAAGGCGGGCGTTCACGACGACGGCCCCCCCGAAGGTCCAGCGCCGACCTGCGCCCCGGGCCTGTCGCCGCTCACGGCCCGCTCGACGCGGAGTGGCGGCAGGCCGACGATGTCGTAGGTGGCCGATGCGATGCCGATGCCAGCCTCGTCGAGCTTGCCGATGATATGGCGCGTCATCGCGTCCTTGGCGCCGCGGATCTGGTGAGTGCCGACGATGAAGCGCACCGTCAGTTCCATCCAGTTGTCGGTGATGCGCCAATAGACGCGTGGTTGAAGCTCGATGGGCTCCACTCCGAAAGTGGTCTGAAGATGCGTCTTGGCATCGATCGCCATGGTGTCGGGATCCGTGGCATGCAGACGGGCCGCCTCGATCAACGTGCGCTCCACATAGGCCCGGTCAGCCTGGTAGGTGATCGGGATCGCCATCTCCTCCCAGATGAACGGGAAGTCGCGGTTGTAGTTGTAGACCGGCTCCGAGAAGATCTGCGAGTTCGCCACCGTCACGATGCGTCCGGTGAACTGGCGGCTCCTCACCCACATGGCCGGGTCCGAGCCCTGGACGCTGGGCGGTTGGCCCATCTCCATGATGGTGGTCTGGACGAAGCCCAGCCGCATGACGTCGCCCCGCACGCCTCCCATCGAGATCCTGTCGCCGACCGTGAAGGTGTTGCCGCGCAGGATGACGAGATAGCCGGCCAGCGAGGTGATCACCTTCTGGAGCGCGAAGGCCACGCCTGCCGAAACGAGGCCGAAGGCCGTGGCGAGACGCGTGGGGTCGTTGAACCAGATCGACAGCAGGCCGAGCACCAGAACCACCGCGGCGAGCAGGCTGATGCCCTGACGCGTCCAGAACCGGAACTGGGTCGTGGCGTCGAAGCTCCGGCCAGCGAACCGACCGACCAGCGCCCTGAACCCGATGCGGATCAGAACCACGACGGCGATGAACACGAGCGAGAGGAGGAGCTTGCGGCCGTTCTCGGCGTTCACGCCGACCCAATCAATACCCAGGAACTGCATTCATGGTCCTCCGCGGTCTACCGAGCGGATGCCGCGCAGGATCAGCATGCGTACCATCCAGTCGAGCCCCTTCGGTTCAAGCGATGGGGGGATGGAAGGTTCATCACTTGCAAACGCGGCGACGACACCGGGCGAAGTTCAGGCGACCCTGACGGTCTATGAGCCACGATGGAACCTCGACTGGAGAACGGGCGAACACGAAACTGAGCCGAACGCGCGATCTACACGCGCGAGCGTTGAACCAGCTCTGCTTATCGTCGATTGGTCGCACACTGCCCTGGCCTTCCGAGTCCCCAACGTGCACGCTTCCCTCGCCGGCCCGCCCTCGCTCGCGTTCGGTCTACCCTTCGCCGAACTGCTCCTGTCGATCGCCCTGATGCCCCTGCTTCGGCCACATGTCTGGGAGCGGCACTTCGCGCTGATCACGGCGGGCTAGGCCCTGCTCTTCGTCTTGCCGTTCGTTGCGCTACGCGGGATGTCCGCAGCCGGCTCAGCTCTGCTGAAGGCGATCGCTCACGAGTACCTGCCGTATATCCTGCTGCTCCTGCCGCTGTTCGGGCTGTTGAAGGCGGTATTTTTCCATTCGAGGTCGAAGGCGTTCAGGCGTGACGGTGGCATGTCGGGTCCTCATCGTCGAGGACGAGATGATGGTGGCAATGCTGGTCGAGGACATGCTCGTCGACATGGGTTTTATCGTGGTCGGACCCGCGTATCGGCTGGGGGACGGACTGCGTCTGGCGAAAAGCGAGACGCTCGACGTCGCCGTCCTCGACGTGAACCTCAAGGGCGCGCGGTCCTTTCCGATCGCCACCGTCCTCACGGAACGCGGCATTCCGTTCGTGTTCGCAACCGGCTACGGCACCACCGACGTCTAGGCAGAATATCCCGGCGTTCCCGTCGTCTCCAAAACTTCCACGTCGGCCAGGCTCGACGAGGCGTTCGCCAAGGCCAAGTCGGCCTCGTCGCGGCCCTGACAGCGCGCCATGCTCCCGGGTCGCGCGCTGGCCGGCGGGCCCGTGCGCCCCGTGCTTCGGCCCATTCCATCTTGAGACCTTCGCCCTGGCCGAGCGTCCGCGTCAGTCCGCCGGGTTCAGCCGTGGCGCCATCGTGCGAATCCCGTCCGTGATCTGGGTCATGACCGCCCTGATCCTCGCGTTGCCTCGATTGTCCTTGTGCGCGACGAGCCAGATCCCCGTGTCCGGGACCGGGGACGGCGTGGCGAGACGGGTCAGGCCGTCCTCGCGGTCCGCCCGGACGCGGGCCAGGCACGCCAGCCCGCCCCCATGCACCGCCGCGACCACGGCCGCCTCGTGACTGCTGGTCTGCAACGAGATGCGTGCCCTGGGCGCAAGGGCGGCGAGCCAGCCGGTCTGGTCCGAGTCCTGGAGGTCGTCGAGTTGGGCGACGATGTGGTGCCCTGGGCTTCCCGCCTCGAAATCCAAGTCGCCACGTTTGTCCAAGTAGCCCGGGCTGGCATACAGGCCGAACCCCAGAATGCCGATCTTGCGCACAACGAGGTCGTGCTGGTTCGATTGCTTGAGCCGGACCGAGACCTCCGCTTCCCGCATTGAAAGGCTCAGTTCCCTCTGGTCGGGGATGAGTTCCACCATGATATCCGGGTGCTTGTCGTGCATCGCGGACAGGCACGGCGAAAGAATGTGGCTGGCCACGCCCTCGGCGCAGGTCACGCGGACGGCCCCTGCAAGCCGAGCGTCACGGCCACCGACCTCGCGTTCGAGCGCGAGCGATCCCGTCTCGAACCGCTCGGCTTCCCTCAGCACCTGCTCGCCCGCAGCCGTGACGACGTAGCCGTCAGGGGTCCGGTTGAGGAGGCGCACGCCCAGGTTCGCTTCCAAGGAGGCCAAGCGACGGCCGGCCGTGGACTGGGCGACGCGAAGTTCCTTAGCGGCGGTGATCAGATTGCCGTGCCGGGCGATGGACAGGAAGAAGCGCAGGTCATCCCAATCGAGCATCGCCGTCCGTGAAGCGTTGTTGCATTCCCGATCAGCGATTGCCCGTTGGTTCGCCGCGCGTAAACGCCTGAGTTGCATGTCGCCGCCCTGAAGCGGCTCGTCCGGGATATAGCGAACCTGCCGCCGGATCAATCCGCCGGCCCGTGCCCCCCCTATCCGGCCCTTTCTCGGCACGATCGCGCGAAGATTCGCTCCCCCCCTCAACGCAAATACGCACTTCCAATATGCGAAAACATCTGCCCGAACACCAGGACAGAGCCTTGTGACAAGGCTTGGCACAGGTCCAGATGAAATCTCGACGGGGCCGCCATCCATGCCGACACGCAAGACCATGAACGTTTCGATCACGCCCGAGCTTGAGCGTTCGGTGTCCGCCCGGGTCGCCGCCGGCCGCTACCGCACGGCGAGCGAGGTCGTTCGCGCCGCCTTGCGGATGCTGGATCGGGAGGAGCCTCTCGACGGGTTCCGTGCCCTTTCCCAACCCGAAGGGAGCGACGGAGATGACGATCCAGCCCGGTAAGTCCGGCGAGCAGAGAGACGGCGAATCCGACGTCGCGGGCTTCCGAGACAGTCTGGGTCCCTTCGTCGTCGCGGCCGAGACGACACGGATGCCGATGGTGTTTTGCAACGCTCGGGCGCCGAACAGGCCGATCGTCTTCGTCAATCAGGCCTTCCTCGACCTGACGGGGTACGACGAGCAGGAGGTGCTCGGCCAAAAGTTCGATTTCCTGATCCAGAACGGCACTGATCCCGAAGCGCTGGCGGAGATCCAGACAGCGTTTGAGGGTGGTCGGGGCCTCGATACGCCAGTCCGCTTCAATCGCAAGGTCGGCGGCACGGTCTGGGTCTCCATCTTCATCAGCCCTGTACGGGACGACGCAGGCGTCGTGGTCCAGCACTTCGCCTCATTCGTCGACATTACCAAGCGCGAACAGGAACACCAACGGCTGCGCTCCCTCCTCGACGAACTGAACCATAGGACGCAGAACACGCTCGCGACGGTCCTCGCCATTGCCGGACAGACGTTGCGCGGCATGGCGGACGAACAGACGATCGACGCCTTCGAAGGGCGTATCCTGACGTTGTCGAAGACCCATGGGCTCCTTGGCGCGAAGAACTGGGACGAGATTGGCTTGCGGAACATCCTCGACCAGACGCTGGAGACCTTGGGCATCCGCGAGCGCTTTTCGGTCGAAGGCGACGAGGTCCCCCTCCGTTCCAAGGAGGCGTTGAGCATGACGCTGGCCTTCCATGAGCTGGCCAGCAACGCCGTCGCACACGGAGCGCTGTCGACCCCGTCGGGAGGGACAGTCGATGTCTCCTGGTGGCTCGAAGAGGCTCCCACAGGCGACCGCGTCCGTTTGCGCTGGCGCGAGAGCGGTGGGCCTCCGGTGTCCTCACCTTCTTCCAGGGGCTTCGGTCGCCGCTTGATCGAGGGGGGCTTGGCCCAGGACCTGAACGGCGACGTGCGCCTGATCTTTGAACCGACCGGAGTCGTTTGCGAGATCGTTATGCCCGCCTCCGAAGGGATCGGCGGATGAGCGCGGCGAACGGGTTGTCCGGCCGGCGCATCCTCGTCGTCGAGGACGAAGTGATGGTTTCATGGCTGTTGGAAGACATGCTGGGGCAACTGGACTGCACGGTCGTCGGCCCCGCCGCGCGTGTGGAGCAGGCACTGGCGATCATCGGTGACGAGGAAATCGACGCAGCCATTCTCGATGTCAATCTGAATGGGGAGAAGAGCTACCCCATCGCCGACGCACTGGCTGAATGCGGGGTACCGTTCGTGTTCTCGACCGGCTACGGGCGGAAGGGTCTCCAGGATCGCTATGCTGACGTTCCCGTGCTGCAGAAGCCCTATAGGCGGTCAGCGCTGGGTGACGCGCTCGGGACGCTGTTGGTCCAAGGGGATTGCGAGGCACCCGAGAAGAGATCGTCGCCGGCGGTATGGGACGCCAAACGCCTGCGGATCGCCACGGATGCGGCAGGCGTGGCGCTGTGGTCCTGGAACGTCGATACCGATGCGATCCTGATGGACGAGCGCGCCCATGGCCTTTGGGGGGTTCCGATGGGGCCGGTCACGTTCAAGGATCTGTCCGCGCACATCCATCCTGAGGACCTCGACAGGGTTCGGACCGCATTCGCATCGACGCGGGAGATCCTCGGCGCCTATGAGGTCGATTTCCGCATCCTGCACGGGAAAGAGGTTCGCTGGGTCTCCGCCCGGGGACGCGGCGACGACCAGGGCATCGTCGGCCGCCTGATGTTCGGCGTCTTCCTCGATGTGACCGAGCGGAAGATGGCCGAGGAAGCGCGCGAGATGATTGCCGGTGAGATGGCGCACAGGGTCAAGAACCTGTTCTCGATCGCCTCCGCCCTGACGGTGATCGCGGAGCGCTCGTCGACGACGACGAACGAGATGTCCCGCGACCTCAGGCTGAGGTTGAACGCCCTCAATCGCGCGCACGACCTCGTTCGGCCGGCTTCGGGCGATGCGATCAGGCCTGCGCAGCTCGGCGACCTACTCGCCGTGCTGATGGCCCCCTATGCCGGCGATGGATCGGAAGATAACCGCGTCCGGTTCACCGTGCCGGAGATGCTCGTCGGCGTGTCGTCCGCCACGACCCTGTCCCTTGTCGTCCACGAACTAGCGACGAACTCGATCAAGTACGGGGCCTTGTCGGCGGCAACTGGGAGGATCGACGTTTCCTGCGTCGCCGCCGATGAGGAAGCGGTGATCACCTGGACGGAGCGGGGCGGTCCTGAGGTGTTCCCGCCTGCCGGGCGTGCGAGCTTCGGCAGCCGACTTGTCGTCAACGCAGTCTCCGGCCAACTTGGCGGCAGCATCGACTTCGAATGGCGCTCCGAGGGCGTTGTCGTCGTCCTCCGGACGAGCAGGGCCCGGCTCGGAGTGTGACGCTTCGAGCAGAACCGCTCAACCACGCGGCGCCTATCGGTTCTCAGGCAGGATTCGTGTCAGCGTGTCGTGCATGACCTCGGGGCTGAACGGCTTCCCGATGAAGCACGCACCGTCGGGCCTGTCACTCGGCGATGGGACGACTTGGCCGGACACCACGACAATGAGATGTGAGAACAGCAGCGCCGCACCTCGCGGGCGAGGTGAAAACCGCCATGCTCGCCCGGGGGCGAGAGTCGCTCGCGTGGGATCGATACGAGCTGGAGCCGCTCCTCCCCCAGGTGGTCGAGGGACTCCGAAGCAGCCAATTAGATCGCCGTATCGAGACGGAATTCCAAGGCATCGATGCCGTCGACCGCGGTAGTGCCGCATCGGGCAACTCGTCTCAAACCTGCTTGCCAACGCCCTGACCCAGGGTGCAAGTGATCGGCATGTTCGCCTTCGGGCAACCGACGGCAACTCTGGTCTCGAACTCCCGGTCAGCAATTCCGGCAAGGCGGTAAAAGCGGCAGGGGCCGACGAAATTGGCCCCTGCCCTGGCGAAAGGCGCTGCGATCAGGGCATCAGAACGCTGTCGATGACGTGCACGACGCCGTTCGACTGGAACACGTCGGCCGTCTCGACCAGTGCGCCGCCGCCCTTGGCGTCGATCAGCGCGACCTTGTCGCCGTCCATCTTGGCCGTGAGGGTCCCGCCCTCGACGGTCTTCATGTTGTAGCTGCCGCCACCGGCCTTGATGCCCTTCATGATCTCGGCCGCGTCGATCTTCCCGGCCACGACGTGATAGGTGAGGATCTTGGTCAGGTCGGCCTTCATGTCGGGCTGGGTCAGCTTCTCCACGGTGCCCTTGGGCAGCTTGTCGAACGCGGCGTTCGTCGGCGCGAAGACCGTGAACGGGCCCGGGCCCGAAAGCGTGTCCACGAGGCCGGCCGCCTTGACGGCCGTAACCAGCGTGGTGAGGTTCTTGGCCTGCGAGGCGTTCTCGACGATCGTCTTGCTCGCCATCATCGGTGCGCCACCCACCATGGGATCGGCCGCCAAGGCGGTCCCGACGAGCGACAGCGCGAACACGGAAGCCAGCATCACGGAGCGGCTGATCGATTTGTTGTTCATTATGCGGGTTCCTGTTGAATGCTGATCACCGGATGAGAGCGAGCAGGCAATGGATTTTCAGATCATTCGACTTATTTTTGGACTTACATCGAATGTATTAATTTGTCATCGCTGCAATAATTTCCGATCACATCGGGTTCATCATCTTTTTATGCATCATGCTGTTTCGCATCATCGGCTTTTTATGCATCATCATTTTACTGTTTTTCATCGAGTGATGCATCATGGGCTTCTTCGACATCATCTGCGCGGATGCTGGCGCCATGAAAGCGCAGAGCGAAACGGCGACGACCGCACACGGGATGATGAGGCTCTTTGTCTTGATCACGGTCATGGCTTTTCTCCATTTATGCATTCAATGCGGGATCATCCCGCTTTGAAAGGATTTGCGATGGCTAGGACTTGGGCCTTGCTGAGCGGCTTGTCCAAGGCACCCGTCCATGGCTTCAGCTTCCGCAGCAGGCTCGCCTGGGCCACGTGTAGTGCCTCGACTGGAAGGGATTCGAAGCGCCTGGGTGTACCCTTGTCATACGCTCTCCCACTTCGCCGATCGGCCTAGGACAAGCGGCTGAACTCCACCGCACTGTGTAGATACGCAGCGATCGACGGCAGGATGCACCCGAGGTGCTCTCCAAATTCGCGTTCTCACTATGCGGTTTTATCCAAACGCAATTCCACGAAGTCGTGCGACTTCACCCAGCCCGAGCGGATGCGCGGACATGCGGATGCGCAGCTCGATCGTTCTAGCCAATCCAACGCGTCGATCCCGCAGCATCTCGGGAGCAGGAAGCGATCGGAGCCTCGATGTCACTGGCCGAAACGAACCTGGACGATCCCGTCGTGTCGAACGACGACGCCGTTCCGAAAGGGAAGGAGCAGCGCCTCGTCACGCTGGTGAAGCGCCATAGCGTCGTCGTGCGCGTGACGCATTGGGTCACGGTGCTTTGCCTCACCATGCTGCTGATGAGCGGCCTCCAGATCTTCAACGCCCGCCCGCAACTCGACTTCGGCATCAAGACGGACTTCGATCATCCGCCCGTCGCCATCGACTCCGACAAGGTGGATGGCAAGGCGCGAGGTTACGTGCGGATCGGTGACCATCGTCTCGACACGACGGGCGTCCTCGGCTTGTCGAACTTCGAAGGCAGGCCGACCGAGAGGGCCTTCCCGTCCTGGGCCACGCTGCCGGGCGAGCAGGACCTGGGGACCGGGCGGGCGATCCATTTCGTGTTCGCCTGGCTGTTCGTGGCAAACGGGCTCGTCTATCTCCTTTGGGGCTTCGCCACACGCCATTTTCGCCGGGACTTCCTGCCGAGCCGCACCCAGTGGCGGCACATCGGTGGCGAGATCCTCGACCACGCGCGGCTACGTTTCCCGAAGGGCGAGCAGGCCCGCCAATACAACGCCATCCAAAAGATCACCTACTTCGCAGTCGCCTTCGGTTTACTGCCGCTCCTGGTCGTGGCGGGTTGGACCATGTCGCCGGGCCTCGACGCCGCCTTTCCCTTCCTCCTGCACGTCTTCGGCGGCCGCCAGACCGCTCGCTCTGTGCATTTTCTCGCGGCGTTCGGGGTGGTGCTGTTCGTGGTGGTCCACGTGGCCCTGGTCCTCCTGTCCGGCCTCTTCAACAACATGCGCTCCATGGTCACCGGCTGGTACGACGTCGGGCAGGAGCGTGACATCCATGGTTGATCGTCCGACGACGCGTCGTGCCCTCCTCGCGCGTGGCGCGGCCGTGCTCGGTGCCGTGGCCCTCGCCGGATGCGAGCCCGTCACCGACAACCCCTTGGCAAAGAAAATTCTGGGCGGCGTGGGCGGACTGAACCGGAGGGTGCAGGAAGCGATACTTGGCCCGGAGCAACTGGCGCAGGAGTACGGATTGAGCGACGTCTCGACGACGTTCTATGCCAACGGCTCCACCGACCCCGACGACAAGCACTACCAGTCAATGGCGGCAACCGGCTTCAAGGACTACAAACTGATCGTCGACGGGTTGGTCGAACGTCCGATGGAGCTGACGATGGCGGAGCTTCGCGCCATGCCGGCTCGCACCCAGATCACCCGGCACGACTGCGTGGAGGGATGGAGCTGCATCGGCCAATGGACCGGGACGCCCTTGCAGGCCGTGCTCGATCGGGTGGGGGTGAAGCCGACCGCGCAGTACGTCGTGTTCCACTGCTTCGACGCTATGGACGATGGCGGCTTCTCCGGTCCCACGCCGTTCTATGGAAGCATCGACCTGCTCGCGGCGCGACATCCCCAGACCATCCTCGCCTACGACAAAGCAGGTAAGCCGTTGGAGGTGAAGTACGGGGCCCCACTGCGCCTTCGGGTCGAACGCCAGCTCGGCTATAAGATGACGAAATACATTAAGCGCATTGAACTCACGTCGGACTTCAAGGGCATCGGCCAGGGTAAGGGCGGCTATTGGGAGGACTCCGGCTACCAGTGGTATGCTGGAATTTAACTTTATACATGTATATAATATCATCTAACAATAAATTAAACGCATCTTTTGAGATATCATACACCGTCGACGATCATATTTCTCTTCGATCCCTTTTGCGCTATTATCGAAAACATGATGCATAAACGATCTTGGTTATTAGCAGGCTGACGCGAGATTATGGTCTCGATGTTGGCCTGCCGCTGTTCTGCCAGGAGATGATCTTGACCGCCGCACTGCTGCGCAAGCTGGGGAGCTTCTGCCCCTGAACCGGGACGATGCGGCGCTCGTCGCCGCCATCTCGGACCGCCCGCACATCGTGGCGGCGCACAAGGACCTCATCCGTGAAAGCGACGGACCACGTGACGTCTACCTCATCACCTCGGGCTCGACATCCTTTACATCAACGCCGGGATCGCCCGGGCCATTGAGGCGACGCCGGCCAGTGTCTCCGACGAGGATTTCCGCGACATGATGCTGGTGAACGCGCTCTCGCCGGTGCGGACTGCCGAGATTCTGCGCGACTTCGTCGTCTCAGGAGGAACGATCGCGATCATGACGTCCGAACTCGGCAGTATCGCCGATGCCCAGGATGGCTGGCAGCTCTACGCGGCCAGCAAGGCGGCGCTGAACATGCTCATGAAGAAATATGCGTCCCGCCATGGCGCGGACGGCCACGCGCTCCTGCTCGTCGCACCGGGCTGGGTCCGCACCGAGATGGGCGGCCGTGACGCCGCGCTCTCGATCGAGGAGAGCATACCGCTTGTTGTTGACACCGTAGAGGCAAACCGGGGCCGGCCCGGCCTGCGCTACGTCGATAGGTTTAATAAAAAACTGGCCTGGTGACTTCGGAAGAAGAACGGCTGCTTACGGCAACTATCGCGAGCTTAGCTTGCGGCCTGATTGGATATAATCACCCTATCTAGGCACGGCTGCGGGTGTATTGTTGTCGTGCGCTCTCGCATCGTAATTACCCACGGGGTGGCGTGAGGTGACCGGAGTCGGGTAGATAGCGCCTTTGTGCAACGATGGCTTGCGCCGGT
>NZ_QYBC01000046.1 GCF_004137085.1 Lichenibacterium ramalinae
AGCACCTTCAGCACCGTGCTGGGCACCATCGGCGCCTAACAGCCCTCAGCCGACCTGCGCACCCCCTGGGTAGTTACTGTGACGGCGAGACGGGAGGCCGAGAACCGCCGCCTCGTCATGTTAGAACTGGCTGATTGCATCCGTGACATCGAGGACCCGGCGAACCTTGCCTTTGCAGCGGCTGAGATACTAGGGCGCAGGCTTGGTGTGAGCCGGGCCGGCTTTGGCATTGTTGATCCTCTTCGGGAGACCATCACGATCGAGCGGGACTGGAACGCCCCTGGCGTGCAGACGCTCGCCGGCGTGCTCCACTTTCGCGACTACGGTTCCTACATCGAGGACCTGAAACGGGGTGACTTGGTGGCATTCGCGGACGCGCGGACCGATGCTCGGACGGCAGAAGGCGCGATGGGACTCGAGAGGATCAGTGCGCGAGCCGTTCTGAATCTTCCTGTTGCAGAACAAGCTGGCTTTATGGCTCTGCTCTTCCTCAACCATGCCGAAGCCCGAGCCTGGACCGATGATGACGTCGCTCTCGCACAAGATGTCGCAGATCGGGTGCAGGTGGCGGTTCAAAGACGTCGGGCCGAAAGCGACCTGCGACAGCTCGCGGCGTCGCTGGAGCAGCAGGTGGAAGAGCGGACGGCCGCGCATGCGGTGACTGAAGAGCAACTGCGCCAGAGCCAAAAGATGGAGGCGGTAGGCCAGCTCACCGGTGGGCTCGCCCATGACTTCAACAATCTTCTGACCGGTATTATTGGCGCACACGATCTTATCAAGAGACGTCTCGCTCAGAACCGAGCGGATGAAATCGGCCGTTACGTTGATATCGCAACCGCTTCAGCCACCCGTGCTGCAGCCCTGACCCATCGCTTGCTCGCATTCTCCCGACGCCAGACCCTCGACCCGAAACCGACTGACGTCGATCGTTTGGTCTCTGACATGGTCGACATGATCCGGCGAACGGTCGGCCCTAGCATCAACATCGATGTCATCAATGGCCCGGATCTTTGGCTGGCCTTGGTCGATCCACCCCAGTTGGAGAACGCCCTGCTGAACCTCTGCATCAACGCCCGCGATGCCATGCCGGACGGCGGAAGGCTGACGATCGAAGCCGACAACTGCTGGATCGACAGCCGCAACGCAATTGCCCGAGATTTCGAAGCGGGTGCCTACCTGAAGCTCAGCGTCAGCGACACAGGCACTGGCATGCCACCCGACGTGATGGCGCGCGCCTTCGACCCCTTCTTCACCACCAAGCCCCTCGGCCAGGGCACCGGTCTTGGCCTGTCGATGATCTACGGCTTCGCCAAGCAATCTGGCGGACAGGTGAGAATCCACTCTCAAGCGGGACAGGGCACCACAGTGGCCCTCTACCTGCCGAGGCATGATGGCGGAAGCGCCGATCGTCGAACGCCGATCGAAGACACCGCGGCAATGCCGCGTGCGGAGCAGGGTGAGACCGTACTGGTCGTTGACGATGAACCTGCGGTCCGCATGCTCGTCGGCGACGTGCTGTCCGACCTTGGCTACACCGCCCTGGAAGCCGATGATGGTAAATCGGGGCTCAAAATCCTGCAGTCTCGCGCTCGCATCGACCTCCTCGTAACCGATGTCGGCCTGCCGGGCGGCATGAATGGGCGCCAAGTGGCGGATGCCGCGCGGGTGCTGCGGCCGGGGCTCAAGGTGCTGTTCATCACCGGCTATGCCGAGAACGCTGTTGTCGGCAACGGCCACCTCGATCCCGGCATGGCCGTGCTGACCAAACCTTTCGCCATGGACGACCTCGCGGCCAAGATCCGGACCCTCATTGAGGAGTGAGACGGAAAAACCATTGGCCGCGTGCGTGGCACGCGTGATGATCACAGAGGCACACCGATAGGCGCGTCCGGCGGCAGCACCGCCATGTTAGCGTCGCCCTCCTGCACGACCGGCCGCCCGCTCACGGGATGGCTGTCGGGCTTTGGTCCTTTCCACGTCGCTTGACCCACCATGCGACGACGGCCTCCCAGATGGTCAGCGCCATGCCCACCACAGAGCCGACATCGAATAGGATGTTCAAGACGGCCGCCCAGGGGTGGTCGTGAGCGGGCTGCCAACCGCCGAACCACGTGTTGACTGTTCCAGATCGGAAGTAGTGCTGCGCATCGACCACGCTCGCGATGCACGCCATGTTGACGAGCGATATCCAACGCCAGATCGTTCTACGCTCGGCCATGCGGGGTCTATGATCGCAATCCGTAAACGATCAGTGGTGCGGTTTGCGCGAAATTACAGGGCGTCGGAGGCTGACCTACCTGGCGCGACGGGCGCTCGGGGACCTGTTCACGGGACCGTATGGTGAGGCACGTGCGAGGCAATCCAACGAGCGAAACCTGCCCTGATCTTGCCCAAAAAGCGTAACAGGGGGATTGTCCGAAACCGCCGCCCTGAGCGGCCATCTGGATCGTTCGGAGTTCTCACTCCTCCGACGGCCGGGACGCCGAGCTCTGAGGGACTATGGACAACGTGCTGACACGCAAGCTCGAGAAATTCGCTCCGCTGTCAGCGGAAGATCGAAGCCTACTCGACGACATCATCAGGCCGACCCGCACCGTGCCAGCCGATACCGACCTCATCAGAGAGGGACAGTCCTCCAATGAGGTGCGACTGATTCTGAAAGGCTTCGCCTGCCGGTACAAGATGCTGCCAAACGGCAGGCGGCAGATCGTCGCATACCTCATTCCGGGTGATTTTTGCGACCTGAACGCCTTCATCCTTGAAGCTTTTGATCACAGCATCGGTACGTTGTCGGAGTGCACCGTCGTCGACATCCCACGCCAGCGCATTATGGAGCTGACCGATCGGCCCGGCATTGCACGGGCATTCTGGTGGGTAACGCTTGTCGACGAAGGCACGCTCAGGGAATGGCTTCTCAACATCGGTCAGCGTGGTGCTGCTCCGCGTGTCGCACATCTTTTCTGCGAACTGCTCGTGAGACTGCGCATTGTCGACCTCGCTCACGAGGACAGCTACGAGCTTCCGCTCACGCAAGCTGAAATCGCGGACACGATGGGGATCTCTCCCGTTCACGTCAATCGCGTCATGCAAACCCTTCGAGAGATGGATTTGATCGAATACAGAAGAAAAAGCCTTGTCATAAAGGACTTAGATCGACTCATCGCTTTCAGTGACTTCAACGGTGCGTATCTTCATCTCCAGAGTGGAAAACCAGAAAGGCAGTCTATTAAGACGCCTTAGGTCTTTTTATCGGCAAGGGCGCTTCCTCAGCCGAAAAGCGAAGTGTAAACAGGATAGCGCCTTTTTCGTCAGTGACTTCCAGCTTCCATTGAGTGCCGTTCCAGAACTTGCCACCCATTTCCCGTAGGATCTCGCCGCTTAGCCGTATCGATGCTTCATGCGCTTCGTAGATATCGCGTAACTCTGTCCCACGGTCGTCGAGAGACGAATAGCCGTCTATGATATTAAAAAAGTAACGTGGCATAGATGTGCTCCGTTAACGAGGGAGCACGCGCCGCTCACAGTCACTGGAATTCGGGAGAGGCAGCCAGCAATTCCTCTCATATGAGACATTTTATGTCTAAATTCAATCTGCCTCTCTGGAAATAACCATAAAAAGTTAAGTTCAGACCGGAAATGTCGGAGCTAATCTCTCAACAGTGATGCTGTTTATGTCACACATCGGTCGATCGCGATATTTTCAATAAGTTAACAAATTGACGAGTCGACAAAGAATTTCCATCGCAGAGTGACGTATCGTCGGGTTCAAACCTGGGGCCTCCGACGGATGGGAGCTATGCGCTTTCGCCTGGGCGAGGGACACATGCAGAAGTTTTCCCAACAAGGGCAGTGTCATGCTCCCGATATGGTTTCGGCTACCTATGTCGAGCATTTCATCAGACGTATGCGCGCCGTCAGTCAGGGCGATTCCAGAATGCTGTCTTGGTTAGAAGAAATCATCTCCGAAACGGAATACCCTGCCACCTTGGAATGCTCGCAGAACGCTGTTGCTTATCAGAAATCTTTCGACAATCCCCGACCGATCCTGCCCATTTTGATCATATCTTCAGAGCCGTTTTCACCAGCTCGCCAACACCGCGGGATTGCAATATGAGAACGATCAACCGTAGGAGTCGGTGCTACTTTACCGAAACCGCTCGATTGGCAGCTGCAATGAAGCGGCAGGAAATAGCCCTGCATCCGCGGGACATCATGGCTCCCGAAGTCTTCGTGGTCCGTGTGACCCCGACCTCCAACACATTCACTTGGGAGCTTCGCCGATTTGGCGGTGTCATCCTGCACCGTGGTGAGGACGGCCTCCCTTCCATACGGCAAGCTTACAACGCCGGCACGCTCGCCTTGGCCATGTTGCCGTCATCATGATCGCCAGCGCCAGCATCCTGGACCTCGCTTACGTTGGCGCCGTGCTCGGAAACATGGTGCTCCTCGCCATTCTCTGGCGCATGGTGCCGTGACGCTCAGCGGGCTGCCTACCAGGGACGATATCCCAGGCGAAGCTCGACCTCGGCCAGAACGGGG
Organism: Lichenibacterium ramalinae; assembly: GCF_004137085.1. Taxonomy (GTDB): domain Bacteria; phylum Pseudomonadota; class Alphaproteobacteria; order Rhizobiales; family Beijerinckiaceae; genus Lichenihabitans; species Lichenihabitans ramalinae. The sequence goes on from NZ_QYBC01000046.1 coordinate 4,540, forward strand.
CCCAGTACCTGCACCGGTTCCGCTCTCCCGTAGGCTTAACGGCATGCCAAGCTAATCACTGCAAGAACTTCCCAAAGGGAGGAGGGACATGTGTCTGAACCTTGCTGGGCCAGGTCAACCCGACCTCGACACGAAGCACGGTTACCCCATCCTCGTCGGTGACCTCGATGGCCAAGGGAGAGATCGGAGACGAACCGTACCCCTGTTCCCGGAGCATCTCGCCGGTGAAGTGAACCGCCTCGATTTGCATGGTTTCGAGGTTTGGAAATTCAGTGCCTACTTGGTCGGGGGTCCTGGCGCGATCGTAGACGTGGAAAAAAAAGCGAGGCATGAGACGCGCTTCCCTAATCGGGAAGGCACAAGTGGCCTTCAGTCGCCAGCGTCCGGGGAACAAGCTTGCGATTGAGTGATCTTACGGCAAGTAAGAGGCAGTTTCATTTATGTGCGCAATAAACTCATGTTAATTACACATGCAAATATTATGACCATATCTGGCCTACTCATATCGCCTATTAATTGACTACACCTTGCATATTAACTGCGATGTTCAATCAAGCTTCGGCTTATGGCGGCCGAGATGGAGATAATTCGGGTTGAAGCTGCTGAAACGTTTCAGAGCCTCAACATTGAGGACTTTCAGACGACCCCGGCTGAAGGTGATGAGTTTTTGTCCGCGGAAGTATTGCAGCACGCGATTCATGTGAACCGTCGAGAGGCCCATCGTATCGCTGAGTTCGGCCTGGGTGATGGGCAGACTGAACGTGTTGTCGGCCACCAGCCCGACGTTCTCCAAACGAGCCAGCAGCTCGCAGAGGAAATGAGCGACACGCTCCTCGGCGCGACGGCGGCCCATGTTCACAACGGCCTCGCGCAGCGTACTTTCGTCGACCAACGTTGCCCACCACAACGCCCGAGCGATAGCGGGTCGCTCGGTCAGCCGCAAGATCGCCTTCCTGGGAATATCGACCACCGTGCAAGGCGAGAGAGTGCTGATGGTATGGTCCATGACGTCCAGAATGAAGACGTGGAGGTCACAGAAATCACCGGGCAGTAGGTAGGCGAAGATCTGCCGGCTCCCGTCTGGAAGGATCTTGTGGCGGCACGCGAAGCCGGATGTGATCAAGTGCACGTCATCCGGAGATTCGCCCTCCCGAATGATATCTTCATGCGCTTTCACAGTTCGTTCACCGATGACGGTATTGGCGAGTAGCTCTTTATCCTTTGGACCAAAGGGGGAAAGGGTTGCCAGCTTGCGTGTCAGCACATTTTCCATGCTCGACCTCCAGCCGGAGCGCCCCGACAAGTCAAGAGCTTCTACCATAGATTAGACGATCTCGACCCCGACGTTTACCACGAATTTGAGTTCCGCCAGCCAGGTCAAGCCAACGTCCCCGCCGCACTTAGGAGGGCATTGCCTGCTTTGCGACCGAGGCCTGCCTAGCGAGTGCCACAAGAAGCCACTGAGTGCCACCGAGAGGCCACAAGGGAAGGGGGATCACACCCTACGCACTGAAGGGCTGGTAGGAGGGTTCTGCGCAACCGTGAATGCCTGCTACAAGCACGTCATGGACGATGAAAGCTCGACCGCCAGCGATCTCGCTCTCGTCATTACGCAGGCCGTCGATGCCTACGTGAAGGCGCGACCTGACGTCGACGTCATGCAGGTCTGTGCCGCTCTTGGTGCCGCCGGAGGGGCCTTGGTGTCCGTCTCGATCCCGGCAGGAAATGAGGGTGCCGACCACACGGCACTTGACCTCATGACGCATGGGTTCACGGAGTTCCTGATCGAGCTGCGGAAGGCGATGGCGAACTAAGCCCAGTCTTTTCGGCGAGACCCCACATCCAGCCTTCATGCCTGCCGGGCTGAGCCCTGCCTTTTCTTCCCTCGTAAGAAATATGGGTATTTCGTGCAGCGCAGGGTTTTGCGCCCACCCCCTGCCCTGGCGTTGATCGGCGCATCGAGATCCACGACTGCCAGGCCAACGCGGTGATGCGGACAACGTTGGTGTCGTTGCGGAAGGCTCGGAGGCGGCGCACCTCGACACTGAGGAACCCGAGCCTGCGAGCTTCGCCGAGGGCGTTGCGGACAGTCGTGCGGCCGACGCCGGCCAGGGCCGCGATGTGATCTAGGGCGAGGTCGCACCGGCCGTGCTTCGCGACCTGGGCGGCCACGACGGATAGAGCCGACAGCTCGCCGGCCGTGAACCTGCAGCGATGGTGGGCGGCACCCATCCCGAGGCGACCCATCGGCGACGCCGCTCAAGGCTCTCAGGAGCCCGTGGACGGCTTCCGACGCGCCGGGGCTCTGTCGGTGCGGTCGGGATGCGTTTGCGGGCCTCCACGGCCTCCGCAAGGCCCTGGGCGTCGGTCTCGCTGATCACCCCTGCCCCGTAGGCACGCCAGATCGTCGCCGCCAGTTCGGCAAGCCTCGACCGCGGCGCCGATTGGACGGCCCGCGCGATTTCATCGGTTAACATCTCTGCCCCTCATGGGGCCGTTTCGGGCGCAAACGATCTCTGCCGTGGAAACATGCGTTTCCCGGTTGACTCCGTCGCCGGAGCTATGAGACCGTTCCGCTTGTCGAGAGACGAAAGCGGTCTCCAAATTTCAAAGGCGCTGCCCCTGCCAGGGGGTGGTGCCTTTCTCGTTCTACGTCCTCAGTCGGCCATTCGTGCTCCGCGTCGACCGCCCGACCCGTGAGTCGCGCGACTTCCCATCGAGCCCGGAAGGGGTCGTGGTGTCAAACTGGCACGGGTGGGCTTGCGACCGTTTCGGCCTTCCCTACCCTGCCGTCCACTCGCATCCGTTGCAGGAAGGCAGGACATGAAACGCGACCTTTACTTGTGCCGGGAACTGCTGCTTAAGCTCGAAGCCGCCATGGATCAGCTACTGGCTATCTATCACTTCGTCCTAGGGGACGAGGACCTGACGATCGACGGTTGGCCGGCCGATGAGGTTTCGTACAACCTGGCGCGCATGCTGGAGGCCGGCTTCTTCGCCACGCATTCGGACACGACCGCTGAGGGCGGTTTCGTTTTCTCAGGCATCAGTTGGTCTGGCTACGAATACCTCGACGCCGTGCGGGGACCCGATCGGTGGCGCAAGACGAAGGACGGCGCGAAATCCGTGGGCGGTTTGACGTTCGGGCTCGTCAAGGATTTCGCTTTTGCCATCGCGAAGAACGAAGCGATGGCGAAGCTCGAGAATGCACCTCTAAGAGGATGAGGGCTAAGGTGTGCAAACGCGCGAACACGCCGGGGCTTGGTGCGGATGTAGCGCGGGCTCTCTGCGTAGCGGACGGGAGCGACCCCGAGGCGATGATCGAGGTCGGCATGGACCTCGTCGATGAAGCCGGCGGGGAGCGCTATCACGACGTCGTGGCGCCAGCCTGGACCACCTACACGAGCGAGGCCCGGCGGTTCATCGCGGCGGCGAGGGCGATGGGGTTGATCGAATAAGGTGCAACTTGCCACGTGGTCACGTGGTCACGCTTCGCCCTTCTCCAGTCTGTCGAGATCGTACCCGTAGCGCGCCAGGACCATCCGCAACCCCTCGACGTAGAGGTCATGGGGCTTGCAGTCCTCCGCCGCTGCGATCTCCCGCAGCTTCTTGAAGACGCGCGGGTGGGCGTAGAGGCTGGCGTGAGGTTTCTCGATACGCTGTCGGACCTTCATGCCATCGGCTGTCTCGTTGCCACGTTTTCGCGTGCTAACGGGACCACGTGACGACGTCGTTTCGACGTCCCGTGATGGAGCCTGGGAGCTAGTCTCTAGTTCCGGCTTCGACGTGGCTTCAATATCCCGCAGCGGTTCGCTCTCCTCTACCCTTTCACGCTGTGCCGTTGTCACGTTCTCACGTGGTCGCGTGGCAGCGACGGCTGCGATCTGGTCGGCAATCGATGGGCGAGGCGGCTTAGCCATCAGCGGTTCCCGTCGTCATCTGGCCCTTGATCCATGCCCACAGGAGTCGGACTTCGCCGGCTGCTTTGCCACGCGTCGCCAACTCGGTCACGCCCTGCCCGGCAGTCATCGCGTCCAGGAAATCCGCCCGCAACGCCACCATGCACGGGGCTAGCGTGCCAGACCGCACCAACGCAGTCGCGGCGTCGAGCGTACGTCCCTGGCTCGACGTCAGGCATTGATTGAGGACCAGCCCGAACGGCTTGCGGAGCGTCTGCAGCTGCTCGACCGTTGGCCGCGCGGCCTCGACGTCCAGGATCGACGGCTTCACAGGCACAAGGACGAAGTCGGCATCCTGCAGCGCGACCGCGACGCCCGCGCCGAAAATCCCGGGTGTGTCGACGATGGCGAGCGTAGCCCCAGCGGCCTTGGCGCGTCCGATGGCTTGGCGCACTTTGGCGGGGTCGGCTGTTTCGACGGTGATGCCCTCAGCCTGCCGACGTCGACCCCAGGCTGCGAGGCTCCCTTGCGGGTCCGTGTCGATGGCAAAAACCGTCTCACCATCTTCCACGGCCGCAACGGCCAGTGATGCCCCAAGGCTGGTTTTGCCCGAGCCGCCCTTCTGGCTCGCCATGGTTAGAACTCGCATCGTGGCTCCTTATCCGTGGTCACGTCACCACGTGATAACGGGCCAACGTTAAGCGGGGCTGTCCTCAAGCCGCCGTCAGGTGCGGACCAATAACCTTCGACAGCTCGAACATGGTCAAACGGTCTTTGCCGAAGATTGGGCGCAGCTTGGCATCAGCGATGATCGTCCGCTTGTCGGCAGGGTCCTGCAGGCCGTGGGTGCGGATATGGTCCCATAGCTTCGACACGACGGCAGTCCGAGCCAGGGGCTCGGAGCCGACCACGGCGGCCAGGGCAGGGGACGGCGTCAGGGGTCTACCCAAGGCGCCAGCGGTGCGGGGCTTGGTAGGGGCAACGGTGCGAGACATGAGATTAGCTCCGAAAGAGACAACGTTTCACGTTGCCACGTGACAACGTGATAGCGTCATACTCGATCTGTTCCCATGAACCCGGCGAGCACCCACCCGACCCCGCGAGCGGCGGCGTAGAGAGTGACGGGTCCGTGTCAGGCGCACGCGGCGCGCTCGGCCTGAGCCATTACGGCCCCATAGAGCCCGTCGGCCTGGAGCCGCCGAAGCGCCGCGGGCCACTCCACCTCAACGCGGGCGGAGACAACGGAATCGATTGCCGCCCGCTCCAACGCCGGCCGCATCACCTCGAGGGCGTCGGACAGGGGCGTGCCCTCAGGCAGGACGAGGACGTTCGCCTCGAGCACCGCAGCTAGGATGCGCCAGGCGATCACCCCGACGACGTCGACCCGCCCACCGATCGCGGCGATGGGAGCGAGGAAGGCGCGCATGGTCCGGTCGAGGCGGGTGCGCAGCTTCCGCAGGTCGCGCCCGGTCAGGCCGGCGAAGGCCTCGTCGACGGTGCCGACGATGAGCCGGCGCACGCGTTGCACGGTCGGGTCCTTCGGGTCGGCCCCGTGGTCGACGACGTGGAGCATCGCCTCGGCGGGGAAGGCGAGCTCGATGCGCTGGACGTCGGTGGGCATCAGGGCTCAGCCGCCCGGAGACGCGCGCTCGGGGGATCGGACGTAAACTCGATACCGGCGCGCTCCAGCGCTTCCTTGAGTGCGTCGGCTTGAGCCGTCGTAATCGGCGGCTCGCCGTCGACCAACTCTGCGCGCATGATCGTGGCCGTGGTGATGTTTCGAACCCTGGCCGCAAGCTGACTGCGCTGAAGCCCAAGGAGGGCGCGAGCCTCGCGGATCTGGCGGCCGGTGATCATGACCGGCCGATCCTTCGCCGGCCTTCGCTGGTGATCATGAAGGCCCGCGCCGGCGGGACGAGACGAGCGTCCTGGCGGCCGGTGATGAAGCGCTGGCTTTCGAGCCAGGCGAGACGGGTCCGCAGCTCGCCAGGCGTCATATGGCAGGCAGCCTGGATAGCTGGCGTCGTGGCTTGGGTGCGCTTGGACAGGAATGCGAGGATGAGGGTGTCGGGAGAAGTGCGGAGGGTGGTCACGATCACTGTCTTGATATCTCAGAGCGCCGAGAGGCTTAGCTCGACTTTGGCCTTTTTAGGCTGCGTTGCAGAGGGCGTAGGCCCAGGCCTGTGGCATTCTGAAGGGGACTTTCC
>NZ_QYBC01000010.1 GCF_004137085.1 Lichenibacterium ramalinae
CGGATCGCGTCCGCCACGTTCGACCCTTGTGACACCAGCACGTCGACCTGACGCAGCTTGGTGATGATCTCCTCGGGCTTATGTCGCTTCGCCATTTCGTCCGTCCTCCAGGGCTCGAAACCCATACCTCAGAGCGGACCACTTCAAAGGGGGAGGATCACTCCTCCTCAGTGAACCCAACATCGACTTCCCTTACGTGTTGACCGACTATCACATCGTCGTCCAGCCCGAGGGGATGCCCCCCGACTCCGGCATTGGGACCGGTGCCTACGCCCTCTCGGAGTCGGTTCTCGGCACGAGATACCTGACCAGGAAGTTCAAGGACTACTGGCGTCCCGACGTCGGCATCGTGGAATCGGTCGAGACCCTGGTGATCAACGACGGGACCGTGCGGGTCTCGGCATTGCTCACCGGCAAGGTCCACCTGATCAACAGGATCGAGCCGAAGGTGGCTGCGTTTCTGAAGGGCTCCGCGTCGGCTGCCATCGTCCCGACGCCGGGGCGCGGACACTTCAGCCTGGCGATGCGTTCCGATGCCACTCCGTTTGACAACGCCGATCTGCGGATGGCTCTGAAGCTGGCGATCGACCGGGAGGACCTGGTGAAGCGGAACATGCATGACTATGGATCGGTCGCGAACGATATGCCGATCAACGAAACGTACCCGCTCGCCACGGTCCTCGAGCAGAGGAAGTATGATCCCGCAGAGGTAGGCCGTCTCTACAAGAATTAGGGAGTTGTAGGGCCGATCGAGCTTTTCGTATCGGACGTGACATTTCTGGGTGCTGTGCATGCCGCGATTCTAGACCAGCAGCACGCGGCTATTTCAGGCATCAACACCAACGTGATACGTTCGCAAGGCGAGGTTATTGGAGTGACGTCTGGAACAAGAAGCCCTTCTGCGCCACCTACTGGGACGGCTGGCCTACCCAGGACTTGGCTATGGCGTTGGCCTACAAATCAGACGCACCATGGAACGACACCGCGTGGAAGCGTCCCGCCTTCGATCAGCTTCTCGCCGAAGCTCGCGAGATCGACGACGAGCCCACGCGCATCGCCAAGTACAAGCAGGCGAGCGAAATGATCCGAGGTGACGGCGTCCATCACCTCGAGCGGTTTCATCCCTCGAACGCCGAATGAGAGCACAGGACCAGATCCGATGTAGGATGCGGAGGCGCGTGGGGCGATTCGGCCCCCAGGCGTCATCCTCGTTCCCGGGAGCGCGCGAACCGCCGCTCGACACGGAGATGCACGCGTGAGCAAGCCGACCTTCATCTTCGCCCGCCCCCGTGACGAGGGAGCACCGGGAGAACCGATCGAACTGTCCGACCACGTCGACTTCCAAGCCGACCTCGGCGTGCCGTCCGGTCTGGACGATCCGAGGGAGGGGCCGGCGGATCGGATGACGCCGGACGGGTTCCTGTTCTGGCTTTGCGCACGCCATACGAACCTCGAACGCAACATCCTGGTCGAGACGGCCGTGCACGGCCTGCGCAATGCCGTGAACGGCAAGGTCAGCCTCTTCTTCAAGGGCACCGAACGACGGCCCTTGCGTCTGGACGTGAGGTTGGGTCGGATCGCGGCGAGGAAGTGCATGCTGCTGGAGCGCCACGCGAGGACGCGGAGGCTGGACGTCCAGTTGGTCGAACACTCGCAGCACGGCATTCGAGGAGCGGCGTGCTACACCGGTTCCGAGATGATGGGCGTCTTCGCGGCGTACGACGACCTCATCCTGGAACTCTGACGCAGTTCGTCTCGACCGAGCTACCGACCGAGGGCGTGACGATCACCGCCACGGGACTGTCGCCGCTCTGGCCTGAGCGAGTTCCCACATCACCCCTCCAGCCTTCTGCACGATCGTCGGTGGCCTCGCCTGAGGCTCGCGCGCTGCCCATGCGCGCCTCCGGTCGTGAGCATGGCCCCGTCGTGGCGGATGACGAAGGCCCCAGGCAGAGCCACCGCTTCTCAGAAGAAAGAAGTTCCAACGCCGACGCGGCGCGAGGGAGCCCCAACCACGCCCGTCTCCCCGGATCCAGCCCGGACCTCAGGCGGTCGTGGCACGCTGGCGAGGCGGCGAGAGGCAGCGTCGGGCCGACCATGCGCGTGGCGACGGCGCCGGATAGGTCGGAAGCCACGCCGAAGGCGGCTGGCCTCATCGCTCCACCCAGGGAACGGCTCGCAGCCGAGTACGATGCCCGAGCGGTCCCCGAATCGCGTGGGTCGAGTCGAGTCACGGTCCTGCCAGCCGAGGCGGGTCACGGATCTCAAGCGCGGACCCGCTCCGTCGCGCGACGCTGCTCAATCAGCGTGGCCCCCTCGGCGAGCGGCCCTTGCCGCATGCGGTCGGACCCTAGCGCGGCGGACCGCATCGCGACGAGGTTGTCGTGGTCTGGCGCGGCCTTCGAGAGCATGCGGCCAGCCACAGTTGGTCCGGTCCCGTGGTCTCGCCGCGAAGATCTCCAGCGGGAGGACGCGCTCCCACCGCCTCAGGCCGCCAGCGCTTCGGGATCCACCAGCGGCGGCGTCACGGCCGCGATGAACTGCAGACGGAACGCCTCCCGGGTATCCGTGGTCGCCCGAGCGCGCGGGCGATCGTGACCCGCGGACAATCCGTGAGCAGCTGGTTCGCCACCTGCGCCGTCGCCCGAGACCCCCTCGACCGCCGCTCTGACTACGAGGAATTCTCGGGTTCGATGCTGGAACGCCTCGAGCTGAGCCATTCACACCCACGCGGACCGGATCGACCCACCGGAGCACGTCCGTCCAGGCATCGAGGACTGCCGGGGGCCACGCTTCCGCTGCCAGCAGGACCGCGTGGCTCGCGACGGGTCCGCCGGTCGAGCGCAACGGCGGCATCAAGGAGGTCGTCAGGTCCGCGAGGTACTCCGCCAGTCGCATGACGATCGCATCAGGGGCCGGGGGCGGCGCGGCGCGCCCGTCTCACCACCCGACCTCTCGACCACCCGTCCATACTCCGCCACCCTCGCCGCGGCGGGCTACCGGACCCGAGCCGGACCGCTCAGGCTGGCTGGGCGTCAGGGTCGACCTCGGCCATGACGCCGACGACCGGCATGTGGACGAACGTCCCGAGGCACATGCCCCCCGTGACGGAGGCCACCGCCTGTGCGTAGAGCGCGAGTTGCGGGGCGTGGGACGCCGCCCTGGCCTCCCACAGGTCGCGCCGACCCGGAAAGCTCTTGTGGTCGAAGATGGCGAACCCCTCGCCGTCCTCGACCAGGAGGTCGACCCTCCCCACCACCTCCTGCCCGCCCACCAGGGCGTGCACCGGCACCTCGCGTCGCACGCGAGCTTCGGGGAACCGGCGCCGGAGGAAGGCCCAGAGCCGGTCCGACGCCGCCATCGCGTCGGCCGGCGCCAGGCTCTCGGACACGCCCCACCTCCCCAGGACGGCCCGGGCCCGGTCCCGCCTGGGGCCCTCGCCCAGCCTAGGGTCGTCGCAGGCCAGGAAGGCGTGGAGCGCCTCGCCCAGGAGGTCCATGTCCGGATCGCCGACGAGGGGGAGCCGACCGCCGAGCTCGGTGCGGACGACGAGGCTGCCGCCCGGGTCGGAGGCCGCGCTCGGGCGCAGGCGGAGCGGCCTGGCCATGGCGGCGCCGAGCGACGCGGGCAGGTGGGCGGGGGCGACGTCCGCGGCGCGCTCGCGTTCGACGCCGCGGACGGCGACGCTCCGGGCAGGGTGGGGCCGACCGCCGACGGTGACCGCCCCCTCGCCGGGGGCGGGGAGTCGGACGTGGGTGCCGCCCCCGACGTCGAGCACGTCCAGTGCCGAGGGCGGGCGACCGCCCGCCACCGTCAGCACGAGGTGGTCGCGAGGCCGCGTCATGCCGACGTACAGCAGGCGGACGGCCTCCTCCCGCGCGACGCGGGCCGCTTGGAGGCCGACGACGCTCGCCGCGGCCGACGCGTCCATGTGGACGTCCTTAGCCTGTCTGCCGTAGGGCCAGACCCAGAGGCGCAGCCAGCGGTTCGCCAGCGGGTCCCGCCAGGCCGGTTCGCCCTCGCACTCGACCGCCAACCCGAACGGCGAGGACCTCGACTCCCTCTCGAGCTGCCCGAGGACGACCACGGGCCACTCGAGCCCCTTCGCCCGATGGTAGGTCATGACCTGGACGGCGTCCGGGTCCTGGCTCCTCGGCCTCCCCGTCTCGCGCGCCGCGAGCCAGGCGACGAGACCCGCGAGGGTCGCGGGGGATCGCAGCCTCGCGCACTCCTGGCCGTGGGCGGCCGCGGCGCCCCTGACCGCCTCGAGGTGGTGCAGTCGCTCCGCGGCGTCGCCCCACCGGCAGGCGACGTCGACGACGCCCGTGACGAGGATGACCGCGTCGACGATCTCGCCCGGGGTGGAGCCGACCTGTCGCCCGCGGAGTCCGTCGAGGGCGTCAGCGAACGGGACCAGCGCGGCGAGCGCGGCGTCCGGCTCGGCCGAGGCCAGCGCGGCGAGCCAGGCGGACTGGTCCGACGGGTCGCCGACGAGGCGGGCCATCTCGACCAGGGCCAGCCGGTCGTCGCGGTCGGCGACCCACCTGAGGGCCGAGGCGACGAGTTGCGCCTCGGGCGCGTCGAAGAGGGTCCCCCGCGCGACCGCGACCGGGAGGCCGCACCGGGACAGGGCGCTTGCCACCTCCGCGACGTCGTCGTTCCCGCGGCACAGGACGGCGACGTCACCCGAGCGGAGCCCGCGCACGCCGGCGCCCTCCCGGACCGGCCAGGCGTCCGGGTCGGCCAGGGCCGCCACGACGCCCCCGGCGACGGCGGCCGCGAACTGCCCCCTGTTCCTCCCCTCGAGGTGCCAGACGGAGAGCGGCGGGCCCGCCAGCCCGGCATCGTCGCACGCGGCCCCGGAGAACGCCGTCCCGTCACGCGGTAGGCCCGTCGCCTCGAAGGCCGGAACGAAGGCGTCATTGACGAAGTCGCACAACCCCGGTCGGCTCCTCCAGGACGTCGACAGGAGCTCGGTCGAGCCGCCCGTGTCGGCCGCGGCCTCGCGCGCGGCCGAGAGCGTCAACCCCGCGTCCGTCCCGCGGAACCCGTAGATGGACTGCTTGGGGTCGCCGACCCAGACGCTGCGCGAGGCTATGCGGGCCATCTCGGCGAAGAGCGCGACCTGGAGGGGACTCGAGTCCTGGACCTCGTCGACGAACACGTGGCCGATCGTCTCGCGCAGACGCTCCCGGTTCGAGGGGTCGCGCAGGACCTCGAGCGCGAGCGCCTCCTGGTCGACGAAGTCGACGAGCCCTCGCTCGGCCTTGTGGGCCTGGTAGGCCGTCATGGCCGTCGCGGCGCATGCGAAGCTGAGCTCGACGAAGCGACGCAGGTCTCGACGCAGGCGTGGGTGCCCGGCATGGGCGGCGGCTGCGCGTGCGGTCGCCCGGAAGATCGCCTCGTCCGCCTTCGGCGTCCTCGGCTTGGAGAGCTTGGCCCACAGGGACCACGGGAGCTCGTCGCCTCGACGGAGGATGTCCTCGGCGGACCTGAGCGCCTCCGCGGCGCCCGCGCTGCCCGACCTGAGCGTGGTCCCCGCCGCCGCGGCGATCGCCAGCCCGACCTCGCGCCGGAGGTCCGCGTCGAGGTCCTCGGCCGAAGCCCGGGCCTCGTCGGGGAGTAGGGCGAGGAGGCCTCGCACGGACCTCTCGGCGCAGTCCGCGAAGCGCTCCGGCTCGATGCCGTTCGAGCGGGCGAGCTCGACGACGCGCAGGACCTGCGAGCGCCAGTCCAGGTCCCGCTCCGCCAGGCCGAGGACCTCGGAGAGCTGGTTCAGCGCCGCCGCGGATCCGGCGATGGCCTCGTCGGCGGCGGTCGCGAAGACGCCCGGGAGGCTCTCCTCCGGGATGACCTCGCTGGCCGGCGACCGGCCGAGTTCCATTGCGAACTCCGACACGAGGCGACCCGAGACGGAGTTGACTGTGCCCATGCGCGCCCCGAGGAGCTCGACGGCCTCGTCGACGCGCTCCTCCGCGACGAGGTGGGCGCGCACGCGCTCGACGAGCTCGCCGGCCGCCTTCACGGTGAACGTGGTCGCGACGATGCGGGACGGGTCCGCCCCGTCCGCGATCGCGCGCGCGATGGTCCGCACGAGCGTGTGCGTCTTGCCGGTGCCGGCGGAGGCGAGGGTCGCGTCGACCCGGTTCATCGGACGTCGCATCTCCTAACCCCCCGCCCTGACCCGGCAGACGTGCCCCATGTCGCAGAAGGCGCAGACCCTCTCCCCGGGCGGGAAGCCGAGGTCGGCGGGCAGGTGCTCGGCGACCCCGGGCACCCCGGTCGCCAAGCCGCGGCCCGAACGCGCCAGTCGCGTGAGCTTCCCCCAGTCCGTCTCCATCGCCTCCCAGGTCGCGTCCAGCGTCCGCGCGACTCTCAGGCCCTCGCGTGCCAGCGCGGATCCCGCCTCGGCGAGAAGCTCGCGCTGGCGCAGGAGGTAGTAGCCGGCCGGCGCGCCGCCGGCCGGGGCGACGAGGTGGCCGTAGGTGGCGAGCTGGATCGCACGTCCCTCCTCCAGCTCCGTCCGCCGCCACGTCCGCGAGCTCGTCCACTTCAGGTCGATGACCGCCTCGCCACCCTGTCGGTCGCGGACGAGGAGGTCGATGCGGCTCCGGATCGGGGGAGCGCCGGCCGCCGACGCTCGCTCGACCTCCATGCCGACGACGGCCATGCCGCGATCGGCGAGCAGTGCCGCGAGCGTCGCCAGCGAGTCCGGGATGCGTGCGCGGGCGAAGGCGAGCTCGCCCGACGACCCGGAGAGGCGGAGGGGGGCGGCGATCGCGTCGACGACAGCGTCGAGGCCGGCCACCGCCGCCCGTCGGACCTCGTCGGGATCGGGGACCCTCCCGACGGGGAGCACGGCCTCGGCGAGGGCATGGGCGACGTTGCCGATGAGCCTGTCCCGTGCGGGGATGGCGTGCGCGCGGCCTGCGCGCAACCGGGCGACGTGGCGGAGCACCCAGCGGAACTGGCACTCGAGCAGGTCCTGGATGGACGACGCGGTCTCGGCGCGCCCCTGCACCGCGTCGGCCAGCGACGCCGGCAGCGCCCACGTGGCCCTGGCCGCGGGCAGGTCGACCTTGGAGTGGGCGCGGCGGATCACCTCCCGCCCGGCCAGGCGCACCCTGGCGTCCGCCAGAAGAGCCTCCGCGTCCGCGCTGATCGCCGCGCGGCTGGGCCCCCTCAGCATCGGGGCCATCCTGTGGGCGAGCGGGTGACTCGTGACCTCTGCGCCTCGGTCCAGGGACGGCGTGACCAACACCAGCGCTCCCCGAGCTGCCAGGACAGGCTGCTCCCAGTGGGCCGCCGCCCTCCGACGCATGCGGGCCGCGGTCTCGACCTCGCAGCCTGCCCCGGCGAGGGCCGCGGTCTCCGCCTCGGTCCAGGGCTGCCGCGTCTGTCCCTCGGTGCCCGAGAAGCCCCACCACACGATGCGCGCGGCTTCGCCCCAGACGGCCCCCGGCCGCGTCACGACCCTCGCGCCGCCCTCCTCGGCGACGTGGGCCGGGTCGGGCAGGCCCTCCGCGACGGCGATGTCGATGAGACCCTCCACCTGCGTCGCGGTGACGGGCGAGCGGCCGAGCGCGCCGAACGCGCCGGACAGGGCGTCGGCCGCGCCGACGGCGCAGAGGAGCAGGGGATCGCGCGCGCCGCCGTCCGTCGCGAGCGCCCATCGGCGCACCCGGTCGCTGATCGCCGCCGCCGCCGCCGCCGGCATCCCGCTCGAGCGGCCATGGGCGCCGACCTCCATCCACGCGCGCCATTCCGCCAAGATGGCCTTGCCGGCCGCGCCCCCGTCCCGTTCGGCGACGCCGGCCTCGATCGCCGACCAGGCGTCCGCCCACGCCGGCCCGCCGACGCCGGGCTCGCGCGACAGCGCGCCCGCGAGGAGGCGGGCGGCCCAGCGGTCGATGGGCGGCGTGGGGAGCAGGAGCAACTCGAGGAGCTTCTGCGGGTCGAGCGGCGCCCACGCGACCGAGAAGGCGAGGGGGAGCAGCTGCAGCGCGCCGCGGTGGGTCGACCGCGGCGAGGCGCCCAGCGCCGGTAGGCCCCGGCGCGCGAAGGCCCCGTCGAGGAGGCCGGTGTCGCCGGACGGGACGACGAAGACCGTCCCGCGCCCGCGCCCGGGGTCGTGCGCCACCCAGTCGGCGACGGCCTCCGCGGCCATGATCGCCGTCCGACTCTCGAGCAGCGTCAGCGAGCCGTCCCCGACGAGCGAGCCGATCCCGCCCCCGCCCAGGAAGCGCTGGAGGCGGGCGAGGTCGCCGTCGCCGGCCGTCGGGGTCGTCGACGGCCGGCGCGAGACGGCGACCCCCGAGTCGGAGAGGGCCCGCGCCAGGGCCTGCCATGGCGGCGGCAGGAGGTCGAGGTCCTCGATCGTCTCGAACGTGGCGAGCTCCGACCGCGCGCCGCCCGCCAGGCGAGAGATGACCTCCCGCAGGAGGTCGGACCGGCACCTCGGGAGCGGGGGCGGGGTGAGCTCGGCGGCGGCAAGGTCCGCGAGCCGCGGCCCCGCCGTCCCGGTGTCGACCGGAACCCAGCCGGCCTCCGTCAGATCGTCGCGCCACGACAGGAGCAGGCGCGCCGTCGAGAGGGCGTCGGCCACCAGGGAGGCGGAGTAGAAGCGCGGTCCGACCGCCGCGGCGGCCTCGAGCTTCGCCTGCCAGGCGGCGATCCTCACGACGGGCGCCACCGGCGGGCCCGAAAGCCCGAGTTGCCCGGCCAGGAGGTCCAGCAGGCCCGCGGGGCCGACCACCGCTCCGCCGACCGCGCCCGATCCCGTGCCGGGATGGGCCGGGTGGGCGCCCCCGTCGGCCGCCATGCCGAAGACCACGTGCATCCTATCCTCCCCGAGGTCCGATCGAGCACCGCCCCGGACACCCGCGACGCGAGCGATCCGGTCGGCCCGGGTGACGGTCAAGTCGCGGTCGGGTCCCGCCCGTCGGTCGCGGCGCTGGCCGCACCGGCGGCGTCCGCCCCGCACGCATGCTCGCGCTCAGCCGGCGTGGCCGGGCTCGGCGAGGAGGCCCTGGCGCATGCAGTCGAACTCGAGCGCGGCCGACAGCATCGCGACGGTGTTGTCGTGGTCGGGCGCGCACCGCGAGAGCAGCGCCGCCAGCCGCAGTTCGTCCGGCCCCGAGGTCCCCGTGGCGAAGAGTTCGAGAAGGAGCGCGCGCTCCCGCCGCCTGAGGCCCCTCAGGGCCTCGGGATCCCCGAGCGGGGGCATCACGGCCGAGATGAACTGCAGGCGGAGCACCTCCCCGGCCATGTCGTCGAAGGACCGCCTCTCCCGACCCGCCCTGCGCAGCTCGCGAAGCTCCTCCGGCGTGAGCGGCTTGACCCTGATCGAGCGCGCGGCCGACAGGTCGGCGCCGGGGATAAGACCCCGGCCGGAGCCCCCCGCGCGGGTCAGGTCCCCCGCTTCGGCCCGATGGTCGGCGGCGTCCCCTGGTTTGTTGAGCATGTGTCCCCTCCAACGCACGTCCCCTCCCGAGCCTCCAGGGTCGGGAGTCACGCGTGACGGTACGTCTCGCGTGATGCAGTCTGAAGCAATAGATGCATAGCGCATCTCTACTAGTCAAGGGTTGCGATCACCGACGATGCTGCTCCGTTTGGGGGGCGGGCAGCGCCGACCTCGCGTCGCCCACAGGTGCGAGCCGAGCCTCATCGCCGATGCGTCGGACCGCGTGCGCTCGCCCCGCAGCCGATCGTCACCTCCCTCCTGGGCCAATCAGCCCTCCCATCGGGTCACCCTGGCGACCACTGGGGCGATCCACCGTCACGGCACGTCGGGCCGACGAGATGGCGGCGGCGTCGAGACGCCCGCACCGCGAGCTCCGGCAACGTGGGGCGACCATCCCCGACGGCCCGGGCGCGAACGCCAGCGTGCTTGACCACGTCCGGATTTGGACTATCTCTGATCCTGGACTAGTAGCTGCGAGGATGGCGATGTCTGGACGAGCCGCTCACGCCGACGTGGCCATCACGCCTGGCCCGACCTTCCTGGACGCCAGCCGGTTCGCCGCAACCAACCGCCGGAGGCTGAGCGCCCCCGGCCTCCGCACGTTCCTGGCGATCGCGGACCTATGGCGGTTGGACGAGACGCAGCGGCTGCTCGTGCTCGGCCTGCCGTCCCGTTCGACGTTCTACGCATGGGTCAAGGCGGTCCGGGAGCATCGCGACGTCACGCTGGACGTGGACGTCCTGCTCCGGATCTCCGCCGTGCTCGGCATCCACCAGGCGTTGGGTATCCTGCATGGCACCGAGGATGCGGGGGTCGCGTGGCTGCGGACGCCCCACGATACGCCCGTGTTCGGCGGCCGCCCGCCCCTCGACCTCGTGTGCAGCGGGACCCAGGACGGGCTGCTCGCCGTCCGGCGCTTCCTGGACGCCGCGCGAGGCGGCCTCCACATGCCTCCCAACGAGGTCGATCGCGACTTCCGTCCCTACACCGACGCCGACATAGTCCTGTCTTGAAGACCTCCGACGCCCCGCGACCGAGCTTTCGGCTGATACCCTCGCGCTTCCCTCCCATCGACGCGTTCGAGACCGTCGCGACCGCGGCCGACCTCGCGGCGGTCATGGACCTGGCCGGTTGGACCAACGATCATCTCGTCGAGGAGCGCCTCCGTCGGTTGCCGCGAGCGGAATGGGTCTTCGGACGCCCGAACGCCAGCGTCGTCATGGCGTCGTTCCTGCACGTGGCGCCGGGCGGGATGCGCTTCAACGGCGGCGATCTCGGCGCCTGGTACGCCGCGGCGTCCGTCACCACCGCCGTGGCCGAGGTCGCCCACCACCTCAGGCGCGAGGCCGTCGCCACGGGGTCGGACGAGCTCAGGCGGACGTATCGCACCTACGTCGCGAGCATCGACGGGACGTTCTGCGACCTGCGGGGACGGGCATCGGACCTGCCCCGACTCTACGATCCGACGAGCTACGCCGCCTCGCAGACCTTCGGCGAGGGCATCCGCTCATCGGGCGGTCACGGGGTCGTCTACGACAGCCTGCGCCACGCCGGCGGGGTGAACGTCGCCGCGTACCGCACGCACGACGTCCGGGACGTCGTCCAGGCGGATCACTACGAGATCACGGTCAGGGCGGCGGACCGCAGGATCGAGGCCCGCAGGATCACGGCCTGAGGAGGTCGAGGTCGGGATCCGTCTCCCGGCGGCCCGCGATTGACGTCGCCCTTTCCCCGGGACGTTTCGGCATGAAGCTGTCACGAACCCCGTCCACCATGTCGGCCCGGGCAGGGGAGGGTTCAGGCATGACCGACGCTCTGACGCACTCGCGCAACTTCCGCAGCTTGTCCTTGAGGGACCTCCTCGAGGCTCGCGACCTCTACCACTGCACCTTATCAACAAGGCCAACGTGGTGGGGACCGCGGTCGGGCTGTACCTGATCAGGGACTCGGAGGTCGGCACGCGGGAGGGGGATCGCGGCGGGGCGCCGGCGGAGCGCTCGTCGAGCGGCCCAAGGACGTTCGAGAACTCCGGGGTCACCTCCTACTCGTGGCCGTGCGTGCTCGTCCTCGTCAGGGACTGGGTGGACGCCACACGGTTCGGTCACGGCGGCGTCGATCCCGATCACATGGTCCCCCGGACCCTCTACCTCCCCGACGGCCGCGCTGCGCCGGTCTGCGTCGTCGCCGTCTCCCCCGCGGAGCCGCTCCCGGCGGGGCCCGCCGACGCGCGCTTGCCATCGTCCTACCTCGGCCCGGGCTTCCCGATCGTCGCCGACGTGCAGGGGGCCCGCCACCGGGCCAGCGTGGGATGCCTAGTGACCGACGGCCATCGGACCTACGCCCTGACCAGCCGCTACGTCGCCGGCGAACCTGGATCGGTCGTGCAGGCGCCCCTGCGCGGCAGCCTCAGGCCGATCGGCGAGACGGCGCCCCGCCAGCTCGCCCGGCTGCCCTTCTCAAAGGTGCTCCTGGAGTTCCCCGGTCGTCGCAGCTACGTCACCCTCGACGTCGCGGACCTGAACGAGCTCAACCTGGGCCTGCAGCTGATCGACCAGCCCGTCGAGGCGTTCGGCGCCGCCTCGGGGCGCATGAGGGTAACGATCAAGGCGCTGTTCTACCGACACGAGGCGCTCGCCGGCTACGACTGCGTGTCCGAGTTCCTCATCGCCCCCGAGGAGGGCGGCGTGCAGACGAGCCCCGGGGACTCCGGCACCGTGTGGCACCTGCGCACCTCGGTCGCGGACGCGGGCGGGGTCGGCAGGATCGTCCTGCGCCCGATGGCGGTCGAGTGGGGAGGGCAGGGGGTCGCCGGCACGACCGGCCGACGGTACGACTTCGCGCTCGCCACGGGTCTCGGCACCGCCTGCCAGCTGCTCGACGTCGATCTCGTCACCGGTCACAACGTCGGGGCCCAGCCCTTCTGGGGGCAGGAGGGGCACTACAGCATCGCGACGGTCGCGATCGACCAGGTCCGGGACGGGCGCCTCGAGGCCTTCCTGCGGGACAACGTCGAGCGCGTCAGCTTCCGGCCCGACGAACTCGACCCGGACACAATCCGGAGGCGGCTGTCGGAGGGCGACTTCGTCGAGTTGGCGGACGTGCCGGACCTCGTGTGGAAGAAGGTGGCGGCGGACGTCCCGGGCGGGCGGGACCACGCCCGCAACGCGGGCCCCGAGCACCCCGACCACTACGCCGACATCGACCTGCCGGGCCCGGACGGCCGGACGCTCCGCGACCTGACGCTGTCGGGGATCGCCAACATGGACCCGCAGGTCTGGCGGGACTGGTACCGCGCGAACGGCGCCACCGAGGCCCGCTCGCAGGGGCTGCTCCCGTTCCGGGTCTGGCAGATCTTCGACGAGATGGTGGCGAGCCTGAGGGCAGGGGACGCCGAACGGTTCCTCTGCGCGGCGGGCATCGTCTCGCACTACGTCGGCGACGCCTGCCAGCCGCTGCACGGCTCCTTCCTGTCGGACGGCCGCAAAGACCCGGCGGACCCGAAGGCCAGGACGTGGTCGGGCAAGGGCGTCCACGCGACCCTCGAGGACGAGATGGTGGACCGGCACGCCGTCGAGCTCCGGCCGATGATCGGCCCCGCCGCGAAGGCCTTCGGGGGTCCCATCCCCGCGATCGCCGACGGTCGGGACGCCGCATTCGCCACCGTTACCCTGATGGCGCAGTCGGCCGAGATCCTGCCTCCCGGCGCACTCGTCGACACCTACGTCAAGCTCGGTGGCGGCGCCTCGGCACGCGTCGTCGACGGCCTCTGGAGTGCCTTCGGCCGGCAGACCGCGGACGTGATGGGCGCCGGGGCGCGCTACCTCGCGGCGATCTGGGACGCGGCCTACGCGGTCGCGGCGACGCCGCTGCCCGATGGCGCGGGTGTCGTCTCGGAGACCGCACTGGCAGCCATCCACCAGGATGGTGGCTTCGTGCCCTCCCTGACGCTGGACGAGATCGGGTCGGTGCTGCGCCGGGCGGGTGGGGAGGCGACCCGCTGACTCCCCATCGGACGCCGCGGCTGCTGCCCTTCGGGGCGTCGTCGGTCGGAGGGCGCCGATCGGGACGGAGACCGGTGCGTTCCTGACGGGGCGCTTCCCGATCTCGACCATGCGCGGGCCTAGGAGACCCGACGGTTCCGGCCGGCCCGCCTAGCCCGGCCGACGTAACCCGACCCCGCCGAACACCGGCACGCCCTCGACCACGGCCCCGTCCGGCAGGAGGACGATGCCGTCGTCCTCCAAGGCCCTTTGCATCAGGAGCGTCTGTCCCTCGCCCACCCCGGTCCCGGACTCGTGCCGGTTCACGGACGCCCGGCTGACCTTGGCCGCCTTGGCGAGCTCGTCCTGCGTCCAGCCGAGCATGAGCCTCGCGGCCCTGAGCTGGACCGGCGTCATCGCGTGCGCACCCGCACGCCCAACATCTTGACAGCCGTGCAGATGTCACGCATCTATTGCTTCACCGTGCGTCAAAAGCGGCACGGTGAAGTGTCCGTGCCGGCGATCACGTCATCACACTAGCGTCGGCCGAAGTCCCCGTCACTCACCGGACCGCGATGGTCGAACATCTCCCCAGCCCGAACGTCGCCATGGCCCAACCTGATGGGACCGGCGAGGGTCGTCGTCGATCGTCGCGACGCCCTGCGCCGACGGCGGACCGGGGCCATCACGACGCGGCATCGGCTCGCGACGGAACCGGTCCGCGCGATCGGCGAGCGAGCACGCGAACCGTCGCGCGCGACGCGGAACGCGACGCACGGTCGCCGGGGTGCCTTCCGGCCCCGAACGCGCGGTGACGACCTCCCGCGCGGGCCCGCGTCGCGCCCACCCCCGACACGAACTCCGACTTGCTGAGGATCACCACCATGGACGACGTCACGCGGGTCTACGCCACGCTCGCGCCGGGACGGGCGCAGGCGAGCCTCTTCTCGGAGGTCGATCTCCGCTCGGCGCTGCACCGGATCAGGACGGAAGCTCACTCGCCCCGTGCCAAGGTCGCGCTCTGGATGGAGGCGCCCCCGCCAGGGCAGGGGCCTGACGTCGTCGTCTGCGTGCCCGTCGAACAGTTCGAGACCCGACGGGCACATGCCGAGGAGATCGTCGCTCGCTGGGACGCCACTTGGCTCGTCATCGAATCCATGCCTCGCCAGCACCGTGACGCAGCTCGTCAGCTGTTAGTCGACCTCATCTCGATGTCGCTCCTCAACGCCGCGATCGAGGGCATCGAACCGACCGACGACGACTTCTGACATTTGGGGACGCCGTCGGCCGTGCCCGGCGTGGCGTGGGCGGCGCCATGCCCGAACCCTTGACAGGCGCCGTACGTCACGCATCTATTGATTCATCATGCATCATTAGATGCATGATGAAGCGCACCGTCCGGCATGGCGTCACCACGCTAGCGTCGGCCAAAAACCTCGTCACCCGCCGGAGCCGCGATGACCGTCTATCTCCCCAGCCCGAACGTCGCCGTGGCCAGGCCCCGACCCGCGGGCGACGTGGTCCGGATCGCCGCCTTCTCGTGTCGCGGCCTGGAGGTCCTGTCGCGAAGGCTCGGCTTCCCGGTCGCGGTCGTGGCCGCCGTCCCGGACCCGGAGCGCCACCGCGAGCGCCTCCGCGACCTCTGGTACGCGTCAGGCGCGCCGATGGGCTACGGCGACTGGGTCTTGCCCTTCGACTTCGACAACTGGGACTACCGGGAATGGTCGAGGCAGGTCATCGACCCCAGGTGGTTCGGCGGAGGGAACCACCCCCTGTCCACCTGCGTGATGGACGGCGACCTGCTGCTGCGCCTCCCGCCGGGCATCCCCCCGCGCGCCTACTCCGACGCGTTCCGGGACCGCCTCGCGCCCCTCCGCTTCGAGGCCGTGGCCAGCAGGCCCTCCTACGTCGTCCGCATGCACCACGCCCGCCGCCCCGTGACCGTCGCGTCCCGGTACGCCCGCGCGTCTACCGAGGATCTGACGGCGGTCGAGGTCCGCGACCTCGTGCACTTCGAACCGCGGTGCCTGACGCGGATCGCTGACATGGCCCTCGCGGCCCTGCGCGACGCGACCGTCCGTACCGGCGTCGGGGCAGAGACCCCGGGACCGTCGGACGCGGTGGCGTCGTGAAGGCCGGCGAGGCCGCGTCGGCCTATGGCGCCTACATCCGGAGCTCGGCGTGGCGGGACTCGGTGGCCCGCCATGCGGAACTGCGGTTGGCGGGGTTCCGGTGCCGGATCTGCAACCGCGGACGATCGGAGGTGCGCCTCGAGGTGCACCACCGCTCCTACGAGAACTTCGGGCGCGAGAGCGTCGAGGACCTCACGACGCTCTGCTCCGAGTGCCACGCGATGGCGACCGAGGCGCTGCGGCGCCGACGCTACCGCGACGCCGAGCTCCCGCCGCTCGTCGACACCCCGCGGGTCCTCCGTGGGCGCGACGCCCCACCCTGCCGTTTACGAGGATGACATGCCGGAAACCATCAGGCTGAGGCTGACGGGCGTCGCGCCCCTCCTCATGCATTCGGGCCGCCTGGCCGACCCCTTGGATCCCTATGCCAAGCAGTTGGCTCGCCTCACCGCGAAAAGGGCCAAGACCGATGCCGACCTCGAGGAGATCGCGCGCGTCGAGTGGACCGGCGGCCTCTGGCTCGCTGACGGCGCGCCCTGCGTGCCCGCCGAGGCCCTGGAGGCGGCGATCGTCCAGGCGGGGAAGGCGAGGAGGGCGGGTTCGCTGATGCGCGCCGCGATGACCGTCAGGGACAGCATGCCGATCGAGCACGACGGGCCGGCTGAGCCGGCGCTGCTCTGGGCCGACGCGGCCTACCGCCACCGCTGCGGCGTCCGGATCGGGGCGCGGACGACGATAAGGACGCGTCCGCGCTTCGATCGTTGGGCGGTGACGGCCACTCTGCGATTCGAGCCATCGATCGTCGACTCGACCATGGTGACCGATTTGGCCAGACACGCGGGCGATCTCGTGGGTTTGGGTGACTGGCGGCCGCGGTTCGGCCGCTTCCGCGTCGATGTCGCGACATAGCGCGACGGCGATGACCGTTTTCTTGGCAAGGTTGGGTAAGGCAGGGCATGGTGGGCTCGGCTAGGCTCGGCACGGGGGGTGGTCGGAGACGGCCACCCCAGTCCCGCATTGGCGACCAGAGTTCGTTGAAAAATCGCGTGCCGCAATCCTGCCTGTGCTCGTCTCTCGCTGCCTCCGATATTTTACGGTGCTGTCATTTCTGCTTCGGGCCTGCTGGCGCGAACGATCGCCATCACCGACCTCTGCCGCGGTTCCTGCGACTGAGCACGGCTCGACGCTTTCGCTTGCGCTTCTCGATCTCCTCCTCACGCTCGCGACGGCGACGTTCGTCGTCCGCCCGTTCTTCTGGCTTGTCGAAAGGCTGACGGTCTGTGGCGGTCAACGCACCTACGGGCACCACCGTCCCAATCAATCGCGGAGCGACCGACCCGGCCGCCGTGGCACGCACCCGCGGCCTTGCGTCCCCGATGCTGGCCGCCCTTGCTGCGATCTCCTCGGGCGCGACCGTCGTGGGGTTTGCTGAAGTAGCGACTCCCCCGGCCGTTCCGTCGGTCGCGCCACCCGCCTTGGCAGGGCGCTCCGCAGCGCCGCCTTGGGTCTGCGTCTCCAAGCCGGTTGCGGGTCCAGCTGCGTCGCTGATGTTTCGCGAAGGCCTTATGCTCTCGACCAGCGCATCAAGCATGGCGATCCGCCGATCGACGTCGTCCGGCGCCGCATTCCTGATCGCCTTGATCCATCCTGAGACCGCCGAGGACGCGGCCTGCGCCTCCGCAAGCGTCGGTGCCCGTCGGCCGGCCCGCGCCAGGGGGCTGGTCGTGGAGCCGGCGGAGACCGCGCCTCGACCGGCCGACGCAGCGCGGGCCAGGGCGTCGTTTCCCCGGCGCGCGCCGGCGCCCCTCGCCATCGACGGCACCTCGACGGCGACCTCCCGACTTGACTGGCGCTGCACCTCGTCGTGAGCGCCGCCCTCGCGCGCGGGCCCGACGGCCGCGTCGGCCCGCGCGAGGGCGATCCTCATCGCCAGCGTCACCGTCGGGGGCGGTGCCCCGACGAGGGCCTTCCACTCGTTGACGGCCTTGCCGACCTGGTACCGCAGCGCCCGCCTGGCTTTCTCCGTCGAGGCCCTCGTCTCCCGGATCTCCTCCAGCGCTGCCGCTTGGAGGAGGCGCGCCGCCTCGGCCGCGGGGGCCTCCCCCTTGAGGACGGGGTCCTTCCTCCCGGCGGCGGCCTCGACGGCCTTGGGCGACGTCGCCGCGACGATCCGCTCGAGGGACGCCAGGGTCGCCCTCTCCATTACGTCGACGTGGAGAGCGGCGTGCCGCGCCTTCAGGATCCCCCTCCCGGCCTTCTGCAGGGAGGCTCTCCCGACCTGCGCGAGTGGCGAGGCCGCGACCTCGATGCCGCCAAGCCGCAGTGCGGCGGCGGCGATGGCCTGCGCCGACCGGTCGCCGCCGGATCCCGCAAGCGCCTCGGCGTGGCGGGCGCGCGCCCGCAGGCGGACCTCCGTCAGGGGATCCATGGCTCAGCCCTCCGCGGCCGGCGAGGGCCTCCGGACGCGGGCGGCGGCGGAGGTGCCCGGGCCGGCGCCGGTCCCGCCGGCGTTGGTGCCCCGCGCTGCGCCTGCTGCCCCCTCGGTCTCCACGCCTTCCACTGCGGGGGCTGGACCTGCGGTTCCGGCTGCGTCCTCGACGGCGGCGGACACCGGGCCGCGGGGCGCGACGGGGTCGACCTCGCCGGAGGACGCGCATGTGAAGCCCGGCCTCCGGACTTGGTCGCGGCCTACGGGCGGAGCCTCCACGAAGGCCAGGCTCTCCCCCTGCGGCGAGTTTCCGGGTCCGCCCGCCGCCGATGCCACCATCGGTCCAGCTCCGTCGTCCGCCTTGGTCCACGTCGTTCCGCCCATCGGTCCGCCCTCCGTTCACCGGGTGGTCGGAGCCACCCATGATGGACGGCGAGGCGGGCGCCGCTTTGTCGGACATCTCGCTAGGGCTGGCATGCCGGCGTCTTCGGCCGCGGCACCGGACGATGGGACCGACGCTGTCTCCCTCGGCGTCGGTCCTGGTCGCCTGCGAGTTGGCGCGATCGCTCACGGCCTGGCGATCGCCCGCCGTCGACCCGCAAGTGCCAGGGCCGACAGGACAGCCGTCGTCGCCTATGCTCGGCGGGCGCATGGCCCGAGCGAGGTGATCGTGGAGGTGATGTGTTTGGCGCCGGGCACGCCGGCCACCGCGTCCTCGACGCGCCACGTGACCTGGCCTTGCAGTTCGGCCGGCGCGGCGCCGCTTTCGGTCACGGTGACGGACACCACCGGCACGTCGACGTTGGGCAGGCGCGTCACCGCGAAGGAGCGAAAGGAGGCGAGGCCGAGCACGAGCAGAACCATGAACAGGACCAGCGGCGCGAGTGGCCGGCGGATGGCCCAGGCGGAGACGTTCAGGCGCATGGACAAGCGACCGATCCGGAGCAAGAGGGGAGGACGGGAGTGAAACGCAAGGTGCGCGAGGCTCAGGGAGCCGTGGCCGGGTCGACCGAGGCTGGGACCGCACGCACGCTGTCGCCGTCGCGCAGGAACGAGCCGGCGCCCGCTGATCACTCGACGCCTGCGGGTCGCTGGTTCCGCCTCCTCCTGCGTCGGCGGCGCGGGCGTTCCCCGCCCGGCACATCACTTCCGAACAAGCCAGGGTAGCGTGCCGAGACCTCCCGTACGACGTGCTCGGCGATACCGGCGGAATGGACGTGCACGCCCACCTCGGCTTGCGGGGTGCGGTCGTCCGCGGTCGCCGACCCCCAGTTCAGGCTGGTCACGACGGCGTCGTTCTCGTCCCAGGCGAGGAACTTGCCATGCAGCGAGGGCACGGCGCGCATGAGCCTCACGCCCACTGTCCTTGCATCGTTCTCGGCGGCTCGCGCGTCCCTGTTCCTGACCGGTCCCGACGCCCTCGTGTAGATCAGCGTAGCCTCCACTCCGACGCGTCGGGCAGCAATCTCGGCCGGAAGCACCATCCCGGGTCGCGCGGTCGAGCCCAGACGGTGGGTGCCGACCAGGAATCGCCTTTGCGCCTGGCCGCTGGCCTCCCGCATGAGCGCTGCGTGTCTGTTGCCGAGCACCAAGCTGACGCGGGCCGACCCTGCCTGCGTCCGGGGGCGGCGGCGGAGATCGGCCGCGAGGAGTGCCATCTCGCTCGCCACGGGGTCCGACAGACCCCGCTCCCCGGCCATGTCCTGCAGCACCTCGGCGACGTCGGCCACGATCCCCGGGGCGCGGAGGACGGCGGTCGCCTCGTTGGACTGGAACGGCGAGGAGAACCAGTTGCAGGACCCGACGGCGGCGATCCACGCACCCTGGTCGTCGTCCGCCAGGAGGATCTTGGCGTGCGACCCGGTCGACTTGGCGTGCACCTTGAAGCGCCCGCGCATGTCGGGATCCTCCCGGACGGCCTTCGCGATCGAGACGGCAGCGGCCAGGTTGTGGTCGTCCGGCTCGTCCCCGACGTCGGCGCCCCAGAGCAGGTCGAAGCGCACGCCGCGGGTGCAGGCCGCCCTGACGTGCCCCGCGAGCGCGTCGAACCTGTCGCGGGACAGGAACGTGGAGTGGACGATCACGCGCGTCTGCGCCGCTGCGATGATGGCGACGAGGCGCTCCCGCTGTGCCGGACCGCCGATGACGAGGTCGCGGTGGTCGAAGTCGCAGGCGTGGCCGCCGTCGAGCCGTTTCGGGCTGGCCTCGACGCCCCGGTACGCGACGGCGACTTTTGCCGCGCCGCACCCCGGACGCGCGGCGACCTCCGCCACGACGTCGCGGAAGGCGGCGCCCGCCGTCTCGGGGACGTTGCGGGGCACGCCGTCGACGACGCGGATGGGGACGTACACCTCCCGCACGTCGGCCGTGAGCGCGTCGACGTAGGCGAGGCGCTCCTCGAACCCCCGTGCCGTGATCGAGGCCAGCCTGGCGAAGTTCGCCTCATGCGTCATGGACGGCGCCCCGTTCTCGACGAGCACCTCCCTGAGATCGGGGTCGGCGTCGTTCCGCAGGCGCTCCAGCGGCGAGGCCCTCACGCGCGCGCCGTGGAAGATCTCGCCCGTCGCCCTGTCGACGACGAAGCCGACCCATCGCCTCTCGCTCCTCGGGAAGAACGGCAGGAGCAGCCCCCCTTCCACGATCTCGCGGCCGTACGGGCTGGCCCGGAACCGGGGTCCGCCGTCGCCGAGTTCGAGTTCGACGAGGCGGAAGCGCATCAGGCGGGCGATCGCCGCGACCACGACCTGGCGCGGCAGGCGAGCCTCCTCCGCGAACCCACCGATGGTGTTCGGACGTCTCGCGCTCGCCCAGAGCGTGATCTCCTCGATGACGCTCCACGCCCTCCCCGTGTCGATTCGGACCGCGCAGGAGACCTGGTAGGCTGGGATGGCGATCAGCACGTGGGGCCTCTCTCCTGCAGCGTCTCGGGTCCGACGATCGTGGCCTTGGGCGTTCCGTCGGACCGTCGTCGCTTCATCAAGTCTTTGATGGTCGCGTCGACCCTGGTCAGGAAGGTCAGGTCGCCTGCGGCACCGTCGGGCGCGACGCCCCTCACGGCCTCGCGCAGGAACCCGAGGCTGCCGACGACGACGAGCTTCCACTTCGCCCGGCTCAGGGCGACGTTCATCCTGCGCTCGTCGCGCAGGAAGCCGAGCGCCGACGCGCCCGTGCCGGGGTTGTTCCTGACGAGCGAGAGGATGACGAGGTCGGCCTCGCTCCCTTGGAAGCCGTCGACGGTGCTGACCCAACCACCGCTCGCCTTTCGCTCGAACCCCGCGAGTCCGGGGAGGCGCCCGTTCGCGACCTCGGCGTCGATCCGCTCGCTCAGCTTGTCGACCTGGGCGTTGTAGAAGGATAGGACGACGAGCGTCGGGGGCTTCTCGGACCCCGGCCGGGCGCGGATCCGGCGCAGGACGTCGATCACGGAGTCGACTTCGCCCGGGTTGTGGAAGCGGGGTCTGTCGCGCTCGGCCGGTTTCGGGGATCCCGTCCGGCTCAGGTGCTCGAACTCCACCACGACGATGGGCGACTTCGGGAGTGGTGCCAGCACCTCGAACGGCGGCGATTCGGCCTCGCTCGCCTCGATGCGCTTCGGTTCCGTCTCCAGCTTGCCGTCGTAGAACGCCTTCGAAACGACCTCGCCGATGGCGGGGTCCATGCGACGCAGGGTCAGCTCGGACGAGATCCGCCGGTGCGCTGGGTTGCCTTGCGCCCGGCGCTCGTCCTCGACGACGAATGTGCGGAACGGCTCGAGGAGGCGCAGCGCCATGTTCCCGACCTGTCGCAGCTTCACCGGATCCTGCGCCAGCGACTGCATCTCCTCTACCTCGCCGTCCCTGACGAGTTGTCCGAGGTGCTGTCCGGCGAGGCCGACGGCCTGGGTGAGCACGTCGTGGTCGAGGAGGATCGCGCGCAAACGCTCCGCGTCGAACGGCGGGAGCTGATGGTGGTCGCCGATCATCAACCGGCGTCCCGACAACATCAGCGGGGCCACGAGCTCCGGTCCGGTCGCCTTGGCGGCCTCCTCCACGATGACCCAGTCAAACTGTTCTCGCGCTTCCACGAGACGCGCGAGGTCGGGCGAGTTGGCCGTCGAGATCACGACGTTCGCGGCGTCCAGCACGAGGCTGGACAGCGCGTTCAAGGCGGCTCCGTCCTCCTTGGCGAGGTCGGCACCCGCCGGCCCACGCCCGGCCGCTAGCCCCGACAGCCCGGCGACCCGGTCCTGCAGGGGGCCGGGAGCGTCGGCCATCAACGGGCTGGTCGCCAAGGCCTCGAGGAGTTCAGAACCCGTCCGCCGCACGTCCTCGGCGCTTTCGGGCCTGTCCAGGGCCGTCGACCGCACCACGATGAGGTTGGGGAACCCCTCGCCCTTGAGCGCGTCCAGCAGCTCGCGCTGCAGGTGGTCAAGGGCGTCGTGACCCTGGGCGGTCACCAGCAGGCGGCTAGAACGCTCGGCCTCGAACCGCCGGCGCACGACCTCGGTCACCAGGAAGGTCTTGCCGACGCCGGGTGGCCCGACGACCGAGTAGGACGGGAGGGTCGCCGACAGCCCGGTCAGCGCCGCCTGCTTCGACTGGTCCAGCTCCCCGTAGCGCTCGTCGCCCTCGCCGCCCGGGGGCGCGTCCCTGCTCGAGCGTCGCGCGCGCCATGGGTCGTCCAGCATGCCGGCGAGGTCGACGCGGGCGTCCAGGTCCCTTATCACCTTGAGACGCCGTCGGATCTGCCCCTCGGTGCCCGCATCCCTCTCGAGCCTCAGGAACCACCTGCCGCCAGCGTCGACGGGGTCGTCGACCTCGAACCAGTAGGCGCGCCGGCCCTCGTGCCGGTCGACCTTGTGGAGGGACACGGGGATGTCGTCCTTGCGCCTGGCGCCGAGGGCGTTGGATCTCGACAGACACCAACGACCCACGAGGTCGCGCTGATCGTCCTCGAACAGGCGCCGGAGGGTTCTCGCGGTGTCGGCCAGGCCGATCCGCCTGGCGAAACCGTCCCGGTCGTTGTCCGGCAGGGCGCGGAGGACCAGGAACCGTCGACCGCCGGCGACCTCGATGTCCAGGATCTCGACAGGATAGGTCTCGAAGGCCCGGACTAGGGCCTCGACTATTTGCACAAGCGCCAGCGAACGCCGGACGAGCGTCGTCCTGTCATCGCTCGCGGGCGCGCTTTCGGTGTGGGCAAAGCCGCTCCAGTCGAGGGCGTCGGGCCCAAGCCGGGCGCGCGCGTCGGCTGCCGCCTTGGCCGACGGCGCGACCTCCACGGGATGGCCCAGGACCCGCTCCTCGCCGCTGACGTTGGAATCGTCACCCCGCCTCCTCGCGGTGCGGCAGATGGCGACGTCCCACTCGGGGGCGCCGTCGCCGAGGAGTAGCGGGGCCAGAGTGTAGGACATCTCCGTCGTGACGAGGCGCAGCCGGCCGCTCGACGGCTCGAACCCGCGCGGGACGACGAGGCGGGCTCCGCCGTCGAGGTCTGCCCGAACCCATTCCAACTGGTCCCGGTACTCGTCGACCGCGATCCGGCCCTCGGTGGCATCGAACACCGCCTCGTCCAAGCCGGAGTTGTTCGAGAAGCAGAGCAGGAACGTTCCGGCGCGCGCTTCCGAGCCCTTTCCGACACCGAGGATGATCTCGTCCACGGAACGGGTCAGCGACGCCGCGTCGAGGTCGTCGCTCCGCCTCGGGCGAGCCAGTGTCCTCACGAAGGTCGCCTCCGCGACGCTCAGGTGGCAGGCCGTGTCCTGACCGGCCTTGGGCCTTGTCTGCCCGGTGGGCGACACCTCGTGGCCGAGACACTCGGCCACGAGGCTCGCGAGGGCACGCCAGTCGCCTTCGAAGGAATACCGGTCGTCCCTCGCCGGCCCGCCGGGGCCGACGTCGTCACCGAGGCGGAGGCTCCACTCGAACGCGGCCAGCTTGAAGTCGGGCTCATCGGAACCCTCCGTCATCACCGAGTCCGCAGACACGCGGCCGTGGACCAGGCCTTGGGCGTGCACGATGCCCAGCGCCTGGACCAGACGTCTCACGTTCCTCCAAAGGATGCCCCTCGGCCGCACCGCGTGGAGGTTCCTCAGCCAGTGCTGGGGGTTGACGCGCAGCCTCCGCTCGGAGAGCGCCTGTCCGGCGTGTTCGACAAGGACGCCGAACTCCTCGTCGTCCTCGACAGCCTCCAAGACTTCTGCAATGACCTCGCCGGCGCCGCCGCACGCGGCCACGCGTTGGACCTGCCGGACCTCGCGAACCCAGAGCTGCCGCAACTCCTCGTCCACCGGGGTGCCGGTCTTGCGCCACAGCTTGAGGCTTCGCTCGCGACCGCAGGTTCTGTCCACGACCTCGTGCCGCACGGCGTGCATAGGCTCGCCTCTGACCGGGGCCGATCCGAGGAACTCGAACCTTTCCTCCAGGGACGGGAGGGACTTCTTCCCGGTTTGACCCTTCGCCATGGCCCGTCCGAACGGTTGGTCTCGACGCTGCCCTGAACGGCATCGGGTGCCGTCGCGCGTCATCCCGTCCTTCTACCGGTCGGCAACCGGAATGTCGTCGTCCCAGTTGCCCGGCGTCGGAACCGGGGATGTCATCCGGCTCGACGCTGACGAGCGTCTAGCCAGCCAAGCATACACCCTTCGCCACGAGCGCGGCCGCGTCCTGGCGTCACGCCAGGACGCGAGGGTCAGCGCGGAGGACGACGGCTTGTCGGCATACCGCCGCCTCCGCGCTCACCCCGACCAACCTGCCGGAAGTGCCAGGCTGCATCCATCAGGTTTCACGAAGCCAAAAGGCCTTGGCTTCGTCGAGGATGTCGCGCGACGCGATAGCCTCCGCGTGGGTCTTCACCCCACGGAACGGCTTGACCCCGGCGCCCGACATGCCCCCACTGGGGAACCTGTGACTTCCCTCAGCGGCGCCGCGGACTCGCTCTCGCGGAACTCGGAAGGTCGTCGCGAGCGCTTCCCCCATCGCTGGCCCGAGCGGGGCGCAACCGTTCCCTCAAGCAGCCAAGACATGACTTTGTCCGGCACGTTCCCGTCCGGCGCGACCTGGACGACCGTCCTGCCGTCGACCCGGAGGAGGTCGGACAAGGTCGTCTCGGCGTGCCGTGAGCGGGTGCCGACGGCCTTATCGACCCGGTCCGACACGAGCGCGTCGCGGCGAGGGGCTGGGAGAGCCTCGCCCTCGAACTCCTCGACCAGGTAGCCCAGGGACGCCAAACCGCGAGCACGTCGCCGTAGAGCCGCTCCATTGCGCAGGGACTAGAGAACGAGCATGGGACAGGCGACGCGTCGCCCCGAGGCCCGGTCTTGTCGTCGAGACGCTGCTCGATGACGAGGCCGGCCCAACCCTCGGCGGGCATGCGGCGGCGTCCGAGGTGAGTTCACCGGGTCTCGACGTTTCGGACGCGTATGGCGGGTGGCCGCCAGCCTGCGCCCTTCATCCAGTCGCCGCGGCGGATCGCTCGGCAAGGGGCGGGGAGGATCGAGCCGCTACCTGCCGGGCGCGTGGGCGTCGAACGCCGCGGCCGCCTGCCTGACCTCGGGCAGCGGGTCGACCCTCCCTGCCTCAAGCCAGTTTGCCGCCGTGACGTCGTCAGGCGCCCGTCGCAGGAGAGACCCCGCCAGCGTCACCGCGCCCGCCCGGACCAGCCCGAGCATCGATCTCCCGGTCTCGTCCGCCGGACCCGCCTCATAGGTCGCCTCCCGCGCCAGGCAGGCGAGGCCGACATCGAGGCGACGGGCCCGTCCCGGCGTGACGCGCCCCTCGTCCACCATGCGCGCGGCGATTCGGAGCGCCGCCGGCATGGCATTTCCTACGCGCAGAGCGACCAGCGAGACGACCTCGTCGACGAGCTCGGACGGCACGGCCGAGGCCTCGCCGAGGTCGAGCCAGGCCTCGATCGCGAGCAGGGCCTTGTTCGACCGGGACCGCTCGCCGTCCAGCGCAGCCCTCTGGATCGTCTCGCCGGCGGCCTCCGCGGGCACGACCCCCAGTCGGACAAGGTGAGGGAGGATCGTGAGGTGGCTCTCGCTCGGCGGTTCGGCGACCAACTCGCGCCACCGCCGGACGAGTGCCTCGTCAAGGTCCCCCGGCTCGAGGGCAGGCAGGAGGGTGCGGACCAGGACCGTCGTGGCGCCCTCGAAGCGGTCCCGCGCTAGGCGCTCCGACAGGCCGAACAGGTCGGGCACGTCGCGATCCCGCGCCGGACCGCGCCAGGCGAGGAGCCGGTCGACGGCCGCCATAACCTCTTCGGTCGACAACACTCGCGCGACCCTCCCGCCGTCAGGCGCGCCGAGGCGGCTGAGCAGACGGAGCGCCACGGGTGACGGTCCCGCCTCGTCGACAAGACGCTCGTTGACCTGCGTCCTAACGAACGCGACCCCCTCGGCCGTGTCGGGCGAGGCGACCTCGCACAGGGCCTCGACGCCCGCCATCCCCCAGGCAGCCAGGCCTCCCGAGCCGCGCCTCTCCCAGACGAGGGCGTGGAAGGTGGCCCGCTCTTCCGAGGTCAGGAGCGACCAGGCGTTCAGGCGGGACAGTCTGCGCACCGCGGAGGGGGCGTCGACGGGATCGTTGGAGGAAGCGACGGCGAGCATGCGTTCCACGGCCCGCGACAGGTCCGGTCCCTGTGCGCCCGCCGCGAAGTCCACCTCCAAGAGCGGGGCAGGCCATTTGAGCGGGAACGCTTCCACGCCCCTTTCGGACGGCAGTGGGAAAGCGACGACATCGGCGAGAAAGCTCGTCCGCTCCTCGGCCGGGAGGGCGTCGAGGGCCCGTCGGATCAGGTTTCCCAGGGGGGCGGCGGCGTCGCGGACGCGCGAGGCGTCCTGCCTTGAGAGGGCCAACGCGCGTTCGACGATCGACGCCACCCTTGGCCCAGGGAGACGGACGACGACCCTGGAGAGCAGTTCGACAAGGGTCGCCAAGGGCGTGGCCGCGGCTGCCGCGGGCCGCTCCCATGCGTCGGCCTGAGGAACGCGCCTGGCCAGGGCGACCACGGCCGCCTCGACCCTCGCAGCCAGCTCCGCGACGGTGGCGTCGTCCATGCGGGCGATCCCGACGCGGTCGAAACCGATGTCGTCCAACGCTCGGGAGCCCCGGCTCGCCGCCAGTAGGCTCCGCATCGCTTCGAGGTGCCCGGAGCCGTTCGAGGCCAGGACGGCGCGGGCGATGCGGCCGGCGGTCATGCCCACGGACCCGCTCGCCGGCGGAATACCGACGTGATCGACGGTGCGCACGACTAGGCGCTCGACCGTCGCCCGGTGGGCGACGCGCAGGATCAGCCCCGGGCCGCGGGTGACGCCGGCGTCGAAGCCCGACGTGACCGATGCGCGATCCCGCTGGAGCCTTCCCTCGGCTGCGGCGACGGCGTCGTCCAGCCCCGTCACCACGTCCCAGGGTTCGCAGGAGGGGTCGAGGCCCCTGGACGGGTCCGCTCCGTCGAGTCCGGCCACCACGAACTCCTCGACCCTCTCGTCAGGCCCGACCGACCTCGTCACCGCGTTCGCGACCCAGGCTGCCCACGCAAGGCGGGAGCGCAACCATACGGAGCGCCTCGCGCGCGGGACCGTGGCCGCGACGGACAGCCAGGCCTCCCGCACCGCGGCGACCATCTCCCGGCCCTCGCCGAGTTCGCCCCAGAGTGCGGACCGTCTCAGGTGCCAGAGCGGGTCGTCGCCCCGGACCTCGGGGATCAAGGTCCGGAGCCTTTCGTAGGACAGCCGGTCTCGCCACCACAGCGACTCCTCGTAGGCGAGCGCGGCAGTCGTCTCGCGGTCGCCGTCCGCGCCGGCCGCGAGCCAGGCGCGCCAGCGGTCGAAGCCCTCCCTGTCCTCCCTCTCGCGGTGCTCCCGAAGGAGGACGCGGCCGAACAGCAGCCGGTCGTCGCGGTCCGACGCGTCGCCGGGCGCCGCGATCATTCCCGCGAGCCACGCGAGCTCCCCGTCATCCAGCGACGCGTGGGCGAGGTCGACCCGCCAGATGACATCGGCGAGCACGCGGCGGCGCGCAGGCAGTGGGATCCGCCCCAGGCCGAGCCTCAGGGAGCGCAGGTGGTCGGCCAACCCCGTCCGGATCCCGTCGGCGACGCGCGGCGGCGGCTCGACCCAGCCCGGGTAGGTTTCCCGCTCCGTCCGCCAGCGCGGCGCGCAGCGCTCCACGTAGGTTCCCGCGAAGTCTGCGTCGTCAAGGTCGAGGAATGCGTCGGGCGGCCTCGCCGGGCCATCCGCCGGAGCCATAGGTGGCGGCCAGTCGAAACGGCTTGGCCAGTCACCGGGGGACGGCGGTCTGGCTCTTTGGAGCGCGTCGACGAGTAGTTCGAGGGCGCGTGCGTTCCTCCCATCCTGATCACCGTCCCGATCCGGCACGAGCGGGCCCAGGTCGACGGGTACGATGCTTCGCTCTCGCAGCCGGTTTCGCCCGGCGTCATCGAGGTCGAGCGTGCCCGCGAGGAAGAGCGTGCGGGCGTGGCGGTCCATCTCGGCGCGCACCCATCCCGTCCAGTTCACGAAGTTAGGGTCGTCCCCGGAGAAGCCGACCATGAGCACGTCGTTCTCGAGCAGGATCTGCCGCGCGAGGTTGACGAACGGGGCGAAGCGGGTGGGATAGGCCGCGTAGTCCGACGCCGTGATGACGAATGGCGTGTGCGAGGGCAGGCTGCCGTGCAGCTTGACGACGCGCGGCGAGCGCGTGCGCGCGACGTCCTCGGGCGTGAGTACGGGCTCGTAGCGGATCCCGGTGATGCGTCCGGCCGCCCGCTCGAGCAGCGTGTCGTAGTTCGTGGTGAGCACGTCGGTCCAGGGCAAGCCGAGCAGTCGCTCGTGGAGCCGGCCGGGTTCCCAGGCGTCGTCGGTCACCACGCCCCGGATCAGCCCCTCGAGCCTCCCGCGGCCGAACGTCTCCTCGTACCGCTCCGCCAGGTCCAGGGGTGCGAGCCCGGCCTCGCCCTGCGCGCCCAACTCGGCGAGCATGGGGCGCAGGAGGCCGCTCCAGAGCGGGGGACGGGGGCTGGTCGGGTCCAGGCGGACGGCGTTTCTGCTCATCCCGGCCCCGACCATGACGGCCGCGCCCCGGAGCTCTGTCTCGCCCCACAGAGAACGTGCAAGTGAGCGCAGGTGAGGGTCCGCGAGAAGGCGTCGGACCGCGTCGGGGTCGCTGGGCATGGCTTCGGATGTCGGGCTGCGTCATCTCGGTCGCGTCCGGGCCCGCCGCCGCGGACCGGCGGCACCGGGGCTGCGCTCCCGCGCGGCTCGGACGCAACCGTCGTGAGCTCCGCGTCTACCAGTTCTCGGCTAAGGTCAAGGGCCTTCCTCCAGGGCAGCCGCGTCAGAGGAGCGGTCGCCGTCGGTGACGAGATCCGACAATGCCTCGGGCCGAGGCTCCGGGACGTTGCCGACAGTGTCCTCCTCCCGACCGTCGGTCTCCCGGACGGCCCCGCGTAGCGCGCGGTAGCTGGCGACGGCCGGCGGGGGCCGCCGCCTGATCTTCTCCAGCCGCTTGACGACCTTCTCGGTCTCGAGCTCGGGATCGTCGATCTCGTAGTCCTCCGTGACACCCGGGAGCGCCTCGGGATCCCGGCCCTGCTCGGTCCCGCTGACGATCGAGCGCACCAGCGCGTTCTCGACCGGGCCGCCCCACCGCTCGGGATCGAGGTCGGCGAACATGGCGAAGCGTCCGAAGTTGAAGTGCCCGAGCACCAGCCACCGGCGCACCCGCCACCGCTTCAGGCCTTCGACGGCCGCCGAAACCTCGTCGAGGTAGGCGTAGACCGAAGGTGCGGCGTCCTCTCCGCCTGCGTCGAGCTCGGGGATCTGGCGCCCGAAGTTCTGCTCGACGTACTTCCGCAGGCTGAGGTTCGGCTCCACGCCGCCCTCGCTCGCGGCGAGGTGATAGATCGCCCGACCCTTCTGCTTCTGCTTGATGACCCGGACGGGCAGCAGGAGGAGCGGCGCGTAGGCCTTCTTGTCGGAATCGTCGCTCTGGTACTACTCGAGAAAGCCGTGCGCGACGAAGAGCGTTGAGACGCCCATCTCCTGCTCCGCGAGTTTCGCCTCCGCGGCGACCTTCTCCGTCAATTGGCACGCGAGAGTTGCTCCGCGCTGCTCTCGGCCCCAAGCCTGCGCGCCAACGCTTCCATCAGCACTCTGTGGCTCTCACCGTCTTGACCACCAGCTCGCCGCTTACGGGTGCGGCGCCCGCGGGTGGCGCCACGATCTGATGCACCATCGCTCGTTCCTCCCTGGTCAAGTCTTCCCGTCTAGCTCCTCGATCAGCTTCCGAGCCTCCAGGGTGTGGGCATGCTGCTCACCGAACGCCTTCGTTAGGATCGGCAGGGCGCGCGAACATTCGGCGTACGCCTCCGCCGTCCGGCCCTGGGAACGGTGCACACCGCCCAGGTTGGTCAACGTGATGGCGACCTCTGGATGGTCCAACCCGAAGAGACGTTCCTTCATCGCTAGCGCACGGGTCTGGCTTGCCTCCGCGCCGGCCAGATCGCCGCGGATCTCCTGAACGTTGCCGAGACCGCCGAGCGCGTAAGCGATAATGGAATGATCGCCAAGGTGGATTTTTCGGAGGATCGCCAGGGCGCGCTTCTGATTCGCCTGCGCGCTTGGCAGCTTGCCGCGCTCAAGCTGCACGTTGCCCAGGTTCAAGAAAGCGCGGGCGACGTCGGGGTGCTTTCGCCCGTAGGAATTCCTCAAGATGACCAGAACGCGGGTCTGGCTCGCCTCCGCCTCGACGAGCTTTCCGCGCTGCCGCTGCACGATGGCGAGATTTCCCAAGGAGCGGGCTATTGAGGGACTGTTTGGAGCGAGTACGAAAAGCTTTTCCTTGATCTCGAGCGCGCGGGTGTGACTCGCCTCGGCACTTTCAAGGTCGCCGCGCTCGCGCTGTACGTTACCCAGGTTACCGAGGGTGACAGCGATTTGGGATTGGTCGGGGTCTTCGGCCCCCTCGAAGATGTCGAGCGCGCGGGTGTGGCTCGCCTCTGCGGCGGCCAGGTCGGTGACACTGCTCTGCACCTTGCCCAGAGTGCCGAGGATGACGGCGACCATGTGATGGTTACGGCCAAAGTTGGCTTCCAAGCGGGGCAGCGTGTCCTGGATCAGGCTTTGGCCCAGCTTTGGATCTCCCTCGAGCAGGCTGTAGTAGCTGGCTTCGTTGACGAGGCGAGCCGCAGTCAGCGTCCCGTCTCGCCGAGCCTCCACCGCGGCCGCGATGAGATGCACCGACCAGGTCCGCAACGGCGACGGGTCGTTATGCAACAGCCAATGGCGAGCCTCGGCTGCAAGGGTCTCCTGAACGGCCGACCGCACGGTGGAGCCCTGGTCCAGGCGCGCCCGGCCGAAAGCGGCGAGGAGGCGATGCAGCACGATTGCACCCTCCCGCGCGGGCTCGACCAGCGCCAGTTCTGCGAGTCGCGTCAGCGCATCGGCGAAGGGCAAACCTGCCGCGGCGTCCTCGGGCTCGATGCCGGCGCAGCGCTTGAGCAGGAAGCGTGGGATCGGCGCGCCGGGCGATAGGCAAGCCGCGCGGCCGAACAGGTCGCGAGCCAGCGCATCGTCCGGACGCTCGACCCGCAGCCGGTTTAGGCTCACCAGGAAGGTGCGAGCGAGGTTAGCCTCATGGGGAGTCAGCGGCCGGGTCTGCCCCGGCGCCTCAGGGTCCTCCACTGCTAGCGAGGCATGGGTGAGCAGGTCCGCCCGCAGAGCGTCGAGGTAGGCGTGGGGCACCCCGGCCGACTCGTCACGGTAACGGGCCAAGTACCGCCCCGCAAGTTCCAGAGCTAGCGGTAGGTCGCCGAGTTCCTCGGCTATGGCGTCGAGGTCGGGGTCGTTTATCCGCAGGTCCGGGCGATGGTGGCGGAGGAGAGCGAGGCCCTCGCACCGTTCCAGTATGCCGAGCGGCACCGCGACGATGCCGCGCGCTGCCGACCAGGACTGGCGCCGCGCTGTGATGAGAACCCGACAACCACCGGCTTTGGGCGCCCAGGCGTCAACCAGCGCCTCGTCCTCGCAGTTGTCGAAGATGAGGAGGCGAGGAAGGTTGCCCGCCCAGGCGTCCCTGACCAGGGCGACGCGCTCGGGCAACGGCCGGGCGCTGAAGCCAGGCTGGTTGGGGTAGAGGACGAGGCCACAGGCCGCGACGGCCTCCGCCACAGCGGATGGCACGGCGCAATCCACCCAGAAGACGCCGCCGGCGAACCAGTGCCCGTAGCGGTAAGCGAACTCCACGGCGAGCTGAGACTTGCCTAGACCGCCCATCCCGGTGAGGACTGGACTCTGACCGACGGCCGCCGCGCGATTCGCGTGCAGCTGTCTCGCCAAGCTCAGCAGATCGCACTTGCGCCCGACGAAGGAAAGGTTGCGCGGCCATGGCAATAGGTGGAGCGACGGCAGGCCGCCATCGGGCAAGGCGTCGAGCGGCATGGTCGCCAGGTGCGCCTCGGCCTTTGCGACGGGGTCAGGAACATCGGGGCGCACGGCGGGGAAGAAGAAACGATAAGCCTCCTCATGCCGCGCGATCATTTCCTCGAGGTTGCCCCATCCGAGGATGACGACCCTCAGGTCGTGACCGTCGGCCCTCAACTCATTCTCGACGGTGCGGGCGGTTAAGGTGGCTTTCACGTCGTTGGGCGCCGTGGTGGCGAAGATGAGCTCTTTAAGATCAAGGCCAAGCCCGATGGCGGCCCTGCAATCGGAGAGGATCTTTTCGGGACTATCGTGCTTTGTCGTGCGGCGACACTGAACGCCGACGGAGTGCCCAGGGCGGTTCTCCCGGCGTCCGACCAGGTCGATGCCTCTTTGGTTTTGTCCACCACGGCCGAAGCTCTGCATCGTCGGATCGCGCAGCTCCGCTCTGAAGAGGATGAGGCACCCCCGCTCGAAGGACTGCCAGTCCTTTGGCTTCGGGATCTCGTGCGACAGGCGGACGGCCGCCGGGACTTCGTCAGGTCTCATGTCTGGTCGGTTCCGGGACGGATCTTGGACACGCCGAGCTTAGCCTACACGTGAATCTGCCCCAGCCAAGCATCGCCAGAGTCTCGGTCTCCAGCCGTCGATGGGCCGTCCCGATCCGCGGGAGGTGACCAGCGCCCGCCCTGGTCACAGGTCGCGGGCGTGGCAACACAGGCCGTGGTCCGAGTTGGTGGCCATGGATGAGGCCGGCGTCGCTCGGCTCCCCCTCGGTCGGATCGCGGAGTCGAGGGCCGTCCGAAGCGGCGCCATGGCGTCGCCGTCGGTGCGGGCGACGATGCGAGCACGGAGGAACCGACGCATGATCGAGACAGACGAAGTGGAGGCGGATCGCATCGACGCCGCCGCGACCGCAGTCCCAATGCAGGCGAGAGACCAGGCAGCGGACGAGGGTGTCGTCGTCGTGGTTTCGCCAGCAGCGCCTTGGTCCTCGCCTTCAGAGGCATCGCGCGCAGTCGACGCAACAGCGGCCCGGGATCGGCCCCGCCGGCCGCGACACGTCCCCAGTACGCCAGCCCCGGCTCGCCCTCGACCCGGTCGCCCTGGCTAGCCTCGAGACCGATCGGCGAGGTCGTCATGTAGCGGAGGTGGACGGCCCGCTCCGGGTTGCGGTCGGTCAGGTCCACGAGCGAATCGATGGCCTGGATCACGCCCGTGGTGTTGAGCGTAACGCTCCCGGACCCTCGGGTGTCCTTGGCCTGGGTCGCGTGCAGCGCGGTCGCGTAGTCCTCGACGAGTTCGAGGTGGAGCACCTCCTCCTCGGCGAGGCAGGTCCACGCCAGCACGCTCCCGTAGATCTGGAACCCATAGCCCCGCAGCGCATCCACCGCCGACCTGCCTTCGTCTCCCCTTGGAGGTGCCGCCGGGGTGGCCGACCTTTGCGGGTCTCGGGGTGCATCCATCGTCTGTGGAGGTCCTGGCGGGAGTCGAGGAGAGCTGGTCGCGAAGCGTCACCTAGTCGTCGTTGGCGTGATCCGCAGCTTTCGTCGTGACGGACGGGCGTGGCCCGATCGGCACTTGGTCGAGCACCTGCTCGACCAGCTGGGCGCATAGCCCCAGCTGGTCGAGAATGGCCGGCAAGGCCCCGGGATCGCGATCTCGCAGAAGCCTGACAGCCGAGGGGAGAAGCTCGGGCCGCTCCGGATCGAGCTCGTCGTCGTACCTCTCGACCTTTGACTGCCCGGTCTTCACGAGGTGGACGTTCGCCGTCCTGTACTGCGCGGCGTCGATGAGGCCGAGATCGTAGGCCCGCCGCGTGATGGCCCTGGCCGACACGCGCCACCGGAGCTTCATCCCGAAGATGCCGTACCAGTCGAGAGCCCGCCTCGAGCGGGGGAACTCCTTGGCGAACGCGCCGCGTGGGATCAGGAAGGCACTGGCGAACCTGTGTGCCTGATCCTCCGTAGCGGCGTCCCCCGTTACGACGCCCTGGTGCATGACGAGGTGAGCACACTCGTGAGCGATGTCGAACCGCAGGCGAACCGCCGCCTTCTTCGCGGTGGCGCGGACGATGATCGGCCGACGCCGGGCGATCGACAGCGCGTCGATCCGCTCGGAGATCCCGGGCAGGTGGACGACGACGACTCCCGCGTTCTCGACGACGCGCGTCATGTTGGTTATGGGTCCCTCGTCGCCCAGTCGCCAATGCACCCGAGCGCGCTCAGCCGCGCGCTCGACACCTTCCGCGTCGTCGGGCCTGCCTAGGTCGGGCACGTCGACGACGGGAAGGCGCACCCTCTCCTCGATGGCTTCTACCAGCATCTCCACCAGCGTGCCGCGCGCCGCGGCCTGCGACGTGAGAGAGCGCGGCGCAGTGGACAGACGCCTGAAGTGGCAATGGTCCTCACGGACCGGGCTCGTCAGCGCGAAACTGAAGAATGACGGGAGCACGCCGAGGGCGGCGGCGAGCGCGACGCGCATGTCCTGGGACGGTGACTTCGCCTCCGTCTCAAGCTGGTGGAGATACTGCCGGCTCGCGGCGACACGTTCGCCAAGTTCGTCCAGCGAGAGGCTTGACAGGAGGCGGGCGAGGCGCAGCCTGTCGCCATGAAAGCGCGTGTTCGACGACATGCTTCTCGCGCCTGGGTCAGGCCTGACGCTCGTGCGGTGCCTCGACGGCATCCTCGTGCAGGCCCACCGACGGAGGCGGCAGCTCCCGTCCCTCGGAACGCTCGTGGTCGACGGCGACCAGGGGGAGCGCGACACGGTCGAGCGGGATGGGCCAGACGGTCTCGGGCTCCCGGTTGAGGAGGGCGACGAAGCAGGCCTGCACGAAGACTCCCTCGTCGTCCTCGATCACCCCTATGCGGAACAGCACGTCCGCGCGGTCGTCGCCAGCGCCGAAGTCGAGCCGCAGTTGCTCCATCGGCGTCGGGCAGCTCACGCGCGGGCCGGGATGGTGGGGGTTCCCACGCCAGAAGCGCATCGGTCGGGCTCCGATCTTGAAGACGAAGCGCGCCCCGGAGTCGACGACGGACAGCCACTCGAAGCCTGCCGTTCCGGCCGCCTCAGCGATGCGGTGGCGAGCGAACGAGTACGCGCAGACGCCCAACGTCCAGCGGTTGTCGCCGATGGACGGATCGTGCCGCTCGACGGCGTCCCGCCGGCCGACGGCCAACAGCGAGGCGATCTTGGTGAGGCGATCGGCGGTGAGTTCCGCGTCGTAGTCCCAAGGCAACATCCCATGCTCTCCGAATGGGCAATATCGGTAAGATGTCAACTTCGATCGGAAACGTCAACTGAGCTGACGGGACGACGCCGCATTCCGGCGACGCCTTCGGCGGTGCGGGTGGCTTCCGGAGCGATGCACGACGAGATGGACGCTTCGCGGCGTCCGCCAACGAGACCGGCTCGAGGACCGCCGCCATGGTCGGTCGGACCACGCGCACTCCGATCGAGGTGCGCGCGAGACACCGTCGCGCCGATCCGTGCGGAGGCCCGGGCCGACAAAAAGCCATAGAGCGCATAGTTGGACGAGAAGGCCCTGATCCCGTCGCACCTGCAGCGGTCCCGGATCTTGAACCACGGGTCGCCCATGGCGATGCCGAGCGCCTTGGCCTCTGCCGTGCGCGCGATCGCGCAGCCGTCGTTGTTCGACAACACGATGACGGGCACTCGCTTGAGCCTGGGGTCGAAGACCCGCTCGCACGAGCAGTAGAAACTGTTGCCGTCGATGAGGGCGAGCACTTGGCTCACCGCCGCGCCGCCCGGCGCTGCGGGCTGATGCTGCTGGCGACGACGCCCCAGACCTCGACGAGTGCGTCGGCCGAGAGGCCGAAGGCGGGATACGCAGGGTTGGCGAATGCGAGGCTGACGCGGCCGCCGCGCCGGCCCCAGATCTTGAAGGAGCGATCACCGTCGACATCGACCACCACGACGTCGCCGTCCCGCGGCTCGAGCGATTGGTCCACCACGGCGAGGTCGCCGTCGAACAGGCACGCGCCGACCATCCTGTCGCCGGAGACGCGCACCAGGAACGTGGCCGGCCGGTTCGTGATGAGTAGTCGCTGGATGTCGATCTCCTCCTCGATGAAGTCGTCGGCCGGACTCGGGTAGCCGGCGCGCACGGGCTTGGCCAGCAAGGGGAGCGGCATTGGCAGCCCCACGATGATGTCGATCGCCTGCACGTTGGCCCTCCTGTTCGGATAAGAACAAATAGGGAACAAACGGGACGCCGCGTCAAGATGGGCCGGCGTCGAGCCGGCCTTGAGGTCGCCCGTCGGGATACAGGTGGCGGGGTAC
The DNA here is from genome assembly GCF_004137085.1 of Lichenibacterium ramalinae. Classification (GTDB taxonomy): domain Bacteria; phylum Pseudomonadota; class Alphaproteobacteria; order Rhizobiales; family Beijerinckiaceae; genus Lichenihabitans; species Lichenihabitans ramalinae. The sequence goes on from NZ_QYBC01000010.1 coordinate 36,710, forward strand.
TGACGATCCGCATGGACTGGTCGCCGTCCGACGCGCATCTGAGCCGTCCTACGAAAGGCCCATGCGACGGGTGCGGGACTTTACCTCCCGGGGAACTCGGACCACATTACGTGGGCTACGCTATCGCGCACGTCGCCGCTGAGCGGCGAGCGCGGTGTGGTGCCGCCGGGGGTCGTGCTCCGGCCTTCTCGGAACACGGGTCGTTGTCATGGCGCGAGCCAAGGATCACGCAATCGCGACGGGTCGCTCGGGCGTGACGCCGGGCGGTCGGCGGGTCATGCGCATCAAGTCGTTGTCCGGCGAGGCGGACGCCTACGGGCCGATCGAAACCAAGGTCGCTCGTTTCGGGTCCGTGAGCCTGGAGCATGATCCCATCAACACGGCTGAGGCGGCCCAGAACGTCGAACGGGGGCGTTCGGCGCTGAATCGCATGGGGGCGGCGCTGTCAGCGCCAGGCGTCAAGCTGGACGTTGCGAGGGGGGTGCCCCTCTACCACGCCGACCCGCACCATCCCGATCGCCTCGTCCGCGTGCTCGACGGCGCTCGCCAGAGCGGGGTCTTGGTCGACGGCGAGTTCAAGGCTCTCTGAGGTTTGCCGACGACGCTCGGGGAGGCGGTGGATCAGGTCCTTGCCGCGTAGGCCGGATCCGGCAAACCGCTCGCCATCGTCCTCGCCGGGCACAACGGATCGGGCAAGTCGACGCTCTTGTACGAGCGATTGGCACCTTAGATCCGCGTCCCGCTGGTCAACGCCGATCGCATGATGATGTCGATCCTGCCCGAGCCAGACGTACAGCGACGCCTCCCTGGTTGGGCGTCGGAGCTCCGGGACAGGGACGAGAGCTGGATGAGGATCGCCCAGAAGGGCGTCGAGGCGTTCGTGGTCCAGGCCATGGTTCATCAGGTCCCCTTCGCCATGGAGACCGTCTTCTCGCATTGGAAACCTCGCGGGGACGGGACCTTCGAGTCGAAGGCGGACCGGATCCGGGAGATGCAGCGCGAGGGCTACTTCGTCGTCCTCGTCTTCGTGGGCCTGTCGAGCCCTCAGCTCTCCGTCGCCCGTGTGTCCACACGGGTGGCCGGAGGGGGCACGCCGTCGACGCCGCCAAGCTGCTCGAGCGGTTCCCTCGCACCCAGGCGGCCAACGCCGACGCTCTGGCCGTCGCCGATGCCGCGCTGCTCGTCGACAACAGCCGGACCTCCGACGAGGCTTTCACGCTCTGCAGGATCCAGCTCGGGACGCGACTCCTCTACGACCTCCGCGACGATGGGGAGGCCGTGCCACCCGAGATCCGGGTCTGGTTGGAGCGGGTCGCTCCCGCACTCCGTCCGAGCGGTGCGTGATGGGGGCCGGGGAGGTCGAGGGGTGCTCGAGACGGATGATGGTCATGGGCCCCGTCCGCCGATGCGGACGGGTGCTTTGCGGCCGTGCCTCAGCAAGAAGTAGCAGCGTCCCGATGGCACACCGGACCCATGTGGGCCGTCGCTTGCAGAGCAGTGCCAGCTAAGTCGGACCGCTCTCCTCGCCCTTCTCCCCGCCTTGCCGGGTTTTAGGCTGTTGGACGGACCCGAGACGGCTCAGCAGGCGACCCTACGGGCCAGGAGCCTGGCCGCGGTCGCCGGGACGCTCTCGACGCGGAGGCGCTTCACCTCGACGACCTTGCGCAAGAGCACTTCGGGGATGCCATGTGCGATCTGGGCCAGTCGGCTCGCATCATCGTGGGGTGATGGTCGTCAAGCCGGCGTGTTGTCCGTCCTGGTTGATGCTCAGCACGTATTGGACCCACTCCCTGCGGTCGATCTCCTGGCGATGCTTCCCACACATCGGTTCGATGAGGATGACCTGGCAGCATTTGCTGCAGTCGTCGATCACGTCGGCCACCCATCTGAACGTCGTCGAGTCAAGACCCCAGGAGCCGGCGTCGATGACGAGCACGGTAGGTACGTCGACGCTCTTGTGTCTCGCCAGCTCTGCTGCGAACGCGAGGAGCACCTCTGCTTGCACGCCGCCACCGAAGGTCGTCAGCCTGCGACGCTCCTGCCGGTGGTAGGTTTCGACCACGAGCCTCTGCCGCGGCGCAACGTCCCGTGGTGCTTGCCCCTCGGCAGGCCGATCTCCGTCGTCGTATTCGTCGTCCGTCTCATCCTCGATCACCATGTCGCGGAATCGTTTGCTGCTCCCGGTGCTGACGGCGCCCGAGATGCCCTCGATGGTGGCCCTGTCGACGCCAAACGCCTCGGCCAACCCCGTGACGTCGTCGTGGGACCTGGAGTCGATGGACCGCTGGTGCAGGTAGACTACGTCGAACGCGAACGGCGAGCTGACCTGCCGCACGCCGTCCCTCCGCCAGTGTTCGGGTCCACCGCGCTCGATGGACAACGCGACCGCGCACCCTCCCTTGCCTCCGACCTTCATGGTCATGTCGAGCCCGTCGCGAGAGTTGCGCCTCGTCCAACGATCGAGGAGCCGGGGCTGGCGAAGCGCGCTCACCCATTCGCAGACGGCCGACTTGCCTACCCCGTTCTGACCGGAGAGTACGGTGACCTTGCCCAGCTTGACCCTAAGATCCGGGACGAACAACGGACTTCTGTGAAAGTGGATCTCCTCGATCCATGTCGTCTTCCAGAGACCGGAAACCAGATTGCGGATCTTCTCTTCGTGGAGCTCCTTCCAATATTTCAGCAAGCCAACGGGGTACTCCTTACCCTTGTTGTTGTCGATGATGTCACCGTGATCTGCACAGGCCCAGAAGCCGTTCTCGAGATCAGAGAGCTGCTCCTCGGTCAAGCCGCCACGGCCTCGGGGTCCATGTACGCCCGCGCTGTAGATGTGGCAGGCGCGTCCTATGCTCGACGTCTCGTCCGCGTCCGCACCGGGGCCGATCGTACGCTTGCCGCAGCCGGGCACGCTGCATTCGAAGCCCGCCCTCTCGGCCAGGGTGTTCCTGGTCTTGAGCGTGAACTCCGTGTCTTTGCTCCTGGTCCCGGACATGGGCCGTCTCCATCCGCTAGGCCAAGCAGATGGTTCTCCGGCCGGCAAAGTTCATCCCCGCCCGGCATCGAGCGGCGACGGGTCCGATCGGACCTCGGAACACGAACCGCTCGGGCTTGTCAACGATAATGAAGTTTATCGTTGACTAGCACCGTCGGGGGCGGCAGGGTGGCGCGATGATCTCCCCGCTCGTGCCGAACCGAAGCCTGACCGTCCCCGAGGCCGCCGGGCAGCCGGCCGATCCCGCGACGATCGCCGCGCGGCTCGAGGATCACGCGCGTGCGGCCGCGGGCGCCTTCGCGCCGAACACCGAGCGCGCGCTGCGCGCGGACTCGCGCGTGTTCTCGGCGTGGTGCGCGGGGCAGGGCAGGGAGACGCTGCCGGCGATGCCCGAGACGGTGGCCGACTTCGTCGACGCGATGGCCGAACTCCGGGCTCCGGCGACCGTGCGGCGGTACTGTGCCTCGATCGCTGCGATGCACCGTGCCGCCGGTCTTGCTCCGCCGACGTCGGCGCAGCCCGTTCGCCTCGCGCTCCGGCGCATGGCGCGGTCCAAGGGTGGCCGGCAGCGACAGGCGGAGCCGCTGAACCGCCCGGCGCTCGACCGCATGCTTGCGGCCGCCGGGCAGGGGGCCGATCCCAAGGCGATCGACCTGCGGGACGCGGCGCTCGTCGCGGTCGCCTATGACACGCTACTCCGCCGCTCGGAACTCGTGTCTTTATATATAGAGGACCTCGCGCCGACGCCGGACGAGGGAGGTACGATCCTGGTGCGAAAGTCGAAGACCGACCAGGGCGGTGAGGGGATGATCAAGTTCCTCGCCCCGGACACGCTTCGCTCCCTTCGCGCCTACCTCGCCGCGATCGGCGCTCCCCAGCGGGGGGCGTTGTTCCGGCCGGTGTCGCGGTGGAGCAGGGCGGGCGATACGGCACTGGAGGCACAGGAGGTGCCGCGCATCTTCAGACGGCTGGCCACGGCGGCGGAGCTCAAGACGGGGCGACCGCACTCCGGTCACTCGACGCGGGTCGGCGCCGCCCAGGACATGCTGGCGGCCGGCCTCGAGCTCGGTGAGGTGATGCAGGCCGGGAGCTGGAAGTCGGTCGCTATGGTGGCGCGCTACGGCGAGCGCCTGCTCGCGCGACGCGGCGCGGCGCGCAAGCTCGCCGTCATCCAGAACAGGGCCTGAGCGAGCCTGTTGTCCCGTTATATGTATGATTTGCACGCCATGTCGTAAGTGGGTGGTGTGCAGACGGTCCGCTTCGGGTCTGGAAAAGTGTGGAGCAGACGCTTCTCGCTGCCCGGCAGCCTAGTGGCTTTGCACAGTGGATTTGACGGTTTGCTCGTTGGCACTCCTGAGGGTGGGCAGGATCCCAGGGTCGACGAGGAGCCGGATGGACCGGGCCGTTCCAGGCGTGCGGGTGATGAAACCGGCTCGTTCGAGGGCGAGGATCATCTGATGGACGGAAGGCGGCGTCACGCAAAAGTGACGTTGCAGGTCGGCTTCGGCGGGCGGTCGGCCGAGCACGATCGTGTAGGCGTGGATAAAGGCGAGATACTGCCCCTGCTTGTCTGAGACTATGGGGTTTGCGGCGGTTTTATTCTGATTCATCCCTGCTGCCATCCAGATCGGGGGCAGCGATGAACGTAAAGTACCGGGTGGAGCTGGACCAGGACGAACGTGAGCGACTGACGGCCCTGTCGAGCGGTGGCAGGATCGCCGTCCGCCGGCTCAAGCGGATCCAGATCCTGCTGGCCGCCGATGCCGGGATGGACGACGCCGGCATCGGCGAAGAGCCTCGGCCTCAGCGGATCGACGATCTATCGGACCAAGCGCCGCTTTGTCGAGGAGGGCCTAAAAGCTGCCCTGTCCGAGCAGCCTCGGCTGGGCGGCGCCCGCAAGCTGTCGAACCGCGACGAGGCCCTTCTTGTCGCGACGGCCTGCTCGGCGGCGCCTGCTGGCCGCAAGCGTTGGACGTTGACCTTGCTGGCCGACGCCATGGTGAACCTGACGGAGCATGACGCGCTATCGCGCGAGACCGTGCGTCGGCGCTTGGCCGAGAACGCCCTCAAGCCCTGGCGCCGCGACATGTGGTGCATCCCGCAGATCGACGGAACCTACGTGGCCCGCATGGAGGATGTCCTCGATCTTTATGCCGAGAAGCCCGATCCGAAACGGCCCGTCGTCTGCTTCGACGAGAGCCCGATGCAGTTGATCGGTGAGGCGCGCCAGCCTGTCCCGGCCAAGCCGGGCCGGCTGGAGCGTTACGACTACGAGTACAGGCGCAATGGGACCGCCAACCTGTTCGTCTTCGTCGATGCCCATCGCTCCTGGCGCAAGGTGAAGATCACTGATCGACGGACCGCAATCGACTTCGCCCACTGCATGCGCGATCTCGTCGACCTTCACTATCCGGATGCAGATCGGGTCAGGGTCGTGCTGGACAATCTGTCCAGCCACTCGCCAGGCGCGCTTTAAGACGCCTTCCCGGCGCAGGAGGCCCATCGCATCCTGCGCCGCCTGGATTTCCATCACACGCCGAAGCACGCAAGCTGGCTCAATATGGTCGAGATCGAGATCGGCGTTCTGCGCACCCAAAGCATCGACCGGAGCATCCCCGATCGTGCCACCTTGCAACGCGAGGTCTCAGCCTGGGAGCAACAGCGCAATCAGAGCGGGGAGAGGATCAACTGGATGTTCACCACCGACCACGCCAGAGCCAAACTCGCCCAGGCCTATCCCCAACCCGCCAAAGAGTCATAATCCCAGTGCAGAGCCACTAGCGTGTGTCGGGCTGTTGCCGACACACGCCAGCTCTAAAATGTGAGTCTGTCCAATGGCTTCGATTGGAGCTTCGCTCCAATTGCAGCCTGACAGACCCCAGGGGCGGCGCCCCGTCCCGGCCCTCACGCGTCCGGAAAGAAGCGGTTGGCGGGCCGGGGCAGGCCGAGGTTGTCGCGCAGGGTCGGGCCCTCGTACGCGGTGCGGAACAGCCCCCGGCGCTGCAGCTCCGGGATCACCCGGTCCACCACGGCGTCGAGCCCGGCCGGGAGGTCGGACACCATGATGTTGAAGCCGTCGCAGGCCTCTCCGTCGAGCCATTCCTCCATGCCGTCCGCGATCGTCCCGGGCGTCCCCACGAAGGCGAGGCCCGCGTAGCTGCCCGCCTTCTGGGCGAGCTCACGGATCGTCAGGTTCTCGCGGCGGGCCATCTCGACCATGCGGGCCCGGCCGCTCTTGCTGGCGTTGGTGTCGGGAATCTCCGGCAGGGGCCCGTCCGGGTCGTGGCCCGACACGTCCGTGCCGAGGATGCCGTTCAGCGAGCCGATGCCGCTGTCGTAGTGCACGAGGGCGTCGAGCCTGGCCCGCCTGGCCCGCGCCTCCTCGACGGTGTCGCCCACGACCAGGAAGGCGGCGGGCAGGATCTTGAGGTGCTCGGGGTCGCGGCCGAGGGTTCGCATGCGCCCCTTCACGTCGGCGTAGAAGGCCTTGGCGGCCATGAGCGAGGGCTCGGCCGAGAAGACCACCTCGGCGGTCTCGGCGGCGAGCTGCCGGCCCGGCTCGGAGGAGCCGGCCTGCACCACCACGGGCCAGCCCTGCACGGGCCGGGCGATGTTGAGCGGCCCCCGCACCGACAGGCTCGGGCCCCGGTGGTCGAGGACGTGCATGCGGGCCGGGTCGAAGTAGGTCCCGGCCTCGACGTCCCGCACGAAGGCGTCGTCGGCGAAGCTGTCCCACAGGCCCGTGACCACGTCGTAGAACTCGCGGGCCCGCTGGTAGCGGGCGCCGTGGTCCATCTGCTCGTCTTGGCCGAAGTTCAGCGCCGCGTCGGGGTTGGCGGTGGTGACGATGTTCCAGCCCGCGCGCCCGCCGCTGATGTGGTCGAGCGAGGCGAAGCGGCGCGCCACGTGGAAGGGCGCGTCGAAGGTGGTGGAGGCTGTGGCGACGAGGCCGATCCGCTCCGTCACGGCGGCGAGAGCCGAGAGCAGCGTGAAGGGCTCGAAGGACGTGACCGTGTGGCTGCGCTTCAGCGCGTCCACCGGCATGTTGAGCACGGCGAGGTGGTCCGCCATGAAGAAGGCGTCGAACTTGGCGGCCTCGAGCCGCTGCGCGAAACGCTTGATGTGGGCGAAGTTGAAGTTCGCGTCCGGATAGGCGCCCGGATAGCGCCACGCGCCGGTGTGGATGCTGACGGGCCGCATGAAGGCGCCGAGGCGAAGGCGACGGGTTCGGCTCATGGAGCCCTCCGGAGCGGGCGGGCGCGGGCTATCGCACCGCCGAGAAGGATGTCGGGGCGAGGAAGGAGCTCGACACGCGGGCGTTGATCGGGCCGTCCTTCTCGCTCTCGTCGCGCGCCGCGATCCAGGCGGGATCGGCCAGGAAGGCGCTCCACTTGGCCTCGCGCTCGCCGAGGGATTCCCAGGCCAGCAGGTAGGTCAGGTCGTTGCTGTCCGGCCCCACCAGGGTGGTCCAGAACCCCGCCTGCCGGATGCCGTGCCGGGCCCAGATCGCGAGCGTGTGCTTCTCGAAGCGGGCCAGCAGGTTGGGCAGGCGGCCCGGCAGGGTAGTGTAGACGCGGAGTTCGTGGATCATGGGCTTGCGGTCGCTCGGTTCGGCGGGCGCGCGGCTGCGCCGGGAGGCCATGGTGCCCCGCCGCGCCCCGTTCGGCAACGGCGCCAGGCGCGGCGGCGGGATCGCCGCTCAGCCACCGCCCGCGATGCCCTCGAGGAAGCTGTCGAGGTTGCCGCCGAGCGCGGGGCTGAGGTAGCCGCCCTCCTGGACGAGCAGCGTCGGGCGGCCGAGCTCCGCTAGGCGGCGCCCCGCCTCCGAGAAGCCCGAATCGGTGATCTTGAAGGCGTTCGAGGGGTCGTGTTCGCCCGCGTCGAAGCCGAGCGACACCACGAGCGCCTCGGCGGCGAAGTCGCGCACCCGCGCCAGGGCGGCGTCGATGGCTGCCAGCCAGGGCCCGTCGGGCGTGGCGAGCCCCAGCGGCTGGTTGAAGTTGAGGTTCAGGCCCGCGCCGGCGCCGACCTCGTCGGCATGGCCGGCGTAATAGGGGGCGGACAGGTTCGGGTCGATGTGGATCGAACAGACGAGCACGTCCGACCGCTCCCAGAAGATGAACTGCGTGCCGTTGCCGTGATGCACGTCGATGTCGACGATGGCGACCTTGCCGAAGCGCTTGGTCAGCTGGTGCGCCGCGATCGCGGCGTTGTTGAGGAAGCACACGCCGGTCATCAGGTCGGGATAGGCGTGGTGGCCGGGCGGGCGGCACAGCGCGTAGACGGGGCCGCTCGACCGCGACAGGCGGTCGGCGCCGTGGACGGCAACCTGCGCGCTGGCGAAGACGGTGGGCCAGGTCCCCTCGACGATGGGGCACGAGGTCGAGTTCGAGTACCAGCCGAACTCGCCGAGCAGTTCGGTCGGCTTGCGATGCATGCGGTGGGTCGGGTGCACGTTGGGGATCGCCACCGGCCCGTAGTCGGGGTGCTGCCGCCAGCGCGCGTAGACGCCGCGCAGGAACTCGACATAGGCGGGGTCGTGGATTTCGGTGATGGCCGAGCCCCGGTCGAGCGGGGCCTCGACGATCTCGTGCCGGCCGCGCCGGACGACGTCCAGAAAGATGCGGTAGCGCTCGGCCCGGTCGGGCTGGGCGATGAAGCGGCCGGTGCGGAACACTTCGGCGGGGTCGTGCAGCGCCTGGTCGGGGTGGTGGATGACGAGCATGGTCTCGGGTCTCCTGGACGTCCGGGGGCTCTCAATCGAGCGGCCGGCCCCGCGTCTCGGGGGTGAGGACGAGATGGGTGAGGAGCGTGACGAGGCAGACCGCCATGACGTAGAGGGCGATGTAGAGGGGGCCGCCCGCCTGCTGCAGCCAGGTCGCCACCGCCGGCGCCGTGCCGCCGAAGATCGCCGCGCAGACCGCGTAGGGGATGCCGATGCCGGAGGTGCGCACGCGCGTCGGGAACAGTTCGGCGAAGACGGTGCCGAGCACCGCATTGTTCAGCGACACGAAGACCGACCCCACCACGGCGACGAACGCGAAGGTGCCGAAGCCGAGGTTCGGCACCGCCAGCATGGACAGCAGGGGATAGGTGAAGACGAGGAAGCAGACCGCGGCCCCGATGAGGAAGGGCTTGCGGCCGATCCGGTCCGAGATCGCGGCGAACACCGGCACGCCGATGCAATATGCGATGCTCGCCAGGATGGAGCCGGCGAAGCCCGAGGCGCGGTCGAGATGGCCCACGATGTTGGCGTAGGTGGGCAGGAAGATCAGCCACAGGTAATATTGCAGCCCGTTCATCTGGATGACGAAGACGATGAACACCTCCTTGGGAAACTGCCGGATGGAGGCCAGGATCGAACCCAGCTTCACGTCGGCGCCGACCCGCGCCTTCTCGAAGGCCGGGGTTTCCGGCATGCCAGACCGCAGGTACAGGCCGAAGAGCGACAGGACCGCGCCGAGCAGGAACGGCACGCGCCAGCCCCAGGCGGCCAGCGCGTCCGGGGGCAGGGCGCCGGTCGCGAGGCTGGAGACCGCGGTCGCGGCCAGCACCGACAGCCCGATCGACAGTTGCTGGGGCGAGGCCGCGAGCGCCCGGTGCCGGCGCGACGCATGCTCGTTCAGGAACGTGATGGCGATCTGATATTCGCCGCCGGCCGAGAACCCCTGCAGCAGGCGCGCCAGGATGATGACGAGGGGCGCCGCCGCCCCGATCTGGGCGTAGGTCGGGCAGAGCGCGATGACGAGGCTGCCGAGGCCCGCCATGACGATCGTGGCGGAGAGCATCGTGCGCCGCCCGTATTTGTCGGCCAGCGGCGAGAGCACGAAGGCGCCGACCGGCCGCCCGATGAAGCCGATCGCGAAGGCCGAGAAACTGGCGATCAACGAGGCCGCGGCGCTGTCGGCGGGGAACATCTGGACGGCGAAGACGCCGGCCAGGAAGCCGTAGATGGCCCAATCGTACCATTCGATGAAGTGGCCGATGGCGCCGCCGAGCAGGATCCGGCCGCGACCGACGTCGGTCCCGGGGGCGAGGCCGGCGCGGTCGTGCTCCGGTGCAGGGATCATGGCTCGGTCCTTTCGCAGTCGTGCCGGGCGGCGCCCGCCCGCCCGCCCGGGGCGGCGAGCGCGGCGAGCCTTGGGCCGACCAGGTCGGCCAGGAGGCCGAGGTGGGTTTCGAAATAGGCGGGGTCGCGGTGCAGGAAGCGCTCGAGCCCGAGGCCACGGATGGCGATCAGCATGAACTCGAAGAGGGTCATCGCCTCCGGCCTCGCCGCGGCCGAACCGATGCAGCGGTCGATCCAGGGGTGGACGACCGATTGGATCGTGGCGCGCCGATGCTCCACCACGCTCCGGTGGACGTCGCCGCTGGCGCGCGTCCCGATGATGATCTCCCACACGGCCCAGTAGGCCGGGTCGCCGTAGGCCTGCCACAGGTGAGCGACGAGCCGGCGCGCGTCGACGTCGCCCGGGGCCGGGGCTGGGGCCTCGTAGCGGTCGAGCAGGGACCGGATGCGGGCCGTCGCGGCATCGAGCACGCCCATCATGAGCTCGTCCTTGCCCGCATAGTGGTGGTGAAGCGCCCCCGTGGTCACGCCGGCCTCGCGCGCGATCAGCGCCGTCGTGGTGCCGGCATAGCCCGCCGACTGCAGCAGCGAGACCGTGGCGCGCACCAGCAGGGCGCGTGTCTCGTTGCTCCTGTCCTTCTGGTGCCGCCGCTCCGTCATGCCCGACGCCGTCCTCCGAGTTACATACCAATCGATAGGTATGTCGATGGCCTGTCAAGGGGGCGGCCCCTACGCCTTCCGGGCGGACGGGGCCGCCGTTCTGCCGATGCGGCCCGCCCGCCCGAACCGTCGACGCGGGCGCGAAACCCGCGACGATCGGGGGCGGCCTGCACGTCGGGGTCGCGTCCCCCGTTCCGGACCGGTTAGCCCATGGGCCACGCCAACCTCGTCGTCACCCGGGCGGGACCCCGCAGCCTCCATGCGGCCTGGCGCCCGCCGCCGGGGCCGCGCAGCTTCGACCTCCTGGTCGCGTCCTACTGCGAGGAGGCCGAGCACCCCATGGCCGACGGCGTCATGCAGACCCTCGTGCCGGGCCGGAAGGTGGAGGGCTGGGACGTCGTGCTGGAGCGCTGTGCCGAGGTTGTAGTGCGCTACGACAGGGTCGCCCTCATCGACGACGACATCCTCGCGGGCGCCGACGCGATCGGCCGCTACTTCGCCGCCGGGGCGGAGCAACGCCTGTCGATCTGGCAGCCGAGCCTGTCCTGGGACAGCTACTTGACCTATGCGGGCACGCTTCACAACCCCATTTTCGCGCTGCGCTACGTCAACGTGGTCGAGATGATGTGCCCGTTCTCTTCGGCCGAGGCGCTCCAGCGCGTGAAGCCGCTGTTCGGCTATGGGTGGGAAAGCGGGATCGACCTCGTCTGGTGCAGCCTCCTGCCGCGGCGGCCGCGCCAGTTCGCGATCCTCGACGACGTGGTGGTCCGCCACACCCGGCCAGTCGGGGCCCTGAAGCAGGCCAACGGCTTCGTGGGACGCGACTACGAGGGCGACATCCACGCCCGCCTGCGCCACTTCCCGCGAACCCGATTGGGCGCCCGTTCGCCGAAGAATGACCCCCGGTTCGTGTCATGACCGGCTGGTGAGTGTCGTCTGCGAGCTCGTCACCCGGCACGACACCATGCTGATCGTCTCGCAAGAGATCGAGTGCGTGCGCGGCTCGCCCGATCGCGTTGCCTTCATGGCGGCCGGACGCATGCAGGAAATCAGCTTCCCGGCCGAGAGCTTCGGCTGGCCGGAGGGCATGGGCACGCAGGATATTCCGGCAGGGTCGTGTACCGATCTCGCTGGGGCTCCTCGGGCTCGCGAAGACTGGTCACGACAGATGGTCGCGAGCGGCAAACGCGAGCCGCCCTTTAGAGCCTGTCAGGCTGTTGTTGAAGCAAAGCTTCAACTTAAGACTGTGAAAAGGCTCGCACTTTCGAGCTGGCATGCGTCAGCAACAGCCTGACACACGCTAGACGTCCGCTTCGGAGAGGTACCTAATCCGCTCTTCAACGGCGAGGTTGGGTCGAAGCCGGTCGGTCCGACGAAGTGGCCTGGAGCGTGCCAATAATTTCTTGCTAAAGTTCCACCGAACATGGAGATGCATTTCATCCGCTGATCTTTATCGGTTCGGAATGCCTGAGGCATTTCTGTCTTTACCGGTTCACGAGGCGCGCAGGTATGAGGAAAATCATGCCACTTGCTACGCACATCGTGCCAGCGAGGAACAGAATGGCGGCCCCTGTACCACCCGTGGCCGTCGACACCCATCCCACGATGGCCGGCCCGAAGAAGCCGGACAGGTTCGCGAACGAGTTGATGACGGCCAGCCCGGCCGCGGCCGACACGCCGCCGAGGATGGCGGTTGGCAGGTTCCAGAACAGCGGCGGGATCGAGGTGAGGCCCATGGTGGCGAGGCAGAGCGCCACGAGCGTCAGGACAGGGCTGCTGCTCCACAAGACCGACAGGGTCAATCCGACGGCCCCCACGAGGAAGAGCGCCGCCAAGTGCCAGCGCCGCTCGCCGCGTAGATCGGAACTCCGGCTGACCAGCACCATGGTGGCAATCCCGCAGATGCTGGGCGCCGACGACATGATGCCGATCATCAGCGGATCTTTCACGCCCGAATGCACGATCAGCGTCGGCAGCCAGAAGCCCAAGCCGTAGAGGCACAGGTTGCCGATGAAGAAGATGCCGGTCATCAGCAGGACGTTCCGGTCGAGGAGCAGGCGGACGAGCGGCACCACCGGTTTCCTGGCCTGGTCCCGCGCGAGGTCCCCCTGAATCACGGCCTTCTCGTCGGACCCGAGCCAGGCGGCGTCCTCGACCCGGTCTTCGAGGAACAGGTAGAGGGCGATGCCGACCGCGATGCTCGGGACCGCCTCCAGCAAGAACAGCCATTTCCACCCGGCGAGCCCGGCGACCCCCGACATGCTGTGCAGGATGAGGCCCGAGAGCGGCCCCCCGACGAAACCGGCGAGGCCGAGCCCGATAAAGTAGAGGCCGACGACCCGGCCGCGGCGATGGGACGGAAACCAGCCGCTGAGGTAGTAGATCACGCCGGGCATGAAACCCGCCTCGGCCAGGCCCAGCGCGAAGCGCGCGACGTAGAACTGCATCGGCGACTGGACCAGCATCGTCAGCGCCGAGATGATCCCCCAAGTGACCATGATCCGCGCCAACCAGATGCGGGCGCCGACGCGGTGCAGCATCAGGTTGCTCGGGACCTCGAAGATGAAGTAGCCGAAGAAGAAAATGCCGGCCCCGACCCCGTAGACGGCGTCGCTGAGGCCGAGGTCCGCGGCCATCTGCAGCTTGGCGAAGCCGACATTGACCCGATCGAGGTAGGCGGCCAGGAAGGCCGCGATGATCAGCGGCACGATCCGCCAGGCGACCTTGCTATAGGCCTGGTCGTCCAGGGCCGCGTCGCCTATGGCCGGCGCCGTCAGTGTCAGGTTGCTCGCCATGCACGTTCTCCGGTCTGTTCGAACCATCGGTGGCCTGCCGTCAGATGCGGTAGAACCGCCGGGCATTGTCGGCGAAGACTGCGCGCAAGGTCGCGGGCTCGTGATCCGGCAGGCCGGCGAGCACCGCGTCCACGATCGCGGGGATCGGGGCCGACAGGCTGCTGACCGGAAGGTTGCTGCCGTAGAGCACCCGATCCACCCCGAAGATCGCCACGGCGTCACGCACGACCGCGGCATTGCCGGGCCCGTCCCAGACACCGCCCCTGAGGCCGAGTTCCGACAGCTTCAGCACGACCCTGGGGGAGGCCGCTAAGGCGGCGAGCCCGCGGCGCCACACCGCGAGCGCCTCGGGTGAGCGGTCGATCGGCAAGCCGCAATGGTTGACGGCGATCGGCTGGTCGGGAAGCGACGCCGCCACCTCCGCGGCCTCGGCCAGATGCCAGAACGGCACGCGGAGGTCCCAGGACAGGCCGAACGCCCGGAGCCGCGACAGCCCGCGGAGCCAGGCCGGATCCTGAAGGGTGCACGACCGTCCTTCGACCGTCGCGCCGGCCCTGTCCGCCGTGACCGGCTTCGAGCGGATGCCGCGCATGAGCGGGGAAGCCGCCTGAGCGGCCAGGAGCGCGTCGAGGTCGGCCTGCAGGAACGAGGCATGGCCGACCAGCACGGTCGGCAGGCCAGAGGCAGCGTGGATGGTTTCGAGCCACCGCGTCTCGCCGAGCTGGTCGGCCCGGTCCCGCTCCGCCTCGATGTGGACGGTGGCGGCGAGGCGGAGCGGGAGGGTGTCGTTGCGGAGGTCGCCGGGCGCATAATCGCGCCGCAGCGCCGCATAGGGGCCGAGGAAGAAGCCTTCCCCGTCATAGGCATCCTGCAGCCACGGGTAGCGCCCCTGGTCGAGGTCCCAGAGGTGGTGATGGGCGTCGACGATGCCCTCGGGCAGGGCACGCCGCAGGGCCGTGAGACCATCCTCCCGAGGCTCGGCCGTCATGGCGCGTCGCCGGGCCGGGCCAGCCGGCCGGCCACGACCGACGCGCAGCGCGCCAGGGAGGCCGCGCCCGCGTCCGGATGGCCGAGGCTCCTCTCCGCATGCGAGCGGGCGCGGCCGAGCCGCGGCCGGAGCGCGGCCGTCGCGGCCGCGGCCCGTTCGGCCGCCGCGGCCGCCAGGGTCCAGGCCTCGGCGAGCGGCCGGCCCGCCGAGACCGCTTCGGACAGCGTCGCCACGAAGGGCGCCAGCGCGTCGACCAGCGTCTTGTCGCCGACCTCGGCCCCGCCGACCCGCGCGATCGCCGCCAGGGCCGCCCGGGCGCCGGCCGCCGCGGCTTCGGCCGTCACGGCGGCGGCGTCGTCGAGGGCGGCGCTCCAGCTCCGGAGCGCCAAGCCCCAGAGCGCACCGGAGGTGCCGCCGGCACGGTCGGCCCAGGCATCGCCGGCCTTCGCCAGCAGCGTGGCGGGGCCGGCGCCCTGACCGACCGCAGCCCGCCCGGCGGCCGCGGCGGCGGCCGATCCGCGCGCCATGCCCTGGCCGTGGTCGCCGTCGCCGGCCAGCGCGTCGAGACGCCCGAACTCGTCTTCCGCGTCGCGCATGGCGGCCGCCACGGCGTCGAGCAGGGTGGCGACGCAGAGGCCCGCGGCGCGTCCCGCCTCCGACGTCGCCGCGACCGCCTCGTCGGGCTCGACCGCCTCGACGACCGCGCCGGCGGGTTCGGCCGCCACGAGGCCGCGTTCGAGCACGAAGCTGCGCACGGGGGCCCGCCAGAGCGGCTCCAGCTCCGCGTCGAGCCACGTCAGGGTGAGGGAACATCCCGCCATGTCGAGGCTCGTGACGAGCTCGCCGACCGCGGGATCGACGATCTCGACCCCGGCTCGTGCCAGAATCTCGGCCACCCGCCCCCACAGGACGAACAATTCTTCGTGCTTGGTGCGGCCGAGCCCGTTCAGCGCCACGGCGGCCCGGGGCGCGCCCTCGGGGCGCTCGGCCAGCAGCCGGTCGACCAGCAGCGCCGCGAGCGCGGCCGCGGTCGGCCGGTCGACCTCGTCGATGCCCGGCTCGCCGTGGATGCCGAGGCCCACCGCCATCCGGCCCTCCGGCACGGTGAACAGCGGCCCCGCGGCGCCCGGCAGGGTGCAGCCCGAGAACGCCACCCCGAAGCTCGTCGTTCGGTCATTCGCGCGGTTCGCGAGCCGTTCGACCTCGTCGAGCGGAATGCCGGCCTCGGCGGCGGCGCCGGCGACCTTCAGCACCATGAGGTCGCCAGCGACGCCGCGGCGCAGGTCCCGGCGCTCGGCCGGGGCGCTGGCGACGTCGTCGGTCACGGCGAGCACGCGCGCGTCGATCCCCTCGGCTCGCAGGCGCTCGGCGGCGGTGCTGAAGTTCAGGACGTCGCCGGCATAATTGCCGAAGCAGAGCAGCACGCCCCCGCCGTGGTCGGCCGTGCGCGCCACGTGGGCCACGGCCTGGGCGGAGGGCGAGGCGAAGACGTCGCCCGCCACCGCCGCGTCGGCGAGCCCGACGCCGACATATCCCGCGAAGGCCGGAAAGTGCCCCGAGCCCCCGCCCGTCACCACCGCCACCTTGCCGGGCGGGGCCGCGGCGGCACGGACGGCGCCGCCGCGGACCGGCCGCACGAGGTCGGGGCGGAGGCTGCAGAACCCCGCCAGGGCCGCGGTGGCGAAGTCCTCGGGACGATCGACGATGCTCGTCATGGCTTGGCTTCCGGGGCGCGCGGCAGGAGGGTGCGGAGGTAGTTTCGGTTGGTGGCGCTGACGCTGATGCCATCCCCGCCATAGTGTTCGCACAAGAACGGCGAGTTGAAGCCGTAGCTCAGCGCCAGCCTGATGGCGGTGCGATAGTTGATCAGCCCGAGTTCGAGCGAGGTCGGGGCGGTCACCACTAGCCCGGTCGCCTCGTCTTCGGTACGCATGTAGTTCTTGACGTGCCAGTAGCGGGCGAAGGGCATGGTCTTCTCCACCATGCGCAACCAATGTTCGACAGGACGGTGCAGGCGGATGAGGTTGCCGAGGTCCGCGTTGATCCCGACATTGGGCAGCCCGACATCCGTGACGAAGCGCACCGTGCCGTCGGCGGTGCCGATATAGGTGTCCTCATACATCTCGAGCGCGATCTCGATGCCGACATCCTCGGCGTGCCGGCCGAGTTCCCGCACCCGGGCGACCGCGAGGGCGTAGCTGTCGGGGTCGTCGGGATTGCTTTCGCCCTGCACGGTCCAGAACCAGAGCGCCTTCTTCTGCGCCTCGGTGAGGCCCCCGAAGAGGCCGAGCGAGACCGACCGGGCGCCGATACCCGCTGCCGTGTCGATCACGCGGTGGGCATAGGCCACCATCTCGGAGCCCCGCTCCGGGTCGATCAGGTTCTTGCGAGCCGTGGAGATGGCGGGAATCGTCAGGCCCAGTCCCTTCACCACGCCCATGAAGGCGTCGAGCCGGGCCGGGGCGAGGTCCGCGATGCGGAGCCAGGCGTCGGTCGGATCGAGTTCGGTGAAGCCCGCGTCCACGATGTCGGCCAGCGTCGCGGCCCAGTCTTCCGGGGCTTGATCCTGCACCGAGCGGCCGTCGGGCAGGATGTTGGGATATTGAATCATGGCGGCCGCGATCGGCCAGGTGTCGCGGGTGTAGCGCGGTGCATGGATCGGGTCGGGCATGGCACGTGTCCTGCTGGCAGGGATCGCCGGGGACGGGTCGCCGCCCGGGCGGAAATGGATCATTCCTTCGGCATGTCGGCAGGCAGCTCCGCCTCGTGCCACTGCTTGAACGAAGTGCGCAGCTTGCCGTCGGCGAGGTCCTTCTCGATCCAGGCATCGACGGCCTGCTTGAGGGCGGCATCGCCCTTGCGCAGTCCCACCGCGTAGCCGTTGGTGCGCAACAGGAACTTCTGTTCCAGCTGGCGCGATGCGCGCTTGTTGGTATCGCGCATCTGGGCTGGGGCCGATATCATGATGTCTTGCTGGCCCGAGGACAGGGCCGTGATGAGGGTGGCGTCGTCGTCGAAGCGCACGAGGCTGATCTTGTCGTCGGCCTTGGCGAGCTTGGTGGCGTCGGCGTCGGCGCCGGTGCCGCGCGTCACCGCCACGGTCTTGCCCTCGAGGTCCTTGGCGTCCTTGATAGCGATCTCGGCCGGGGCTGCGCAGATGATCGAGATGACGCCGTAGGGGATCGAGAAGTCGACCACCTTCTTGCGCGCCTCGGTGACCGAGAAGGAGGCCATCACGGCGTCGATCTTGTGGGTCTGCAGGAAGGGGATGCGGTTGGCGCCGGTGGTTGGCACGATCTCGAGTTCCACCCCGAGATCGGCGGCGAGCAGGCGCGCCGCCTCGACGTCCGAGCCCGTCGGCTGCATGGCGGCGTCGACCGTGCCGTAGGGGGGCAGCCCGAGGTCGATGCCGACGAGGAGCTTGTGGCGCGCCTTGATGTCGGACAGCGTGTCGGCCCGCGCGGGAAGCGCCGCAGCGAGCGCCGCCAGGCAGGCCAGGCCCAGGATCCTGTTGGTCTTCATAAGGTCCTCCCGTGGTGTCTTCTTCAGGTCAGAGCCCGGTGCCGACGAACTGCCGGAGTTCCGGTGTTTCGGGCCGGGACAGCATGTCGCGCGGGCCGGCCTCGTGGACGCGGCCCTGGTGCATGAAGATGATCTTGTCGGCGACGCGGCTGGCGAAGGCCATCTCGTGGGTCACCAGCACCATGGTCATCCCGCCCCGGGCCAGGTCCTCCATCACCTTCAGCACCTCGCCGGTCAGTTCGGGGTCGAGCGCCGAGGTCACCTCGTCGAAGAGCATCACCTCGGGCTGCATGGCGAGCGCCCGCGCGATGGCGACGCGCTGCTGCTGGCCGCCCGAGAGCTGCTCGGGATAGCTGTCCCGCTTGTCCGAGAGCCCGACCTTGGCCAGGACGTCGGCCGCGATGGCGCGGGCCTCGGCCGGCGCGGTCTTCTTCACCCGCCGCGGCGCCAACGTGATGTTCTGCTCGACGGTGAGGTGGGGGAACAGGTTGTAGCTCTGGAACACGATGCCGACCCGCTTGCGGACGGCGTGGAGGTCGGCCCTGCCGTCGGGCGACACGACGTGGCCGCAGACGTCGATCGACCCCGTGGTGATGCGCTCGAGCCCGTTGATGCAGCGCAGCGCCGTGCTCTTGCCCGAGCCGCTGCGGCCGATGAGGCAGACGACCTCGCCGCGGCCGACCGCGAAGGAGATGCCCTTCAACACTTCGAGGGTGCCGAAGCTCTTGTGCACGGCATTGAAGCGCACCGCCGGGGCGGCGGCGGCGGGCTCGACGGCCGGAGCCGGGGCGGTGGCATGCAGCGTCATGGTCAGGCTCCCCGGGCCCGCAGCCGCGCTTCGAGGCGGCGGCTGGCGTTCGACAATGGTGAACACAGCGCGAAGTAGACGAGGCCCACGATGGTGAAGATCAGAAAGGGCTCGTACAGGGCGTTGTTGATGATCTTGCCCGATTGCGTCAGCTCGATGAAGCCGATCACCACCGCATAGGACGTGTTCTTGATGATCTGCACCGAGAAGCCTATCGTCGCGGGAATGGCGAGACGGATGGCCTGGGGCAGCACCACGTCGACCATGCGCTGGAACCCGTTGAGCGCGAGGCTGTCGGCCGCCTCCCATTGCGTCTTGGCGACGGCCTGGATGCAACCGCGCCAGATGTCGCCCAGGAAGGCCGAGGAATTGACCGCGATCGACAGGGCCGCGGCGGCCAGCGCCGGCACGTCGAAGCCCGTGACGCCGAGCCCGAAGTAGGACAGAAAGATCAGGACCGGCAGCGGGATGCCCTGGATCACCTGGATCCAGGTTCCGGCCGCGAAGCGCAGCGCGCCGAAGCGCGACACGCGCATCAAGGCCACGGCGAGCCCGAGGACGCCGCCCCCGACGAAACTCAGCAGGGCGAGCGCGACGGTCCAGAGCGTGCCCTGGAGCAGGTAGACGAGGTTGGCGAGCGAGAACGTCATGGGCGTCACACCGGCGTGCCGAGGCGCCGGCGGCGCGGAAAGGCGGCCCAGGCCAGGAGCGCGAAGGCGAAGCGGAGCGCCACCGTCAGGGCGAGGTAGACCACCGCCACCACGATGTAGATCTCGAAACCCCGAAAGGTTTCGGACTGGATGCGGCTCGCCGCTGCCATCAGTTCCTCGGTCGAGATCTGCGCCATGATGGACGTGGCGAGCATCATGAGCACGAACTGGCCGGACAGGGAGGGCAGCACGCGTTCGATGGCCGGGGGCAGCACGACGTCGAACAGGAGCTGCATGCGGGACAGGCCGAGGCTCTCAGCGGCCTCGATCTGGCCCTTGCGCACGGATTCGATGCCGGAGCGGATGATCTCGCTCGTGTAGGCGGCGATGTTGACCGTCAGGGCGATCACGGCGGCCGTGAAAGCCGAGAATTTGAAGCCGATGCTGGCCAGGCCGAAGAACAGCCAGAAGGTCTGGACCAGCAGCGGCGTGTTGCGGATGACCTCGACGTAGACTGCGATGGCGCGGCGCAGGGCGGGCATGCGGCTCGTGCTGCCGATGGCGCAGGCGGCCCCGAGCGTGAAGCCGAGCACGATGGCGAGCAGAGTCAGCTCGACCGTGAGCCAAGTGCCGTGCAGGATGTCCCGCCAATAGCTGTTGTCGGGATCCCACAGGAAGCTGAAGTCGAACTGGTAGTTCACCGCCGTCCTCCCTCGGCTGCCCCTCGCGGGGACGGAGATCCGGACGCCGCCGTTCGGCTGGTCTGCCCGGGGCTCGGGGTCGCTCAGTGGGCCGGGGTGGCCTCGCGGGCCCGGCGGCCCATCTCGGCGGCCAGCAGCAGGGCTTGGCGCGTCGCCCCAACATTGGCGACGCCCTGGCCGGCGATCTCGTAGGCCGTGCCGTGGGCCGGGGTGGCGATCGGCACCGGATAGCCGCCGAGCAGCGTCACGCCGGTGTCGAAGCCGATGAGCTTCATGGCGATCTGTCCCTGGTCGTGGTACATCGTCAGCACGGCGTCAAAGGCGCCGGCCCTGGCGCGCAGGAACACGGTGTCGGACGGGAACGGCCCCTCGACGCTGTAGCCCTCGGCCTTGGCGGCCTCGACCGCCGGCCCGATCACCTCGATCTCCTCGCGGCCGAAATTGCCGCCGTCCCCCGCATGCGGGTTCAGCGCCGCGACAGCGATCCGCGGCTCGGTGAAGCCGGCCGTGATCATGTTGGTGCGGGTGCGAGCGATGGCGCGGTCGATGTTGGCCCGCGTGATCAGTTCGGCCACGCCCTTCAGCGGGACATGCGAGGTGACGCGGGCGTTCCAGATCCCGTTCATGATGTTGTACTCGCTGGCCGTGCCCTCGGTGCCGAGGACTTCGTCAAGGAAGACGATCTCGTCCGTGTAGGTCGGGTGGGCGAGGCGCATGGCGCCCTTGTTGAAGGGCGTGAAGCAGAGCGCATCGATGTGGCCCGCGCCCGCGAGGTCGATGGCCGCGCGGAAGTTCTGCACCGCAGCGGCGCCGCCCTCTCGGCTGACCACCCCGACCGCGATGGCGGCGGGGTCGCAGTTGCGCATGTCGACGAAGACCGGCCCGTCGGTCGGCTTCAGGGCCTCGTCGAGCGAACTCACGACGGGAACGTCGGCCGCCGTCCCCGCCGTACGGGCGCCGGCCTCGAACAGGCGGCGGTCGCCGATGACGATGAAGCGCGCGGCGGCCCGGATATCGGGCAGAGCCATGACCTTGGCGGTGAGTTCGGGGCTGATGCCGGCGGGGTCGCCCATGGCGAGCGCGATGGTGGGCAAGGATCGGCTCATGGTGTTTCCCCTGGTCGGCCTTTTCTGTCAGACCACTCTGGCACGCGTACCGCCGACATGCAACATGCTGCATACAGCATTCAGAAGAGACGTAGCGCCTCAGACTACGTCCCGTACCCGGTCCCAGGTCCGGTTGAGGTGCAGCCGCATGATGGCGGCCAGACGCTCTTCATCTCGGGCTTCCAGCGCTGCGATCATCTCGACGTGCTCGGCGACGGCGCCGTCCCACTTCGCCTGCTGCTCGTTGCCGATGAAACGAATTCGCTTCAGCCGCATCTGGATGCCGGCATGGGTCTCGACCAGGCAGGCGTTGTCGGACAAGGCCACGATGCCGGTGTGGATGGCTTGGTTGAGTTTGTAATATTCGAGCCGGTCCCCGGCGGCGTAGAACGCCATCATGGCGTCGTGGAGCGCTCGGATCCGAACCACGTCCGCCGCCGTCGCCAGTCGGCAGGCGAGGCGAGCCCCGAGGTCTTCCAGCACCACCAGCACGTCGAGCATGCCCTCGACGTCGCGCCGCGTGAGGGCCCTCACCACGGCGCCGCGGCCGGGCTGTAACGAGATCAGCCCCTCGCTGGCCAGGAACTTCAAAGCCTCGCGCAGGGGTGTGCGCGAGACGCCGAGCGCCGCGCCGACCTGCCCCTCGTGGACGCGGGTTCCGGGCGCGAGCGTGCCGGCGATGATCATGTCGCGCAGCCGCTCCACGAGGTCGTCGTGTAGGTTCCGTCGCTGCATCGGCGGGCCCGCGTCGAAGCCCGTGGTCATCGTCATGTCCTGTCTCCACCCCGGTGCCGGGAAGGATCGGTCACCGCGCGGCCTGTCATACAATGGACAGGCGGGCGCAGCGTCATGTTTCAGACTGTCTCCGCAGCCTTGCGCGGGAAGGCGATCATCAGCGTGCCGAGGATGTAGAGGCCGGCGCAGGCGGCGAAGAAGGCCAGGACCGCCCCGTACGCTCCCGTGGCCTGCAGGAGTGCGCCGGTGATGATCGGGACCGCGACGCCGCTGACGCTGCCGGCACAGTTCATCACGCCACCGAGCAGCCCGATCTTGCCCCGCGGCGCGAGCAGGGCCGGCAGGCTCCAGTAGAGGCTCCCCCAGTAGAGGAAGAACAATGTGGTGGACAACACCGCGATGGCGCCGACGGGATCCGCGACCTGCGGCAGGACGAGGAAGCTGACGAGCGTGGCGGAACCGGACACGGCCAGCATGGCCTTGTACACGCCGGCCCTGGCGTAGCCGCGATTGATGAGGGCATCGGCCGTGAAGCCGGCAAAGAGCGATCCCGCCATGCCGCACAGGAAGATCACGAAGGTCGAGTAGCCGATCTGCTTCAGGTCAAAGTGCCTGGCCTGCACGAGGTAGCTCGGCCCCCAGGTCAGGAGGCCGAAGTTGATCATGGCCCAACCCATGCGCCCGGCCAGCAGCCCGGCGACCGAGCGGGGCGCGATGGCCTCCGGGACGGCCGCGACGTCGGCGACCCGGGATGTCGATCCCTCGCCGCGGATGTGGGCAAGTTCCGCGGCATTGACCCCAGGGTGGGTGGCGGGATCGTCGCGCAGGTATCGCCAAGCCACGAAGCCGACCGCCATGGTGGCCAGGCCGGCGATCAGAAATGCCGTGCGCCAGGAGCCGAAGGTCAGGATCAGCGAGGCGATGACGACGCCCCCGAAGGCCGCGCCGAGCGGCCCGCCGCTGTCCATCAGTACGGCGCCGCGCCCGCGCTCACCGGGCGCCAACCAATCGGCGCTGAGCCGCGCGCCCGAGGGAAACAGCGGTGCCTCGGCGGCCCCGAGCCCGACGCGCGTGAGCAGGAGGCTCAGTCCTCCGGTTGCGAATGCCGCCAGGGTCTGGAACAGGCCCCATAGGACCGTGGCGCCGGTGATGAGCCGGCGTGGGCCGAACCGGTCGATCAGCCAGCCGCCGGGGATTTGAAGGGCGGCATAGGACCAGAAGAAGGCGCTGAGCAGCACGCCCTGCAGGGTGGGGGAGAGATCGAATTCCTTAGCGATGGTCGGCATGGCGATGGAGAGCGCCGTGCGGTCCACGAGGTTCAGCGTGACGAGCAGGAACACGATGCCGAAGATGCGCCAGCGCACGCCGGAGCGCGGGCCCGTTTCGGCGGCTGCGGCGGCGAGCGGACGGGTGATGGACGACATGGTTCTGGACCTCCCTCGGTCGGGCCGTGGCGGCCCTGGATCGTCGCTGTTTTTGCCCGCCCTTCTGTCGGGGGCGGTTCCCACCGGGCCGGGATCGCCGACGCGATCTTTACCGGTCCAACACGGGTCTCAGGGACCGGTGCGGTAGATCCGGCGGGCGGTGCCGCAGAAAAGATCCACCTGTTCGGCCGCGGGCCGGCCCGCCACGATGCGTTTGAAGCCGGTCATGATGGCATCGTAGGTTCCGCACAGGCGGTCGACCGGGAAGTTGCTGGCGAACATCGCCCGCGCGGGGCCGAAGGCCGCGATGGCTTCTTCCACGACGCGGCGGTTCCCGTCGGCGCTCCAGGGCCGGCCCCGCAGGCCGAGGCCGGAAATCTTGATAGCCGTGTTGTGCCGCGCCGCGAAACGATCGAGGTGGGCACGCCAAGCCAGCAGGCCGGCGTCGCTGCGGTCCAACGGTAGTCCCGTGTGGTTCAGCACGATGGTGGTCCGGGGAAAATCGTCGGCGAGGCGCGCCGCTTCGTCGAGGTTCCACCACGGCGTCTGCAGGTCGAAGTGAAGGCTGTGGCTCTCAAGCAGGGCGAACCCGCGACGCCAGGTCTCGTCCGACATGAGTGTTCGCGAGGTCCCGACCTCGTCCGGTCGGGTCGGACCTCCGGGTTTGTGGCGGATGCTCCGCACCAGCGGCTGCAAGGCCTGCCCCGCCAGGACGTCGGTCACGTCGCCGCGGTCGAGCCAGGCCTGGGCCACGATGGCGTTGGGCCAACCGTGACGCGCCGCCAGGGAGGCCGCGTAGCCGGTTTCGCCGAGCGGGTCCGTCGGATCCCACTCGGTCTCGACATAGACGCTCTCGCGCAGGTCGTGCCCGGCAGCGTCGCGCCGAAGGTCCTCCGGGAGGTACGGGCCCTTGATACTGTCGTAGTTGCCGTAGCGGAACGGGATGCTGACGCCCGGGGCGAGCCAGGGGTGATGGTTTCGGATCGGATCCCAAAAGTGATGATGGGCGTCCACCATCGGGCCATCGTAGAGCGGCGGCGAGACCCCGTCGCGCGTCGTGCCCTCGGCTAAGCCCTCAGGATTGTCGCGATGCCGCGAGACCTCCATGCCGCTTCTCCCTATTGCCTTCCCGCGGGTGCCAGATCGCAATTTTTCAAGAGTTTGGCCCTGGTCGGACACATCGACCAGATGGCATCTTTCGCCGCCAGTGATAGCTTTCTGGCCATCCCCGGAGCGGCCCTCCCGCTATGAGAAGCTTGCCTCCCAAGCCGATCCTGAGCCGCGTGAAAACCCGGCACCTTGAACTCCTGGTCGCGCTGGGGCAGCATGGCAGCCTACGCCGCGCTGCGCTGGCGCTCGGGATCGAGCAACCAGCGGCCACGAAGCTCTTGCGCGGGCTGGAGAAAGTGGTGGGTCGCCCCCTTTTCGTGCGCTCGCCGCGCGGCCTCAAATCGAATGGCTTCGGCGACGTGATGATGTGGCATGCCCGGGTCGTCTCGGAGGCGTTGGACCGGGCGCAGCGGGAGATGGATCGGCTCGCCGAAGGCGGACCGCAGCGCGTGCGCGTCGGCGCAGTGCACAGTGCCGCTCCCTTCCTGATAGCGCGCGCCATCGCGCGGTTGAAGCGGGACCAGCCGTTGATCGTGGTCGAGGTTTCGATTGACACAAGCAACAACCTCCTGCCGCTGCTGTTGAGCGACGATCTCGACGTCCTCGTGGCGCGCCCCTGGGAAATCGGGCCCGAAACCGGGGTGGCCTACGAGGCCTTGATCGACGAACGACTCGTCGTGGTGGGTCGCGCCGGTCACCCGCTGGCAGGACAGGATGGCCTTATCCTGCGCGATGTCATCGACCGACCCTTCGCGCTGCTGCCTCGCGATAGCCCTATGCGTCGCGTGCTGGCTCCGTTGTTCCGCGAGACCGGCGTCGAGGCGCCAGCCGACCTCGTGGAAACCGCGTCGATCATGACCATCGTGGCGCTGCTGAGTGAAAGCGACACTGTAGCGGTGTTGCCGGAGGACGTGGCGCGATTCTACGAGGATCAAGGTACCCTCGTTCGCTTGTCGCCGGCGCTGCCGGCCGTGATGGGCGCCTACGGCATCATCACGCGTCACGGCATCCCGGCATCGACCGGGGCCGAGCACTTCCTGCTGGCGATCCGGGCCGTGCTCAGGGCGCTAGGCGAAGATGCCGCCCTGATCCGGTCGTAGTAGACCCAGCCGCGCGTTGTCGGTAAGAGGCAACGCTGAGGTGCGACCACGCCGCATCTTTTCAGGACAGCAAGAGGCAAGCATTACTGTAAGGCTCGGTGTCACTTACGAAGGCGCCGACCATCAAGGTCCCGTCAGGATGGTGCGAGAGGGTGAGCCTGTATTTCGGTACGAAAATGACCTGGCGCTTGCAAACGACTCAGAATTCACGAGCACGAGATTTCGTCGGCTTCACGGCGCCTAAATCGAGTTCTGATTGGTCAGAGTCCAAAAACAGATTTCAATGGAGGCTTCAGTCGGCCTCAAGGATCCCCAGATTGATGAGTTTACAGGCGCTGCCGCCTTCGATCGCGGCTCGGGTCGATCGAGCTCGTCGATGTCTGCTTTGGATCAAAACGGGATCGGCACTGAACGTCTTGGAGGGGTCGTTAGCCGACGTTACATGGGCCTCCTCCGGCGCCAGCGAGCTCTTGGGAGAGGTCGCGACGTCAATGACCTGCCGGTGACTGCGGCGCGGCGTTCGCCGCCGCTAAGGCGTCGAGGTCCCCGTAGAACGCCTGGGCGCTCCGGTAGAGGCGGTCGAAGAGTGGTTGCATGCGCCGGTAGGTGTCGGCCCAGGCCGGTTCGGGCGGCACCTCGGCGGCATAGCGGACCATGGCCGCCGCGGCCTCGTCGAGGCTGCCGAAGCGGCCGGCCGCGGTCTGGGCCATGGCGGCGCACCCGACCACGCCGCATTCGGGTTCGGCCGGGACCAGGATCGGGCGATCGTAGACGCTGGCCTTGATCCGAAGCCAGAGCTCTGTTTTTGCCCCCCCGCCGGAGGCCACGACCCGCTCCACCCGCCGGCCGGCCGCGTCCTCCATGATGCTGAGGTGGCGGGCGGCCGCGAAGGCGACGCCTTCGAGTGTGGCGCGTTCCAGTTCGGGCAGGCCGTGGGCCGCTGCGAGTCCGAAGTACTGGGCCCGCGCGTTGCGGTGCTGCCCCAGCCGCTCGCCCGACAGGTAGGGCAGGAAGAAGAGGCCGTCACAGCCCGGCCGCGCCTGGGCCGCCTCGGCGACCACCGCGTCGTAGCCGATGCGGTTCTGGTGGAAGGCACGCCGGGCCCAGCGTACGGCGTCGCCGCCCGTTTCAAGCAGCACGAAGGGTCCCCAATGGCCCTCGATTGTGGCGACGTTGCAGATCTCGGGATCGAGCAAAGGCCGCTCGGCGATCACCGTCAGGATGCAGGACGTCCCGGTCACATCGGACGCCAGACCCGGGCGGCAGACGCCGGAGCCGTAGAGCGCCATGGGGTAGTCTGCGCCGCCGACGAGCACGGGCGTCCCGGCGAGGAGGCCGGTGGCGGCCGCGGCCTCGGGGGTGACAAGCCCGATGATGTCGAGCCCTTCGCGGATCGGAGGCAGCTTGCTCGTGTCGAGCCCAAGCGAGGCCGCCATGACGGAGGACCATGCGCCTGTCGCGGGGTCCATAAGGAACGAGCATGACGCGTCCCCCCGGTCCATAGCGACGGCGCCCGTGAGGCGCAGGTTGATGAAGTCCTTCGGCATCAGGACGTGGGCGGCGCGTGAGAAGGCGCTCGGGTCGTGGTCGCGGAGCCAGGCCAGCTTGAAGCCGGGCCAAGCCGGCGTCGCCGGATTGCCGCTCAGTCCCAGATAGTCCCCCGACGGGTGCGCGGCCTCGTAGGCCGTCACGAGGCCGACCGTCCGCTTGTCGTTCCAGAGCGGGGCGTGGGCCCGAGTCGGCCGGCCGGCCTCGTCGACCAGCACGGTGCCGTGCATCTGTCCGCAGGCACAGATCATGGCGACGCGATGGACGGCGTCGGGCACCTTGTCGAGCACCGCGCGGATCGACTGGGTGACGCCCTGCCACCACCCCTCCACCGCCTGCTCGGCCCACCCGAAGGCGGGCACGATCTGGTGCTGCTCGACTGCCGCGATGGCGAGGATGGCGCCGTCGGCCGAGACCAGGGCGGCACGGACGCTGCCGGTACCGACGTCGATCGAGAGGGTGAGGTCCTTCGGCCTGGGAGCGGTCATCGGCGCAGCCACCGCGCGCCGTACTGGAGCAGCATCGCCACCACGATGATGCCGCCCATGAAGACCTGCTGATTGTAGCCCGGGACGTCGGCGAGGTTCATAATGTTGCCGATGACGCCCATCACCAGGGCGCCGAGCAGGGTGTTGACCACGCCGCCGCGCCCGCCCATCAGGCTCGCGCCGCCGATCACCACTGCGGCGATGACGTCCAGTTCGGCCCCGACGCCGATGGACCCCGAGCCGACGCCGGTGCGGCTGGCGCTGATGATGCCCGCCGTGGCCGCCAGCGCACCCGAGATGACGTAGACCGCCATCACGTAGCGGGGCGCCGCGATGCCGGACAGCCGCACTGCCTCGGCGTTCGACCCGATGGCTTTCACAATGCGGCCGAACTTGGTGAAGTTGAGCACCACGCCAGCCACGACGAACACCGCGAACATCAGGATCACGGGCTGGGGCACGCCGAGGACGAAGCCCGAGCCGAAGTCCGTCAGCGCCTCGCCGGGGTCGCCCATCATGATGGGCTGGCCGGAGGCGAGGATCAGCGCGCTGCCGCGCGCGGCCGTCATCATGGCGAGGGTGATGACGAAGGGCGGCAGCTCCGCGTAGGCGACCAGCACGCCCGTCACGATCCCGGCCGCCGCCCCGGCGCCGACGGCCGCCGCGACCGCGACCGGCGTACCGCTTCCCGCGGCGGCGGTGAGCGCGCAGCTGACGCTGCCGAGTGCTAGCAGCGAGCCGACCGACAGGTCGATCCCGCGGGTCAGGATGACGAACAGCATGCCCACGGCCATGATGCCGGTCGGCGCCACCTGGCGCAGCACGTTCATGACGTTGCGCTCGGTCAGGAACGCCTGAGACTGCGAGGCGGCCCCGATCACCAGCACGAGGAAGATCGCCGCGGTGCCGTAGCGCCGGAACAGCTCCGACACCTCGATCCGCTGTCGCTTGCCTTCGGGCAGGTCTTCCGTGACGACGCTCATGTCAACTCGCTTTCCGCAAGGGGGCCGCCCCCCGGGTCATCGCCAGGGTCAGGAGGCGCTCCTCCGAATAGTCGGCGGGCTGCAGTTCGCCCGCGATCCTCCCCTCGGCCATCACCAGCACGCGATCGCAGAGGCCGAACAGTTCCTGGTGCTCGGAGGAGATGACCAGCACGGCCCTGCCGGCCGCCGCCAGCTCCTCGATCAGGGCGTAGATCTCGGCCTTGGCGCCGACGTCGACGCCACGGGTCGGCTCGTCGAGGATGATGACGTCGGTGCCGGCGTGGAACCACTTGGCGAGCACCACCTTCTGCTGGTTGCCTCCCGAGAGGCTGGACGCGGGCGCGTCGACGCCGGCGCTCTTCAGCCTCAGGCGCTTCGACAGTGCCTCGACGAGGCCGCGCTCGACGCGCAGGCGGAGGAACCCGAGCGCGTTTACCACGGGGGCCAGCCGCGCCATGGTGGTGTTGGTGCGGATCGGCATGTCGAGGATCACGCCCTGGTGCTTGCGGTCCTCGGGCACGAGGCCGATGCCCGCCAGCACGGCGTCGAGCGGGGAGGAGATCCGCGCCTGCTCGCCCCGGAGGTGAATGGTGCCGTCGTCGCGGCGGTCGGCGCCGAAGATCAGCCGCACCGTCTCGGTGCGGCCCGAACCGACGAGCCCGCCGAGGCCCACGATCTCGCCCGCCCTGACGGACAGGCTCACGCCGCGCACGCGGTTGCCGCGCCGGAGGTCCGCAACGCGCAGCACCTCGTCGCCGATGCGGCGGCCCTCGGCCTTCGGGAACAGCGCCGCCAGCGGGCGGCCCACCATCATGCGGATCACGTCCTCGACGCTCGCGTCCCGAGGGGTCGTGACGCCGACGACGCGACCGTCCTTCATGACCGTCATCCGGTCGGAGATGCGGAACACCTCCTCGAGCCGATGCGAGATGTAGACGATGCCGACGCCCTCGGCCCGGAGCCCCGCGATGATGCCGTGCAGGCGCTCGGCGTCGCCCGTGGACAGGACCGCCGTGGGCTCGTCGAAGACGATGACCCGGACCTTCTGGGAGAGCGCCTTGGCGATCTCGACGACCTGCTGGTGAGCGACGGCGAGATCGCCGACGGTGCGGCGTGGGTCGATCGCGAAGCCGAGCTGTTTCAGGAGCACGGCGGCGCGCCGGTTCAGCGCCGGCCAGGCGATGATGCCCGGCAGCTCGCGCATGAAGATGTTCTCGGCCACCGACAGGTCGGGCGCCAACGCGGTCTCCTGGTGGATGACCGCGATGCCGTGTGAGGCTGCCACCCGGGGGTCGTAGGGAGCGACGGACGCGCCGTCGATCAGGATGGCACCGCCGTCCGGCGTGATCTCGCCCGCCAGCACCCGCATGAGCGTCGACTTGCCGGCGCCGTTCTCGCCCAATAGCGCGTGCACCTCGCCGGGACGAAGGTCGAAGTCGATGCCCTTGAGGGCGCGGACGCCCCCGAAGGACCGGGTGATGCCTTTCAGCTCGACGAGCGGGCCCATGCCGGGATCCTCGGCGGTGCCGGCTCAGAACACCGCGTTGGGCTTGATGTACTTGTCGACGTTGTCCTTGGTGATCACCGCGGGCGCCGTGATGTCGAGCTTGGAGAAGCCGGCCGGCAGCGAGCCGTCGAGGGCCTTCATGCCGACGTCAATAGCAGTGCGGCCGATCGCGTCCGGGTCGTTGAGGCCGGTCGCCCCGTACTTGCCCTCCTTGATCATCTGCAGGGCCTCCTTCTGGCCGTCGGCCGCGGCCACCAGCAGCACGTCCTTCTTCCCGGCGGCCTCCAGCGCCTTGCGGGCTCCGAGCACCATGGAGTCGTTCTCGCCGAGCACGACGTTGACGTCAGGATGTGCGGTGAGGATGTCCTCCATGGCCTTGAGGCCGCCGTCGTTGTTCCAGGCGCCCCAGCCCTGGCCGACGATGTCGAAGCTCGCCTTGCCCCCGCTCTGCAGCTGTCCCTCGGCGATGCCGCGGATCACCCCGAGCCGGCGCTCCTGCCCGACCACGTTCCCCTTGTCGCCTGACAGGAGCGCGATCTTCATCGGCTTGCCGTTCATGGTCTTGGCGAGCCACTGACCGACAAGGAAGCCGTTCCTGTCGTTCGAGGACTGGACCAACGTGACGTAGTTGGCCTTGGGGTTGAGGCCGCTGTCGATCACCACGACCTTGACGCCCGCCTTGGCGGCAGAGTTCACGGCCGGCACCAGGCCCTCGGGATCGCGGGGGTTGAGGATGATTAGGTTGACGCCCTTGGCGACCATGTCCTCGACGTCGCCGATCTGCTTCGACATGTCGTTCTGGCCGTCGGCGGTCGACACCGAGCATCCCGCCTTCTTGGCTTGGTCCTGCGCGGCTTGCAGCTGGGCCGCGTAGTACGGCGCGTTCAGCGTGAACATCGAGATGCCGACCTTGCAGTCGGCGGCCGACGCGAGGCCGGCGGTACCTACGAGGATAGCCGAGGCTGCGACGCAGCCGAGCAGAATGCGATTCATGGTGATCCCTCCTGAAACGACTGTGTCGCCGCTGTCGTGTAACTTTAATACGCGTCGGAGAGCCGTCAAGCTCATTCATGGCTCGAAACGGCCGCGATTTTCCGCTTGTCTTTGATATCGGATCGGAGAAATGTAGTTTGATTACAGAACCGGTGCACGCCGGGGCGGCTGGTCCGGCACACCGGGACGCCTGCCCGTCGATCGTGTCGGGAACCCGACCAGGACCGCCATGTATCTGGATAGATTCAAGCTGACCGACCGCGTCGCCGTCGTCACTGGTGCTGCCCGCGGCATCGGTCTCGCCATCTCGGAGGCCTTGGCCGAGGCCGGCGCCTCCGTGGTGCTGACCGACATGGATCCCGTGGCGCTGGAGGGTGCCGTCGCGAAGCTCCGCGATCAGGGCCACCGCGTCGAGGGCGAGACGCTCGACGTCACCGATGCCGCGGCGGTGGGGCGCGTGCACGAGGCCGTCTCCGCCCGGCACGGGCCGGTGGACGTGCTGGTCAACAACGCCGGCATCGCCATCTCGAACCACCCTGCCGAGTCCATGACCGACGCGGTCTGGGCCAAGGTCATCGACGTGAACCTCAACGGCGTCTTCTACTGCTGTCGCGCCTTTGGGGCCGGCATGCTGGCGCGGGGGTCGGGGTCCATCGTCAACGTCGGATCGATGTCGGGCTTCATCGTCAACCGCCCACAGGAGCAGGCGAACTACAACGCGTCGAAGGCCGCCGTGCACCACCTCACGCGGTCGCTGGCCGCCGAGTGGGGCGCCCGGGGCGTCCGGGTCAACGCGGTCGCGCCGACCTACATCGAGACCGAGATGAACGCCTACGTCCACGAGGACGCCGAGATGTACCGGCATTGGGTCGGGGGTACGCCGATGAACCGCATGGGTCGCCCCGACGAGGTCGCCGCCGTGGTGCTGTTCCTGGCGGGCGACGCCGCGAGCCTCATGACGGGCTCCATCGTCCTGGCCGACGGCGGATACGTCTGTTGGTGAGCCGGGATTCGGTCCGCCACCCCGACGTCGTCGTGCGGCCGATTGTCGACCCGATCCACTATCCGCGAGGTGAAGCGTGACGACTGCCGCAGAGAGTTTCAGACCCGGCCTCTTCGACGGGCACCACGTGATGGTGTCGGGCGGCACCAGCGGCATCGGCCTCGCCATCGCGCGTGGCTTCGCGGCCCTTGGCGCGACCGTCCTGGCGACGGGGAGTTCAGAGGACAAGATCGCCGGCCTGCGTCGGGAAGGCGGTATCGCCGGCCTGACCTTCCGATCTCTCGACGTCCGCGATCGCGCCGCCGTGCAGGCCGTCGTGGGTGGCCTCGACGCTTTGGACGTGCTGGTCAACGCGGCCGGTATCGCCCGTCCGCATCGCGAGTTCGAGGAGGACACGTTCCTCGAGGTGATGGACGTCAACCTGAACGCGGCCATGCGCCTCGCCATGGCGGCCCGACCGCTCCTGGCGCGTCGCGGCGGCTCCATCCTGAACTTCGCGTCGATGCTGAGCTACGTTGCGGACGCCGCGGTTCCCGCCTACGGCGCCAGCAAGACCGGCATCCTCGGATTGACCCGGCATCTCGCACACGCCTTCGGGCCCGAGGGGATCCGCGTCAACGCGATCTCGCCTGGTTACCACCGGACCGATATGACGCGCGAACTGTGGGAGGATCCGGGGGCGGCCGCCAAGATCGAGGCGAAGACCGCGGTCCGGCGCTGGGGCACGACAGAGGACCTGGTCGGGACCGCGCTGTTCCTCGCCTCGCCGGCGGCGGCCTACGTCACGGGCGCGGACCTGCCGGTCGACGGCGGCTACGTGGTGAGCGGCTTTTAAAAACCGTCACGTCGGTGCCATCGCGCCCGAGACCATCCGAGGCGAAGGGAGATCACGCATGGAGATGACGGAACCGGTGCGTTGCTCCGTCGACGTCGGAAGCGGCCGGCTCGCGGGCGGCTCCGGCCGCTACGAGAAGCGGCTCTCGGACCTCGCGAGCCTCTACGCCGACGCCGAGGCCTACGACGCGCTGCTGCGGGACGGCGGGGACCGCGTCGTCTACGCGGTCGAGGACCTCAGACCCTCGTCGGCCCCGGGCGACATGATCTTCGGGGTGACCCGCATGGCCCCCGGCACCGTGGGCGACGAGTTCTTCCTCACGCGCGGTCACATCCACGCGATCGCGAACCGCCCGGAAATCTACTACGGTGAAAGCGGCACGGGGCTGATGCTGATGGAGTCGCCCGCGGGCGAGACCCGCATCGTTGAGGTCGGAGCCCGCGTGGTCTGCTACGTGCCGCCCTTCTGGATCCACCGCTCCGTCAACGTCGGCCCAGACGATCTCGTCATGACCTTCGCCTATCCGGCCGACTCCGGGCAGGACTACGACATCATCGCCCGCTCTGGCGGCATGGCGCAGCGCGTCCTCCGCACCGGCGACGGCGGGTGGCGGGCGGTCCCCAACGCGTCCTATCGGCCCCGCACGGCGGACGACGTCGCGCGCGTGCTGGCGAGCGCAGCCTGACGCCCGAGCCCGGAGCACCACACGTGAATTACAGCGCGGCCACGCGGCCGACCCTCCACTTCATCGGCGTCACCACGGGCCAGAGTTCGATCATGCGGGTCTTCCCTGCGTGGACGGAGCTGTTAGGCATCGACGCCGCCATCTCGGGCATCGACTTCCCGATCCACGCCGCCCCCCAGAGTTACAGGGATGCCGTGCGGTTTATCAAGACCGACCCACTGTCGATGGGCGCCCTCGTGACGACGCATAAGATCGACCTGTTCGCGGCCTGTCGGGACCTGTTCGACGACGTCGATCCCCATGCCGCCCTGATGGACGAGACGAGTTGCCTGTCGAAGCGCGGTGGCCGGCTCGTCTGCCATGCCAAGGACCCGATCTCCTCGGGTCTGGCCGTGGATGGCTTCCTACCGCAGCGCCACTTCGCCGAGACCGGAGCCGAGCTTTTCGCCATGGGGGCCGGCGGCTCGACGATCGCTTTGACCTGGCACCTGATGCGACGCGACCGCGGCGCGGACGTGCCGTCCCGCATCGTCGTGTCGGACCGCGAGCAGGGACGCCTCGACGAGATCCGACGCATCCATTCGGACATCCCCTCGGACGTGCCGGTCGAGTACCGCCTCGTGACGGGATCAGCCGACAACGACTCCGTCTTGAACGGGCTCAGGCCGGGCTCCTTCGTGGTCAACGCGACCGGACTCGGCAAGGACAGGCCGGGATCGCCGCTCGGCGACCGGGCGCACTTCCCGGAGCGCGCGATCGCCTGGGACCTGAACTACCGCGGCGATCTCGTCTTCGTCGACCAGGCCCGGGCCCAGCAGGTCGAGCGCGACCTGCAGGTCGAGGACGGCTGGACCTACTTCCTCCACGGCTGGACGCAGGTGATCGCCGAGGTGTTCCACGTCGACATCCCGACCGCAGGGCCCCGGTTCGACGAGATCGCGCGCGTCGCGCGGGACAGCGCTGCGGCGTGACCGACCTCGCGATCGACGAGACACCGTTCGCCGAGCCCCTCGACGAGCGTCTCGGCGCGGTCCAGCCCGCCGGCCGCGTGACGTTGCACTGGCTCGGCCAGGCGGGCTTCGTGGTCTCGGCCGGAGGACGGCGCCTCGTCCTCGACCCGTACCTGTCGGACACGCTGGGGATCAAGTACCGAGGCACCGCCACGCCGCACGAGCGCATGATGGCGGCCCCGATCACGGTCGCGGGGCTCGGGCCGGTCGACCTCGCCTTGATCACCCATCACCACACAGACCACATGGACCCCGGCACGCTCGCACCTCTCGCGGCGTCCCGAACCGGCTTGCGCTTCGTGGTGCCGGCGGCGAGCCGGGACGAGGCGTTGCGCCGGACCGGGGCCGAGGCCGCGCGTCTCGACGCCATCGACGCCGGCGACACCATCGTGCCGTGGCCGGGCCTGGAGGTCACGGCCGTGCGGGCGGCCCACGAGACGCTGGAGCTTGACGCGGGCGGGCACCACAGGTTCCTGGGCTACGTTCTGCGCTTCACGGTCTCCGGCGGGGCCGTCACGCTGTTCCATTCGGGCGACACCGTGCCCTTCGACGGACAGGTCGAGGAGGTGCGTTGCCTGCGTCCCGACGTGGCTCTGCTGCCGGTGAACGGACGTTCGGCGGCGCTGCTGGCGCGTGGCGTGCCGGGCAACATGACGCTCGACGAGGCGGTGGCACTCTCCGAAGCGGTCGGGGCCGGGACGATGGTGGCCCACCATCATGGCCTCTTCGCCTTCAATACCTGCGACCCCGAACGACTGGCGGCCCGTGGGCGACAGGGCGGCTCAGCGGTGAGGGTCGTACCGGCCCGAACCGGCTTGGAGCTCCGCCTCGGACGGGTCTAGTCCTGTCGCGTGCCGGTAGGAGGTTCTGCGGAGATGGTCGTGCTTCAGAAGAGCCCGGAGGCGGGGCGGCGGCCCGTCCAGAACGTGCTCGACGTCGTCCGGGCCGCGCTCCCATCCTTGAGGCGGTCCGACGCCAAGGTCGCCGAGCTCGTCCTGCTCGACCCGTCCTGGGTGCTCGAATCAGCCGTCGCGGCCGTGGCCAGGCAGGCGGGGGTCAGCCAGCCCACGGTGATCCGCTTCTGCACGGCGGTGGGCTTCTCGGGCTTCGGCGAGTTCAAGCTCAGGCTCGCCCACAGCCTGGCCCTCGGTCGCCCGGCGACGAACTCGGCCATCAAGGACACGGACACGCTCGACGCGGTGGCCGACAAGATCTTCGCCTACACGCTCACGAGCCTCGATTGGGCGCGACAGCACCTCGACCGCGGGGCGTTGGCCCGCGCCGTGGACCTCTTGGCGAGCGCCGGGAGCGTCTCGTTCCTGGGGTTCGGGGCATCAGGCGTCGTGGCCTACGACGCCCAGCAGAAGTTCCCGCTGTTCGGCGTCCCCTGCCGGGCCGAGTCGGACTTCCACCAGCAGGTGATGCTGGCGTCCATGATGGGCGAGGGCGACGTCGCCGTGGTCATCTCGAACACGGGCCGGACGCGTCAGCTGGTGGAGACCGCGCGGCTTGCCCGCGACAGCGGCGCCGCGGTGATCGGCCTCGTCGGGGCGGAGGGTGACGTCAGCGCGCTCTGCGACGTCGTTCTGCTCATCGAGACCTTCGACAACACCGGCGTCTACACGCCGACGACGTCACGCATCGCCGCGCTGGTCATGATCGACGTGCTCTCGACCGCAGTGGCGCTCCGGCGCGACGAGCCGCACGATGATCGCCTGAGGCGCATGAAGCGACGGCTCAACACGGTCCGATCAGGCAATGCCGGACGGGACGAGGCGGCGCCGCATGCGGAGCCCGACACCGAGGAAGAGACTTGACGCCATGGATCGCATCGATGCCGCGCACCCGTCCGAGGCCGCCCTTCGGCACGGGTTCGCGCCCGACCTGTTCCTGTCGGACCCGGACCTGATCGCACCCCTCACCCGGGATAGGACGGGTGGCTACACGGGGCAGCCCGTCGCGGTGGCCCGCCCACGCTCGGCCGCTGAACTCGCCGACGTGGTGCGCCGCTGCCGCGCGCTCGGCCTCGGGCTCGTTCCGCAGGGCGGGCTGACAGGGCTCGTCGGCGCTGGAGTGTCGGGGGATGTGGACCGAGAGGTCGTCGTGCTGCTCGACCGCATGAGCGCGGTGCGCACCGTCGATCCCGTCGGCTTCGCCATGGTGGTGGAGGCCGGCTGCGTGCTGGAGACCGCGAAGAAGGCCGCCGACGCCGAGGACATGCTGCTGCCCATCACCTTCGGCTCGCAGGGTTCGTGCCGCGTCGGGGGCGTGGTGGCGACGAACGCCGGAGGCTTCAACGTCCTGCGTTACGGCATGACGCGGGACCTCGTGCTCGGCCTGGAGGTCGTGCTGCCGGACGGCCGGGTCTGGGACGGGCTCCGCACCCTGCGCAAGGACAACCGTGGCTACGACCTCAAGCAGCTCTTCGTGGGCGCGGAGGGCACGCTCGGCATCGTCACAGCGGTGGCGTTCAAGCTGTTCCCCAAGCCGACCCGCGTCGAGACCGCCCTCGTCGGCCTACGCTCGGTCGAGGACGTCATGACCCTATACGGCCGGGCGCGGCGCGCCTGCAGCGACCTGCTCTCGGCCTTCGAACTGATGACGCGCGACGGACTGGCCCTGGCCCTGGAACACGGGCCCGACCTCCTCGACCCGTTGGGAGAGGCGTGCCCGTATTACGTGCTGATGGAGCTCTCCGGTGGGGGTGCGGTCGATCTTTCGGCTCTCCTCGAGGTACTTTTCGAGGAGGCCGGTGACCTCATCGTCGATGGCACCATCGCGCAGAGCCAAGCCCAGGCGGAGCGTCTATGGTTGTTGCGCGAGGCGATGGTGGCCGCGCAGAGCCGCTCCGGGCCCTACTACCGGACGGACGTGTCGGTGCCCTTGGCCGAGATCCCGGCCTTCCTGCACGCGGCCTTCGCCCGGCTTGCCGCCGAACTCCCCGACGGTCGCCCGATCGCCTACGGCCATGTCGGCGACGGCAACATCCACCTCAACGTCGTCCCACCCGCCTCCTGGTCGATAGAGCCCCGCCGTGACCTCTTCCGGGCCGCCGAGGAGGTGATCTTTACGACGCTGGACCGCTTTGGCGGCAGCATCAGCGCAGAGCACGGCATCGGGCGCTCGAAGAAACGCGCGTTCATGGAGCGGGTCGACCCCGTGACGCTGGACCTGCTCCGCGCGCTCAAGAGCGTCATCGATCCTCAAGGTACGATGAGCCGCGGGCGCATCTTCGACCTTTGAGGGTCGGAGCATTCATCCGCATCGTCGGGCATTATGCCCCAAACCTGCGCCGGATCGTTGACTGGCCGAACGCGATGTCTGGCTGACCTACATCGAGTCAGCCGGGCTCCTCTGGTTCGGGAGGGCTGGGCAGCTTCAGCCTCTGCAAAGATCTGACGGAGATCACGCCGGCAGGTCGAAGCGTTCAAGCCGGTCAGGGCCTGTAGCGCTGCCTGGCTGCGCCGTGTGAAGTCCGCGTCGGATCGAACGATAAACGGCCTCAAACAGCACGGTCGGGTCGTCAGCGGCCGCACACCGCTGGATCGGAAGGGGAGCGGTCGTGTTCTTGCCGACAGGCAGTCAGACGGCGCCGATCCGAGCCGGCGATGGGATTGCCGGTTTGCCGCTACCGCCGAGACCGCGATGGAGGGTGCTCATTTGAGCGCGGGAAGCACGATCGCTCGCTAGCGTCCGGGCCAGGCCAACGTGAAAACGATAGCCATCGATAATTAGCCTTATCGTTGACTGCAGATATCGCGTTGGGCAGGGTTGCGTGATGGTGCCCTTCGCTGCAGCCGACCGGTCCGTGGTCGTCCCCGAGTCGCGGGATCAGCCTATCGATCGCGCGACGATCGATGCGAGGCTGAACGACCACGCGCGCGACGCGGCCGGCGCGTTCGCGCCGAACACCATCCGGGCGCTCGCCGCCGACACCCGCGTCTTCTCGGCTTGGTGCGCGGGGCAGGGCAGGGAGGCGCTGCCGGCCTCGCCCGAGACCGTGGCGGCCTTCGTCGACGCCATGGCCGGGGTGCGGGCGCCGGCGACGGTGCGGCGCTACTGCGCCTCGATCGCCAGCATGCACCGGGCAGCCGGCCTCGTCCCCCCGACGGCGATGCAGCCGGCCAAGCTCGCGCTCCGGCGCATGGCGCGCGCCAAGACCACGCGCCAACGCCAGGCCGAACCGCTGAACCGGCCCGCGCTCGACCGCATGCTGGCAGCGGTCGGGCAGGGGGCCGAGCCTACCGCCATCGCGCTCCGGGATGCGGCCCTGGCCGCCGTCGCCTACGACACGCTGCTCCGCCGCTCCGAGCTCGTCTCCTTATATATAGAGGACCTCGCGCCGGTGTCGGGGGAGGGGACCACGATCCTGGTCCGCAGGTCCAAGACCGACCAGGGCGGCGAGGGTGTCGTCAAGTTCCTCGCGCCTGACACCGTCCGAGCGTTGCGCGCCTACCTCGACGCGATCGGGGCGCCGACGCATGGCCCATTGTTCAGGCCGGTGACGCGATGGGGCAGGGCGGCCGCGAAGGCGCTCGAGGGGCAGGAGGTGCC
The DNA here is from genome assembly GCF_004137085.1 of Lichenibacterium ramalinae. Taxonomy (GTDB): domain Bacteria; phylum Pseudomonadota; class Alphaproteobacteria; order Rhizobiales; family Beijerinckiaceae; genus Lichenihabitans; species Lichenihabitans ramalinae. The sequence continues at coordinate 75,977 of NZ_QYBC01000010.1, forward strand.
GCGGATCTTCCGCAAGCTCGCCGAGGCGGCGGGCGTGAGGACGGCACGACCGCATTCCGGTCACTCGACCCGGGTCGGGGCGGCACAGGACATGCTGGCGGCGGGTCTCGAGCTCGGTGAGGTGATGCAGGCCGGCAGCTGGAAGTCCGTAGCCATGGTGGCGCGCTACGGCGAGCGCCTGCTCGCCCGGCGTGGAGCGGCGCGCAAACTCGCCGTGCTGCAAAACAGAGCCTGAGTTTCCTGAACCTGCGGGCTTTCGGATCGTGAAGTGAGTTGGCGCGCAATGTCGTAAGTGGGTGGAAGGCGGTCCGGCTGCTTTCGATCTGGATCAAGCAGAAGGAGACGTTTCCACCGGCAACCTCAGGCAGCTTCTGTCGCGGTAGCTCTTGGAGAATGATACCTTTTTGCGACAGACATCCGCGACGTTAGCCTACCGCGTCGAGAACACCCCATCGGTCCGCGGCAAAAAGTCAGGAGCTAAGCGACAGCCGGCGGATGGAACGCGCGAGCCGAGGCAGGGCCCGACCGTCATGCCGTCAGGGCATTGGCACGTTGTGAAACATTCGCTGTACCTCATTAACGTGCCTGTCCTAACGTATGATAATCGGTAACCATGCCTCGACGTAGAGCAGCGGACGTAATGCAATGAGCCTTTCGGTCCGGCCTTCCAAGGCTCTGAACCATGACCTCGTCGCGCTCGCGTTCGAGTCGAGCGGCGACTGCATCAAGATGCTCTCTTCCGATGGGACCTTGCTGCTGCTCAACGCCGGCGGTGCGGCGGCAATGGGCTTCGATGGGCCGACCGTTCCGGTGGGGTAGAACTGGGTCGAGTTCTGGCAGGGAGAGGATCGCGAGGCGGCCCGCGCGGCGCTCGCCGTTGCGGCGAGTGGGCGCCCGACCACCGTCAGTGGCTACCTTCCTACGGTCACGGGCTCTCCCCGATGGTGGGAAAGCACGATCACGCCGTTGCACAACGACGACACGGACAAGCCAAGGCGGCTTTTGGTCATCTCTCGCGACGTGACTGCCCAGCGCCAGGCGGAAAGCGCCAGTCGGCGGTCTGAGAGGCTCTACAGGACGTTGATCGAGGCGACGTCGCAGATTGTTTGGAGCCGCGACCTGGAAAGCGGGCAGTGCGACAGCCGTGGTTGGAGTGAGTTTACGGGATACCCACAAGACGTCTCCGCTCCTGAGGGCTGGCTGGAAGCGGTTCATCCGGACGATCGTGAGAGGACGCACCAAACCAACCGGGCCGCCGTGCGGCATGGGCGGAGCCTCACCGTTGAGTACCGCCTCTGGTTCAAAGCGGGCGGGTGGCGATGGGTCGAGGATCACGCCGTTCCGGTCAAAGACGAAGGTGATGTGATCACCGGGTGGGTTGGCGTGGTCACAGACGTTCACGAACGTAAGGCAGCGGAGCAGAACCTGTGCGATGAGGGCAGCAGGCTGCGGCTAGCGCTCGAGTCTGCGGCGCTGGGCACGTGGGATGTCGACCTGCGGACGGGAGAGTGCCACTTTTCCATGGAAGCTCGGCGAATGCTCGGGTTTCGTGAGCAGGATGCCAGCTGCGGCCTACTCGATATCCTGCATCCTGACGACCGGGACCTCGTCGTTGAACAGTATCGGGCCAACCTGTCTCAGACCGTCGGGATGTCCATGACGACGTTCAGGATCGTCCGTCCAGATACAGGCGACACGCGCTGGATCGCCTCGCGCGGGCGAGCCGTACTCGACGGCGAAGGAAGTGCTGTCCGCCGCATAGGCACGTTTGAGGACTTCACGGAACGCAAACGGACCCAGGACGCGCTTCGCTCCACGCTGCGGCGGCACCAGGCGCTGCTCGACGCCACCTCGGTGATCGTGTGGCATTCCGATGCCGCCCAGACGAGCTGCGAACGCCAGGGCTGGGCGGAGTTCACAGGCCGTCTTGCTACAGAGGTGGGCGACGGTTGGCTTGACGCCATTCACCCCGCCGACCGCGCGGGCGTGAGGGCGAGGCGCGACCGAGCTCACGCGGCTGGCGAACCATACCTGAACGAGTACCGTCTGAGCCACGTCGACGGCGGCCATCGCTGGGTAAGGGACGACGTGGTGCCGCTGCTCTCGGACGATCGTCTCGTTGACGGTTGGGTCGGGATCATCTCCGACATCCACGAACGCCGGACCGCTGAGCAGGCCCTTCGCGCCAGTGAGGAGCGATTGAGGCTCGCCAGCGAGGTGGCCGGGCTCGGCACCTATGACGTGGACTTGGTGACGGGACGACGCGAATGGTCGCCGGAGTTCCATGACCTGCTTCGGATCCCTCGAACCACCGCTCCAGACCGACGGCTGTTCCTTGATGCCGTGCATCCGGACGACCGCGTCCATCTGCTGGATGACGGGCAGATGTCGGAAGAGACCCACGGCAGCCTGCGGATCAGCACCTATCGCCTCCGGTTCGGGTCAGGTGAGGTGCGCTGGATGGAGGAGCGGGAGCGTCTCTTTCTGGATGCAGAGAGCCGGCCGGCCCGGCGAGTCGGCACGATGCAGGACATCACGGATCGCAAACGGGTCGAACACGAGCTCTGGTTGGCGGCCCACGCCGACGCACTGACGGGACTGGCCAACCGGACGCTGTTTCAGGCGCGTGTCGAGGAGGCGGTGGCGGAAGCCGACGTGCGAGGCACCGAGGCCTGCGTCCTGATCGTCGATATTGACCGCTTCAAGGAGGTCAACGACACGCTGGGGCACGACGCCGGGGACACCGTGCTGCGCGCCATGGCGGACAGGCTCAGGCGTTGTTGCCCCTCGAACGCCACCGTGGCCCGTCTCGGAGGCGACGAGTTCGGCGTGGTCATCTCCTGCGAGCGGTACCGCGCGGCGCCCAACGTCGTCGGCGAGAACATTCTTCAGGCTCTGCGTCAGCCGCTGATGCACGGCGGCCGGGAGATCGAGTCCTCGGGCAGCGTCGGCTTCTCTGTCTATCCTCGCCACGATGCCGACGCCACGGCGCTGCTCAAGAACGCCGACATGGCACTCTACATGGCGAAAAAAGCGGGTCGAAATCGTGTGGCGTCGTTCGACACCACCATGCGCGACGACCTCAGGCGTCGCGTGGACGTGCTCCGTTCTGCCAAAGAGGCGCTGAACCGAGATGCAGTGCTTCCCTTCTATCAACCCAAGGTTTCGCTCCAGACCGGGAAAGTGGTCGGCTTCGAGGCTCTGCTACGATGGCGGGATGCGTCGGGCCTGCGTTCCCCGTCGGATCTGCAGGAGGCGTTCGCCGACCCCGACCTGGCGTGTCGTCTCGGCTCGCGCATGCTGAGCCGCGTCGTGGCGGACATGCGCGTGTGGACGGAGCGGGGCGTACCTTTCGGCCACGTCGCGTTGAACGCCGGAGCGCCCGAGCTGCATCGCGCCGACTTCGCGGACGGCATCCTGCAAGCGTTGGCCCACGCGGGGCTCCGCACAGATCAGCTTGAGATCGAGGTGACCGAGGGTGTCCTTCTGGACGACGCCACGGTGGCCGTGACCAGGGCGCTGAAGGTCTTGAGCGGAGCCGGAGTGGCGATCTCGCTCGACGATTTCGGCACAGGCTACGCGTCTTTGACCCACCTTAAACGCTTCCCCGTCTCGTGGCTGAAGATCGACCGCTCGTTCGTCTCCAACATGGAGGCAGACAAAGACGCGCAGGTGATCGTCAGAGCCGTGATCGGCCTTGCTCACAACTTGGGCCTGAAGACGGTAGCCGAAGGCGTGGAGACGCGTTCGCAGCTGGACTTCCTGGCCGACGTCGGCTGCAAGCTCGCTCAGGGCTACCTCTTCGCCAAGCCCATGGCCGCCGCTGAGGTGCCGACCTTCCTCGCTGGCTGGAGGGCATCGCCGGCCGCGACCTGACCCGCATGCGAGCGCGGCGACGAACAGGTCTATGTCGACGCTACCGCCGGACCGACGGTGGTCTTCTCTGCCGAGTGTGCGAGGCGGCGGCGCTCGAGGTCGTCGATGGCAAGGCGTGCCAACCCCGTCAGCAGATGCCGCTGGGCCTCGTCGAGGGCCGGTCGGGCATGGTCGTCGGCGATGCAGAGTGCGCCGAGCTTGTGGCCGTCTATCGGGCTCACCAGGGGCGCTCCCGCATAGGAGCCGATGCCTGCCTGCGTCCGGGAGGTCGTGCTGAACCGGGGATCAGACCGTGTGTTCGAGACCACCAGCGGCTCGTCACCCAGGATCGTGTGCGCGCAGTAGGCCGCTTCCCGGGGTCCCCTCTCCATTGTCACGTTGTGGCGCCCGATGAGGACGGCCTCCTCGCGCCCGAGGAGAGACACAAAGGCCATCGGCACGCCGAAGGTTTCAGCAGCCAGCCGGGCGATGCGGTCGAGGCTATCGGAAGGTCCGCCTGCGCCAGCCTGTTCATAACTGGCCACGGTTTTCAGGCGGTCCGTCTCGGCCACGCTGAGGGGAGCGATGGGCGATGTGGACATCGCAGTGACGATGCGATTTCGCCCCAAGCGCTTCGCCTCGTAAAGACGTTCGTCGGAGACCGCGATCAACGACCTCGGGTGTCCGCTGTCGTCGGCTGGTCTCATCGTAGCGGAGCCAAGACTGACGGTCACCACCGAACCGCAGCCCGCGTTCCCGGCGTGCGGCAGGGCGAGGGCCTCGACTGCTGAACGGACACGTTCGGCGACCTGCGCGGCTCCGGCTTCGTCCGTGCCCGGCAGCACGACGACGAACTCCTCTCCACCATAGCGGGCGACGAGATCTCCAGGCCGCCTGACGCTGTCCCGGACTGCGCCGGCGACCGCACGGAGACAGGCATCACCGTCTTGGTGACCGTAGCGGTCGTTGAACGCTTTGAAGCGGTCGACGTCGAGCAGCAGCAGCGAGATGGGGCCACCGGCTCGCTTCGCCCGCCGCCACTCGCTGTCCAGCACCTCGTCGAAGTGGCGGCGGTTCGACAATCCAGTGAGCGCGTCGCTCCGCGCCACGCGGGACAGTTCGGCGTTCAGCGCCTCCAGCTGTTCCTCGGCGGCCTTGCGAAGTGTGACGTCGCGCAGCACGACGATGAAGCCGCCGTCCTCGGGAACGAGGCTGTAGCGTCCCTCGACCCAGACGTAGTGACCGGCCTTATGCCGCAATCTGTAGGTGGCCTCGGTGCTGGCCCGCTGCGCCTGCGAGGCGCAGATCAGCATCGTGACGTTCGGCCAATCGTCGGGGTGGATGATGTCCACAATGTCCCGGCCTTCGAGTTCCTCGGGTTGGTAGCCCAGCATGGCGAGTGCGGCAGGCGACACGTAGCTGCGCCGCAGCGACCGATCGAGCTGGATGATGACGTCCTGGGCATAGTCGGCGAGCAGACGGTAGCGCGCCTCGCTACGCGACAACATCGCCTCGGAGCGTGCCGTTCGCCGCATCTGACGCCTGAGCCCGGCTCCCAGCGCCGCGGCTGTCGCGCATAGGACCGCGAGCGCGAGCAGGATGGCGGTGGCCTTCGCCCGCCACACGGCGAAGACGTCCGCATCGGCGAAGGCAACGTTCAGCACGAGGGGCAGCTCGCCGAGGTGGGCGAAGCTGTAGATGCGGTCGACACCGTCGATGCTGGCCGTGCCGTTGAAGGTCCCCGAAGGCGAACGCATGAAGCGCTGGAAGTTGCTGCTCTTGGCGAGGTTGAGCCCGATCTGCCCCGGACCACTCGGGACGCGCATCATGACGACACCGTCGGTGCGAAACAGGCTGATGGACCCATGAGAACCGAGATCGGTCTTCGAGAAAAGCTTCTTGAAATACGCGAGCCGCATCGTGCCGACCACGACGCCGGCGAAGGCCCCGTCCGCTGATCTCAGGGCACGGCTGAGGGCGATGACGTCGTCATCGCCGGTCACGCGACGCGTGAAGGGAGAACTGATGAACAGGCCACGGCCCGGGGCGGCCTTCTGTGCCTGGAAGTACTCGCGGTCACCGAGCTCGGCACCGATGGCTTCCGACTTCGATCCGCGCACGACCTTGCCGTCGCGATCCAGCACGAGGATGGAACCGAGGTCCCTTGCCGAAGCGGCACGATCGAAGAGCACCAGGTCCTGAAGGCGCGGGCTGAGCCCTGACAGCTCGGGCTCGGACAGCCCATCGACGACGGCCTGAAGCGAAAGATCGTAGATCTCGATGTTGCGCGTGATGTCCTGCGACAGCGCGCTGAGCAGGTTGGTTTCGCTGCTCACCGCTTGGGCATAGGTGCTCTGTCGCAAATCGTAGAGGGTCCAACCTGACGCGGCGCAGAACCCGCCGACCACCACCGCGATGGCCGAGCCGAGCAGGCGGACCTTCCAAGCTCCCTTTACGGTTGGCCGAGCGTGGGAATGGCCGTTGCCGCCGTGCGGTCCGCCCGACGCGTCGGACCCTGATGCCCCGACGTAGCTCATGCAGCGACGGGCTTCGCGTGTTCCGCAATGAGCGCGACGAAGGCCACCGCCGGCGTGGGCTTGCCGAACAGATAGCCTTGCGCGTCCTTGCAGCCGAACGCCACAAGAGCGATTGCCTGCTCGGGCGTCTCGATGCCTTCGGCGATTACCTCGAGACCCATGCTGGCGCCGAGGGCGACGACGGCCTTGACGATGGCGGCGTCGTCGGGGTCGCTCTCGAGGTCGCGCACGAACTCGCGGTCGATCTTCAGGCGCGTCAGGGGATAGCGCTTGAGGAGGCTGAGCGAGGCGTAGCCGGTGCCATAGTCATCGAAGGCGATGCCGACGCCGAGATCGCGCAGGCGACGCAGAGGATCGATGATGCCGTCATCGAGGCCCAGCACCGTCGTCTCGGTGATTTCGAGTTCCAGAAGTTGAGGGGGCAGACCGGCGAACGCCAGGGTGGCCATGACGTCGTCGAAGAAGTCGACCTGCTTGAGTTGCACGGCGAAAAGGTTCACCCCTACCCGGATCGGGGTACCGGCAGCGGCTGCATCGGCGGCGAAGCAGCATGCCTGACGAAGGATCCAGTGACCGACCCCGAGTGCGATGTCGGAGGCCTCGAGCACCGCCAAGAAGGTCGCAGGTGACAACAGTCCACGTTCGGGATGACGCCAGCGCAACAGCGCCTCCGCGCCGACGATGCGGCCGTCGGGGATCGTGACCTGCGGCTGGAAGTGCAGTTCGAATTCGCCGCGCGCCAAGGCGCTTCGGAGTTCGCCTTCGACGCGACGACGTTCCTCGGCCTGGTGACCCATCTGCGGCCTGAACACCTCGCAGCGTCGACCACCCTCGCGCTTCGCGTGCTGGAGGGCGAGCAATGCGGCCTTCAGGGCCTGATCGGCGGCTTCGAAGTGCGACAGCCCGGGACACAGAACGATGCCGACGCTCGTCCCGATGTGGCAGGTCGCTCCGTCAGCGCCGAACGGTGCGCACAGGCGTTCCATGACACGTCGCCCGACCGAGCTGGCGGCGATCAGGTCGTCGCTCTCGGTGACGAGGATGCCGAACTCGTCCGCGCCCAGTCGCGCCACGAACGCGTCGGATCCTGCCGCCTCCATCACGCGCCGGGCGGCGGCAACGAGGACGAGGTCGCCGGCCGCCATGCCCAGCGATCCGTTCACCGCTTTGAAGTGGTCCAGGCCGATCATCAGCAACGTGAAGCGACCCACCCTGTTCAGCGCCTCGTCGACCATTTCCAGGAACCGCGTCCGGTTCGGCAGGCCGGTGAGCCGGTCGTGGTGCGTGAGCTGACGGACGCGCTCCTGAGATCGATGCCGTTCGGAAACGTCTCGGATAATGGGTAAGCATCCGGCCAGCACCGCAGGTCAGGGCTGCCGCGTGATGTCGGCCTTGCGAAAACCGTCGGTGCCCCGTCAGGCCGCCTGAGCCAGGGCTGCGCCGGGTCGGCTGGCCTTCCAGTTCCAGGGCAGCAGCTCGTCGAGGCGCTTCGCGGGGTGGTCGGGCAGGCGGGCGAGGACGTCGGCGAGCCAGGCCTGCGGATCGACGTCGTTGAGCTTGGCGGTCTCGATCAGCGTGTAGATGGCGGCGGCGCGATGGCCGCCGGCGTCCGAGCCGCAGAACGTCCAGTTCCGTCTGCCGATGGCGATCCCCCGCAACGCGCGCTCCGCCGCGTTGTCGGTGAGGCAAATTCTGCCGTCGTCGAGGAAGCGGGTGAAGGCCTCCCAACGGCTCAGGATGTAGGTGATGGCCTTGGCCGTATCGCTCTTGGCCGAGAGCCGCATTCGCTGTTCCCGAAGGTAGGTCTCCAGATCCAAGATCAGCGGCTTCGCGTGCTGCTGTCGTGCCGCGACGCGCTCGGCCGCGCTTCGGCCGTTGATGGTGCGCTCGACGGCGAAGATCTCGTCCATGCGTCGCACCGCCTCGACGGCGATCGGCGCCTTCGTCAGCTTGGCGATGTCGAACAGTTTGCGCCGTCCGTGGGCCCAGCACGCAGCCTCGATCACCGGAGCAGGCCTCCGCCGGCCGTCGTAGAGTTCGTTGTAGCCCGCATAGGCATCGGCCTGCAGAATGCCGCCGTAGGTCGCCAGGTGCTCCCGCGGGTGTTCCCCGGACCGGCTGCGCGAATAGTGGAAGGCCGCGGCCGGCGGGCCGGCACCGCCGAACGGCCGGTCGTCCCGCACGTAGGTCCACAGCCGCGCCGTGTCGGTCTTGCCCTTGGCCAGCACCGGCACCGTGGTGTCGTCGCCGTGGATCCGATCCGCCGCCAGCACGTGACGCGTGATCGCGTCCACGATCGGGCCGAGCGCCACCGCGCAGGCGCCGACGCGATCGGCGAGCGTCGACGTGTCGATCACGATCCCCTCGCGGGCGAAGGTGTCGCTCTGCCGGTTGAGCGGCTGGTGCAGCATGAACTTCGACACCAGCACGCTCGCCAGCAGGTTCGGGCCGGCAAAGCCGCGCGGGATTGGATGGGACGGAGCCGGCGTCTCGGTGACGCCCTCGCAGTCGCGGCACGTCATCTTCTCGCGCACGTGCTCGACGATCTTCCACCGCCGCGGCTCGCATTCGAGCGAGCGCGACACGACGTCGTCGAGCTTGCGAAGCCGGGCCCCGCCGCATCGGGCACAGGCGCAGGGCGCCGGATACACGATCCGCTCCACCGGCAGGTGATCGGGCAGGCTCGGGCGCCGCGAACGGGCGGGACGGCTTTGGCGCTCTGCGAGGGGGGCTCCCGAAGCCGCGATGTCGGCCTCGGCCTCGGCGGCTCCCTGGCTCTCCTCAACGTCGGCGATGGCCAGCTCGAGCTGCTCCACCAGGAGCCTGCCACGCTCGGAGGACTGGCCGAACTGCTCACGCCGCAGCTTGGCGATCAGGAACTTCAGCTTCTCGGTTTCGAGCCGGCGGATCAGGGCTTCGCTGCGCAGCGCCACGATCATGGCGTGGGCGTCGGCGAGGTCGGACGGGAGCTGATCGGAGGATGCTGTCACACCCCGATCAGATCACAACCATCTGCCGTTGCAAGCCTTTCCGCTATCCGGCCTGGGTGGGCCGCCACGTCCGCTGCGGGTTCCTCCAGTCGATGCCCTCCGTCAGGTAGGCGAGTTGCGCCGAGGTGATGGGAACCGCCCCATCGCGCGCCGATGGCCAGGTGAACCGGCCCCGGTCCAGCCGCTTCATGAAGAGGCACCCGCCCTGGCCGTCGTGCCAGACGATCTTGATCAGATCGGACCGACGGCCGCGGAAGACGAACAGGTGGCCGCAGAACGGATCGCGCCCGAGCACCTCCTGCACCAGCAGCGACAGGCCGCCGATCCCCTTGCGCATGTCGGTGTGCCCTCCGCTAGGCACCCCACCAAGCTTCGCTTGGCGTGGGCCCTGCCTGCGCTCCGCCCGTCGCCAGCCACACCTTGGTGCCGCTCGGCAGCGGGATCATCGCCGATCCAGGGCATCGAGGACGCGCCGCAGCGCGTCGCCATCGACGTCAGGGCCCACCCGCAGGCGGCGCCCCTGCGACAGCTCGATCTCGATCAGCCCGGCCGACCGCCTCGGGCGCGGCACGCTCGGTGCCGGCAGCGCGGGCATGGGAGCCACGATCTCGACCGGAACCAGCGCCGGACCGCCCCGTCCCAGCAGGCCGTCGCGCGCCAGACGGCGCCAACCGAACACCAGGCTGGCACTCACCGCGTTGCGCCTGGCCACCTCGGCCACCCGCGCGCCCGGGACCAAAGTCTCCTCGATGATCCGGGCCTTCTCATCGTCCGACCACTGACGCCGGCGCTCGACCCCGCTCAGAACCTCGACCCGCATCGACCTGATGACCTTTAGGCTAGCCGTAAGCCCGTAAGGTCGGCCGCGGGCCAGTCATCCCGCAAGGCGGTCCTCGTCGGAAGCGTACGATAATGGAGCCGACATGCGTCCGGTCCCCGTCCTGCCACGTTGCCAGGGACAGCTCGAGCGGGAACTCCGTCCCGTCCTGCCGCTGCCCCCTGATTTCGACCGTCTTGCCGGCGAGGCGCCGCTCACCGCCGGCGGCTATACGGGCCATGCCGGCCTCGTGCCCGCCTCGGAACGCAGCGGGCACGATGAGGGTCAGCGGTCGTCCTATCGCCTCTCGTTTAGCATAGCCGAACATGCGTTCGGCGGCCTCGTTCCAGAAGGTGATCGTGCCCGCATCGTCCGCGCAGACGATCGCGTCGGGCGTCGCTGCGGCCATGCTCATGGCAGCTTGTCGCACGATGTCCAGTTTTCGCTTTTCGAGATGGTCGGTGACGATCTTCGCCAAACTTCGCAGCAGACTCAGCTGTCGCTGAGACAGGTGCGCGCGCGGTTCCGTGTCGATGACGCAAACGGAACCAAGCCTATGTCCATCCGGCGTCACGATGGGCGCACCGGCATAGAAGCGGATGAACGGTGGGCCGACGACGAGTGGGTTGTCGGCGAAGCGAGCGTCGTACCGCGCGTCCGGGATTACGAGCACCTCATCGCTCATTAGCGCGTGGGCGCAGAACGACACCTCACGCGACGTCTCACACGCCTCGAAACCCACACGCGCCTTGAAAAACTGTTGGTGCTCCTCGACGAAGCGGACCAAGGCCGTCGGCACCTCGAAGAGGTCCGCTGCGAGTTGGACGACGTGGTCGAACTCCGAGGCGGGAGATGACACCTCGAGGCGATAGCTCCTCAGAACCTCGAGCCGCTGCTGCTCATCATTGGGGAGAGGGTAGCGTTGCGGCGGCATGACGGGACCGGTGTGTGCGTGTAAGCGCCATTATCTCGTCATGGTGCTACCGATCCGTTGCTGCGTTTCCTTTTCCGGCAGCACTCTCATTCGGCTCTCCCGGCAGCACCCTCGCGACCGGAGCCCAGGTTAGCGAAGCCGTCTCCTCCCACAGCGTGGATAGGCATGGCTTGCGAAGCGGGCCGGCCGGCCGGTACGGTCGCGACCCAGATGTTCAAGGCAACGCTACGCCACGCCGATCTAGCATTCGAAGTCCCGGCAGGCGTTGATCCCTGCCGGGAGAGCGGGGTCAGGTCACCGAGCCGCCTTGATCTCAGCGAGCGTCCTGTTCAGGTGCACGTGACGGTCGACGTGATCCACCCAAGCCATCGGCACGTAGTGGTGCTGGCCGTCAGGCGACGTGGTCTTGGCGAGCTTGATGCGGTCCGCCCCGTCCATATGGTCGACCGTACCGATCTTGGTGCCGTCCGAGGCGTACACCTCCATGTGCTCCACGATCCGGCCGTCGTCGCTGCCTTCTCTCACGGCGCCCGTGGTGCCGCCGACGCTCGTCGTGGTGCGCCCGTCCTCGACCTCGACCTCGGTATGACGCACCGTGTCGCGGATCGTTTCGGTGCGGTCCTGTGCTTCCTTGTGAAGCGAGATTTCCTCGACCACACGCGCCTCCTTGGACACGACCGCTTCCTCGTCGAACTCCTCCAGCTCGATGGTGCGGTCCTGGAAAGCGGCATCGGCGGCGCTCACGGCACGGTCCACCGGGCGACGGTCGACCTGCACGGTTTCGCGACGGAGCGTGACCTGCTCGTTGACCGGAGTCTCGACGACGAAGCTCCGCACACGGAGACGGCCATGGCTGACCTCGCGCTTGCCGACGGTCAAACGTTCTTCGTACAGCGAGATCGAGTCCTCGCGGCCGGTCAGGCTGGTATTGGCGACGGTTCCTGACGACGTCGCGTCGCGGGTAGAGACCGTCCCCTGCGTCGCTGCCGTTCCAGCAGCGACCGTTCCAATCGCGGGTGCCCGATATCCCGTCCACCCCTCGCCGCGCCAGGAGGTCTCGCGCTCATCCATGTCCACGGCACCGTCGCGGTCGAGGATGTCGAGCACGCGGTCGGCATCGACCTGTCCGGTTTTGACCGAAACGAGGTATCCACCCCGGCGCAGGCCCTCTGCGTAGGAGTAGCGGTCCTCCTCGGGCATGAACATGTCCTTCAGGGCCGCCAGGAAGCCCTCGTGTTGAGGAGCCGAAGCCGTGCCGCTGGAGCCGCTGCCGCCCTCGACCATGCTGATGTCGCCACGGGGGACGCCCGCAGCCTCGATGTCGGAGACGGCCTGCTGGGCCGCTCCCTTGGTGTCGAAGAAGGCGGTGAGGGCGCGCGACGGCGCCGACGTGTTCTGGGTGAAGCTCATGGTGCGACCTCAAGGCAGTACGACGGGACTGGGATAGCCGAGGCACGGTCCTGACGCCGATCGGACCTGCGACTCCACGGTACGAAGACTGCTCCCGACTGCACGGCCCGAAAGCGGGCATGTGGAAGGCGATCACCGATCCATGAACCGGGGCAACGCCAACGCAGGGCACGGGTTGCAGCGATGGCCCGGGCGGACGAGGTATCTTCGCATCCGCGTTCGCCCTAGGCTCGGGCGTGCCGTCCCGGTTGGCTGACCCGACCTTCAGCACGGTGGGACCAGGGTCGTGGCGCACGCCGCTTTCCTGTGTTCCGCCTCCTTCCAGGCGGAGCACAATCGTGCACGAGTTTCTTCGTTACCTGTCCCGACACCAGTCGACCGCCGCGGTCCGCTATGGGATTCCGGTGGTCGCCATCGGTCTCCTCAGCCTGCTCAGGCAGTTTGTGCCGCTCGATACGGCACCGTTCCTGCTCTACATGCCGGTGATCTTCGTGGTGGGCGTGGCCCTGGGACGCGGTCCGGCCGTCGTCGGCATGACCCTCTCCACGGCGTTCGCAGCCTGGTTCTTCTGGCGGGCGCCCCCCTATGGCCAGCTTTCGATCGGCCAGATCGTCGCCCTCGTGCAATACATCGTGGTCGGAAGCGGCATGGTGATGGTCTGCGAGGCGCTGCGCAAGGTCGTGACGGCCAACGAGGAAGCCTTGTTGGCCATGGCCAGTCTCAACGCCGCCCTGACGCAAAGGGAAGCCACGCTTGCAGCCGCCAAGGACGAAGCGGAGGCCGCTCGAAAAGCGGCAGTGATGGCCCAAGAGGAGGCCGAGTGGGCCAAGGATGCCGCCTTAGCCACGAAGGCAGAAGCGGAGCTTGCCAAGGATGAAGCCCTCGCGGCCAAGGCGGAAGCCGAGGGGGCCAAGGACGCCGCCGAGGCCGCCAACCAGGCCAAGAGTTCCTTTCTCGCCAACATGAGCCACGAACTGCGGACGCCGCTGTCCGCCGTTATCGGCTACAGCGAGATGATGGAGGAGGAGGTCGAGGACCTAGGGGAAAAAGGCCTGCTGGCCGACCTCGGCAAGATCAAATCGAACGCCCGTCACCTCCTCAGCCTCATCAACGACGTGCTCGACCTCAGCAAGGTCGAGGCGAACCGCATGGATACCTATGCGGAGGATGTCGAGGTTCGGACCCTCGTGGAACAGGCCGCGGCGACGGTGGGGGCCCTGGTAGCACAGAAGGAGAACCGGCTCGTCGTCGAGGTCGCGCCGGATGCCGGTGCCATGCATACGGACGTGGTGAAGCTGCGCCAGTGCCTCTTCAACCTGATGAGCAATGCGTCGAAATTCACCGAGAAGGGAACCGTGACGCTGAGGGTTCACCGCGAAGGTGAGCTGGAGGGGGCGGCGTTGGTGTTCTGCGTAGCGGACACCGGCATCGGCATGACGCCCGAGCAGGTTGCACGCCTGTTCCAGCGGTTCAGCCAGGCGGACGAGTCGACCACCCGCAAGTTCGGCGGCACGGGCCTGGGTCTGGCCCTCACGCGCGCCTTCGCCCATCTATTGGGTGGTGACATCTCGGTCGAGAGCATCTTCGGCGAGGGCACGACCTTCACGCTCCGACTTCCAGCCTACATGCCGGAGCAGAAGACCTATGAGGACGGAACTCCGGTGCCAGGTCGCGTCGAGGGGGACGAGCGACAGACCGTGCTGGTGATCGACGACGACTTGGCGCAGCTCGACCTGATGGCGAAGTTCCTGGACCGTCAGGGCTTCCACGTCCGCACGGCGACCAACGCCCAGACCGGGCTTGAGATCGCCCGCATGGTCGTACCACGCGCCATCATGCTGGACGTGATGATGCCCCACATCGACGGTTGGGCGGTGTTGACCGCGTTGAAGGCGGATCCCGCCCTCGCCAAGATACCGGTGGTCATGGTGACGTTTCACGACGACAGCGGGCTCAGCGTCACGCTCGGGGCCGCTGACCACGTCGACAAGCCGGTGCGCTGGGAGAAGCTGAAGAGCGTCATGGAACGCTTCCGCGACGCGGAGGGCGACGTGTTGATCGTCGACGACGACCCGAGCGTGCGGGAACGCCTGCGGGCGACCTTGTTGCGTCAGGGTTGGAGCGTGGTCGAAGCCGTCAACGGCCGGGATGCCCTGGTGAAGGTCATGCACGGGCCGCCGCGCGCCATCCTGCTCGACCTCAACATGCCGGTCATGGATGGCTTCCAATTCCTGCACGATCTCAGGGAAAAGCCCGGCTGCGCCGACATCCCCGTCATCATATTCAGTGCCCGCGACCTGTCGGCGGCGGACCGTCGACGTTTGCAGGATGCTGACAAGATCCTGACGAAGACCACGAGCCTCCGGGAAGTCGCAGCCGAGCTTCGTGTCCTGGTTCCGGACATGCTCGACGAAGGTCGGTCGAATTGAAAGCTGGTGAGGGAACAGGACGTCGGTCGACTGCTCTCGCCGGCACCACCCCCCTTTCGTAGGATCAGCGGCCCATGTCCCGGACCACCGCGTCGAAGACCTTGCGGCAGGGGCCCGTCAGCAACGCACGTTTAGGCCGCATGCAGGCGACGATGGCCGCCTCATCGCTGATGGCGTCCGCACAGAGCCTGATGGCATCGTCCCGGCATACCGCCTCGGCCTGCGCGCGTAAGGCCGGACTGACATCCGCCGCGGCGACGAGGGCCGCCGAGGGGACGAACAAGGTGGCAAGCGTGGCGAAGAGGACGCGAACGGATGGCATTGGGAAGCCTTGTCATATTTCGGGTGCCATGGCGCATCCCGTGACGGACGTGGTTCGAGGGCTAAGCGTCCGTTGGCCTGAAAACCGCCCGTCAGTCTGAAGAGCGCGCAGAAGGATTACCGTCCTCACTAACTCGACGGGCGTCGATACCGCCCTCCGGTGCGAGACGCTCGACGATGGCGCGTTGACGCCGCAGCGTCACGGGTTCCCTCACCACCTCACGCTCAAGGACATGACGGACGTGGACCTCCTCGACAAGGAAAAGCTGCTTCACCAGCACCAAGCGGTCCTCGACGACGGGGATGATGGTAGTATCGCCTTCCGCGCGTGCTGACGGCGCCTCGTCCACAACGCGGCCCACCGGCACGCGCGTGACCTCGACGCGGTAGCGGTCCAAGTCCGCCTCGACGACCTCCTCGATGGTCTCGGTGCGCGTCCCGACCCGGACGGTGCCGGTGAGCGTACGCCACTTCGCGACCTGGATGTGCTCCTCGACTACCTGGAGGACATCGGCGGCTTCGTCCCGGGTGGTTGACGATGCCTGGGCAGCGCGGTTGGCCAAGACGAGCCTTGCATCCCGGAGAGTCTCCGTAGGGCTCCGTGCCGTTCCGCTGGGTGCCTTTGGCTTTTCGTCCATGTCGCAATGTCGCCGCTTCGAGGATGGGGGGCGGCCCGGCTCCGTGCCGAACCGCTTCTTCCGTGGTCCCCGGATACATTCCGGGGACATGCGTCGGATCAGACAGCCTTCCAGCGCCGCATGGCCTCGGAGCCCGGAACGCTGAGCATGACCTTGTCATCGGCGGACCTGACCAGGTCCACAGGCAGCAGGTGGTACTGGCCGCCGCCGACGTTGTCCTTGCGCTTCAGCTTCATCATGGCCCCGTCCAGGCGGTCGATGACGCCGACGTGCACTCCGTCGGAGCCGACGACCTCAACGTCCTTGACCAAACGTGAGGTGAAGCCGGACGTCGCGCCCATGGCCGTCGTGCCGACCATGCGGCCGTCCTCGATGTCGACCTTGGTGGAGCGCACGGTGTCGCGGATCGTCTCGGTGTGGTCGACTACGTCCTTGCGGATACCGATCTCCTCGACGACGCGCGCCGTCTTGGCGACGACCGCCTCCTCGTCGACCTCCTCCATCTCGATGGTGCGCTCCTTGAAGGCGTCGGCCCCAAGCGACGCCACGGGACGGTCGACGGCGTGCCGGTCGATGGTGACCGTCTCGTCGCGCAGGGTGATGTCCTCCGACACTTGGTTCTCGACCACGTAGCTGTGGAGGCGAACCTTGCCGCGGCTGACGGCGCGCTTACCGACGTTCAGGCGCTCCTCGACGACCTGCACGACGTCCTCGTTGCCGCGTCCGACCGTGCCGGTCGACAGCACCGGCTTCGAGGCCACGGGCACGGGGACCTTGACCACCGGAGCCGGTGCGACGACCGGCTTCGGCGCGAGGACCGGGGCGCGCTCGACGACGGTCTCAGTCTCCACGATGCGCGTGGGCGCGGTCTTGCCCGCAAGGGCCATCGCCATGGCACCACCAGCGGTGGCCACCGTGGAGGTGGCGGACGACGTCATGGCCGGTGCGCCGGTCCAACCCTCGCTGCGCCAGGTCTCCTCATGCTCGTCGAGGTCGATGGAGCCGTGCTCCTCGACGATGGCGACGGCGCGGTCGAGCTGGGCGTCCATGACGTGGGCGGTCAGCAGCACGTGTCCGCGGCGCACCCCCTCGGCATAGGTGTGATGGTCGTCGGTGCCGCCGAACATGTCTTCGAGCGAGGCCCAGAAGCCGGTCTTCCTAGGGGCCGCGGCCGTCGTGGTGTCGGAGCCGTAGAGGCCGTACTCGTCCCTGGCGTTCTCGGGCGAGACGGTGACGTCGGATGCCGGGACGCCCAGGGCGCGCAGCTTGTTCGCTGCGCTGTCGGCGTAGTCACGGCTCTCGTAGAAGGCCGTGATGGTGTGGTCGCGCTGGTTCGTGGCCATGATGAGTCCTCGTCTTTGAAGTGGTGGGTCGCGCATCCGAAGGGGGGCGGATGGCCTGGCGTCGGCCTCGGCGGCATGCGGGATGCCGACGAGGATCTCGGGATGGCGTCAGGTCACGCGGCCGTGTTGCCCTGGCGGCGGACGGTGCGGATGAACTGCGCCGTGACGGTCGGGTCGACCGTGCCGGCCTTGCCGCCGAACCAGGACGCGACGGCGCCGAGGATCAGGGCCAGGCTGCCCAGCAGGGCGCCGCGGGACACGCCCTTGGCGGCGGTGTCGGCCGCCTCGGCGGCCTGCTGCTTGGCCTGGGCGGCCTTGTCACGGAACTGCCCCTCGTAGGAGGCAACGCGGGTCCGGGCCTGGTCGACCGGGATGTTCTGCTGCTTGGCCATCGCCAGGGCGACCTTCTCCCGGGCGTCAGCGACCTGAGCGTCGTCGCCCGTCACCATCGCCCTGGCGAGGGACGCCGTGGCGTCTTTCATGGCCGTCGCCGGATCGTTGGCTGGAGCCGACAGGGCCTGCTGCATGGCGCCGACCGGGTCGGTGCCCTGCGACAGGGCGGGGACGGCCGTCTGCGCCGCGGTGCCGACCGCGTGGCCCACGCCGCCGATGGCGCCGCTCACCGTGTTAAAGGCGCCGCCGATGAGGCCGCCGACGGCCGTGGTGAGCAGGTAGAAGACGACCAGCGTGGTCAGGGCCCAGGAGGTCAGGCCGTGCCAGGCGCCGGTGGAGGCCTTCGGGCGGCCGGACAGGCGGCTGGCGATGTAGCCGCCCACGAAGGCCGCGATGATGCCCGACAGTGCCCACCAGATGCCCGCGCCGATAGAGAAGCCGCTCGCGGTCGGGTTGTCGCCCGTGGTCGGGTTCAGGGTGGACGCCCCGACGCCGATGCCGATCAGGTTTAGGATGAGCTGCGTCACGAGGCCGGCGACGACGCCCGCCAGCACGCCGCCCCAGGACACGTTGTTGACCAGGATGGTGCGCGCGTCGTCCTCGGGGCTGACGGGCGTCAGGTTCGGGTCGCCGCGGGACGGGTGGACGGTGTCGCTGATGGCCATGGACAGGATCCTGTAGGCGCGCATGTTTCCGGCCCCTCCGGATGGAAGGTCATGGACGCATCAATTGCTAAATTGTCGATCGATCGCCGTTTGTACTTGGCATCCAGGGCGGATGTTCAGGATGCGGCGATGTAGCCATAACGGAAACAGGCGTCCATCGATGCGGTCGATATTCGCTGACCTACTATGCGCCGATGCATTGCGGACGCCTTAGCCCGGCAGGAACGCCCCTACGGCCTCGGCGATGACGGCCGACGTCGCCCGGATGCGCGGCGTCGCGCGGCTGTCCTTGTGCACCAGGATGCAGACCTTGGCGTGCGGCGGTGGGGTGGGCGTGTCCAGCCGCGTGAGGGACGGGTCGCGGTCCGCCCGGAAGCGGGCGAGGCAGGCCAGCCCGCCCCCGCTGCGCGCTGCGACCACCAGGGCCTCGTGGCTGCTCGTCTGCAGACCCGGACGCGCGCGGTGCGCCAGTCCTGCGGCCCACCGTTCCTGCTCCTCGCCGTCGACGTCGTCGAGCGAGGTCATGAGGCGGTGGCCAGCGCATCCGGCCGCGAAGTCGGGCTCGCCGTGGCGCTGGAGGTACAGCGGTGACGCGTAGAGGCCGAAGTCCACGCGCCCGACGCGGCGCACCACGAGGTCGTTGCGGTCCGACGGCGCCAGGCGCACGGAGATGTCGGCCTCGCGCATCGCCAGGCTCACCTGGAGCGGGTTCGGCACCAGTTCGACCCGGATCTCGGGGTGGTTGTGCTGGAGCGCGACGAAGCAGGGCGCGAGCATGTGGACGGCCAGCGTCTCGGTGCACGACACCCGCACGGTGCCCTGCAGCTTGTCGTCGTGGCCGCCCACGGCACGCTGGATGGTGAGCGCCTCGACCTCGACCCGCTCCGCCTGGCTCCGCACCGCCTCTCCGGCGAGCGTGAGCCGGTACCCATCGGGGGTCCGGTTGAGGAGGCGGACCGCGAGGTTCTCCTCCAGGGAGGCGAGCCGGCGCCCCACCGTGGACTGCGCGACGCCGAGGTCCCTCGCAGCCGCGGTGAGGCTGCCGTGCCGCGCGACGGCGAGGAAGAAGCGCAGGTCGTCCCAGTCGAGCATGCCACCTCCATGCGAATCCGCATACCCGGAAAGCTTTTCTGGTTCGACTTCTCGGCGAACCGAAACTGTTGTCCGCTTGTGTACCTACCTTAAGGAGCGCCCAAGTGACAGAAATGACGGGATGCGGGCCTCTCGCAGAGCATGTCGACTGGACGACGTCCTTGGAACTTGGCACCGGCACCGGTGACCTGCCGCAGGTGGCTCGGAACGCGCGCACGCTGGCGTGCAAGACGGTGGCGACGGCGCGTTTGCGACAACGGCACCACATCCGCGATCTACCACCCATCGGCAGCGGGGCAGGCTCGCCGGCATCCGAGACCTTGTTGGCCGAGGAGGAGGAGCCCCACCCGTCGGAGATGCTGCTCGCGGCGCTCGGGGCCTGCGTCACCGCCAGCATCCAGGCCAACGCCGTGGCGCGCGGAATCCCGCTCCGGAAGCTCGAAGTGCACTCGCGGGGGGAGGTCGACCTGTCTTCGCTCTGGGGCGGCGACCGCCGGCCTCACCCGCTCGGCTTCGAGTCGATCAGCATCGAGGTCCACATCGAGGCCGACGCCCCGCGCGACGCGCTGAGGCGCCTCGTCGACCACGCCGTGCTGTGGTCCCCGGTGGCCAACACGCTGCACGACCCCGTCCACCTCGACGTCGCGCTGGTGACGGAGTGAGCCCATGACGACGAACGTCGACTCGAACTCCCCCTCGGTCTCGGCCAAGGCCTGGATGCGCGTCCTCGCACGCTACCGCGAGCCGAGCCCAGGCCGCAGCGCGGCCGAGATCGCCCTCACTGCGGTCCCGCTGCTCGCGCTCTGGGTCGCGATGTGGCTCTGCCTGCAGGTGAGCTGCTGGCTCTGCCTCGCCCTAGCCCCCCTCGCGGCCGCCTTCTTGGTCCGGCTCTTCCTCATCGAGCACGACTGCAGCCACGACGCCTGCTTTCGCACCCGGGCCGCCAACGACTGGGTGGGGCGGGTCATCGGCGTCTTCACCTTGACGCCTTACGACTATTGGCGCCGCACGCACGCCATCCACCATGCCACGGTCGGCAACCTCGACCAGCGCGGCATCGGCGACGTCACCACGCTGACCGTGGCCGAGTACAAGGCCGCGTCCCGGACGGGGCGACTCCTGTACCGGCTCTATCGTCATCCGGTCGTGATGTTCGGGCTCGGGCCCGCCTGGCTGTTCCTGGTGCAGTACCGCCTGCCCATCGGCCTCATGCGGGCAGGCTGGAAGCCGTGGGCCAGCACCATGGGCACCACCGCCGCGACCGCGTCGCTCGTTGCGGGGCTCGTGTGGTGGCTCGGCGTCGCGCCCGTGCTGTTGATCCCGCTGCCGGTGCTCCTCGTCGCCGCGTCGGCGGGCGTGTGGCTGTTCTACGTGCAGCACCAGTTCGAAGAGACGAACTGGTCGGCGGCCCCGGACTGGACGCACGCCGAGGCAGCGCTGCACGGCAGCTCCCACTACGACCTGCCACTCGTCCTGCGTTGGCTCACGGCCAACATCGGCCTGCACCACGTGCACCACCTCAGCAGCCGCATTCCGTTCTACAGGTTGCCCGAGGTGATGCGAGATCATCCCGAGCTGCGCGACGTCGGACGCATCACCTTGTCCGCAAGCCTACGGTGCGTGCCGTTGGTGCTGTGGGACGAGGGCAACCGACGCCTCGTCTCGTTCGAGACCGCGCGGAGGACTTCATGACTCGGATTCACCTAGGGTCTCGCCGACTCTGGATTGAGGAACCGCCATGGGTTGCGCCGTCCACCCAAGCCACATCACGGAACGTTGAACGTCGGCTTTTGAGCAGACCACTTTCGACGTCTACCGTCATATGTGGGTCGACACCAGCCATAGCCGATGACGCCAGCTTCTGCCCACTCACCTCGACCGTGTCCGCGTGGACGGCAGTGGCTATCTTTCGCACCCTTCGGCGATGTTCAAGCTGACCATTTGCCTGGCCTGATCGGCTCGTCGCGGGGGCGACTAACGACCTGATCTCCAGCCAGCGTCCGCCGACGAGGCGCGACGCACGGAGGGAACATGCGCCCGCGGCGGTGTGTGGGCTATCAAGCAAGGGGCCAGTAGGCGGGCGTGCATCACCATTGTCCAAGCGCTTCGCCAGTGCCAACTTGCCCTTCACTCGGTACTCGGGCGACTGACCGCGCTGGAACATCCACGCGAGCCTCCATGACCCCGGGCGGCTGGTGACCCAGATCGTCGAGGCAACAGACGGCGAGCACTACTTCACACTGGCCCGGACGGTGCCGCGCATCGGCGGGGAGGGCGACCTCGCCATCAGGCTCGGCTGCGAGCTGAAGCATGCCGGGCGCCCCGCGGCCGCGCGGGGCCTTGACCTCGGCAACCCGCTGGTCACGCCTATCGGTCCCGCATGCCGCATCTGCGAGCGTCCCGAATGCCCGCAGCGCGCCGCCCAGCCGGTGAGCCGCACCCTGATTGTGGACGACCTCCGCAAGACGGTGTCGCCCTGTCCCTTCGCACCAAGTTGAGTCCGATCTCCAGCCGGTCGAGCTTCGAGACTTGGTCGAGGCTGGTGAATCGAAGCGGAGCCGTCATGGGACACCTCGCCAGCCTCAGCTCTGGACCCTCACGTAATCGCCCGGAGCATCGCACAACGGTTGCAACACGCCGCCTCCCGGCTCGCGCGCCGAGATCTTCTCGGGCGCTTGTTCGACCAGCCAAGCGGCCCAGTCCGGCCACCAGCTGCCGGGCGTTTCCGTCGCGGCTTCGAGCCAAGCCTCGTAGCTGTCCCCGACCTCCGGGCCTGACCAATACTGGTACTTCGGCTTCGAGGGAGGATTGACCACGCCCGCGATATGGCCCGACCCGGCCAGAACGTAGCGCATAGGCCCGCCGAAGAATTTGGCACCCACGAAGACGGACTTCGCCGGCGCGATGTGATCCTCCTTGGCGGCGAGGTTGTAGACCGGGATGGTGACACGCCCGAGGTCGAGCGTCTCCCCGGCCAGGACCATCTCCCTCTTTGTCAGCCTATTCTCGAGATAGCAGTTCCGCAGGTAGAAGGCATGGTTGGCGGCGGGCATGCGAGTGGAATCGGAGTTCCATGTCAGGAGGTCGAAGGCCATGGGGGCCTTCCCCTTGAGGTAGTTGTCGACCACGTAGGACCAGATCAGGTCGTTCGGCCGCAGCATGTTGAATGCGTTGGCCATCTTCGACCCCTGCAGGTAACCCCTCTCGCGCATCTGGTTCTCGACGGCGGCGATCTGCTCCTCGCTGGCGAAGACCTTGAGGTCGCCGGCGTCGCGGAAGTCGGTCTGTGCCGTCAGGAACGTGGCGGACGAGATCCGCGCGTCGCCGTGTATGGCCATGTAGGCGAGCGTCACGGCGAGCAGGGTGCCGCCGACGCAGTAGCCAGCCGCCGCCGCGTCACGCTCTCCGGTGGCTTGCTCGATGGCGCCGAGGGCGGCGAAGATGCCCTCGCGCATGTAGCTCTCGAAGTCCTTGTCGGCGTGGCGCTCGTCTGGGTTAACCCAGGAGATGACGAAGACCGTCAGGCCCTGGTCGACAGCCCACCTGACGAGGCTCTTGGCCGGGTTGAGGTCGAGCACGTAGAACTTGTTGATCCACGGCGGCACGATGAGCAGGGGGCGCCGGTACACGTCCGGCGTCGAGGACGCATACTGGATGAGCTCCATCAGCTCGTTGCGGTACACGACCTTGCCGGGCGTCATCGCCATGTTGACGCCGAGCTCGTGGCCGGTGTTGTCGCTCTGCCGGATCTTGAGTTCGCCCTTGCCGGCCGCGATGTCCTCGGCGAGCATCCGCATTCCGCGCACGAGGTTCTCGCCGCCCTCCTCGAACGTGTGCCTCAGCAGTTCCGGGTTGGTGGCTAGGAAGTTGGAGGGTGACAAGGCGCCGGTGAGCTGACGCAGGTAGAACCGCGCCCGACCGCGCGTGTCCTCGTCGAGGTCGGCCTGGTCGACGAGGCCGGTCGCCCACTCGCTGGTTATCGTGTAGGCCTGCCGAAGGAAGTCGAATCCCGGCATCTCGCGCCACTCAGGGGCGGCGAAGCGCTTGTCTACCGTCTTGGCGGGCTCGGGCTCGGGGGCCGAGCCGCCGGCCATGCGGCCCATGGTGCCGGCCCAAAGCTCCATCATCTGCCTCGACAAGGTGGCCTGGGCGACCATCATCCTTGCGGGATCGGTCATCCACTGCGCCGCGACCTGTCCCAGCGTCTGGACCATGTCCTTGGCCTCTTCGCCGCCCTGCGGCTGGACATTCATGCGCGATCTCGGCTCCAGATAGGCCGCCGCGACCTTCTGGCTCTCCTCGACGAAGAGGCCCATGGTCCGTGACAGCCGGTCCAATTCGGTGATGCCCGAGGGAGCTGGGCCGCTTTCGTCTCGGGGACCGCCGGTGGCCTGCGCGGGAGCGGGCGCCTGGCCGGCAGCCGTTGGGCGGCTGGCCCCCGGTCCTGACGGCGAGGCGCCGGCGGCGTCACCGCTCGTCGGGCCCTGGCCGACGTTCAGCGGATCCGCGGACGGATCCTCCGACCTCGGGTCCCCCTGGGCCTTTCGTCGCGACGGACGCTGATCCTTCATGGCGCTCTCCCTGTCCTGGGGCTTGCCGAGAGCGGTGCCCCTTGTCGTCGCTTGACGATGTGATCGACGAGACGGCTGGTCGTCCGTCCAACGTCCGATCGTGCTTTCGAGAGGCACGGTCGGTTCGCCTCGCCTCAAGGACACAACTCATCGCTGGCGATCGAGTTCACGATGCGACCGAGCCGCAAGGGCTCGGGACGATACCGTCGACGTCCGGCCAGGAGTTCGCGGCACGGGCGTGTACATCGCCGAGCCGCCTGAATCACGACCGTTCCGCAAGCGCGTGGAAGAAGGTTCCGGTGACCGTACCGCGGCAGCTACCGGTCATCGAGGGTGCGCTCCCATAGGCGTCCGCGGCCTCGGCAAGGCCGGGGTCGCCACCGATGTCGACGATCGAAGCGTAATGGAATTCGTGACCGCGCAGTCGCGTGCCGACCGGACCGAGGCAGGAGGCGCGAAGCGTGACGGCGTCTCGATAGCCGAGGTGCAGCTTCTTCCTGGCGTAGCTCGTCTCGAGGCCGAGCAGTCCCACCATGGCGTGACGCACGCCGTGCGCGTCGACGAGCCCCTGGCCGAGGACCATGTACCCGCCGCATTCGCCATGGACGGGCCGATCGGACGCGAACGCACGCAAGCCGGATGCGAACCGGGAAGCCGCGGCGAGTCGGCCGGCGTGGAGCTCAGGGTAGCCTCCGGGCAGCCAGCAGGCGTCGCAGTCGAGCGGCGGCGGTTCGTCCTGTAGGGGAGAGAAGGCGACGATCTCCGCACCGGCGCGTCGCCAGCCGTCGATGACGTGCGGGTAGACGAAGGAGAAGGCGTCGTCACGCGCGAGGGCGATGCGCCGGCCGGGCGGGCGCAGCGGAGCAGGGCGGTGATCCTGTTCCTCTCGGGGGCTGTCGACGTTGCCCGGGAGGTGTTTCGAGAGCGTTGCCCGTGGTGGGCGCAAGGGTGGCACGCGTCTCCCCGTCTCGCCGGGGTTACCCTCTGCGCGGCCCAGGGTGCTTCCCGCGATCCTCGCCAGCGCGTCGAGATCGACGTGCTCGGCTACGACGTCGGCAGCCGCGTCGACCCTCGCCTGGAGGTCGTCGGTCTCCTCGGCCTGGACGAGGCCGAGGTGGCGTTCCGGTAGTGACAGCCGATCATCGCGGGGCACGGCACCCAGAACCGTCACCCCGACGCGCTCCATCGCCTCCGACACGAGGCGTCGGTGTCGCTCGCTGGCGACTCGGTTGAGGATGACGCCGGCGATCCGGATCCGAGGGTCGTAGGCGACGCAGCCGGCCAGGAGCGCCGCCGCTGACTGGGCCTGCCCGGAGCAGTCGTGGATCATCACCACCGGCCAGCCGGTGAGTGCCGCGAGGTCGGCGGAGGATCCGCCTCGCCCCTCCTGCGCCGGCACACCGTCGAAGAGGCCCATGGAGCCCTCGCAGATGACGACGTCGCCGTCCGCCCGGGCGAGGCTGCGCAACAACTCCGGCGGCATGGACCAACTGTCGAGGTTGTAGCTCGGGCGGCCGGTCACGGCGGCGTGGAACGCGGGATCGATGTAGTCCGGCCCGTTCTTACGCCCGGCCACACGCATCCCGAGGCGGCCGAAGGCCCGCATCAGACCGAGCGTCAGGATCGTCTTGCCCGAACCCGAGCGGGTCGCGGCGATCATCAAGCCGGGCGAGCTCACGTGGGCAGGCCGATCATGCCGGCGCTGAGGAGCGCCCGCAGACCCACGATGGCTCCCACCGCGACGATGGCGGGCGAGTCGAGGCCCGCATGGTCGGCGTCGGCCCGGGCCGCGGCCAGCGTCGTCTCCCAGACCCGCTGGCGCGGCGTCGTGGCGTCGCAGACGATCGCGACGGGCGTCTCCGGCGCCAGGCCACCGTCGACCAGTCCCGAGGCGATCGACCCGAGGTGCGTCATCGCCATGTACAGGATGAGCGGAAGGCCGGTGCGCGCTATGGGCCCCCAGTCGCGCGGAGCGTCCGCCGTCGCCAGGTGACCGCTCATCAGAATGACGCCCGCGTTCGTGGTGCGGGTCGTGGCCGGGATGCCCGCGTAGGCGAGCCCGCCGATGCCGGCGGTGACCCCGGGGATGATGCGGAAGGGCACCCCGGCCCTGGTGAGGTCGAGCGCCTCTTCGCCGCCCCGGCCGAAGACGAACGGGTCTCCGCCCTTAAGGCGCAGGACGCGCTTCCGCGCCCGCGCGAGCTCGACGAGCCGCCCGGTGATGTCGCACTGCTTGGGCGACAGTCTGCCGCCTCGCTTGCCCGCGAACTCGCGTTCGACCTGCGGACCGGCGAACGTCATGATCTCGTCGGACACCAGGGCGTCGTAGACGATGACGTCAGCGCTCTGCATGGCGTGCACGGCGTGAAGCGTCAGGAGGCCCGGATCGCCCGGTCCGGCCCCGCAGAGCCACACGGTGCCGGGGGCGAACTCGGGGAAGCGGTCAGTGACCTCGTGTGGCTCGAGCGGGTCGGTCATGGCGAGCACTGAAGACCCCCTTGAGTCGTTGCGGCGATGCCGTACATGATCGGTCGATGACAGACCCCATCCTTCGCCGTGGCTGGACCACGGGAGCATGCGCCACGGCGTCCGCCCGAGCCGCCTTCACGGTGCTGCATGGTGCGAACTGTCCCGACCCCGTCGAAGTGGCGCTGCCGAGCGGCACCCGCGTCGCCTTCGCATTGGCGCTCGACGAGCACGGCGAGGGCTTCGGCCGGGCCGGGGTGGTGAAGGACGCGGGCGACGATCCCGACGTCACGCACGGCGCGCTGGTCATCGCGACCGTGCGACTCGCGCCGGCCGGCTCCGGCGTGAGCTTCCGGGCAGGTGAGGGCGTCGGGATGGTGACGCGCCCCGGCCTCCCGCTTCCCCCCGGCGAGCCGGCGATCAACCCCGTTCCGCGTGCCATGATCGGCGTAGCCATCGCCGAGGCCGCTGCGGAGCTTGGCGTCGCGCCCGACGCGGAGGTCGAGATCGCCATCCCGGGTGGGGCGCTCTTGGCCGAGCGGACGCTCAACGGCCGGCTCGGCATCGTGGGCGGCCTGTCCGTCCTCGGCACGACCGGCATCGTCGTGCCCTATTCCTGCGCGGCCTGGATCGACACCATCCATCGCGGCATCGACGTCGCCCGCGCGCTCAAGCTGGGCCACGTCGCCGGTGCGACGGGCAACGCGTCGGAGGTCGCGGTGCGCGAACTGTACGGTCTCGACGAACCTGCGCTCATCGACATGGGCGACTTCGTGGGCGGCATGCTGAAGTACCTTCGCCGGCATCCCGTCGACCGGATCACGGTGGCGGGTGGCGTCGCGAAGATGACCAAGCTCGCCCAGGGGCTGCTCGACCTCCATTCGAAGCGCGGCGAGGTTGACCGAGCCTTCCTCGCCGAACGTTCCCGCGAGGCCGGCGGCGGAGGCGCGCTGGCCGAGGCCGTGCTCGGCTGCAACACGGCGGCGGAAGCCTTCGGGATGGCGCAGGCCGAGGGCGTCGACCTCGGGGGAGTCGTGGCGGGGGGCGCGCTGCGCACCGCCGCGACCTGCCTCGGCCGGAGCGACGGGCTCGACGTGGTGCTGTTCGACCGCAACGGTCGATTGGTTGCGCGAGCCGGGTGACGTCGTCAAGGCTGTCGGCCTCCGCGGAAGCGCCGACGGTAGTCCGCGTCGTAGAGGGCGCTGTCTCGGAAGTCATCGGCCGCGAGGGTGCGACCGACGAGGATCAGGGCGGTCCGCTCGGCCGGCTCGGCCGCCATCAGGCCCGCGATGGTGCCGAGCGTGCCGCGGACGATCCGCTCCTCGGGCCAGGAGGCCCGAACGACGACCACGGCCGGCATGTCGGCGCCGTGGACCGGCGAGAGCTCGGCCACGACGCGGTCGAGCGCGTGGATCGACAGGTGGATCGCCAGCGTGGCTCTCGTGGTGGCGAAGGCTGCGAGCGTTTCGGCTGCCGGCATCGCCGACGCGCGACCGGAGGTCCGGGTCAGCACCAAGGACTGGGCCACCCCGGGTAGGGTCAGCTCGGCACCCAGTGCCGCCGCCGCGGCCGCGAAGGAGGGCACGCCGGGCGTGACGCTGTAGGGGATGCCGAGATCACGCAGGCGACGCAGCTGCTCGCCCATGGCGCTCCACACAGACAGGTCACCGGAGTGGAGACGGGCCACCTCCTGGTCGGCCGCATGGGCGCGGGCGAATTCGGCCGCGATAGCGTCGAGGTCGAGCGGCGCCGTGTCGACGATCCGAGCACCGGGCGGGCAATGGTCGAGCAGCGCCCGGGGTACGATCGATCCCGCGTAGAGGCAGACTGGGCAGCGGGCGAGGAGGTCACGGCCGCGCAGTGTGATGAGATCGGGGGCACCCGGTCCGGCACCGATGAAGTGGACCGTCATGTCGTCTCCGGATTTGGCGCCTCGGGGAGCGCGAGGCGGTGTCGAGATCGGGGCGTGTCGCTTCGTGGAGCCGGGCGACGGCTCTCCGCCGGCGCCGCCCGCTCTGCCGACCCGCGGAGTGACGCGGCCTCGTGCGGAACCGGCGGGTGTCCGCCGGTGGGCGACGAGCGGCGGCCAGCGCAGCCGTCGGGATCGGGGACGCTCACGCCTTCACCCAGGTCCACTGGGTGACCGGCATTGCGGTGCGCCAACCATGGAAGGCGCCGACGCGGTCGGCATGCGCCACGCTCAACGCCGTCAGCGCGCCGCCGGTCGAGCGGAACCGCGCGATAAGGACTTCCTGGGTCTCGATCGTGACGGCGTTGACGACGAGGCGCCCACCGGGCCTCAGCGCCGCCGCGCAGGAGTCGAGTACCCCATCCCTGGTGGCCCCACCGCCCACGAAGACGGCATCCGGTGCGGGAAGGTCGGCCAGCACGTCGGGAGCCGCGCCTTCGCTGACGACGAGGCAGGGCACGCCGAGCGCGGCGGCGTTGCTTCTGATGCGCGCCGCACGCTCGGGATGGCGCTCGACGGCGAAGGCCCGGTTCTCGGGGTGGGCGAGCATCCACTCGATCGCCACCGAGCCCGAACCGGCGCCGACGTCCCAGAGGACCTCGCCCGCAAGTGGTGCCAACGCGGCCAGCGTCGCGGCCCGGACCGCCGACCTGGTGATCTGTCCGTCGTGGTCGAACGACCCGTCGGGGCGGCCAGGGACGAGCGACAGGGCTGGGCCCAGTCCTGCCACGTCGATCGCCAGGGTGTTGAGCGGCTCCAAGTCTGACAGTGCGAAGGCGTCAGCCGAGGAGACGCGAATTCTCTCGCGCGGACCACCCATGGCCTCGAGCACCGTGAGCCGCGAGGCGCCGAAGCCGCGAGCCGAGAGGAGCCGGGCCACCTGTCCGGGCGTTTGGGCGTCCGCCGACAGCGCCAGGACCCGAGCCCCGGCCCTGAGCGCCGGAACCAGCGTCTCGATCGGGCGGCCGCAGAGCGAGAGGAGGCTGCAGTCCTGCTGGGCCCAGCCTAGCCTCGCGGTGGCCAGGGCGAACGCCGAGGGCTGGGGATAGCAGCGCAGTTCGGCGGACGGCACGTGCCGGGCCAGCGCGGCGCCCACGCCGTAGCAGTAGGGATCGCCGCTCGCCAGCACGGCGACGGGCTCGCCGCGGCGGGCGAGGATCATCGGATAGGTGTCCCGCATGGGCGATGCCCAGGCCAGGGTCTCGGCCCTCGTCGGGCCCAGGAGCGCGAGGTGCCGCCGCCCGCCGACGACCAGGACGGCTTGCGCCAGGGCGCGTCGCGCGTCACGAGACAGGCCCTCGACCCCGTCCTCGCCGATGCCGACCAGCGTCAGCCAGGGTTCTGCGCTCACCCGGTCCCCCCCGCCCCATGAAGCTCCTGATCCTCGGCGGCACTACCGAAGCCACGGCCCTCGCGGCGTCCCTGGCGGGCCGGGACGACCTGAGGCCGGTCCTGTCGCTGGCCGGGCGCACCGCCAGCCCCGTCCTGCCCCCGATCCCGCACCGCATCGGCGGCTTCGGCGGCGTCGCGGGCCTCGTCGGCTACCTGGCGGGCGAGCGCGTGGCGGCGGTGGTCGACGCCACCCACCCCTTCGCGGCCCGCATCTCCGCTCATGCCGTCGAGGCCTGCGCGGCCCGCGGCGTGCCGCTGCTGGCCTTCACCCGCCCGCCCTGGGAACCCGCCCCGGGAGCGCGCTGGACGGGGGTGGCGGACCTCGACGCCGCGGCCCTGGCGCTCGGCGCGGCACCCCGGCGCGTGCTGCTGACGGTGGGCCGGCTCGGCCTCGCGGCCTTCCGGGCGGCGCCGCAGCATCGCTACGTCATCCGCACCATCGATCCCCCGGTTCCCGCGGACCTGCCATCCGACCACCGGCTGGTGCTGGACCGCGGCCCCTTCCGCCTCGCCGCCGAGACGGCGCTGATGCGCGGCGCGGCGATCGACGTGCTGGTGACCAAGAACAGCGGCGGCGCGGCCGCGTCGGCGAAGCTCGACGCCGCGCGGGCGCTGGGGATCGTCGTCGTGGCAGTGGCGCGGCCGGCCGTGGCGGGGCCGCGCCACGAGGCCTTCGCCCTGGACGAGGTGCTGGCCTGGATCGACGCCCGGGCTCACGTGGTGCCCCGCCCGTAGCTGCGCGGGGTCAGCATCCAGCGGCGGCCGTCGGCGCCCGCCACCCAGCGGGTCTCGCTCGACCCGATCATCACCAAGGTCGCCATGTCGACGAGGGCCGGGTCAGCCTCGCCGAGGCTGGTCAGGTGCACCCGCTCGTCCGGCCGGCCGATCGCGCGGGCGAAGGCGACCGGCGTCGCCGCGTCCTTGAGATCGCGCAGGTGCGCCAGGGCCTCGCCGAGCCGCGCGGGCCGGGCGTTCGAGGCCGGGTTGTAGAGCGCCAGCACGAAATCCCCCTCGGCCACGGCGGTGAGGCGCCGCAACACGACCTCCCAGGGCTTGAGGTTGTCGCTGAGCGACATGGCGCAGAAGTCGTGGCCGAGCGGGGCGCCGAGCCGGGCCGCCGCCGCCTGCATGGCGGAGAGGCCCGGCACGACCCGGACCGGGACGGCGCGGAAGGTGGGATCGGCCTCGAGCGCCTCGAAGACCGCGGCCGCCATGGCGAAGACGCCGGGGTCCCCGCCCGATACGACGGCGACGTGCCGGCCCGCCAGGGCCAGGGCGAAGGCGTGCCGGGCGCGGTCGACCTCGACGCGGTTGTCGGTCGCGTGCCTCACTAGGCCGGCCCGCTCCGGCACGCGTGCCACGTAAGGAACGTAGCCGACGAGATCCGTGGCTTGGCCCAGGACCGACGCTGCCTCGGGCAGTAGCCAATCGACCGGTCCGGGGCCCAGGCCCACGACGGCGAGTGACCCGTCCGTCATGGCCGCCGCCCCTGGCCCGGCACCAGCACGACCGAGAAGTAGGGCGCGTCATCGTCGCGCTTGTCGACGAGCGGCATCACGACCTCGGCTGCCATGGTGCCACGCTCGACGTACAGGGCGCGCTCGAGAAGACCCGCGTCGGCGAGCGCGGCACGCACCTTGGGGAGGTTGCGGCCGAGCTTCATGACCACGGCCGCGTCGGCCGCGAGGAATCGCGTGCGCAACGCCTCCGGCGGGAGTGTGCCCGGCACCACGGTGAGGACGTCGTCGCCCCAGGTCATGGGTTCGCCCGCCGCCGTCCAGCAGCCCGACATGCCTGTGACCCCCGGCACGATGCGGCAGGGGAAGCGCTCGCGCAAGCGGACGTACAGGTGCATGAACGACCCGTAGAACAGCGGGTCCCCCTCGCAGAGCAGCGCCACGTCCCGGCCTGCCGCGAGGTGTCCCGCGAGGAGTTCGGTCGATTCCGCGTAGAAAGCGGAGAGGGCTGACACGTAGTCCGCGTGATCGAAGCGGATCTCGACCGTCACGGGGTAGAGCAGAGGCAGTTCGGTCGCGCCGGGCGGCATCCAGCGGTCCGCGATGGTGCGGGCGTTGCCGCGCCGCCCGCTCTTGGCGAAGTAGCTCACCACGTGCGTGGCCTCGAGCGCCCGCACGGCCTTGACGGTGAGGAGGTCGGGGTCGCCAGGTCCGAGACCGACGCCCGTGAGCGTTCCGACGCTCATTCCTCGTCGCTCGCCAGCGCGTTGACGGCCGCAGCCGTCATCGCGCTGCCGCCCTTGCGGCCCCGCACAACGAGGGCTGGCACGCGGCCGAACTCTAGAAGGGCCTCCTTCGACTCCATCGCGCCCACGAAACCGACGGGCATGCCGATGACGGCGGCCGGCAGGGGCCCGCCCGCGGCGATCATCTCGAGCAGGTGGAACAGGGCCGTCGGAGCGTTGCCGATCGCCACGACCGCGCCCGCCAAGCGGTCGCGCCAGAGCTCCACCGCAGCCGCCGTCCGGGTGGTCCCGAGCCGGGCCGCCAGCGCCGGCACCTCCGGGTCGTTCAGGGTGCACACCACGTCGTTGCCGGCCGGCAGGCGGCGGCGCGTGACGCCGTCCGCCACCATGCGGACGTCGCACAGCACGGGCGCGCCGGCCCGCAACGCCGCCTTGGCGGCCGCGACAGCGCCCGACGTGAACCGGATGTCTGCCGCAGCCTCCACCATGCCGCAGGCGTGGATGATGCGCACCGCCACGGGTTCCTCGACGGGATCGAACACGCTGAGGCTGGCCTCGCCCCGGATCATGGCGAAGCTCTTGGCGTAGATGGCGGCGCCATCGTGGATGTAGTCGTAGCTCACGGGCAGCGATCCAGGCCGAGGTTGATGGGGAGGAGGTGGCGCACTTCGCCGACGGCGAGTCCGGAGGCGACGGGCTCGTTCCAGGGGGCTTCGCCGATTACGAGGGAGTAACGCCCCTCGGTCGCCACGAGCGTCAACGGGGCAGGCCCGGGGTGGGCGCAGCCCTTGGCGCAACCGGAGACGTGGAGAAGGATGTCGTGCGAAGAGTCGCCTGACCCGATCAGCGCGGCCCATGCCGCCGCGTGCTCGAGCACCGGGGTGGTTCCGCGCCGGCATCCTGGCGAGCCCGGACAGGCTGCGACGCGGAGGCGGGGGTCGGCGGCGTCCACGATCAGGTCGACTGCGCCGCAGTCCTTCGCGAGGCGGTCGGCGGCTTCGGGTGAGAGCCCCGGGACGAGCAGGGCTCGCCAGGGTGTGACGCGCAACCCCTCAGCGCCGGCTCGCACCGCGCCGCGAACCAAAACCTCGAACTGCCTCGCATCGAGTCGGCCGAATGGTGCGGCCACGCCGAGCGTGACCCTGCTCCCGACCGTGAAGGGTCCTACGAACGGGATGGGTCGAATTGGGACGCTTGGCTCGTCGGTGGCGGCTCGATCGGGACGGAGTCCCACCTTGTGCTCGCGAGGGCGGTAGGACGTCTCGTCACCGTCCGAGTTCTCAACCCGCGGTGCAGCTTGGGGCACTCGGAAAGGCGGGTTCTGCCGCCTCCCCTCATTCGTGAGAGACGGGTCGATTGATCGACGTTCGGAAGGGTGGGGAGTCCACTTCGGACCGTCGAGGACGGCTTCGGGGCCGACCCGAGCGACGAGGTCTCGCATGCGCCGCAAGCCGGACTCCGTCGCGCACCACGCGGCGAAGCCACGCATGAAGCCCAAAGCGACGTCCGGCAGACCCCGCGTGGTGCAAGTCGCGACGACCCGGTCGTCCCCGTCGAGCCGCACCACGAACCGACCGTCGCGCGCGGCTTCGACGCGTATGTCGGCCGAGGCGGTCGACAGACGCATCAGCCCTCCGTCGGACACCGCGACGCCGAACTTCGAAGGTAGGTCTCCCAAGTCCTCCGCATCCACGAGCGCCGCCTCGAGCGCCGTGACGGCAGGGCGAATGTCGAAGGCGGCGGTGGGGTCGAGCCCGGCCAGTGGACTGACGAGGACGTTTCGACGCGACTCCGCGGCGGGGTCTGCGTCGAGCAAACCGACATCGTCGAGATCTATCGTCAACGCCGGCAGGCCGGCCTCCGTGACGCCCCTCACCTGAACGTTGGCCCTGGCGGTGAGGTCGAGTAGGCCGTTGCCGTGGCGGGCCGCCGCTCCCGCGATGGCGCCGGCCTGCAGCAGGGTGAGGCTGGCACCGCGCGGCTTCACCCGCACGATCAGCCCGTCGCCGCTCGCCATGGGGCGGAGCGCGCCGGGGCACCAGCCGACGCGCAGGGCGGCGGCGCTCATGCGGCGCTCCTGAGGCCGGCCAGGATGGCGGCGGTGGAGTTGCGCCGGGAATGCCAGTAGCCGCGCGCCTGCGCCTCCGCGAAGCGGTCGGCCGTCGCCCGCGCGGCGGCGGGATTGGCCCCCACCATGAAGTCGCGCACGGCATCGTCGCCGAGCGTGGCGTCGAAGAGCAGGTCGAAATGCCGGCTCGGGGCCGCGTCCGAGGTGGCGGCGAAACCGAAGAGCGCGTCCACGGTTTCGGCGATCTCGGCGGCCCCACGGAAGCCGTGGCGCATCTGGCCGACGATCCAGCGCGGGTTGGTGGCACGGGCCCGCATCACGCGCGCCACCTCCTCGGACAGGGTCCGGATGCGGAGGTCGCCGGGGCGGGTGGCGTCGGCGTGATAGAGCGCCGGCACGGTTCCGAGCGCGGCGGCGGCGGCGGCGAAGCCGCCCTGGTGCTCGGCGAACGTGTCGGAGGACAGGACGTCGACCTCCGGCAGGTCCGCGACGTGGAGGTGGCTCTCCGCCGCGGCGACGCGGTCGCGGAAGCCCGGCGAGGCGTGGCCGGCGGCCTCGGCCCCGCCATAGGCATGGGACGTGCCCGCGAGGTAGCGCTCGCCGAGGTCGGCACGCCCGGCGAAGTCGCCCGAGGCCACGGCGCGGGCGAGGCCGATGCCGTAGCTGTCCGGCGCGCCGCCGAACACCCGGTCGAGGGCTTCTCCGGCCCGGCGCGCGGCGGCGAGCGGGTTCATGGCATCGTCCTCGTCGAGAGCCGCCACGGCGCGCACGGCGGCGTCGAAGAGCGCGATCTGATCCGGGAAGGTGTCGCGGAACAGGCCCGAGATGCGCAGCGTCACGTCGACCCGCGGCCGGTCGAGGCGCGCCTCGGGCAGAATCTCGAAACCGTCGACGCGGGTCGTACCCGCGTGCCAGCGGGGCCGCACGCCGAGCAGCGCCAGGGCCTGGGCGAGGTCGTCGCCCCCGGTGCGCATGGTGGCGCTGCCCCACAGGTCCATGACGAGGCGGCGCGGCCAGTCGCCATGATCTTGGGCGTAGCGGGTGGCGAAGTCCGCCGCGGCCCGCAGGCCGATCTCGACGGCGGTGCGGGTCGGCACGGCGCGGGGGTCGACCGAGAACAGGTTGCGGCCCGTCGGCAGCACGTCGCGCCGGCCGGCCGCGGGCGAGCCCGCCGGGCCCGGCGGCACGAAGCGCCCGTCGAGCGCCGCCAGGAGCCCCGCGGTCTCGGCGGCGCCGCAGTCCGCGACGCCGTCCGGCCGGGCCTCGGTGCCGCCGAAGACGTGCAGGCCGTCGCCGATGCGGGCTTCCTTCACGTCGCAGAGCCAGGCGTCGAGCCCCGCCAGGGCATCGTCGGGCGCCGCACCCTCGGCGATGCCGCAATCGGCCAGCAGCCCGGCGTCGCGGGCGCGCTCCAGGATGGCGGCGGCGAGGAGGCGGGCGCGCCGGGCATCGAGGCCCTGCGCTTCGGCATATTCGTCGAACAGGGCCTCGACCTCGGCTAGCGCCCCGTGGGTGCCGGCCGCCACCAGCGGCGGCGTGAGGTGCCCGACCGTGACGGCCGCGATGCGACGCTTGGCCTGGGCGGCCTCGCCGGGGTCGCTCACGATGAAGGGATAGACGGTCGGCACGGCGCCCAGCACGGCTTCGGGCGCGCAGGCGCCCGACAGCGCCACGGCCTTGCCGGGCAGCCATTCGAGCGTGCCGTGGGTGCCGAGGTGGACCATGGCGTGGATTCGCTCGACCTCGCGCAGCCACACGTAGAAGGCGATGTAGGCGTGGCACGGCGGCAGCGCCGTGTCGTGGTAGTCGGCGCGGCGGTCCGCCGTGGGGGCCCGGTCGGGCTGCACCGCCACGATCAGACTGCCGGCCCGGTGGATGGGATAGCCGAAAGCGCCGTCGCGCAGCGCGCGGTCGTCGGCCGGCGCCCCCCAGCGCGCCGTGACGGCCGCGCGGAAGGCGGCCGGCAGGCGCGCGAAGGCGCGCTCGTAGGCGGCGAGCGGCAGGACGGGCTCCGGCACCCCCTGGGTCAGGTGCATCATCAGGGCGGCGGGATCGGCGACGGTGTCGACGCGGTAGCCGGCCGCGGCGAGCGAGGCCGCGATGCCGGCGAGGCTGGCGGGGGCGTCGAGCCCGACCGCGTAGCCGCCGCGCCCGGCCTTGCCGGGATAGTCGGACAGCACCAGGGCGAGCCGGCGCGCGGCGCGCGGGGTGGTGCGCAGCATCGCCCAGGCGCGGGCGAGGTCGGCCACGTGGGCGACGCGGTCCGCGTCCGGCCGGTGCAGCACGGGCGAGAATTCGCGGGTCGGATCGGGCGCGCCGGCCTCCTTGAACGAGACCGTGCCGGCCAGCACGCGGCCGTCGACCTCGGGCAGGACGACGTTCATGGCGAGGTCGGCGGCCCTGAGGCCGCGGTCGCTCGCCGCCCAGGCGTCGCGGTCGCTGCCGGACTGGACGACCTGCAGCACGGGCGCGTCCGCGCCGTCGAGCACCGTGCCGCCCCCCTGGCGGCGGGCCGAGAAGGCCGTGGTGTTGAGCAGGACGTCGGGCGGATCGCGCGCGATAAGGGCCGCCAGCGCTTCGGCCGCCGCCTCGTCCTTCAGGCTCGCCACCGACACGGCGGTGACGCGCAGGCCCCGCGCCGCCAGCGCGTTGGCCAGGGCCGCGACCGGGGCGGTATCGCCGGCGAGCAGGGCCGAGCGGTAGAAGGTCAACAGCGCGTGCGGCGCCCGCCCTCCCGGGCCGGGCCGGGACAGCGCGGCGGAGACGGCCGCGGCGGGAAGTCGCGCCGGCTCCTCCCACGCGACGTCGCGGCCGATGCGCGACGCCACGAAGCGCATCGCCTGGCGCAGGTTCTCGGGGCCGCCCTCGCGGAAATAGCGCCACAGCCGGCGCAGGTCCGGCTCGGGCAGGGTCGAGAGGGCGTCGAGCCGCGGGTCGAGCTGGTCGCAGCCCGGCACGGCGGCGAGGTGGAACCCGTGCCGCCGCGCCGCGGCGCCGAGCTCCTCGAGACCGTAGCGCCAGTAATCGAGGCCACCCAGGATGCGCACCAGGACGAAGCGCGAGCGCGCCGCCACCTTCTCGACGTAGAGGTCGACCGATAGCGGGTGCCCCAGGCCCTTCAAGGTCGCGAGCCGCAGGCTCGGCGCCGCTTCCCCCGCCACGCCGGCCAGCGCCGCGAGGTCCCCGTCCGAGAAGGACAGCACCACGAGGTCGGCCGGCGTCTGCGAGACGTCGACGGCGCTCGGCGCGGGGTCCAGCGACCCTTGGGGAAGCGGCAGCAGGTGCATGGCGCGATCCTATCCCGCCGTCACGCCCCGATGTCGACCGCGATGGCGGCCCGGTCGATGCCCTTCTCGCCGATCACGACGAGCCGGCCGCGCCGCGCCTCGCCGGGCGCCCAGGGCCGGTCGAACTGCTGGCGGAAGCGGCTCCCGACCCCCTGCACCAGCAGCCGCATGGGCTTGCCGGCCACGGCCAGGAATCCCTTGGTGCGCAGCACGCCGTGGCGCTCCGCCACGCCGGCGAGCTTGCGCGTGAAGGCTTCGGGATCGTCGAGGGCCGGGACGTCGAGCACGAAGGAGTCGAAGTCGTCGTGGTCGTGCCCCTCCTCGGCGTCGTGGTGGGAAGGCCTGTTGGCGAGGTCGTCCTCGGCGGCGGCGCCGAGGCCGAGCAGCACGGCGGCGTCGATCCGGCCCTCGCGGGTCGCCACCACCTTGACGGCGCGCGGCACCGTGGCGCGGATCTCGGCCGCCACCGCCTCGAGCCGCTCGGGGGCGAGCAGGTCGGCCTTGTTCAGCACCACGAGGTCGGCGCACAGGAGCTGGTCCTCGTAGACCTCCTCCAGCGGGTTGTCGTGGTCGACCGAGCCGTCGGCCTGGCGCTGGGCGGCGAGCTTGGCGGGATCGTCGGCGAAGCGGCCTTCCGCGACGGCGGCGCCGTCCACCACCGCCACGACGCCGTCGACGGTGACGCGGGCGCGGATCGCCGGCCAGTCGAAGGCCTTGACGAGCGGCTTCGGCAGGGCGAGGCCCGAGGTCTCGACCACGATGTGGTCGGGCCGCGGCTCGCGCGCCAGCAGCGCCTCGATGGCGGGCACGAAATCGTCCGCCACCGTGCAGCACAGGCAGCCGTTGGCGAGCTCGACGATGTTCTCCTCGGGGCAGGATTCGATGCCGCAGGAGCGCAGGATGTCGCCGTCGACGCCGACGTCGCCGAATTCGTTGATGATGAGCGCCAGCCGGCGGCCGTGGGCGCCCTCGAGCAGGTGGCGGATCAGCGTGGTCTTGCCGGCTCCGAGGAAGCCGGTCACCACCGTCACGGGAACCTTGGCGAGCGCTTTCATGCTGTCTGTCCTGCGATGGGGAGCGGGGGCACGCGGGCCACGACGCCGCGCTTGATGGGGTCGGCGCGCAATTTCCAGGGAATCAGCCCGTCGGGCGTGGCGGCATAGAGGCGGGCGGCCTCGGCCACGACGGGGGCGGTGCCCTCGGCCGGCATGTCGGCGTAGACGTAGGTCCACTTGCCGGGTGCCGCGAAGGACACCGTACAGGGCCGGCGGCACGCGCTGAGGCATTCGACCGGCACGAGCGCGACGGCGGGATCGGCACCGAACTCGGCCGCCAGCGCGTCGTGCAGGCGGCGGCCGGCCCGGACCGGGTCGGTCTCGCCCTCCGACCGGCAGGTCACGCAGACGTGGATCGTAGTGACGGCTGGCGGACTCGTCGATCCAGTGTCCTGCATGGCGTCACTACCTCCCTCTTCTTCACCGAAGGAGCGGGATGCGGCGTCCTGCGGAACGAGTCCGCCGGATGCGCGGCCAATGACTGGCCGAACAGAGACGCCGGGACACCCCGCCCGGCGCGCGCCAACATCGCTGCGCCGTCTCGGTGGACGGCGGCGCCAGCACGGCAGGTCTCCTGGCTAGCGGATCATGACGCTTGATCGTCGCCTTCCCGTGACGCTACGCGCTCCACAGTGGCTTCGTGACGATTCGGCTGTCCGCTCACAGTTGCGGGGGCAGCTCCGGCCTCGCACCCTTGAGCGGGGCGCGTCCGAATTCCCATTTGGCGCCCGGGTGGGGCGCCGATCCCCTCGCGGGGAACCAGTGCTACTCAAGACATACGGCTGGCGTCGCCAAGGGTCAATGTACTCGACCAGGTCAGGATGCAGAATTCTGAATTCATTCGCGTAGGCATCGTTCGTCAGCCCGCGTCCGGCATCGCTGGGACGGTTCGCCCTTGTCGCTGGTCTGTTCCGATGTGGCACGGGGGGCGTCGTCCCATCGACGAGGGAGCGACGTGGGGCGACGAGTCACCTGGTTCACCGGGCCTGCCACTCCGCGCTGCGATCAGCGATGACGCGAGGGGCCCTGATCCGCCCCGCGCGGCTCGGTCTCGCTCACCAGGGAGGTGCCATCCTCAACGTCGTCCTCGGATGAAGTGCGAGGTCATGGTCGTCCTCGATCCAGAGGAAGCGCGACGCGTCCTCCTTCGAGACGATCTGGGGGCCCACCTCGCTCATGTACAGCTTGACGAAGTCATCCTCGGCTATGAGCTCGAAGCCTCGCATCCTGAGACTCTCATCGGAAATGCCCGCGAAATCAGCGTAGGCGCCCATGGCTCAACCAACCTTCATGATATCGCGGAGTAGGAAGCGCCCGACGTTCTCGAGGTTCGGTTGGACCATCATGGCCTCACGCGCCGTCAAGCACGAGGTGATCGCAGCCTGCTTCGATAGGTAGAACTCGCAGCAGGTTCTCAGCCTGCGAAGCAGGTCGTCGTAAGTCGCCGCGGTTATGTAGAGGAACGGCGTAGATCTGGTCGCAGCGACCCAGGTTCCGTCGCCCGTCTGTGCGGTGTGGATCTCCAGATCGAGGAGCCCTGCCGCGATCCGCTTGCCTTGTGTCGCCCCCATCAGCGGTTCCCTCCTCAGAAGTCAGGTCCTCGGTATCACGAGAGGTCGAGCGTTTCGAGCCGCCGTCGCCGTACCCTCGTCGTCGATCCCATCACCGCTTGCGTGCGTCCCCGCCAGCGACCCTAGAAGGGCATGGGGCGCGGTCATCACGATCGATCGCTCGGTTTGCGGATCCGGCCTGGCTCGCCCGACTCTGCCTCGATCCCGGGGGCCGGGTTCGCCTCGAACCCTATCCTCTCGGCGGCACTGACGATGTGTTTGCACATCATGTCGGCGGCCGCGTCACCGTCGCCCCTCGCCATCGCCTCGATGATGCGCCCGTGCTCCTGCCAGACGCTGATCGACATCCCCGGGTAGCGCAGCACCTCTCCCATGGCTCGGCGCAGATGCTTCCAGTGGAGCTTCAGGCTCTCGCCGATCAGCGCGTTCCCCGAGAGCTCGTATATGAACGAGTGGAAGTCCACGTCGGCTTGGAGGCTCGCCCTGGCATCGCCGGCGATCATCATGTTGCGGCCGTGCTCGACGATGGACCTACCCTTCACGATGGCGCTGGTCGACAGCCGCGAGCACCCCAGCCTCACGGCGAGGGGCTCCAGCACGGACCGCATCTGGTATATCTCGGCGAAGAACTTCATTTCCACTGGCGCCACGGTGAGCCCGCGGCGACCAGACGAGATCAGGAACCCCTGCGACTTGAGAACCGCGAGGGCGTGGGTCACGGGTTGTCTGGAAACGTTGAGGCGTGCCGCGATGTCTTCCTGCGTGATGCGCTCACCGGACTTCAGAGTGCCGTCACAGAGAGCGTCCAGGATCACGTCGTACGCCTGATCGACAAGATGCTTCTCGCTCCTTAGCGTCTCAATCACTTCGGT
Source organism: Lichenibacterium ramalinae (assembly GCF_004137085.1). Lineage (GTDB taxonomy): Bacteria > Pseudomonadota > Alphaproteobacteria > Rhizobiales > Beijerinckiaceae > Lichenihabitans > Lichenihabitans ramalinae. Next base: position 116,855 of record NZ_QYBC01000010.1, read on the forward strand.
CCGCTTTCATCACACCGGCCCCGGTCCACAGTCCACTGGGCTCACCACGACCGTCACCGCATAGATAGCCGACGCCCCTGCACCGCGCCACACGAGGTGCCCTTTCTCGAACGTATGCTCCGACGCCGGACCGGCCATCCCTGCGTGCTCCGGATCGCGGGTTCTAACCTTGACAGGGGGGCAGGCGTGGATCAACCTCCACTGAATTCAGAGTTCAGTAAGAACCAGACAGGGAGAGATTGGATGCAGCCAGTACGTGTGCTCCTCGCGAAGGTCGGGCTTGACGGGCACGACCGTGGGGTCAAGGTGGTCGCCCGAACCCTGCGCGACGCAGGCATGGACGTCGTATACACGGGCCTCCACCGCACGCCCGAGGAGGTCGTCAACGCTGCCGTTCAAGAAGACGTCGACGTGCTCGGCGTCAGCCTGCTCTCGGGAGTCCAACTGACCGTCTTCCCAAAGATCTTCAAGCTACTGGAGGAGAAGGGCGCCTCCGACATGATCGTCATCGCCGGTGGCGTCATGCCCGACGAGGACGTCGTCGAGCTGAAGAAGATGGGCGTGCGTGAGGTGCTCCTGCAGGATACCCCGCCCGATTACATCGTCTCGACGCTGAACCGTCTCGTGCAAGAGCGCGGTCCGCGCTGATCGGGAGGTTAGCCATGGAAGACTGGTCATTTCCCCCGAGGTACGACGATTCCTACGTCCCACCCGCGGACAGCCGTTACTGGTTTCCGAAGCGGGAGACCATGCCGGCTGCTGATCGCGAGAAGCTCATCCTGGAGCGACTTCAGCAGGTCTGCAGTTACGCCTACGACAACGCGCCGTTCTACAGGCGCAAGTGGGACGAAGCGGGGTTCCATCCGAGCCACCTGCGTACCCTCGAGGACTTCGAGGAGAAGGTGCCGGTGGTGACGAAGGCCGACCTTCGCCGTTCGCAGGCGGAGAACCAGCCCTTCGGCGACTACCTGTGCGTCCCCGACAGCGAGATCTTCCACATCCACGGGACGAGCGGCACCACCGGTCGCCCGACAGCGTTCGCCATCGGTCGGAACGACTGGAAGGCGGTGGCCAACGCCCACGCACGCATCATGTGGGGAATGGGGATCCGTCCCGGCGACATGGTCTGCGTGGCCGCGATCCTGAGCCTCTACATGGGCAGCTGGGGAGCCCTGGCGGGCGCGGAGCGTCTCGGCGCCAAGGCCTTCCCATTTGGGGCCGGTGCTCCCGGCATGACGATCCGCTGTGCGCAGTGGCTCGACCTCATGAAGCCAGCCGCGTTCTACGGGACGCCGACCTACGCACTCCACCTCGCCCAGGCGGCGATCGGGGAGGGGTTGGACCCGCGCAAGTTCGGCCTGCGCGCCATGTTCTTCTCTGGTGAGCCGGGTGCCTCCATCCCGGGCGTCCGGGACAAGATCGAGGACTTCTACGGCGCCAAGGTCTTCGACTGCGGCTCCATGGCCGAGATGACGCCCTTCATGAACGTCGCCGGCACTTTGGAGACGTCTGGCCTGCTGTGCTGGCAGGACGTGGTCTACACCGAGGTCTGCGACCCCAAGACGATGAGGCGCGTGCCCTACGGGCAGCGCGGGACGCCCGTCTACACGCATCTCGAGCGGACATCCCAGCCGATGATCCGTCTGGCCTCTGGTGACCTGACGCTGTGGACGGACGAGCCCAATCCCTGCGGACGCACCTATCCACGCCTGCCGCAGGGCATCTTCGGACGGATCGACGACATGTTCACGATCCGCGGCGAGAACATATACCCGAGCGAGATCGATGCGGTCCTGAACGAGCTGCCTGCCTACGGCGGTGAGCATCAGATCGTGATCACGCGCGAGGCGGCGATGGACGAGCTCCTGCTGCGCGTCGAGGCTCATGCGGACGCCGCCTCCAGGGGTGAGGGTGAGGTGGCGGCGTTCCGCGCCGAGGTCGCCCGTCGCATGCAGAAGATGCTCGGACTGCGCACGGCCGTCGAGATCGTTCAGCAGGGCCTCCTCCCGCGCACCGACTTCAAGGCCCGCCGCGTCGTCGACGACCGGGCCGTGTTCCGCGAGCTGCGCCAGCAGATCGCCGCGGAGGGTGGTGCATGAGTTCGTACGTTCCCTCGATGGAGCTCGTCGAGCGCGTCGTGGCGGGCCACACGGCCGCCGTCGCGCGCCTCATCTCCCGCGCGGAGGCGGGCGTCGACGAGGCCAAGCCGGCACTCGCCGAGATCTACCGGCGTGCTGGTCGCGCCAACGTCATCGGCATCACCGGCGTCCCGGGGTCGGGCAAGTCGACGCTGGTCGCGCGGTTCGCGACCATGCTGCGGAGCCGAGGGCATCGGGTCGGTGTCGTCGCGGTCGATCCCTCGAGCCCATACTCTGGCGGGGCGATCCTCGGCGACCGCATCCGCATGACCGACCTCGCGCTCGATCCCGACGTCTTCATTCGATCGATGGCGACGCGAGGGGCCATGGGAGGCATGGCGCGAGCGGCGCTCGACGCCGTCGACATCCTCGACGTCGCCGGGTTCGACACGGTAGTCATCGAGACGGTCGGCGTCGGCCAGGACGAGGTCGAGATCGCCAAGGCCTCCCACACGACCGTGGTCGTGTCCGCGCCCGGCCTCGGTGACGAGGTGCAGGCCATCAAGGCGGGCATGCTCGAGATCGCGGACGTCCACGTGGTTTCGAAGAGCGATCGCAGCGACGCCCATCGGACGCTGGCCGACCTGAAGGGCATGATGACGCTCAACGCCCACCACGGGCCGGGGCCGGACTGGAGGGTGCCTGTGCTTGGCATCTCCTCCTACTCGGGCGAGGGCTTCGAAGCGTTCATCGACGCCGTGGAGCGACACCGCGCCCTGACCATGGATAGAGAGCGGGGCAGGCCCCGGCGAATGGCTATCGCGCGCTTCCGCCTGCTGAAGACGGCCGAGAACCTGCTGATGGCGCGCTTCTCGAAGTTCGCCGCACCGGGCGTGGGTGACCTCGCGTCGCGTCTCGAGGCCCGGAACGGTGACCCATATACGTTGGCCGAGGAACTTGTGGCCGAGTCTTTAAAGTGAACGACAGGGTCTGAGGGAGAACCACGATGGATGACATGACCGACCGTGGCGCGCGCGCGCAGGACCAGGTGGAGGCGATCCGCGCCGAGGTCCGGGACTGGGAGACCAACGAGGTCGCCAACTTCCTGCGCAAGCAGAAGGAGCGGAAGGACGAGTTCTTCACCCTCGGTGACATCCCGGTCAGACGGACCTACACGGCAGCCGACCTGGCCGAGACGCCGCCCGAGGACATCGGCCTACCCGGCCGTTACCCCTTCACCCGCGGACCCTACCCGACCATGTACCGGTCGCGGAACTGGACCATGCGCCAGATCGCCGGCTTTGGCACCGGCGAGGACACCAACGTCCGCTTCAAGTACCTGATCGCCCAGGGCCAGACGGGCATCTCGACCGACTTCGACATGCCCACGCTGATGGGCTACGACTCCGACCACGCCATGAGCGAGGGCGAGGTCGGCCGCGAGGGCGTGGCCATCGACACCCTGGCCGACATGGAGGCGCTGTTCGACGGTATCGACCTCGAGAACATCTCTGTGTCGATGACGATCAACCCGAGCGCCTGGATCCTGCTGGCGATGTACATCGCCCTGGCCGAGAAGCGCGGGTACGACCTCAACAAGCTCAGCGGCACCGTTCAGGCTGACATCCTGAAGGAGTATATGGCGCAGAAGGAGTACATCTTCCCGGTGGAGCCATCGGTACGCATCGTGCGCGACTGCATCACCTACTGCGCCAAGACGATGAAGCGCTACAACCCGATCAACATCTCGGGCTACCACATCTCGGAGGCGGGTTCGTCGCCGTTACACGAGGCCGCGTTCACCCTCGCGAACCTCATCGTGTACGTCGAGGAGGTGCTCAAGACGGGCATGACGGTCGATGAGTTTTCCCCTAGACTCGCGTTCTTCTTTGTCTGTCAAGCGGACTTCTTCGAAGAGGTCGCGAAGTTCCGCGCTCTCCGGCGCTGTTACGCTAAGATCATGAAGGAGCGGTTCGGCGCCAAGAACCCGGAGTCGATGCGCCTGCGCTTCCACTGCCAGACGGCAGCCGCCTCGCTCACCAAGCCGCAGTACATGGTCAACGTCGTCCGGACCTCCTTCCAAGCCATGGCGGCGGTGCTCGGCGGCTGCCAGTCGCTCCACACGAACGGCTACGACGAGGCCTTCGCCATTCCCACTGAGGATGCCATGCGGATGGCGCTCCGGACCCAACAGGTGATAGCCGAGGAGTCCAACGTCACCCAGGTCGTCGACCCCCTAGGTGGTTCGTACTACGTGGAAAGCCTGACCACGGAGTACGAGAAGCGCATCTTCGACATCCTGAAGGAGGTCGAAGAACGTGGCGGCACGCTGAAGATGATCCAGGACGGTTGGTTCCAGCGCCACATTGCCGACTTCGCCTACGAGACCGCCCTCCGCAAGCAGTCGGGCGAGAAGCCGGTGATCGGCGTGAACCGCTTCGTCGACGACACGCCCGATCCCAAGATCCACACCCATCCGTACGACCAGACCACGGCCGACCGTCAGGTCGCCCGGACGCAGCGGGTCCGGCGCGAGCGCGACGCGGCCAAGTACGACCTCCTCATGGAGCGTTTGGTGGAGACGGCGAAGGATCCCCAACAGAACATGATGCCAGTGACGATCGAACTCGTCCGCGAGGGCGCGACGATGGGTGAGATCGTCGAGAGGCTGAAGGCCATCTGGGGCACCTATCGCGAGGTGCCGGTTTTCTGAGGACGCCAGCCCGCGCCCTCGACCGCCGGGGGTCGACCTCACCGCATCGGAGTGACCTGTTGTCGATCGAACCCCGACCCTTGATCCTGCCCTTCGCAGGCGTCAGCCCCGCTTTCGCAAGTCCTCCTTCGACCAGCGGCGCGGGTGCCAGCGTGCTCGGCCGCGTGACGGTCGGCGCCGACCTAGTCCTAGGCCCCTTCGCGGTGATCCGAGCCGACGGGGAGACAGTGTCGATCGGCGCCGGGTTCTGCCTCGGCGAGGGATCGACCGTGCACATCGCGCACGGCCTCTTCGCGACCGTCATCGGTGATCGCGTGGCGGTGGGGCGGAACGCGGTGGTCCACGCCTGCACGGTCGCTGACGATTGCGCGATCGAGGATGACGTCGTCATCCTCGACGCCAGCGTCGTCGGCGCCGGCGTGCTGATCGAGGCGGGATCCACCATCTACCCGCGCTCGACGTTGGAGCCGGGCGGGCGCTACGCCGGAAGCCCGGCCGTCAGGATAGGTAGCATCTCGCTCGAGGAGTGCCGGGAGCGGGTGGCGTCGATCCGGGCCGAGGCCGCCGTCGCGGCGGCGCGGCAGATCAGGACCGAGGGGCGCTGGGGAGACGACGGCCGGGGAGCGCATTTCGTCGCCGACACGGCGGTGGTCCGCGGCGACCTCGTCCTGGCACCTGGCGCCGGCGTGTTCTTCGGATGCCGGTTCGACGCGGCCGCCGTTACGGTCGGACGCAACACAAACATCCAGGACAACAGCGTCGTCACCGCGCCGGAGGGCGTGGTGACGATCGGCGACGACACGACCATCGGTCACAACGTCCGCATGAGCGCCTGCCGCGTGGGATCCCGGAGTCTCGTGGGTATAGGCGCCGTCCTCGGCGAGGGAACGGTGGTCGAGGACGACGTGCTCGTGGCTGCCGGGACCGTGACCACCTACGGCCAGGTGCTAAGGTCCGGGTGGCTGTGGGGCAGTCGCCCCGCCAAGCCCCTGAAACCCCTCGACGACGCCCGTCGGTCCATGTTGTCCGAGACCATCGGGCACTACGTCGCCTACGGGCACGCGTTCCGCGACGCGCAACGGAGCTTGGCCGCGCGCCGCGAGGGCGCCGGATAGGCGGTCCGGCGTCAGGCCGGGCGAACCGCCGCCCGCACGACGAGCACCGCCAGATGACGAATCGAAGCGCGACGAGCCGGAAAGGCCGGGCACCAGGGGGAGGGATCCATGACGATCGAAGCCGTATCGATGACCACGGACGCGAGCGCGACTCGAACGCTCTACAGCAAGGTCATGTGGCGAATCATGCCGTTGCTCTTGGCCTGCTACATCGGGGCCTACCTTGACCGAGTTAATGTCGGTTTCGCCAAGTTGCAGATGCTGAAGGACCTCGGCCTCTCCGAGACCGTGTACGGGCTCGGCGCCGGCATGTTCTTCGTCGGGTATGTGATCTTCGAGATCCCCAGCAACATGCTCATGATGCGGGTCGGCCCCCGCGCCTGGATCGGTCGCATCCTGATCACGTGGGGCATCATCTCCGCCCTCACGTTGGTGACCACGTCCGCGAACATGTTCTACGCGTTGCGCTTCCTGCTGGGCGCCGCCGAGGCGGGGTTCATCCCCGCGATCATCTACTACCTGATGATCTGGTTCCCCTCCTCGCAGCGCGGCAAGGCCTCGGCGCTGTTCCTCGCGGGAATCCCGCTCTCGGGCGTCATCGGCGGCCCGCTGTCTGGTTGGCTGATGAGCGCGCTCGACGGCAAGGCGGGTCTCGCGGGCTGGCAGTGGATGTTCCTGGTCGAGGGTCTGCCGGCCGTCATCCTGGGCATCCTGTGCTTCGTCCATCTCGACAACTCGATCGATGCCGCACGATGGCTGACGACCGCGGAGAAGGACAAGATCCGCGCCGACGTGGTGGCCGAGAGCCGTGACAAGCCTCTGGTCTCGGCGCGCGACGGCCTTCTCGACAGGAGGGTCTGGATCCTCAGCTTCACCTACTTCTTCTTCACCATGGGTCTCTATGGCGTCAGCTTCTGGCTCCCGTCGATCATCAAGGACAGCGGGGTGAGGGATCCGCTGTCCGTCGGCCTGCTCACGGCCATACCGTACACGGGGGCCTTCGTGACGATGATCCTTGTGGGCAGGAGTTCGGACCGGCACCGCGAGCGCCGATGGCATCTCGCTCTTCCGGCCCTGGTGGGTGCCGCCGGGCTCGTGGTCAGCGTCATCTACTCGCAGAACACCGTGGTCGCGCTTGCGGCTCTCACCGTAGCCTCTTCCGGCATCCTGACCTGCGTGCCGCAGTTCTACGTGCTGCCGCCCGCGATCCTGACAGGTGCGGCGGCGGCCATGGGCCTCGCGGTGGCGAACTCGGTCGGCAGTGTCGCTGGGTTCATCAGCCCCTACCTCCTCGGCTACGTGAAGGACCTCACGGGCAGCACCAACGCGGGCGTGCTCGTCCTCTCGGTCGCGCTCATCATCGGCGCCGCGATGGTCTTCGTGACGCCTGCCCGGATGGTGAACCGGTGAGCCCTGTCCCGCGGCAGACCGCCGCGGTCATCGCGCGGGTCCTTCGAACGCGCGGAATCGAACGGATCTACGGACTGTGCGGCGGTCACGTCATGCCGATCTGGATGGCGTTGGCGGAGGAGGGGATCCGTATCGTCGACGTCCGTGACGAGCGCGCCGCCGTCCACATGGCACAAGCGGAGGCCGAACTGACCGGCCGCGTCGGTGTCGCCCTAGTCACCGCCGGACCGGGAGTCACCAACGCCCTGACCGGCATCGCCAACGCCCACGTGTCACGCACGCCCGTGCTCGTCTTGTCCGGCACCACTCCCAGGCCGCAGGAGAACAGGGGCGCGCTCCAGGACATGGACCACCCGAGCCTCGTGCGACCGGTGACGCGCTACGCACGCACCGTCCGAGACCCGGCCCTCGTGCCTCAGGAGCTCGCCGAGGCCTTGGCACGCGCGGAGGGCGAGGGTGGCGACCCAGGTCCGGCCTTCCTGGATTTCCCCACTGACGTGCTGAGGGCGCCCGTCCCCGCGAGCATGCTGCTCCCGGAGTTGGTCGAGCCTCGTCCACGGTTCCGCGCTCGCCCCGCTCCCGAGGCCGTGGCGAGCGCCGTGGACCTGCTCTGGTCGGCGCGCCGCCCGGTCCTCCTGGCCGGCCGAGGCGCGCGCGGCTCCGGCGCCCGGGTTCGAGCTCTGATCGCCAGACTCGGCTGTCCCTACCTCGACACCGGGGAGAGCCGCGGCTTGGTGCCGGAGGACGACCCGAACGCAGTGGGGTCGATGCGCGGCCGCGCCATGGCGGAGGCGGATCTCGTGGTCACGCTCGGGCGGCGGCTTGACTTCCAGCTCGCCTATGGATCGCCAGCCGTCTTCCGAGCCGCGCGATTCCTGCGCATCGCGGACAGCCCTGCCGAGTTGCGCGACAACCGATCCGGTGCGCTGGCAATCCTCGCGGACGTCGGAGAGACGCTCGAGGCGATGCTGCGCCACGCCGCGGACCGCCCGTCCTCCGTCGACCCGCGCTGGGCGGCGGAGTTACGCGACGGGCATGCGGTCCGCGCGGCTTCGTTGCGGAAGACCCTGGCGGAGGCGCCGACGGGGGCGGACGGTCACATGCACCCCAATCGACTCGTCGCCGCGCTGCGGGACGTGCTGCCCCCGGACGCCACGCTGGCGATCGACGGTGGCGACTTCCTGAGCTTCGCACGCGTCGGCCTCTCGGCCGCCGCGGTCCTCGATCCCGGGCCGTTCGGTTGCCTGGGCGTCGGCGTGCCCTACGGCGTTGCGGCCGCGCTGGCCTACCCCGAACGGGTGACGGTGGTGGCGACGGGCGACGGAGCCTTCGGCTTCAACGCCGTCGAGATCGACACGGCGGTGCGCCACGATGCCAAGGTGCTGTTCGTGGTGGCCAACAATCGGGGCTGGCAGATCGAGGTCCGCGACCAGGAAGTCACCCACGGCCGGGTCGTCGGGACCACGCTGCGGGACGCCGACTACGCCGCCATGGCGCGAGGCCTCGGGCTCTATGCCGAGCGGGTGGAGAGGGCCGAGGACCTGCCGGATGCGCTCGCACGCGCCCTCGCCCGGCGACCGGCCCTGCTCGACGTGGTGGTGACGTCCGACGCGGTCTCGTCCGACAGCAGGAGCGGGTTGGCCTGGGTACCCGACCTCCAGCCGTTGGCGGCTTGGAACGAGGCGGAGGCGGCGTGGCGGAAGTCCGGCGACGCATGATGGCGCGGGAGGGGCACGAGGTGTCATCCCAGGACGGGGGATCGAGCGGGCCCCGTCCCGCGGTCCCGGCCCCCTCGCGAAGCCCGGACCCAACCCAGCCTCTCCCGTCGAAGCGATTCGACGAGGCGTTCCGGGAGGACCTGCTGCACCTCCTCCGATGGCGGCGCGACGTCAGGCGGTTCAGGCGCGAGCCGCTTCCGGAGGGAACGCTGGAGCGTCTGATCGAGATCGCGGCCCTCGCCCCCTCAGTCGGCCTCAGCCAGCCTTGGCGCTTCGTCTCCGTCGAGGACGCCGGCCGGCGCAGGGCCGTTCGCGCCAATTTCGAGCGCTGCAACGCCGAAGCCCTGCGTCGGCAGTCGGGCGACCGGGGCACGCTCTACGCCCGCCTCAAGCTGGCGGGCATGGACGAGGCGCCGTGCCAATTCGCCCTCTTCGCCGACAGGAGCTGCTCCCAGGGACACGGCCTCGGTCGCCTGACCATGCCGGAGACGATCGAGTACTCCGCCGTCATGGCGCTCCACACACTCTGGCTCGCCGCGCGGGCGGAGGGGATCGGCCTGGGCTGGGTCTCCATCCTGGATCCCGCCTCGATCGCGCGAGACCTCGACGTGCCATCGGAATGGACCTTCGTGGGCTACTTCTGCTGCGGATTTCCGAGCATCGTCGACGACACGCCGGCGCTGGAGCGAGAGGGGTGGGAGGCGCGTTGCTCGCCGCTCTCCACCTATCTCCGGCGATGAGGCCCCCGAACCCGCGGGACGCCGCACCGGGGCCGGCGTTCCCGGTCCTGGCACCCATCCCGAGCCCCTGCGTCGGCCTCTGCCGCATCGACGCCTCCAGCGGCCTCTGTCGGGGCTGCGCGCGGACAGGCGCCGAGATCGGCGGCTGGGCGGGTTCACCGGACCTGCGTCGGCGGGTCTGGGCCGAACTGCCGGCGCGGCGCGCGGCGCTCGGTCTGACAGTGCATCGCCTCGCATGGACGCTTGCCGACATTGGCGCGTTCGTCGAGGGCACGTTCGAGTCGGAGGGGGGGCACTGGACGCCCGGCGCGTTCGCGGACCTCATGGCGTACCGCGTCGAGGGTAACGAACGGCCGACCGTCGCCGGTGGGGGTACACGTCTCCACGCTCGGGGACGACATGTCGCGATGCTGATCCATCTCGACGACCGCGTGCGAGCCTTGACCTTCGACGACGATGCGTCGTTTGGCACGGTCGTGATGGCCGTGACCTCCGACCACGTGGTGTCGAGGACCGCGGACGCGATACGGCCGCTGGGGCGGGACCTTGAGGCCATTTCGACCGGTGGTTCGTCCGAGATGCTGTACGACCTCGGCCTCGGCGCACCGGCTGTCTCCCTGGCCCTGCGCACCGGCGACCCTAGGACGATCGCCATCCTCGACCGCCTCGCAGGCCGGCGGTGGCTCGACCTGCCCGCGTCGATGCGCGAGGCCGTGCTCGGCTCCTCGCCGTCCCGCGTCCTCCGGCATCCGCTCGGGCGGTTCGAGGCCTACGGCCCCTGCCCGGTCGCGGACGATGTCGCCTCGGCAGGCTCCCCGCCCCCCGAACACAACGCGTGGGCGTCCGCGGGCCCTCGATGGACCTTCCCCGACCTCCCGGAGGGCTACGTCCCCTGCGCGATCCACACGCCGTCGGGCGTCGAGCGCGACGGGGCGGGGACGCGGCCGTGAGGGCCTTCCCGCCGCGCCGGATCGTCTGCCTGACCGAGGAGACGGTCGAGACGCTCTACCTGCTCGGGGAGGACCATCGGATCGTCGGCGTGTCGGGCTACGCGGTCCGACCACCCCAGGTCAGGCGGGAGAAGCCCCGGGTGTCGGCCTTCGTGTCCGCCGACGTCCCGAAGATCCTGGCGCTCGATCCGGACCTCGTGCTCACCTTCTCCGACCTGCAGGCGCAGATCGTGGCGGATCTGGTCCGGGCCGGCGTCGCGGTACACGCGTTCAACCAGCGCGACGTCGCCGGCATCCTCGCGATGATCCGCACGGTCGGCGCGTTGGTTGCGGCGACGGAAGCGGCCGAGGCGCTGGCCTCGCGCTACGAGAGGCGTCTCGCCGAGGTGGCCGAGGCGGCGTCGGCTCGCCCCCGCCGGAGGGTCTACTTCGAGGAGTGGGACGCTCCGCTGATCAGCGGCATCGGCTGGGTCTCCGACCTGGTGCGGATCGCCGGCGGCGACGACGTCTTCGCCGACCTCGGCAGACGAGCCGCGGCGAAGGATCGTATCGTGGCGCCGGAGGCAGTCGTCGACGCGGCGCCGGAGGTCATCCTCGCCTCGTGGTGCGGCAAGAAGGTCGTCCCGGAGCGGATCCGAGCCCGGCCCGGCTGGGACTCGATCCCCGCCGTACGTCTCGGCCGGATCTTCGAGATCAAGTCGTCGATCATCCTCCAACCGGGCCCGGCAGCGCTGACGGACGGTCTTGACGCCGTCCTGGCGGCGCTGACGTCCCCCCGGTGAAGGTCGGCGCCACGACGCCGCGAACGGCCCGATGGGACCGGACCGTCACGGGGTCCGCCCGTCACCGTCGTCTCGCGCGACGGCAGGGCTCCTCGCACGGTGTCCCGATCACGTCGCAGAACCTCGATGCACCAGGCACCCCGCCCTCGAGCCCGAGCCCCCGATAACCAGCACCCTGCCCCTGGACGACATCCGCGCCGTCCTGACCCATATCCCGCCGCTCGACGAGTAGGCTGTGGCCGCCGTTCGCGCGCGCGACGCACAACTGACGAAGCCGCCCGGCTCGCTCGGCAGGTTGGAGGAACTCGCCGTCTGGCTCGGGGCCGTGCAGGCCAGGGCCGTCCCGACCGCCTCCAGGCAGATGGTGGCGGTCTTCGCGGGCAACCATGGGGTCGCGGCACGAGGCGTGTCGCCCTACCCGTCCTCGGTCACGGCCGCCATGGTGGCGAACTTCGGGGCCGGTGGGGCCGCCATCAACCAGATCTGCAGTCACCTCGGCCTCGGGCTGAAGGTCTTCGAGCTAGCTCTGGACATCCCCACCGGCGACATCGCGTCCGGACCCGCGCTCGATGAGGCCGCCTGTGCCGCGACGATCGCCTTCGGCATGGAGGCCGTTCACGACGCCGACCTCATCTGCGTGGGCGAGATGGGCATCGGCAACACGACGGTGGCGGCAGCGATCTACGCCGCACTGTACGGCGGGGATGCGGCGCATTGGGTTGGCCGCGGCACCGGCGTGGACGACGCGGGCCTCGCCCGCAAGGTGGCAGTGGTGGAGGAGGCCGTGGCCCTGCACCGCGACCACCTCTCCGATCCGCTCGAGGTGCTGCGTCGGCTCGGTGGGCGCGAGGTGGCCGCGATGGTGGGGGCCATCCTCGCGGCCCGCCTCGAGCGCGTTCCGGTGATCCTCGACGGCTACGTCGTCTGCGCGGCCGCGGCCGTGCTCCACGCCCTCCACCCCGCGGCGCTCGACCACTGCGTGGCGGGGCATCGCTCGGTCGAGGGTGCCCACGGTGACGTGCTGCGGCGCCTCGGCAAGACGCCGTTGCTGGACCTCGGGCTCAGGCTGGGCGAAGGCACGGGCGCCGCGTTGGCCACGGCTCTCGTGCGCTCGGCTCTCGCCTGCCACACGGGCATGCCACCTTCGACCAGGCCGGCGTGGCCAACCGGGACTGACCGGTTTCACGATCGCCCTGCCGGCAAGACGTCGCCTCCCGGGGCACCGGGACCGACCGACCGGGATGGGGCGACGCTTCATGACACTGTCGCTGCGTGAGACACGGCTTCCGAGCGACCGTACGCTCACCTCCCCGCGACGGAGCCGCCGCGAGGTTCCCCTCAACACCGTGACGGATCCCAGACGCGCTGGAAGACATCGATGGCGGAGCATCAGGTTCCGTCGACGGTACGGATCGTGACCTCGTCGAGGCGTTTGAGCCTGTAGATCGCGAAGGAGAGTGCCCAGGCGAAGGCGAATATGCCGATGATGGCGAAGCCGAGAGCGTTGAAGTTGTCGTTCAGGGCCCCGATCCTGTCCCAGAACACGCCTTTGAGGTCGAGCTGATCGCCTATGAGCCGCAGCGCCTCGATGCTGCCGATCAGCACGGCGATGACGACGGACACCAGGGTGATGGTCATGTTGTAGAACAGCTTGCGCATGGGCTTGACGAAAGCCCAGTCATAGGCGCCGAGCATCAACACACCGTCCGTGGTGTCCACAAGTGACATGCCGGCGGCGAACAGCACGGGGAACACCATGATCGCCGCGAGTGGGACGCCCTTGGCCGCTTGAGCCGCGGAGACGCCGAACACCGCCACCTCCGTCGCCGTGTCGAAGCCGAGCCCGAACAGGAAGCCGAGCGGGAACATGTGCCAGCTGCGGCTCACCATGCGAAACGCGGGCCTGAACAGGCGTGACAGGAACCCGCGATTGTTCAGCAGCATGTCGAGGTCCTCCTCGACGTAGGTCCCGCCGGCCCGCACGCGCCGATAGGTTCGGTAGACCGCGGCGAAGATCGCCACGTTCATGGCCGCGATCAACAGCAGGAAGGCCGAGGACACGCCCGTGCTGATGACACCCCCGACACCCTTCAGAATTTCGAAGCCGTCGACCGCCGTCGCAGCCGCCACGACGGCCGCGGAGGCGAGCACAACGACCATGGAATGACCGAGGGCGAAGAAGAAGCCGACTGCGACCGGCTTGCGCCCGCCCTGCATCAACTTGCGCGTGACGTTGTCGATGGCGGCGATGTGGTCCGCGTCTACGGCGTGGCGAAGTCCCAGACCATAGACCACCAGAGCGATGCCGAGCAGGGTCGGGGTGGCGCGGAACGCGAATAACGCCCATCCCCAGGCGCCGAGGTTGAGGACGGCGAGCAGGCCGTAGATCGCCACGAGGCGACCGCGAAGCCCGGACGTCTCTTCGTCGAGCAGGCCGGTGATGATTCTGAGCATGAGACGTGGTTCTCGATGTCGCACGTCATCACGGTCGCTCGGCCTGCGTTCGGCTCCGCACGCCAGGGCACCCCGCCCGACGTTCCGCTCTGACACCATCGATGGCAGGTCTCCTGGCTCGCGGGTCGGCGCCGCTCCCGCCTTCCCAGACCCCGGGGTCCAGTGGCTTCATGGGAGAAGCTCGTCGCTCACAGTTGCGGGGGCAGCCGCGGCAGGGGGGCATGCGCCCCCTTCCGCGTTCCCTTTCAAGCCCTTCCGGGCACCATCAGATTCAGGTTATCCGAGCCGACGTGGTCAAGCAATCGACTTGGCTTCATTTGAGATGCCGCAATCGAATGGTCATCGATTTCGATGAAGTCGAGATCAGTCCTCAACAACGCGCGCCGTGGGTTTGTGGCGGGCCGTCGTCATCCACCTTCAAGCCGGCCGCGACGCAAACCGGCCTGGGAGGCTGGATCCTGATCGCGAGGGATGGCGTCGACGTCGAGGTGACGAGCGTCAGACGCCTCGCGTTTCGAGGCCTTCCGGGCCCGACGCCTACGACGACGTCCCGGTGGTGCCAGATCGGACGGCGGGGGACGTGCGTCCGCTCCGGACACCGGACTAGCGGTTCTGGCCGGGAACCCACAGCACGTCGCCATCCCTGAGCGAGTTGCAGTGGCGGGAAGCCACGAAGAGGAAGTCCGACAGGCGGTTCACATACCCCAGAGCAGCCGCGCTGACCGGCTCCTCGGCCACGACCTTCAACTCCACCATCTGCCGTTCGGCGCGGCGGCAGATCGTACGGGCGAGGTGGAGGTGCGTCGCAGCCGGCGTGCCACCGGGCAGCACGAAGCTGCGGAGTGGTTGCAGGGCGGCATTGAGGTCGTCGATCTCCCGTTCCAATCGATCCACCTGAGCCTGCACCATACGAAGGCGCGACCCTTCGGCCTCACCGTCGACCGCAGGGGTCGCGAGGTCAGCCCCGAGATCGAACAGGTCGTTCTGGATGCGTCCGAGCATGGCATCGAGGGCGGAAGACTCGGACACGGCCGCGAGCCGCGCGAGTCCGATCGCGGCGTTGCACTCGTCCACCGTCCCGTAGGCGGCGATGCGCAAGTCCGACTTGACCCGGCGTTCGCCCGAGCCGAGCGCCGTCGTCCCTTCGTCGCCGGTGCGCGTATAGATGCGATTGAGAACTACCACGACCTGTGCCCCTTCTCGGTGGAGGTCCGGGATGACCCCAGTACCGAACTCGCCGGGCCAGCGTGTCGCGCACCGACGCGGCCTTGCGACGCCGCGTCGTGACGCCCAGGCGGGCCGGCTTGGTCGAGCGACCGCGGCTAGAATGGATGGCGCGACGGCCGCGGGCAAGACCAGGCTAGACGTCGCCGGGCCTTTCGCCAGCGTGGCCCTGGAACCCGGTTGACCTCGCGGACGGCGGTCAGCGCGTCGGCGTCGGCTGCTCGCCGCGGTAGTCGTAGAAGCCGCGCTGCGTCTTGCGGCCCAGCCAGTTGGCTTCGACGTACTTCACCAGGAGCGGACAGGGGCGGTACTTGGAGTCAGCCAAGCCCTCGTGCAGGACCTGCATGATGGCGAGGCAGGTGTCGAGGCCGATGAAGTCGGCCAGCTGCAGTGGCCCCATCGGGTGGTTGGCGCCGAGCCGCATCGCCGTGTCGATCGCCTCGACGCTGCCGATGCCCTCGTGCAGCACGTAGACGGCTTCGTTGATCATCGGCAGCAGGATGCGGTTGACGATGAAAGCCGGGAAGTCCTCCGACACCGTGCAGGTCTTGCCCAGCCGGTCGACGAACCCCTTGGCGGCCTCGAAGGTCTCGGGCGCCGTCTGGATGCCGCGGATCAGCTCGACGAGCTGCATGCGCGGCACGGGGTTCATGAAGTGGATTCCGATGAAGCGCTCCGGCCGATCCGTCGCGGAGGCCAGGCGGGTGATGGAGATCGAGGACGTGTTGGAGGCAAGCAGGGTCGTGGGCTTGAGCGAGGTGCAGAGCGTTGAGAAGATCTGGCGCTTGACCGCCTCGTTCTCGGTCGCGGCCTCGATCACGAGGTCGCAGCCGCCGAGCGCCGCATGATCCGTCGCCACGGTGATGTGGCCGAGCGCCTGGGCACGGGCTTCCTCGGTCAGGTCGCCCTTCTTGACCAGGCGTGACATCGCATTGCCGATGGTGGCGAGGCCGGCGTCCAGCCGCTCTCGCGACAGGTCGTTGAGCACGACGCCGAAGCCCGCGGCAGCGGCGACATGGGCGATGCCGCTGCCCATCTGGCCGGCGCCGATCACGCCGACCGTCTTGATCTGTTCGTTCATGCTTCCTCTCCTTGAGGGGTCAGCGACCCGTTATCGCCTGTGGCGTCCATATTCTATTCCGTCGAGACGACCTCTTCGACCGTTCGGGTCGGTGACGACTCGTCAGCCAACCATCACGAGGTAGCCACTGATCGTCAGGACCGACGCGACGGTGGAGGCGAGGACGACGCTGGACGTGATGTCCGCCTCGCGGTGGTAGTACTCTGCCAGCATGAACGTTCCGGTTCCGGTCGGTAGGGCGGAGAGTAGGACGGCTGAGTGGGTGAGCAACGGGGACAGATTGAACTCACGCTCGCCAGGACCCAAGTCACTACCGGTTGAAGGACGAGCTTGAATCCGACCAGGAGCGCCGTCGAGCCGAAGTCCTGCTCGGCGGTCTTCCGCTTCGCGGCCAGGAAGAGGCCGAGCGCGACGAGCGCACAGGGCGAGGCGGCGGCGCCCAGCAACTTCAGGAAGCTCTCGACGGGAACGGGGACGTCCAAGCCGCAGAGTGGGACGAGCGCCCCCAGGACGGGTGCGACAAGGAGGGGGTTGCGGAGCAGCGAGCGGCCGACCTTGAACACGAGGTGCCTGCGGCGGCTCTCGGTCTGGAGCCCGGCTTCGATGAGGACGATGGCGACCGCGAAGAGGACGCAGACGGTTATGATCGTGGCGATGAGGGTCGGGGCTAGGGCTTCGCGGCCGAGGGCGACTAACGCCAGCGGGAAACCGACGAAGCCGGTGTTCGCGTAGCCCGCGTTGAGTGCGTCGATGGCGGCGTCGGCCAGGTGCCGTGGCCGGCGCAGCCGGACGGCGATGGTCAGAACGAAGATCAGGGCCGCGCCGCAGCCGAACGCGGCGATGAAGCCTGGCTGCCAGATCTCGACCCATCGCGCGTGAGCGACGATGTCGAAGAGCAGCGCCGGAAGGGCCAGACAGACCACGAAGAGGTTCAGCTCCGTGGTCGCATGGGGGCCGACGACGTCGATCCGGCGAACGAGCCACCCTGCGAAGATGAGCGCGAAGATGGGTAGCACGACGGTGAGGGTCGACAACATCTGGGAGGTCCCGTGTCCAGATCGGTCACCTGGACATAGCGAAGGTCTCCGATATCATCCAATGCCGATTGTGGCACTTTCTCATACCCGATCGGTATCATGATCGATCTTCGGCAGTTTCGATACTTCGTGGCACTCGATGAGACACTGCACTTCGGGCGAGCCGCCGAACGTCTCGGCATGAGCCAGCCCCCGCTGAGCAGGCAGATCGCCGCGCTCGAGAGGGAGTTGGGCGTTGTCCTGATCGAGCGTCGTCCGAGACAGGCGACGTTGACCTACGCCGGCCGGCGCTTCCTCGAGGACGCACGGGCAGTCCTGAGCTCGTTCGACCAAGCGTGCCGCAACGCGCAGCTGGCCGAGCGCGGCGAACGCGGTGAGCTGTCGATCGGATTCATGATGCATGCGGCCCACACGGTAGTGCCGGGGCTGGCGCGGCGCTTCATGGCCAGTCACCCCGAGGTGCACGTCCAGTTGCGGGAGGTCGTTCCGAGTTCCCTCGCCGACGCGGTCCTCACCGGACGGTTCGACGCCGCCATCCTGTTCAACCCGGGTCCCCTGCGCGGATTGGGGATCCGCTCGATCCACACGGAGCGGTTATGCGTCGTCGTGCGCGAGGATCACGTGCTCGCCGGCCGTGCTCTGGTCGACGCCCGGCAGCTGCATGGGGAGCCCCTGATCGCGGCACCGGCGGAGGTCGCACCGCTCCTGCGCCACCTCATCCTGAGCTACTGCCGGTCTGGAGGGTTCGAGCCGGTCGTGCGGTTGGAGACCCAGCTTCAACAGACGATCCTGAGCCTCGTCGCCGAAGGCCTGGGGATCGCCTTGGTGCCGGAGTCCATGCGCAAGCTCGGGGTTGCCGACGTGGTCTTTCGCGACCTCGCGGACGCGCCCGTCATTGAACACGTCGTCGCTTGGCGGCCGGGCAACCTCAACCCGGCACTCCGACCCTTCCTCGCGGAGGCGGGGGTGCCCGTTGCCTGATCGCCGTTCGCCCCCGAGGTGATGGCCGGTGTGTGACGCGGTCGGTCCCAAGCGGCCGTGTCGACGGCGCGACCGCTTGGATGTATGCCGGTCCCATGACCGACGACGCCCTCCGCCACAAGCTCAAGATGGCCCATCGCAAGTCCGTGCAGGATGCCGAGGTCGCCTCCAAGGCCATCGCCGAGAAGGGCCTGCTTATGGTCAACACCGGCCCGGGCAAGGGCAAGTCGACCGCCGCCTTCGGCCTCGTGGTGCGAGCGCTCGGCCACGGATGGCCGGTCGGCGTCGTGCAATTCATCAAGGGAGCTTGGGACACCGGGGAGCGGCGCCTGCTCGAAGGCTCGCAACTCGTGCGCTGGCATTCGATGGGCGAGGGCTTCACCTGGGAGACGCAGGACCGGGCCCGCGACGTCGCGGCCGCGTCGGCCGCCTGGGCCAAGGCGCTGGAGCTGACGGCGGATCCCACCATCCGGCTCGTCGTCCTCGACGAGCTCAACGTCGCGCTGCGCTACGACTACCTGCCCGTTCCGGACGTGGTGGCGGCGCTCGCGGCGCGGCGGCCTGACCTCCACGTCGTCGTCACGGGGCGCAACGCCAAGCCCGAGTTGCTCGAGGCCGCCGATCTCGTCACCGAGTTCGGAGCCACCAAGCACCACTTCGCCGCTGGGGTGAAGGCGCAGGCGGGGATCGAGTTCTGAGCGCCGGGCGGCAGTGCCGGGCCCTGATGCTGCAGGGCACGGGATCGAACGTCGGCAAGTCGCTGATCGTGGCGGGCCTCGCGCGCGCCTACGCGCGCCGCGGGCTGCGCGTGCGCCCGTTCAAGCCGCAGAACATGTCCAACAACGCCGCCGTGACGGCCGACGGCGGCGAGATCGGCCGCGCCCAGGCGCTCCAGGCCCGGGCCGCCGGGGTGGAGCCGACCGTGCACATGAACCCCGTGCTGCTGAAGCCCCAGAGCGAGATCGGGTCGCAGGTCGTCGTCCAGGGCCGGGTGATCGGCAACGCCAAGGCTCGCGAGTACCAGTCGTGGAAGCCCCGCCTCATGGAGGCCGTCCTCGACAGCTTCGGCCGGCTCGCCGGTGAGGCCGATCTCATCCACGTCGAGGGGGCGGGCTCGCCCGCCGAGGTGAACCTGCGCGCAAACGACATCGCCATCATGGGCTTCGCCCGCCGCGCGGACGTCCCCGTGGTGCTGATCGGCGACATCGACCGAGGCGGCGTCGTCGCCCAGATCGTCGGCACGAGCGTCGTGATCGACCCAGAGGACGCCGCCCTGGTGGCGGGTTTCCTCGTCAACAAGTTCTACGGCGACCCCACCCTCTTCGAGGACGGCATGGCGTTCATCTCCGAGCGCACCGGCTGGCCCGCGCTCGGCCTCGTGCTGCACTTCGCCGCCGCCGCCCGCCTGCCGGCCGAGGACGCGGTGGCGCTCGACCGGGCGATCCAGTCCCGGCTCTGCGCCAGGGCGCGGATCGCCGTCCCGGTCCTGCCGCGCATATCGAACTTCGACGACCTCGACCCCCTGAAGCTCGAAGCCGACGTCGACCTCCTGATGGTGCGGGCCGGCACCGCCCTGCCAGTCTGCGACTTGGTCGTCCTGCCAGGTTCGAAGGCGACAGTCGCCGACCTTGGCGCGTTGCGTTCCGCGGGCTGGGACATCGACATCCTCGCCCATGTCCGCCGAGGCGGGCGCGTGCTCGGCCTCTGTGGCGGTTACCAGATGCTCGGGCGATCCGTCGGTGACCCGCTCGGCCTCGAGGGCCCGCCCGGGACCGTCGCGGGCTTGGGTTTGCTCGACGTCGACACGGTCCTGGGAGACGACAAGGTCCTTCGTCCGGTCGTCGGGCGCACGGTCGCCGACGGGGAGCCGTTCTCGGATTACGAGATGCACATGGGCAAAACGCGCGGACCCGATCGAGCGCGGCCGGTGCTGCGGTTCTCGGATGGCACGTGCGACGGCGCTGCGTCGGCCGACGGGCGGGTGGCGGGTTGCTACGTCCACGGGCTCTTCGCCGACGATCGCCAGCGCGCCGCTTGGCTGCACCGACTCGGGGCCGAGCCCACGGACTTCGCCTATGAGGCGGAGGTCGAGCGCGTGCTCGACGGCCTCGCCGCGCATCTGGAAGAACACGTGGACCTAGATCGCATGCTGGCCCTGGCTCGCTAGCGAGGTCCCCGGTCAGCGAACGAGTAGCGCGACGCCCGCCACGACCGCGAACTGCACCACGCAGGCTACGCGGTAGAGTCTTAGCGCCGCGCGTATGTCGGCCGCCTTCGCCTCCCTGCGCCCGTCGCCCATGTAGGAATCTTCGACCGTCACGGCTGCGTAGACGCGAGGACCCGCAAGTCGCAGGCCGAGCGCACCCGCCATGGCGGCCTCTGGCCAGCCCGCGTTGGGCGAGCGGTGGCTCGCGGCATCGCGACGCACGGCCGCCCATGCTCCTGGACCGGAGGTGTCGGTGAGGGCTGCCGCGACTCCGATCCAGAGGGCGGCGAGACGCGAGGCCGGTAGGTTGACGAGGTCGTCGAAGCGTGCTGCTGCCCATCCGAACGCAGCGTAGCGCTCGGTGCGATGTCCGATCATGCTGTCCGCCGTGTTGACCACCTTGTAGAGAGCGCATCCTGGAAGGCCGCCGACGAGGAGCCAGAGGGTCGGCGCCACGACGCCATCGGAGAAGTTCTCGGCGAGGCTCTCGATGGCCGCCCTCGCCACGCCGCCCTCGTCGAGGACCGCCGTGTCCCGTCCGACGATCATGCCGGCGGCGATTCGCCCCGCCTCCAGGCCCTCGCGCTCGAGCGCCACTGCCACGTCGCGGACATGGTCATAGAGGCTGCGTTGAGCCGGCAGGCTCGAGGCGGTGATCGCAAGCACGACAAGGCCTAGGACTGATCGTCCCAGCGCGAGCTGGACCGGCACGGTCGCGAGCGCCGTCACCGTGAGGAGGACCACCAGCGTCAGCACGCCGGCCGCGCGACGCTCGCCGAAGCTATGGGTCGGAACGTTGAGGCGTCTCTCCAAGGCGGAGATCCCGGCGCCGATCCAGGTGACGGGATGGCCGAGCACGCGGTACACCGGGGCCGGATAGCCGACCAAGGCTTCGATCGCCAAGGCGAGACAGCAGAGCGGTACGGTAATGGAGAGTGACATCACGGCGACGGACGAGGGACGGGGACGGTTCACCTACCACGGCGGCGACCTCGCCGCGGCACGGTCCGCCTATCCTGGCGCTCCCGAACCCTGGGTCGACCTGTCGACGGGTATCAACCCCATACCATATGCCGTTCCGTCGCTCCCCATGGACGCCTGGGCGGCCCTTCCAAGCGCCGCCGCGGCGCGTGCCCTCGAGGCGGCGGCAGCTCGCGCCTATGGGGCGGAGCCCGACAACATCGTAGGCGCGCCAGGCACGGAAGCGCTGATCCAGTGGCTGCCTCGTCTGCATCGGGCCCGGCGGGTCGGCGTCCTCGGGTTCACCTACGGCGATCACGCCCGCTCCTGGCGTAGCGCCGGCGCCGAGGTCGACGTCGTCGATGACCTGGCCGCGCTCGAGGGCTACGACGTCGCCGTCGTGGTCAACCCCAACAACCCCGACGGACGGCTCGTCGAGCCCGACGCTTTGGTGAGGCTGGCAAGGCGCGTGGGCTTGTTGGTGGTCGACGAGGCGTTCGCGGACGTCGTGTCTAGTGATTGGAGTCTCGCTACCAGGCCTCCGCCGAACGGTTTGGTGCTGCGCTCGTTCGGCAAGTTCTTCGGTCTCGCGGGTCTACGGCTCGGGTTCGCCGTCACGGCGACCGATCGCGCTACCTCGCTGCGTGCCGCCTTCGGCCCCTGGGCCGTGAGCGGTCCCGCCGTCGCAGTGGGCACAAGGGCCTTTGCCGACGATGTGTGGGCGTCGTCGTCGCTCACGCGTCTCGCGCAGGACGCCGGGCGGCTTGACGTCTTGCTGCGGGACGCGGGTGCCGTTTTGGTCGGCGGCACGACGTTATACCGCCTCGCGGAGTTCGACGACGCGGCTGGAACATTCGACGCTCTGGCACACGCCGGTTTGCTGACGCGGCCGTTCGCGGAGCGGCCGCGATGGTTACGGTTCGGCTTGCCGGTAGACGAGGCGGCATGGCAGCGGCTTTCGGGTGCACTCCGGCGCTGAACTTGGCAACCACGCGAGTATTGCCTTTGCCGAGCTGGGCGCCATATTCTCTGAATACAGTCAGAGAATTCAAGGAGGCTAGCCCATGGTAGCCAACGAACACGACGTCTCCGAAAAGAAGCACGATCCAGGGCCTACCTTCGAGGCCGGTGCGGGTCACGTCCCCGTTCCCGATCCCGTCGAGAAGCAGCCGGTGTTCGAGGCGGGCGCGGGTCGGGGAGGCGTAGCCGATCATAGCATCGTCTCTCCGACCTTCGAGCCTACGAAGGATCGGAACGACGAGAAGACGAAAGGGTCCTGATCGGTCTCGGTCGAGGCTCGACACCCGGGGCGGCGCGACGTCAGGCTTGCGTCATGGGCCGTAGCCGCCTCATCGTCTGCGGCCAACGGTCTGCGTTGCAAGGCTTGTCGGTTGAGTCCCCTAAGCGGAAGGGATAGAGCTAAGTTGGGTTGAGTACCCCCTAGGCTTTGAACAAGTCCTCACAGAATATGTTGTGAGACCTGTGCGCTGTGGGACACATTCAATGGCCTACAAAGATTGCAGCTTGGCCTCGCCACCCGCAGGGGCGAGGCCAGCGTGGCGGCCCGATAACAGGGTTAGAGATCTGCCCGTTACAAACGACGCGCAGATGATCGGGTCCTGCTTCGTCTGCTGCATGGCGCTCGCGAGGCACGTGTCAAACGCTCTCCGCCCGAACGGCATAGCGTTCTGCCCTCGCCACGTCGAACAGCTCAGTTACACCTACAGTAATCTCAATCTGCGCTCTCCGCCGTCGGCAGCCGCAAACCATCGGAGAGCGTCGCTGCCCGGTTTGCCAGGCAGTGGGCGGCGGCCAAGCTATGGCACGCTGATCGAGGCCGCCCCTGCTTCGATGTCCGTGGGTGGCTGATGCCTGAAACGGGGCAGGGGACCCAGGCCCGACCTCGAGTTCGCCGCCTTCGTTGTCGTCTACCGGTTGCCGACCACTTCCTTGAGGAGGGGAGGGTAGGGCACCGCGCGCCGCTGACGACCTCGCTCCTGTATTCCCTTGCCCTGCCCTGCTCCGCCCCGACCGATCGGGGGCTCGCGCCACGATCATGCGGCGCCGAAGCTCAGATCCTCCGGGTTGCCGATCGGCGTCAGTGAGGGTAGGGAACAAGTATGGCCCTGATGCTGCAATTCTTGTCGTGGGCGCAGCCTGAGATGGAGACGTGGATTACAGAATCGGTGAAAACGTGATAGCACCAGATATGCTGAATTTTATGATCAACTATTAGATGTTTATATAGTTGTAACCGTTCCATAATCTATATTATGCGAATATGGGAATCTGGCTTGTCTGTGCCTTCAATTCGTCTCTGCCAAAGGGGCGAAACCTTTTGATTGCGTCATTGCCTTGAGTCGTGAACGAGGGAAGCTGCTCCGGAACACGCGGGTGCGCATCCGCGATTTTGTCGAGAAGGCCCCCTGCCCCACCGAGATCTGTCGCTCCGGCCGCAGTGGCAGCCGTTCTGGGACGTTGGTGAAGGGTCGCGCCGACGTCGCAGACCGACTCGAGCGACTACTCTCGGTTTCCGTTCGGGAGCGAGGACGCGAACCATCGCCCAGTAACAGGCGGACCTGGAGCGAGAGGCTCGACGTCCAGACAGGAGCGCGCCGAACGGCGCCGTTTCCACCTCGGTGTGAGATCGCGCCGGCTGCACGGCAACGTTACGAACGCGACCGGAAGCGCTTCGGCTCGAGCGAGGCTGGGGTTAGGGCTGGCCAGCGGCTCGGGCCAGCCGGGGGCGCGCGAGATGATCGGCGAGAGCCCGGAGGACCACGCGCTCGGTGGCCGCCGGCGTCTTCGCGTCCGAACGTCGTGCGCTCGCTAGCCGCGTCTCGGGGGCGGCCGACGTGCGAGAATGGTGAACGGAGTGGCGATTCGGCCCCGCACGCGGTCCCGTCGTGTCGCTCCGAGACGTTCCGCGCTCGGTCTGGCGATGCGTGGTGAGCGACTAGTGGGGAGAACCTAGATGATGCGAGACGAGCCGCCCGAGCCGTTCCGGACACCGGCGGACGCCTACCGCCTGACGGCGATGGGGTTCCATCTGGCGGAGCAGGTGATCACCGCCGCTGCGCGGGCCAGGGAGCGGCGGGACGTTGAGTTCCGAACCAACCTTGCTCCCTTGCGCGAGTTCCTGCGTCCCCACGTGTTCGTGGATCGCGCGGCGCGAGACTCGGCCTGCCGTACTCCGATGCGAGGGGACGTCCTAGCCTTGGAGCCGGTCGACGCCGACGAGGTGCGCTTCCGGTGGAGGACCTCGTGCCTGTTCGCCATCGGGCACGGCATCGACGACCCCGGATTCGAGGAGGTCGCGTACGCCATCGCGGATCCCGAGATCATCTGCCTCGTGGAGAGGTCGATGCGTGGGCGAGGGTCGGATGGCAAGCGCGGTGAGCAGTCTATCTATCTCACCGTTTCCGGAGCGCACTACCAGCTTAGGGTCGACGAGGAGGGTCAGCCGGAAGTGAGGGTGAAGGTGCCGTTCGGCGTCGTGTCGCAGGACGAGGGTGGACGGACTGCCATGTGGTTGCTCGACCTCCTGGTGGGTCGGCTGGAGTTCTCGAATGCACCAGAGGCCTGGGTCTAGGCCGTCCCGCGAGCGGGACGGGCGCCGCATGTTCTCGGCTCGGTGTCCTGGGCGACGACATCCTGCCTGCGCTCGGCCCGCAGGCTGCCCCCACGGGCCGACCACCATGCCGACCCACCAAGGTCCGGCTCGGCACGATCGGTTGAAGCGAACCGTCGGTGGCGGTTCGCCGAAGACGGCGCCGTCGCCCCGACCTTCGTGTCAGGCCGGCGGCCTCTGACCAGCCATCGCAGGCGCGAGCAGGTCACCAAAGGGGCCCGACGCACTCGACCGCGACGGGCAAGGCGGGCGCTCAGCGAACGGGCCCCGGCCACCGCTGGCGGTCGAGTAGGATAAGACGCCGCAGCACCGCCGCCGTGGACGGCCGTCGTCGAACCGTGCGCCACAGGATCAACAGCGGCCGGCGCTTGTCGAGCCGGTCCTCGCGCGAGGTCGATGGCACGACGCAGAGGCCGAAGGCGATCTCGTCCAGGACGGCCCAGGCGCCCTGGGCCACGGGCGACCTCCTCGGTACTACCGTCAGGTCGGACAGCACGTCGATGGCCTTGGCCAAAGCGACGTCGGCATCGGCAGAGCCGACCGCCGCCCGATAGAGAGCGACGTCGTCCGCTGTCGTCTCCCCGGAGTTCGGGGCCTGAGAGCCATCGATCCCGTCGGCGCGGGTGCCGCAGGAGTCGGCGTCGAACGTCGTG
Organism: Lichenibacterium ramalinae; assembly: GCF_004137085.1. Lineage (GTDB taxonomy): Bacteria > Pseudomonadota > Alphaproteobacteria > Rhizobiales > Beijerinckiaceae > Lichenihabitans > Lichenihabitans ramalinae. The sequence continues at coordinate 142,588 of NZ_QYBC01000010.1, forward strand.
CGCTTCGGGCGGGGCAGCCCCCCTGCCGTGCCCGAACGCCACTCGGCCCGGAGCGCGGCCTCGAGGAGGAATGCGAGATGGGCGCGAGTGCTCCCTCTCGCGGACGCGAGCCACCCGTCGAAAGCGGCCGCCTTGACCTCCTGGTCCTCCCCGGTGCGAGACGGGGTGCACGCCAGTCGCAAGGCCGTGACCGCCGCGACGCGTCCAGCGCACTCCGCGAGCGCGTCGCCGAGGAACTCCAACTTCTGAGCTGCCCTGACGTGCCTCGCCACCTCCCTCGCGAGACCGGCCGGCGTCCCGACCTCGGCCAGGGACTCGTAGCGTCTCCATCGGTCGGCACCGACGACGCGCCCGCCCGCCCTGCCCGCGGCCACTCCCTCGTCGACGCTCATGCCCTGACCCCGGCGCTTGCGATGGTTGGTCCGAAGCCAACCCCGTGACGCCCGACCACCCTCTTGGAACTGCCCCTCGCCATGCTCGATCCTCCCTCGATGGGGAACGACGACCCATTCCCCCGACGCTCGACGCCAAACGTGAGCGGCGATCGAGGCGGCGGCGCCACGCCACTTGGAGCGGGCGTTGGCGACGTGCCGAAGCCTCCTGCGGGTCCGACGACCGGGCGGCTCCCCCATCGCGGGAGCGCCTGACCGTCGCGAGTACGCCAGACCGATCGGAGCGGCCGAGCTCGCGCCGTTCCCGGCCAACGCGTCGCGCCTCGGCCCGCCGCTCTGCAGACCTCCGCAAAACCCTGCGAGGAAGGGTGGCCCGAGCACGTCCGACGAGGTCGTCAGCTCCCGAGGTGGCGCCGTCCCTGCCCTGCCGCCGCCGTCGGCCCTGCTCAGAACGGTGCGTCGTGCGCGTCGCAGAGCACCTCCCTCCTCCCCTGCCCTCGGCGTGGGACTTGAGCGCCGCAGACCTCGCACGTCGCCACCGATCTGGTGGCGAGCCGTTGTCCGACGTCCCTGAGACGTGCGATCAAATCGTGGTCCTCGGGTTGCATCAGCCAAAGCAGCCGGAGGCGGCCCCGGCTCCGGCGGACCTCCACCTTGAGCAGCCGTGCGCTGCCCCCTGCCCCGGCCGAGGTCGAGAGGGCCTCGTTCGCGCTCTCCATCGCCATGGTCGCCAGCTTGGCCCAACCCGGTTCCAAGGGCGCAGGGTCTCGCCTCATGGGGCACTCCCTCGCAGCTGAAGCAGCAGCGTGGCAGCATACAAATAAACAGCTATGCTGTCATCGAGATAGTGCCGTCGCGATGACGTTCGTGGCGACCTCGCGGGAGCGAGGCGCGGGAAGATCCGGACGACATCCGGCCCCGGATGTAGGCGTGGCGTCGGCGTCATAGGCAACGTGCGGCAGGAGGGCCACGACCGCCGGGACGTGCCAACGCCGGACCGTCCGGACCGGAGGTGATGGCATACAGCCGCTGTCTCCCACGACGTCCGGCCAAGACGATCGGGCGCATGGAGGGACGGCCTCGCGTAGGGCGACCTTTCGATCGTGCCCGGAGGATCCCCGCGGTGTGGCGGAGGTCGACACCTCTGCCGCGACGGCCCGAGGTGCTCCACTCCCGGTCGGACCGGCGTCGCACCTGCCGGCGGCCAGCGAACGCCCTGACCAGCGGCGGTCCGGTCGGCTGTCGCTCCGACCCTGCCAGCTTACTCCTGCTCGAGCATGCCTCGGCCGAGTCCGGTCACGCGGTCGGGCTTGCCCGGCACTCCCCTGCCCCCGTAGGATGCGGAGAAACCGCCGCACCCGATCCGTCTCGGCGGCGCGAGGTCACATGCCGATCCGCCGGCAGCACCGCTGGCTCTACCCCATCGACTGGCGCGAACTGTCAGCCTCGATCCGCTTCCGTCGCGCCAGGGGCCGGTGTGAAGGATGCGGCCGGCCGCATGGGCGCTCGGTGCTGCACCTCGGCGACGGACGCTGGTGGGACGAGGACGAGCGGCGCTGGCGAGATGGGCGAGGCAGGTGGGTGCGTCGCCTCGAGCCTCCACACAGTCTGCTCCAGCCCATCCGCCGCACCCTCGTCGTGCTGGCGACCTGCCACCGTGATCATGACCCGACGAACAACGTCGCCTCCAACCTCGCGGCCTTCTGCCAGAGGTGCCACATCATCCACGACAAGCCTGAGCACCTGCGGCGGCGGAGGCTGACCTACCTGGAGCGTCGCGCGCTCGGAGATCTCTTCACGGGGCCATACCGCCGGTGAGCACCCCACCGGCGCAGGCCTCCTCGTCAACGACACCGACGGAGAACCTGGCCGGTCTCGTGGAGCGGGTGACGTTCCACAACGAGGAGAACGGCTTCTGCGTGTTGCGCCTCAAGGCCCGCGGGCAGCGCGACCTCGTCACCGTCGTGGGCCACGCCGCCATGATCTCGGCCGGCGAGTGGATCCAGGCCACCGGCACCTGGACCAACGACCGGACCCACGGCCTGCAGTTCCGGGCCGTCTTCCTCAAGGCGACCCCGCCGACGACGATCGAGGGCATCGAGCGCTATCTCGGCTCCGGCATGATCCGCGGCATCGGCCCCGCCTACGCCAAGCGCCTGGTGAAGACCTTCGGCGAGGCTGTGTTCGACGTGATCGAGGCCGAGCCGGCGCGACTGCGCGAGGTCGAGGGCATCGGCCCCAAGCGCGCCGAGCGCATCGCCGCCGGCTGGGCCGAGCAGAAGATTGTGCGCGAGATCATGCTGTTCCTGCATGCCCACGGCGTCGGCACGAGCCGGGCGGTGCGCATCTACAAGACCTACGGCGCCGAAGCCGTGGCGGTCATCAGCGAGAACCCCTACCGCCTCGCGCGCGACATCCGCGGCATCGGCTTCAAGACTGCCGACCAGATCGCGGCCAAGCTCGGCATCGCCAAGGACGCCATGGTGCGGGTCCGCGCCGGGGTCAGCTACGCCCTTGCCGAGGCCATGGACGAGGGCCACTGCGGCCTGCCCGAGGACGACCTGCTGCGGACCGGCGCCGAGCTGCTCGAGGTGACGGCCGACCGGCTCACGGCCGCGCTGATGCTCGAGCTGCAGGAGGGCGCCGTGGTAGCCGACACGGTGGGCGAACGTCGCTGCATCTTCCTGGAGGGCCTGTACCGGGCCGAGCGGGACATCGCCGAGCGTCTGCAGTCGCTCGTGGGCGGGGAGCCGCCCTGGCCCGCCCTCGACCTCGACAGGGCCATCCCGTGGCTGGAGCAGCGCGGCGGCCTCACGCTCGCGCCGAGCCAGCGGGAGGCGCTGCGCCTTGCCGTCTCGAGCAAGGCCCTGGTGATCACCGGCGGCCCGGGCGTCGGCAAGACCACGCTGGTCAACTCGATCCTGAAGGTGCTGGTGGCGAAGAGCGTCAACGTCGCCCTCTGCGCCCCGACCGGCCGCGCCGCCAAGCGCCTGACCGAGACGACCGGCGTCGAGGCGAAGACCATTCACCGCCTGCTCGAGACCGACCCGAAGAACGGCGGTTTCAAGCGCGACGAGAGCAACCCGCTCGGCTGCGACCTGCTCGTCGTCGATGAGACTTCGATGGTCGACGTCCTGCTGATGAAGGCGCTGGTCCGAGCCCTTCCGCCCCGGGCCGCCCTGCTGCTGGTCGGAGACGTCGACCAGCTCCCCTCCGTCGGCCCCGGCCAGGTCCTGGCCGACATCATCGGCTCGGGGGCTGTGCCGGTAGTCAGGCTCACGGAGGTGTTCCGCCAGGCCGCCACCAGCCGGGTCATCGTCAACGCGCACCGCATCAACCAGGGCCAGATGCCCGAGGCGACGCCGGCCGGCACCGAGCGCTCGGACTTCTACATCGTGGACGCGGCCGAGCCGGAGATAGCAGCCACGAAGATCCTCGCCGTGGTGCGCGACCGCATCCCGAAGGCCTTCGGCCTCGACCCGGTGCGCGACGTTCAGGTCCTGTGCCCGATGAACCGCGGCGGCGTAGGGGCGCGGTCCCTCAATATCGAGCTGCAGAAGGTGCTGAACCCTCCGGGGGAGGTGCGGGTGGAGCGCTTCGGCTGGACCTACGCGCCGGGCGACAAGGTCATGCAGATCGAGAACGACTACGACAAGGAGGTCTACAACGGCGACCTTGGCATCGTGGCCCGGATCGATCTGGAGGCCAGCGAGCTCGTTTCGACCTTCGACGGGCGCGAGGTCGTCTACGGCTTCGGCGAACTCGACGAACTGGTGCTGGCCTACGCCACGACGATCCACAAGGCCCAGGGCTCGGAATACCCTGCGGTGGTGATCCCGGTCATGACGCAGCACTACACGATGCTGGCGCGTAATCTCCTCTACACGGGCGTGACGCGGGGTAAGAAGCTCGTCGTGCTGGTCGGTCAGCGCAAGGCGATTGCTATGGCGGTGCGGAACGGTGGACGGCGCCGGCGGTGGTCGAAGCTTGAGGAGTGGCTGCGGGTCTGAGGTGCGTGGCCCGCACGTCCACCGCACAGCCCGAAGAGTCGAGTGCCTGGTCCGGTTCGGCGAGCACCGGGCACGCGCGTGGAGGTCAGGCACGGAGCAGATGGTGACGGCGCCTGACCGCCGTCCTGCCGATGCGGACCCATGCGGGCCAGCTGCCCGCGACGTGGTGCCGGTCAGCTTGGACGTGACAGGTCAGCCCAGTCTCGGAGACGGTCGCGGACACGGATCGAAGCGGTGGCACACCATTCAGGCGATGGGACGACGTCGTCCCTCCGACCCTGGGCCCGAGCGTCCTCGTGTCAATCCTTCGGACTCAAGGTCGAAGATAGCTCCGACCGGGACCAACTATCGCGTCCACGGTGGCCGCCTCCGTTGACAGCCGTGCAACGGGGTGAAATCGCCTTTGATAACAACAGCTAAGCGTTCTTTGCCGGTCGCCTCGGCCCTTTGTGCATGGACGATTCACACACCGTGCAGAATCCCATTGATTACGATCGCGAATCGACCGACATTCCCGCTTGTCGGAATGAACGCTTCGAAAAAGCGTTATTCCCAGGAACGAGTTCGATGGACGAGGCGGTACCGATGCCGGATCTGGAGGTGTTCAGCTTCCACGAGACGATCTCCCAGCAGGGGGCGCTCATCTCGGAGAAGCTGAACATGCTGCGCGTCCAGCATTATCCCCCGGACGCCATGAAGGGTCTGCGATCGTTCTCGCTCGCGGAGGTCGCCTACTTCCTCGGCGTCACGCAGTCCAACGTCAAGAAGCTCCATCTCGACGGCAAGGGTCCTACCCCGACGACGTCGCAGTCCGGACGGCGCACCTACACGGCGGCGCAGATGCTCGAACTTCGCCACTACCTCGACCGGCACGGACGAAGCGACGTGAAGCGCTACGTGCCGCACCGGCGGCCCGGGGAGGCGTTGCAGGTCGTCAGCGTCGTGAACTTCAAGGGTGGGTCAGGCAAGACGACGACGGCCGCGCATCTGGCCCAGCACCTGGCCCTGACCGGTCACCGCGTCCTGGCGATCGACCTCGACCCGCAGGCCTCGTTGACGGCGCTCCACGGCATCCAGCCAGAACTCGACAGGAACCCGTCCCTGTACGACGCCATCCGTTACGACGACAGGCAGAGACCCATCGCCGAGGTTATCAGGCCGACGAACTTCCCGGGCCTCGACATCGTGCCGGCGAACCTGGAACTGCAGGAGTACGAGTACGACACACCCCTGGCCGCCTCGACGAGTCAGGCGGACGGCAAGCTCTTCTTCACTCGGATCACGAATGCCCTCAAGCAGGTGGACGCCGACTACGACGTCGTCGTGATCGACTGCCCCCCTCAGCTCGGCTACCTGACCCTGACGGCGCTCACTGCGTCGACCTCCGCCGTGATCACGATCCACCCGCAGATGCTGGACGTACTCTCGATGAGCCAGTTCCTGCAGATGCTCGGTGGGATCCTCGAGTCGATAGCCGGCGCGGGAGCGAAGGTGGGCCTTCGGTGGTTCCGCTACCTCGTCACGAGGTACGAGCCGACCGATGGCCCCCAGGCCCAGATGGTCGGGTTCATGCAGGCCCTCTTCCCCAAGCAGGTCCTGACGAACCAGATGGTCAAGTCCACGGCCATCTCCGACGCGGGCATCACGAATCAGACGCTCTACGAGGTCGACCGCGGACAGATGATCCGGTCGACCTACGACCGGGCCCTGGAGGCGCTCAACGCGGTCAACGAGGAGATCACGTCCCTCGTGCACCAGGCCTGGGGGAGGCGCGTTTGACAGCCGTGCGAAACACCGTTTCTCGCCGGTTTCTCAAGACCATGGTGGGCTAGGCCATGCGCAAGAACCTCATGGACCGGGTCCTCGACGCTCCCACGTCACCTCGCCCGGAGGCCGCCCGGCACGGCGCCGCGCGGTCCATGACGCGCTCGATCGAGGAGCTGGCGGAGAACGTCAAGCGCATGCAAGAGGGCGAGGTCGTCACGAGCCTCGACGTCGAGCTGGTGGAGGCCTCGTTCGTGTCGGATCGCATCGACCACGACGACGAGGACTACGCGCGCCTGCGCGAGGCGATAGCGGGGCAGGGACAGTCCACCCCGATCCTGGTTCGACCGCATCCGGACCGTGACGGCCGGTACATGATCGTCTACGGCCACCGCCGCGCGCGCGTGGCCCGCGAACTCGGCCGTCCCGTGCGGGCCGTCATCAAGAACCTCGAGGACATCGCCCACGTCGTCGCCCAGGGGCAGGAGAACAGCGCCCGCGCGAACCTCTCGTTCATCGAGAAGGCGCTCTTCGCGAAGAAGCTGCTCGCGATGGGCCAGGCCAAGGACGTGATCAAGAGCGCCCTCTCCGTCGACGACACGCTGCTCTCGCGCATGCTGTCCGTCGCGGAGACGGTGCCCGGGCCCGTGCTCGACGCCGTGGGAGCGGCCAAGGGGGTCGGGCGCGATCGGTGGGAGGAGCTCAAGAAGCTGCTCGCGATCCCGGCCAAGGCCCTGTTCGCCGCCGAGGTCGTCGCGGGCGAGGACTTCCGGGTCAAGGAGGGAGCCGCGCGCTTCGACCACCTGCTGACGCAGGTCCGATCCGGCCGCAGGCCGACCGTCCGCAAGCCCGCGGTGGCGTCGACCTCGCACTGGGCCGCTCCAGACAGGAGCGTCGAGGCGGCCTACAGGCGTTCCGGCAAGAGCTTCAGCCTCTCCCTGTCGTCGAAGGACGGCGGTGAGTTCGGCGACTTCATTTCGTCTCGGCTGGAGCGGCTCTACGCCGAGTTCAGCGAGGCGAGGTCCCGCAAGGAGTAGGGGAGACCCCCCGCTCTGACGCGCGGCCGGGCAATCCCGCTCGGTCGCCATCACTAGGAGACGAACCGGCAAAAGAAAAAGGCCCCCAAGACGAACGTCCCGGAAGCCCTTCTCCTTGTTTGGCGACTAGAGAATCGCACTTCCGCACATCGCAGTCAAGCGTTGGACGCCGTTTCGGCGAGCGGATTTCCTTTGCCCGGACGCGAGGCAAGGATGGACCTGGCATATCCGACGACGCCCTTCGGGCGTCGATCGATGACGCTCGCCTCGGTGGCGAGCCAAGCGGCGGCGAGGGCCTGCCCCGAGGGCAGGGCAGCGCACAAGTGGAAGGTCTTCAGGTGGGCCACGGAGGCTCGCGACGCGTTGGGCGTGTCCGATCGCGCCCTGTCGATCCTCAACGCGCTCCTGACGTTCCTGCCGGACACGACGATGACGACCGGTCCCGAACTGATCGTGTTCGCGTCGAACGAGCAGCTCTCGTCACGGGCTCACGGCATGTCGGAGTCGACGCTCCGCCGCCACGTGCAGGCGCTCGTCGTGGCCGGGCTCGTTATCCGGCGTGACAGCCCGAACGGGAAGCGGTTCGCCCGCCGGGGTAGGGCAGGGGAGGTGGAGCAGGCCTATGGCTTCGACCTGACGCCGTTGGTGTCCCGCACGGACGAACTCGAGCGTCTGGCAGCGGAGGCGCAGCGTGGACGCCGCGACGCGGCGCTGGCTCGCGAGCGCGTCACCATCCTGCGCAGGGACATCTCGAAGATGCTGGCGGTAGGTATCGGGAGTGCCGTCGTCGGCGACTGGGCCTCGCTGCAGATCGAGTTCTCGCGCCTGAGCTTTCGCCTACCGAGGAATCCCGCCCACGACATGGTTCGTCGTCTCGCGGCCGACCTGCTCTGCCTCGCTTCGAGAGTGGGCAAGTTGTTGGAGACTCACGTGGAAGCCGAGATTCAGACTGGCAATGCCACTCAATGTGACGCGCACCTTCAGAGATCAAACTCAGATACTATTATATTGATTGAACCGCCTCTCGAGAAGGGGGGGGGTACGGTCGACGAGTCCGATCCACCGAAGCGTCCGCCATCCAAGTTACCACTGGCTACCATCTTGGAGGCGTGTCCGGACATCTCGTTCTACTCGCGCCATGGCATATCGGGGTGGCCCGACTTCCTTGCAGCCGCGGAGACGGTTCGAGGCGCGCTGGGCGTCAGTCCGAGTGCCTGGGACGACGCCCGGTCGGCCATGGGCAACGTCGACGCCGCGATTACCATCGCGACGCTCCTCCAACGATCGGAGGACATCAAGAGTCCAGGAGGCTATCTGCGCAGCCTCACCGAGAAGAGCCGGGCCGGGCGGTATTCCATCGGACCGGTAGTCATGTCACTGATGCAGCGTCAGATGAGGGCCAAGGGTGCACAGGGTCGGCGAAGTGCCGAGCCCGCGTAGGCCGGCCGGTCGGATTCGGGGTCCGGGGCGGATCCGACTTCGCACGACCTCAATTCTCGATCACGTTCTTGATTCCCGTGAGGCCCTTCTTGGCGAAGTAGAGATCGAGGGCCTCGAGGATGACGTCGTTGGCCTTCCGCTCGGTCGTGAAGGCGATCTCCTTGATCTTCCGCGCGACCTTCGGATGCGTGTAGACCATGATCTTGGCGACCTTCTTCGCTGGCCTGGCGGCGTTTTCGTCCGTGATCGCCAAGGCGTCGAGCGCCTCGTTCACGGGGGACGTGTTCAGTCCTGGATCGTGTTCGTCGGTCGGCATAGCTCACCTCCAGGGTCTACCGCGTCCGCGCCTTTCGAGTGCGCCGGGTGTGGATGCGGGTCGTGGTACCCGGGCAGTCAAACGGCACACCCTGGTCCTCGCCCCTGCCGCCGCGGACCGCGCAGAGGCCCCGAATCGGTGCCAGGAGCGCTAGCACGATGTCGCGCCAGTAGACAAACAAATCTGTCTACTAGCACGACAGTATGCAGCGGTTTTTCATCGGATGGTTGCGACACGCCCGACCCCTTCTGTGCGCATGCTAACTTGACAGCATGTCAGTACGTTGGATGTCTGGCCGGGCATTGGCCGATTTCTTCGTTCTTCGACGGTCTCCTTGCAGGGAGGGACTCGTAGTAGGACCGAGGGATGACCCTGGTGTCCCCTAGAGGCACGACGGCAGCCATGTGAGCATCCGTCCCTCAGCGGGGGGCGTCGCGCCAGCGGGTCTGAACGACCATGGACATGATGGGCATCGTGCGGACGCTCCGGCTCGGTCGACATGGACGCGATGTCGCTTCCGCGAGCCCGACGTCTCGCTTCGTCGCGTCTTCCCGTGTCCTCGAGCTGCGTTGTCCAAGCACCAGGCTGGACGACGGGTCGGCTTACTCAGGCAACGCAGCCGGTGTCGAGCGTTCCCCTTCGGGAAACTTGGTTTGGCAGAACCGACGATCACCTCCGAGACCAAGGGTTCATCGACGATGGCACGTGCTGGCGCATGTCCCCGGCCTTCGACGTCGTTTCCCGAGTCGGGTGACTTGGCACGTCAGCGCCACGGTAGGGGAACTCGGACCCTCTCGGGACCACGCTCGCGCGTTCGAGGCGGATGTCACCTCGGCCATCGGATGGGTCTCGGCGGCTGCGCTCTCGTGAGGTCGCGGTTCAGGAAACTGCATCGCCTCGCGCCGAGGCAGCCAACGCTTCGATCAGCCGGACGAGCCAGGGACGCCGACGTTTCGCGAGCTCGTCGGCGAGGCGGTCCCGCTCGTCCCTGAACTCGGCGGAGCGTGCGCGTTCCGCCTCGACCAGTGCCGCGAAGACCTGAGTGCGAGCAGCATCGACGCGGAGGGTCTCGGCCTCGAACCTCACCCCGCGCATCTCCGTACGGGCATCGGCGAGTTCCTCGGTGAGCTGGTCGATTCGGAGTTCCAGATAGCCGAGCAGGGTGCGGGTGCCACCCTGGCCCATGTCGAACGCGTCACCTGGTTCTTCCTCGTCGCACGGTGGGGAGGAGGGGAGCGCGACCTCGGTCTCGCCGGTCGGATCGGCGCGTCGCGGCCACCCGCGGCGCAGCGCCAGTCGCTTGGTCGCCTCCGGCGACAAGCCCAGGAGGCCAGAGGCCTCGTCGTAGCCGACCCATCGCGAGGCCTCGCCGGTGATCATCGCGTCCGTACCCTGTCGTGAGCTGCCGAGGATGCAGGAGCGCGGTGTGGTGCGGCAAGTGGCGATCTGCGCAATCGCTGCCACGGCTGCCATGGTCGGCGCCTCGGACGGCCCCCAGTAGACGGTTCGCCCGCTCCCAGCCCTTTGGACCGACGCACGGACCAACCTCGCCCTGGGTCAGGCTTGTGGGGGCACCGCAACAGCGAAGCTCGCTCCGCGATGGCGCGTTTGTTTCGGCCTCCGAGGACGGTGTAGCTGCGGCCGCTAGAGGAACTGGCGACAGGCGTCGGCCCTCGGCCTCCGCTCGTCCGACCGACGTGACCCGGCGGAACGCCACCGTCAAGCGCCCGCTTGCTAATTCCTTCTTTGGTTGTAGTCTCGGTGTGGAAGCAGCTCAGCCGCGAGGCTTACATGACCATTCGTCGAAAAGGTCAACGGATCAGGTTGGGGGCGAACACCCACCTGAACCTGAACGGCAACGGGCAGGTGACGTCCACTACGACCAAGGCCGGATCCGCGACGTACACGAACTTCTCCAAGGGAGGCACGCGCGTCACGACCGATCTCGGCGGCGGGTACATCAACGTGTTCGACACGCGACGGGGCAGGTCTCGCCGCCCGCGTCGGCGAGCAAGCGCGGACAACGGGCTCGCGTTCGAGGTCGCGATCATCTTAACGGTGTTCCTGGTCCGATCCGCCTGGCGCCTCAGTTCTTGGGTGGCCGGTGTCGCTTGGCGCTCGTACCAGGCACGCCGCGAGGTGCGTCGTGCGGCGCTCCCCGATGATCGGTCCACGGACCCTTGACCTCGACGGGGTCTAGCAGCACCCACGTCCGCCTATGGGCCGATCAGCCGCATAGAGCAAAAATAGACCAAATCACGGGAGGCTAGGTTGTGGCCAGGTCTCACGTGAGCTAGCCGTTGCAGGACGAACCGACGCCGAGGAGGAGCTCGCGCCTTGTTTGACGTGACCGCCTTCGAACGGCCCAGGTGGCTCAGGGACGTCCGCCGCTTCCTGCCGCTGAAGCCACAGTTCGTGCTATCGGGCAACGTCCGGGACCTGCAGCCGCTCGACGTCGGCACCGGCCAGGTCACCTCGCAGCCCCTGTCGGTCGTATTGGCGGCCGAACTACGCGACGCCGGCTACGCCCACGTCTTGCTCTACGACCCCGTCGCAGGGTTCCGGGAGCTCCCGCCGACGGGAGGCGCGGCGATTTCCCGGGGCGAGCTCCTCGTCCAGCTCGGGCTCCAGCCCGACCAGGGCGGCGTCGCACCGGCGGGGCTCGACCTGATGTCCGAGACGCTGGCCCGCCTGGCCGCACGTCCCGGCGAACCCATCGCGACGATCGTCGACTTCGCATCGCGGCTCGTCGTCCGCCATGACGCGCTCGCACCTCCGGAGCACCAGGCCTTCACCCGCGCGCTCGTGTCGTCGCACACGAGCCGCCCCAAACCCTGCGGCTCGCCGCCGAAGCCGTTCTTCAACTCCGTGTTCTGGGTTGCGGAGAAGGAGGGCGACCTGCCCGACTGGTTGCTCGTGGGGAATCCCCGGATCCGCCACGTACCCATAGCCCGCCCCGAGCATCGGACGCGTCGCGTGGTCGCGAGATCGCTGATCAAGGGCATGCCGGAGGCGGCCAAGGCGGCCCCACACGCGATCGAGCAGGCGCTGGACGCCTTCGTGGAGGGGACCGAGGGGATGCTCGTCCTCGACATGGTCGCCGTCGCCCAGCTGGCCCGCAGCGAGGGAATCGCCCTCTCGGACGTCGGCGACGCCGTCCGCCGCTACAAGGTCGGGGTCAGTGACGATCCCTGGGCGGCGATCGACCGCGGCAAGGTGCGGCGCGGCGCGGACATCATCCGGGGGCGCGTCAAGGGCCAGGACCAGGCGATCACCCACGTGCTCGACATCGTGAAGCGCGCGGTGACGGGCGTCGGAGCGCCGAGGAGGGGGAGCCGGCCGCGTGGCGTGGCGTTCTTCGCCGGCCCGACCGGCGTCGGCAAGACCGAGCTCGCCAAGGCGCTGACCAGCCTGCTGTTCGGGAACGAGGACGCCTACATCCGCTTCGACATGTCGGAGTTCAGCTCCGAACACTCCGACCAGCGCCTGATCGGCGCCCCGCCGGGCTACGTCGGCTACGACGTCGGCGGCGAGCTGACGAACGCGATCAGGGAGAAGCCGTTCTCGGTCGTCCTGTTCGACGAGATCGAGAAGGCCCATCCACGCATCCTCGACAAGTTCCTCCAGATCCTGGACGACGGCGTCCTGACGTCCGGGCGCGGCGATCGCACGTACTTCTCCGAGGCGTTCATCGTGTTCACCTCGAACCTCGGCATATACCGCTCCGAGCCGAACGGCGGCCGCGTGGCGAACGTCACCCCGGACGACGCCTTCGAGGTCGTCCAGGAGCGCGTCCGGTCGGAGATCGGTCGGCACTTCAAGGAGGTCCTGAACCGTCCCGAGATCCTGAACCGGATCGGCGACAACGTGCTGGTCTTCGACTTCATCCGTCCCGCGATCGCCGCCGCGGTGCTCGAGTCACAGGTGGCCGGCGTCCTCGCCGACGTGGCGGCGGGGCAGGGGATCGAGGTCGTGCTGGACGCCCCCGTCCGCGAGCGGCTCCGGGAACTCTGCCTGGCGGACCTGTCGAACGGCGGTCGCGGCATCCGCAACAAGGTCGAGGCGCACCTGCTGAACCCGCTCGCCCGGGCGCTGTTCGACGCCGACGCCGGGACTGGCCAGCGCCTGCTAGCCGACGGGTTGGACGAGGTCGGCGGCGTCAGCGTCCTCTCCATTCGCGCCATGACGGCGGCCGCCGCGGCATGACCGACGTCGCCCTGTCGCGGATCCACTTCCCAGTCACCACGCTCGGCCCCGGCCGCCGCGTCGCCGTTTGGTTCCAGGGCTGCTCGATCCGATGCGTCGGCTGCGTCTCCCTCGACACCTGGGCGGTCGGCCGCGGCGCGACGACCGTCGAACGGGCCTTCGACGCCATCGTCCCGTTCCTCGCCGACGCCGACGGCCTGACCGTCTCTGGCGGCGAGCCCTTCGATCAGCCCGAGGCGCTCGCGGCGCTCCTCCGGGCGTGGCGGTCCGCGCACCGGGGCGACGTCCTGGTCTACTCGGGCCACCCCCTCGAGGCCCTCGAACCCACTCTCTCGGCCATGCGGGGCCTCGTGGACGCCGTGATGGCCGACCCCTACCTCGTCGACCGACCCCAGACGCTCGCGCTCCGGGGGAGCGACAACCAGCGGCTCAGGGTGATGACGCCTCTCGGCCGCGAGAGGCTCGCCTCCTGCGAACGCCCCCTGGCGGAGGCCGACAGGACCTTGGACGTGACGTTCGACGACCTCACCGGGGAGGTGCTCATGGCTGGCATCCCGCGACCGGGCGACATGGCCAGACTCGCCGCGGTCCTCGCAGCCGGCGGCCATGCGGTCGTCACGACCGCCGACGCCCGGGTGCGGTCGTGAATGCCCCGGCGAGGATCCTCGTCCGGGTCTGCCCCAGCTGCGGTGACGAGAGGCCCGTCGACGAGTTCGTATGCGGGAACGAGCTCGGAGGGGTCCCGTGCCACTGGCCGCTGGCCGACGAGGAGATCACGGAGGCGGGGGCGTCCGCCGCGCCCGCCGTCGAGGCCGCCCTGGCCCCAGCCGGGCCGACGCGGGCCTGCGTCAACGGCCACCCGCTCGAGGCGGGCGACGAGATGTGCCTGGAGTGCGGCGCGGACCCGGCGCCCGGCGTCGCGGCCGAACCTGACGCGGGTCAGGCGCGAGAGCCTGGGCACCCTCGGACCGAGGACGTCCGCGCAGAGCCGGACGTCGGCGCGGACGTCCCCCCGTCGCCTACCGTCGTCGGAGGCTGGGAGGTCCGCAGCCGGGTGACGGACCGATCGGGGGTGGCGGCGTGGGAACGCTTCGAGGTCGTTCGCCCGTCCGACGGCCGCGAAGCCTGGCTGACCCTCTACCGCGTGGGACGGGAACCGGACGCGGCGGTGCACGAGGCGCTGGGGCGGATACCGCGCGAGCACGTCCCGGAGCTGCTCGCGACCGGCCGGCACGAGGGCAGGGCCTACGAGATCTCCGAGCTGGTCGAGGGCGGCTCGCTCGCCGACCTCGGTGGGTCGGCGCTCGAGGGCGGCACCCTGCGCCGCGTCGTCGCCGAGATGGCCGAGGCGCTCGACGCCCTCGCCGAGATCGGGTTGCGCCACCGTGACTTGAGGCCGACCAACGTCCTGGTGCGCACGCGCGAGCCCCTGGACCTCGTCGTGACCGGCTTCGGCTCCGCCCGTCTCTCCGACTTCGACCTGGAGGCCGTGGCACCCCTGGAGCTGACCCGATACTCGGCGCCGGAGGCCATCGTCGGCGCCGTGAGCGCGTCGTCCGACTGGTGGTCCCTCGGCATGATGGCGCTGGAGCTCGCGACCGGGGGCGAGTGCTTCCGCGGCGTCGACGACCAGGCGCTGCGCCTGCACGTCGTCACGACGGGGATGCCGCTCCCGAGGGACCTGGCGGACGACGTCCGCATGCTGCTGCGCGGCCTCCTGGCCCGGGACCCGTCGAGGCGCTGGGCCGGGCCGGAGGTCCGGGCTTGGCTCGCCGGCGCGGCCGTGGCGGCGCCGGACGAGGTCGGGGTCGACGAGGAACGATCCGGGCCGAGCCTGGAGCTCGCCGGGCGGCGGCACTTCCGTCCGGAGGCCTACGCCCTCGCCGCCGCGCATGCTGACGCCTGGGAGGAGGCGAGGGGGCTGACCCTCGGCGGGGCGTTGGCGACCTGGCTCGCCCAGCGCGACTCGGACCCGCGCATCGTCGCCCAGGTGCGGGTCGCTGCGTCCGACGGGAACATGACCGACGACCTGCGCCACGCGGTCGCCCTGATGGCGGTCAACCCGAACCTGCCGCTCACCGTGTCCGGGCGCATCGTCACCCCCGCGTGGTTGCTGGAGCGACCGGACGAGGGCTACGCGCTCGTCACGGGGCAGGTTGTGACGCACCTCGAGCTCATGGGCCGCGAACCTTGGCTGACCCGCATGCGGGCGCGGGTCGACGCGGTGCGGGAGCGCGCGAGGCTGCTCGAGGTCGAACTCGACGAGGGCAACGTCAGGGTTGCCCTGCTCTCCTCATCCCGCGCCAACCTTGAGGCCGAGAGGGACGCCCTGCGGAGGGTCTACCCCGACTCGGACCACTCGGGCCTGGCCTCGCTTGTCGGCAGGGCGAAGCTCACCGAGGAGGACCTGATCCTGCTCGTCGGCGCCGCCCCGCACCAATTCGTGCCGCTCGCGACCCTCGCCGATTCCGCGAGGGAGATGGCGTCGCGCGCCGGGCTGGTGCTCGACGACGCAAGCCTCGCCGGCCTCCTGACGCGGCCGCGCCGCGAGGTCCTGGCGGCTGTCGATGAGCGCACGTCCAACTTCGCGCGCTGCGGGAACCCGCGTGTCGACGAGTGGGCCGACGCGTTCCGGACCGAGCGCCGCCTCGCCCTCCCGCGCGCCGCGGCGCTCCTGGCCGTGCCGGCCGAGGCCTGGCGCGAGCCGCCGAAGCAGCAGTACGTGGCAGACCTCCTGGGCGCCTTCGAGAAGCGGCTGGCCGGGGCGGTCGGGCGCGGGCCCCTGGCCCGCTTCACGCTGGGCAAGACCACTCCGAGGCTCGACCTCGCGGAACTTGGCACGGCGCTGAGGCCCGCCGAGGGCCTGCTCGCGCACGTCCTGGGCCGCGTCGAGGCGCCGGTCGCGATGGATCCCGGGGCGTTCCTCGACGGCGAGGGCCGGGAGGGGCGGCTGAGGCGCCTGGTCGGCCACGCCGAGACCTTCCGCCGCGACACGGGCATCGACGGGCGGTACCTGGGCTTTCCCTTCCTGGCCTCGCGCGACGCTCGCTCGTCCTCCCGCCCCCGTCTGATGCCGGTCCTCCTCTGGCCCGTGGCGATCGAGCTGGCGAGCGGCGCCGGGCAGCGCGCGACGCTCGCCTTCGACCGTGGGCGGGACGAGGTCAGGCTGAACCCGGCCCTCGAGGGGTTGCTCGGGGGCGACGCCTTCGTGCGCTGGCTCGCGACGCGCGACGAGGTGCTGGGGCGGACCTCGGTCCGTCCGGCCGACGTCGTCGACGCGTTCGGCGCGCTTGCGGCCCCGCGCGGCCGCAAGCTCGTCCCGCTTCCGTCGAAGGACGCGTCGGTCCCGCCCGGCAGCCTGTCGATCGTGCCGTCGGCGGCGCTGTTCAATGCCGAGTTCGTCGGCCAGGCCGTCGCCGAGGACCTGCGCCAGATGCGCCAGCGATCGCTGGCCGGCACGGCCCTCGAGGTCGCCATCCGGGTCGCGCCGGCGACGGACGGCGACGCCGGGCGGGCGCCCCCCGAGCGGGATCGTTTCCTGACCGTGGCGAGCGACCCGTCCCAGGACGCGGCGGTGCTACGCTCGCGCGAGGCGCCCGGCCTGCTCGTGGAGGGACCCCCGGGGACCGGCAAGTCCCAGACGATCGTGAACATGCTCGCCGACGCCATCGGCCGGGGCGAGACGGTGCTGGTCGTCTGCCAGAAGCTCGCGGCGCTGCAGGTCGTCCAGAAGCGCATGGCGGCCGAGGGGATGGGCGACCGCCTTTTCGTCGTCACCGACGTCAATCGCGATCGCGAGCCCATCATTCGCTCGCTGCGCGACCAACTGGCCGAGACCCGTACCTCCACGCCGGCCAGGGGCGCCGCGATCCGGCGCGCGCGGGACGAGAAGGCGGCGCAGATCGAGGTCGTCGAAGGGGAGCTCGACCGCCGGCACGAGGCGCTGCACGCCTCGGACGACTTCACCGGCATGAGCTACCGAGACGCACTCGGGGAGCTGATCGCGGTCGAGGCGGAGGGCCCCTACGTGGACGCGGCGGGCCTGCGCCGGCATCTGGCGAGGCTGGACCGAGGGGGCCTCGCGCGCCTCGAGCAGACCTGCGCGCCTCTCGCGCGCACCTGGCTC
Organism: Lichenibacterium ramalinae; assembly: GCF_004137085.1. Lineage (GTDB taxonomy): Bacteria > Pseudomonadota > Alphaproteobacteria > Rhizobiales > Beijerinckiaceae > Lichenihabitans > Lichenihabitans ramalinae. The sequence continues at coordinate 159,879 of NZ_QYBC01000010.1, forward strand.
GACTCTCGTTACGAGGGTAGCCCGCTCGGCGTGCTCCGCACCTTCCCCGTGGACGCGTCCGTCGAGGCGGACGTCGAGGCTGGGCTCAGGGCCCTCTCCGCCGAGGAGGGACGGCGGTCGGAGGTGCTCGCCCGCTGCGCGACGGCGTTCGAGATGGCCGATCCGATCCCCTTCCGCGCCTGGCTCGACCACGCCGCGGGCTTGCTCGGGTCCCTGGCGGACGACGTCCGGCAGCGCCTCGGGGCGTGGGTCGACCTGTTCCGGCCCGAGGCGGGCCGCGCCACGGCGGGGTCCGACCTCATCGCGAGCCTCCGCTCGCTCGAGTTGGCGGTGCACGCGCTCGACGCCTCCGGGCACGACGACGCGCTGTTCCAGGCCTGCTCGACGCTGTCGGCCGGAGACCTCGGCAGGCTGGCGGGGGACGTGAAGGCGGCGTCCGCCCCGGCCTCGTTCTGGGGTCGCCTCAGCCCGTCCCGTCGGGCCCGCGTCCGGCGGGTCGACGCCTTCCTGGCCGCCGCCGGGCAGCCGGTGGGGCCGCCTGGCCATGCGGCGCTCGCCGCCATGCTCTCGCTCGAGGCGGCTTCAAGGCCGCACCGGGCGGCGCTGGGAGACGTCCAGGCCGCCCTCGGCTACTCGGCGGAGGCGAGGCCCCTGTCGATCCCGAGGCTGCGGGAACTGGTCGGCTCGCTGATCGACGTTCTCGAGGAGGTCGAGGCACCCGCGACGACGGTCCACGCCTGCCCGCCGGGCTTCGACGCCGCGGGGATCGCGCGCGAGGCGTCGCGCGACGCCGTCGGGCGCATGCGGCGGGCCTTCGAGGACTCCTTCGCCCGGCGCGAGGCCGAGGACCGGAGCGAGGGGGCCCTGGCACGCCTGTCCGACTGGTTCGAGGGCGGCTGGACGGCCGTCGTCCGCTCCCGCATTGCCGGTGGCGCCGGGACCGCGGACCTCGTGGACCCCGTCCTGCGCTCGCTCGATTCCCTGCCCGCGTTCCAGCGCCTCCGCGCTCGCGCCCTCGACGCGCAGGCACTTACCGCGTTCGCGGTGCTCCGCGGCGCCGAGCCGGCGCTCCGGTCCGTCGCGCCCGACCTCCTCGAGCCCGTGGTCCGGCGGACGATCCGGCGCGAGGGCCTGCTCTCGTGGAAGGCGCGGCTCGAGGGCGCGCATCCGGAGCTGACGTTCGAGCGGGGCGAGGTCGAGCGCAAGGTCGCGGTCCTGGCCGCGCTGTCCGACGAGATGCGGGAGTTGAACCGGCAGTCCCTGGCCGCCGGCATAGACCCGACGAGGCTCGCCAAGGCGTCGGCCTGGGAGGACGTCACCCGGCTCCGCGGTCCCCGCACCCGGCGCCTGCGCGAGATCATGGAGGTCGGTCCCGACCTCGGCCTCATGCACCTGCGCCCGGTCTGGTTGATGAGCCCGGACGTCGCCAGTCGGCTGCTCCCCCTTAAGGCGGCCGCCTTCGACCTCGTCGTCTACGACGAGGCGTCCCAGATGCCGGTCGAGCACGCCGTCCCGACGCTCTACCGCGGACGCCGCGTCGTGGTGTCTGGTGACGAGAAGCAGATGCCGCCGTCGAACTTCTTCGGCGGCCGGGTGGACGAGGACGACGAGGCCCGGGACGACGAGGAGCCGGACGACGAGGCGACCGAGACCGAGCGCGCGGCCCACGAGGAGGCTTGGAACCGGCGCGACGTGCAGGGCTGCCCGGACCTCCTCCAACTCGCGCGCACCTGCCTGCCCGCGACGACGCTGCAGATCCACTACCGGTCCAAGTACCGGGAGTTGATCGCCTTCTCGAACGGGGCCTTCTACTCGGGCAAGCTCAGCGTGCCGGTCCGCCACCCCGACGACGAGGTCCGCCGCGCCAGGCCCGTTGAGGTCCTGAGGGTGGACGGGACGTACGAGCGTCAGACGAACGAGGCCGAGGCCGCGCGCGTGGTCGACGTCCTGGCGGCGATCTGGTCCGTCCACCCCGCGGAGAGGCCCAGCGTCGGCGTGGTGACGTTCAACCGCAAGCAGGCGGACCTGGTCGACGACATGGTCGAGGCCCGCGCCGCCGCGGATCCGGCGTTCCTCGAGGCCCTCGAGAGGGAGCGTAACCGGACACAGGGCGGCGAGGACATGGGGTTCTTCGTCAAGAACGTCGAGAACGTCCAGGGCGACGAGCGCGACGTGATCGTCTTCTCGACGACGTTCGGCCGCGACCGCAAGGGCGCCTTCAAGAAGAGCTTCGGTGTTCTCGGTCACACGGGCGGCGAGCGGAGGCTCAACGTGGCGGTGACCCGGGCGCGAGACAGGGTCGTGCTGGTGACGTCGATGCCCGTGAGGGACGTCTCCGACTGGCTCGCGGGGGGCAGGGCGCCCGACAAGCCGCGGGACTACCTGCAGGCCTACCTGGACCATGCGGAGAGGCTGTCCCGCGGCGACCTCGACGGCGCCCGCGCGATGCGGGGTCGCCTCGGGGTGAGTGCCGCCCGGCGCCCCGGACGCGACGACCCGAGCGACGGATTCGTGCGCTCCGTCGAGGCGTTCCTCGTGGGTCTGGGCCACAAGCCCGTGCGGAACGCCGACGGGGAGGACGCCTTCGCGCTCGACTTCGCCATCGAGGACCCGCGCACCGGCCTCTTCGGGATCGGCATCGAGTGCGACGCGCCGCGTCACCCCCTGCTCGCGCAGGCGCGGGCGCGAGAGGTCTGGCGTCCCAAGGTGCTCGGCCGCGCCGTGCCCCGGGTGCATCGGATCGCCTCGACCGACTGGTACGAGGACGGTGCGGCGGAGAGGGCGCGCCTCGCAGAGGCCGTCGGTCGGGCCATGGAACTGGAGCGTGCGTCATGAGCGGACCGAAGGTCGTCACGATCGTGACGCGCGAGGAGGTCGAGGCCATCTGCAGGGGCCTCCTGGGGCAGCTGCGGGCGGCGTCCCGGGAGTTTCTGGTCCTGGCGGGTCGGCTCGACCAGGCCGACGAGGCACTCCGGACCGCCGTCGCGGCCCGAGAGGCCGAGGCCGCCGCGCTGATGACCTCCGAACGCTTCCTGGACCTCCAGAAACGCGTGCCGCAGATGGTCGAATTCCTCCGCGAGGAGGGCGCGCGGCTCGAGAGGGCGGCGACCCTCGCCATGGCCGAGCGTCGGTCGCGCCGACGGAGGGTGGTCGACGGCGCGAGGAGCGTGGTCGCGGCCCTCGAGGCCGCCGGCATGCTGGTCGACGCCGCCGTCCGTGACCTAGTCGCGCGTGCCGCCCGGGCCGACGATGCTGACCTCGCGAGCCTGGCCGGGGAGGTGGCGGCCGCCGCTCGCCGGACGCCCGCCCCGTCCCCCGCCGACGGTCCGGTGCGGGCGAGCTCCGAGCTGGCGGCCCGCCTGGGTGCCGGTCTGGAGGGACGCACTATCGCCCAGTGGACGCCCGCGGACGGCCCCGCGCCGGACGCGCGGGACGTCCGCCTTGACGCCCTCCTCGCGGAGGCCGAGGCGACGTGCACCGGTGAGGAGTTCGCCGCCGTCTCGGAGGGGGCGGCGCTGGCGGCCGCCGAGCCTTCCGCGGGGCGGCGCGGCCTCCTCGTCGACTCAGTCACGCTCGAGGTGTCGAGGACGGTCGCGCGACGGCGGGCGCTGCAGGCGTCGCTCAGGCGGCTGCGGGACCTCGACGCGTCGCTCGAGGCGCTCGAGACAGGGAACGCGTCCGCCATGCGGTCGCGCGTGTCGGCCGCGATCGCGTCCGACGATGCGACGCTGATGGACGCGGTGGCGATCGAAGCCGCCGAGGTGGTGGGGGCGGAGACGAGGGCTCTGGCCGCGACGGCGCGGCGGAAGGCGGTCCTCGAGGGCTTGGCACGGCTCGGTTACGAGGTGCGCGGGTCCATGGTGACCGCCTGGGCCCGGGATGGCCGGGTCGTCGTCCACAAGCCCGGGAGCCAGGACTACGGCGTCGAACTGGGTGCGCCCGCGGACGCGTCGAGGGTTCAGGTCAGGTTGGTCGGGTCGGATAGGCCCGGGTCGGGTCGGAGCGCCGAGCGGGACAGGGACCACGAGGTCGGCTGGTGCGGGGACTTCTCGGATTTGAGGGAGCATCTCGCCGGAGCCGGCGGCTTGGTCGTGGTCGAGCGTGCGTCGGAGCCGGGCGCCCAGGCGGTCAAGACCGTGCCGGCCGCGTCGCTCGGCGCCGCGACCGCGGGCGAGGTTTCGCAGCCGACGGCGAAGGCGATGCGGCGCTGAGGAGGCGCGCTCCCGTCGCGCCGGTCGGAGCCGATTATGCAGCCTTAACACCACGCACACCTTGGAGATCTGCAGTGTGCTCGGCGGAAAGGTTCGTCCGTGACGAGGCAGCGCTCGCGGCCCACGGCGCGTGCCGTGTGGATCGACCTCTCCGAACGCAGGGTGCGTCTCGCGGACGGGACGAGCCTCCCCCTGGGCTCTCAGTCGTCGAACTTGACGCTACGCGTGAGCTTCGCGATCTCGCCCAGGACCTGCTCCGGAGGCCCGCGCTCGCGCTGCCAGATGTTGCGCCCGACGATGACGCCCCGAGCGCCCGACCGGATGGTTCCTGCGACGGCGTCCACGGTCATACCGGCTGGAGCCGCGCTGGACGAAGCGGCGGGCCGGCGCGGCGCTCGTCGCCCTGATGCCCGGCGTCGACCTCGGCCTCGCCTTGAAGAAGGATCACTGGTTTTCCTGGCGCAGGAGGCCGACCTGCCCGAACGCTTGCTGGGCGGGGATCCCGATGCCTTCATCGACCGCGCCCTCCGCGAGATGACCGGCGGCCGGGACGTCATCGGGGCAGCCGCGCTCGACGCTTATCGCGCCGCGTTCCGCGACCCCTTGGCTGTTTCAGCCTAAGCTTTGCCGTGGTGCTGGCAGCTGAGGCGGTCCACCTGATGGGCTTGGGATCGTCGTTGGCGTGCTCGATCCCGGTCGATGGCGGCCACGAGTCGTCGACGGATCGGAACACGCCGCGCCGGAGAGCTTGGCGGGTCAGCTTGGAGAAGAAGCCCTCGACGGCGTTCAGCCAGGAGCATCGCGGGGCCGCTCCGGACGTCGACGACCTGCTCTGGCCGCGGCTCCCCTGGCGAGGCACCCAGGCCGATGCGGAAAGCAAGTTCCTCGATGTCCTGCTCGCCTGCGCGGTCGCCCGCCGTTGGCTCGACGTCCTGTCGAACGCCATCGAGCCCGGATGGGTTGCGACCCGCATGGGCGGGCGTGCCGCCACCGACGACCTGGCGAGGGGACACCTGACGCAGGCTTGGCTCGCCACCAGCGACGCGCCTGGCGCGCGCGTCACCGGCGGCCATTTCTATCACGAGGCCCCGCGCCCGCCAGACCCGGCCTTGCGCGACGAGGCCGCGCAGGACGCCCTGCTGGCGGCCTGCGCCGAACTGTCCGGCATCGCCTTGCCGGCCTGAGAGGGTAGCGGACGGCGCGTGCTGGCGCGGCCCGAGGGCGCGACGGCGAGGGCCGGTCAGTCGCGGTTCGAAGCGGGCGCCGGCTGCATGAACTCGATCGTCGCGCCGTCCGGGCCGACGGCATAGACTACCCGCGTGCCGGCTCGCGCCTCGCCCGCGACCCCTGGGGGATGCCCTGAGCCTTCCAGCCGTGGTCCGGGTTAGAGCGCCGTGGTCCTGTCGATCTCTGTCGGTCGTAGAATGACGCATCAGGGTGGAGAGCGGTCCGACCGCTCCCGGGCGTTGATGATCGAAAGCAGACCTTTCGTAGTGTCAAACCCACCTCTGGCCGACGCCAATGGCGCGTCCGCGATCGAAGCAAAGCGTTAGGCCGGGGAGATGTCGAGCGGCCAAGAACCTGTCTGCCAGATACGATTGCGCCCCCAGGCGGCCGCGAGGCCATAGTTGGGGCGAGACGATCGGCCCAGACGTCGATACCCCCGCAGCCTGCCTCTGGCGCGCTACAATCCGCCGCCTTGCGGCGTCACGAGGGGTAGGGGGGAAGCGCTGTCCTGTGAGAACGCTGCCCGGCGCGCCTCGATGCCCGCCATGACCTCCTCGACGAGCGGTTCCAGCTCGGCCCAGCTCACCCCGTCGCGCGCCTGCACGGCCAAGCCTTGCATCACGGCCAAAGCGTGTACCGCCGTCGCACTCGCGGAGAACCGGGCCGATGATCGGCAAGGTCGGCGGTCAGCTAACCGCAGCAGAGAACCAGTTCGCGAGATCGCTTACCTCTTCGGGACCGATCTCATGCCCGCATGGGTAAGCTCGCCTGGTGAGCGCGGCGCCGCTTGCGCTCTCGAGGTAGTGCTCGGCCGCCGCGAACGCCTCGCTTGGCACAACCTGATCTCGGTCGCCCCGGCCATAGAACAGTAATTTGCTGCGAAGTGCACCAGCCTTCCAGGGCGGCAGAACCAGAGGAGCGCTCAGGAGCGCGGCACCGGCGAAACGCTCAGGATGGCGCATGAGAAGGTGCCCCGCAAAGGCGCCACCGTTGCTGAACCCACAGAGCCAGGGTCGGCAGCCTGTCGGGACGGAGCGGCCGAGCCATGCCATGAAGCGCTCTTCCGCCACCTCGACGCTCTCGCTGCGGGCGATGCCGATGGAGGCGTTCTCGAACCAGGTCCTGCCTCGCCGCAGTCTGATGCCGCCCGGCGGTGCGATTACCCGGGCGGGGGAGAAGGCCGGTGCAAGCTCGTGCACCAGTGCCGCGCTCTGCCCACGCCCGTGCAGGAAGATCACGGTCGGGCTAGTCGTACCGCCTGACCTGGTGGCGAGACAAGGCGCGATCTCGACCGTGTCGTCGAAGGATCCGATCGCCTCGATGGAGCCTTCGCGGTCCGACCCGTCGCTCAATAGATTCTCTCCTTCGGTGCGATGCTGGCGACATCGTTGGTGAGCGGCTGCAGGTGTACGGGGCGGTAGTCGAGATCGATCGATCCATCGGGCCGCAACCAGGCCAACGTGTGCTTCAGCCAGGCCTCGTCGTCGCGCTGGGGGTAGTCCTCGCGGGCATGGGCGCCCCGGCTCTCCGTACGACCGATGGCGGAGCGAAGGCTGACGCTCGCCTGGGCGAGCATGTTGTCGAGTTCCAGAGCTTCGGCGAGGTCCGAGTTGAACGCCATGGAGCGGTCCACCAAACCGAGGTCGTCCCTCATGCTGGACGCGACCTCGGCGAGCTTGTCGCGCCCCTCGTCGAGCAGCGGGCCGTCGCGGAAGACCGCGCAGTGCTTCTGCATGACCTTCTGCATAGCGAGCCGGATCTCGCCGACGCCCGTCCGTCCCGAGGCCCACCGGATCCGGTCGAAGCGCGCCACCGCGCGATCCGTCGCGTCGTCCGGCAGCGGAGCGTGACGCTCGCCGGGCCTGACCGCCGCGGCGGCCCGAACTGCTGCTGCACGACCGAAGACCACGATGTCGAGCAGCGAGTTCGACCCCAGCCGGTTGGCGCCGTGGACCGACACGCAGGCCGCCTCGCCGATCGCCATCAGCCCGGTGACCACGGCGTCGCCGTCACCGTCCCGGATCGTCCTCGCCTCGCCGTGGATGTTGGTGGGGATCCCGCCCATGTTGTAGTGCACTGTCGGCAGAACGGGGATGGGCTCGCGGGTGACGTCCACGCCGGCAAAGATCTTCGCCGTCTCGCTGATCCCGGGCAGGCGCTCGTGGAGCAGGTCGGCGCCGAGGTGTTCGAGGTGGAGCAGGATGTGGTCCTTGCCCGGCCCGCAGCCGCGTCCCTCGTTGATCTCGACCGTCATGGAGCGGCACACGACGTCGCGGCCCGCGAGGTCCTTGGCTGAGGGCGCGTAGCGTTCCATGAAGCGTTCGCCTTCGGAGTTGGTCAGGTAGCCACCCTCCCCGCGCGAACCTTCCGTGATCAGGCAGCCCGAACCGTAGATGCCGGTCGGGTGGAACTGGGTGAACTCCATGTCCTGGAGCGGCAGGCCGGCGCGCAGCGCCATGGCGTTGCCGTCGCCCGTGCAGGTGTGGGCGGCCGTGCAGGAGAAGTACACGCGGCCGTAGCCGCCCGTGGCCAGCACCGTGCGATGCGCGCGGAACCGGTGCAGCCTGCCGTCCTCGAGCCCCCAGGCCAGCAGACCGCGGCAGGCCCCGTCGTCGTCCATCAGCAGGTCCAGCGCGACATACTCGACGAAGAACTCCGTCCTGTGCTGGAGGCACTGCTGGTAGAGCGTGTGGAGGATGGCATGACCCGTGCGGTCCGCCGCCGCGCAGGTGCGCTGCGCCATCCGCCCGCCGTAGTCGATCGTCTGGCCGCCGAACGGCCTCTGGTAGATCCTGCCGTCTGGCGTCCGGGAGAACGGCACGCCGAGATGCTCAAGTTCGAGCACCGACGGTCCCGCCTCGCGGCACATGTATTCGATCGCGTCCTGGTCGCCGAGCCAGTCCGACCCTTTGACGGTGTCGTACATGTGGTAGCGCCAGTCGTCGCCGTCGCCCATGTTGCCGAGCGCTGCCGCCATCCCGCCCTGGGCCGCGACGGTGTGGCTGCGGGTCGGGAAGACCTTGGTTACGCAGGCCGTGCGCAGGCCCGATGCGGCCATGCCGAGCGCCGCCCTCAGGCCCGCGCCGCCTGCCCCGACGATGACGACGTCATGGGCATGGTCGACGATGTCATAGGCGATGCTCATCGCGCGTCACTCCCGTGTGACGACCGGACCGTCAGCGCGGTCGTCAGATTGATGGCGAGCGCGCAGGCGGCAGCGGCCCCGCCCAGGACGAAGAGGCCGGATGGCGGAACGAGGCCGCGCGCGACGACGAAGGAGAGGCCGTAGGCGCCCACCGCCTGTCCGACGGCAAAGCTCGTCGTCGCGCGGGCCCAGACGGTGCGTTGCTGAGCCGCGTCGTGCGGGACGAGTTCGTGAATGCGACCGAGCACGAGCGGCACGATCCCGGGCGTGAAGCCGCCCACTACGAGGCTGGACGCGACCAGAATCGGCACGGCCGTGCCGAACGCGACAGCGACGATAGCGAGCGCCATGGCGAGATAGGCGACGCGCAACGCCGGGCCGAAGCCGGCCCGGTCGGCCAGATGGCCAGCGAGGAGCGGCCCGACGATGGCGCCGAGGCCGTAGACCACCCAGAGGCCGGCGCCCGCGTCGAGCCCCTGGCCGAGGCCTCGCGCCACGTAGTCGACGAGGAACACCATGTGTGGGACGAGCGCGAAGGCTACGAGCCCGTATTCGACAATGAGGGCACGCGTGGTCCGGGACGCGTGCCGCGACGAGGCTCGGGCCGGTCCCGCCTCCTCGCGATGCGGGGCCGCGGCGCGGGGCCAGTTGGGCCAACTGACGAGTGTGAGCAGCGCCGACAGGACGGCGAGGCCGTACCAGCAGGCCGCGAGTCCCATCCGCAGGAGCAGCGGCACGAGCGTGCCGGAGGCCGCGATGCCGAGGCCCACGCCCGCGAACACGGCGCCCCCGACAAGGCCGCGCCGGGCCGGGCCGACGTGGGGCAGGATCGTCGAAGCCGCCAGCACCATGATGAGCGCCCCCGCGACGCCCGACGCGAGGCGCCAGGCGAGGAACCAGGGAAAGGAGAGCGGCACTGCGCAGGCCAAGCACGACAGCGTGACGGTCACCATGGAGGCGCGGAGCAGCGGGACGGCGCCGAACCGCGCAGCGAGCCCGCGGGCCATCAGCGCGCCGGCGAGATAGCCGGCGAGGTTGGCGGCACCGAGATAGACGACGTCGGCGGGCGCGAACCACCTCGCGTCGATCAGCGCGGGGATCAAGGGCGTGTAGGCGAAGCGGGCCAGGCCGAGGCCGACCAGCGAGGCGGACAGACCCGCGCAGACCCAGCGCCACACGTCGGACGATCTGGGGTGGTGCGGGATTTCGGCGGTGGGGGATCGGGCGTCGACGGCGGTCATGCATCACCTCGGGATGGCCCGGTGTAGATCTCGCGTTGACGCATGAAAAATGATCGTTTCAGATGCCGATCATCGCTTTGAGAGATGACGTGCCATGAACAGCATCGAGCTCGGGGTCTTCGCCGCCGTCGCCAAGGCCGGCAGCATCGGGCGTGCCGCCGAACGGCTCAACACCGTGCAGTCGAACGTCACCCAGAGGGTGCGGGCGCTCGAGGAGCGGCTCGGGGTGCCGCTGTTCCACCGCTCGAAGCGCGGCGTCACCCTCACCACCGCGGGCGCGCGCCTGCTGCCCTACGCGACGCGCATCGCCGAACTGCTCGACGAGGCGCGCCTCGTCACCCGCGACGGCGCGGTGCCGGGCGGCGAGTTGCGCATCGGCGCCATGGAGACGGTCGCGGCCTTCCGCCTGCCGCCGATCCTGGGAGCCTACGCGGCGCTCTATCCGGATGTGGAGGTCACGCTCGATACAGGACCGACCGAGCACCTGATCGAGCGGGTGCTGCGCCGCCACATCGACGGGGCCTTCGTGGCCGGTCCCGTCGCGCACGCGGACCTGGAGGCGACGGAGGTCTTCGACGAAGAGCTGGTCCTGGTGACCTCGCCGAGGGTCGCCTCCGTCGACGACCTGCGGCGCGACAGCCGGCGCGCCGGCAAGATCATCGCGTTCCGCGCCGGGTGCTCCTACCGGCAACGGACGGAGGAGTTCCTCGCGCGCGAGGGCCTGCTCGGCCTGTCCCGCATGGAGATCGGCACCCTGGACGGCATGATCGGCTGCGTCGCGGCGGGCGTCGGCTTCGCCATCCTGCCGCGCGCCGTCGTCGGGGACGCATCGACGGCCGGGCGTGTTCGCCTCCACGCCCTCCCGGCCGAGATCGCGCGGACCACGACCGTCTTCGTTCAGCGCCGCGACACGTTCGTGACGGCGGCGCTGAGGTGCTTCCTCCACTGCGCGACGGGACGGGGCTCGGCAGCCCTCGACGGGGACTTGGTTGGGGCCGCCTGAGCCGCCAGAGTGGCTTAGCGCGGCCCCTCCGTGGTGAGCGGCGATGCCCTTGTCGCGGCCCTGCCATCTCGCCGCAGGCGCCGCGCGATCGCTCGTGCGAAGAACTCGGTCGTGTGGCGGACGCGGACCGGGACGAACCGGCGTTTCGGCCAGACGAGGTTCACGTCCCTCACGCCGCGCACGAACGCGTCGAGGATCGTGACGACGTCCGGCGTCGAGAGGTCCTCGACGAGCGACGCTTCGGTGAAGAAGCCGATCCCGACGCCGGCCAGGACCCCCGCCCGGATCGTTTCGATGCTGTTGGACGACAGGTTGCCCCGGACGGACACGCTGAAGGGGCCATCTGGGCCGACGAAGGGCCAGTCCGTCGCCTCGCGCAGTCCGCCGTAGACCAGGCAGTTGTGATTGACGAGGTCGGCGGGCGTTTGCGGCATGCCGTGCTGGTGGAAGTAGCGGCGAGCGCCGACGCAAACCAAGGGCGTGCCCGCGACGCTTCGCACGACGGCGTCGGGTTCGTCGACCGGACCGATCCGGATCGCCAGATCCACCCGGTCCTCGACCATGTCGCGCGTGAGGTCCGACAGCACCACGTCGACGTCGAGCGCGGGATGAAGCGCCAACAGCTCCGGGATGAGCGGCAGGACGTGCAAGCGCCCGAAGGTCGCGGCCGCGCTGATCCTGACCGGGCCCGAGACCTGGAGCGAACTCTTCGTCATCTCGTTGTCCGCGTCGTCCAACTCCTCGATCATCGATCTGGTGCGATCGAGATAGCGTCGACCGTGATCGGTGAGCATCACGCGGCGCGTGCTCCGGTTGAACAACGCCACGCCGAGGCGCTTCTCGAGCGCCGCGACGGCCTTGCTGACGGCTGGCTGCGCCAGGCCTGTGCGGCGGGCGGCGGCCGAAAAGCCTCCGGCCTCCGCAACGGCGATGAAGGCGGTGAGTTCGTGGAAGCGGTTCATGGGATCTATTCTCCGGCAGCATAGATCCTATGGAAATTGAGTTCGTTATCCAGACCTGGGTGTTCCCCACCTCCTCAGCAGACAGGAGAAGGGTGCGCCATGCAGATCGATCTCAGGGGCAAGAAGGCCGTCGTGACGGGCTCGACGGCCGGCATCGGCCGGGCGATCGCCGAGGGGCTGGCACGGGCCGGTGCGGCGGTCGTCATCAACGGTCGTGGCGAGGAGAGGGTCGGCGCCGCGCTGAGGGACATGCGCGCGCTCCTTCCCGAGGCCGACATCACCGGCCTTGACGCCGATCTGGCGACACAGGCGGGCGCGGATGACCTCGCGGCCCGGGCGGGAGACGCCGACATCCTGGTCAACAACGTCGGTACGGCCAAGCCGAAGCCCTTCCTGGAATTGACCGACGGCGACTGGCGAGACCTCTTCGAGCTGAACGTGATGAGCGGCATCAGGATGACCCGTCGTTTTCTGCCGGCGATGACGAGGCGCGGCTGGGGGCGCGTGGTGTTCGTCAGCAGCGAGTCGGCGCTCGCCATCCCGAAGGAGATGATCGACTACGGCATGACCAAGACGGCGCAGCTCGCGATATCGAGAGGCGTCGCGGAGTCGGTCGCCGGCACGGGCGTGACCATCAACGCCGTCCTCCCCGGCCCGACGAACTCCGAGATCCTGTCGAACTGGATGAAGGCGACGGCGGCCTCCGAGGGGATCTCGCAGGACGAGGCCGAGCAGGACTTCCTGAGGACGATGCGGCCGACCTCGCTCCTGAAGCGGTTCACGACCACCGACGAGGTCGCCAACATGGTCGTCTACCTGTGCTCGGAGCAGGCGTCCGGAACGACCGGGGCCGCCCTACGCGTGGACGGCGGTGTGCTCAGGCAGATCGCCTAGCTCCGTCCGGATCCAGCACCAACCCACGGAGATTTAGCATGACAACAGTACACAACGAGCGGACGCGTCCGCAGTCGCCGTCCTTCGATCTCACCAGGAAGCGGGTGGTCGTGATCGGCGGCAAGACCGGGATCGGTCTGGGGGTCGCCCAGGCCGCCCACGCCGCGGGAGCGAGCGTCACGGTCGCCAGCCGGCGCTCGGCCTCTGTAGCGGGCCACCCGGAATTGGCACCCTTCGAGCAGATCAGGCTCGACATCAGCGATGAGGAGGCCGTTCGGGCCGCCTTCGACGCTATCGGCACTCTGGATCATCTCGTCGTCGTCGCTGGGCCGACGGACGGCAGCTGGGGCACCTTCATGGACGACGACATGCGAGGGGTGCGCAGCTACATCGACAGCAAGTTCCTCGGCTCCTGGGCCTGCGCGCGCCATGCCAGCCCACGGCTTCCCCCGAACGGGTCGATCACCTTCCTTACAGGAGGGATCGCGGCGCGTCCGAAGGTCGGCATGACATCCGTGACGTCGGCCTTCGCCGCCGTGGAGGCGTTGGGACGCTCGCTCGCGCTGGAACTCGGCCCGATCCGGGTGAACACCATCCGGCCCGGCTTCATCGATACTGATTTCTGGACCTTCCTCTCCGAGGCGGACGCCGCCGCCGTCCGCGAGAAGGTGCGGGCGGGGTTCCCGGCGCGCCGCCTCGGCCAGCCTGGCGACGTCGGACACGCCGCGGTGTTCCTGATGACCAATCCATACGTCACCGGCACCGTGCTCGACGTCACCGGCGGCGAGCACCTCGTGGACTGGGTGTTCTGACCGGCCGCCACCGCCTTGCGTCTTCGCTTCCTGCAACAATCCGGATCGGCATCATGGCGCATCGTATCCGCATCCATCTCACCGGCGGCCCCGAGGTCCTGCGTTACGAGGACTACGACGTCGGCGAGCCGGGCCCCGGTCAGGTCCGGCTCGCCCAGGAAGCCGCCGGCGTCAACTTCGTCGACACCCAGTTCCGCGACGGCATCTATGACGCCAAGCTGCCACTGACACTGGGGGTCGAGGGCGCCGGGATCGTCGACGCCATCGGGCCGGGCGTCACTGAGTTCGCGGTCGGCGACCGCGTCGGCTACTGGCTGGCGTTCGGCAGTTATGCCGACATGCGCCTCGTCGAGGCCGACAAACTGGTGAGACTGCCGATCGGCCTATCGAGCGAGCAGGCCGCCGCGAGCTTGACCAAGGGCCTCTCGGCCTGGGCCATGGTCAAGCGCGCCCATGTGGTCCAGCCCGGCGAGACGGTGCTCGTCCAGGCCGCCGCCGGCGGGGTCGGCTCGTTCGCCGCGTCATGGGCGCAGGCTCTGGGCGCCAAGGTGATCGCCACTGTCGGCACCCCGGAGAAGGCGGCATGGCTGCGCGAGCGCGGCATCGAGACGGTGCTGGACGCGGGAGACCCCGATCTGGCCGCCAGGATCTTCGGCATGACCGATGGCAGGGGCGCCGATGTCGTTTACGAGTTGATCGGCGCCGCGACCTTCGACAGATCGATCGCCGCGCTGCGGCCCGGCGGGGATCTCGTGCACTTCGGCAACGCCTCCGGGGCGCCGGGCGTCGACCTTGCGGCCCTCGCCGATCGTTCGATCGTCTACACCAGACCGAACACCGCCGATTTCGTGAACAGCCGCGTCGTCCTGAAGCAGGCGAGCGACGACCTCTGGTCTGCCTTCGAGACCCGCGTCCTCGCGCCTCACCCCGTGACCCGCTATCCGTTGCGCGAGGCCCGGCGTGCGCATGAAGACATCGGGGCGCGTCGCGTCGTCGGGTCCATAATCCTGACGATGTGATAAGCTCCAGGCTCGCCGCCCGCGAGGCGGCGTGATCTCAGGCGCCTCGCCCCAGGGCACGGTCCCGACACCACCAACCCGCGAAAGCTCGCTCCCGAGCCGCTCGGCGGCGAAGGCCGACGACCTTCGGAGATGGGTCAGCGAGGAAAGCCCGAGCGCAGTTCGCGATCGAGGAAGGCCAGCATTGCCCGCCATCCCCGCTCGGCGGCGACCGCGTCGAAGACGGGGAAGTCCGGCTTCATCCAGCCGTGGGCGGCGGGATAGGTCTCGGCCTCGAAGGAGACGCCCTCCTCCCGCAGCGCCGCCTCCAGGCGCCGGGCCATCTCGGGCGGGTAGCTGTGGTCGTCGGTCGCGGCGGCGATGTAGAGCCGCGCCTCGATCGTCGGTGCGAAGCGATGCGGGCTGTCTGGTGCGTCGGTGGCGAGGTTGCCGCCGTGAAAACTCGCCACGGCCGCGAACCGCTCCGGGTGGGTCCCGGCCGCGACGATGGCCATGCCGCCTCCCATGCAGAAGCCGACGGCGCCGACCTTCCGCCCCTCGACGTCAGCGCGCGTGTCGAGGAAGGCGAGGAGTGCCGCCGTGTCCTGCGCCGCCTTCGCGTTGCTGGTCGTCGCCATGAGGGGACCGAGCACCGCGCGGAAGTCGCCCTTCAGGACCTCCACGGGATCGAACGGGCCATAGGAGCCGAAGCGGTAGAAAAGGTCCGGCACCAGCACGAGGTAGCCCGCATCGGCCAGCCGCTGCGCCATGTCGAACACGATCGGCCGGATGCCGCCGGCATCCATGAAGAAGATGACGGCGGGCCCGCCCGTCCATCCCTCGGGTGTGACGACGGTCGTCGGGCAGCGGCCATCCGAATTGCTGATTGTGATCGTCTCGCGGGGCATGAAGTTACACCTATTGACGGTGGAGGTCTCGGCGCTCCGGCGGCGGTTGCGCACGTGCTCGCGACGCTTTATATACGCACATATATAGCTTGGTGCCAACCGGTTCGATGAAGGCAGGAGCGCATGAGCCGACACGGGAACGTGCTGTCGACACCGGGCCACCTCGTCAGCCTCGCGGCCCGAGGTTTCGCTCGCCTCAGCGAGGCTCGGCTGAAGCCTCTCGGCTTCGGCATCGGTCACCTGCCGGTTCTGGTCGCGTTGCGGGACGGGGAGGCCAGCACGCAACGTGATCTCGCGCGCTTCGCGCGGATCGAGCAGCCGCCCATGGCACAGATGCTGGCGCGTATGGAACGAGACGGGCTCGTCTGCCGAACGCCGGACCCGGCCGACGGCCGCAGTCAGCGCGTCATCCTGACGGACACGGCTCTTTCGCGCCTGCCGGAGGCGATCTCCGCCCTGTTCCAGGGCAACCGGGACGCCCTGGACGGGTTCACTGAGGCGGAAGCCGAGCAGTTCGTCGCTCTCCTGGCTCGGCTTCTCGACAACCTCGACCGGCTCGCCGTCGATGGTCCCGGGCAACGACGGTTCTCGGTCGTACCCTGAGGCCGCGTCCGACGTCCGCTTCACAACAGAGATGCGTAGCTCTGACGAGCAAGCCGGGCCAGATCCGGCCGATCCTGGCGCTTTTGGGCTATCCGCTCACCTTTTGCGAAAGTCGCATCACCTGATCGCCTTCAAGGGCGTCGTCATGCGCCGGCGGTGGTCCTTCGCGGCCGAGGCTGAAAGCGAGAGTGTCTGCCTCGCGGTCGAGCTCATGAAATCCAGCGACGACGCGAACTCGTCGAGGCCCGAGGCCTCCGGTCCGACTGCGGCGGCGACCTCGAAGTGGCCATCCGACGCGCCCAAGCCGCGGTCGAGCGGGATCCGGCCTCGAGAGACCTCATCGCAGGCCTTTGTTCCGGAGCCAGTCGCGGACGGCGCCGATGTGCTCCGCCTTGCGCTCCAGCGGCAGCCAGTGTCCAGCGAGCATGCGCGTCACCGTGAGATCCGGGCAGGCAGCGCGCATCGGGTCGCCCTGGCGGTTTCCCGCGATGGTGCAGACCTGATCGAAGTCGCCATCGATGAAGAGAACCGGCGACGACAGGCGTCCGGCATGGGGCGCCGTGCGCGCATAGGCGAGGGCGGCGTCATCGTTCAGGTACCACGCGCAGGGAGGACGGAAGCCATGGCTCTCGAACGCCCGGACCAGCATTCCGAAATCCGTCGGCGGCCAGAGCGCCGGGTCGGGGCGGGTCGGCGGGGCGCGATGCGCGGCGCCGAAGCGCCCTCCGTTGCGCGTGACCAGCGCCAAAGGGGAGACCGTCCCGACGGCGGCGGGATCACCCCGCCGGAAGATCGATTTCAGCGACGCGGCCCTGTCGGCATCGAGGTCGGCGACCGCCGTCTCGAAATGTGTCGTGTAGTGCCGGTAGTAATCCCACTGGCCGTCGGGATAGTCGTCAGCGCCGTACAGGCGTCGATCGATCAGCGGAACGAGCGTGCGAAGCGCGTGCCCTTCCGGCTGATAGGCCAATGACGTGAGGACGACGCCGCGGCTGCGCCCGGAGTGGTGCGCCGCGAGCGCGCCGACGACGCAGCAGCCCCAGTCGTGACCGACCCAGACAGCGGGTTCACCGCCGAGGTGATCGTGGAGCTCCGCCATGTCGGCCACGGCCTCCTCTACCGTATAGGCGTCGACGGCGGCCGGTGCGGACGAGCCACCGAAGCCGCGGAGGTCTGGGGCGATGCAGCGCCAGCCGTCGGCCGCGAAGGCGTCCATCTGGGCCCGCCACATCAGGCCGATGCTCGGCCAGCCGTGGACGAAGATCATAAGCGGGCCGTCGACCGGCCCACTCGCGAGAAAATGCGTCGTGTGGCGCGGCGTACCGAACCTGTGCGAGGTCAGCATGGGTGGCGCAGGATCTGTCATGCGAGTTCCAGGTCATGAGAAGGAGACATTCGATTCCGGGCTGTCGGGTCCGTCCCCGATGCCTCAGCCGTCGGGGTGGCCGACCGCGGTGCGTCTCGCGTCCTGCGATGGATGGGGAACGTGAGCTGACCTGACACCTCGGGCCGCGGCGATCGCCGCCGCGGCCGCGGTGGCGCCGCCGAACCAGCAGATCCCGGTCCAGCCCCCGATGGTCCAGCAGGCGCCCACCGCCGCGGAGGAGAGACCGCCGCCGGCGAACATGGAGACCGTGTAGACGGCGTTCAGGCGCGTCCTCACTTGCGGTGCCCGCGCGTAGAGGATCGTGCGGCTGGACACATCCTGGACGACGGCGCCCAGGTCGAGCACCACCAGGGCCAGGGCCAGGCCGATGAGGCTCTCGCGCAGCACGGCGAACAGGAGCCAAGCGACGAGCATCGCGGCGATGGCGACCTGACGGGCGCGCCGCGGCCCGAACCGTTGAGCCGACCGCCCGAGCACCGGCGCGCCGAAGGCCGAGGCGGCACCGATCAGGCCGACCGCGCCGATCGCACCCGGGCCCCAGCCGAAGCGCGCGTGCAGGTATAGGGTCGAGCCAAGCCAGAACGCGTTGAAGGACGCGAAGGTGAGGGCCTGGCAGAGCGCCGCGACGCGCAACTCCGGCTCGGTTCTGAGCAGACTGAACAGCGAGGCGATCAGGTGGCGGTAGCGCAGGGTGGGCGCGATCGACCCCTGCGGCCTGACCACCACCGCGACGACGCCGAGCGCCCCCGCGGTCGCCGCAGCGGCCAGGGCGTAGACGGCACGCCATCCGAACCAATCGGCGACGAGGCCGGCGACCACGCGGGCGAGCAGGATCCCGCAGATGACGCCTCGCGTCAGCAGGCCGGTGACGGCCCCGAGCCGGGCCCCACCGACCCTGAGCGACGCGTACGGCGGGAGGACGTAGGGTGTGACGCCGAACAAGCCGATGGCGAGGCACCCCGCCATGAGCGGTACCGCGCTGCCGCTCATGGCGACGGCGAGAAGCGCCGTGACCTGGAGCGGCAGGGTCGCGATCAAGAGCCTGCGGGCCGTCAGGCTGTCGGCCAGGGGCAGAAGCGTGATGAGGCCGATCCCCAGCCCCACCTGCGTCAGCGCCGGCAGGAGGCTGACCAAGCCGGCCGAAAGGTCCGCCGCCGCGCCGATCTGCAGGAGGAGCGGCTGCACGTAGTAGCCGTTCGCGACCGTGACGGCGACGACCGCCGCCAGCACGCCCACACCCCCGTCTGAGAGTTCGTCGGAAGAGCCGGTTTCGCTCGTCACCTTCGATGACCACGGGCAGCGGGACGAGACGCCGTGGGTGCTTCGGGCATGTCCGATCCTCCGCGCCCGGCGCGCGCCGCCGTGCCGGGTGACCGGAACCTAACGGGGGATGTCCCGACTTGATAAGCGGCAATAATGAAGATGCCGTTTGAAGCTGGACTTCACGATGGGCCTGCGCGCGAAGGAACTGCTCGATGGACTGCCGGTCTTCATCGCCGTGGCCGAGGCGAGGAGCTTCACCCGCGCGGCCCGCCGCCTGGGCATGTCCCCGTCAGCGGCCAGCCAGGCCGTGCGGGCGCTGGAGGACAGGGTCGGGACGCAACTCCTCATGCGTTCGACGCGCAGCATCAGCCTAACCCAGGCCGGTGCCGCCTACCTCGACCGGGTGGCGCCGGCGTTCGACACCATCGAGGATGCCACCCGCGAGGTCATGGGACGAGCGTCGCGGCCGTCAGGCCCCCTGAGGATCACGATGCCGAGGGCAGCCTTCGACGGCGTCGTGACACCGGTTCTGGCGAGCTTCAGGGCCGCGTTCCCAGAAGTCGAACTCGAGATTGAGGTCGAAAGCCGGCTCGTGGACATCGTCGAGCAGGGCTTCGACGCCGGGCTGCGCTACGGGACGCTGCTCGCCAAGGACGTGACGGCCTTCGAGGTCTTTTCGGCTTCGGAGAGCGTGCTGGTCGCGTCGCCATCCTACCTGTCGGGCCGGGATCCCGTCGCACAGCCCATGGACCTGCTGAATCATGCCGCGATCGTCTGTCGGAATCGCACCACGGGGCTGGTCTCGCCCTGGATACTGTCCTGTGGCTCCGAGACCTGCAGGATCGATCCCGGCGCCCCGACCGTCGTCGGCGACCTCGTGACGTTGGTCGACCTCGCGCGGGACGGCCATGGGCTGGCCTTGGCCCCGATCCAGTGCGTCGCGCGCGACCTGTCGCAGGGTCGCCTCGCGCGTGTTCTGAGCCGCTGGTCGAGCCCGCTCGAGCCGCTTTTCGTGTACTATCCAACACCGCGGGGGCAAACGTCGGCACTGCGAGCCTTCGTGGACCATCTGCGTGCCCGATAGTTTGGATCGGGTCCGGATCTGTCGTTCAGATTAGTGTCTTAGCTGCCGCAACGTACCCTTGGGTGCCGATGGATGCCGAGCGACCAGCGATCTCAGCCTGACGGTCCACTGTCGGCACCGGAACGGCCGCTTTGAAGCTTCTCGCGATCGGCAACAAAGGTCCTGGTTGGGTCGACTCCGGCCAGGCGCCGAAGCTCGGATTGGTCCTGACGGCGGAACGGCCGCTCTCAGACGAGAGATGGGAAGAGACGGACAGACAAGGTGACGTCGGTTCGGCAGAGTTAGCGGACTCCTGTCAGTTCCGGAGGACGATGGCCGTGGATGAAAGTGTCGTCGAGCCGTTCGGAGACGCGCGTCTTAAGCCGCGACCAGGCCATCAGTCGCCTGCCATCCAAAGCCGATCTCGTCACTTGGCGCATTTCGCCCCTAAGACATTTCGGTCAGGGCTCGATGGATGTCAGCGATGAGGTCCGCTGGCTCCTCGAGGCCAACATTAAGCCGCACTAACCGACCCTCGTACCCTCTCTGAGCCCGCGGCAGCGGCGGATAGGCCATGACGAGGCTATGCGTGCCGCCCCAACTGAACCCTAGTCGGAACAGCCGCAGCGCCTCTACGAAGCGAGTCACCCGCGCCGCGCTCCAGTCTGACCGGAAAACGATCGAGAACACGCTCGCCGAGCCGGTGAAGTCGCGCCGCCAGACCTCGTGCCCAGGGCAGTCGGGCAACGCCGGGTGCAGCACGAGCTCCACCTCAGGTTGGGCTTTCAGCCAGCGCGCCACTTCCAGCGCGGTCGCCTCCAGACGGTCCAAGCGCACCGCCAGCGTCTCCAGCCCGCGCAGGGCCAGTGCGCAGTCGTCCGGCGACACCGACAATCCTAGTAGTCTATGCGTCGCCCCCACGCGGTCGTACGCCTCTGCCGTGCCGACCGACACGGTGCCGAGCAGTAGATCAGAGTGGCCGCCGACATACTTCGTCAGTGCCTGCATGCTGATGTCCACCCCGTGCGCGAAGCCGTCGAAGAGCACGCCGGCCGCGTAGGTGTTGTCGAGTGCCACCGGAACGCCGGCGGCATGAGCGGCTTCGACGATGGCGGGCACATCCTGCACCTCCATCGTGATCGAGCCAGGGCTCTCGCACCATACCAGACGCGTGTTCGGCTGGATCAAGGCAGCGACGCCGGAGCCGACGAGGGGATCGTAGGCGTCCACGGTGATGCCGAGTCCGGCGAGCAGCTTCTCGGACAGTTCGCGGTTGGGCCGGTAGGCGCTCTCGGGCACCAGGGCGTGGTCGCCCGCGCGGCAGTGAGCAAGGTAGACGAGGGCGATGGCGGCCTGCCCGCCTGGAACGACGAAGCTGGCGAGCGCGCCTTCCAGGTCAGCGATGCGCAGGGCGAGTTCGCGAGTGGTTGGCGTGCCATAGAGGCCGTAGCTGTAGGCGTCACCGCGCCAGTCATCACGGGCGTCGGCCAACCGGTCGAACACCACGGTCGAACCGCGATGGACCGCCGGGGCGAGGGCATGGAAGTCCTTTGACGCGGTCGCGGCTGGGTGGAGGAGCCTCGTGCGCCAGTGCTGGGTCGTTGCATCGTCGGTCATGATCCTCACCGAGGCTGGCGTGGAGGCGGACAGCCTCGGCACATCGAGGACGATAGCAGGCCTTCGTTCCATCTCATGCAGCTGGAGCTCCACCCAGCTGACGTCAGGGGTTTCCACAACGGTCGGTGCAAACGCGACCCTATGGACAAATCACAAGGGGATGAGCGAGCCGGCTGTTCTGGGTGGACAGTGGTCCGGCCATCCCCGGGCGGCAGGAACGCGACAGTTCCCGTCAGCCGGCTCCCACGCCTTCCCGCCAGGGACGGTATCTCAGGAGATCGTACCTGCTACGCCACGAATCGCACCACGCCTCCTTCGACGCGCAGCGCCGCGCCGGAGGTGGCCAAGGCCCGCTCGGAGCAGGCGTAGACGACCATGTTGGCGACCTCCGCGGTGGTCGCGAACCGGCCCAGGAGGCTGGTCGGCCGCGCTGCGTGGAGAAAGCGCTGCTCGGCCTCGTCCTGCGAGATGCTGCTCGCCTCTGCTTGGGCGGACATGAGGTTGCCGAGGATCTCGGAGCGGGTAGGTTTCGGCAGCACGGCGTTGACGGTGACGCCCGTGCCCGCGACCGCTTCGGCCAGCCCTCGCGATACGGCGAGTTGCGCGGTCTTGCTGGTGCCGTAGTCGAGCATCTCCTTCGGGATGTTGACGCCGGACTCGCTGCTGACGAACGCGACCCGGCCCCACTCCTTCGTGACCATGCGCGGAAGGTAGCGGCGGCTCGCACGCACGCCGCTCATCACGTTGAGGGTGAACAGGCCGAGCCAGTCCTCGTCCGGGATGGCGGCGACGTCGTTCACGTCGCGGTAGTCGCGGATGTGCGCTGTCCCGACGTTGTTGACGAGGATGTCGGCATCCGGCACTGCTGCGGTCAGTGCCGCCACGCCTTCGGTCGTCGCCATGTCGGCCGCGACGCCGGACAGGTCGGCGGGCGGCAGGGCTTGCCGGATCCGGCGCAGCGCCTCGTCCGAAGGCCTGGGTGCGGCCGTTGACGATGACGGTCGCACCCGCTCTCGCGAGTCCTTCCGCCGTTGCCAGTCCGATGCCGGCGGTGGAACCGGTGACGATCGCCGTCCGACCCGTGAGGTCGACCTTCATCTCAGCATCCTCCGTGTAGCGCTGTCGAGGGCTCAGCCGAACCTGACGAGGTCCTGGAAGGCGAGCGGTGCCCAGCCATTGCCCTGCGCCTGCGCGAGCACGGCTCCCTGCGCGAGCGGGCCGAGCACGACCGGCGCGTAGCCGAGCCGCTCCATCAGAGAACTGGCCTGCGCCTGCGCATCGGGGTCGTCCGACGACGTGAAGATGACGCGCCGACCGCCTTTCACGTCCGGGTCGGCCGCCAGCTTGGCTGCAGGCAAGTGGTTGAAGCCTTTGACGACGCGCGCTCCGAGAAAGGCCCGCGCCACCACCGCGGACGATGTGAGGCCGCCGAACTCGGCCAACGGCGTTCCGTACGCGTTGGTGGCGTCGATCACCAGCCGGCCCTCCCAGGTCGCGGCCGCGTGAGCGACCTCAGCCACCTGCGAGAAGGGCACGGCGAGGATCACGACGTCGGATCCGACCGCCTCGTCCAGCGCCACGGGCCTTACGGTCGGCCCGATCGCCTGCGCCTGGGGCGCCAAAGCCTCCGGCGGGCGCCGGCTCGCCACTCTGACGTCCACCCCCTTACGGGCGAAGGCCTTGGCCAGCGCCTGGCCGACGGCGCCGAAGCCGATGATCGCATAGGTCATGTGTCTTCTCCGATGATCGCAGGACGTCAGGCGCGCTCGCGCTCGACGGCGACACGAGCGAGGTCGGCCAACAGCTTCTCGTGCGTGCGCCAGAACGCCGCCGGGTCCTGCTTCGCGAGTTCGATCCAGAGCGGACCCTGCATCGTCTCCTCCGTCCAGAGATGGACGCCGCCCGACGTGGGCGTGATGATCCAGGCATGGTAGGCGACCGACTGAGGTGACGCCTTCGGGCCGCCGTACCAAGCGATGCGCGTCAGAGGCTCGAACTCGGTCACCACGGCGGCGACGTCCTGGCCGGCGAGGTTCGTCTCGAAGCGCGTGCCCGCGCTGAAGCGGTCGTGCCCGTCGAACAACTCCACGTGCCGAGCGCCGGGATAGAAGCTCGGCCATGCCGTCGGGTCGGTCAGCAGCGACCAGATCGTCTCGGGCGAGACGGCGACCTCCAGTTCGTTGGTGAAGGGGATCGGGGAGCGGCTCGGCCTCATGGCATCCGGCCAACGGATCGCTTCGAACATGTTTGGGCTCCGACGTCGGTGTCTCGTCGAACCCAGAGATGGCATAGGACTCACGACGGCGGGATTCGCGACCTCCTCACAACGGTTGTGCATCTTCGCACCGCCGACCGCCGATCAGTCTGACGGTGTGGTCTGTCCTGCGAGCAATGGCGTGAAGCTGGTGAGCCGCTCCGCGATGAACTCGGTGAGCAGTCGCACCCGCTTGGTCCTGCGCGTCTCGCCCTGCGTGAGTAGCCACAACGTCCCGTGGTGGCGCAGTTCGGTCCCCGGCACGCGCGCCAGAAGCGGGTCGACGTCGCCGACGAAACACGGCAGCGTCGTCATCCCCACGCCTGCGTGCAGCGCGACCATCTGTGCGTCGGCGCTCGTCACCCGGAACGACACGTCAGCGGCAGGTACCTCGCCCGTGTGGGCCCAGTCGCCGATCCCGACGTTGTCCTTCACGACTCACCGGAGCCGTTCACGTCTACCCTCCCGCCATGCTGCAACAAGATCGCGCGACGCATACACGCCGCTCAACAGTTCCGGCCCCTTCAGCCCGTGCAGGTTGGGCGGCAGCTTGTCGCGGTCGTACACGACCCGCAACGCGATGTCCGCTTCCCGATTCGTCAGGTTCATCACCTCGTCCGACGTCAGCAGGGCAAGCTCGACCGCCGGGTGCGTCTGCGCGAACTCCGCGAAGGTCGGCATCAGCAGGTGTGTCGCGATCGTCGGGGGCATGGTCACTCGGAGCAGCCCGGATATGCCTTGATCGCGGCCGAGGATGCGGGCCTGGAGCAGGTTGGACGACGCCTCCATCTGTTCGGCGAGCCCGAGCACCTCCTCGCCAGCGGCGGTCATGCGATATCCCGACGGCAGCTTCTCGAACATCCGGACGCCGAGCCGGTGCTCGAGCTGTCCGACACGCCGCAGCACAGTCGCGTGGTTCACGTCTAACCGCTCGGCGGCTGCGCGCACCGAGCCGCATCGCGCGACGGCGAGGAAATATCGGACGTCGTCCCAGTCGATCATACCTTGACCCATCGCTCGGCCTCTACGCTGCGGCAAGCAGGCGACGCTGGTTCGATCGCGCACCACCCTTGTGCGTCAAAAGCCACTGAAGGCCTCACATGGGCCGGCCTACCTCATGTCCCGTATCGCAGCCAGAAGGCAGGGAATCGCCATGCTTGACCACGTCACCTACCCCTCGCAGTACGACCCGCGCATCTCGCCGATCTATGCCTTGAACGAGGTGGACGTGAAGGCGCCCGCGGAGGTCGTGTGGCGGCTGCTTGTCGATGCGGGCAACTGGTCACGCTGGTTCCCACCCGAGGACGGGGTGGCTTTCCTCGGCGACGAACACGAACTGGCGCTCGGCACGCGGTACACCCGCGTGACGATCGGGTTCCCGATGCATCTGGTCGTGACGGAGTGCGAGCCTGGGAGGCGCCTATCCTGGGCAACCACGGTCGATGGTGACGACACCGGCTCCACCGCCTTCCACGGCTGGGTCATCACCCCCACGAAGGACGGCTGCCACGTGCTGACCGAGGAGACGCAGCAAGGGCCGTGGTTCCTCGACCAGCTCGGGCACAAGCATCCGGGTGGCCTCTACGCCTATCACCAGGACTGGGTGGAAGCGCTAGCGCGCGTTGCCGAGGCAGACGTCGCGCGGGCGACCTGACGGCCAGGGGCGATACCATGAGCTACCGTTCGCGCGGAGGGCGCGGCGGCGGTGACGGGCAGCAGGCTCTTGCCGCCGCCCGGCGTGACGGCCGCGAGCACGTCGCGCACGTCGGCGAGCTCCCCTCGCGCGATGGCCGGGACGTGCCCCGCCGTCTGAGCCTGGTGGGATCTGAGTGGATGGTGCTGCGACAAGCTCGGCTGCTGCGTTGGGTACGTCCAACTTTATGTCGCGACGCGAATCCCATGTGGAACCATCGCGGACCAGATCGCCGCGATCGCCCCTGAGGGTCCCGGACATCGTCGCCCGACCGCCGGCTGCGCCCGACGACCGGGGGCGGGCCGGCGGCATCTCGCCCGAGGTCGCCCACGGCCAGGATCCTCTTTTCGCCGAGCTCGAAGCCTGGGGAGTGCTGGGTGGCTCCGGACGGGCTGGCCCGGTTCGGCCGGGTCCGGGACGCGACGAGCGGGTCGCCATGACGGCCATAGGAGACTCAGGGGGGCGCGGGCAGGCGGAGGACCCGCTCGTCCGGCACGGAATACGGCGGCTTGAGACCCTGCAGTCCCGCTATGTGGAGCAGGGGTCCCATCGCGCCCCCGGACGCCGCGTGGAGGCGCCGGACATCCTCGGGGTCGCGCTCGCCGAAGACGAGCCGAACGACCTGCTCGAACTCCCCGCCCTCCAGCGGTGGGATGCTGATCGTCTGGGTCTTGCCCTCGGCCCGAACCGCTTCGACCAGCGCCTCCGACCCGATGAGCACGACCGTCAGCGGCCTGGGAAAGTCCTTGATGTCTTGCAGTACGGAACCCCTCTCGCGAGGACTGAGCTCGAGCAGGCGGTCTGCCCGGTCGACGAACACCATCGAGGTGCGCCTCATCGCGTCGTCGCTCCGATTGCCGGGGCTGTCCGGCAGCGCCGCCAGGACATGGCGTGAGATCCAGGTCCTGGATCCCACCCTTTGATCGTTGGCGGACATGACGGCCGGCTCCACCTCGGACGCCCACTCCATGTCGTAGCGGAACTGCCGGTCCCGGAGATCCTCGCGCCTCCCGTCGCCATGCATCGAGGCGTGGATGGTGGCGGTGAGGTCCTCAACGGGGGGAGCGAAGACGGCGGGCGCGCAGACGCGCGGACAGTGCCCGAAGTCTTGGACCTGTCTCCGATAGTCCTCCGAGCGCGCCCGTGCGTCGGCGCGCTCCCTCTCCCGCAACTGCCGGGCCTCCGACGAGAGGAGCTGCAGTGGTGCGTCGCGAGCCTCCCTGGCCCTGTCGAAGAGCGCGCAGGTCGCCGCCCGCTGCGCCTGCAGCATGAACCGTCGCGCCAGGGCGGTCTTCCCGCTCCCCTCCGACCCGGTCAGCACCACGAACGGCATCCACGGCCTCGGGGTCATCCTGCTCCTGTCCAGCAAGGCGTGGAGGCTCACCAAAGCCTGCTCCGTCCCGGAGGTCTCGAACCAGACGTGCCCGTCCACGGTGTCGACCCTGACTTCCGAACCACTGCACGGCATCTCGCAACTCATTTTTGATGATACTCTCATCACATAGGGTCGATCCGATCCTTGGTCAAGCGGACGCTCCGTCGGGGGAAGGTATGAGGGCTGCGGTCGACCGCATGGCCGCTCGGTGCTGCACCTCAGGGACGGACGATGGTGGGACGAGGACGCCGAGCGCTGGCGTGACGGGGTGGGCAAGTGGTTGCGCCCCATGAGGCCACCCCACAGCGTCATCGAGCCCACTCGCACGACTCAGGTCGTCCTGGCCACGGCCCATCGCGACCACGATGCAACGAACATCGTGGCCGGGAACCTGGTTGCATTCTGCCAGCGATATCACAGCATGCACGACAAGGCCGAGCATCTGCGCCGCCGTCGCGTCACCTACCTCGCCAGGCGGGCCCTCGGGGACCTGTTCACCGGACCGCACCGACCCTGAGCGTGACGTGGGCCATATACGCCGCATCGCCCGAGGCGCCCCGCCGGGTCGGTCGCGCGCACCATGGGCTGACGCCGAGGCTGGCTACGCCGTCACCGTCGCGGATGGAAGGCTAACCTCGGCGCTCCCTTGGGCCACTACGTCGGCGTGCCCTGCCCGTCTCCACGTGATGCCTGACGGCGGCGAACCGCGTGCGTCGCGCATCCACCGTAGTCGCTCGGGCGACGGTCGCAGGAGCAGGTCGGTGTCAGGGGTGTCCCTCGCCGACGGGCTCAGGCTTGTGAGGCAGGGGCATGGGTGGGACCGTCGGTCCGACCCGAGGCGCGGGCCGCGCTCCAAGGCTGGTCAGTTCCTCGGCCTGAAGCCTGACCTGCTCCCGGAGCGCTGCGAGCTGGTCTGCTACGCCCCGTCCCTTTTCCTCCTCCGCCTTCTGCATTGCGATCCATTTCTGACGCAGACCGCCGATCCCGTCGTCGAGGTCGCGGCGAAGGCTCGCGATCTCACCCCCGTCAGCGTCAGGATCGACGGTCGAGGAGTCGGCGACGGGCGGGAGGGCGAAGAGACAGGACAGCGCCAGCGCCGCACCGACGAACCGATAGGATCCCCTCTCGGCTCTATCGGCTAGCCGTTTGAACACTGCGTCGCCAGCGTCGGCGACGCGGGTGGCGATCCTGCCGCCGCCCGCATCGCCGGGCTCGTCTCGATCCTGCTCGTTGAGGATCAGACGCCAGCGCGCTCCCTCCATGTCCGAGCGCATCCATGGCCAGACCAACCACAAGAGGGACCCGCAGAGCGCGGTCAGCGGCGAGGCTACCTGGAAGAAAGATCATTCTACTGGGATGCGGCAACAGAGCCATACTCGCGGCAGCGATGAGCGGACCTGCGACCAGGAACAGCCAGCACAGGATGAGCCTCACCCGGCGGTTCGCCGTATCGGTTCCGAGGAACTCGATGGCGAAGGTGATGTTCGACGTCTTGGGCATCGTGTTGCCTTGGGTTGGTGACTGTCGCCACGTGTGGGCCATAGTCCAGCAAGGGACGATCGAGGCGTAGCCGCGGTCGTGAGGGGACATGGACGAGGCCCCCTCGATCGGAGCGGCGCGGCCCGGCGTTGGGGGGCGACCATGCCTTCCGCGACGTCGCGTCGAGGCCGACTGACGCCGGAAGGCGGCCGCCGCGAAGAAACGGGGCCGCGTCGACGTCGTGCCGGCCTCGTTGCCCGGCCCGCGAGCCTGCCCGCGGTCTGGGGCGGACCCGGCGAGCCCGCGAGCGTGGCGCGCCCGCCGGCCAGGCCCGGTCGCCCGACGTCACGGCGGACCGGCTCCGAATTGCGAAGTTGGCCGCGTCGCCGAACCGGGTTGCATCTGGACCGCGCCGACGGCCAGACCTGCCCCGGAGTGGGCCCGTCGTCGTCGGCGTGGTATCCTGTCCGCAGGAGCATGGACGACGGCGAGCAGAGGTCTGACCATGCCGTTCACGAGCAGGCAGCGTTACGCGATCTATAATGTGCACCTCGAGCGGTGCTGGATCTGCAGGAAGCCCCTGGCCCTGAGCGAGATGGAGGTGGACCACATCATTCCCGCCTCGCTCGTGGGGACGGCTTGCCTGCCCGGGGTCCTGGCGGCCTTCGGGCTTCCGGCCGACTTCGACCTGGAGTCCTACGAGAACTGGTCGCCGTCCTGCCGCGGATGCAACGGGACCAAGGGCGACGCCGTGTTCGAGCCGACCCCGCTGATCCAGGTACACCTCCATAGAGCGGCGGAGAAGGCGCCGGCTGCCCGCGCGCTCGAGGCGAAGCTGATCCGCAAACGCGAGATCGACCTCGCGCTGAACCTGCTCCTCTCGGCGAGGGAGACGAGCGTTCTGGACATAGGTGAGGATGCCGCGGCGCGGGCGGTCGCCGGCTTCCATAGCTCCAACAGGCAGCCGGAGCTGGCGCCGGCCGAGCCGTTCCGCCTTGCGCCGTGGCTCACGATCATCGGGGGCGGTGGCGGGACGCTGCTGCTCCGGAATGCCAACGGCGTCGTCGGCGCTCGGCCCGCCGGGGAGCGCTTGCATCACAGCTTTGACTGTCCCAACTGCGGGCCGACGGGATGGAACGGCGCCCGCTGTATCTCCTGCATGATGCTCATAGACCTGGACTGACCGGTTCCCGAGATATGCGGGACGTGCTTCGTCGTCGTCCGACGCCCACCGGCGGGCGCCTGACGCGAACGAGAAGTCGTCACATCGCCCCGTCCTGACCGGCCCGTCCCGCTTCGCCGGGCGTCCGCTGTCGCCATAGATTGCAGCAAGGGAGGCGATATCAGACGCCGATAGTGGTTAATTCTCAACACCGATCGACACCGCAGCATCCCGTTCAGGGATCCTGACCTAACCGTCCAACGGTTCCGCGAGGCCCGATCCCGGCCACCGCCCGCGGTCGAGCGACAGCTTCCGCCGCAGCAGGGCCGCGATCAGTGGTCGTCGCCTACGGACCGTCTTCCAGACGATCAGCAGCACCCTGCGTGAGTGCAGGCGATCGGCGAGGGAGGCGGCCGGTTCGAGGCACAGCTCGATGGTCGCCGCCTCGAAGGCGGCCCAAGCGTCCTCGGTCGCCAATCCCAGCTCGCCCAAGGCGAGCACGTTGCCTAGTGCGTCGATCGCGGCCGAGAGGGACGAGGACACGTCGGCCAGGGCCGCCGCCCAGTACCGCTCGAGGTCGTCCGGCGGGACGTCCTCCGACCTCGCGACGGGCACTCCGCTCGTGGGGCGGATCCGACCTCCGTCGCCGCGTCGATCCGAGGGTAGGGTTCGGTACGGGCGCAATCCCGTCCGGACGCGTCGCTCCGCCTGGGCCCAGGAGGCGGCCTCGAGAAGCGCCCCGACGTGGGCGCGATGCCACGCGTCGAGGTGGTGGAGGAGCGCGTCCGATCCTGACGACGCGGCGTCGTGCTCCTGCTCCGTACGGGACGGCCTTGTGATCGCGCGGAGGGCGATCCAGACCGCGACGCGCCTGGCGCCCCGGGCGAGTACGAATTGATCTCGAGCGGCCAGCGCACTGGAAGCCTCGGCGTGTCTGATCGCCTCGTCCGCGCCGCCGTGGCCGGCCCAGCGCCCCGCATGGACGGTCCGCCCTGTCGTTTCGTCGAACATGACCCTCGCTCCCTACAAACGGGGATCAGGAACGCCCCCACGTCCGGACCGCCGTCGACATCAGACCTCTACGGGGACGCGACGAGGGAGCGCCGGCACCTCCCGCTTGCTCGCGCCCGACGCGTCTCTCGGCCTTCGAAGGCTCATGCTCGTCTCGAGTCCCTCGAGGCAGACCGCGACCGCGGCATCGATCGATCATCCGGCGCCGGCGCGCCGGCGCCTCGAGCTACCCTTCGCGATGCTGGGGACGTTCGCCAGGAGGCGCATTACCTCGAGCCAGTGCTGAGCGAAGAGCTGCTCGTACACCTGGATCTGCTTGTCCGTGAGGGGACGCTCACCCTCGTCGGGGTCGGCGAACACCCTTGGGAGCCGGTCCAGGAACATATCCGTCGCGTGCATTATCGCACGTTCGGTTCGATTGACGTCCGGGATCGAGAACTCGCCTCGGGCGCAGCCTTCCCTGAGCAGGGAGCGGAACATCCGTCCGACCTCGATCTGCAGGCTCGTCTCCATGCTCCTCGGTCGCTCGAACATCACGTGTCCGAGCCGGATGTTCATCATCCGGTGCAGGAAGGCTACGATGCGATCGAGAGCCGGTCCGCCCGCGTCCAAAACTTGGCTCAGGTGCTCGCGCACTTGGGCGTCATGTGCCCGGACCATCACCGCATGCAGTTCCGATTTGTCGTGGAAGTGCTTGTAGAACTCGCGACGGTCGATCTGGAGCATCTCGGCTAGTAGGCTGATCTCCGGCACGGTCCCCATCCTGCACATATACAGGGTTCCTGCTTGGACGATGTCCACGAACGTCGGGCTTGCCGAAGTCATGTTTACTCTCCCTCGAGCGTCACGGTCTCAGGCGCCTTCAGCCGGACCGTTCGTCCGTGACTCCCGCCACACCTGCGAAGGTCACCAGCCACCAATTTGATGGTAGTATCATCAATATGATCGAGGATTGCCTTCGTCAACGTCGAGCCCTATCGCGAGCCACGTGACGTTTGAGGTTGGTAAACCGTGGGCAGGCGTGGGAACGGGGCTTGGGTCGAACGCGCTGCGAACCTCGCCGCGCGTCTGGAGAAACTGAGCGGCACGCAAGGGGATGGCGGGGCCCTCAAGCAAGTCGCCGAGGAGGCGGGATTGTCCGTTGCCATGGCCCGGAGGTACGTCGACGCGTACGAGTATGTTAAATCGGCTCCGGTGGTCGCGATCTCCGTGAACGCGCTCGAGACGTACTGGACCTGGGCGAGGATCGACCCCTTCGGCGCGGCGGCTGAGCGAGACGCTGTCCTGGCGGGCGAGGTCCCCCTGTCCAAGATTCAGAGTGCGATCCGGAACGCGCGCGCGCGGGCCTCGGTGCCCGTGGCCCCGGAGCCGCTGTCCGTGGACCAGATCATCCAGAGGTTCGAGGCTGCCGGGATCGAGGCCGTGCCCCACCCCGACGGCATCAGCGTGCACTCGGCCGGTGAGAGTTGGATCGGCCTCTCAGCCGAGGCGACCTTCATGCTCGTGAACGACGAAGGGGTCCACTACCGGTCACACCAGTGGGCGCTGCTGGTCTCGCCGGCCTTACCGGGGTCGCCGCTCGCGGGCCTGCCCTTCGAGGCCCTCCTGCTCCGCGT
This sequence comes from Lichenibacterium ramalinae, assembly GCF_004137085.1. Lineage (GTDB taxonomy): Bacteria > Pseudomonadota > Alphaproteobacteria > Rhizobiales > Beijerinckiaceae > Lichenihabitans > Lichenihabitans ramalinae. Next base: position 191,803 of record NZ_QYBC01000010.1, read on the forward strand.
CGCCGCCGCGGCTGCGATCTACGACCACGTCAGCCTGTTCTGCCTCTCTGCGTTCGAGCGCGAGGAGGTGTCGAAGGCCGCGGCGGGTTGGTGGCCTTTCGAACCAGGTCGGATCTCGATCCTGTAGCGTACTCGCTCGCGCCAGGGCTGCCGACCTGCTGCACGCTTCGGTCGAGGCTCGCGAGGGGAATGCCAGGCCTCGGCTTCGCGACCGCACCAGTCACCTCTGCGCCTCCCTTCCACTGGGGGCACCGATGTCCCCCCGTCCCCCCAACGTACGGGACCCGGCCCTACTCACGGTCGGTCGTGCGTGGTCGCAAGCCCCCTCGAGTGCGACTCCCCCTTTGAAGTGGTCCACCCTGGCGTATGGCTTTTAAGACTGGAGGACGGGATAGATGGGACGACGACCAGGCCACGAGCTGCAGTTCCGGGCAGCCTTTCCCTGAGCGCCCGGCGGGCGACGATCGTGGTCTGCGAGCGCCGCCTCGGCTCCGGCATGATCCGTAGATCGGTCCTGCCTACCTCGGCCGAGCGCTCGCGAGAGGCTGCGATCGGCATGGACGCCATGGTGCAGGTCCAAGCGCTGGCCATCTACCTGCTGGCCGGGTTCTACAGGAAGGTCGCACTGCAGGTGTCGGGTGAGGACGTCCTTGTCGCGTGCATGTCGGCTCCTCTATAACGAAGCGACCCGCCGCGCTCTGACCCACCCTGCTGGTGGCTCGAGGTCCCATGCCGATCCGCCGGCACCACCGCTGGCTCTACCCGATCGACTGGCGCGAGCTGTCGGTCTCCATCCGCTTCCGGCGTGCCAAAGGGCGCTGCGAAGGGTGTGGCCGACCGCACGGGCGCCTCGTACTGCACTTGGGCGACGGGCGGTGGTGGGACGAGGACTCGGAGCGCTGGCGGGACGGGGCCGGCAAGTCGGTTCGCCGCTTGAGACCACCCCACAGCTTGCTGGAGCGCATGCGTACGACTCGGGTCGTGCTCGCCACGTGTCACCGGGACCACGACCCGACCAACAACAACGCCTCGAACCTCGTGGCGCTGTGCCAGCGGTGCCACATGCTGCACGACAGGCCCGAGCACTTAAGGCGTCGCAGGTTGACCTACTTGGCCCGACGGGCATTGGGGGACCTCTTCACAGGGCCATACCGCCTTTGAGCATCCCGACGGTGTGGGCCGTACCGCCCCGTCCGCACGGTTCGCCACAGGATCGGCATCGACCTACGCAGGTCGAGGCGAACCTTGCGCGACGCGGTCGCTAAGTTGCAGAGTCCGAGCTCGATCCTTCCGAGGACTGGGCCGAAAAATCGCGTTTTCGAGTGTCACGGGCATAGCTGAGATGGGAAGGTGCTGTATGTCCAGAGTGGCAAGAGCATTTCGACGTTCTTAGTTATGTAGACATATAGTAGGTTGCCTTGGGTCTGCAGCGATGCAGATGGTCTTTAGACGAAAGTCAAGAGGGTATTTATGCCTCTCCTCCGCTCGGGACATCATAAAATGAAACGGAACTAGATAGCGACACAGGGATCACGTCCGCATCTGCCGCATAACGTGCAACATTTTGCGCTCTCCAACTCTCGCTGCACCCTCCAAGCGCTCGCGAGGAGACGATCCGGCTCTGATGCAGTAGGTTGCCTTCCGATGCCGCGGGTCGGGCCCTGCGCCTTTTGGTACGGCTGGGCCGTCCGGTAGGCGGCATGGTCTCGAAGCTGCCCCGCTCTTCCGCGTCGGCGAGGAGGGAGACAGCGGCTTCCGTCTTCGCGAGGGGTCCGTCGGCCGCCTGACGTCACGGGCCTCGCAGGGCGCGGCTCGCCCGCAGCGACCGATCGAGGCGTCGATCTGCACGCGGCCGCACCATTGGGGGGCGTCGATAGGGTCGTCGGCCACAGCGAGCGCCCTCGTCGCGGGCTCGGCGCCCATCGACGCGTCTAGGACGTTGCCGACGGCTCTATGGCTCGTGCCGCGACGAGCGCCTATGTTCCAAGACGCTCGAGACCCACTCCGGCGGGCGGGCGATGAGGTCAGTCATGGACGCAAGGCCGACGTAGCGGGCGTCGGGGGCAGGTCGCATCGCTTCCGGCTCGTCCGTGCGATCGTCTGACGCTTCGTCACACATCGCCCGGTGTGACGAGATGAGTGGCTCTGAAACCGCCGAGATGGCTTTCGTTCGTCCCGGCGAATGCGCACAATCGCTATCTCGACTTCCAGAGAATCAACGGCGGGGCGAATTGGCCAATCGGATCATCGGCGTCGCCGTGCACGACCTCACTCGCTCGGGCACGACGTTGGACGTGCGCCTCAGTGACAGGGAGATGGCCGTGTCGCCGACGGCGCAGAGGGTCATCGACGACCTTCACGCCCTGTACGGTCGCCGGACCGGGAAGGCGCACGGGAGGTTCGCCGCCGACGAGGACAACTACCCGACGCAGCGGTATCTCAGGGAGTACCTCGACGGCGACGGCCGGGGCTTCCGCCACATGACCGAGCGCATGATGGGGACGCTGCTCACGCAGGCCCGCCGCAAGCCGAACGCCGGCTTCGGGCACGTCTTCTTCGCCCACTTCGAGGACGACGCCGGACAGTTCCTGCTTGTCGCCATCCTGAACGACAAGGTCGGCGCCGCGCTGGCCCGCGATCTGAGCGGGGTGAGCGACGCCCCACACCTCGACCTCGACGGCTTCCGCTTCGCTGGCCGGGTCGCGATCGAAGGGTGGCGCGCCGACGAGAGGCGGTACGTGAACTTCCTCAAGGGGAAGGGTGACGTGGCCGACTACTTCAAGGAGTTCCTCGGTTGCGACCTGACCATGCAGGCAAAGGCCGAGACGCAGCGGCTCGTCGAGGCCCTGCGGACGTTCGCCGACGGCAGGGGCATGGACCTCGTCGAGCGGGAGGCCTTCCTGTCGCGCGCCCGGGGCATCTGCTTCAGGTCGTACCAGGAGCGTGAGGAGCTCGAGTTCCAGACGTTCGCCAACGAACTCGTGCCCGACGATCCCGCCTCCCTGGTCGCCGTGCTGGCGGATCCCGCGCGCGGTCTGAGCGAGGGCTTCGTCCCGGACGCCCGCACCCTCAGGCTGCTCGTGTCCTATCGCGCCAAGACCCCGCTCTGGTCGATCGAGTTCGACCGCGCCGCCCTCACGGCGGGACAGATCGAGTACAGGGCCGCCGACGAGACGCTCGTCGTGCGGGACCTGCCGGCCGACCTGAAGGCCAAGCTGTCGGAGGACGTCGGCGTCGATGCCTGAGATCGGGTTCGACCGGCTGATCGTCGTCTACGACAACGTCACCTTCGACCCGGAGGGGGACGAGGGATCGCTGCACGTCGCCACGGTCGGCGTCCGCGACGACCTGGCCTTGGTCGAACGCGACGACCGCGCCGCCTCGGACACCGGGATCGTCCTCCTGTCCGAGCCGGAGGACGTCGTGCTCGGGGCGACGGTCAGGGTGCGGCTGGACGCGCCGAAGCCCACGCTCGGCCTGCTCGCCAGGAACCTCGACGCCCTCCTGGCATGGCCGGGCGCGACCATCGCCGAGCCAGTGGACTTCTACGTCATCGACGGTCGGTACCATCGGTCGACGGTCCCGCCGCCGGCCGACCTGGAAGCCTACAGGCGGGTGCTGGCCCTGGTCGGTCTCCTCGGACAGGCGGCGGTCTTCCTGGACCCGATCCGACGCGAGATGATGTTCATGAAGGACGGGCGCATGCCGATGCCCGTGACCTATGACGCCGCGGACGTCGCGGCGACCCCCGCGGAGGCCGCCGCCGGTCTGCTGGCGACGTTCGGAGATGACACGCACCGCGAGCAGAAGCTGGCCATCCTGGCCGAGGTCGTGGTCGGGGTGGCGGCCGGCCAGCCCCGGCAGGGACGCCTCGGGCACGTCCTGAGGCGGCTCGACGAGGTGCTGGCCGGCGTGAGGGACGGGTACCGGCTCTTCGCGTCGGAGTTCTCGTACGACAAGGTGAGGAGCGACGTCGAGGACGCGCGGCTCGACTACCTCTCGAAGATCCACAAGACCTTCGTCGACGTGCAGGGACAGATGCTCGGGATCCCGGTCGCCACGGTGGTGGTCGCGTCCCAGCTGAAGCCGGCGAAGGACTGCGGCGGCGAGTTCTGGATCGACGTCGCCGTCCTGGCCGGGGCGTGGGTGTTCGTCCTCCTGCTGTGGCTCGCCCTCGAGAACCAGAGGCTGACTCTCGGTGCGATCGAGGCGGAGGTCTCCCGGCAGAGGTCCAAGATCCTGTCTGACTACGCGGCGATCGACGACCGCTTCACCGCCGTGTTCGACGGCCTCAGGCGCCGGATCCGATGGCAGAGGGCCGTCCTCGCCAGCATCGCCCTCGTCGGCCTCCTCGGGGGGGCGCTGACCACGGTCGGCTTCGTGGGCCTGGTCCGCGTGGATCCGCGTGCATGCGTCGACCCACCTGCCGCCGCCATTCTCCGTGACGGCTCCGACCGCCTCTCCGTCAGGCTCTAGGCTCCTCGAGGCGCGTCCTCGCGCCTCCGATCGCTCGAGGACCGGCCAAGCATCTTCGCGCCCGCTGCCCGTGAGAGGCCACGGCGCCACGCCCTGGATCCGTGGGGCGATGGCCCCTCGTCGCAGCGGGAGCGGGCACTTGGACACCGGTCAGGATCGGGACGACCGGCTGCCACGGGCGGACGTCGTGGACGGCGATCTCTTCATCGAGACGGCACAGACGACGCGGGCGGTGGTCGAGGCTATGGTCAACGCGTCGCCGTGGTACGATGCGGAACTCGACGACGGATGGACCACGCAGCTTCATCGCTTCCGGGATCGGGCAAGCGGCGTGATCCGACGGGCGGTCGATCCAAAGGGGTGAGGCGGCACGACCGGACTTAGGGGGCCGTCGACCCCTGGTACGGAGCCAAGAGGAAGGTACGGTGGAGACGACGAGACCACTGCGGAACCACGGTCATGGATCGTCGCGTTCCTGGTCTTCGTCGTCCTTCGTGGGTCCCCGGCTCGACGGCGGGCGCGCGGCCCGGCGATGCGCCGCGTGAGCCAGGGCCTGGTCGAGGAGCGCCAAGGCCCTCGTCGCCCCTTCCCCGCCACGCCGGAGTTCGCCAAGGTCGACCTCGAGCGAGCGAAGGCGGCCCCGGCCGAAGCCGTCGTCCAACGCTCGGAGCGCCGCGACGCCGACCGTCGCGCACCACGGCCCAAGGGCGCCGAACCCGATCGGGGCCGTGCGGAAGCGGACGGCCGGGATCACGGCCACGAGGGCGGGCGCGACCGGGCCGAGGTCCTCGTCCCGGCTCCCGGCGCCAGACCACCGTCCAGATAGGACTTCCAGCGGGCCGTCCGCCATCTGCCGAAGCGCCTCCCTAACCTCGCGCCTGGTCACGACGAGCTTGCGCACGTCGCCCGCCCCGGCGACGGGCACGCCGGCGCTGTCCACGGGCCCGCCGGCGTCCTCCTTCGTCCTCGGGCGCCCCATGCCCGAGAGGGGCCGGTCGGGACCGACTCACGCACCCAGTCTGTGGAGGACGAAGGCGCGATCCCCCTCCGTCACCTCGCGGGCGTCCATGAACTCGCGGATCCGTGAGAAGGCCGTCAGCGCCCGCTCGTAGACGGCCTCGCCGATCGTGGCGTCGAATCCGAACCTCCGGTGGACGTGGCGCGCCCCGAGGGGATCACGTCCATGCCCGATCCCAGGGGCGGCGGCGCAGACGTGCGTCTGTCGCCCCACGTGAGGGACGACGTCGAACGCGGGAGAGAGCCGCCAGCCGCCGGCGTCACCGATGAAGGCGTGGTTCCTGAGGTGATCGTCCGTGTTGTGCAGGAGCGAGTTGACGACGTATCGACGGTACATCTCCTCCCTCGTGCCCGGTACGCCGATGCGCTGGCCGACGAGGGCGATGTCCAGGTAGGTCTGGTTCGTGCCGTAGACGTCGATACCCTGTCGCAGCAGGGTGCCCGCGCTTAGATAGGCGAGCGCCCCACCGCGCTCGTCGCGGTCGAACCGCCTGACGAGCAGGGCCGTGCCACGGCGCAGGCGCAGGAGCCTCCTCTCCGGCACCGCGATCCCCGCGGCTTCGGCGACGTCGAGGCAGACGGCCTCCATCCTCGGGTCGTCGAAGCGGTCGGACGAGGCCGGGAACTTCGCGATCCAGTCCACCCCGTCGACCCGAACCCTCGCCTTGGGCCGCGCCCCGCCGACGGCGCTGCTCGGCACCAGCAGCGCGAGTTGGTCCGCGGTCGCCGTACCCTCCTCCGCCTCCATGGCGGCGTCGAGCAGCATGCCCACGTCATCCTCGGCGGCGGAGCCGCGGCTCGGTTCGGCCGTCGGGCGCCACGTGTCGGGTCGCTCGGGGGTCGGCCCGTAGAGGAGATCACCGGTCCTCCGACCTCCTCTCGACGCGAGGTACTCGGCCATGCCGAGCTCGAGGTCCGGGTAGGCGCGGTCGACGATGCTCTTGCCCCACCCGTCCGGACCGGAGTCGTGGAAGGCCAGGGGCGCCTCGGACGGGGACGCGTTCCGCCAGCGCGGGCCCAGTTGGAGCGAGACGGGATCGATCGCCCAACGCCCGCCGTCTCGCAGGTAGCTCGGGGCGTACTGGAAGCGGCCTCGACGGACGCGGCCCCTGCCTTCGAAGACGAGGACGCCCACCACGACGTGACCCGTCCCAGATCGTCTGAAGACGAACAACGTGTCGATGCGCCCCGCCTCAGAAAGCTCCCACATCGGGACGCCTCCCACCCCGTTGGCGCCCGACGTCGAGGTCCATGTCGTCCCCGATGGGGTCCGATGCGAGGATCTCGCTGAGCCGATCAGTGTAACCCAGGGTCACGAGGGCCCTCAGCAGGACGTCGACCCTCGATCCTGGCCTGCCCGCCTCGATCGCGGCGACGGTCGAGCGGACCACTCCCATGCGATCGGCCAACTCGGCCTGGCTCAGGTTGCGACGCAGACGCGCGAGCCGGATCGTGTCGCCCATCCGAGACAGCCCGGCTAGCTCATCGGTGGACAGGGTGACCGCACGAGGCATGCTAGGGCACTCACTAAGCAGGTTAGTGAGTGCTATAACATACATGGCGCTATGAATGAAGCGTCATGACGAGAGCACGGTCTCTTCGGGGACGTGTGACAGGTCGGTGCGGGGTGCGAGAGGTCGTTTGCCCTTCCCCATCGGCATCGCGAGGACTCCCTCCGAGATCGACGGCCGCACTCGCGAGTCGTTCGCCGAGCTCAGGTCGAGGGGGGCGATCTCGAAGGTGCAGCCCGTGACCCTACGCTCGTGAGCCGGGGGCCGGGCCATCACGCGCCCTAGGATCCCTGGCGTCCCGACGAGGACGACCGTCTCCTCGGCCCGGGTAAGGGCGGTGTAGAGCCAGTTCGGGTCAGCATGGGCGTGTCGGCCAACGACGCCACCACGAGCCTCGCCTGACTCCCCTGGGCCCGATGGCAGGACAGGGCGTAGGCGAGCCGGAGGTCGGCCATCGCGAAGACCTCGCCGAACGCCCCCGCCACCGCCGGCACGGGCGTGTCGCCGCCGGCCGAGCACGCCCGGCGCTCGCGTTGCAGGCTCTGCGTCACGATCTGGATGGGCGTCGGGCGCGTAGGCGATGCGGCCGCGACGACCGATCCCGAAGGCCAGCCACGCCTTCGGCCCGATACCGGGCGAGCCATTTCCAGGCCGTCCGCGGGCAGACGCCTGCGGCTTGTGCGGCCGCCTCCGGCGTCTGCCCGCTCTCCACCTACCGCACCAGTCGCTCTCGACCGATCGGCGTCAAACGGGCATTCTTGTGGATGTTCATCCGGTCCCTTCCTTGGGGCTGAAGCGTCGCAACCTCAGCTTCCTCGGTTCGGATCGGATGGACAACCTATGGAAAGCTCACATCTAGATCTTTGTTTCTGCGAGCATCTTCACGCGATCCGGTGACTCCGCCAGATCACGATTTGTTCTAGGGACGGTCACCGACGATGCGCGTCGTGTCCTCTTGCCCGGTCGGGACTGATCGGGGGCGCCGGCGCGATGGCCAGCCTCGGTTCCAATGAGCGATGGTTCAGCATTAGTGACACTCAGTAGATCTGCCGTCCACCCGATGGGCAGAACTCGTCCTGGTCGAGGCAGCTCGCGCCGAGTGGATTGATCTCGCCGAGCGTAGGGTGGATCTCGCGGCTGGGACGAGCGTTCCACAAGGCTTTTAGTTGTCGCACTCGACGCCACGGTTCAGCTTTGCGATCTCGCCCAGGACCTGTTCTGCTGGCTCGCGCTCGTGCTGCCAGGTGTTGCGCCCGACGATGCCGCACCGAGCGCCCGACCGGATAGTTCCTGCAACGGCCTCCACGGTCACCGAAGATCCGGCTTCGAGCTTTCGATAGTCGACGGAAGTCGTCCGGCGCCGCGTCGTAGTGCCGGTCGAGGATCGCCGTCGGCGTCGCAGACGGAGAAGCTTACCAACTGTCAGGCGCCTCGACACTCGCGTCGTGGCGACCCGGTGGACGATCAGACAGTGCACCAAGCCGCTGCCCATGCCTCTTGCTGAAGAAGGTGCGGCGCATGACTTTCGGCAGATGCGCGTCAGTGTGGCAGTTCTCGATGGTCCCTCACAGGACCGGCCGTCCCTTGTTGGTTGCCACGACGACTCTGCTGGCCGATAGCTTGAAGGGCATCGACAAGTCGACTGTGGTCGGCCATCTGATCACCCCGGACGGCCTGAGGGCCTTGTGGGGCGCTGTCGCCACCGGCCGTCTGCTCTCCAAGACCGTTGAGCGTCTGCCGGCCAGCCTGGCGGCCGCGATCCGGCCGGACGACTTCACGGCCCGGGACTGACGCCGGCTGGACGGGATCTGACCTCGATCCCACGCCAGCGGTCCCAAGGCGGCTCGGCGCCGCGAGCCGTCCGTTGGAATGTCCGCCCTCAGATCGAGAACGAACGGCCGACCTGCTCGGTCCAGGCCCGGACGACGGCGACGGCGTCGGCCCGGGGAAAGAGCGGTTCGGGGGCCGGGACGAGCGGTTCGACGTTGGCCATCTGCAGGAGACGATGGACGATGGTCGGGTGCGTCCGCGGCGAGACGGCAGATGCGAGGCGCATCGTCCCGATGACGGAGGCGTCCAAGGCCTTCAGCTGCTGGGCCTGCACGCCGAAGACGACGCGGATCTCGTTCCGGCCCTTGTACCGGGGCAGCAGCCCCTGGGACCTCAGGACGGCGATCGTCCCTTGCGAGACACCGAGCGTCCGCCGGACCTCTGGGATCGAGACGAGGTCGGGATCCGTCTCTCGCGGCAGCGCTGCCAGGACCGCGTACTTGGAGACCACGGCCTCGAAGACCCCGTCCTTGCCGGCGAGCCTGCCGACGATCGGGACCTGGCCCTCGACCACGACGCGAAGGATGTCGCCCAGGGGACGGCAGCACCATCTCACGGCGGACCTGATGGTGACAGCCCCGGGCGGCATCGACGTCAGCGCTTCGCCGCCCGTCACGCGCTGCTTCAGGCTCTCGACGTCCGACTTGCGATAACGGGCCGGGATGGTCGTCCCGTCGATCGGGAAGGCGCGTGGGAGGAGATCGGCCGCGACGAGTTGGTTGAACGTCGGCTGGCTCAGTCCCAGCGCCTTCATCGCGTCGGCCGTCTCCATGCTCTCCTCCATGATGGTCTCGAACTCGGTCGCGACCTTCGAGGTCACCGGCGTCGACCGACACGCGGGGAAGTCGAGGTCCAGGATGCCCGTGATCCGGCCGATGGTTTCGAGACGCTCCACGGCGCAGCGGCAGCGGATGGCCACCTGGCCCAGGGTCGTCCAGGACTCGGCTGCCGGCACCTCGCCGAACACGCGTGTGGCGGGCTTCCGCAGGATGTTGCGCTCGGCGTGTGCCCGGAGCTCGTCCCGTAGCCACGCGAAGGTCAGGTGCGCGGTGCTGAGCTTGTGCTGCAGGGCGCCGTAGACCCGCGTGGGAGATCGCTTGCTCTCGGGCACCGCGGCGAGCATGGCGTCGAGGACCTCCCTGAACGCCTCGGGGCCGCGGCCGAGGACCCGCATGCCGGCGCTCATCGCTCGTGCCCGGTCGAGAGCGACGACCTCGGTGGCGAAGGGCGGGGCCGCCGGCCAGCATGCTGCCAGGCCGACGTGCAGCATCATGTCCGCCGACAGGCCGAACGTGACCTGATCGAGGACCCGGTGCTGTCGACGTGGGACGACGCCGAGACGGCCCATGAGATATCCGTCGCCGAGTGTGTCGTGCGGGTCCACGGCCTGCGTCGATGCCGTCGTCAGGTCATGTCCGCAACGGCAGGTGGCGACTTGGACGCGCGTGCGGTCCAATCGCGAGTCGCACGAGGGGCAGCGGCTGAGGAGCACCACGCGGTGCTCGTGACAGACGCTGAGCGCCGCGACGTCCCACCAGCACCTTCGGTGAGTTCGGCAGTCGACGGGACCCGAACGAAGGCGCCGGTCCGCTTCGAGGCACAGGGGGCAGACACGCCCGAAGTTTCCCGCGAGGCTCGGGTTGTATCTGTGGTCTATGACCTCGCCCAGCAGGGTCGTCCTGCCGACGGCGTCTCGCACCATGGAGCGCCGCAGGAGTTGCGGGCGATCCTCGCCGGTGAGCGAGGCCGCCAACCCCGTCAGGTCGGCGAACGGCTTGGCTGCCACGGTCGCGTCAGCCCCGGCGAGGACGGCGAAGGCTCCGATCTCCGCACATTCATGCCTGACCGCCAAGCGCGCCAGCAACCCGTAGGCCGGCTCGTGCGGTGCCGGGTCCACGCCGATCCGGAGCTTGTTCACGCTCATGACGATCCTCGTTCCTGTTGCTGGCCCGGGCAGGTGGTGGACCCCATCCCGCGTCCGGGACGCGAGCCGGCCGCGACGACGGATCGTGACGGGCGAGACCGACCCCTGCCTAGGTCTTCGCGGTCGGCTGACCTGATCGACCAGACCTCCCGGAGGCGATCAGGTTCGCAGCGGAAGGGGTCGAGGTCGGGAGGGCCCGCCAGCCCACCGAGGTCGACCTCGGCGAGGAGGGACGACACGATCGGCACGGAGCCGCCCGCGATCAGACCCAGGTACCTGTCCACCTCGGCGTAAGCGCCCCCGGTCGCCGCGCAGAGGCGGTCGAACAGCGTCGGGTCGGCAGGCGTGGGCCAAGACCTCCCACGAGCCGTCGCCATCCTGGCGGCCATGTCGGCGAACTCCGCCGAGCGCAGGGCGCCGTCCGGCTCGTAGGGCCGGATCTCGTGGACCCGAGGTCCCCGCGGCCCGAGCGACTCCCGGAGCGCCAGGAGGGGCGGTCGGCCGGCCAGGACGAAGCGGACCGGCACAGCCTGGATCAGGTCGGCGACGAACTTCGACGATCGCCTGCGGTGCTCGGCGGACCCCTCGACGAGCAGGTGGCCGTTGTCGACCAGGACGAGCCCGACGTCGTGGTGCCGCAACTGCGTTCTGATGGCCGCTATCTCCTGCTCGACGCCCATGGTCTTCTTGGGGTTGAGGCCCAGTCCTTTGAGGATCGCGGCCCCGAGCCCGGGCCGGTAGGCCGGGGCCGGGGCCTCGACGAGCAGGGTTCCGCCTCTTGAAGTCGACGCTCCCGGCCCCCGCGCGCGCACGTGAGCGGACAGCAGGGTCGAGACGCCGACGCCTCGGGAGCCGGCCAGCACGAGGAGGCGTTCCTCGACGGGGGTGGACGGGGTGACCCTGTCCTGGTCGTGCATTCTGACGACCTCGAGGGACCGGACGAACTCGGCATGGGCGATCCGCGAGTCCGTGGGGGGCTGCGTGCCCGTCCCGTCGGGCGTGCTCGTGACGGGATCGGTCGACGCGTGCGCCCGCTGGGCCCTCCGGAACGCCGACTCGCTGACGGGCGTCACGGCCAGGCCGACGCACTGCTCCCGATAGGATCGGTACGCCCGCGCGGGAGCACCGCGACCCCGCTCGTGGTGGCGCGCCAGCGTCTCCCCGATCAGGTCGCGAGGTCCCGGGGTTCCGTCGTCCGTCTGCGCGAAGCGAGGCGTTCGGTTCCCGCGTAGGTGGATCTGCGGCGCCAGGGCGAGAGGGCACTTGTCCGCCGCCACCCACGCGCGATGCCAACGCCGAACCGTCGAGGGGCAGGGCACGGGTTTCGGGGCGTCGAGGCCGTGCTCGTCGCCTCCCCCGTCCGCGACGGCCGTCCCCATCCCGCCGGGTTCCGCGGCACAGGCGACCATCAGGCGCAGCCCTCGTGCGAGGAGCTGCTCGACGCGGAGCACGTGCGCGAGGCGCCTGCCGATCTCCTCGCGGATCGAGTCGGGAAGCATCTGAAGCATGAGGTCGGTCGTCAAGCCGGCGACGAGCGGCAGGTGCAGGATCCGGCCCTCCGCATCAGCGGTGGCGATCTCCGCTGTACCGAAGTCACGCACTCCCTTCCGACCGTCGGCCAGCAGCCAACCGGTCTCGGACCGGGACATGACCAGGAAGGGCACACTTCCCGCCGCGCCCTCGTCCGAGACGAGCAAGCCGTCCCCGGGTCGGAGGCGGGTGCACAGGTTCACGGCGAGGCCCCGTTCGGCAGCGACGGGGTCGAGCCAGCCGGCCTCCCCAGGAACGCTGCCCGGGTGGCTTCGCGGAGGTTGACCCCCTCCCGGCGCATGATGGAGATCATGCCCGTCAGCGAGTGCTCGACATCGAAGCGCTCCTTGCAGATCCGGACGAGGTCGCTGTGGCGCATGCCTCGAAGCTGGCCGTCCTCGCCCGCGCGGTCGGGATCGACGCCGGACCTAGCCAAGGCGCAGAGTTCCGCTCGCTGCTCGGGCGACAACTTCCGCTTGTGAGTCAAGATCTTCGGCGGCGTTTTGGCCTTCAGTGCCTCCGCACCCCCGCGGCGATACTGGCAGGTGATGTTCGAGGTCCAATTGAGGGAGAGTTTGAGGTCATGTGCCGTGTAGGCGCGAGTGTGACCGTCGATGTATGCGAGCGCGACCTTGAAGCGGACCATCTCTTCGGGATCTTCGCTGGCGGCGATTAACGCGACGAGTTCCTCTCGATCGCCGGGCTGGGAGGCCCGAAACGTGGCCGAGCGGTCTTGCTGGCGCTTCCAACTCGTCGTCTCCATGCGCCTCAGGTCGGCACCCGCCAGGAACTCGGGCCTGTACTTGCGCAGGTTGGCCACCAGCGCGTCCCAAGCTCCCGAGTACACCAGGCGGCGAACCGCCTTGTTGAACAGCTCGGGGTCGCCGAGGTGGGTTGGCAGACGGGTGAACTTCCCACCCGTCTTGAGCAGGGACAGGAGGCCCTCCACCACCGGCCGGGGACGAAGGTCACCCGCGAGCCGGATGTCGTCCAAGTCCCTACGCACGAGCTCCCAGACGTCGTCGGGAAGGGTATGGAGATCCCCGCCGATGGCGGCGATCACCGGCTCGTCCTCGCGTTTCTGCCGCTCCGCGAACTCGCGGGCGAAACCCGCCTTCTCGTCGATCGTGACGGACACGATCTCGGGCTCGCCGTCGGCGTCGCGGTTCCCCGTGAGCAGAGCGTCGCGATCGATCGTGATCCTGAGCGTGCGCCGGTCCTGGCCGTCCGGCGGTTCGACGACGATGTCCGGGACGAGCGTCCGGAAGGCTTGCGCGACCTGGACCTGCGACGGGAATTCCGGCTTGTTCGGGACGTTGGCGACGAGGTGGTCCATGCCCTTGGCCAATGTGTCCAGGCGCTCGATCCCGACCTTGGGATCGATCCTCTCGCTTAGCTGGCGCTCCCTCGACCGCAGGGCCCTCAGTTCCTGTTCCCAGCCACGGCGGTTCCTCTCGATCGTCTCGCTGCTGAGACCCGCCACGACTGTGTCGGCGAAGCTCCGGTCCAGCATGCGTTGGACCCTGTCGATCTCGCTCCTGGTCCTGCCGAGCTCACGCACGCTGCTGGCGTTCGCCGCCCGGCAATCGCCTTCGTAGCGCGCTACGAAGATCCTGTTCTCGTCATCGTCGACGATCCGGTCGCGAACTATCGCGAGCGTCTCGGCCTCCGCCCAGTCCACGCGGATGCCCTTTGTGACCGAGCACCTGTCGGGGTCGGTCGACAGCGAGCTGACGCACTTGTAGGAGGCCTTGCCGAAGGACTTCATGGCATGCATGCGCGATCCGCACGCACCGCACCGGATCACCGGGGTCAACAGGTAGACCTGTGCCCTGCTCTTCTCGGAGCCACGGCCGAAGCTCCGGCTCTCCCGGGCGTGGTTCGCGAGGACCCACGTCTCCTGGCTGACGATCGCGGCGTTGGGGGAGTGGCCGACCACGACGTCGTTTTGGTGCACCTTCTCCGTGGACATGATCTCGTTCGTCGTGAGGTCGCGACGACGGGTGGTCCTGCCCCACACCACCAATCCCATCATCACCGGGTTCATGATGATGCTGCGCACCTCGGTCGCGGACCACGAGGCCTGGCGGCCGAGCGGCGCCCCCCGACCTCGGTCGAGGCGCGCGCAGTGCCGCGGTCCCGGGATGCCCTCCTCGGCCAGCCTCTTCGCGATCGTCCTGCTGCCGACGCCGGCGATGGTCTCCCGGAAGATTCGCCGGACGACCTCGGCACGTTCCTCCACGACCACCCTGTGCCCGGTGGCGTCCGCGACCTTGGCGAACCCGTAGGGCGGGGCGGCCATGTGCTTCCCGCTCCTCACGGCGACGCGCTTCCCGCCCTCCATCTGCGCCAGGAGGCGCTTGCGGCCCTCCGCGGCCATGTACCCCAGGATCATGATGTGCACGGTGTCGAGCTTGCCGTGCTTGGCGCTGTGCAACTCGACCCCGAGCGCCTCCAACTCTTCGTAGAACCGGAGCGCGTCGACCAGTCGACGCGCGAAGCGGTCGGGATCCTCGATGAGGATGATGTCGACCTCGTGCCGGCGAGCCATCTCGAACATCTCGAGGAACTCATGCCTGTTGTGGGTCGTGGTGCCGCTCTTGCCCTCGTCACAGAAGTCCGGTGCGACGCGAACGAGCCCCAGGCGCGCCGCGTAAGCCTCGATGGCGTCGCTCTGTCGCGGCTGGCTGGTCTCGGTCTGCTCGTCGGTGCTGTTCCGGCGATAGCCGACGAAACGCTTGCCCCGAGCAGCGAGCCTGGCGGCGCTCGACGGCGGCGTCGGCCTCGCGCCGAAGAGCACGTCCAGCACCGCGGCCATCGACCGCTGGATGGGCATGGCGTCGTCGAGGCCTTCGACGACCTGCTCTTCGGTGAGGTCCCCGAGATCGGCGAAACCGACTCCGTCGGCCCGCTCCGCCGGACCGCGCGACGCTGGTCTGTCCGCCGCGTCATCCGCCCCTTTCGGCTTTCGGTCCCCCAACCGTCGAACGATCGGCGGCAAGATCGCCGAGGTGCGATCCGCGTCGCCTGTCGGCCCCGTCTGGTCAGAGGGTTCGGGCGATCCTTCGATGGACCCTGGGGTGCCGTCTGTCGGCCCGAGCGTCTCCGGCTCGAGCTCGCCGGCGAGCCGTTCCGAACTGCCGCCACCCCCGCTCCGGTCTTCCGAACCTACCGCGCCTGTCGGACCGAGGGGTTTGGTGCCGGCCTCGACGGTCGCTGCAGACGGCTGGACGGGCCTCCGTGCGTCCCTTCCGGGGGAACGCTTCCGAGCGCGCTCGGTGCCCGCGCCCTCGTCACCGGCGATCGACGCGGCGGGATCCTCCTGCGGACCGTCGTAGTCGGAAAATCCGGGCAGTCTATACTGGTCGGGGGTCCCGGAAGTGAGTTTGCGCATCGTTCGACGAGGTCCCTGTGCAGAAGGTTTTGATCGTGTTCGGAGGCGGACCAGGAGACCGGCCCACCGTGCTTCTCGCGTGGTCGTTCAGGCCGCTGCTGGTGGAATCGAGAGCCACTCGGCCCAGGACGGGTGGAGCGCTCTTTCTGAGAGGCAAAAAACGCCCTTTCCAGAGGGCGATGTCGGTAGGGCTCTACGAATCCGGAACTGCTGTCAAGGACGCACTGAGACGTGGTTAACCCGACGTTGGCAGGTTCTCTCTCAAACTCGCGAGCGCGACGCAGACGCAGGAGTGAACTTGTTGCGTACTTCAGGTCGGAGGCGGGGACATGGATGACCGGGATCTGACCGAGCTGAATCGGAAGCTGAAGTCACTCCGGCTGGCGAAGCGCCTCTCCATCGCCGCGGTCTCGACGGCGACGGGGATCTCGAGGTCCCACCTCTGGAACCTCGAGAACCGGCCCATGAACCCGTCGAGCGAGCTGCTGCTGAAGCTCGCGTCGGAATACGGGGCGAGCGTCGCCGACCTCGTCGGCGAGAACCCGGATGCGGAGAACGAGTCGCCGCGACTCGCGGCGCTCTTCCGCGAAGTCAAGAAGTTGTCAGAACGGGACCTGTTGACCATTGAAGGCATCATCAAGCAGTTCAGGTCCGAGTGAGTGGGTCACGCCCCTACTCGTTCGCGTTCATGCGGCTCTGAGGGGCGGCTCCGGATTGGAGGACCTGGCGTCGTTGGCGTCCTCGGCGTTCGACCACGTGGACGGACCCGTGCCCATCGAGGAGTTGGCCGGGAGCCTCGGGGTCGCGCAGGTGCTCACGGTGCCATTCGATGGTGCTTCCGGCGTGCTCCTCCGGCCTGACGGCCGACGCGGACCTTTGATCATCGTCCCCGAGGCCCACGCGGAGCGGCGGCGGCGTTTCTCCATCGCCCACGAGGTCGCGCACTTGATGCTCGGTCACTTGGGTCTGGCACGGGCCACCAGCGAGGAGGAGAGGCAGGCGGATCGCCTCGGTGCGCTGTTGCTGCTCCCGCCAAGCCGCGTCCGCTCCGCGATGGCCGACGCTCCACCTGACGCGAGACGCATCGAACGGCTCGGAGAGGCGTTCCAGGTCAGCATCGACGCTGCCGCCCGGGCGTACGCCGAGTTCCACCGGACGCCCATGGTGGCCATCATAGCACGAGGGGGTGTCGTCGATCGCTGCTACGGGGGCTTCGGGATGCCGACGGTTCGGCTCAGGATCGGCGACGCCGTCCCGGCAGGGTCCGGCGCGAGCCGACCTGCCGGCGGCCGGGGTAGGTTCCGGACCTGCACCCTCCGTGACTCGTCCACATGGTTCAAGGTCCCGCTGCGACGGCCCGCGACCTTCGTCGAGCAGGTCCTCAGGCGTCGCCCGGACTGCTCGCTGGTGGTCCTGCACGAGGAGGGGGCTCCACCCCTTCGTGAGGCTCGAACCGGCTCAGGACGTGTCCCTCGCGGTCAGGGAGTCCACCTCCGCGCAGTAGGCTGCCAGTGCCCTGACGAAGTCGTCGACCGGGTCGTGGCTCCGTAGCGGGAGGCATCCCCCGTTCATGTCACGATCCCCGCCTCGGAGCCGGTCCCGCCCGCTCCCGGCGAGCGGGGATCCCGGCCCGTTCTCCACCGAGCGGGGGCGACCTGCTCCGGCGTCGATCGCGGTCATCTTCCGCGCTTCCGTCGTCGACGCGCCCATCACCGATCACCCACGTCGCCGCCACCGTCGCTCTCGCGGCCGAGTCGCGCCAGGGTGCCCATGGCGACGTCGGCGACGCGCGGCAGGGTGCGCGGAGAGAAGGCGATGAGGTCCCGCACCTCGACCGGGGTCGGATTGCCGGCGGACGCCCGCGAGTACCGGGACCTCACGTCGATCGGCCGGCCGCTGGCGCGCCTCCGGACGCACTGGGAGGGGTGGCGGGCCACCACCTCGAACCTGAGCTCCGAGAGCCCGTCTCGGAAGGAGGCCGAGAAGCTGCCCCTCGTGATCCCGGTCGGCAGCCGGACGAGGAGGGACCCGTCCTCGACGCAGTCGGCGAGGGGATGGTGGTCGCGCCCGAACCACCGTTCGTCGAAGGGGATCCTCCACCAGTCACGATGGAAGAAGTTGTCGAAGTCGAACGGCAGCGGCCAGGCCTCGTGCTCCATCGGCGTTCCGGAGGCGTACCAGAGGGCTCGGAGCCGCTCGAGGTGAGCGTCAGCGTCCTTCACCGCCGCCACGACGGCGACGGTGAAGCCGAGGGAGCGCGAGAGTTCCTCGAGACCCTGGCACGAGAAGGCGCCGATCCGCGCCACTCGGGTGTCAACCGCGGCCAGCGGGGCTCTGGGTGTCGCTTCGGCCTCCCGTGCGGCGGGCCTCGCGTTCGGGATGTAGGTGGTCATCGCTCCTCCGGGACGTGACGGGAAGGCCCACCGCCGCTAGAGTGCCTGTCTAGGACAACTCGCGGTGAGTCGCCGTGCAGCAATTGATGCATGGTGCATCTCAGATGCGTGATGGGGTGATGGACGTCAAGGGCTTCGGCGTGAAAAGGCGGGACATGTGACGCCGGTCCAGCTCAGGGCCGCCCGGCTGATCCTCAACATGACGCAGGGCGATCTCGCGGTGGCCGCGGAGGTCAGCAGGGCGACGATCAACCGGTACGAGTCCGGAGTGCCGGTCGGTGCCGGACAGGTCAGACTGATGAGGTTCGCGATCGAGGCGGCGGGGGCCGTGTTCATCCCGGACGGCACGACGGTCGACGGGGTGGTCGTCTTCGGTGGCGTCGGCATGAGGTCGCCGCCCGCCGCCGCGCGACCTGACGAAGGGACTGGTCAGTAGGCGTGTCGCGAACCCCGACGGCGAATATCGCCGTTCGCGCCGACCGACTCCTTCGCCTCCGTCGGATGCCCTGATGACGTCGTCAGCCCCCGTCGCGAAGCTGAGGCGTCGCCTGGATGGCGACTTCGAGGGTCGGTGATTCGAGGTGAGGCTGAGCATGGGCTCTGGCGTAGGATCGGTGCGACACGCGGCTGATCCGATACGTACCCTGGCGTGTGGCCGTATGGGCTGGGGGGACGAGCCACGTCTCCCTTCGGGTGCCGCTCAAGCTGGTCGGTGACGGTGACCCTTGAGGCGAGACGCGACCCGCATCGACGGGACCGTTCGACTACGCCCGTCCTGCGATCGGGCGAGTCCGCTCGGGGGCGGCGCCCCCTGGGCGAACATGCGGCGTCTACGGCGCAGGGTAGGTGGCCCAGGGTCCGCCCGGCGGTGAGGCGCTTCTCCGGTGTGGTGCTCTCGAGGAGGTTTGAGGGTTCGAAGCGGCGATCCGCAGCTACGTCGATCCGCCTCCCCATGCGGGGCCGAAGCTCGCCTGGAACCTGGCGTCTCGCTCTCGGCTTGGGTCCGTCCAGCGATTCGACGCGGTGCACCACCCGAGACGGCGACGACGGGGACCGGTCGGGTGACGTCCCTGCGCGGCGGTCACAGGGACGCCTCGAGCGGATCGACGGCCTCGGTGGTCGAATGGCACCGAAGTGTCACTGCTTCCTCCCGGCATCCGTCATGACCTCACCAGGACTCGAGGTCCGCGAGGCAGCGCGGCTACTTGTTGCTCTGACTCGGTCGGATGGTGCGTCTTCAGCTTGGCCATGACGCCGGCCGCCGAGTCGATCCGCACGAAGGGCTTTGGACCGTCGTTGGCCCAGCCGATGTAGCGGTCGATGTGGCGACGAGGTCCTCGACGGAGCGGGACAAGCCTCGCTTGAGTGCCTGGCGGGTCAGCCTGGGAGATCAGCTCTCGACGGCGTTAAGCCAGGGGCATGAGGCCAACGCGAAGTGGAACGTCCAACGCGGGCTGTCGACCAGCCAGGCCAGCACCTCAGGATGTTTGTGGGTGACCGACTCGCACTGGATGCTCCTTGGCTCGCATTCCGAGGCAACTCACTTCATTCTTGCCGAATCAAAGACAACGAATCACGGCAAAGACATGACCGACAATGGCAGCCAGCACGGTTTGAATGGACAGTTACTGAGCGAGTATCGGAAGAAGGTCATCGAGTAGGCTGCGAAATAGTCTGTCGGCGCATCGGTCGCCGTCGTGGGCTTCGCCTTGGCTGGATGGTCTCTCTATATTAAGAACAAAGCAGACGAATACTTTTCTGGGTTTCCAGTGGATGGCATCGCATTGTTCCAACAGGGCTGCCCCAGGGTGGGGTGGGCCGAACTGCCAGCCGACCCAACGATCGGCGGCAGCTATTTACGCATCTTCGATGGAAGTCTCCCGTCCCACGGTGGGAACATGGACCTTGCTCTGACACCATCAAATATTCCAAAGATGTCATTACAGACATCTGACAACCATGCATCTTCCGACAACTCAGCTTGGGTTACCAGTGGTAATCATGGTGAGGATAAATTATTCAGTTTCATGGAAAAGGATGCAGGCTTCGGAGGTGTGGCACGGACTCCTCTGGACTGGCTCTTCGTCGGCGTCGAGAAGCCGGCGATGATCCGCATCGAGCCCAAGTACGTTCAATTCCATCTCTGCAAGAAAACGTAGCCGGAACAAGCGGCTCGTAGCTGCGCGGGTCGGATCGCCCTCCATGCGCCCCTTCGACCATCTCTCTGTCGCGTGTACCCGGGTGCGACGGCAGACAGCCAAGTTTCACACCCGAGCTCGGCTCGCCGGCCGGCGCTGGCGATCCTTCTATACGCCGATTGCCGCCGCCACGGCCTTGGCCTTCCCCGAACATGAGCTGACGTGGTCCGACGCCCGGGCGGAACGCGAGCACTGCCCATTCAGGGTCGCTGTCGGCCCGCACGCTGAACACGTCGGACACGTCGAGCCATTTGGCGGCCTCGGCCGTGCGGTGGCTACGGTCCACTGGACCCATCGCCGATACGATCACGGGCTACACGTTTGCGCGGACCTTCGATAGCAGCACGCAGCACGTGTTTGACCGCTCGACGACGGCCGTCTGAAGTCCTTGGCGCGTCCGCGGTGAGAGCGCGAGGGACACGGTCTGAGACATGCCGCCCAGACCCGCATACCTCACGCCCGCCGTGAAACGTCTGATCGCGTCAGAACCCTAGCTGGTCTGATCTGGCTCCAGGTATGTCCGCATACTTTGTCGACCCGCACGTCGGATGGGCATCTCGGGCGTTTCGTCCGGTCTGCTGTTCGTGTCTCGGGGTGGCGGCGCCATGGGAGGTCAAGGACCTCCGGTGCGCGCCCGCGTCTCGTTCCCCCAAGCGAGGGCACCGTCGGACGTCGCCCGAGCGAGACGGCCCGTCGTGCTCGTCGCAGGACCGCTCGGAGACGCTCGGATCGAGCCATGACGCTTAGGCCTGTGACCTCGCCGGGGCGGGTCGCATGGGCAGCAGCTTCGAGACGAACGCCCAGTGGACATCGAACAGTTCATCGCACAGACGTATTCCCTCCTCCGAAAAGCCCAGACCCTCGGCCTCGGCCACGTACTCGAAGTGAACCTCGTCGCTCAACTCCGAACAGAGGTCGTCTGCGAGGCGGTCGTTCGCCTCGAGGATCTCCGTCGCGGTCTGGTATACCCTGGGAGCCCCAAGGACCCGGCCAGCGTGCAATTCCCGCAATAGACCTCGCAGCATGTATTCGATCCTGTCTTGGTAGAGTGCCTTCAGGTCGTCCGGTCGGGAGATCTCCGCACACCAGACACGTTGCACCATTCGCCATCGCAGGAAGTTTCTGATCTTATCTTGGGCAGTGCTGGCAGAATCGACGAAAATCTCAGCCACATTGAAGTAGGTCTGGTCGCTTTCGCGGATCATCTTTTCGCTTAGTGCGGCCTTGTTGCGAAAATGTCTATAGAACTCTCTCCGCGGTATCCCGAGCTCTGCCACCAGGTCGCTGACCTCTGGCACCTTGCCGCTCTTGCGGAGACCTCCGGCAGCGGCTTCCACGATGGCCTGGTACGTCTGATCGTGCGAGGTCATGTCACCCTCCTCCCTTGGTTGCCCGGATCCGATCGATCCCTGTCCAGCTCCTGTTCCCTCGGCCTCCGGACCGCGTGCCCGTGGGCGGCCGTCGCACGCCCGATCGCAGGATTTGAAGAGCGATACATCGATGGGCGTGGACCCCGCCGAGGTCAACGTGTATTCTCGTGACTAGGTTAGCGAGGGGAGCGCGGCGAGCCAGTGGGAAGGCGGGGAAACGGGTCGTGGGTCGACCGCGCGGCAGGGCTCGTCGCGCGCCTGGCGGAACTGGAGGGTGGCTGCGGCGAGGGAGCGCTCAAGCAGGTCGCGAGTGAGCAGGGGCTGACCGTCGCCATGGTTCGCCGCTACGTCGACGGTTTCGAGCACGTGAGGTCGGCCCCATTGGTCGTGGTCTCCCTGAACGCGTTGGAACATTTCAAGACCTGGACGAAGCTCGACCCCATCGCCGCCATGGCTGCGCGCGACGCCGTCCTGGCCGGCGAGTACCCGTTGTCACGGATCCAGGGCGAGATCAGGAATGCGCGCGCGCGGGCCTCGGTGCCCGGTCGACTCGAGGCGGTGGCGGTGCAGGAGATCATCGAGCGTTTCCGAGCGGCCCGCATCGGGGGGCTGCCCGATCCTGCCTTCGTCAACATCCCCCCCCACGGCGGGATGTGGATGGGTCTGTCCGCAGATGCGACCCTCATGTCGGCCGACGAGAACAATACGGGGTACCTCGAGCGTCAATGGGCGCTGTTGGTCTCGCCGAGCCTGCCGGGCTCACCGCTCGCCAACATCTCCTTCGAGGCGCTCCTACTCCGGGTCGCCGCCGCGGGTGGGATGTACGATCACGTCAGCTTCTTCTGCGTCTCCGATTTCGAACGGGAGGAGGTGTCGAGCGCCGCGCGGGGTTGGTGGCCGTCCGACCCGCGCCGGCTTTCGATCCTCCGAGCCTGACGTTGCCGAACAGGCGCCGAGCCACGTCGGACTGCCCGACGGGACCGACCATGTGGCAACCGACGCATGGGCGTCAGACCCCCTTGTCTCGCGATCGAATGCGGGGCGAGGTCGTGGACGTCCGGCAGCGTCGCCCCTTGACCGGGGGGCGCCGACCAGCCCCGTCCAGAGGCTGGCGGCCAGGGCCGTCCGCCTCTCGCTTCAGAGACGCCAAGGTGAGACGTCCGTCTCCACGTCGCTGCCTCGAAGCCGACCGACACCGCTCGATCGGCAGGGGGGCTCGGCTCGTCGAGCGAGCTGGCGGGTCACGGAGACCCTCCGCGTGGTCTCGTGGGATCATGGGGCTCGACATTCGAAGCGGTCCTGCCGTTGCCCGCTCTGCCCTGTGGTCCGTCTCCATGTGGCCCGTCCCTCGCGCCAGGAGCGTGACTACGGCACCGTCTCCCGGTCCTGCCGGAGTGGTCGAGCTTCCCGACGCCTGGCCACCAGCGACCCGAGCGCGGATCGGCCCACACGGTAGGGATCGGATGGCGCCGCGTGCCGATCAAGGATCGTGATCGGCGTGACCGCCGACGTTGCTGCCATCCTCAGGTCTCAGGCTCCGATAGGCGAACGAAGCCGCGAGTGATCGGCCCCCACTTGGTGGTCCGGTATGGATGTTAGTGCGCCGTAGGCCGTTGCGCCACGGGTAGCTTGGCCGGCGAAGCAGATCGGGTCAGCGCAGCCAGCCAAGCGGCGTAGGTTGGCACCACGACCTCCGGGGCTGGCGGCCGGTACCCGAGCGATGCATGGGGCCTGATCGCATTGTAATGACGACGCCAGCTCTCGATGACGATCTCGGCTTCGCGGAGCGAATAAGCAGATCTAGCCGTCGAGCAGCTCGTCCCGGAATCGGGCGTTGAAGCTTTCGACATAGCCGTTTTCCCAAGGTGAACCGGGCGCGATGTAGGCGGTTCTAGCTCCGACGGCCGAGATCCATCTCTGCACAGCCTTCGCGATGAACTCCGGACCGTTGTCGGAGCGGATATGATCGGGTACGCCACGCAGGACGAACAGGTCGGACAGGACGTCGATCACGTCGATCGACTTCAGCTTGCGGCTGACCCGAATGGCCAGGCACTCATGGGTGTCCTTCGACAAGCTCAGGATGAGGTCGTCCACGACGTTGAGGATGCGGAACTTGCGGCCATCGTGGGTCCGCTCCTCGACGGAGTCGTAGGCCCAGACGTGATCCCGGCGCTCGGGCCTAAGCCGGATACAGGAGCCGTCGCCGAGCCACAGCCACCCGCGTTTCGGCTGCCGGGCTGGTACCTTGAGCCCTTCCTGGCGCCAGATCCCCTCATGGTGAGCCTGTCGAACCATCGACGCGCTTGTCGTTGACCACCCAACCAGCGTCACGCAGCAGGGCGCTGACCTTGCGGTAGCCGTATCGGCCGTACCGACGTGCAAGCTCGATCAGGTCGGCCGTCAGGTTCTCTTCGTCATCGCGGCCCCGCGGCGCCTTGCGTTGCGTCGACCGATGCTGACCGAGCGCTCGGCAGGCGCGGCGCTCGGAAGTGTTCAGCACGTCACGGACATGGTCGATGCAAACGCGTCGGCGCGCGGGGCTCAGAAGTTTCCCCGGGATACTTCCTGCAGGATCAGCTTGTCGAGCGTGAGGTCCGCGATCGCCTTGCGAAGCCGGTTGTTCTCGGTCTCCAGGTCACTCATCCGCTTGACCTGGTCCGACTTCAGCCCTCCGTACTCCTGCCGCCAACGATAATAGGTGAATTCCTTAACTCCGATGCTCCGGATCGCGTCCGCCACGTTCGACCCTTGTGACACCAGCACGTCGACCTGACGCAGCTTGGTGATGATCTCCTCGGG
>NZ_QYBC01000047.1 GCF_004137085.1 Lichenibacterium ramalinae
AGGTGAAGTGGTCGCGATGGGCCATGGTGAGATGCCGGATAGCGTGGGCGCGCGCCCACTGTCCAAGATATGTGCCGCGCGGGGCCGACGGTCAAATCCGCCCCGTAAATCCAGAAAAATCCCCATCGACGTCCTTGAGCGCACATCGACGCTGGTCCATAACATTTCAGTCAACGAGCGTTGAACGGAACGTTAAGCCATGCAGACCGGCCCCTTTGTCTCGTACTGCCGCGTCAGCACCGCCCGTCAGGGTCGCTCTGGGCTTGGGCTCGATGCGCAGCGTGCCGCCGTGGCTGGCTACCTCAACGGTGGGGCCTGGCGCCTCGTTGGTGAGTTCGTCGAGGTGGAATCCGGACGCAACGCCGACCGGCCGGAACTGGCGAAGGCTTTGGCCTGCGCGCGCCTGCACCGCGCCCCGCTGGTCGTCGCAAAGGTCGACCGCCTCACGCGCTCTTTGGCCTTCCTGTCGAAGCTCCTTGAGGCCGGCGTGGACGTCCGGTTCTGCGACCTCCCGCAGATCGAGGGACCCACCGGTCGGTTCATGCTTCAGCAAATGGCGGCCGTGGCGGAGCTTGAGGCCGGCATGATCGGCGACCGGACCCGCAAGGCGTTGGCGGCGGCGAAGGCTCGTGGCGTGAAGCTCGGGGGCACCCGTCCCGGGGTCGAGATGACGGCCGCGACACGGGCCATGGGGACGGTGGCGAAGACGGCGCAGGCAAAAGCCCGGGCCGCCGACCTCGGGCCGACCCTCACGTCCCTGCAAGCCTCCGGCATCACCAGCCTCGGCGGGCTGGCTCAAGCTCTCAACGAGCGAGGTATTCCGGCAGCTCGCGGCGGTACGTGGTCGCCCATGCAGGTTTCGCGGGCGCTGAAAATGATTTCAGAACACATATCAGCATAGATCATCGTATATATGTGTTGATCTACGTGTATGCCTGTAAATAACGGTCAGATAGTTCCCTTTCTGCCCATCATCAGCTATTGTCGGCAGCGTCAAGTTCTTTCAGGCCGGCGCCGTGCTTCGTTTCGAGACCATCCTCTTGCTTTCGGGCGTCACCATCGCGGCCATCGCGGTGGTGGCCTTCACGGCGGCTGTGTCCTGATGGGCGTGCCGGCCGGCCCCTTTGTCTGTGACGGCCTCCTGTTCAGGGCCGAGCATCTGGTGCTGCCGTGGATTGCCGGGCGCATCGCGGGCATGGAGGGCGACCTTCTCGCCAGCCCGACCTGTCCCGCCTCGGCCATCGGCATCCTGGGCATGGACGCCTCGGGGATCCGCGGTGGGGCTCGTCGATCGGGCGCCTGCGACTGTGCCGTGACCTGACCGAGCGGCAGTTCAACGCTGCCGAGGCCTACGGACGCCTCCGGGGTCGGTTCGACCGCATGATGGAGATGCCCCGCCGGTCCGCCCGAAGCTGCCTCTACGACATCGAGGCAGGCCGCACCCCGCGGGAGATGAGCGAGGCCGCGATGATGGCCCTCCGAGAGGAACACGCCGCCATGCTGTCCGGTGTGGAAGGCGGTCTCGGCGTGGCGCGCGTGGCCATCACGGCCGGTGGAGTCCGTCGCGTCCTCGACGGCGCAGTGGCCCAGCGGGCGCACCAGGCGAGGGCCGGACGGACCGTGGCGATGCTGGACCGCATCGTGCTCGACGATGAGGCGCCCCTGCCGGGCGAGCTGCCATTGCTGACCGCCGCCCTCGACGTGCTGGTGGTCCTGTTCAGGATCGGAGAGAGGCCATGAACGCTCACGCCATGCCCTCGGCTCAGGTCATTCGCCTGCCGGTACGGCCCCGTGTCGTACCCTCCTGGCCAACCCTGGACCATCTTCTCGAGGATGGGACCCTCGACACCCACCAGCACGCCGCGGCCCTGGCCTACGGGGCTCTCCGGTGCGTTACGAGCGGTCGGGTGGCCCGTTCCGATCCTGGCGGGATCGCTCATAGTTCCATCCATAGTGACGAATGAGGCAATCACGATTTTAATGGTTGATCGCGACACTGCATCATCAGCTCGGGGAATCTGGAACTCACGCTCATGTCGATCGGATGTCAGGGCTGCCGCAACGGTTCCGGGTTCGAACGGACCACCTTCTCAACATCCTGAGAACCTACAAGGCGATCGGCTTCAAGACGGCGATCGACGATTTCGGTGCAGGCCATGCCGGCCTCCAGCTGCTCTCCAAGTTCCAGCCCGACATCGTCAAGATCGACATGGATCTGGTGCGGGGCATCGATACCGATCCCGTCAAGCGCTCAATCCTGCGCTATACGCTGCGGCTCTTGGAGGATCTGGGGATCACGCCACTCTGCGAGGGTATCGAGACGGCCGACGAACTGGAAGCGTTGCGCGACCTCGGGGTGCGCCTGATCCAAGGCTACCTCATCGCCAAGCCGGCTTTCGAGCGCCTCGCCATGCCGATCGTTCCTCCGCTCAGAGTCCTGCAGGCGGCCGAGTAGCGTTCCTGGCGGGATCGGTCGGGCATATCGGACGAGGCGTGGCAGGCCACCAAGCGCGACCATGCTCGCCTGCTCCGGGCGGCCGGGCCAGAGCGGTTCGTCCTCGACCGGCTGTGCCTAGACGATGATGCGCCTCTGTCGTCCGATGTGGACAGGGTGGCCGTTGCGCTCGGGCGAGTGGCCAACCTTTAATGTGCTACTCGGCAACTAAGCCTACCCTCGTTCGCTTTCCCGATCGCAAAACCGCCTTGGGAGAGTTCGATGAAACAGGTGCTTCTCATTTCCGGCTGCAGCTTGGCTCTCCTGACCGGCGTGGTCGGTGCTCAGGCTCAGTCCGCCGACAAAGGTCCGGTGGTTCAGAACAGCCAAGCGATGGCTACGGCCGATCAAGACGGTGCAAAGCCGATCGCCATCAGGCAGCAGATCCAGGACCAGATGACGAAGGCCGGGTATACTGAGGTAACTGTCACACCGTCTTCCTTCTACGTTCGCGCGAAGGACAAAAAGGGTGATCCCGTAGCCATGGTGATCGGTCCTGACTCCGTGATGGAGGTGACGGAAATGCCTGCTCCCAAGACGTCTGCGGGCAACGTGACGGGAACGCCGCCAGCTGGCTCTACGGCACCAGCCTCCAAGCCTTAAAGCACATCATAGCCACCCACAATAGGGGCTGAGCGGCTTCACCTGAGGATCGGAGACATAGAATGGAAATGCTGTTGCCTGAAACCCAGAAGTGCATCGAGACCTGCCTCAAATGCTACGCCACCTGCCTCGGCATGGCGTCGAACCATTGCCTGAAGGTCGGCGGTCCACATGTCGAACAGGAGCACTTCCGCTTGATGCTAGCCTGCGCCGAGGTATGTCGCACGCATGCTCATCTTATGATCTTGGGCTCGCCACACGCGAAGCATTTGGCCCCCGAATGCGCCGAGATCGCCACCAAGTGCGCCGAAAGCTGCGAAAAGGTCGGCGACATGGACGAATGCGTGAAGGCTTGTCGCGCCTGCGCTGAGTCCTGCAGCAAGATGGCGTCCTGAAGCCGAGAAGGATATAGCTCGGCATAGGCAAACCTCCATACCGATCCGCCGGCACCACCGCTGGCTCTACCCGATCGACTGGCGCGAGCTGTCGGCCTTGATCCGCTTCCGGCGTGCTGGAGTATCCTTTTTCCTAGTGGACGGGATCGCGTGAGCCTCGACACCCGCAATCCCGGTCGTTTCATCGGTCGCTCATCCTACTGCTTCGCACACACGATCACGGCGTTCACGTCCGGCGTGCCGTCGCAGCTGGCACCGTTGGACCCCGTGTAGTGCACGGCGCTGCCGTCCTTGGGACAGATTGCGCTGACCAGCGTTTCCCCAGCGTCGCACGTCACTTTCGCCGAGCCGCTCACCACTCTGAAACCAACAGATGCGCCCTGCGGTCCAGTCTGACCAACGTCACCCTTCGGACCTGCAGGCCCCGACGGACCAGCCGACCCAACTGGGCCAGTGCTACCAGCGTCACCTTTCGGACCGGCTGGGCCTGTTGCACCAGCCTTGCCTTCGGGCCCAGCTGGACCGACCGGCCCGATGTTGCCTGCCTCGCCCTTTGGCCCTGCGGGGCCGGTCGCGCCAGGTTTGCCCTCGGGACCTGCTGCTCCCGTCTCGCCCGGCTTCCCTTCGGGTCCGGCGGGGCCGACAGGTCCAATACCACCTGCTTCGCCTTTAGACCCAGTCGGCCCGACCCCACCGGCTTCTCCCTTCGGACCCATGGGCCCTTCCGGCCCAGTGGTGCCGACTTCGCCCTTTGGCCCAGGCTGTCCTGCCTCGCCTGTTGGTCCCGCCGGTCCGGCCGGGCCAATTGGCCCAACGTCTCCAATCTTTCCAGAGGGACCCTGCGTTCCAACATCACCCTTTGGCCCTGCTGGTCCAGCAGCTCCAACCGGACCCGGAGGTCCTGCGGGACCGACCGGTCCAGCGGCTCCCGCAGGACCTTCCGACCCTTGCGCGCCTTGCTGGCCAGGGTCGCCCTTTGAACAGCCTGCGACAGCGATCATCATTCCGAGTGCGCCGACGGCTAGAGTGAGCCGCATCGAGCATCCTCCCTACGCGGGCCTACCCCAACGGGCGGCCATCGACCAGCATAGGGTTAACGCCAGCGAGTTGCACGGGCATCGTCGAGGCCTTGCGCGGCGTCGGGCCGGACCCCGAGCACCGGGACGCGTGGCCAAGGCCAGCCTATCACGATGCCGAGGAATCTTGTCTTGTCGTCGACCGCGACTGTCTCACCCAGCCCTGAGGCGAGCGTGGGCGGCCTAGCGATGCCTAGTCCAGCCTAGTGAGGACCACCAAGGCCTAGCGAAAGACCACCAAAGGACCACAAGGGAAGGGGGGTCACACCTTACGCACTGAAGGGCTGGCAGGCTTCAGAACGCTTCGGATTGCTGCGAAACGCTGCGGTTTGCTCTGGTCACACCTGTGCACCCTCGGTGCGGCCATCGCGACCAGCGTTGCATCATGCGGGCAACTGACACTTTTCACCGGGACCATCTCCGTGTTTCCTGTTGAATGGGTTGAACCCTGCTCTTTCTACCCTCGTAAGAAATATGGGTATTTCGTGCAGCGCAGGGTTTTGCGCCCACCCCCTGCCCTGGCGTCGACCGACGCATCGAGATCCATGATTGCCAGGCCGACGCGACGATGCGGATCACGTTCGTATCGTTGCGGAAGGCCCGGAGCTGCCGCACTTCGACGGTGAGGAACCCGAGCCGCCGAGCCTCGCCGAGGGCGTTGCGGACGGTGGTTCGGCCGACGCCGGCCAGCGCCGCGATGTGATCCAGCGCCAGGTCGCACCGGCCGTGCTTCGCGACCTGGGCGGCCACGACCGACAAGGCTGACAGCTCGCCGGCTGTGAACCTGCAGGCGATGGTAGGCGGCACCCATCCCGACGCCACCCATCGACGACGACGCTCAAGGCTCTCAGGAGCCCGTGGGCGGCTTCCGACACGCCGGGGCTGTGTCGGTACGGCCGGAATGCGTTTCCGGGCCTCCACGGCCTCTGCAAGCGCCTGGGCGTCGGTCTCACCGATGGCTCCTGCCCCGTAGGCGCGCCAGATCGTTGCCGCCAGTTCGGCAAGCCTCGACTGCGGCGCCGATTGCACGGCCCGCGCGATTTCGTCGGTTAACATCTTCGCCCCTCGTCGGGGCCGTCCTGGGGACAAAGCGAGACCGATCACGCAAACGCCAATTTGCGCGTTGACTCCCCGTGGGAGGTCATGAGAGCTTCGGGGCTGTAAACGGTCCCCAAAGACCTCTATCGATTCCAAGAGCCTCCAGGCGCCAACCTGGGGGCTCTTCTCGTTTCAGCGCCCTATCCGGCCATCCACACTCCGCATCATGCCCGACCCGTGAGTCGCGCAATTTACCATGACGCCCGGATGAGGGCGCGGTGTCAAACGGCGGGGTCGGCCTCATTTGCCGATTGACGGCGGCAAGGTCCCGATCCACCTTTACGGCTAAGAAACACAAAAAGCGTCACTCTCCGGTCTCGCAGCGAGCCAGGAGGACGGGATGGGCATCGTGATTCACGCTCTGTTTTACGTTCTATCTGCCGTTGGCGGGGTGCTCCTGACCGCTAATTTTGCGATGAGCGTGCTCAAGCTCGTTCATAAGCAGGCTGAGGCTCGGCGGCTGGCGACCGTGCTCGCACCCGTAACGACCTATTTCCGCCTTGGCGGTATCGCGGACTCTGACCATCACCACATGCCCCATAACTAGTGGCGGCCGCCCCTTTCACGTTGCCCCTCATTGGCGAGGTCGGCCCGTACTGGATCGGTGTCATCGGCAGTCTTGCCGTCGAGGCAGGAGCCGCCTTTAAGGCGTGCAGTGAAATCGACGGCCATTGCCCCGAGCGATACAAGCGCATCCCCTATCTGCTTTTCCGGGCCATCCTCGCTCTTGTCAGTGGAACTCTGCCCGTCGTGATGGACGCTCAAAACAGCCTCACGGCGTTCTACCTCGGGGCCAGCGCTCCCCTTATCCTCGACAGGCTTGCGAAGGGCGTGAAGCCGGGTGAAGCTGTTGCACCTGTTGCCGAAGTGACAACCCAAAGGCCTTCTCGAACTCGAAAAGGCTCGTAGCATGTCCGACGAGGACCGCATCGCCCGCGTGGCCGCGCCCTGTGCGTGGCGGACGGGAACGACCCCGAGGCCGAGGTCACGGTCGGGACGGACGTGGTCGAGGAGGGCGGCGGCGAGCGCTATCACGAGGTCACGGCGCCGGCCTGGACCACCTATGCCGGCGAGGCCCGGCGGATGATCGCAGCCGTGAGGGCGATGGGGTTGCTGGAGTAGCGGATAACCGTGCAAGACAGAAAGCACGCAAGCACGCTCTCGGGCTATCTGTCTCCCTGGCGCTTGTAGACGTCGAAGGCCCGCCGCAGCAGCTCGTTCAGCTTAAGGTCGTGCTGGGCCGCGTAGGTCTTGAACTCGCGCCGGAAGTCGGCCGAGACGCGGAAGTTCAGGGGCGCGTCGTTTCGGTCGCTCTCGGCCGGCTCGTCCGCGACTGCGGGCTCGGCCTTGGGTGGCGCTTCCGGCTCGGGTACGCGAGGCTTCATGTCGACGGCTGGCGCCGCGGTGCCCTTCACAGCGAGGAGCCCGGCAGACAGCTCGGGGGCTTTCTGCTTTCCGGCCATTACCGTTTCCTGCTTTTCGTGCTTGCGTGCATGCGTGCTTTAACGAAGGCCCACAGCTCGCCCATTTCGGCGGCGCTACGCCCTTTCGGGTCCGTCTCAATGACAGTCCGCCCGTCGATCATGGATGATGCGTAGTCGACCCGATCGTGCACGATGGAGCCCGCCACGGCGCCGTGCTGCGACAGGGCGGCAACCGCCTGCGTCGTGAGCTTGGCGTTCGCCTTGGCCTGCGTAACGGCGAAGACGAAGGGCCGCGCGGCGTCGTGGGCCAGGTCGACCGTCGAGCCGACAGCCCGGAGGTCGTGCGGGCTCGGCCGTGCGGGGATCAGCACGAGGTCGGCTGTCGCCAGCACCGCCCGGATGCTGTCCGTGATGGCCGGCGGTGTGTCGATCACGGCATAGGCAAAGCCAGCCGCGTCCAGGGCCTTAAGCCGGGTAGGCAGCTCCGCGATGGTCGACGGCGCCAGCGTCGGCGTCTCGGCCGCGCGGCTATTCCACCATGCCGAGAGCGAGCCCTGCGGGTCCGTGTCGATCAGCACGGCCGGGCCGTCGCCGGCTTGCTCGATGGCGACCGCGAGGTGCGCCGCCAAGGTCGTCTTGCCGGCGCCGCCTTTCTGGCTCGCCAGAACAACTGTTTTCATGCTTCCTGCCTTTCTGGCTTGCGTGCTTTTTGGCTCGCCGCCTCGCGTCCGCTGCGCCTATCGTGTTTGCGTGCAAGCCAGCCCGCACGAATGCCCGAAGGCACGGAAGCCATAGAGCACGCTGGCGAATGCGCGGGGCTGGTGGGTCACGCCCTCGGCGACAGAAACCCGGCGAGCACCCACCCGACCCCGCGGGAGGCGGCGTAGTTCGCGCATCTCAGGCCCTTAGCTGAAACTCCGTGTCGGCGCTCTCGTATGTGATGCGATAGGCCGGTCCCTCCGCTGCAGCAAGTTGATGGCGAGGGTATCCGACCTGTCAGAGCTGGAGCGACAACGCTGCAGTCAAGATGGTGGAAACTGTAGCCATGGACCACCAATTTGGCGAGTGCGAACCGCCGCGCTCGAGGCTCTGGCTCGCTGCCACGGTTACGGCCCTGATCCCCTCCGCAGCCTCAGCACACGTCAAATGGTTCTGCGGACCGACGGATCTTACGCGCCCTCCGGTGGCATTCTTGCACGTGCTGTCGCCGATATTCCTGCTCTGCTGTGTCGGTTTCCTGCTCCTGGTTTTCACGGGGCTGGTCGCGGATGGTTGGCTCGCACGGCTCCGCCCCCGCATGCTGTCGACCGGCGGCCGGCTGGCCTGGGCGGAAGAGGCGATCGTCCGCTTCGGGATCGGCGCCTACTGCCTGCTGCTGTGGAATAATGCCGCGATCGTGCCCTGGGGACACATCAATGAGGTCGTTCTGACGCCGGAGCTGTTAGGCCATGATTGGGTGATCGATGGATTACAAGGATCTGTGGCGGTGCTGGTGTTGTGGCGCTGGACCTGCCCCTTGGCCGCGCTTGCCCTCATGGGACTGTTCGGCATCGGCATGGCCCGATACGGCGTCTTCCACATGACCGATTACGTGTTCTTCGCTGGCTATGCCGCGTACTTAGCATTGACGCCCTGGTCGACCTTGCCGCTGCAGCGTTGGCGACTGCCTCTGCTCGGTGCAAGCCTTGGCTTCAGCTTAATGTGGACAGCAATCGAGAAATTCCTCTATCCGCAGTGGACCTCGACAATCATGGCGACGCATCCAAACATCGCGGCGGGTTTCCCCATCCCCGATGTCGTCGTGATTGCGGGTTTCGTCGAGTTCAGCTTGGCCTTCTATTTGGTCGTGGGACGTGGGCTGCTGCGGGTGGGTGCGCTGGCCCTGATGGTGGTTTTCATCTCTGCCATGCCGGAGTTCGGCCACCTGGACGTGGTCGGGCATATCCCAATCATCGCCATCCTTCTCGCCGTCATCCTTCGTGGAGCCACGCCCCTCCAAGACGCCCTACGGCTTCCGGCGCAGGGTCCACGGATCAACGCGATCGCGGTCTGCGGGCTCTACCTTGTGACGCTCTTCGGCATGATGGCGGCGTATTACG
Organism: Lichenibacterium ramalinae; assembly: GCF_004137085.1. Taxonomy (GTDB): domain Bacteria; phylum Pseudomonadota; class Alphaproteobacteria; order Rhizobiales; family Beijerinckiaceae; genus Lichenihabitans; species Lichenihabitans ramalinae. The sequence continues at coordinate 9,190 of NZ_QYBC01000047.1, forward strand.
GCCTGCAGCTCACCGCTGGACGGATATGACGAATTTCTGGGTGGGGGAAAGACGCGAGTCTCGCGGATCTGGCGTGTCAGGCGCCACGGTAAACCCATCCGGCGGCGCCACGAGGAACCCATCCCCCCTGCGTAGCAGGGAGTGCAGCGAT
>NZ_QYBC01000048.1 GCF_004137085.1 Lichenibacterium ramalinae
GCCTTCCTCTACGCCGCTTCCGTCATGATGCTGCTACGACGCATAGGTTGTGCAGCCTGACTTCCCGGACGGACTCTCAGCCATGCGGTCGACCGCGACGCCGTCCTGCAGGCGGCCTTCGGTGGGAACGGCACGGTCGCGCTCGGACCGCTGTCGCGCGGGATCCCCGGCTACGACGACGCCGTCGCGGTCAAGTATGGCGTCCCCTACGATCCCGCCAAAGCGAAGTCGCTGCTCGACGGCATCGGCTGGAAGGGCGGGGAGGGCGGTGCCCGCGCGAAGGATGGCAAGGCCGCGCATTTCACGATCAGGTCCTACGCCGACCCGAGCACCGAGCGCGCCCTGGCGGTGATCCAGGCCAACTTCGCCGCTGTCGGCGTCCAAGTCGACGTCAGCAACGCCGACTGGGGCAGCTTCTACCCGTCGCTGCTCAAGCCCGATTGGGACATGGACCTCAACCGCTGGACCTGGTCCGACCCCAGCGTCATGTCGCAGCTGTTCCGCTCGCCGGGTCACCGCAAGCTGCTGCCCCCGAATCCCGCGATCGATGCCTCGCTCGACGGCGCCGACGCCGCGCTCGATCCGGCGAAACGCATGGCCTTCGTCAGCGAAGCCCAACGCTCGATCCTGGAGGACCGTCTCGTGCTGCCGATCCTGACCGACTGGCCCATCACGGTGACGCAGAAGACGCTGCAGGGATATCGACTCGACTACCTCGGCTACCTTTACGCCGGCGACCTCAAGACAACGGCCTGAGCGCCATGGCGCGCTACGTCCTGCGTCGCCTGCTGCTGGCCGTTCCGGTGGTGGTCGGCATCATGCTCATCACCTTCCTGATCAAGGCGGTCATCCCCACCGACGCCGTGACGGCCCAGTTCCAGGGACAGATGTCGGAGGCCGACGCAGCGCAAGCCATCGCGGCCCTGCGCGCCAAATACCACCTCGACCTGCCTTGGTATCGTCAGTTCGTCCTCTACGTGGAAAGCCTGCTGCACGGAGACCTCGGCGAGTCGATCCGCCTGCGCCGTCCGGTGTCGAGCGAGATCGGCTTCCGCTACCTCAACACCTTGATGCTGACCGGCGCGGCCCTGTCGATCGCCCTCGTGGTCGGCATGGGGACCGGCATCCTGGCCGCCGTGCGGCGCAACAGCTGGCTCGACGTCACCGCCACCACGGTCGGCCTGTTCGGCACCTCCATGCCGGCCTTCTTCTTCGGGCTCCTGCTGATCCTGGTGGTGTCGGTATGGCTGCGCTGGCTGCCCGTAGTGCCGCGCGGCCCGGCCGCCATCGTGCTGCCGGCGCTGGCGCTCGGCCTGATCGAGGCGGCCCCGCTGTCGCGCGTCACCCGCACCGCCATGATCGACGTGCTGCGACGCGACTACATCCGCGCAGCCCGCGCCCGGGGCACGGGCGAGATCGCCCTGGTGCTGCGCCACGCCCTGCCCAACGCCCTCCTGGTGGTCCTCACCGTGATCGGCCTGCAGATCGGAAACCTGCTCGGGGGCGCCTTCATCGTCGAAACCATCTTCAGCTGGCACGGCATCGGCGAGCTCGCCGTCGAGGCCATCGGGTGGCGAGACTTCGCCCTCACTCAGGCGGTGATCCTGGTCAGCGCCGGCACCTACCTCGCCGTCAACCTCGTGGCCGACATCCTCTATGCCTGGGTCGACCCCCGCGTGGAGCTGGCTGCGTGACCGACGCCCTCGTCGACCTGCCGGATCTCCGGGTGGAGCCGCGCTGGCGCCGTCTGATCGGCCGCCTCCTCGCCGACCGATCGGCGGTGCTGGGGGGCGCCATCCTGCTCCTGCTGCTGGTCTGCGCCGTCGCTGCACCGCTCATCGCGCCCTATGACCCGCTGGCCATCGCCCCGATGGCGCGGCTGAGGCCGCCGAGCCCGCAGCACTGGTTCGGCACCGACGAGGTCGGGCGGGACCTGTTCAGCCGCATCGTCTACGGCACCCGCTACTTCCTGCTCATCTGCGCCGTGGCGGCCTCCATCTCGGCCAGCATCGGGACCCTGCTGGGGCTGCTGGCCGGCGCCGGCTCCGCGCTCGTCGACGGCGTCATCATGCGGCTCATCGACGTGCTGTTGGCGTTCCCCTACATCCTGATGGTGCTGGTGGTGGTGGCGATCCTGGGGCCGAGCCTGTGGACCGGCATGGCGGCGGTGGGCATCGCCGGCATCCCGGGCTACGCGCGCCTCATCCGCAGTGCCGTGCTCGGGGTCAAGCGCGAAGACTACGTGGACGGCGCCCGCGTTCTGGGCGCCAGCGAAACCGAGATCCTGTTCGGCACCGTGCTGCCCAACGTGCTGTCGCCGCTGATCGTCTACCTGTCCTATGCCACGCCGCTCGCGGCCCTGCTCGCCTCGGCGCTGTCCTTCGCGGGGCTCGGAGCGCAACCGCCCATCCCCGAATGGGGGGCCATGCTGGTCAACGCCCGCACCTACCTGTTCTCGGCGTGGTGGGCCGTGACGGCCCCGGGCGCCGCGCTGTTCGTCGCCATCTTCGGTTTGAACGTGCTTGGGAACGGGCTTCGCGATGTCCTCGACCCTCAGGGCTGACCCTGTGACCACAGCCTCCGATGGGCCGGCTTCGGGTGAGCAACTGCTCGCCGTCCGCGGCCTCCGCACCAGCTTCAAGACATCGCGCGGCGAGCTGAAGGCCGTCGACGGGGTGGACCTCGACGTGGCGGCCGGCGAGGTGCTGTGCCTCGTGGGCGAGTCCGGCTCGGGCAAGTCCGTTCTGGCCCTGTCGCTGCTCCGGCTGATCGAGCCGCCCGGCTCCATCCTCGGCGGTGAGGTGCGCTTCGAGGGGCGCGATGTCGGCGCCATGCCCCGGCGCGCCTTGCGGCGCCTGCGAGGCCGCGACATCGGCATCGTGTTCCAACAACCGCAGGGCTGTCTCAACCCCGTGCGCCGCATCGGATGGCAGGTCGCCGAGCCGCTGATGCGGGACGGCCTCGGCCGGGCGAAGGCTTGGGACGCGGCCGTGGAGCTGCTCCGCGCCGTCGGCCTGCCCGCGCCGGCCGACAAGGCGAGCGCGTACCCGCACCAGCTGTCGGGAGGACAGGCCCAACGCGTGATGATCGCCGTGGCCCTGGCGCTGCGCCCGCGTCTGCTCATCGCCGACGAGCCCACCACCGCGCTCGACGTCACCGTCCAGGCGCAGATCCTCGACCTGCTGCGGGAGCGGTGCCGCGCCATCGGGGCCGCCATGATCCTGGTGACGCACGATCTCGGCGTCGTGGCCAAGCTCGCCGACCGCGTTGCCGTGATGTACGCGGGCCGCATCGTCGAGCAGGGACCGGTCGCCGACCTGTTCGCCGCACCGCGCCACCCCTATACGCGCGGCCTGCTGCGGGCCGCGCCTCGGCTCGGCGAGATCGGAGAACGTCTGACCGACATCCCCGGCGGCATCCCCGACCTCGCCCGCATGCCGCCCGGCTGCGCCTTCGCGCCGCGCTGCGACACGCGGCGGGCGCTCGGCCTCGACCGCTGCCTGGACGAGGCCCCGCCCGTATTCGCGGCCGGTCCCGCCGGGCGCGCCCGCTGCTGGGCGCTGGCCGGAGATGCGGCATGAAGCCCCCTCCCGTGCTCGCCGTCGAGGGGCTGAGCGTTCGCTACCCCGTGCGTGGCGGGCTGTTCGGCGGCGTCACCGGCCACGTCGCCGCTGTCGACGGCGTGGACCTCGCCATCGCACGCGGCGAAGCGCTTGGCCTCGTGGGCGAGTCGGGCTGCGGCAAGAGCACCCTCGGCCGGACCGCGGTGGCGCTCCAACGCCCGACATCGGGCCGCGTGATGCTGCGTGGCCAGGACCTGTTCGCGCTCGGACCCCGTGACCTGAAGCACCAGCGCCGCCACGCCCAGCTCGTGTTTCAGAACCCGAAGACCTGCTTCGACCCGCGGCGCACCGTTGGTGGCTCCGTGCGCATGGCCTTGGACACCCAGGACCTGCTCGACCCCGGCGACCGAGAGCCAGCCGTGGCGGACATTTTCGCCCGGGTGGGGCTCCGGCCCGAGCACCGCTCCCGCTACCCGCACGAGCTGTCGGGCGGCCAGTTGCAGCGCATCGGCATTGCCCGCGCGCTGATCCTCAGGCCCGAACTGCTGGTCTGCGACGAGCCCGTGTCGGCCCTCGACGTATCCGTGCAGGCCCAGGTCCTGAACCTGATGAAGGAGCTGCAGGCCGAGTTCCGGCTCGCCCTGCTGTTCATCTCGCACAACCTTGCCGTCGTGGAATACGTCGCCGACCGTGTCGCCGTCATGTACTACGGCCGTATCGTCGAACTCGCGTCGCGGGCGGCCCTTTTCGCAGGGCCCCGGCACCCCTACACGCGGGCGCTGCTCGCCGCGGTGCCGTCCATGGATCCCGCGCGGCGCGACGAAGCAGCCCCACACCTTGGCGAGCCTCCCGACCCCGCCCGTCTCCCGTCCGGCTGCCGCTTCCGGAGCCGTTGTCACATCGCGTTCGCACGTTGCGCCGCCGATGATCCGGCGCTGGCCGAGGCAAATCCAGGTCACGCGGTGGCGTGCTGGGCCGCGGTGCCCGATGGTCCATCGGTCCCCGCATCCGCATGACGCCTCGTTCCGTGTCCTCCGAACAGGAGCTCCCATGACCGAATGGCTCCCAGAAGCGGCGCGCTACGCCGCGCGCTGGCTCGACTACCAGATGCGCGCCACCGAGCAGCCTGGCTGCGTCCTGGCCATCGCCGGCGGCGACAAGCTTCTGCTGGAGCATGCCTCCGGGGTGGCAGACCTCGATAGCGGGACGCCGCTGACGCCGGAGCATCGCTTCCGCGTGGCGTCGCATTCCAAGACCTTCACGGCCGTCGCCATCCTGCTGCTGCGCGAGCGCGGCCTCTTGACCCTCGACGATCCCGTCGGTCGCCACGTCACCGGCCTGACGCCGGCGGTGGGCGCCGTGACGGTGGCGCAACTCTTGTCCCACGGCAGCGGCCTGATGCGCGACGGCACCGATTCCGGTCATTGGCAGGACCGCAGCCCCTTCCTCGACGAGGCGTCGTTGAGGGGGCAACTTGATGAGCCGTTGACCTTGGAGGCGAACAGCCGGTTCAAATATTCGAACCTCGGGTTCGGCCTGTTGGGCCTCGCCATCGAGGCCGTCACGGGGAAAAGCTACGGCGATTGGATGATGCGTGAGATCGTCCGCCCGGCGGGGCTCGCCGCCACGACGCCGGACGTGCCGGCGGCGCCCGGCGCGCCCCTGGCGACAGGGCACGGCACGCGCCTCCCCTTCAACCGGCGCTTTCCCGTGCCCGGCCACAACCCGACCGACGCCCTGGCGGCCGCGACGGGCTTCGTCAGCACGGCGGGCGACCTCGCACGCTTCATGGCGAGTCTCGACCCCGCGGCCGGGTCCAGCGTCCTGTCGGCGGCGAGCCGGCGCGAGATGACGCGTCGGCATCGGCGCGTGCCCGAGGCGGAGGGGGATCGCGGCTACGGGCTCGGCACCATCTCGGGTTCCGTCAAGGGCCACGACTGGTTCGGCCATTCCGGCTCGTTCCAGGGCTTCATCAGCCGCACCGCTTGCGTGCCGGACTGGAACGTTTCGGTGTCCATCGTCACCAACGCGGTCGACGGTCTGGCCAACCAATGGGTCGAGGGCGTGCTGACCATCTTCGAGCGGTTCGACAGGCACGGGGCCGCGAAGCCCGGACTCGACGTCTGGGCGGGCCGCTGGTGGACCATCTGGGGCGCCACCGACACGGTGCCGATGGGCGACCGCATCCTGCTGGCCTCGCCGGGGCAGTTGGCGCCTTTCGCCGAGGCGAGCGAGATCGTACCGTCCGGTCCCGCCGAGGGGCGCATCGCCGTGTCGGGGGGCTTGGGCAGCTACGGGGAGCCCGCGTGCCTGATGCCGTCAGCCGACGGCGCACCCGAGCGGCTGAAGCTCGGCGGCACGGAACTGCTGCCGGAAGCGGCGTTCCTGCTCGAGATGGAGGCGCGAAGGGGAACCTCCGCCTGACATCTTCCATAGGTTTCTCGCCCCACCGGGCGAGGTGCCTCCACGCACCGCGCATGCGCGCAACCCTCTCGCTCCAACGGGCCTCGACATGACCACAGATGAACCCCTCGCGCTCGGCATCATCGGCGCGGGCGTCATGGGGCGCAGGATGCTCGACGCCGTGCTCGGAGAGGACACTTCGCCGGTCCGCATATCGGCCCTTTGGGATCCCGTCGAAGCGGCGATGGACCGCGTCGGATCCGCGTATCCGGGGGTGCCGCGGGTCGCCGACGCGGCGGCCGTCGTGGCGGCGTGCGACTGCGTCTACGTCGCCTCGCCGCCCGCGTCCCACATCGGCCATGCGCGCGCCGCCCTCGACGCCGGGCGGAGCGTGTTCTGCGAGAAGCCGCTCGCGGTCGACCTCGCCGACGCCCGCGCCTTCGTGGCCGAGGGCGGGGGCGCCGGGGCGGTGAACTTTCCTTTCGCATCCTCGCTGGGCGTGGCGACCCTGGAACGCTGGATCTCCGAGGGCGCGGTCGGCACGCCGCGGCGGCTGACCATCGAGGTGGGCTTCGCCGCATGGCCGCGTCCCTGGCAGGTCGACGCGGCCGCATGGCTCGACGCCCGCGCCGAGGGCGGCTTCACGCGCGAGGTGGTTTCGCACTTCCTGTTTCTCAGCCGTCGCCTCCTCGGGCCTCTCAGGGGATTGAGCGGCACGGTGCGCTTCCCCGAAACCGGCCGTTCGGAGCGGGCTGTCGACACGACCTTCCGGGCGGGCGAGGTCCCGGTGACCCTGAAGGGCCGCGTGGGCGAGACGACGACGGACGATCACAACAGCTGGACGCTGGAGGGCGATGCCGGTGCCGTTCGGTTGCGAGACTGGGCCGTCGCAGAACGGCGTCTTGCCGACGGGACGTTCGAGGCCGCTTCCGATGCGATGCCGAACGAGACGGCGCGCCCGATCGCGTTGCGGCGGCAGCTTGAAGGCGTGGCCCGCATGGCGCGCGGCGAGCCCCACCACCTCGCCACCTTCTCCGAAGCTTTCGACGTCCAGATGATCGTGGAGGACATCCTGGCCCTTTAGCGCAGCGTCTCGGAAGTCGGCCGAAGCGCTGCCACGGCCGTCTCTTCCTGAAGCTTCTCGCAGCAGAGTTGCCGAAGGTGCGGCTGGGTTGCGCTCCCCGAGCAACCACAAACGACCCGAGGACGTCGTTCCTGCGGCTCGAAAGGCGGCTGCGCAGCGGGCGTTCGACGTCTTGGCGACGCAGGGTGTGCTGGCCAACAGCTACGCCGCGATCGACATCGGCGAGATCGAGGGCGTCTGTGCCGCCTGCGTAAGGCTGCGCGGGGCGGTGACGCAGAAGCTCGGCTTCGTTTCCTCCGACGCCGTGCTCGAGGACGGGCGGGTTGCGAGCGGCGATCGCTCGGCCGCGCTCGTCGACGCGTCCGCGGCGGGCGAACTGACGGGCGAGGACAAGATTGAGTATGCCGAACTCGAGAAAGAGTATCAGATCTCAACCTTCGGCGCCCATTTCGTCGAGGTCGGGGTCGACGCCTACACGGGCGTGACCCGAGTCAATCGTATGTTAGCGGTCTGCCACGCCGGTCGTATCCTGGACTCGAAGGCGGCGCGTAGCCAGCTTATTGGCGCCATGACGATGGGCGTGAGAACAGCGCTGATGGAGGAACTGGCGGCTGACAAGCGGCTCGTAACTACCCACGGGGTCGCGTGAGATCGGCGTCGTCGGAAGGGGTCCGTCGAGGTGCAACGAGGACTTGCGTGTCC
>NZ_QYBC01000011.1 GCF_004137085.1 Lichenibacterium ramalinae
GCCACACACGAGCCTCGGCGCAAAACCACCCGTCAGCCGCCTCGCACTCGACAAGGACAACCTATTGAGGCTCCACAACCAGATCAAGGCCGGCACCATCAGGGCGACCGTGCTGCAGCCGGCCTACCGGCAGGCCCAGATGGCGGTCGAACAGGCCGACCAGTATCTCAAGACCAAGTCGACCGGTCAGCCCGAGAAGCAGCTCATGGACTGCGTGCTGATCACCAAGGACAACGCGCCCAAGCTCGAAACCTTCCAGCTCAAGCCCTGATCCGCGTCCCTCCGGGCATCCGTGTCGGGTGCCCGCCTGCTCCTCGTTCGGTGGCGTCGATGCGTTCAACCCCCCTGGCCCTGGCCGGCTTGACCGGCCTGGCGCTCGCGATCGCGGGCTGCCGCATCGAGAAGACGCCGGCGGTCGACCCGACCCAGAGCGCCACCTCGGTCTTCATCAACGACGGCTCCTTCGACCCCGCCGCCATGGTGGAGACGGACTGGAGCGGCAAGATCCTGCCTTTCATCCGCTCCAAGGCCGCCCCCTACGACGCTGTCGCCGAGGCCGTGAAGGCGTCGCCGGACGAGGCCGGCGCCCGTCACGGCTTCCGGGAGAACCAGGCGGGTGCGCCCTGGACCTATGCGGCCGAGGTCGACGGCACCGTGACGGCGGCCAACACCGCATCGCGGGCCGCCACGGTCGACGTGAAGACGCAGGGCGGTCGCACGGTGACGTTGCAGCTCGGGCCCGTGGTGCGGGGCACCTCCATCCGGGACATGCTGTCGCTTCACCCGTTCGGCTCCTTCAAGAACCAGGTCGACTACGCGCAATACGGCAAGGCGCTGAACGCCAAGGCGAACGCGACGGCGCTGTCGGCGGCGCCACGCCAGGACCTCGTCGGCCGCCACGTCACGGCGCTCGGCGTCTTCTCGGCCGCGCCCGGGGACGCCCCGCCGCTGATGACGCCCGTCGAACTCACCCTGGGGCCGAAACCATGACGCCGGCCGCGCGACACGAGGTCGTCCTCAGGCTCGACGACGTTTCGAAGGCCTATTCGGGCACCTTGGCGGTCAAGCGCGCCACTTTCGACGTCCGTCGGGGAGCCGTGAACGTCCTGGTCGGCGAGAACGGCGCCGGCAAGTCGACGTTGATGAAGATCATCGCCGGCGTCGAGCAGCCGACGCTCGGCCGCATCGTGCTCGACGGCGAAACGGTCCGCTTCCCCACGACGGCCGATGCGGTGGCGCACGGCATCGGCATGGTGTTCCAGGAGCTCAACCTCTTCGGCAACCTGTCGGTGGCCGAGAACGTCTTCGCGACGCGCGAGGTGACGCGCGGGCTTCGCGGCATCGACCACCGGGAACAGGAACGCCGGGCCGCAGCGCTCATGGAGCGCCTGCAGACCGGCATCGATCCCCGGGCCCTCGTGGAAGACCTCCGCATCGGCCAACAGCAACTCGTCGAGATCGCCAAGGCCGTCGCCCAGGACGCCCGCATCCTCATCATGGACGAGCCGACCTCGGCGCTCAGCGCCACCGAGGTCGAGGTGCTGTTCCGGGTCATCGCCGACCTCAAGGCCCGGGGCGTCGCCGTCGTGTACATCAGCCACCGCCTGGAGGAGCTGATCCGCATCGGCGACTACATCACGGTCCTGCGGGACGGGCGCATCACCGGCCAGGCCGAGATGCGCGAGGTCGACACCCACTGGATCGTCCGGCAGATGATCGGCCAGGACGCCAAGGACTTCGCCAAGGGCGTCGGGCACCGCATCGGCGATGTGGTCTTCGAAGCGCGGGACGTCAGCCTGCCGCGCGCCACGGGCGGGCTGGCGGTCGACCACGTCGGGTTCGATCTGCGGGCCGGCGAGATCCTCGGCGTGTACGGGCTGATGGGCGCGGGACGCAGCGAGCTGCTCGACTGCATCATGGGCCGCCAGCGCCTCGCCACGGGCAGCCTCACGCTTGACGGCCGGCCGATCGGCCACCTCGACACGACGGACCGCATCGCCCGCGGTCTCGCCCTCGTTCCCGAGGACCGTCAGCGCGAAGGCCAGGTCGGCATCCTGTCGATCGCCGAGAACCTCACCATGGCGAGCCTCTACCGCTACGTCCGCGGCATCCACATCCGACGCGCGGCCGAGCGCCAGGCCGTCGCGGGCGCCGTCACCGACCTCACCATCAAGGCCGCCGATACGGACCTGCCGGTCTCGTCGCTGAGCGGCGGCAACCAGCAGAAGGTCGTGATCGGCAAGGCCCTGCTGACCCATCCCAAGGTGCTGCTCATGGACGAGCCCTCGCGCGGCATCGATGTCGGCGCCAAGGCGGACGTGTTCCTCACCATGCGCCGGCTCGCCGCCCAGGGCCTCGGCATCGTCTTCGTCACCTCCGACCTCGAGGAGGTCATGGCCCTGTCCGACCGGATCGCCGTCATGAGCAACGGCAGGCTCACCGCCCTGATGGACCGCGCCGACGCCACCGAGGCCAAGGTCGTGGCGGCCTCGGCGGCCGGCCACGCGCCGACGACTCCCCGTCCCACCGCCCCCGCAAAGGTTTCCGCATGACCGCCGTGCCGCAGCCCGTCCCGAGCACCGGCCCCACCGGCGGCACGATGCTCCTCACCCTGATGAAGCTCAGGACGTTCATCGCGCTCTTCGCCGTGCTGATCGTGTTCTCGTTCCTGGCACCGAACTTCATGTCGGCGGCCAACCTCATCTTGATGTCGAAGCACGTCGCGCTGAACGCCTTCCTGGCCATCGGCATGACCTTCGTCATCGTCACCGGTGGGATCGACCTCTCGGTCGGGTCCATCGTGGGGCTGTGTTCGATGGTGGCGGGCGGCCTCCTCATGAACGGCCTCGCCCTGCCGATCGGCTACACGCTGTGGTCCAGCGTCCCCGAAACGGTGCTGATCACGCTGGTGCTCGGGATCCTGGTCGGCGCCGTCAACGGTCTGTTGATCACGCGCCTCAACGTGGCGCCGTTCATCGCCACGCTCGGCACGCTCTACGTGGCGCGCGGCGCCGCCCTCCTGATGTCGGAAGGCCGCACCTTCCCCAACCTCGCCGGCACGGAAGCCCATGCCAACCAGGGCTTCGACGTCCTCGGCGGCGGCCGCTTCCTCCAGCTGCCCTATTCGGTCTGGACGCTGATGGCGGTGGCCGTGGCGGCGGCCTATCTGGCGCGCTCGACGCCGCTCGGGCGGCACGTCTTCGCGGTCGGCGGCAACGAGCGCGCGGCGGGCCTTTCGGGCATCCGGGTCGATCGCGTCAAGATGTTCGTCTACATGTTCTCGGGCTTCTGCGCCGCCATCGTGGGGCTGATCATCGCCTCCGAACTGATGGCCTCGCATCCCGCCACCGGGGAAACCTTCGAGCTCAACGCCATCGCGGCGGCGGTGCTGGGCGGCACATCGATGTCGGGCGGTCGCGGCACGGTGGGCGGCACCGTCATCGGCGCCTTCGTGATCGGCATCCTGGGAGACGGCCTCGTCATGATGGGGGTCAGCTCCTTCTGGCAGACGGTCATCAAGGGCCTTGTCATCATCGCGGCCGTCGTCGTCGACCAGGCGCAACGGAAGCTCCAGCAGCGCGTGGCGCTGCTCCAAGTGGCGCGTCAGTCGTGAGCCCCGCCCCCCTGCGCGGCGCGCTGATCGGCTGCGGCTTCTTCGCCGTCAACCAGCTCCACGCCTGGCGCGACCTGCCCGACGTCGAGATCGTCGCCCTGTGCGACCGCGACCCTGCCCGGCTGGCCCTGCTGGGCGACCAGTTCGGCATCGACCGCCGTTACGCCGACGCCGAAGCCATGCTGGCCGCCGAAGCGCTCGATTTCGTCGATGTCGCCACGACCGTGTCGAGCCACCGGCCGCTCGTCGAACTCGCGGCGCGAAGGCGCGTGCCGGTGATCTGCCAGAAGCCCTTCGCCGCCACGATGGACGACGCCCGCGCCATGGTGGCGGCCTGCGCCGAGGCCGGCGTCCCCCTGATGGTGCACGAGAACTTCCGCTGGCAGAGCCCCATCCAGGCGGTGCGGGCCGTGCTCGACCGGGGCGACGTCGGCGCGCCGTTCTGGGGGCGGGTGTCGTTCCGCTCAGGCTATGACGTCTTTTCCGGCCAGCCGTACCTCGCCGAGGGGAGCCGCTTCATCGTCGAGGACCTCGGCATCCACAGCCTCGACGTCGCCCGTCACCTGTTCGGGGACGTCACGGGCCTGACGGCCCGTACGCGGCGCATCAACCCGAGGATCAAGGGCGAAGACGTCGCCACGATGCTGCTCGACCACGCCTCGGGCGTGACCACCATCGTGGACTGCTCCTATGCGACCAAGCTCGCCGACGATCCCTTTCCGCAGACCATCGTGGAGGTCGACGGGGCGCTGGGCACGATCCGGCTTTCGGCCGGCTATCGCCTCACGGTCGCCACCGGGGCGGGCGCGACCGAGACGGACGTGTCGCCGCCCCTGCTCCCCTGGGCGTCACGGCCCTGGCACAACATCCAGGAGAGCGTGCTGGCGATCCAGCGCCATTGGGCCGAATGCCTGCGCCAGGGGCGCGAGCCCCAGACCTCCGGGCGCGACAACCTCAAGACCCTGGCCTTGGTCGAGGCCGCCTATGCCGGCGCCGCCAGCCGAAAGCCGGTCGATCCGGAGGATTTCTGACCGCGTCGCACCGGGGAAGGGTCGAGGAGCGAGATGACGGACAGAGACAGTCTGATCGCCTGGTACGGGACGGTCGCGGCGATCCCCGAAGCGCGGCTGCTCGTCGCCGGCGACCTCGTCGCCGAACTCGTCGACGGGAACCTGCGCGCGATCCGCTTCCAGGGCATCGAGGTCCTGCGCGCCGTCGCCTATGTGGTGCGCGACGCCGACTGGGGCACCTATGCCCCCGTCATCGTCGACCTCCGGATCGACGAGGGCGAGGGCGCCTTCGCGGTCCACTACCTCGGCCGTTGCGTGTCGGCGGCGGGGGCGACGCTGAGCTACGACGTCGCCATCCGGGGGACGGCCGACGGCACCCTCACTTTCGAGGCCGAGAGCACCGCCCGGGGCGGGTTCGAGACCAACCGCTGTGGCTTCTGCGTGCTCCATCCCATCCGGGACCTCGCCGGACGTCCGGTGCAGATCGAACATTGCGACGGCTCGGTCGAGCGGACCCGCATGCCCGACCTCATCGCGCCCTGGCAGCCCTTCCAGTCCATGCGGGCCATCACCCACGAGGTGCGGCTCGGGCTCGCCGCGACCTGCCGCCTGGAGGGCGACGCCTTCGAGATGGAGGACCAGCGCAACTGGTCGGACGCGTCGTTCAAGACCTACGTCCGGCCCCTCGCCCTGCCCTGGCCGTACCGGCTTCCCGACGCGGAACCGCAGCGCCAGGCGGTTCGCCTCACCCTCGACGGCGGCCGGGATGCGCCCGCCGTCGCGGCGGGCCCGGCCGACGCCGCCGTGCTGACGCTCGACGAGCCTTCGGGCACGATGCCCGGCATCGGGCTCGTCGTCACGCCCGAGGAGGTCGCGGCGACGCTGCGGGCGGCGGATCGCCTGCGCGAGGTGGGACCGCAGAGCCTGCTGTTCCACTTCGACCCTTCCACCGGGCATGGCATCGCGGCATTGCGCGGTTTCGCCCGCGTCCAGGCGCTCGGCGGCACGGAATCCGTGCTCGAATGCGTCCTGCCGGGACGGGACGATCCGCGGGACGAGTTGGACGCCGTCGCCGCCCTGGTCCGGCAGGCCGGCCTGAAGCTCGACGCCATCGCGGTGAGCCCCTCGGTCGACCGCCAGTCCACGCCGCCCGGCAGCGCCTGGCCGGCCTGCCCACCGCTGGAGGAGGTCTACGCCGCGGCCCGCCACGCCTTTCCCGGGCTGCGCCTCGGCGGCGGCATGTTCAGCACCTTCACGGAGTTCAACCGGAAGCGTCCGCCGGTCGACCGGCTCGACTTCGTCACGCACACCACCAACCCCATCGTCCACGCGGCCGACGATCGCAGCGTCATGCAGACCCTGGAGGCCCTGCCGCACATCACGCGGTCCTGCCGGGCCATCATCGGCGGGGCGCCCTACCGCATCGGCCCCTCGACGATCGGCATGCGGCAGAACCCCTACGGGTCACGCACGATGGACAACCCCGACGGGGAGCGGATCTGCATGGCGCGGCGCGACCCGCGTCAGCGGGGCCTGTTCGCGGCCTCCTGGCTGGTCGGCTATGCCGCCAACACGGGTCCGGCCGCCTTGGAAATGCTCGTCGTGGGCGCGCTGACGGGTGATTTCGGCCTCCTCGGGGAGGAGGGCGAGGCGGACGTCCGGCCGGTGTTCCACGCCGCACGCGGATTGGCGGCCCTGGCCGGGCAGGCCCGCGTGCCCGTCACGTCGAGCCGCGAGGATGGCGTGCTCGCCGCGGGGGCGCTCGACCGCCGGGGACGCCCCATCGTCTGGGTCGCCAACGTCACGGACCGTCCGCAGACGGTCTGCGTCGCGTCGGTCGACCTTTCCGCATGGCTCTGCGCCACACTCGACGACGCCGCGATGGCTCAGGCGAGAGACGGGCGCTGGCCGCACGAGCGGCCCTGCCCCGCGGGGTCGCTCGATCTGCCGGCCTACGCGGTCGCGCGGCTCAGGCCGGCCTGAACCCTTTCGCGTCGCGTCACGCGTGGTGGACGTAGAGGGCGGCCGACCTGTCGAGGTGCCGCTCCATGGCCCGCTCCGCCGCGTCCACGTCGCGGGCTTCGATGGCGGCGAGGATCGCGGCATGCTCCGCCAAGGTATGGTTCTCCTTGCCGCTCCAGATGAGCATCTCGGTGTGGTAGCTCCGCAGCCAGCCGAGCAGGGCCTCGCTGACGGCCTCGAAGATCGGGTTGCCCGAGATCTTGGCGATCTCGGTGTGGAACCGCATGTCGGCGGCGATGAAGCGATCCGCGTCGCCGAGCGCCTCGCGCTGCCGTTCGATCGTGTCCCGCAGGCGGCCGATGTCCGGCGCCGCCGCCTTCAGCGCCGCTTCGCGGACCATGCCGCGCTCGAAGAAGGCGCGGGCACCCTTGAGGTGGTCGAGCGACTGCGGCGAGGTCGCGAGCATGATCTGGGCCGTGAGGTCGACCTGCTGGGTGATGGAGCGCGCCGTGAGGTGGCACACCCGGGAGCGCTCGCCGTGCGAGATGCTGATGAGGCCCATGTTGGCCAGGGCCTGCATGGCTTCCCGGATCGCCGGCCGTCCGACGCCGAACCGATCCATCAAATCGCGCTCGGACGGCAAGGCTTGGCCGGGTTGCACCTCGCCCGATACGATCATGCGCTTGAGTCTGTCGAAGACCTCGTCGGAAAGCTTCCGCCGCGGGATCGGGTCGGGTGCAGATAGCAAGACGCAGCTCCAGGGTCACGACTCCAGCACCGAAGTCCCGTCATCACACCATTCGACGGACGATACCAGACGGGCCGCGCCTCGTCCCGGTCGCTGTCCCGAAACGGTGCCGACCGTGCCGGGCTCGGCGGAGGCGGCGCAGGCGCGGGACGGCCCTCCGCACCCGCGAGGTCCAGCACCAAGGCACGGCGGAGCGTCCCCGCGAGGGGCGATGCCGCGACGATCCTGCAGCCCGAGCGGATGGCCCGCGCCCGATCACGGGATGCGCAGCCCTTCGGCGTCGAAGAGGCGGAGGTCGCCGGGGTCGAAGGCGAGGGCGATGCGGTCCCCCGGCGCCGGGGTCGCACCCCGGCGGCGCTCGGCCACGATCGGCTGACCGTCGGCGATCTCGCCGTGGACGTAGCTGGTGCCGCCGAGATATTCGGAAAACGCGACCGTCACGGCGAGGGCGGGTTCTCCGGCCCGCGCGTCGCGCAGGTGCTCGGGCCGCAGACCGACCTGGACGGGCCGGCCCGGGACGAGGCGTGCCGCGGGCGGCGGGCTGACGACGACGCCGCCCAGCGTGACGCCGCCGCCGGGCGTGGTGCGGCCCTGGAAGAGGTTCATGCGCGGCGAGCCGATGAAGCCCGCCACGAAGGTGTTGACGGGATCGTCGTAGACCTCGGCCGGCGTTCCCGTCTGCTCGATGCGGCCCGCGCGCAGCACCACGATCCGGTCGGCGAGCGTCATGGCCTCGGTCTGGTCGTGGGTGACGTAGATCATCGTGTTGCCGAGTTCCCGGTGCAGGCGCGCGATCTCGATCCGCATCGAGACGCGCAACTCGGCGTCGAGGTTGGACAGGGGCTCGTCGAACAGGAACACTTTGGGGTCGCGCACGATGGCGCGCCCGATGGCGACGCGCTGGCGCTGCCCGCCCGACAGCTGGCTGGGTTTCCGGTCGAGCAGCGGTCCGAGCTTCAGGATGTCCGCCGCGGCCTCGACGCGCGACGCCACCGCCGCGGCAGGGCGCCTCATCATCTTCAGCCCGAAGCCCATGTTGTCGCGCACGCTCATGTGGGGGTAGAGCGCGTAGGATTGGAACACCATGGCGATGCCCCGCTCCGACGGGTCGGCATCCGTCACGTCCCGGCCCGCGATGGCGATGTCCCCGGCCGTGACCTCTTCGAGCCCCGCGATCATGCGCAGCAGCGTCGACTTCCCACAGCCCGAGGGCCCGACGAAGACGACGAAGTCGCCGTCGCCGATCGACAGGTCGACGCCGTGGATCACGTCGACCAGGCCGTAGGACTTGGTGACGCCGCGCAGTTCGACGCCGCTCACGCCTGTCCCTCCCCGTCCCGCGCCGAGGCCTCGACGCCGTCCGCCCGCAGCCAGACCAGCATCTCGCCGGGCGCGCGGTTGTCCCAGGCGTAGTAGGGCACGGCCCGGAGCGCGGCTGCGCGGCGCTGTGGCGGGACTTCGCGGTAGAGGTCCCCGCCCCAATCCGCCGCGTCCGTCCGCGCGGCGGCGCTCAGCGCCACGACGCCGCCCAGCAATTCCGGCTCGAACGCGTCCCGGATCTCGGCGGCTTCCGGCAGGGACAGGCCGTGGAGCCCCGGGCCGTTGTCGACGGCTTCGACGCAATAGACCAGGGGGCCGCGCTTCAGGGCGACGCGGCCCGCATCCTGTCGGACCTTGGGGTTGGCGTAGAGGCGCTTGGGCGTCATGCCGACGTCGAGTTCGACGACGTCGCCCGGCGACCAGCGTCGGGCCAGGCGCGCGTAGCCCTTGACGCGGACGGCCGCGACGTCGATGGCCTCGCCGCCCACCGACAGCGTCGGGTCCTGCGCCCAGGCCGGGATGCGCAGCGACAGGACGAAATCGGTCGGCGCCTCGAGCCCCACCGTCAGCCGCACGGCGCCGCTCCAGGGGTAATGGGTGTCCTGCAGCAGGCGAAGCCGGCGTCCGCCCCCGAGGTCGAGGTCGGCCTCGCCCGCGCAGTAGAGGTGAACGGCGGCCTCGCCCTCGGCCTCGCCATAGGCGTAGGAGCCGACCGAGGCCACGAGCCGGGCGATGTTGGGCGGGCAGCAGGGGCAGCGGTGCCAGGTCCAGCGGTTGTGGTCGCCGCGGCTCGCCAGCGGGTTCTCGTAGAAGAACTTCGTCCCGTCGAGCGACAGGCCGGACAGGGCGCCGTTGTAGAGCGCCTGTTCCATGATGTCGCCGAAGCGGCCATCGGGGCCGCGCCCGAGCATGCGGCTGGCCCAGAACACCAGCGCCACGGCGGCGCAGGTTTCCGCGTAGGCGCTCTCGTTCGGCAGGTCGTAGTCGAAGGTGAACCCCTCGTTGGCCTGCGACGGCCCGAGGCCGCCCGTGACGTAGAGGTTCTTCTCGGTGAGGTCGGCCCAGAGCCGCTCGAGGGGTGCCACGAGCGTCCCGTCGCCGGTCTCGGTCGCGACGTCGGCCATGCCGCTGTAGAGGTACATGGCGCGCACGGCGTGGCCCACCACCTTGTCCTGCTCGCGGACGGGCCGGTGCGACTGGCTGTATTCATGCGTGCCGAACCAGAAGTCCTCTCCCGACTCGCCGCGCGCCGCGGCTTCGCCGTCGAAGTAGTTGGGGCTCCGGCCGCGCTCGTCGACGAAATAGGTGGCGAGGTCGAGGTAGCGGCGCTCCCCCGTGGCGCGGGCGAGCCTGACCAGCGCCAGCTCGACTTCCGGGTGCCCGCAATAGCCGCGCTTTTGGCCGGGTTCGCGGCCCAGCGTCGCGATGACGTGGTCCATGCAGCGGCACATCACGTCGAGGAGGCGGCGTTTGCCGGTGGCGTGGTGATAGGCCACCGCGCCCTCGATGAGGTGGCCCATGTTGTAGAGCTCGTGGCAGTCGCGCAGGTTGGTCCAGCGCTCGCCCGGGCGCATGCGCTGGAACCAGCTGTCGAGGTAGCCGTCCTCGGCCTGAAGCCGGGCATAGGCGTCGATGACCTCGTCGATGCGCCGCTCGAGCCCGGGGTCGCGCTTGCGGTCGATGGCGTAGGCGGCGGTCTCGATGATCTTGCCGAAGTCGGAGTCCCAGAACATCTGGGTCGTCACGCTGTTGCCGTGCTGGAACGGGATGCGCAGGTCCGGCACCGGCAGGGCCGGATCCACCTGGTCGAGGGTGCCGGCCGCGATGCAGCGGTCGAACAGGATGTTCACGGTCTTGTCGGCCACCACATCGATGCGGGGACCCCAGAAGCCCGCGATCTTCACCTTGGGGACGGCCGGCGGGCGGAAGCGGTTGGCGGGCGTGTCGGACATGCGGAGAGGGCCTGTGCGAGAGGACGTCACTTCACCGCGCCGGCCGTGAGGCCGCGGATGTAGAAGCGTTGGAGGGCGAGGAAGACGACCAGGCAGGGGATCATCATGACGGTGACGCCGGCCTGCACGGCGCCCCAGTCGATCGAGCCGAAGCGGCCCGCCCGCACCGCCGTCATCAGCACCGGCAGCGTGAATTTGTTCTCGTCACTGAGGAAGATCAGGGCGGCGAGGAACTCGTTCCAGCTGTTCAGGAAGGCGAAGATCGCCACCGTGGCGACGCCCGGCATGACGAGCGGCAGCAGCACCCGCACGAGCAGGCGCAGGTCGCGCACGCCGTCGATGCGGGCCGCTTCCTCGATCTCCTTCGGCACCGCGTCGAAGGCGTTGCGCATCATGAAGATCGAGAAGGGGAGTTGCAGCGTCACGTAGACGAGGGTGAGCCCCGTCAGCGTGTTCTGCAGGTGCAGGTGCGTCAGCAGGATGAAGAGCGGCACCAGGATCGACTGGAACGGCACCATCATGGTGGTCATGACGAGGACGAAGCAGGTGTTGCGCAGCGGGAACCGGTAGCGCGAGAAGCCGTAGCCGGCGAAGAGGCTGACGACGACGCTGAGCACGACGGTCGCGCCGGCGACGAGGCCGCTGTTGGCGGCGTGCAGCCAGAGGCCGCCGCTCGCGCTGTCGAGCGTGCGGTAGGCATCGAGGCTGAAGCCCTGCGTCGGCCAGGGCGGCAGTGGTGGCTGCGCGGCCTCGGCGGCCGGGCGGAAGGAGGCCAGGACGGCCCAGGCCAGGGGGGCCAGGAAGGTCGCGGCGACGATGACGCCCACGAGGGTCGGGAGGGCGGCGACCATGCGGGAGCGGCCATGCCGGCGGCGCGGGCTCATCGCGCGTCCTCCCGGTCGCGCAGGAGCCAGAGCTGGCCGAGGCTGAGAACGAGCAGGATGGCGAGCAGCACGATGGACAGGGCGGCGCCGTAGCCGAGGCGGAACGACACGAAGGATTGGTTGAAGATCCAGTAGACCGCCGTGAGGGTCTGGTTGCCGGGGCCGCCCGCCACCATGATGTAGAACTGGTCGAAGGCCAGCATCGAGCCGGTGATGCACAGGATGAGGGCGAGGCCCAGCGTCCGGCGCATCAGCGGCAGGGTGATGAAGCGGAAGCGCTGCAGCGGTCCGGCGTGGTCGATGCGGGCGGCCTCGACGATGTCGGCGGGGATGCCCTGGAGCCCGGTCATCAGCAGGATCATGGTGAAGCCCGCCACCTTCCACACCACCATGGCGACGATGGCGGCGAAGGCGGTGTCGAACGTCCCGAGGATGTTGATCCGCTGCGGCGTGATGCCGAGCGCCTGCAGCGCCGGGCTGAACAGGCCGCTGTCGGTGTTGAGCAGCCACACCCAGAGCAGCGCCGCCGTGGCGAAGCCCACCACCACGGGCAGGAAGAAGGCAGTGCGCAACAGGCTGGCGAGGGGACGCGGCTTCTCGACGAGCAGCGCCAGGGGGAAGGCGACGGCGAAGATCGCGACCGTCGCCACCCCGGTGTAGACCAGCGTGAAGCGCAGCGACGCCCAGAAGCCCGCGTCGGACCATAGCCGCTCGTAGTTGCGCAGGCCGATGAAACGCGGCAGCCCGAGCAGCGGCCAGTTGTGCAGCGACATCCACGCCGTCATGCCGATCGGCACGATGAAGAAGACCAGCACCAGCGCCATGGCGGGCAGCACGTAGAGCAGCCCGACGAGGTCGCGCCGGCGGCGGCGGCGACCTTTGGGACGCGACGCCGCGACGGCGGCGGTGGGCAGGGAGGTGACGGACATCGGGCTGCTCCCAGGGTCAAGTTCGAGGGATCGCGCGAGGGCTCACCGCGCGGCGTCGATGATGTCCTGCATGCGCGCCTGGCCGTCCTTGATGGCGGCGGCGGGGTCGCTCCCGAAGATCGCGGCGTTGACCATCTGCGCCCAGGGCCCGTTCGGGCTGTTGATGATGTCGTTGAAGACGGGCGAATAGGGCGTGCGCCCGACCTTGATGGCCGCCACGGCGACGTCGTAGCGCGGGTCCTGGCCCTTCATCGCCTCGGCGGCGATGTCGGAGCGGGCCGGCAGGCTGCCGTGCGACACCATCAGGCGCTGGCCTTCGAGCGAGTACACGTAGGCCATGAAGGCCTCGACCGCCTTGACGGACTTGGCCCCCTTCGTGACCACGATGTTGTTGCCGCCCACGAAGGAGGAGGTGCCGCCGTCCGGGCCCGGGATGAGCGTCACGCCGAAGTGGACGTTCGGGTACTTGTTGATGAGCACGCCGATCTGGCTGGCTCCGATCGACTGCAGGCCGATGCGGCCGCCGACGATCGACAGGAAATCCGGGCCCGTGTCGGTGCGGGCGCTGGCCGGCACCATGCCGCCGGCGACGAGCGATCGGTAGAAGTCGACGGCCCCCCTGAGCTGGGGCGTGTCGAGCGTCGCCTTGGCGCCCTCATCGGCCAGGATGTCGCCCCCCGAAGCCCAGATCAGCGGCGTGAAGGTGAAGATGAAGCAACCCCCGCAGGCCCCGGAGAAGTAGAAGCCGCGGCTGTCGCCCCCGAGCGCCGTCACCTTGGCGGCATCCGCCTTCCACTCCGCCCAGGTCTTCGGGCCCTTCTCGGGGTCGAGCCCGGCCCGCGCGAACAGGTCCTTGTTCCAGGCGAGAACCGACGTTTCCGTGGTCAGCGGCAGGCCGTAGATCCTGCCGTGGTAGGTGCCGACAGACAGGTGGGCGGGGGACAGCGCCTCGAAGTACGGCAGGCTCTTCGCCCAGTCCGTCAGGTCCTCCAGCTGCCCCGCCTGGGCGAAGGCGGGGGTGTGGATGAGGTCGAGCGAGACGGCGTCCGGCGCGGTGCCGGCCGCGATGGCGGTGGCGTATTTCTGCACGAATTCGTCGACCGGCAGGGTGACGATCGACACCTTGTCGGCGTGGGTGTCGTCGTAGGCCTTAGCGACGGCTTCCAGCGTGTCGCCCTGACCGCTGCGGCTCCAGATGGTCAGGGTCTCGGCCGAGGCCGGCAGGGCCAAGGTCGGCAGGACCAAGCCCGCCAGGGCGGTGGCGGCGACCAGCAGGCTCTTGAGGCTATGCATCGTTTCCTCCCATGGGTTGTCGCGGGACCCGGCACGAGCGTTGGCGCCGGGGTCGAAGGGGTCAGCCGCTGGACGCGCGGACGACGAGCCTGCAGGGCAGCTTGCGGATCCCGGGCGAGACGGGTCGACCCTCGACGAGGTCGAGCAACGTCAGTCCCGCGTGGCGCCCGAGGTCCTTGAGGTTCATGTCGACCGTGGTGAGCGGCGGTCGGGTCGCGGCGGCGAAGATCTCCCAATTGTCGAAGCCGATCACCGCCACGTCCTGCGGCACGCGCAGCCCGCGCAGCGTCAGGGCATCGATCAGCCCGCGCGCGATCTGGTCGTTGCCGCAGAACACGGCGTCGGGGGGCGCCGCCGGGCCCTCCAGCAGGGCTCCCGCCGCGGCGAACCCCCAGGCTTCGGACCAGTCGCCGATCAGCGGCTCGGCGCGGACGGGAGCGAGGCCCGCCGCGGCGAGCGCCGCGGCGAAGCCCTCGGCCCGCCGGTGCACCACCGCGAAATCCTCCGGGCCGGTGACGTGGGCGATGCGACGGCAGCCGCGGTCGACGAGGTGGGCGACGGCGAGCCGGGCGCCTTGGCCGTCGTCCGACACGAAACCGACGGAGCCCTCAGGGCCCTCGCAATAGGCATAGACGACCGGCACGTCGACGCCGGACAGGTCGACCGGCAGGCGACTGTCGAGGCGCTTACCGGATGCGATGATGCCGTCGACCTGCTTCTCCAGCATGGCGTCGACGTGGCTCTGGCCGATGACGGGATCGCGCTCGACCGAGCACAGGAACACCGAAACACCGCGGTCGACGAGCGCTTCCGATATGCCGGCCATCACCGGCAGGGTGAAACGCCCGTAGGTGTCGTTGGTCAGCAGCCCGATGGTGAAGCTGCGCTGCTTCAGCAGCGCCCGCGCGATGGCGTTGGGCCGGAAGCTCAAGGCCTTCGCGGCGGCCTTGACCCGTTCCCGCGTCGCCAAGGCCATGCGGCCCTGGCCGCTCAGCGCCTGCGACGCGGTCGTGACACTCACGGATGACGCCTTGGCGACATCGTGGATGGTCACGCGAGCCCCGCGCTTGGCTCTGCCCGTGGCGGCTCGGGGCGCACGGTCGTCCATGTCTGCCTCCCCTGTCGACCCCGCCCAGCCTTCGGCTGCGAAAACGTTTCACCAAACTGCTGCAGATCGTGTTTTGCGTCAACCGCAAAGGCACGTGGCGGTAGAAATCGTCGGCGGCGGCGAGGCGGTCGGAGGGACGATGGGCTCGGTCGGGACCGGCTCGGCGACCGCGACCCGACCGGACGTCACGCGGTGCCAGGCCGGAACGGATCCGGCAAAGGCGCGCGACGCGGTGCCGTCTAGAGCGCCGTCCCCTTCGGCGAATCCGCTCCAGCTCCGAATCGAGAGCAGTTTCACCGGCTTGGAGTCGCCAAGGCGACTCGGAGAAGGCCGATACTGCTCTAGGGACGACCGGCCGCCGGACCCTCGCCGGCGCAGGCGGCGCACAGCCCGTGGATCTCCACGATGCTGGAGCGGGGCACGAAGGCGCCCGCCGCCGCCGCGGCCTCGATGCGCGATTGCAGCGAGGCGTCCTCGAATTCCGCCACGGCGGCACAGCGATCGCACACCGTGAAGCCGATGCCGAGTTCGCCGTGCCCGTGATCGTGCGGGGCGCCCTCGGCGCCGCGGCAGGCCACGAAGGCGTTCAGCGATTCGATGCGGTGGATCTTTCCCGAGGCGAGCAGCTTCTCGAGCGCGCGATAGACGGTCGTCGGCGCGAAGACGCCCGAGGGTCGCAGCCGTTCGAGCAGCTCGTAGGCGGTGTGCGGCTTCGCCGTGCCGGCGAGTTCGGCCGCGATCAGCCCCGCAGTGTCCCGGCGTTTGGGCTTCTCGGTCATGGCATCGGCTCAAGTGAGCTTGACCCATACGACATCCTGCCATAGGGATCAATTTGTAACGTTATAACAATTACGACAGCCCCGTCCGCGGGGCTCCTTGGCCCGAGGCTCCCGCTTGCTGCACCCGTCGCGCCGCCCCGCCCGCATCGCCGACATCGTTGCGCCGTCGGAGATGGTCGACATCACGAACAGCCAACCCGGCCTGTGGCCGCATGGCGCCGCCGAGCCCGGCGGATCCGCGTCCGGACTCCGGCGTGACAAGGCCATGGTCCCGTGCTTCCATGGCGGCGTCGAAGGTGCCGCTCCCGGTTCGGGAGCGGATAATTGGGAAGCCGGTGCGAAGCCGGCGCTGCCCCCGCAACGGTATCGAAGGTCAAGGCGCGACACTCACGCCACTGGGTCGGATGATCCGGGAAGGCGTCACGCCCCGCCGCAAGGCACCTCCGCAGCCCGGAAACCAGCCTTCGACCGAACCTTGGGGAATCGCGGTGGGCGGTTCGGGGGTGTCGGCGGTGTCGAGGTGTCCCCTCGCCGCCCGGCCTCTCGTCGCGTCTCCGGCCCTTTCCCGCCGATGCAACGCCAGAGACGAGGGGTCCCCGGCATGGATGAAACGACGACGGCGCCGGGACGGCGCTTCAGCTGCGGCGGAGGGCGGGACGTATCGCCCGCCCCGGACGCGCATCGCGGCCGGCCCGCGACGCCTAAGCCGCCAGCGGCACTTCGGCCGCCCGAGCCCCTCCCTGCCCCGGCCAGCTTCGAGGTCCACCATGGCGCCTGACCGTTTCGCCCGCCGCCTCGCGTCGGTCGCGCTGGCGCTCGCCGGGAGCTTCGCGCTCCTCGGCCCCACGGCCGGCCACGCCGCCGAGCCGACCCGCTACCCGCTGACGATCCAGAACTGCGGCCTCGCCGTCACGGTCGACCACGCGCCGAAGCGCGTCGTCTCCATCGGCCAGGCCACCACGGAGATCCTGCTCTCGCTCGGCCTCGCCGACCGGATCGTCGGGACGGCCGTCTGGTTCGGACCGGTGCTGCCGGCCTTTGCGGCCGAGAACGCCACGATCAAGCGGCTCGCCGACAACGACCCGAGCTTCGAATCGGTCGTGGGCCAGAACCCCGACCTCGTCGCCGCGCAATACGAGTGGCATGTCGGCCCGCACGGCAGCGTCGGCACGCGCCAACAGTTCTCCGATCTCGCGATCCCGACCTACGTGTCGCCCTCGGACTGCGTCGCGAAGGACAATGCGGGCGGCGGCGACGGCGTGCGCCGGCAGATGTTCAGCATGGACCTCGTCTACGGCGAGATCCACGACCTCGCCCGCATCTTCGACGTCGACGCCCGCGGGGACAGGCTCATCGCCGACCTCAGGGCGCGCGAGGCCGCCGCCAAGGCCGCCGTCGCCGGCAAGGCTTCGGGCGTGCCGGTGGTGTTCTGGTTCTCCAGCAAGGACGAGAAGGGCGACGCCTTCGTGGCCGGCAAGAACGGCGCCCCGGCCTTCATGATGCAGGCGCTCGGCGCCCGCAACGTCGTCACCACCGAGGACGAGTGGCCGCTGGCGAGCTGGGAAAGCATCGCGGCCGCCGATCCCGCCGTGATCGTCGTGGGCCAGATGGACAGGCGCCGCTTCCCGGCCGACGATCTCGCCGTGAAGCGCCGGTTCCTCGCCACCGACCCGGTCGTCAGCCAGCTCCGTGCCGTGAAGGAGGGCCATGTGGTGGTGATGGACGCCCAGGACATGAACCCGTCGATCCGCACCATCGACGGCCTGGAGGCGCTGGCGAAGGGCATGGCGGCCGCCGGGCCGATGCGATGAGGGACGAGGGTCGGCCTCGGCTGGACGGGTGGCCGCTGCGGGCCGCGCTGGCGGCGCTGTCCGTCGCCGCGCTGGTCCTCGCCATCGGCCTCGCCGTCTCGACCGGCGAGATGAGGATCCCGCTCGCCGCCGCCCTTGGCGCCATCTGCGACCGGATCTTCGGCACGGCCTTCGCCCCGAGCCGCATCCAGGCCGGCATCGTGTGGGACTACCGTCTCAGCCGCGCCCTGGTCGCCGCCTGCTGCGGCGCGACGCTGGCCCTCTGCGGCGCCATCCTGCAGGCGCTGCTGCGCAACCCGCTGGCGGAGCCCTACGTGCTCGGCATCTCGGCCGGGGCCTCGACCGGGGCCGTGGCGGTGCTGATCGTGGGCTTCGGCGGCGACGTGCTCACGCTGTCGGGCGGCGCCTTCCTCGGCGCCGTCGCGGCGGTGGCGCTGGTGGCGCTGCTGGCGGCGGGCGCGGGTGGCGGCACCGACCGCGTCATCCTGGCCGGGGTCGCGGGATCGCAGCTCTTCAACGCCGTCACCTCCTACATCGTGACGACCTCGGCCAGCGCCGAACAGGCGCGCGGCGTCATGTTCTGGCTGCTCGGCAGCCTCGGCGGCGTGCGCTGGCCCGACGTCTACCTCGCCGCGCCCGTCGCGCTGGCGGGCTTCGCGGTCGCGGCCTTCCACGCCAGGGCGCTCGACGCCTTCGCCTTCGGGTCGGATGCGGCGGCGGCGCTCGGCGTGCCGGTCGGGCGGGTGCGGGCCGTGCTCTTCGGCCTCACCGCCGCCATGGCCGCCACCATGGTCAGCATGGTGGGGTCGATCGGCTTCGTCGGGCTGGTGGTGCCCCATGCGGCGCGCTTCCTCGTCGGTCCCGGCCACGCGCGCCTGTTGCCGGCCTCGCTGGTGATGGGCGCGATCTTCATGGTGCTGGCCGACGTCGTGTCCCGCATCCTCGTCCCCCAGCAGGTGCTGCCCATCGGCGTCGTGACGGCCCTGGTCGGGGCGCCGGCCTTCGCCGCCATCCTGTACCGGTCGCGGCGCCTCGCGTGACGATCCGCCTCGACGCCGTCCGCTGGTCCGCGTCCGGACGGGTGATCGTCGACGGGGTGACGCTCGATGTGGCACCGGGCAGCACCCTGGGTCTCGTCGGCCCGAACGGCTCCGGCAAGTCGAGCCTGCTCCGCCTCGTGTGCCGTCTGCGCCGCGTCGCCAGCGGCGTGGTGACGCTGGACGGCACGGACGTGGCGGCACTGCCGCGCCTCGCCGTCGCGCGCCGCGTCGCCCTCGTCGAACAGCAGGCCGGCACGGAAGCGCAGCTGAACGTCCGACAGGTCGTGGCGCTGGGGCGCACGCCCCACCTCGGCGCCCTGGCACCCTGGACGACGGCCGACGCCGAGGCGGTCGAGACCGCGCTGGACCAGGTCGGCATGGCCGAGCGGCGGGACCAGCCCTGGCACACGCTGTCGGGCGGCGAACGCCAGCGGGTGCAGATCGCCCGGGCCCTCGCCCAGGAGCCGCGGGAGCTCCTCCTCGACGAGCCCACCAACCACCTCGACATCCGGCACCAGCTCGAGATCCTGGGCCTCGTGCGGCGCCTGCCCGCGACCGTGATGGTGGCGCTGCACGACTTGAACCTCGCCGCCATGTTCTGCGACACCCTGGCGGTGCTGCAGGCCGGCCGGATCGTCGCCGCCGGCCCGCCGGAGGCGGTGCTGGACGAAGAGCTGATCCGGTCCGTCTTCGGCGTGCGGGCGCGGGTCGGCCGGTCGCCGCATCACGGCCGGCCGCAGGTCGAGTACCTGGTGGACGTGTGAGTCCACCCGCCCGACGCGCGATGCCGGTCGCCGGTGCCGTCCTGCCGCACCGCCCCGGCATGGCTTCCGCGCCGGGCGGAACCCATCTCACCCCCGTGCAGATCGCGTCCGGAGACCACCCATGACAGAGCGTCGCGTGATCGTGATGATCGGCGGCCTCGCGGCCGCCCTGGCGCTCGGCCTGTCGGCGCTGATCTTCGGCCAGGTGCAATCGGCCGACGGCATGCGCCGCATCGGCGGCCCTTTCGCCATGACGGAGATGACGGGACGGCCCGTGACCGAAGCCGACCTGCGCGGCCGGCCCACGGCCCTGTTCTTCGGCTATACCCACTGCCCCGCCTTCTGCCCGGTGACGCTGCAGATGCTCACCAACGTGCTGGCCCGCATGGGCCCTCAGGCGGACCGGCTCAACGTCGTCTTCGTCACCGTGGACCCCGAGCGCGACACGCCCGAAGCCATGCGGGCCTATCTCGGCTCCTTCGATCCGCGCATCCGCGGCTTCGTCGGCACGCCGGCGCAACTCGCCGCCATGGCGGGCGCCTTCAAGGTCGGGTACCGCCGCGTGCCGCTCGACGGGGGCGACTACACCATGGACCACACCGTCGCCGTGATCCTGCTCGACGCGCGGGGACGCTTCGCCGGCACGGTGACGTCCGACGACGACGAGAAGGCCGTCCAGTCCCGGCTCGAAACCCTGGTCCAGGCCGCGTCGCGGTCGGCCGGCGGTGCCGCAGTGGCGGTCGGCCGGCCAGGGTCGGGCTGAAGCCGACACGTGCCAGTGCCGAGCCGGAGGCGGCATCTGCCGCTTCGGCCCGCATGGTGTCGCCTGTGGCCCGCGGCGGGCGGAGGCCGCCCGCCTTGACAAGGCCCGTCGGGTCACGCTCCCCTCGCCGCCATGGCGACTCCGACGGCATCCGGGTTGCGGCGCAGTCTCGTCGCGGCCCTCATCGTCGCCCTGACCCTCGCCGGTCTGGGCCGCGCCACGGCGTCGGCTGGGCCGGGCAAAGCGCCCCGAGACGCCATCCCCGGCCTCCACGTCCCGATCTGCCACGCGGGCGCGGCCCCGGCCGACCCGGCCCGACCCTCCCGGCACGATTGCTGCGGCGACTGCGCCCTGCTGGCCGCGGCGCTCGTCCCCCCGGCGCTGTCGCGGCCCGCCCCCGCCGTTCGTGCCGCCCCGCGGCTCCGCGCCGTCGCGCCTATGCCCGCCATGGCGCGTCCGCGCGGCCCGCGCCTGTCCCGAGGTCCCCCGGCCGCGTGACGCGGCGCGACACGGAACCCGACCCCTTTCCCAGCCCCGGCCGGCCCGCATCGGCGCTCCCGCACGGCCGCGGGCGGACTTCAGGACCCACCCCATGACACGTTTCAGGACGGCCGGCCGCCTGGCCGGGCTCGCCATCTTCGCCCTCATCCCGATGGCGGCGATGGCCGGCGACGTCACCCTCGGCACCCTCGTCATCCACCAGCCCTGGGCCCGTGCCACGCCCGGGGGCGCCCAGGTGGGCGGCGGCTATCTCACGATCGAGAACCGCGGCACCGCGCCAGACCGCCTCACCGGAGGCTCCCTGGCGGCATCGGCCGGGTTCGAGCTGCATTCCATGACGATGGACGGCGGCGTCATGAGGATGCGGCCCGCCGGGCCGCTGGAGATCCCGCCCGGCCATTCCGTCACGCTGGACCCTTCCGGCCTCCACATCATGTTCACCGGCCTGAAGCGCGGGCTGAAGCAGGGCGAGACGGTTCCGGGCACGCTGGTCTTCGACCATGCCGGCACCGCCAAGGTGGAGTTTACCGTGGAAGGCATCGGCGCCAAGGGGCCGAACGCCGGGGCGGCGACGCCCCACGCGGGCCATTCCATGCCGGGCATGTCCATGGATTGAAGCGGGCCGGGAGCCGACGGCCTCCCCCGTCCGGCGTTCCCCGGTCCGACCTCGCCGCCCGAGCGCATCGGCGCGAAACGCGTCCGGGACGACCGCGTCTGCCGGCGCCGCTGCATCCCGTCGGCCGCCACGACGCCGCGGCCTGAGCGCCTGGTCGTACCGGCGCGGGTCCCGGCCGGGCACACGCGGCGAGAACAACATCGCATTCGTCTAAAATTTTATCTTTAAGCATCGCCAAACACAGGATCGACGTCCAGCGCGATTGCGCTTTGATTCAACTGTTGGGTGCTTTAGAGACCCTCCTGCCTGAACTGATCGTTGAGCCAGGAGCAAGGACACAGATGCCGTATCCCGGAACATCCGGTCGCCGCAGGGCACGGTCCATGCGGCGACGGCGCCGACAGGCCGGCTACACGCTCCTCGAGTTGCTGGTGGTCATGGGTATCCTGGCCGTGCTGACCGCCATCGCGACACCCCAGGTCATGGGCTACTTCAACAAGGCCAAGACCGAGTCGGTGCAGTTGCAGGTACAGAACATCAGCACGGCACTGGAACTCTACTTCATGGAGAACGGCACCTATCCCACCTCGGAGGACGGGTTGCGCGCCCTCGTCGAAGCTCCCGCCGACGCTCCGCGCTGGGCCGGGCCCTACCTCAAGCAGACGCAGGCGCTCATCGACCCCTGGGGCCACCCCTATCAATACGTCTACCCCAACGAGGCGGGTCAATACTCGATCTACTCGCTCGGGTCGAAGACGACCGCGAACGCCTCCGACGATCGCGCGATGGAAGCACGCCGATGATGGCGAAACCCTCACCGATCCCGACGGGATCGACGATGCCGAGCGTTCGACCTGCCCGCCTGATCGCCGGCCTCGCCATGCTGGCGTCGCTGCTGGCGCCGCTGCCGGCCTCGGCGGATGCGGCGCGCGACATGGCGAAGGCCGCCTACGACCTGCCGTTCCTGCTCGACACCGTCGCGGGCGGCCCCACCGTCGACCAGGCCGGTCGGGCGCGGACGGCGGCGGATTTCGCCGACGACCTCGTGGTCGTCGGCCTCGTCACCACCCACTGCCCGAGCCTGTGCGTCATGCGGGCGCTCGACCTGGCGGCGGTCGCCAAGGCCCTGCCGGACGGCGTGAGGGCGCACCTGCGCCTCGTCGCCATCTCGGTCGATCCCGCCGACAGGCCCGCCGACCTCGCGGGCTTCGCCGACGGCCTCCACCTCGATGCCGCGCGCTGGACCCTTCTCGCCACCGATGCCGGGCAGGCCGCCCGCATCCGCGACGCCATCGGCCGGCAGGTACACCGCGCTGGAGACGACGGGGCCGAACCCTCGACCAACCTCTTCCTCTTCGATCGGCGGGGGCGGCTGATGCAGAGCTTCGGCGGACGGGCGCTCGACCGCGCCCGCCTCGCCCGGGACCTCGTCGCGCTCGACGCCTTCGATGCGGCTGCTTCGTCACCCCACCCCTGACCGCAACACCTCCGGAGACCGCAATCCATGACCCCGACGAACGTCCTGCGCCGCCCATCGGGCGCGCGTCACCGCTCCCCCCTGCGCGCCCGCCTCCTCCGAGCCACGATCTCGACCACGCTCCTGGCCGGCTGCGGCGCCCAGGCCCGGGCCGCCGTCTTCCCGGTGGCGCCGACGCCCGCCCAGGACCCGCTGGTGATGAACCTGACGATCCCGGCCGACGCCGCCGTGCACGGCATGTGGTCGGGCGTCCTCCCCTGGTCGCTGGTCGCCATCCACACCGCGCTGCTGCCGAACGGCACGGTGGCGTCCTACGGCTCGCCGACCGGCTCCGCCGTGCAGGACGGCCGGACCTTCGACCTGTGGGATCCCCTCCGCATCGTCGGGAACAGCCCCGTCCACACCACGCTGGCGGGCGTCGCCGCGGTGGACAGCTTCTGCTCGACCTCGGCCGAACTGCCGAACGGAAACCTGCTCGTTTCGGGCGGCATCGTTTCGCCCAGCGGCGCCACCGACGACCATGGCAGCGTGCTGCTGAACGACACCGGCACCGCCGTGACGCAGGCCGGCGCCACGCTGGCCCAGGACAGGTATTACGCGTCCATGGTGACGCTGGGCTCCGGCCTGCCCATCATCCTGGGCGGCAATATCCCCTACAGCTACGGCTACAGCGATCCGGACGGCTACATGGCGTCCGGCTTCATGGGCAGCATGACGCCGGAGGTCTACGACCCCGCATCGGGCTGGCGGAGCCTGTTCGGCGCCAACAGCCGCCTCGCCTTCGGCCCCGACTATTCGCGCTACTGGTACCCCCGGGCCTGGTTGGCGCCGAACGGCAAGCTGTTCGGCATCTCGTCCGAACAGATGTGGTCCCTCGATCCCACGGGGAACGGGTCGGTGACGTCCCTGGGCGGCTTCAAGACCGCCATGAAATTCGACGCCGGCATTTCGGCCGGCACGGCCCCCAACGTCGGCCCGACCTCCACGGCCGTGATGTACGACATCGGCAAGATCCTGCAGGTGGGCGGCAACGGGCGCTACAACGGCGACAAGACGGTGTCGAGCAACCTCGCCACGACCATCGACATCAACGGCGGCTCGCCCGCCGTCCGCGACGTGGCGCCGATGCGCTACGGCCGCCAGTGGGCGACCGCCACGGTCCTTCCGACCGGCCAGGTGGCGGTGACGGGCGGGTCGACCTTCGCCGACAATGACGGAGCCAGCGCCGTGCTGGCCGCCGAGACCTGGGATCCGGCGACGGCGAAATGGACGGTCGGCGCCAGCGGGGCCGTCTACCGCGGCTATCACTCGACCGCGACGCTGCTGCAGGACGGCGCCGTTCTGGTGGCGGGCGGCGGCGTGCCGGGCCCGGTCGACAACCTGAATGCAGAGATCTTCTACCCGTCCTACTTCTTCAAGTCGGTCGCCGGCCGGGCGGTCCTCGCGACCCGTCCGCAGATCGTGAGCCTCAGCACGTCCCAAGTCGCCCACGGGCAGACGCTCGGCGTCGAGGTCAACACCGCGTCGGGGATCGGCAAGGTGGCGTTGGTGCGCCTGAGCGCCACGACCCACTCGTTCAACACGGGACAGCGCTACGTCAACCTCAGCTTCACGGTGGCGGGCAACGTGCTCTCCTTGGCGGTGCCGTCGTCGCCCAACACCGCGCCTCCCGGCTACTACCAGGTCGTGGTCGTGGACAGCAACGGCGTGCCGTCTCCCGGCGTCATCGTGGCCCTCGGGGCCGGCATGGCGCCGCCGACCACCCGGATGGTGCCGGCCAACATCGCGGTTCCGCTGGCGGGAGAGGGCTGGAGCACCTGCGCGGCCGAGGGCGGCACCTGCACGGCCGCCGGCACCCAGGCCGTCGCGTTCGGCAGCGGCACGCAATGGATCACCCAGCCCGTGAGCGGCACGGTCGCCTGCACGGTCGCGGCCTTCGGGGCCGACCCCATGTTCGGCACCGCGAAGTCCTGCCGCATCCAGTCGGGGCAGGCGGTGGCCGGCGGCACGACGCCTGCCCCATCCGGCGGAAGCGGCACGGCGGGGACCACGGGCGGCGGGAGCGGCACGGCGGGCGGCGGCTCGGGCGGGACCGCGGCGCCGACCGCCGTCACCATCGGCAGCGGCGGCGTGAAGATCGCGGCGGCGCCCGACGGCACGACCGCGACCGTCAATACCTCCAACAACATCTGGGTGTCCAACCTCGGCAGCGGCTGGCAGATGTTGCCCGGCACCTTCAAGGACGTCGCCGTGCTGGGGGCCAACCGGTTCTATGCGATCGGCCTCGACGACAACGTGTATCGCTATGCGGGCGGAGCCTGGAGCCAGGTCGGCACCTATGCCAACGCCATCTCGGCCGCGTCGGACGGCACGATCGCCATCGTCAACGACCAGAACGGCACCATCTACCTGAAGACCACCGACGACGCCGGCTGGAACTGGCAGGCGGTGCCCGGCACGGCGGCCAAGCGCGTCGCCCTGGTGAAGAGCGGCTCGATCTACTACGTCGGCACCGACGGCAACGTTTGGCGGACGGACGGCAGGACGGCGCCGGTCCAGGTGGGGAATGCCGCCAGCGCCATCGCCGCCTCGGCGGACGGCAGCGTCACCGTCGTCGGCAGCGGTGCCGACCAGGTCGGCGCGCTGTGGCGCAAGCCGACCGACGACGGGCAGTGGAACTGGTCGCAGGTCCCGGGCACCGCCGTCCAGGTGGCGGCACCCGACCGCACCATGCTGGTGACGGTATCGGCCTCGGGCGACATCGTCCGCCGCTGACGCCGAGCGGGACGCCGACACAGCCGTCGGCGTTCCGTTCACCACTATTTAAGCACGTCCCTTTACCTTCGACTCACCGTTGCAATCGCATCGATCGTGATGAGAGTCGAACATCGTGCGCTTGAAACGTTCAACGATCTTTGCGGTCCTTTGCCTCTACCTCGGCCTCTGTACCGGCACCGCCGCCCCGGCCCCGGCGGCGCAACGCGGCGGACCCGTCCCGACCGACGGGGGATCGGCCTTCCCCACGCTCCGGGCCGATCACGGCAAGGACGACGTCGCCCCGCCGTGGGGCGATGGGCCCCGCTCGCCGATGGTCCCGATCCCCCTGCCCCAGGCCTATTCGCAGGCCGTCCCCTTCATGGCCTTCGGCAACGGCCACCTCATCCGGAGCGCGCCGCGCCGCGACCCCGCCGAGGCTTCGGCCGGCACCATCACGCTGAACCTGCAGGGCGTGCCCGTGGCCCAGGCGGCCAGGACCGTGCTGGGCGACATCATGGGCGCCAACTACATGGTCGACCCGCGCCTGAACGGCACCGTCACGGTGCAGACGACGCAGCCCATCACCAAGGCGGCGGCACTCGACCTGCTGCAGGCCGCCCTGCTGCCCGACGGCGGCACGGTGATCAAGGCCGGCGGCATCTTCAAGGTCGTGCCGGTGGACCTCGCCGCCACCGGGAGCATCACCACCAACGGCGCGCCCGTCTCCAGCCTCGACGGCACGGGCTTCCGCGTGGTCTCGCTCCGCTACGTCGCCGCCAGCGAGATGGCCCGGCTGCTCGAGCCCATCGTGCCCAAGGGGACGATCGTGGAGGCCGACGACGCCCGCAACATCCTGGCGCTGCGAGGGTCGGCGGCGAGCCTGCGGGCCGTGCTCGACACGGTCGCGAGCTTCGACGTCGACGTGATGCGCGGCATGTCCTTCGGCATCGTCCCGGTCAAGACGAAGCAGCCCGAGCGGATGGTCGAAGACCTCAAGGCGATCTTCGCGTCCGACAAGGACGGGCCGCTGAAGGGGCGGGTGCGCTTCCTGGCCAACGGCCGCATCGGCGCCGTCCTGGTCGTGACGTCCGAGCCGAGCTATCTCGCCCTGGCGCAGGACTGGATCCGCCGGCTCGACGCGCAGCGCGAGGGGAGCGAGCCGGAACTCCACATCTATCCGGTCCAGAACCGCCCCGCGCGGGAACTCGCCAAGGTGCTGCAGGCCATGTTCGGCGACGACACGGCCGCGGCCGGCGTGACGGGCTCGCTCGTGGCGCCGCGCTCCGCCGCCGCGGCCTTCGGCCTCGCCGCGACGGCAGGGAGCGCCGGCGGCATGGGCTCCGGCGGCATGGGCTCCGGCGGCATGGGCTCCAGCAGCGGCTCCTTCTCGCCGGGCGGGTTCGGCGGCGGCATGGGGAGCGGCAGCTCCGAAGCCGCGCCCGCCCCGGGCGCCGCCGCCGGCTGGTCGGCGACCGGCTCGAGCCCCGGCTCCGCGCGGAACGCCCGGGCGGCCGGAGCCGGCGGGACGGGCCTTGCCGGCGGCGGCTCCGCCGCGACCGGAGGCGACGGCGCCGATGCCGGCGGACCGACGACGGCCGTGTCGCAGCCGCGGCTCAAGATCGTCGCCGACGACGTCAAGAACGCCCTCCTCATCATGGCGGACCGCAACGACTACCGCCGCATCCTCAAGGTGGTCCGCTCCATGGACGTCGTCGCCAGCCAGGTGATGATCCAGGCCGCCGTCGCCGAAGTGACGCTGAACGACCAGCTGCAATACGGCGTGCAGTGGCAGTTGCAGAAGGACGGACACGCGGCGCGGACGAGCTTCACCGATGCGGCCAAGGCGAGCGTCGCCGCCGTCTATCCGGGCTTCAACTACGCCATGAACGTCGGCAGCATCGCGTCGACGCTGAGCGCGCTCAACGCCATCACCCACGTCAACGTGATCTCGACGCCGTCGCTGATGGTGCTCGACAGCAAAACCGCCGCTCTGCAGATCGGCGACCAGGTCCCCATCACGACCCAGACCGCCACCAGCACCGTGACGACCAACGGCGCGATCGTGAACGCGGTCGAGATGCGCGACACCGGCGTCATCCTGTCGGTGACGCCCCGCATCAACGAGAGCGGGCGCATCCAGCTCGACATCGAGCAGGAGGTCAGCGCCGTCGTGCAGACGACGAGTTCCAACATCGATTCCCCCACCATCCAGCAGCGCCGGGTCAAGACCACGGTGGTGGTCAAGGACGGCGAAGTGCTGGCCCTGGGCGGCATGATCCAGTCCAAGGTCGAGAAGGACAGTTCCGAGATCCCCTTCCTCGGGCAGATCCCGGGGATCGGCGCCGCCTTCGCGTCCCGCAACCACCGGGTCACCAAGACCGAGCTCATCATCCTCATCACGCCGCGCATCGTGCGCGACACGGTGGAAGCCCGCCGCGTCACCGAAGACTACCGGCGCGACGTGCATGCCTATGCGGCGCCCGAATCCGACGACCGCGGCATGGCCAACACCGCCCGACGCATGCTGGAGCATCCATGAGCGACCCCGCCTTTCGCCGCGCCCGCCCTGCCCTGCTGGCCGCCGGCCTGATGCAGGCGATGCTCGGCGGCTGCTCCGCGCCGGCCGCGGGCGTTCCGTCGCTGCAGTCGCCGCCGCCCTACAGGCTCTTCGACGTCGACAGGACCATGTCCTGCGCGGCTGTGGCGGCTTCCTTCCACGACGCGGCCGTGCGGGCCGCCCGCCTCCGCCATTGGCTGTCGGTCGGGCCCCTGCCGGGGTACGGGCTCGGCCGCTTCGAGGCGGATGCCCCGGCCAGGCTGGAGGACGAGCGGGGCAGGCTCGATGCCCTGACCGACCTCCAGCGCTTCAAAGGGTGCCCGGTCGAGGACCCGGTCGCCGCGGTGGCGGCCGAGATGGCCCGGCTGGCGCCCCACCCGGCCGGCTCCCTGGCGCCCGCCGCCCCGGAGCCCGTCGTGCTGCGCCGCCTCGGCTGAGGGCTCGGTTGAGCGTTCGTGAGCGGCCGCCTTTCTGCCCGAAGCCGACGCGACGTTGCTCGACGGGCCCGGACGCCATTCCGGCACCGGTCCGATCCCTCCACGACCTCCGACGGGGGAGCGAAGCCGGCCAGGGCGCCGGCCCGCCCCTCGCCCTATCGGTCCGGGCGCAGGCAGGGGGGCGCCGCGCCCGGGTCGGTCGCCGAGGCCTCGTCCGGCGCCGGCGTGCCGCGGCGCCACTCGGCGATCCGGTAGGGCGAGCCGCCCGCCCCGACGTCGACCAGAGCTTCGCGTACCGCCACGGCGCCGCGCAGGGTGCGCGCCACGGCCCGGACCGTGACGGGCCCGGAGCTGGCGACGGCTCCCGGCAGTTCGCCGGCACGGGCGGCGTCGGGCGGGCGCAGCCCGAGCAGCGCCAGCAGGGCCGGCGCGGCGGCGTCGGGGTCGGGCTCGGGACTGCCGGCCATGACGGTGACGAAGGGCAGCGCCGCCGCGACGAGATCCGGCGGCACGCCCGGCACCTGGTCGAGTTCCAGCACCGTGACGAAGGGCGCTCGCTTCGGCCCATCCGGCAGGCCGTCGGCCCGGGGCGCCGTCGCCTGGCCGGGCGCGAGCCCGTCGTCTCCGGGCGTGCGGAACGCCACGATGGCCCGGGCGACGGCGGCGCCCCGCGCGGGGTCGCGCGTCAGCCCCGCGAAAAGCCGCGCCAGCAGGGGCAAGGGCGAGGCGTTGAGGTCGACCTTGCCGGCCTCCCGCGACACCAGGATGCGGACGGCGGAGCCGTCCGGCAGGTTGCACCCGAGCGGCACGGGCCGGCGCAGGGGCGGGTCCCCCGCCAGGGCCCGCAAAATGCCGAGGTCGACGGCGCTCTCGGCATCGGCGGCGGCCTGGGCGATGGCGGCGAGGTCGCCCGCGTCCCGTGCCCGGTTGCGCGCGCCGACGATCGCCATCGTGCCGAGCAGCGTGACGAGGCCGAGGCCCCACACCACCACGACGAGGGCGAAGCCGGCGGCCGGGCCCGGCCGGCTCCGGCCCGTCCGGCGCCGGTGCGCCCCCGCCCGGCCACGCCCCGGTCCTCCCTCCACGTCACTCTCCCGGCTCGGCATCGACCACGGCCCGCAACAAACGCGCGATAAATCCAGCCAACACCGCCGCGATGCAAGGACCGGTTAAGCCCCGTGCCGCATCTAGGGGCACCGGAACCGGATCGGAACCACATGCTTCAAAGCGCGTTCGAGCCGCCGAGTGCCGTGGCGCCCGCCGCCGGATGCCGAAACGTGCTCGGGCCGCGGGAGCCGGGCTTCGCCGAAGCCTTCAGTGCCCTGTTGACGGCGCTCCGGCTCGGAGACCCCGCCGCCTTGGCGCGGGCGCGCCGGGCCTCCGAGGCCACGGGCGAGCGCTTCGACACCGTCCTGACGACGCTCGGCCTCATCGCCGAGGACGACCTCGCCACCGCCTATGCGGCCCATGCCGGCCTCGCCGTCGTGGAGCCCGAGGCGGTGCCGCTGCGCCCGGTGGACCTCGGGCCGGTCGATCCCGCCTTCCTCAAGGCGAACCGCCTGTTGCCGCTGCGACGCGGCGGGGACGCCCTCGCCCTCGCCGTGGTCGATCCCTTCCTCGCCGAGCCCGTCGCGGCCCTGCGCTACAAGCTCGGCCTGCGGATCGACACGGTTCTGATCACCCCGGGCGATTTCGAGGCGGGTTTCGCGGCGCTCTACGGAGAGGGACCGAACCGCGCCGCGACGGGCCCCGCGCCGTTCGGCGCCACGCCGTTCGGCGCCACGCCGTTCGGCGCCACGCCGTTCGGCGCCACGCCGTTCGGCGCCACGCCCGGCCCCGACGCCAACGACCTCGATGTCGAGCGGCTGCGCGACATCGCCAACGAGGCGCCGGTGGTCCGCCTCGTCAACCAGCTCATCGCGCGGGCGGCCGAGCGGCGCGCGTCGGACATCCACGTGGAGCCCGGCCGCGATGCCGTGGCGGTCCGCTACCGCATCGACGGCGTGCTGCAGCCCGAGACGAGCGTCGACACGCAACTGCGCGCCGCCCTCACCACCCGCATCAAGATCATGGCGAAGCTCGACATCGCCGAGCGGCGCCTGCCGCAGGACGGGCGCATCAAGACCGTGGTCCGGGGCGTCGAGCTCGACATCCGCGTCGCGACGCTGCCGACCGCCTTCGGCGAAAGCATCGTCATGCGGCTCCTCGACCGCACCCGCGTCGACCTGCTGCTCGACCGCATCGGCCTGTCGCCCCCGATCCATGCGGGGCTGCGCCGGCTCCTCGCGCGCCCGAACGGCATCGTGCTGGTGACGGGCCCCACCGGCAGCGGCAAGACCACGACGCTCTACGCGGCCTTGAACCAGATCGACCGGCCCGGCCTGAAGATCTTCACCGTCGAGGACCCGATCGAGTACCAGATCCCCAACGTCAGCCAGGTGCAGGTCCAACCGCAGATCGGCCTCGACTTCCCCCGCGCGCTCCGCTCCATCCTGCGCCAGGACCCCGACATCGTGATGATCGGCGAGATCCGCGACCTCGACACGGCCCGCATCGCCATCCAGGCCGCTCTGACCGGCCACCTCGTGCTCTCGACCCTGCACACCAACGATGCGGTGTCGGCCGTGACGCGACTGGTCGACATCGGCGTCGAACCCTACCTGCTCGGCGCCACGGTGGCGGGCGTCATGGCGCAGCGCCTGGTCCGCCGCCTCTGCCCGGCCTGCGCCCGGCCCCACCCCGGCGCGGCGCGGATCGCCGCCGACCTCGGCGCGCGGGGCTTCGCGTGCGGGCCCGTCGACCCCGCGGCGATCCGCGAAGCGGTGGGCTGCGAGGCCTGCCGGGGGACGGGCTATGCGGGCCGGCTGATCGTCGCCGAACTGCTCGACATCGACGACGACCTGCGGGCCGGCATCGGCCGGGACCCGTCGGGCACCGCCCTCGCCGGGATCGCGGCCGGCAAGGGTCACCGCGGGCTCTTCGCCGACGGTGCCCGCAAGGTGCTCGACGGGCAGACCACGCTCGACGAGGTGCTGCGCGTGGCATCGGCGCCCTGATGCCGGCGCCGGGTCTGTTCCCCTATCGCTACCGGGCCTACCGGGGCGACGGCAGCGTCGTGGTCGCCACCATCGACGCCGCGAGCCCCGAGGCCGCCGTCGCCGCCGTCTACGATGCCGGGCTGACGCCGTTCGAGACCGTTCGGGTCGCCGCCCGCGGGGATCGGGTCGCCGCCCGCCGGGCCCGGAGCGTCGCCGGCCCGGCGGGACCGTCCGACCGGCTTTCGCTAAAGGAGCTGCGGGCCTTCACCGTCGAGCTCGCCACCCTCACCCTGGCGGAGCTGCCGCTCGACGAGGCCATGCGCAGCGTCGCCGGCCCCGGGGCCAAGCCCAAGGCCGGGCGCCTGGCCCGCAGCCTTCTGGCCGACCTGCTCGGGGGCGCGCAGCTGTCGGAGGCCATGGCCCGGCACCCCCGGAGCTTCCCGCCGGACTACCGCGCCATCGTCGGGGCGGGCGAAGCCGGCGCCGCCCTGCCGCGGGTTCTCGGCGAGCTGGCCGAAGCCCTGGCCCGCAGGGTCGAGGTGCGCGGCAAGCTGCTGGCCGCCATGGTCTATCCCGCCATCCTGCTCGCCATGTCGCTGGCATCCGTCGGCGTCATCGTCGCCGTGCTGGTGCCGAACCTCACGCCCATCTTCACCGACGCCGGCCTGCCGCTGCCCGGCATCCTCGGCACGCTCGTGGCGGCGCGCGACGCGTCCGGCGCGGCGGCGGCCGTGGCGCTGGCCGTCGGGCTTGCGCTCGCCGGCCTCGCCAGGGCCGGCACGCGCGACCCGATGGTCCGCCTCGCCGCCGACCGGCTGCTGGTCCGGCTGCCGGTCCTCGGCGCTTTCCTCACCGCGGGTGAGGCGGCCCGCTTCCTGCGCGGGCTCGGCACGCTGATCGGGGCCGGCGTGCCCATGATGGGGGCGCTGCGCATCGCGCTCGACCTCGTCGCCAACCGGGACCTCGCGCGGCGCTACGCGGCGTCTCTGGAGCGCGTGCCGAACGGCGAGTCGCTCACGGCCTCGCTCGGCGACGCCGCCCTCGTGCCGGCTTCCGCCCTGCGCTTCGTCGCGCTGGGCGAGGAGACCGGCCGGCTCGGCCCGATGCTGTCGAAGGCGGCGGGCCTGCTGGAAGGCGACCAGCAGCGGGCGATCGACCGGCTCCTGTCGCTGCTGACGCCCGTGATGACGCTGGCCGTGGGCGGGGCCGTCGGGGCACTCATCATGTCGGTGATGGGCGCCGTCCTGTCCATCAACGACCTGGCGTTCAAGTGAAGCTGAGGCGACGCGGCGGGGCCGCGGGCTTCACGCTGGTCGAGCTTCTCGTCACGATGGCGATCCTCGGCGGCGTGATGGCGCTCGTCGTGGCGGCCAGGCCGCGCGCGGCGACGCTGCGGCTCGACGCCACCGCCCGGGCGATCGCGTCCGGCCTGCGGGCCGCCCGTGCGCGCGCCATGCTGAGCGGCACCGAAGCCACCTTCGTGCTCGACGGCGCTGCCCGGACCTACGGCCCGCCGCGCGACCCGCGGCCGCTGCCGGCCGACATGGCCGTGGCGGTCGCGGTGGCGTCGAGCGAGCGGGACCACGACGCGGGCGCCTTCCGCTTCTACCCGGACGGACGCTGCACCGGAGGCTCGCTGACCATCAGCCTCGGGGACCGCGCCGTCCTCGTCACGGTCGACTGGCTGACGGGCGAGCCATGGATCCGCTGACGAGGGGTCCGGCGCCGCGACGCCGATGCCCGGGCGGGCGCAACCGGCCGGCCGGCGGGCGGGCCGGCTTCGTGCTGGCCGAAACGCTCGTCGCCTTCGCGGTGCTGGCGGTCGGCCTCGGCCTCATCTTCACCGGCATCGCGGTGGCGCTCCGCTCCGATGGGCGGGCCGCCGCGAACCGGGCGGCGCTGCGCGAAGCCCAGGGGCTGCTCGCCCGGGCCGGTCTCGTCGAACCGCTGGCGACCTCTGACCGGCATGGCGGCGAGCCCGGGAGCGCCCGCTGGCGCATGACCATCGTCCGCGTCGTTCCGGCTGCGGCCGAAACGGCGACCGCTGGGGCACCGCCGCCGCTCGCGGCCTTCTGGGTCGACGTGACGGTGTCGATGCCGGACGGGTCCGGCGCCGCGCTGGCCGGGCTGAAACTGGCCCAGCGACGATGAGGCGGGGCGGCCGCGACACCCGTGCCCGGCTCCGCCGCGGGCGGGCGGGCCGGCGCCATGCGGGCCAGCGCGGCCTCACGCTGGTCGAGCTCCTCATGGGCCTCGCCCTCCTGGTGCTGGTGACGGGCTTCCTGGCCGCTGGCC
Organism: Lichenibacterium ramalinae; assembly: GCF_004137085.1. Taxonomy (GTDB): domain Bacteria; phylum Pseudomonadota; class Alphaproteobacteria; order Rhizobiales; family Beijerinckiaceae; genus Lichenihabitans; species Lichenihabitans ramalinae. The sequence goes on from NZ_QYBC01000011.1 coordinate 33,655, forward strand.
TGTCGACGGCCCGGCGCGCCGCCGAGGCGGATGCGGTCGCGGAAACCGCGACGCGGACCGATGCCGCGCTCGCGGCCGCCGTCGATCTCGTCGAAGCGTCGCTGCCCATCGAGACGATCGTGGTCGGGACCCAGCGTGCCACCCTGGCCTTCGACGGCCGGCACGGCAGCCTCGCCGCGATCCTGCTCGGCGACGGGCGGACCCTGCGCGGCGGCCTCGTCTCCCTGACGCTGCGCCGCGAGGGCGATGCCGTCCTGGTCGACGTCGCCCCTGTGCGCGAAGGCGTGGCCCTGGCGGCGGTGGATCCCGACAGGGTCCGGCACGTCACGCTGCTGACCGGCGTGCGGGACCTGCGGATCGGCTACCTCGGCGACGCCGGCCGGGACGGTCGGGCCGCCTGGCGCGACAGCTGGGAGGCGAGCGGGCGGCTGCCGGCCCTGGTGGCGGTGGAGGTCGACTTCCTCGACCCGCGCCGACGCCCGGCCGCCGCGACGGCGGTCCTGCGCCAGCGATGACGGCAGCCCCGGCTTCAACGCATCTTTCACCATCGGGCGTTTAAATTCGCGCCGTTCCACGCATCCTCCGGTCGAGCCGATGCGGGATTCCGGATGCCCATCCATGTCAGGACACGCTTCACCCGCGCCATCGCGGCCGGGCTCCGGCCCGCAGGCGGTCGCGGCGCGGTGGCACGCGGCGGCGGCCTGGTGGCGCGCCGGCGCGCGGGCGAGCCTGCCGGCACGCTGGGCGGCGGCCTGGGGCGGCCGCAGCCGCCCGATTTTCGTCCTGTCGCGGGCCGGCGGCGCCTGGGCGTGCCTCAGGGTCGCCGGCACGGGCGTGACCCCGCTGGACTTCGGCCCCGCCGGCTTCACCCTTGCGGGCCTCGCGGCCTGGCTCGCCGCCCAGGGCCTCGCCCGGGACGACATCCGCCTCGCCGTCGCGCTGCCGCGGGACGAGGTGTTGCTGCGGACGCTGACGCTGCCCGAAAGCGCTCTGCCGCGCCTCGACGCGCTCCTCGAGCAGGAGGTGCTGCGGCGCACCCCCTTCGCGCCGGAGGAGATCTGGCACGGCGGCGAGGTGCTGCCGGGCTCCGGCCCGGTCCGGACCGTGCGGCATTGGATCGCGCGGCGCGACTTCGTGCGGCGGGCACTGGACTCGCTCGGCCTCGAGGAAGCGGCGGTCGACGCCGTCGCGGTCGAGGCGGACGGGGCCGCGCCCGTGGCGGTGGTCCCGCTGCGGGACGGCGGCACCGGGACGGCGCACCCGGATCCCGCACCCCTGCTCAAGGCCGCCGGCGCGGTCGCGCTGCTCGTCACCGCCCTGGCGCTCGCCGGCGCCGACGGCGTCGAGGGCCTGCGGGCGGCGCGGGCGTCGGACGCGCTGGCGGCGGCGCGGCACGATGCGGAGCCCGGCCGCCGCAACGTCGGGGCGCTCCTGGCGATGAAGGCCGTGCCGGGCCTCGGCGCGGCCTGGGCCGAACTTTCGCGCATCGTGCCCGACGATACCTACGTGACGGAGCTGCGCCTCGACGACGGCGCGTTCGCGATGCGGGGCATCTCGGGCAGTGCCGTCAGGCTGCTGCGCACCGTGGACGCGTCGCCGCTCTTCACCGCGGCGGCGCTTTCGGGCGGCATCGAGCCCAACGGCGCCGGCGGGCTGGACCAGTTCGCGCTCTCCTTCGACCTGCGTGCCAGGCCGCCGCGCGCGCGGCGCCCCGCGGCGGCGGCGGCGCGATGAGCCTCGCCGCCGCCCGCCTGCCGCACCGGGCGGCCTTCCTCGGCGTGAACGGCTTCGCCGCCCTGGCGATCGCCGTGCTGGTGGTGCTGCCGGTCGCCCACCGCTTCTCCGACCGAAGAACCGCCATGGCCGAAGACCTCGCGGAAACCCGGCGCCTCGTCGAGACGCGCGGGCGCCTGCGCCTCCTGTCGGCCCGCCTCGTGGGTCCCGGCGATCCCGCGCTGCCGACCGGCGACGACAGCCTCGGCAGTGCCGACCTCCAGGCCATGCTGCAGGACGCGGCCCGCGCCGGGGGGGCGAGTTTCCTCGGCGTGCGGGGCGTGCCGGCGTCGCGCAGGCCCGACCTCCGCCTCGTCGCGGCGCGGCTCGAGGTGGAGGGCCCGCCCGCCGCCATCGCCGCCACGCTGCGCGCCATCGAGGACCACGTGCCCCTGCTCTGGGTCACGGCCGCGGTGCTGCGCGGGACGGGCGGCGGGCCGGTGCCGGGCGCGGCGCTGCGGGCCGAACTGCAGGTGGAGGCCGCCCTCTCCGGCGCCGCCCCCGGCCCGGCGGCGACGGGCCGGCCGGACGGGAGCCCCGGCCGATGATGCGGCCGGCCGCGGCGCCCACCGTGGCGTCCCCCCGGGACTGGCGCCGCCTCGCCCCCGGCCCACGGCTCGCCGCCCTGGCGCTGGCGGGTTGGACGCTGCTGGCGGCGGCCCTGGCCGGTGCCGACCTGGCCGGGGGCGCCGACGCGGACGGCGGGCCCGAACCGGCGCAGGCCGCGCCGGTCCCCGGCACCGCGGCCCCGTCCCTCGCCCCCATCCTGGACCGGCCGCTGTTCAGCCCGAGCCGGCGGCCCGAAGCCGCCGCGCCCCCGACCCCCTTGGCCGCCCCGCCCCCGCCGGCCCCGCCGCGGCACGACCGCCAGATCACACTCAAGGGCGTCTTCATCGACGGGCCCGAGGCCAAGGCCTTCGTGACATCGTCCGACAGGCCCGAAGGCGCCTGGGTGTCGCGCGGCGGCACCGTGAACGGCTGGCGGGTCGCCGCCGTCCTCGCCGGGGAGATCCGGTTGGAGGCCGACGGCGAAGCCTTTTCGGCGTCGATGACGGCCGCGGCGGGCCACCGGTGACGCCGACCGTGAGGGGTGCCGCGCGGCGGATGCGGCGGGATGCCGGCAAGACGCTGGGGCGGACGCGCGCCTATCTCGCCGCGGCGCTGCTGGCGCGGGCGGCGGCCCGAGACCAGGTGGTCGTGGCCTGGGGCGTCGTGGCGGCGCTGCCGGGGACGATGCTGGCTGCTCCGGAGGCGCCGGCCGCGGCACCGCTCCCGGCGCTTCTCGCCGGCGTCCTCGTCGTGGCGTCGGCCGCGGTCTGCGCCATCGACTCACGCTGGGGCCTCATCCCCGACCCCCTCACCGGGCTCATCCTCGTGTCGGGTCTCGCCCGAGCGCTGCTGATCGGCGGCCCGGGCGCGCTCTGGCCGGCCCTGGCCGGCACCGCGGCGATCTATGGCGCGGGTCGGGCCCTGGGCCGCCTCCACCTCGTCTGGCGGGGCTTCGAGGGGTTCGGCGACGGCGACGTCAAGCTGGTCGCCGCGGCAGTGCCCTGGCTGGGCGTCGCGGGCCTGCCGGCCATGCTGACCGTGGCGGTCGGATCGGCCCTCGTCAGCATCGCCCTGCTGCGGCTCGAGGGCCCCGTCGGCCGGCACGACGCCGTCGCCTTCGGGCCGCACCTGTGTCTCGGCCTGGCCTGGATGGCCGTGCTGGCACCCTGGCCGGCATGAGGGCAGGGGCGCGCCCCGGCGATGCAGGGTGGAAAACGATGCATCGACGCAGGTGAAACTAAACCTTTGGGCTGCAGGGTCGGTCCGTGGCAGCGGGCTCGGGACACGCATGACGACGGGATGCATCATCCAGACCGGGGACGGGCGCCTGGCCCGACGCTCGAGGCGCCTGGGCCGTGCCGGAGCGGCGGCCCTCGTCGTGCTGTCGGCGGCATCGGCCCTGTCGGCACCGCCCCTGCGGGCGGCCGAGGCCGGACGCCGCCGCGGCGAGACGCCGGTCCACGTCCTGCGCGAGCCGGAAGGCTTCCGCCCGACCTTCGGCGCCGAGGTGGCGATGCTGGCGCCCGATCGGGGCGCCGAGGTGGCGATGCTGGCGCCCGATAGGGGCGCCGAGGTGGCGGCTCGGGCGCCCGCGGCGGTGGCGCAACCGCCGGTCGTCCCGGCCCTGGCCCTGCCGGGGTCCTGGCCCGCCATCGAGGTCCGCACCCTCCTCGTCGGCCTGCATCTCCTCGGCCTGTCCTTCGGCCTCGGCGGCGCCACCATGCTGGACTTCTGGGTCCTGCGCTGGATGAGATGGGGATACCTGCCCGACAACGTTGTGCGGACCTTCGCGTTCGTCGGCAAGGTCGTGTCGGCCGGGCTCGCCCTGCTCTGGCTGTCGGGCCTGGGCTTCCTGGTCCTGTATGCGCTGTACGACCCCGCCAAGCTCGGCAATCCGAAGATCCTGGCCAAGCTGGCCATCGTCGCCGCCCTGACGGTCAACGGCGTGGTCGTCCACCGGCTCGTCCTGCCCTACGTGGCGCGAGCCTGCGGCCTGCCGCTGTTCGACGGTTTCCACCGCCGCCGCCGCATGCTGTACGTCCTGTCGGGCGCCCTGTCGGGCGTTTCGTGGTATTCGGCCTTCGCGCTCGGCCTGCTGCACGAGTTCAACGGACGCGTGGCGGCCTCGGCGCTCCTCGCCCTCTGGCTGACGCTCGTGCTGGGATCAATGGTCGCGCTCGACCTGTTGCTGTCGAGGGTCCCGGCGACCGGCTCGACACGCGTGGCGGAAGCCGCGAGCTGATCGCCGCGGCGCGTCCCGATGCTGAGAAGACGGGGGGCCGCGACGTACAGGACGGCGTTGACCGCGCGATGCTTATCACAATCACGCAGAATACGATCACTGTTCGCAATTTTGATAGAACAGCCTACACTGCTGAACCCTCGTGTTGACCTAGTGTCGTAACGGTGCAATCCTGTTGCTTACAACCTGACGAAATGCCGGAGGTCGACGGCACCTTAAGGTTGCAGCGGCAGTATAGATCGTCGTGAAGTTGCATTCCGGAACGTCAACGAGCCCACGGCCTCCCCGGTCTTCTGGCAACATGACACCGGAGTCCAAACCGACATTGACAGTGCCGCGATCACGGGCGCGTGGGGCGCCACGACGGACAGCTGCAATGACCTTCATGGATTGGGAAGAGGCTTGGAGAAAGTCGCGGCGGGTTCTGCCTGAGGACGCGCCGGAGCGGGGCGTCGAACCGTTCATTGTCCGTCCGGGGCCGACGACCTGCGGGCCGGGTCAACTCTCCGACCCGGCGCCGCAGGATCACCTGCGCCGTTCGGACGAACTCCTGAACCTCGTCGAGAGCCATGGGCTGACAGGGGCCTGGGCCTGGATCTTCGACACCGACGAGCACGTGTGGTCGCCAGGATGCTTCAACCTCCTCGGCATCGACCCGCGGGGGACCCGCCCGAGCTACGCCCTCCTGCTCGACCGCGTCCATCCCGACGACCGCGCCGGGCTGGCCCGGCCCACGGACCTCGTGCGCGGCGACGCGCCGGCGACGCAGACGTTCCGCATCATCCGGCCGGACGGCACGCTGCGGATCCTGTGCGGCCGCAACGACATCAAGTTGGGACCCGACGGCGCCCCGCGATCGGCCCTCGGCACCCTTCTCGACGTGACCGAGCGGGAACGCGACATCAAGGCCCATGTGTCGCTCCGCCGACAAACGCGCGACCTGAGCCGCAAGGCGCGCCTCCTGTGGTTCGCCATGCGCCACGACCGGACCTTCGACTTCGAGGCCGATGCGGCCGACGTGCTCGGCTGTCCCCCGGCGAGCCTCGGCAGCGACCCCTTCGCCTGCGCGGGACGGGAAGCGCGTGAGGGGCTCTACCGGTCCATCGCCGATCACCAGGCATCGGGGACCGAGATGCAGCGCGACATCGTGCTCCACCCCCTCGGCGGAGCGCCCCGACCGTGCCGGATCGTCATGATCCCGAACCGCGACCCGGGCGCGGTGGCGACCTGGACGGGCCTCCTGCAGGTGATGGACGGGGTGGAACCGGCCTGTCCCGAAAGCGAGGGCGAAGGCCACCCCGCCGCCATGCGCGGCTTCCACCTCCGGGCGGGGCGCGCGCTGCTCGACTGGTCGATGCACGACCTCGCCGCTGCCAGCGGCCTGTCCCTGTCGACCGTCCGGCGGATCGAGGTCGACGACGACGCGCAGCCGGCCCGCTCCCGCCCCCGGGCCCTGTCGGCCCTGCGGCGGGCCGGCATCCGCTTCATGCCCCTGCGCGACGGCACGGTCGCGGTGTCGCGCAGCGGCTGACCCGTCGCGCCGGCCCGGCGGGCCGGCATCGAAGCCCAATCGGCCGTCTCCGACACGCATTCGGCGACCCCGGCGCCCGTCGGGCCGATGTCGGAGCGGAGCCGCGACGCGCACCTGAACACAGGCGCGCGTCGCGAGGTCGGCGCGTGTCGGCAGCGGCGTGATGCAGGCCGAGCCGATAAGACTGCTCTCGACCCGGATCCGCAGCGTCTTCGCCGAAGGCGAAAGCGCTCCAGACCAGTCCCGGCACATCGACGCGGGCCATGATTCTGTTATCGTGGCTCCATGCCGAACCAGACGACAGCAACGGTCGCGTCGTGGCGTCCCCAGACCTTCTTCTCCCACCGGATCGAGACCGCGGGGCAGATCGAACGACTGAACGCGGAGGGCGGCATCGCGGTGCGCTTCAGGCCGCTCGGGCGCGCGGGGGCCGCCTTCACCTTCGTCGGCGGGCAAAGTGCAGCACTCAGCCTGTGGCGGACGGCGTCGCGCAGCGGCTTCGTGACGATCCCGCAGATCGATGTCGACGTCGTCACGATCCGCTTCGTCACGCGCGGCGTCATGCTGCGGCACGACCACCGCCGCGAGCATGTCGGGCGTCCGGGCTGGGCCATGATGGTGATGTTCGACGCGATGCGCGACGAAGAAGCCTCGGGAGGCTTCGAAGCCCTGAGCGGCACCATTACCCGTCAGGCGCTCGTGGCGGGCCACATGGCGTTCGAGGGCGAGGCCGCTTCCGCGGCGCTGCCGGACTTCGAACCCATCGTGGAGATGAAGGGCCTGCCGCTGCAGGCCCTGATGCTGACCATGGACCGGGTGCACGGGCAGTTGCGGGCCGGCGTCTCCGACTCCGACCTGCTGTTCCCGCTGCTCGAAGAGATCATGGTCTACCAGTTGCTCTCGGCCTGGCCGCGCCGGTCGCCCGCCGCCCTGCGCCGCCGGTCCGCGTCGGACGCGGCCCCCCTGCGGCGCGCCCAGGACTATATCGACGGCCACATCGCCCAGAAGCTGCTGCTGTCCGACGTCGCGGGCGCCGCCGGGGTCGGGGTGCGCCGCCTGCAGCTGATCTTTCGCGGCGAGACCGGCAAGACCCCGCTCCAGTTCATCCTGGAGCGGCGGCTCGACCGCGTCCACGCGGACCTGCGCACGTCCAGCGGCGGCGGCGCCTCCGTCGGCACGGTGGCGGCACGCTGGGGTTTCACCCACATGGGCGACTTCGGCCGGCGCTACCGCGCGCGCTTCGGCGAAGCGCCCAGCCTGACGCGGCGAAGCCCCCCCTCCGCTCGCGGCTGACGGGGCCGCCCGGCCTTCACGGCCGGCGACTGCGGGCGGCCGCATCGGCGACGCGCCGCAGCGCCGCCGTCAGCACCCCGGCGGTCGACACGGCAGGGGACCTACCCCTCGGATGCAACCTCACCGAGAACGTATGAGTTGACGCCGGATTGGATCTGCAGCAGTTTGATGAAACGTTTTCGCAGTCCGAAGCCCGGCGACATCCAAGGGGGGAGACATGGACGATCGCGCGCCCCAGGCCGCCGCGGGTGGGGCCAAGCTCGCCGCTCGCGTCACAATCCAGGATGTCGCGAGAGCGGCATCGGTGAGCGTCGCGACCGCATCGCAGGCCCTGGGCGGCACCGTCACCCGTCAGGCGCTCGTGGCGGGCCACGTGGCGCTCGAAGGGGAGGCGCCTTCCGCGGCGCTGCCGGACTTCGACCCCGTCCTGGCGACGAAGAGCCTGCCGCTGCGGGCCCTGATGTCGACCATGGAGCGGGTCCACGGGCAGTTGCGGGCCGGCGCTTCCGACTCCGACCTGCTGGTCTCGCTGCTCGAAGACGTCATGGTCGACCAGTCGCTCCCGGCCTGGCCGCGCCGGTCGCCCGCCGCCCTGCGGCCCCGGCCCGCGTCGGGCGTGGACGCGCTGCGGCGCGCCCAGGACTATATCGACGGCCACATCGCCCAGAAGCTGCTGCTGTCGGACATCGCGAGCGCCGCCGGGGTCGGGGTGCGCCGCCTGCAGCTGATCTTTCGCGGCGAGACCGGCAAGACCCCGCTCCAGTTCATCCTGGAGCGGCGGCTCGACCGCGTCCACGCGGACCTGCGCACGTCCAGCGGCGGCGGCGGCTCCGTCGGCACGGTCGCGGCACGCTGGGGTTTCAACCACATGGGCGACTTCGGCCGGCGCTACCGCGCGCGCTTCGGCGAGGCGCCCAGCCTGACGCGGCGAAGCCTCCCCTCCGCTCGGCGCTGACGGGGCCGCCCGGCCTTCACGGCAGGCGGCTGCGGGCGGCCTGTTTCTGCGCCTCCTTGGCGGCTTTGAGCTGCGCCCGCGTGTACATGAGGGCGTGGCTGGCGAGGTCCTGGCCGTCCTCCCACAGGTTGCGCCAGATGCCGAGGATGCCTTCGAGCGGCTGGCCGACGACGCGCGACGAGAAGGACTCGAAGGTGATCGGCCCGGCATAGCCCGACTTGACCAGCGCCCGGAAGACGCCGGCGAGGTCGATCGAGCCCGAGCCCATGTAGCCGCGGTGCGAGTCGCCGGTGTGGAAGTAGCCGAGGTGAGGGCCGGTCTCGAGGATCGCCTGCTGGATGTCGGATTCCTCGATGTTCATGTGGTAGACGTCGAGGTGGACCTTGACGTTCGGCGCCCCGATGCGCCTGCACATCTCGACGCCCTGGCTCGCCGTGTTGAGCACGTTGGTCTCGTAGCGGTTCACCACTTCGAGCCCCAGCGTGATGCCGCTCCTGGCCGCCGTCTCGGCGACGCGCTGCAGCACCCCGACGGCGTTCTTCACCCCGTCGGACGTGGTCGGCACGGCGTATTTCTGGAAGGCCGAGAACAGGATCCCGGCCACATGCGTGGCGCCGATGTCGCGCGCCATGGCGACGGCCCGGCCGAGCGTCGCCTCGCCGGCCCGGATCTTGTCGGGGTCGGTGCTGGAGATGTCGGCGGCCGCATCGAGGCCGAACGAGAAGGTGGCGCCGATGCCGGCCTTGTCGAGTTCCGCGCGGGTGTGGGCCGTGTCGACCGCCGCCGGGTCCATGATCGAGATCTCGATCAGGTCGAACCCGAGTTCCGCCGTCTTGCCGATGGCCCGCGCGGCTTCCTCGCGGCTCCAGCCCTTCTCCCAGACGAAAGCGTGTACGCCGAGCTTGTTCATGGTCTCCCCCCTGCCCCCGTGCGGCCCTGGTTGGTCCGGGCCGGCGTGGCGCCGCGTCGACGGGCTTGCCGGGCCCGCCGCGGGCGATCGCCCGACAGTGTGGCGCGCGACGCGCCGGGTGTCGACCGCGACACCCCCTTGTCGGGCGGGACGGCCACGTCCGATGATGGCGCGGGAGGCGGCGCGCGCGCCGCCCGGACGCGGGAGCCCGGACGGCGATGATCGACAGCCACCAACATTTCTGGTCCGTCGCGCGGGGCGACTACGCCTGGATGGGCCCGCACGTGGCTGGATTGCAACGGGACTTCCTCCCCGCCGACCTAGCGCCGCATCTCGACGCGGCGGGCATCTCCCGGACGATCCTGGTGCAGGCGGCCGAGACCGATGCCGAGACGGATTTCCTGCTGGATCTCGCCGAAGCCACGCCGTTCGTGGCGGGCGTCGTCGGCTGGATCGACCTCGACGGCGCCGATTTCCCGCGGCGTTTCGCGGCGCTGCGGCGCGCCCCGAAGCTGGTCGGCCTGCGTCCCATGCTGCAGGACTGCCCCGACGACGCCTTCATCCTCCGACCGCGCGTCCTCGACAACCTCGCGGCCGTGGCCGAGAGCGGCCTCGCCTTCGACATCCTGTGCTTCACGCGCCACCTGCCCCACGTCCGCGAGGCGCTGTCGCGCACCCCCGGCCTGCGGGCCGTCCTCGACCATTGCGCCAAGCCCGAGATCGCGGCGGGACGCCTGGATCCCTGGCGCGACGAGGTCGCCGCGCTCGCCGCCATCCCGGGCGTCCGCTGCAAGGTGTCCGGCCTCGTCACCGAGGCGACGCCGGACGGCTGGACGCAGGCGGATCTGCGGCCCGTCGTCGAACACGTGCTCGCCTGCTTCGGCCCCGGGCGGCTCATGTTCGGCAGCGACTGGCCGGTCTGCACGCTAGCGGCGAGCTACGGCGAAGTCTTCGATGCCGCCCGCATGCTGCTGGCCCCCCACCTCGGCCCCGCCGACATGGCGCGGGTCTTCGGCGGCAATGCCGAGGCCTTCTACCTCGGCGGCGCGGCTGCGGCGCGTGGCGTGCCGGTCAGCCGCCCTGTCGGGCGATCCGCCGGTTCTTGGCGATGAGCACGAGGTTGCGCACGTAGATGAGGTTCGACAGCACCTGCCCCAGGATGATGATGGCGTCGTGGCGCACCAGGCCGTAGACCAGCGTCATGCCGCCGCCGAGGATCGACAGGATCCAGAACGACACCGGGATGACGCTGCGTCCGGCCCGCTCGCTCTCGATCCACTGCACCAGGAAGCGGCCCGCGAACATCATCTGGGCCACGATGCCGAAGCCGACCCAGAGGTCGAACCGGCCGATGAATACGTCGTAGAGGTAGACGCCGACGTCGTGCGGGAGACTAAAGGACACGTGTTTCGAGCTCCTCGACCCTCGGCAGGCGCCGGCGCCGCATGAGAAGCCAGCCGACGCCCAGGAGATCGACGATCCCGGCGGCGAGCCGGTCAAAGAAGCCATATTTCGACGTGCCGCTGAGGCGCGGGCGGTCCACCACGTCGACGTGGGCGATGACGTAGCCGTCGCGGCGCACCAGGGCGGGCAGGAACCGGTGGAGCGCGTCGAAGAACGGCAGGTTCATGTAGACGTCGCGGCGGATGCAGGTGAAGCCGCAGCCCGTGTCGCGCGTGCCGTCGCGCAGGATGGCGCGCCGGATGGCGTTGGCGGTGCGCGATTGCAGCCGCTTGAAGGGCGTGTCCTTGCGGCCGAGCCTCTGCCCGTGCACGAGGCCGCAGGCGGGACCGACCTCGGCCATGCGGGCGAGGAAGCTCGGGATGAAGGCCGGGTCGTTCTGTCCGTCGCCGTCGAGGGTGACCAGCAGGGGTGCCCGCGCCCGGGTCGCCGCGGTCTTGATGGCGGCGGACTTGCCGCAGGACGTCTCGTGGCGGAGGCGGCGCAGCCAGGGGTGGCGGCCCGCCAGGGCCTCCACCTCGCGGGCGGTGCCGTCGGTCGAGCCGTCGTCGACGACGATGACCTCGAAGGCGTGGCCCGCCAGCGCGCGGTCGATCTCCGCCATCAGGGGCGTGAGATTGCCGGCCTCGTTGAAGACCGGGATCACGAGCGTCACGGCGAGGGGGGCGGGTTCCGGTTGCGGCATGGTCATGAGCGGATGAAGACCCCGATGTCGAGCGGCGCGCCGCCGTTGATGGCGATGCCGCCGACGCGCGTGACTTCCCGGACCGGCGGGTCCTGGCCGAGCGCGGCCCGGAAGGCCGCCTCCTCGCGCCGCTCCACGAAGGCGACCCGGCATCCACCCTCCCGGACGAACCGGGCGGCGCCGTCGGCATCCGTCATCAGCAGCCTGCCGTTGGTGGCGAACATGAGGCTCGGCTCGCGGTCGCCCACGGTGGCGTAGAGCGGGTCGGCACAGGCGGGGCCGAGCGCGGCCCGCGCGGCCCCGGCGAGCCGGGGCGAAACGTCGAGCGCCGCCGAAACGCCGGGCGTGAGGAGAAAGCCGTAGACGAGGCCGTAGACCGGCACGGCCGCCAGCACGGCGGCCAAGCCCGCCTCGCGCAGGTCGCCGCGGGCGAAGCAGGCCCGCGCCGCCCAGGCCAGGGCCAGCGCCGCCAGCACGGCGAGGGCGGCGAGGCCGAGGGCGGGGCCGCCGAGCGCCCACAGGCGGCCCTGGCCGCCCGCCACCAGGACGAGAATGACGGCCGGCACCAGCGCCAGCAGCCCGAACAGCGCCCATCCGGCCAGCGATGCCGGGGCGCGGGACTGCCGCGCCATAGGACCGAGCGCGCGGGACTGCCGCGCCATAGGATCGAGCGCGCGGGACTGCCGCGCCTTGGCGTCGGGGGCGCCGAACTGACGCGCCATGCCGTCGAGGGCCCAGGCCACCAGGATGGCGAGGCCCGGGAAGACCGGCAGGGCATAGTGGACGAGCTTGGTGTGGAAGATCTCGAACACCAGCCAGGTCGGCACGATCCAGGCGGCGAGGAAGCGCACGGCCGGCTCGCGCCGATGCCGCCAGGCCGAGGGCGCCGCCAGGGCGACGAAGGGCGCCAACGGCCAGCCGGTGAGCCAGAACGTCAGGAAATAGAAACCCGGCGGGGCGCCGTGACCCTCCTGCCCGCCCGCCACCTTGCCGAGCAGGTCATGGCCCACGGCGTCGGCCAGGAAGGCGCCCCTGGTCTGGACCAGGATGAGGACGAACCAGGGCAGCACCATCAGGAGGCACAGGGCCGCGCCGGGGAGCGGCCTCAACGCCAGCAGCCACCGGCCCGAGCGCTCCCCGATCGACAGGGCCAGGGCCGATAGGCCGACCACCAGCGGCGTGATCGGCCCCTTGATGAGCAGGCCGACGCCGATGGCGCCCCAGAACACCACGGCCGTGCCGAGGGGGCCCGGGCCGTGCCGGTTGCGGGCCGGTTCGGCGCGGGCCGGTTCGGTGCCGGCCAGTTGGGTGCCGGCCAGGTAGGCGCGGGCCAGCGCGCCCATGGCGGCCGCGACCGAGGCGGCCAGAACGGCATCGGTGGTGGCGAGGCGGGCCTCGACCCCGAGCAGCGGCGTCGCGGCCAGGAACAGCCCGGCCAGGACGGCATAGGGGCGCGACACGACGGCGAGGGCGGCCCAGTAGGTCAGCAGGACGGCGCCGACCGCGCCGAGCAGCGAGGGGATGCGGTAGAGCCAGATCTGCCGGCGCGCATCCGGCACGCCGAGGCCCTCGCCCAGGCCGACGGCGGCCGCCTGGAGCCAGTGGATGCCGACCGGCTTCTTGTTGCGGGCCTCGTCGCCGAAGCGGATCGCCACGAAATCGGAGGTTTCCAGCATCTGCTTCGAGGCCTGCGCGAAGCGGGGCTCGTCGCGGTCCATCGGCGGCAGGGTGAAGAAGCCCGGAAGCATCATGACGAGCGTCGCCACGACCAGGACCGGCACGCTCCCGACCCGCGCCACGACGGCATCGACCGAGGCCTGGAATGGTCTTGCTTGCAAGCTTGGGCACCTTTCTGTGACCGGGTCGTCGGCCGAAGCCGCCCGACCCGACCGATCGCCATCGTCCTGCTTCGAGGTGCTGTGGTTTAGGTAAACGGCGCCAGGATGGCAATTCTGGCGTTCCGCGGCGTCGACGCGGCCGCCGATGCCGGGCACGATGCGCCCGCGGCGGCACGCGCGGGCCGCCGCCGCCCAGGAGCCCATCATGAGCCATCACCACCACGACGATGCCGGGCGCTGGAAACACGACGGCATCCGCGTCGTCCGGGGCGACCAGCTCGACCCCGCCGCGGCGCAGACGCCCGGCATGTTCCGCCAGGTCGCGATCGACCACGCCCGCGTCGGCGCCCAGAAGCTCTGGGCCGGCACGGTGGCGATCGCCCCCGACGCCAAGACGGGCGTGCACCACCACGGCGCGCTGGAAAGCATCATCTTCGTCATCCGGGGCCGGGCCCGCATGCGCTGGGGCGAGCGGCTCGAATACGTGGCCGAGGCAGGGCCGGGCGACTTCATCTTCGTGCCGCCCTACGTGCCCCACCAGGAGATCAACGCCGACCCGGACGGGACGCTCGAATGCGTGCTGGTGCGGTCCGACAACGAGGCCGTGGTGGTCAACATCACCGACGTCGACCCCGTCGAGGCGCCCGAGGCCGTGTACTGGGTCGACCCCATCCACAGGCATCCCGCGGGCTGAAGGTTCGTCGGCCGAGGCGCTTTGTCCCGAAAACGGCGAGAACCCAAGGCACGGTCGCGGCGGCCATCCAGGCACCGCGCTCCAGGCGACGCTGGCCGAGGTCCACCCGGGCGCCATGGCCACCGGCGCGAACCTGTTCTCGCACCAGGAGGCCCGCAACCTCCCGCGCTCCGGCGCGCTGCGGCCCGACCGGGCCTGGCTGCAGTTCGACGGCGCGCTGTCCTGCGGCCGGTGCGAAGCCCGGCCCGGCTCCGCACCGGGCCGGACTTGTGACAGGATGGCGCCGGGCGGCGGGCGTGGAGCGAAGTGTGGAACCGGGGATGCGAGGACGGGGCCACCAGGGCGGACCCGAGGTACTGACCTTGCGTCAGTTCCGCTACTTCATCGCCGCGGCCGAGGCCGAATCCGTGTCGCGCGCAGCGCACGAGGTCGGCATCTCGCAATCCGCCATCACGGCCGCCGTGCAGGCCCTGGAGGACGAGACCGGCGCGGTGCTGCTGGTGCGCCATCAGAAGGGCGTGCGCCTCACCCACGAGGGCCACCGCATGCTGCGCCACGCCCGGCAGATCGTGGGTGCCGTGGCGGACGCCCGCCGAGCGGTGGGGACGCGGCACGACGACCTCGCCGGGGAATTGAACCTCGGCGTGACCCGCATGGTGTCGGGCTACTACCTCGCCGATTTCCTGTCGCGGTTCCGCCGCGTCTATCGCCGGGTCGAGATCCGCATCATCGAGGAGGAGCGCGGCTACCTCGAACACCTGCTGGTCAACGGCGAGATCGACGTCGGCCTGCTGCTGATCTCCAACCTCCAGAACCGGCAGGCGCTCGAGACGGAACTCCTGGTCCGCTCGCCGTGGCGGGTCTGGCTGCCGTCGCGCCATCCGCTGCTGTCGGCCTCCATCCTGACCCTGGCCCAGGTGGCCAGCGAGGGCGTCATCATGTTGACCACCGACGAACTCGCCGAGACCACGGCCCGGTGCTGGGGCAATGCCGGGCTCAGCCCCAATGTCGTGATGCGGACCTCGTCGGTCGAGGCCGTCCGCAGCCTCGTCGGGACCGGCCTCGGCCTCGCCACCCTGCCCGACATGGCCTACCGGCCCTGGTCGCTCGAGGGCGACAGGCTGGAGGCGCGCCACATCAGCGATGCCGTGCAGAGCGTGGATGTCGGGCTCGTCTGGCGCCGCGGCGCGCCGCTCAGGCCTGCGGCGCGCCATTTCGTGGAAGTCTGCAGCGATTTCAGCAACGGCCGGTGATGCCGGCCGCCCGTTGCCCGCCGCGCCAGCGCCGAAGGCGGCGTCGTGTCCAAAATCCCGGCAATCCGAAAATCAGAAACCCCAACGCTGAATTTCGGATTTTCCTTTCGATTTTCGGCTTCCTACACTCCCGGTGGACGTGGGGCGCGGGGAGGGCCGGAGCATGATGTCGGATCTGTTGATCGGCAGCGGGTTCGAACCCGGTCGGGGCCCCGCCGAGCCCGTCGTCGATCCGGCCTCGGGCGCTCTCATCCGGGCGCTCCCCGCCGCCGACGAGGGCCAGGTCGATCGCGCCGTCAGGGCCGCCGAGGCCGCCTTCCTGGGTTGGTCGCGCACCACGCCGGGCGAGCGCGCCGGGATGCTGCTCCGCATCGCCGACGCCATCGAGGCGGATGCCCAGGCCTTCGCCGAGCTCGAAAGCCTCAACTGCGGCAAGCCGCTGGCGAGGGTCGTGGCCGACGAGATCCCGGCCATCGTCGACTGCTTCCGCTTCTTCGCCGGAGCGGTGCGCTGCCTGCAGGGGGCGGTGGCGGGCGAATACATGCCGGGCCACACCAGCATGCTGCGCCGCGACCCCCGTGGGAGTGGTCGGCTCCATCGCGCCCTGGAACTACCCGCTCCTGATGTTGGCCTGGAAGGTCGCGCCCGCCATCGCGGCCGGCAACACGATCGTGCTGAAGCCTTCCGAGCAGACGCCCCTCACCGCGCTGAAATTCGCCGCCGTCGCCGCCGCCATCCTGCCGCCCGGCGTCTTCAACCTCGTGACGGGACGCGGCGACACGGTCGGGGCGGCGCTGATCGCCCATCCGGCGGTGCGGATGATCTCGCTCACGGGCGACATCCTCACCGGCCGCAAGGTCCTCGAAGCCGCCCGCAACGGCATCAAGCGCACCCACCTCGAGCTCGGCGGCAAGGCGCCCGTCATCGTCTACGACGACGCCGACCTCGCCGCCGTGGTCGAGGGCCTGCGGACCTTCGGCTATTACAATGCCGGACAGGATTGCACGGCCGCCTGCCGGGTCTATGCGGGCGCCAAGGTCTACGACAGGCTGGTGGCCGACCTCGCCGCCGCCGTCGACACGATCGCCTTCGGCGGGCCGGATCTCGCCGATGCCGAGATGGGCGCTCTCATCAGCGAACGGCAGCGCGGCCGCGTGTCGAGCTTCGTCGAGCGGGCGCGGGCGCAGAGCCACATCGAGGTCGTGGCGGGCGGACGCGCGCCCGAGGGGCCCGGCTTCTTCTATCCCCCCACGGTGGTGGCGGGGGCCCTGCAGGGCGACGAAATCGTGCAGCGCGAAGTCTTCGGGCCGGTGGTGTCGGTCACGCGCTTCGAAGCGCCCGACGAGGCCATCGCCTGGGCCAACGACTCGGACTACGGCCTCGCCTCCTCGGTTTGGACGCGGGACGTCGGCAAGGCCATGGAGACGGCGGCACGCCTCTCCTACGGCTGCACCTGGATCAACACGCATTTCATGCTGGTCAACGAGATGCCGCACGGCGGCTTTCGGTCCTCCGGCTACGGCAAGGACATGTCGCTGCTGGCCATCGAGGACTACACGGTGGCGCGCCACGTCATGATCAAGCACGGGGCCTGACCGTGACGGTCCACGCGCGCTCCCCCTCGGCAGCGGTCGCGGTGGACGGGCCGGACGTCATCCTGCGCCTGTCGGGCGTGCGCAAGAGCTACGGGGCCGCGGCCGCCGTCGAGGGCGTCGACCTCGCGGTCCTGCGCGGCGAGTTCTTCACGCTGCTTGGGCCGTCGGGTTCGGGCAAGACCACGACGCTGCGCCTCATCGCGGGCTTCGAGCGGCCCGATGCCGGCACGATCGCGCTCGACGGCGCGGACGTGGCCCGCATCCCTCCCTTCGACCGCAACATCAACACGGTCTTCCAGGACTACGCGCTCTTCCCCCACATGACCGTGGCCGAGAACGTCGCCTACGGGCTGAAGGCCAAGGGCGTGCGCGGTGCCGAGCTGCGCGGGCGCGTCGAGGAGGCGCTCGCCACGGTGCGGATGCAGGATTTCGGGCAGCGGCGACCCGGCCAGCTGTCGGGCGGGCAGCGCCAAAGGACGGGCCTCGCCCGCGCCATCGTGAACCGGCCCGGCCTGCTGCTGCTCGACGAACCGCTCGGCGCGCTCGACCTGAAACTCCGCCGCGAGATGCAGTTCGAGCTGAAGCGCATCCAGGAGCAGGTGGGCATCACCTTCCTCTACGTGACCCACGATCAGGAGGAAGCCCTCTCGATGTCGAGCCGCATCGCGGTGTTCAACCGCGGCCGCATCGAGCAGGTCGACGCGCCGCGCGGCCTCTACGACCGGCCCGCCACCGCCTTCGTGGCGGGGTTCGTGGGGACGTCGACGCTGCTGCGGCGCGGCGGCCGCAGGCTCGTGCTGCGCCCCGAGAAGATCCGGCTCGCCCCCGTCCGCGACGGGGCGGCGCTGGCGGGACTACACGTCGAGACGGGCCGGATCGAGGACAATGTCTTCCTCGGCCTGTTCACCCGCACGCTGGTCCGGCTCGATGACGGCACGCTGCTCGACGCGGTCCGGCCCAACGACGCCGCCGCGTCGCCGCAGGGCTTCGGGCGAGGCGACACGGTGCGGGTCGGGTGGGACGCCGCGGCGGCCTGGGCCCTCGACGGGGATGGCTGAGGAGGTTCTCGCCCGGGCGGATCCGCCGCCGGCGGAGGCGCTTCCGGCAATCGCAAGGAGGATGGAGAGATGATGAAGCGCTTTGCCGGCCGCACCACGATCCTGGTCTCGCTGATCGCGCCAGGGGCGGGCTGGGCGGCCCCCGTGCCGCCCGCCTATCCGGCAGCCATCGGCCCGGGCGAGGGAACGCTCAACGTCGTGGCCTGGGAAGGCTACGCCCAGGACGACTGGATCAAGCCCTTCGAGGCCGAGACCGGCTGCCAGGTGAACCGCAAATACGCCGGCTCGTCGGACGAGATGGTGGCGCTCATGCGCCAGGGCGGCGGGGGTGAATACGACCTCGTCTCGGCCTCCGGCGACGCCACGCTGCGGCTCATCTACGGGGGCGACGTGCAGCCGATCGCCGTGGACCTGGTGCCGTCCTACAAGGATTTCGTCGCCGACCTCCAGTCCCCGCCGCACAACACCGTGGGGGGCGTGCATTACGGGCTCTCCTACGAGTGGGGTCCCAACGTGCTGCTGTGGAACAGCGCCAAGATCAAGGACGCCCCCACGAGCTGGAGCGCCCTCTACGACCCGCGGTACAAGGGCCTCGTCACGGTGCCGGACAACCCGATCCAGATCGCCGATGCCGCCCTCTATCTGTCGAAGACGAAGCCCGCGCTCGGCATCACCGACCCTTACGAACTGACGCCCGCGCAACTCGACGCCGCCGCCGACCTGCTCACGCAGCAGCGGGTCCTGGTCAAGAAATACTGGTCGCTCGCCTCCGACGAGGTCGAGCTCTTCAAGAACGGCGACGCCACGATCGGGGCGGCCTGGCCCTATACCACGAACACGCTGAAGGAGGCCGGCACGCCGGTGGCCGACACGGTCCCGGTCGAGGGTGCCACCGGCTGGGCCGACAGCTGGATGCTGTCCGCCAAGACCCGGCATCCGAACTGCGCCTACAAGTTCATGAGCTACGTCTCGACCCCCAAGGTCCAGGCCGCCCAGGCCATCTCCTTCGGCTAGACGCCGGTGAACCTCAAGGCCTGCGCCGAGATGGACGCCCAGCAGGCCGGGTCCTGCGCCAAATATCACCTCGACGCCCCGGCCACCTACCTCAAGCAGATCAGGTTCTGGAAGACCCCGCTGCAGCAATGCGCCGACGGGTCCAAGTCCTGCACGGGTTATTCCGATTGGCAGAAGAAATGGCAGGACATCAAGGGCTGACCCGCCACCGGCCGACCCGCCTCACCCCCGCAGCGGGGACGGGCCGGGCACGCCGGCTTTCGGCCCTCGCCTGGCGGCGGCCGTGGCTGGGGCTCGCCGGGCTGATGGCGCCGGCCGCCGCCTGGTTCGCCGTGATCTATCTGGCGGCCCTGGCCATGCTGCTCGTCACGGCCTTCTGGAGCGTCGACGACCTCACCGGCGCGCTCGACCGGACCTTCACGATGGGCAACTTCCGGCAGGTCGCCGCCGGCGCCACCAACCGCGCCATCGTGCTCCGCACCGTCGGGCTCGCCGCGGCCGTGACGGTGGCGGATGTGCTGATCGCCTTCCCCTTCGCCTATGTGGCGGCGCGGATCGCCGGCCCGCGCCTGAAGCTCGCGCTGTTCACGCTGGTCATGCTGCCGCTCTGGTCGAGCTATCTCGCCCGGGTCTACGCCTGGCGCCTGATCCTGGCGCATGACGGCATCCTCAACTGGGCGCTGGGCGGGCTCGGCTGGCCCGCCGCCGACCTCGGCTATTCCCGCCTCGCCATGGGCATCGTCTACGTCTACCTCTGGCTGCCCTTCATGATCACGCCGCTGCAGGCCGCGCTGGAACGCATCCCGGACTCGCTGCTGGAAGCCTCGGGGGACCTCGGGGCGCGGCCGTTGCGCACGCTGCTCAGGGTCGTGCTGCCGCTCAGCCTGCCCGGCCTTCTGGCGGGCTCGCTCTTCACCTTCTCGCTCACGCTCGGCGACTACGTCACGCCGCTGCTGGTGGGCGGACCGGGGTCGGACCTCATCGGCAACGTCGTCTATGCGAACGTCGGCATCGCCAACGACATCCCCTTCGCGTCGGCCGTCGCCACCGTGCCGCTCGTCGTGATGGCGGCCTATCTCCTGCTCGCCCGGCGCTTCGGCGCCCTCGACACGCCGTGACGGGGGCCGGAATGCGCGTCGATCCGGTCCGCTTCCTCCTCGGCCTCTGGGTCGTGCTCGTGCTGGCCTTCCTGTTCGGCCCCATCGCGGTCGTGGCCGTCTACGCCTTCAACGCCTCGAACGTCCAGAGCTGGCCCATCGCCGGCACCAGCCTACGATGGTTCGCGATCGCCTGGGCCGACCGGGAGGTCGCCGCCGCCCTGTCGCTGTCGCTGCGCGCCGGCGCGGTCGCGACGGCGCTGGCGACGCTCATCGGCACGGCCGCGGCCCTGGCGGTCCACCGCTACCGCTTCGTCGGGCGCGATGCCGTCTCGCTGCTGCTGGTGGTGCCCATCGCGCTGCCCGGCATCATCACCGGCATGGCGCTCAACGCCTTCTTCACAGCCAGCGGCCTGCCCCTGTCCTTCTGGACCATCGTCATCGGCCACACGACCTTCTGCATCGTCGTGGTCTACAACAACGTGCTGGCGCGGCTGCGGCGGATCCCGGCGTCTCTGGCCGAGGCCTCGATGGACCTCGGCGCCGACGGCTGGCGCACGTTCCGGCTCGTCACCTTCCCCCTGGTCGCGACCTCGCTGATCGCCGGCGCGCTGCTGGCCTTCGCCCTGTCCTTCGACGAGGTCATCGTCACGACCTTCACGGCGGGGGCGCAGAACACGCTGCCGCTCTGGATCTTCGGCGCCATCCGCCTGGGCCAACGCCTGCCGGAGGTGAATGTCGTGGTGCTGGTCGTCACCGCCATCACGGTGCTGCCGGTCCTCGCCGCCTACCGGGCGGTGCAGCGGTCCGGGCCGTGACCCGGGACCCCCGTCGGCGTGGCGCCACGCTTGCATGATGCCGGCTTCGAGCATCGCCCTTCAACCCAGACAGGATTTCGCCGATGGACGATCTGCACGACGACGACGTCAGGACGCTGCATTCCATGGGCTATGCCCAGGAGTTGGCGCGCCGCATGAGCGGCTTCTCCAATTTCTCCATCTCCTTCTCCATCATCTGCATCCTGGCGGGCGGCATCACCTCCTTCCCGCTGGCACTGGCGACCGGCCGGGGCTTCGAGGTCGGGTGCGGATGGCTGGTGGGCGGCGTCTTCGCGCTCGTGGTGGCGGCCTGCCTCGGGCAGATCGGCTCGGCCTATCCCACGGCCGGCGGCCTCTACCACTGGTCCTCGATCCTGGGCGGCCGCGGCTGGGGCTGGGCCACGGCTTGGATCAACCTGCTCGGCCTCGTCTTCGTCGTGGCGTCGGTGAATGTCGGCGTCTACACGCTGTTCCAGTCGCTCATCGCCGGGCCCATCCTGCACCTCGACGTCGCCGCCTGGGGCTTCCGGGAGCAGACGCTCGCCGTGGTGGCCATCACGATCACGCAGGCTCTGTTCAACCATTTCGGCATCCGGCTCACGACGGCCCTGACGGACTTCTCCGGAACGCTGATCCTCGTCGTGTCGGTGGTGCTGACGGTGACGTTCCTGGCCTGGGGGGCGAGCTTCGACCTCCACCGCCTGACGGATTTCGTGAACACCACCGGGGAAGCCGGCGGCGGCTACGTGCCGGAAGCGCGCAGCGCCACCGTCGCGTTCCTCATCGGGCTGCTCTACCCGCTCTACACCATCACGGGGTTCGACGCCTCGGCCCACACCGCCGAGGAAACCGTCAACGCCCGCGTCGCCGTCCCGCGCGGCATGCTGCACGCGGTCTTCTGGTCGCTGGTCTTCGGCTTCGTCATGGCGGCCTCCTTCGTGCTCGCCAGCCCCGACCTCGCGGCCTCGGCCAAGGCCGGCGGCGATGGCTGGTTCAACCTGTTCAACGGGTTGCCGGCCCCGCTCTGGCTGAAGGACCTGCTGGCCATCGGCATCGTGGCGTCCAACTACCTCTGCGCCCTCGCCTGCCTCACCTCGACGTCGCGCATGATCTTCGCCTTCTCGCGCGACGGCGGCCTGCCGGCCTCGGGCCTTTGGAAGCGCGTCAGCCCGCGGTGGCGCACGCCGGTGCCGGCCATCTGGCTCGGCGCCGCGCTGTCGGTGGCGGCGACGCTGTATTCGCCGGCCTTCGCCGCGCTGGCGGCCGGCTGCGCGCTCTTCCTCTACGTGTCCTATGCCATGCCGGTGGCGGCGGGGCTGCTGGCCGAGGGGAAGAGCTGGACGACCTACGGCCCGTTCCGCCTCGGCGCGCTGTCCAAGCCCTTCGCCGCCGTCACGGTGCTGGGCGTACTGGTGCTGATGTATGCCGGCATCCAGCCGCCCTTCGACATCCTCGTCAACTACGCGGTCGGCATCGTCGTGCTGCTGGTGGCGTTGTGGTTCGGCCTGGAGCGCCGCCGCTTCCGGGGGCCGCCGGTCGGCGGCGCCATCGTCCAGCGCCAGGCCGACATCGCGGCGGCGGAATCGGCCGTGGTCCGGGCCTGACCCTTCCCGGCGTCCCGGGCGCCGGTCGCGCCATCCGCGCGCCCGGCGGCCCGGATCGCCGCGACTGAAAGCTGACCGAAAGCTCGCCTCCCCTATCGTGGGCCCGTGCTCGAAACCCAGCCGCAGAGCGGGTGAGCCGGGACCTTGGGGGAGGAACACCATGCTGCGCCATCGCACGACGCTCGCGCTCGCCTGCCTGGCCGTGGCCGGGCCGGCCGCCGCCTATGACGGCTGGCACCTCGAACATGCCGCGACGATCCCCGGCAAGGCTTCGGGCTGGGACTACGTGTCGTTCGACGCCAAGAACCACCACGTCTTTCTCGGCCACCGCAAGGAGGGGCTGCAGGTCTACGATCCCGGAACCATGACGGTGGTGAAGACCATCGCGGGGACGGCCGAGGCCAGTTCCAACGGCGCCGTCATCATCCCGGAATTCGACCTCGGCCTGTCCAACGACGAGGACGGCACCCTGATCCCGTTCACGCTGTCGACGCTCGAGGCGCGTCCTGCCGTCAAGGCCGGCCAGGACCTCGACACCAGCCACTACGACCCGGCGAGCCGAAAGCTGGTGCTCAACATGGGCGCCGGGCCCGACGGCACCGACCTCGTGCTGCTCGACGTGCCCTCCTTGAAGGAGGTCGGCCGCCTCAAGGTGCCCAGCCGCAAGGTCGAGGGCGCCGACAGCGACGGCCGGTCCGGCTTCTTCCTGGCGGCACAGGACCTCGACGAGCTTTACCGGATCGACGTCGCGGCCGGACAGGTCACGGCGACCTTCGACACGGCGCCGAGCTGCGGCCGTCCGACCGCCGTCGCGGTCGACGCCAAGGACGACCGCGTCATCGTGAGCTGCCGCGGCCACGACGCCATCAAGCCGTCGCTGAGCGTCTTCGACGGCGCGACCGGCCGGGTCGTGTATTCGGCCGAGATCGGCGGCGGCACCGACAGCGTGATCTACGACGCGCCGGCGCACCGCATCTTCTCGGCCAACGGCGTGTCGGCCAACCTCAGCGTCTTCGCGCAGGACGGGCCCGACATCTACAGGCCGGTCGAGACGCTCGGCACCCGCGCCGGCATGCGCACCATGGCGATGGATGCCGCGACCCAGACGATCTACGCCGTCACGGCGGAAGGCACGGCCGATGCCGGCAAGAAGATCCTCACGGCGGTGTCGCCCTTCTACGCCAACACCGTCTTCCCCGACAGCTTCACGGTGCTGACCTTCGGCACGCGATAGGCGGCGGCGCGGCCGCCCTCCCCCTCACAGGACCCATCCCATGACGAACCTCCGCTTCACCTCCGCATTGGCCGCCCTCGCGCTGTCCGGCACGCTGCTCGCCGCCCCCTCGGCCCACGCCGCCGACAAGATCAGCATCATCGTGGGCGGCATGGAAAAGCAGATCTACCTGCCGCCCGTGCTCTGCGAGCGCCTCGGCTTCTTCAAGGAGCAGGGCCTCGACGTCGAGCTCATCAACAGCCGCGCGGGCGTCGAGGCCGAGAACGAGCTGCTGGCCGGGGCCGTGCAGGGCGTCGTCGGCTTCTACGACCACACCGTCGACCTCCAGGCCAAGGGCAAGTCGATCGTCTCGATCGTGCAGTTCAGCGCAGCACCGGGCGAGGTCGAGATGCTGTCGGCCAAGGACGGCTCCATCAAGACGCCGGCCGACCTCAAGGGCAAGACGCTCGGCGTCACGGGGCTCGGCTCGTCGACCGACTTCCTCACGCAATATATCGTGACGCGCGCCGGGCTGAAGCCGGGCGAGTTCACGCTGCTGCCGGTGGGCGCCGGCAACACCTTCATCGCCGCCATCAAGCAGGACCAGATCCAGGCCGGCATGACCACCGAGCCGACGGTCGGCCAGCTGCTCAAGACGGGTGCCGCGACCGTCATGGTGGACCTGCGCACGCCCGACAGCACCAAGGCGGCACTCGGCGGTCCCTACCCGGCCGCCTCCTTCTACGTGCAGTCGACCTGGCTCGAGACCCACAAGGACGAGGCCCAGAAGCTCGCCAACGCCCTCGTCGAGACCCTGCACTGGATCCACGACCATTCGGCCGAGGAGATCGCCGACAAGATGCCCAAGGACTATTACGTCGGCGACCGGGCGCTCTACGTGAAGGGTCTCACGGACGGCAAGGCCATGTT
Source organism: Lichenibacterium ramalinae (assembly GCF_004137085.1). Lineage (GTDB taxonomy): Bacteria > Pseudomonadota > Alphaproteobacteria > Rhizobiales > Beijerinckiaceae > Lichenihabitans > Lichenihabitans ramalinae. The sequence goes on from NZ_QYBC01000011.1 coordinate 58,168, forward strand.
CACGGCGGACGGCCGCATGCCGGCGGACGGCCCCGAGACCGTGCTGAAGGTGCTCTCCTCCTTCAGCCGCAACCTGAAGGGCAAGACCGTCGACCTGTCGAAGACCTTCACGACCACCTACGTCGACGCCGCCCGGACGGCGGCCAAGTGAGCCGGCCGGACCCGGCGACGCAGTGAGGACCCGATGACGCCCGCCCCCCTCCCCTCCGCCCCGGCCTCCGGCCCCGCCATCGAGCTCGTCGACGTCACGCGCCGCTTCGTGACGCCGGACGCCAAGGTCATGACGGCGCTGCGCGATTTCACCATGACGGTGGAGCGGGGCGAGTTCGTCTGCGTGGTCGGCCCCACGGGCTGCGGCAAGTCGACGACGCTGAACCTCGTCACCGGCCTCGCCCGGCCCAACGTCGGCGAGGTGCGGGTGTTCGGCCGGCCCATCACCGGCATCAGCCCCGACATCGGCTTCGTGTTCCAGGCCGATGCGCTGTTTCCCTGGCGCAGCGTGCTCGACAACGTCGCGGCCGGGCCGGTCTTCCGCGGCATGCGCAAGGCCGAGGCCCACGACAAGGCGCGCGACTGGATCGACCGCGTCGGGCTCAAGCGCTTCGAGCAGCACTATCCCCACCAGCTTTCGGGCGGCATGCGCAAGCGCGTCGCCCTGGCCCAGACCTTCATCAACGAGCCCAAGATCCTGCTGCTCGACGAGCCCTTCAGCGCGCTCGACATCCAGACGCGCACGCTGATGCAGGACGAGCTGCTGGGCCTGTGGTCGGACGCCAGGGCCTCGGTCATCTTCGTCACCCACGACCTCGAGGAGGCCATCGCCATGGCCGACAAGGTCTACGTGCTCACCGCCGGCCCCGCCACGGTGAAGTCCGTCTACACGATCGACCTGCCGCGCCCCCGCGTCACGGCGGAGATCCGCTACGAGCCCGCCTTCGTGGACTATGCCCGGCTGATCTGGAACGACCTCCGCGAGGAGGTGCAGCGCAGCCACAACCAGGCCTCCGCGGCCGCCGCAGCCTGAGGTTCGCCATGTCCTCCATCATCGCCCAGACGCTGGACCCGCCCGCGACCCTGACGAGCCCGTCCGAGATCGAGATCGCGGCGCGGCACGCCTCGCGGCGGCGGCGGCAGATCGTCGTCGCGGCCCGCATCGGCATCCTGGTCGCCGTGCTGGCCGGCTGGGAACTCGGCGCGCGCTCCGGCGTCATCGACCCCTTCTTCTTCGCCAGCCCGTCGGGCATCGCCGAGCAGATCTGGACCTGGGTGACGGAAGGCACCAGCCAGGGGCCGCTGTGGGAGCAGATCCTGGTCACCATGGAGGAAACCGTGCTGGGCTTCCTCATCGGCGCGGCGGGCGGCGTGGTCTGCGGCATCGTCCTCGGCCGCAACCGGCTGCTGGCCGACATCTTCTCCACCTACATCAAGGTGGCCAATTCCATCCCGCGCGTGGTGCTGGGCTCCATCTTCATCATCGCGCTCGGCCTCGGCATGGCCTCCAAGGTGGCGCTGGCCGTCGTCATGGTGTTCTTCGTGGTCTTCGCCAACGCCTTCCAGGGCGTGCGCGAGGCCGACCGCGCCATGATCGCCAACGCCCAGATCCTGGGCGCGTCGTCCTACCAGATCACCCGCACGGTGATCATCCCGTCGGCGATGAGCTGGATCCTGGCGAGCCTGCACGTCAGCTTCGGCTTCGCGCTGGTGGGCGCCGTGGTGGGCGAGTTCCTCGGCGCCAAGAAGGGCGTCGGCCTCCTGATCTCGACCGCCCAGGGCTCCTTCAACGCCGACGGCGTCTTCGCCGCCATGGTGATCCTGGCGGTGCTGGCCCTGGTGGTGGAGGGCCTCATCACCCTGGTGGAGAACCGCCTCGTGAAATGGCGTCCCGTGCCCTTCGACGGGCATTGAGCGCCGAACGCCACCGCCCGGGCTGGACAGGGGCGCGGGCCCGTGCCGATCTTGGCGCCGGAGCGGCCGCGCGGCGGCGGCGGCCGGGAGGACGGGCATGCGCACCAGCAAGGTCATCCACGTCGTGAGCTGCCACGCCGGCGGCGAGGTCGGCGACGTCATCGTCGGCGGCGTGGCGCCCCCGCCCGGGGGGACGCTGTGGGAACAGTCCCGCTTCATCGCGCGGGACGACGGGCTGCGGCGCTTCGTGCTGAACGAGCCGCGAGGCGGCGTGTTCCGACACGTCAACCTGCTGGTGCCGCCCAAGCAGCCCGGCGCCGCCATGGGTTGGATCATCATGGAGCCGTCCGACACGCCGCCCATGTCGGGATCGAACGCCATCTGCGTCGCCACCGTGCTGCTCGACACCGGCATCGTGCCGATGCAGGAGCCCGAAACCCGGATGGTCTTGGAAGCCCCCGGCGGCCTCGTCGAGATCACGGCGAGCTGCCGGGACGGCAAGGCCGAGCGCATCAGCCTGCGCAACGTGCCCTCCTTCGCCGACCGGCTCGACGCCGCGCTCGACGTGCCGAGCCTCGGCACGCTGACGGTGGACACCGGCTACGGCGGCGACAGTTTCGTGATGGTGGATGCCGCCGCGGCGGGCTTCACCGTCGCGCCCGACGAGGCCCGCGACATGGCGGAGCTCGGCATGATCGTCACCCGCGCCGCCAACGAGCAGCTCGGGTTCGCCCATCCCGCCGCCACCGGCTGGAACCACATCTCGTTCTGCCTCTTCTCCGGCCCCGCCACCGAGGCCGACGGTGCCCTGCAGGTGGCCCATGCCGTGGCGATCCGCCCCGGCAAGATCGATCGCTCGCCGACCGGCACGGCCGTCTCGGCCCGGATGGCAGTGCTCCACGCCAAGGGCCGCATGAAGGTCGGGGACCGCTACGTGGCGCGCTCCATCATCGGTTCGGTCTTCGAGGGACGCATCGCCGAGACCGCGACCGTGGGCGGACGTCCCGCCATCGTCCCGATCGTGTCGGGCAGCGCCTGGATCACCGGCACCCACCAGCTCATGCTCGATCCCACCGACCCCTATCCGCTGGGCTACCGCCTGTCCGACACCTGGCCGGCGACCGCCACGGACCTGTGAGGACAGCGGTCCCCCCGGAGTGCCGGGACGCGGTAGCGCGACGCGCCGCTGCCCCGGCCGGGACGTCGCGGACGTGCCCGAGGCCGTCCGGCTCCCGACGGCGGCGCACCGGCGCGTCGCGCTACCGCGCCTCGGCGGAGGCCGGCAGCCGCACCTCCACCCGGAGGCCGCCGCCGGGGCTCCGAATCGCCGCCACCCGGCCGCCGGCCACCTCCGCCACCTCCTTGACGATCGACAGCCCCAGCCCGCTGCCGCTCGGCACCGTGCCTTCGACGCGGTAGAAGCGCTCGAACACCCGCTCCTCCTCGCCGGGCGGCAAGCCGGGGCCATCGTCCTGCACGGCCAACACCGCTTCGCCGCCCGACGTCTCGATCACCACCGTGACGCTGCAGCCCGCCGGGCAGTAGCGCAGCGCGTTGTCGACGAGGTTGACCAGCATCTCGCCCATCATGGTCTCGTCGCCGGCCGCTTCGGCGGCGGGGTCGCGCTCGTCGAGGCCGAGGTCGATGCCGCGCTCGAGCGCCAGGCCGGCGACATCCTCGAGGACGCGCCGCGTCAGGGCGCCGAGCCTCACCCGGTCGTCCCGCGCGCGGCGGCTGCCCGGCTCGGCGCGCGACAGCGTCAGCAGCTGCTCCGCCAGGCGCGACATCTGCCCGACGCCGACCTGGATGGCCTTCAGCGCCGTCGCCTGGTCGTCGGCGCCGATGCGGCGCAGCGCGTAGGTGGCCTGGAGGTTCAGTACGGCCAGCGGGGTGCGCAGCTGGTGGGCGGCGTTGGTGACGAAGCGGTGCTGGGCGGCGAGCTGCGCCTTCACGCGCGCGATGCGGCCGTTGATGGCCTCGACCAGCGGCCGGATCTCGGACTGGACCGTCTCGGGCGCGAAGGGTTCGAGGCTGGCGGTGGGCCGGGCCCGCACCTCGTCGCGCAGGCGGATCAGCGGCCCGAGGCCGCGCTTGAGGCCGAAGGCCATGAAGACGCCGGCGGTCGCCAGCAGGGCCAGCCCCTGGCCGAGGCCGGTGAGCCACAGGCGCCGCACCATCGCGTCGCGCCCGACCAGCGAGGTGGCCACCACCACGGTGATGCCCCGGTGCGGCCCCGGCCCCGCCAGGGCATGGTCGAGCGCGTGGAACCGCATGATCCGGCCGCGATAGGCGGCCTCGTAGGCGTCGGCCCCGCCGGTCGGCAGCGGCAGGTCGGCGGCCCCCGCCACGAGGCGCCCGGCGCCGTCCGTCACGCGGACGTAGACGAAGTCCCCGGCGCCCGTGTCGAACATTTCCAGCGCGGCCGGCGGCACCGTCACCTGCAGCAAGCCGTCCTCGGCCCGCGTTTCCTCGGCGATGACGCGGGCCGAGCCGAGCAGCATGCGGTCCGTCACGAGGTCGGCGGTGGCGCGGGCCGTGGCATAGCCCGTCACGGCATTGACGGCGGCCAGCAGGGTCAGCGGCACCAGCAGCCAGGCGAGCAGCTGCGAGCGCAGGCTGGACATCATCGGGCCACCGCCGGGCCGGGGTCAGGCGCCATCGTGGCGCAGCAGGTAGCCGAGGCCCCGCAGCGTCGCGATCGACACCGAACTGCCGTCGAGCTTCTTGCGCAGGCGATGGACGTAGATCTCGATGGCGCTGGGGTCGGCGTCGTCGTCGAAGCCGAACACCGTTTCGGCCAGGGCGGCCTTGCTGAAGGCGCGCCCGCTGCGCCGGATGAGCTGCTCCAGCACGGCCGATTCGCGCGGCGTGAGCGGCAGGGCCGCGCCCTTCAGCGTGAAGCCGCGCGTCACCGTGTCGAAGCCGAGGTCCCCGCAGCGCAGCAGGGTTCCGGCCTGGCCGGAGGAGCGCCGCAGCTGCGCCCGGATGCGGGCCTCGAGTTCCGACACTTCGAAGGGCTTGGCGAGGTAGTCGTCGGCCCCCTCGTCCAGCCCCGAGATCCGTGCCTTCAGGCTGCCGTCGGCCGTGAGCACGATGACCGGCATGGTGCTGCGCCGCCCGCGCAGGCGTCGCAGCACGTCGAGCCCGTCGAGGCGCGGCAGGGCGAGGTCGAGGATCATGAGCGCATAGGCGGCGACGCGCAGGCAGTCCTCGGCCTCGACCCCGTCATGCGCCACATCCACCGTGTAGCGGCTGGCGCGCAGGATCTCGGCCAGCCAGCGGGCGAGATCGCGGTTGTCCTCCACCAGCAGCAGCCGCAAACCCGTCGCCTCCCCGGCGCGGGACGCTCCCGGCCTCCGCGCCGCCGCAGTGTGGCGTGGCGTCGCCGGGCAAGGCAAGCGGAGCCGGCGAAGCCGGGCAAGGCAAGCGGAGCCGGCGAAGCCGGGCAAGGCAAGCGGAGCCGGCGAAGCCGGGCAAGGCAAGCGAAGCCGGCGAAGCCGGACAAGGCAAGCGAAGCCGGCCGGCTTGCGTCCCCGGCGCGTCTCGAACATATGGGACGGCACCCGCCCGTCCCCGGCCGCCGCGCCCGGAGGCGCGAGGCGCGGCACCGGAGGATCGAGCCATGGCGTTGAACTACGCGGTCCTGCTCGGCTCCGTGCGCCGCGACCGGATGGGGCTCCGGGCGGCCCGGATGGTGATGGCGTCGATCGCCGCCCGCGGCCATTCCGCCACGCTGGTCGATCCGCTGGAGCTGGGGCTGCCGCTGCTCGACCGCATGTACAAGGAATACCCCCCCGGGGAAGCGCCCGCGGCCCTGCGCGACCTCGCCGCGCTCTACCGGGCCGCCGACGGCTTCCTGGTGGTCAGCGCCGAATACAACCACGGCATCCCGCCGGCGCTGAAGAATCTGCTCGACCATTTCCTCGAGGAGTACTTCTTCCGGCCGTCGGGGATCGTCTGCTATTCGGCCGGCCGGTTCGGCGGCGTCAGGGCCGCCATGCAGCTGCGGATGACGCTGGGCGAGCTCGGCATGCCCAGCATTCCGAGCCTGCTGCCCATCGCCGACATCGGCCGGGCGCTCGGCGAGGACGGCACGGCGACGGACGCGCACCTGCCGCGTGCCGCGGCACGGTTCTTCGACGAGTTCGACTGGTATGCCCGTGCCCTCCGGCGGGAGCGCGACGCGTCCGGCACGCCGGGCTGAGCCGCAGCGTCGCACGGCACCGGGGACGGCGGCCACCCGCCCGGGGCGAAGGCGCGGCGTGCCTGGGCCGGGGCCGCGGCGCACCCGCGGATCGGCCCTGCACGCTCTTTGCATGAGGCAAAAAAACCATTGTGCGGCGGCGCGTTTCCTGCAACCTAGACCGGCTCCAGATAGGACAGCTTTGCTGACCAAATTCAGGGCAAGATCCCGACCGATGACAGGTCGGGGTGGCGGTTTGGAGGCACGCCCTGTCCGGGGTGGGCCGAAACCGGGTCGAAAGGCAGGCAGACGTCTGCCCGTTTCGACGGCAGGAGGTGGGCCGGGCCCATCATCTCGGGACTGTGAGGGAGCATCGTTCCATGAGCATGGACGAGGGGAAGACCATCGGCACTGCATCGCTCGCCCGCGCGGCGCGTGAAGCCCGCGCGGCCGACATCGCCGCCCGCATCACCGAGCCCAAACCCGTGCCGACCCGTCGCGATCCCGGCCTCCCGCTCGCCCAGGGGCTCTACGATCCCGCGCACGAGCACGATGCCTGCGGCGTCGGTTTCGTGGCCGACATGAAGAACCGGCGCTCGCACAGGATCGTGGCCATGGGGCTGCAGATCCTGGAGAACCTCGACCACCGCGGCGCCGTCGGCGCCGACCAGCACGCCGGCGACGGCTGCGGCATGCTGGTTCAGATCCCGCACGACTTCTTCACCGCCGAAGCGGAACGGCTCGGCTTCGCCCTGCCGGCCGCCGGCGACTACGGCGTCGGCTTCTTCTTCATGCCGCGCGACCCCGAGGGCCGCAGCATCGTCGAGGCGATCGTCGCCAAGGCCGTGGCCGACGAGGGCCAGGTGCTGCTCGGTTGGCGCGACGTGCCGACCGACCCCTCGCTGCTCGGCGAAAGCGTGGTGGCGGGCGAGCCCGTGTCGCGCCAGCTCTTCGTCGGCCGCGGTGCCGGCACGCAGGCCGGCAACGACTTCGAGCGCCGCCTCTACATCCTCCGCAAGGTGATCTCCGGCGCGGTCTTCCGCCTCGGCGACGCGCGCACGGCCGGCTCCTACGTCGTGTCCATGTCGTCGCGCACGATCGTCTACAAGGGCCTGCTCGTGGTGAGCCGCATCGGCCGCTACTACCGGGACCTCAAGGACGAGCGCTTCACCTCGGCGCTGGCCCTGGTGCACCAGCGCTTCTCCACCAACACCTTCCCGTCCTGGTCGCTGAGCCACCCCTACCGGATGGTGGCCCACAACGGCGAGATCAACACGCTGCGCGGCAACGTCAACTGGATGGCGGCGCGGCAGGCCTCGGTCACGTCCGAACTCTTCGGCCAGGACATCTCCAAGCTCTGGCCCATCTCCTACGAGGGCCAGTCCGACACGGCCTGTTTCGACAACGCGCTCGAGTTCCTGGTGCAGGGCGGCTATTCGCTCGCCCATGCCATGATGATGCTCATCCCCGAGGCCTGGGCCGGCAACCCGCTCATGGATGAGAGCCGGCGCTCGTTCTACGAGTACCACGCCGCCCTGATGGAGCCCTGGGACGGGCCGGCCGCCGTCGCCTTCACTGACGGCCGGCAGATCGGCGCGACGCTCGACCGCAACGGCCTGCGCCCCGCCCGCTACCTCGTCACCGACGACGACCTCGTCGTGCTGGCCTCCGAGATGGGCGTGCTGCCCATCCCCGAGGAGAGCATCGTCAAGAAGTGGCGCCTGCAGCCCGGCAAGATGCTGCTCGTCGACCTCGAACAGGGCCGCATCGTCTCGGACGACGAGATGAAGGCGGACCTCGCCGCCTCCCATCCCTACCGCTCCTGGCTCGACCAGACGCAGATCGTGCTGGAGAAGCTGCAGCCCGTCGAGGCCCGCGAAGCGCGCCGCGACGTGTCCCTCCTCGATAAGCAGCAGGCCTACGGCTACACGCAGGAGGACCTGACGACGCTGCTCGCCCCGATGGCGGCCACCGGGCAGGAGGCCATGGGCTCCATGGGCACCGACACGCCCATCTCGGCCCTGTCGGACAAGTCGAAGCTGCTCTACACCTACTTCAAGCAGAACTTCGCCCAGGTGACGAACCCGCCGATCGACCCGATCCGCGAGGAGCTCGTCATGAGCCTTGTGTCGTTCATCGGCCCGCGCCCCAACATCTTCGACCTCGAGGGCAACTGGAAGCGCAAGCGGCTGGAGGTGCGTCAGCCGATCCTCACCAACGACGACCTCGAGAAGATCCGCTGCATCTCGTATTTCGAGGACGCCTTCGACACGAAGACGCTCGACATCACCTATCCGGTGAAGCTCGGCGCCGACGGCATGGGCGAGACGCTCGACAAGCTCGCCGACCGGGCCGAGCAGGCGGTGAAGGGCGGCTACAACATCATCATCCTGTCGGATCGCATGATGGGGCCGGACCGCATCCCGATCCCGGCGCTGCTCGCCACCGCCGCCGTGCACCACCACCTCATCCGCAAGGGGCTGCGCACCTCCGTGGGCCTCGTGGTGGAGACCGGCGAGGCGCGCGAGGTGCACCATTTCGCCTGCCTGGCGGGCTACGGGGCGGAGGCCATCAACCCCTACCTGGCCTTCGAGGCCATCCACGCCCTCGCGGCCGAGTTCCCCGACGAGATCGACCACGCCCATGCGGTGAAGAGCTTCATCAAGTCGATCGACAAGGGCCTGCTCAAGGTCATGTCCAAGATGGGCATCTCGACCTACCAGTCCTATTGCGGCGCCCAGATCTTCGACGCCATCGGCCTGTCGACCGACTTCGTGCGCCGGTTCTTCACCGGGACGCATTCGGTGATCGAGGGCGTCGGCCTCGCCGAGATCGCCAAGGAGACGGCTGACCGCCACGCGCTGGCCTTCGGCGACGCGCCGATCTTCCGCGACGCGCTCGACGTCGGGGGCGACTACAACTACCGCGTCCGCGGCGAGACCCATTCGTGGACGCCGCAGTCGGTGTCGCTGCTCCAGCACGCGGTCCGCGGCAACAGCCGCGACAAGTATCGCGCCTATGCCGAGCTCCTCAACGAGCAGGACGAGAAGCTGCTGACGATCCGCGGCCTGTTCCGCATCAAGGACGCGGGCGAGGACGGCCGCGCGCCCGTGCCGCTCGAGGAGGTCGAGGACGCGGCCTCCATCGTGCGCCGCTTCTCCACCGGAGCCATGTCGTACGGCTCGATCTCGCGCGAGGCCCACACGACCCTCGCCATCGCCATGAACCGGATCGGCGGCAAGTCGAACACCGGCGAGGGCGGCGAGGAATCGGATCGCTACAAGCCGATGGCCAACGGCGATTCCATGCGCTCGGCCATCAAGCAGGTGGCGTCGGGGCGTTTCGGCGTGACGACCGAGTACCTCGTCAACTCCGACATGATCCAGATCAAGATGGCGCAGGGGGCCAAGCCCGGCGAAGGCGGGCAGCTGCCCGGCCACAAGGTCGACTCGACCATCGCGCGCGTGCGCCATTCGACGCCGGGCGTAGGCCTCATCTCACCCCCGCCGCACCACGACATCTACTCGATCGAGGATCTCGCCCAGCTCATCTACGACCTCAAGAACGTGTCGCCGACCAGCCTCGTCTCGGTGAAGCTCGTCTCCGAGATCGGCGTCGGCACGGTGGCGGCCGGCGTGTCGAAGGGGCGTGCCGACCACGTCATCGTGTCGGGCTTCGAGGGCGGCACGGGCGCGTCCCCGCTGACCTCGATCAAGCACGCCGGCTCGCCCTGGGAGATCGGCCTCGCCGAGACCCACCAGACGCTGGTGCTGAACCGGCTCCGCTCGCGCATCGCCGTCCAGGTAGACGGGGGTCTGCGCACGGGACGCGACGTGGTGGTGGGGGCCCTCCTCGGAGCGGATGAATTCGGATTCGCCACGGCGCCGCTGATCGCGGCCGGCTGCATCATGATGCGCAAGTGCCACCTCAACACCTGCCCGGTGGGCGTGGCGACGCAGGACCCCGTGCTGCGCAAGCGCTTCGTCGGCCTGCCCGAGCACGTCATCAACTTCTTCTTCTTCGTGGCCGAGGAGGTGCGCGAACTGATGGCCGCCATGGGCTATCGCCGCGTCGAGGAGATGGTGGGGCAGATGCAGATGCTCGACCGCGAGAAGGTGGTGGATCACTGGAAGGCCAAGGGGCTCGACTTTTCCCGCCTGTTCCACAAGCCGGCGGCGCCCGAGGGCGTCGGCATCCGGCACAGCGAGGCGCAGGACCACAACCTCGGCGAGGTGCTGGACCGCAAGCTCATCGCCGAGTCCCGGCAGGCGATCGAGACGGGGGCCCGCGTCTCCTTCACGCTGCCGATCAACAACACCGACCGCTCGACGGGCGCCATGCTGTCGGGCGAGATCGCCAAGCGCTACGGCCACAAGGGGCTCCCCGAGGGCACCATTCACGTCAAGCTCGAGGGGACGGCCGGGCAGAGCTTCGGCGCCTGGCTGGCCAGCGGCGTGACGCTGGAGCTCGAGGGCGTCGCCAACGACTACGTCGCCAAGGGGCTGTCGGGCGGCAAGCTCGTCATCTACCCGCCGGCGACCGCCACGAAGCTCGTGCCGGAGGAGTCGATGATCGTCGGCAACACCGTGATGTACGGGGCCATCGCGGGCGAGTGCTACTTCCGCGGCGTGGCGGGCGAGCGCTTCGCCGTGCGCAACTCGGGCGCCATCGCGGTGGTGGAGGGCACGGGCGACCACGGCTGCGAATACATGACGGGCGGCATCGTGGTGGTGATCGGCCCGACGGGCCGCAACTTCGCCGCCGGCATGTCGGGCGGCATCGCCTACGTGCTCGACGAGGAGGGCGACTTCCGCCGCCGCTGCAACATGGCGATGGTGGAGCTCGAGATGGTCAAGGCCGAGGACGAGCGGAACCGCCGCATGTTCCACCAGATGGACAATTGGACGGGCCCGCCGCCGGTCGACGTCATGGGCGACATGACGCGGTTCGACGCCGAGCGCCTCCAGCAGCTCATCGCCAACCACGCCCGGCTCACGGGGTCGACCAAGGCCCAGGCCATCCTGGACGACTGGGCCGCCACCCTTCCGAAATTCCGCAAGGTGATGCCGGTCGAGTACCGCCGGGCGCTCGCCGAACTGACGCAACTGGACGAGCCGCTGCTCGCGGCCGCGGGGGAGTAGCCCGATGGGCAAGATCACGGGTTTCATGGAGATCGATCGGGTGGAGCGGCGCTATGCGCCGGCCGCCGACCGCATCCGCCACTACAAGGAATTCCTGCTCCCGCTGTCGGAAGAATCCACGCGGTCGCAGGCCTCCCGCTGCATGAGCTGCGGCATCCCGTTCTGTCACAACGGCTGCCCGGTCAACAACCAGATCCCGGACTTCAACGACCTCGTCTATCGCGGGGACTGGGAAGCGGCGTCGCGCAACCTCCACTCCACCAACAACTTCCCCGAGTTCACCGGCCGCATCTGCCCGGCGCCGTGCGAAACCTCGTGCACGCTGAACCTCGACAACGCGCCCGTGACGATCAAGACGATCGAGAACGCCATCGCGGACCGGGCCTGGGCGGAGGGCTGGGTCAAGCCCGAGATCGCCAAGGTGCGGACCGGCAAGTCCGTGGCGGTGATCGGCTCGGGCCCGGCGGGGCTCGCCTGCGCCCAGCAGCTCGCCCGCGTCGGCCACGACGTCACGGTCTTCGAGAAGAACCAGAAGGCCGGCGGCCTGCTCCGCTACGGCATCCCGGACTTCAAGCTCGACAAGGCGCATGTCGATCGCCGCGTGAAGCAGATGGAGGCCGAGGGCGTCTCCTTCCGCTACGGCGTCAACGTCGGCATCGACGTCACGGTGCGCGACGTGCTCGACGGGTTCGACGCCGTGGTGCTGGCGGGCGGGGCCGAGAAGCCGCGCGACCTGCCGATGGCGGGGCGCGACCTCGGCGGCATCTACTTCGCCATGGAGTTCCTGCCCCAGCAGAATCGCCGCGTCGGCCGCGAGCCGCTGCGCTCCAACAACCCGATCCTCGCCACCGGCAAACACGTGCTGGTGATCGGCGGCGGCGACACCGGCTCCGACTGCATCGGCACCTCCATCCGCCAGGGCGCCCTGTCGGTCACCCAGCTCGAGATCATGCCGGAGCCGCCGGAGAAGGAGAACAAGCTCCTGACCTGGCCGGACTGGCCGCTGAAGCTGCGCACCTCGTCCTCGCAGGAGGAAGGCGCCAACCGCGATTTCGGCGTCATGACGCGCGCCTTCAAGGGGCAGAACGGCACGGTCGAGAGCGTGGAATGCGTTCGCGTGGACGCCAGGATGCAGCCCGTGCCGGCGTCGGAGTTCTCCATCCGGGCCGACCTCGTGCTGCTCGCCATGGGCTTCGTGTCGCCGCTCCACGACGGCATGCTGGCCGACCTCGGCGTCACGCTCGACGGTCGCGGCAACGTGCAGGCCGACGTGAAGGCCTACAAGGCTTCGGCCGAGAAGGTCTATGCCTGTGGCGACATGCGCCGCGGCCAGAGCCTCGTGGTCTGGGCCATCCGGGAAGGGCGTCAGGCGGCCCATTCCGTCGACAAGCAGCTCATGGGCTCCACCGTCCTGCCGCGCTGAGGCCGGGGCGCCGGCTCGACAGCGCGGGCCGGGGCCGCCACACTCGTGGCCCCGACGCTCCCTCCCGCCGTCCGAGCCCGCCATGACGACCCGCGCCGCGCTCCGCCGCTTCCCCGTCGTCGCCGTGCTCCGCCTCCCATGGGCGGCGCTGCGGTTCTGGGCCGGCATCCTGACCGCCAGCACGGCCGCGGGCCTCCTCTACGGCTCGGTCTCGGCCGGTGGCCGTCCGCAGATCGGTGCCGTCTACGGGTTCTGCTGCGGCGGTGCCGTCATGCTGTTCGAGCAGGGCCTGGTGTGGCCGGCGCTGCGCGACCGGCTGCGGCGCCTCCCCTGGCTGGCGAGCGTCGCGGCCGCCGAAGCCGCCTACCTCGCCATGACCTGGATCGGCGGGGCCGTGGCGGGCTTGCTGCTGGTGACGACCGGAGCGCTGCACCAGTCGCTGGCCGGAGCCATGGTGCTGGGGCCGGTGACGACGCTCTATGCGCTGGCGGTGTCGGGCCTCGTCATCACCCTGACGCGCATGCGCGACCTCATCGGGGCCGAGGCGTTCCGCAACATCCTGCTCGGGCGCTATCACCGCCCGGTGGAAGAGGAGCGGATCTTCGCCTTCATCGACCTGATCGGCTCCACGGCCTATGCCCAGACGCACGGCGACCTCGCCGCCCAGCGCTACCTCGGCGCCATCTTCGCGGCTCTGGCCGAGCCGGTCCGGCGTCACGGCGGCGCCATCGACGACTACGTGGGCGACATGGCGCTCATCACCTGGCCGCTCGCCTCCGGCGTGCGCGGTGCCCGCTGCATCGCCTGCATCTTCGCCTGCCTCGATGCCGTCGCGCGTGACGCCGAGGCCTGGCATCGGGATTTCGGAGAAGTGCCGCGCTTCCGGGCGGCGCTGCACGGCGGCGAGGTCGTGACGGCCGAGATCGGCGTCGACCGGCACAAGATCTCGTATTTCGGCGACGTCGTGAACACGACGGGGCGCATCGAGGCCCTGTGCCGCACGCTCGACGCCCCGCTGCTGATCTCGGCCGACCTCCTCGGGCGCATCCCGGCCCTGCCGGCCGGGATCCGTGCCCGGCCGCTCGGCGCCCATGCCGTGAAGGGTCGCGGGCAGATGCTCACGGTCTTCGGCCTCGAAGTCGGGGAACCGGACGGCATCGGCGCCGGCTCGGGGGCCACCCTGGCGGTCCTCGGCGAGGCGGTATAAGACGCTTCCGCCCGCGCTCGCATGCGGGCCGCGCCCGAAAGGCACACCCCGGATGATCGACCTCCACTATTGGCCGACGCCCAACGGGCACAAGATCACCCTGCTGCTCGAAGAGCTGGGCCTGCCCTATGCCATCAAGCCGGTGAACATCGGCAAGGGCGAGCAGTTCGCTCCCGACTTCCTCGCGATCGCCCCCAACAACCGCATGCCCGCCATCGTGGACCACGCGCCCGAGGGCGGCGGCGCGCCGATCACGGTGTTCGAATCCGGCGCCATCCTGCTCTACCTCGCCGAAAAGACCGGGCGCTTCATCTCGCCCGACCGGCGCCGCCGCGTCGAGACGCTGGAATGGCTGTTCTGGCAGATGGGCGGGCTCGGCCCCATGGCGGGGCAGAACCACCATTTCAGCGTCTACGCGCCCGAGAAGATCCCCTACGCGATCAAGCGCTACGTCGACGAGACGAACCGCCTCTACGGCGTGCTGGACCGGCGCCTGGCCGACCGGGATTTCGTGGCCGGCGACTATTCGATCGCCGACATGGCGGCCTATCCCTGGACGGTGAGCCACGAGCGCCAGGGCCAGAACCTCGACGACTTTCCCAACATCAAACGCTGGTTCGACGCCATCAGGGACCGGCCCGCCACCATCGCCGCCTACGCCAAGGGCGAGACGGTGAACCGCCCGGCGGTGATGAGCGAGGAGGACAAGCGCGTCCTGTTCGGCCAGACCGCCGCCTCCACCCGACGCTGAGTGACCCGACCATGAGCCAGACCATCAAGCTGACCGCCGCCGACGGCGCCACCATCGATGCCTACCGGGCCGACCCCACGGGCACGCCCAAGGGCGGCCTCGTGGTGCTGCAGGAGATCTTCGGCGTGAACCCGCATATCCGCCGCGTCGCCGACGGCTTCGCGGCCGAGGGCTACCGGGTGATCGCGCCCGCGCTGTTCGACCGCGTCAAGCCCGGCGTCGAGCTCGACTACAACCAGGAGGGCATGGGGGCCGGCATCGCCCTCATGGGCCAGGTCGACCAAGGGAAGGCCCTCCTCGACGTCGCCGCCGCCGTCGCAGCCGCGTCGGACGCCGGCAAGGTCGGCATCGTGGGCTATTGCTGGGGCGGCTCGCTCGCCTATGCGGCGGCCTGCTCGGTCGACGGCCTCGCCGCCGCCGTGGGCTATTACGGCGGCAACATCGCCAAGTCGCTCGACCGCAAGCCCAAGGTGCCGGTGATGCTGCATTTCGGCGAGCGCGACGCCCACATCCCGATGAGCGACGTCGCCGCCATCGAGGCCGCCCTGCCGGACGTGCCGGTCTACACCTACGACGCCGACCACGGCTTCAACTGCGACGCCCGCGGCTCCTACGACAAGCCCAGCGCCGCGCAGGCGCTCGAGCGCACGCTGGCCTTCCTCGCCCGATACGTCGGCTGATCGCGGCGGCCGGCCCCGCCGCATCGCGGCCGGGCCAGGACGGGAGGCGGGTGCCGATGCGGGACGGGCCGGGGGGCGCTGCGGCGAGGTCGGGATGGCGGCGTGGCGTGCTGGCGGCACTGTCGCTGCTGGCGTCCCCGGCCTCGGCCGCCCAGCCCGAGATCCGCATCGGCGAGGTCGCCTCCTATTCGGCGCTGCCGACCCTCGCCGAGCCCTATCGCAAGGGCTGGCAGATGGCGGTCGACGAGGTCAACCTCGCCGGGGGGATCGACGGCAGGACGCTGGTCGTGCTGTCGCGCGACGATGCCGGCCGGCCCGACAATGCCGGCGCCGCCGCCGAGGCGCTGATCGCGCGCGACCACGTCGCTTTGCTGGTCGGCGGCCTCCTGTCGAGCGTCGGCCTGGCGCTCGCCGACGTCGCCCGGCGTCACCGGACCGTCTACCTCGCCGGCGAGCCGCCGGGCGACGCCATCGTCTGGTCGGCCGGCAACCGCTACACGTTCCGCCTGCGGCCTTCCACCACCATGCAGGCCGCCATGCTGGCCGAGGCGGCCGCCAAGCTGCCGGCCAGGACCTGGGCGGCGGTGGCGCCGCGCTCCGACGACGGCCAGGCGGCCGTGGCCGCCTTCAAGGCCCGGCTGGCGGCGCGCCGGCCCGACGTCACCTGGGTCGCCGACCAGGTGACGGCGCCGGGCCGGATCGACGCCCCCGCTGTGGCGGCGGCCGTCGGGCAGGCCAGGCCCGACGCCATCCTCAACGCCGAATCCGGCCCCGACCTCCTGAAGCTGCTGCGGGCGGGCGCCGGGCAGGACCTCTTCGCGGACCGCCGCGTCGTGAGCTTCCTCACCGGCGAATCCGAGGACCTCGACGCCCTGAAGGACGAGGCGCCCGAAGGCTGGATCGTCACCGGCTACCCGGCGGCGGCCCTGCGCACGCCGGAGAACGACGCCTTCGTCCGCGCCTACCAGGCGCGCTACAACGAGGCGCCGCGGATGGGCTCCGTGCTGGGCTACGCGCTGATCAAGGCCGCGGCGGAGATCCTGCGCCGGGCGGGCGGCCCGGGGTCCGACCGGTTGGTGGCGGCGGCCGAGGGCCTGGCCTTCGACACGCCCCTCGGCCGCGCGCAGTTCCGCACGCTCGACCACCAGTCGACGCTCGGCACCTTCGTGGGCCGGACGGCGCAGCGGAACAACCACGGCGTCATGGTGGACTTCGGCTATCGCGACGGCGCCCGCTACCTGCCGGCCGACGCCGAGGTGAGGGCCATGCGCCCAGCCGATTGAAGCCGGCGAGCCGGGCGCGAGTGCGTCGCCACGTGTCCGAACGCCCCGGCCGTTCCCGGCATGCCAGCCGTGCTCGGGCGCCCGACGCGTTGACGCTCCCCCGCGCCGCACCTATTCATCCATCGACCAACAGGCTATTGGCGCGGTGCGATCGCGGCCGGTAGCGGCCGAGCGCAGCGCACAGGACCGGAGCCAGGACGTGAGCAACTTCAACGAAGAGACCGTGCTGTCCGTCCATCACTGGACCGACAGTCTCTTCAGCTTCAAGACGACCCGCAATCCGTCGTTCCGGTTCCGCAACGGCGAGTTCACCATGATCGGCATCCCGGTCAACGGCAAGCCGCTGCTGCGCGCCTATTCGGTGGCGAGCGCCAACTACGAGGAAGAGCTCGAGTTCTTCTCCATCAAGGTCGACAACGGGCCGCTCACCTCGCACCTGCAGCACCTGAAGGTGGGCGATGCCGTGATGGTGAGCCGCAAGGCGACCGGCACGCTGGTGATCGACAACCTGTTCGGCGGCCGCAACCTGTACCTGCTCGGCACCGGCACGGGCCTGGCGCCCTTCCTCAGCGTCATCAAGGATCCCGAGACCTACGAGCGCTTCGAGAAGGTCGTGCTGGTGCACGGCGTGCGCCAGGTGGCGGAACTCGCCTATGGCGACACGATCACCAAGACGCTGCCGGAGGACGAGCTCATCGGCGAGCTGCTGCGCGAGAAGCTGATCTACTACCCCACCGTGACGCGTGAACCCTTCCGCAACACGGGTCGCATCACCGACCTGCTCGCGTCCGGCAAGATCTCCGACGACCTCGCGCTCGAGGCGCTCGACGCCGAACACGACCGCGTGATGATGTGCGGCAGCCCCGGCATGCTCAACGACACCAAGGCCCTGCTGCTCGACCGCGGGTTCATCGAGGGCAATCACGGCGAGCCGGGCCAGTTCGTCATCGAGAAGGCCTTCGTGGAGCGCTGAGACCCCGTGATGCGCGTCGCCGAGATCAGGATTTACCCCGTCAAGGGCCTGCGCGGCCGGCCGGTGGCCGATGCGGTGGTCGAGCCCTGGGGGCTCGCCGGGGATCGCCGCTACATGGTGGTGGACGAGACCGGCAGGTTTCTCAGCCAGCGTGAACTGCCGCGCATGGCGGTGCTGGAAGCCGCGCTGCGGCCGGGCGGGCTGAACCTGTCGGGCCCCGGTCTCGGCCTGCTCGCCGTCGACGAGCCCGGCCCCGAGGTCCCGTCCCGCGACGTGACGGTGTGGCGCGACCGCGTCCCGGCCCGCGATGCGGGAGACCCGGCCGCCGTGTGGCTCTCGGCGGCGCTCGGCCGCGCCTGCCGCCTGGTCCACATGGCGGATCCCGCCGCGGCGCGGCAGGTCGATCCCGATTATAGCGAAAGCCAGGACCGCGTCAGCTTCGCCGACGGCTTCCCCGTCCTCGTCACCAATGCGGCCTCGCTGGCCGACCTCAACGCCCGCCTGCCCGTGCCGATCCCCATGGACCGGTTCCGCACCAACATCGCCGTCGTCGAGGCGGAAGCCTGGGCGGAGGACGGCTGGCAGCGGCTGCACATCGGCCCGGTGCCCTTCGCCGGCACCAAGGACTGCGCGCGCTGCGCCGTCACCACCGTGGACCAGGACACCGGCGAGCGCTCGCCCGAGAACGAGCCCGTCCGCACGCTCGCGCAGTTCCGCCGCAAGGCCGGCGGCCGAATCATCTTCGGCCAGAACCTCATCCCGCGCGGCACGGGCCGCATCGCGGTCGGCGACACGGTCCGGCCGGGCTGAGATCGGGGGCGAGCCGGCCCGCGCCCGGGCGATGCCGGCCCGCCCGCTCAGCGCGTCAGACCAGGCAGGGCCGGCACGCCGCCTCGCCCCGTCCCCGCACCAAGCCCGGCACGCGCCAGGTCTTCAAGCTCGTCCAAGCCTTGCGGTCCAGGCGGAAGCGGTCCGAGGCCGTGAGGCCGCGCCCGTCCGCGGCGGGGTCGAGCCCCGTCCCGCAGGAGCCGAATCCGCACTTCTCGAGCACGCGGCGGAAGCACGGGTCGAGCACGCGGGCCGAGGCCGAGACCAGCGGCGTGCCGGTCAGCATGAAGGCCGCGTCCACCATGGCCTGGACGGCCTCGGTGGCGAGCCCGTCGCCGCGCGCCTCCTCCTCCAACCACAGGCTCAGGCGCAGCCCGCAGGCCTCCGCGTGCCCGCGCACCGGGGTGAGCCCGATGGCGCCGCGGACGTGCCGGTCCGTGCCGCGGCCCGTCATGAGCAGGTTGAGTTCGGCACCGGTCTCGTTGCGCTCGCGCCACGCCGCGAGCGTCGCGGGGTCGCGGTAGGGATCGCCCGCGGCAGCCTCGGGCGGTGGCGGCCGGTCGGGGTCGGGCGCCAGGGCCCTGATGTCGGCGCGCTCGGGCCAACGCAGCCACAGGCGGCGGGTCTCGATGCGGAAGACGTCTTCGCGCGTGATCTCGGGGAACATGCCGGACCTCCAAAGCTGAGGGGAAGCGCGATGCCGCCCCCGGAAACGACGAGGGGGCGTGGATGCCCACGCCCCCCGCCGTCATCGGCTTCGATCGTCCGGTCCAGGGTGGAACGTTGCCGTTCCTGAGGGACCGTTCCACCGGGGTGTGAGCACCGGTGGGGTCCCTCGTGACCCCACCTTATTCCGCGGCCTCGGCGGCTACGGTGTTCTGGACGACCGCGATATAGGTGCGGCCGTTGCCTTTTTTCTGGAACTCGACGGTGCCGTCACAGACGGCGAAGATCGTGTGGTCCTTGCCCATCCCGACATTGGCGCCCGGATGCCACTTGGTGCCGCGCTGGCGCACGATGATGTTGCCGCTGCGGACTGCTTCGCTGCCGAACTTCTTCACGCCGAGACGGCGGCCGTCGGAGTCGCGACCGTTGCGGGACGAGCCGCCTGCTTTCTTGTGAGCCATGGGGTGAAATCCTGGAGGTTAGGGCCGTAGGCGCCGCGGAGACTGTCGATCTCCGGCCCGGCGGACCGGCCGTTGAAACTGGAGGGCTGAAGCTGCGCCGGCCTCAGGCCGATGCGGCCTCGACGGCGGGGGTCGCCGACGTTTCCGCCTGGGCGCTGCGGGGGCGGCGCTGCTGGCCGGCGAGCAGGATGTCGGTGATCCGCACGATGGTGAGATCCTGCCGATGGCCGCGCTTGCGCTTCGAGTTCTGGCGGCGGCGCTTCTTGAAGGAGATGACCTTCGGGCCGCGCGCCTGCCGGACGATCTCGCCCGCCACGGTGGCGCCGTCCACCAGGGGGGCGCCGATCTGCATCGACGTGCCGTCGCTGTAGCTGAGCACCTGGTCGAAGGTGATTTCGGCGCCGGCCTCGCCGACCAGCGTCATGACGGTGATCTCGTCGTCGGCCGCGACCTTGTACTGCTTTCCGCCGGTCTTGATGACTGCGAACATCTTTCTAGCCTCGTGTTCGATCCGGCTCTGCCCCACGGGGGACGGCCGTCTTTTTGTGCAGGGTGACCCGCTGGTTGCAGGCAGGACCGGCGCTGGCCCGAAGGCCGTGACAGCACCGAAAGGCCGCAATGCGGCATACCTACCCAGTGCCGTGTCTAGCCACGGACCGCCGCCCTGTCAACGCCGCGTCGTCGCCCCGTGTCGTGCCGATCGCGACACGGCCGGCCCCGAACCATGCGCCGACGGGGGCGACTCGAAGCTCCGCTTCAACAACGGCCCGACAGGCTCTAGTCTCGCGGCGAGCGCGCCGGGGTCCGGCGCTGCCGCATGCGCCGAGGGAGCCCAGCATGGCCGCCAATGTCACCGTCCTCTATCCCAACACGCCCGGCGCCAGGTTCGACATGGACTACTACCTCGCCCACCACATGCCCATGGTGATGCAGCGGTTCGGCGCGCATGGCATGACGGGCTGGCGCGTGGTGCGCTTCGAGGGCAAGCCGGAGCAGACCCCCCACGGCGTGATGGCGACGCTGGACTTCGGCAGCACCGAGGGCATCGCGGCGGCCCTCGCCGCCGAGGGCGGACCCGTCCTGGCCGACGTGCCCAACTTCACCGACCTGCGGCCGACCCTGATGACCGGCGAGGTCGTGGGCCGCGTCTGACGTGACCACCCCCGCGGCACCGGACGTGGCGCCCCCGCTGGTGGCGCTGCGCGGCATCGGCCGCCGCTTCCCGAACGAGACCGTGGCGCTCGACGGGCTCGACCTCGACGTGCGCCGCGGCGAGTTCCTGTCGCTCATCGGCCCGTCGGGCTGCGGCAAGTCGACGGTGCTGCGCCTGCTGGCCGGCCTCGACCGGCCGAGCGCCGGCACGGTCGCATGGGACGGGGCGCGACCCGAGATCGGCTTCGTGTTCCAGGACGCGACGCTGATGCCCTGGGCCACGGCCGCCGACAACGTGTTCCTGCCCCTGCGGCTGCGCGGCATCGGCCGGCGCGACGCCGCGCCGCGCATCGGCGAGGCTTTGGAGCGGGTCGGCCTCGCGCGGTTCGCCGGCCATCGCCCGGCGGAGCTGTCGGGCGGCATGCGGATGCGGGTGTCGATCGCCCGCGCACTGGTAGTGCGGCCGCGCCTGCTGCTCATGGACGAGCCCTTCGCCGCCCTCGACGAGATCACCCGCCTGAAGCTCAACGACGACCTCGCCGAACTGGTGGCGGCGCTCGGCACCACGGTGGTCTTCGTCACGCATTCGGTGACGGAAAGCGTCTACCTGTCGGACCGCCTCGTCGTCATGGCGGCCCGGCCGGGGCGCGCGGTCGCGTCCCTCGACGTGCCGGCGCCGCCCGGCCGCGGCGAGGACATCCGCCTGACGCCGCTCTATGTCGAAGCCTGCCGTGCCGCCTCGGCGGCGCTGCGCGGCGCCATGGCGGCGGAGGACGTGCTGTAGGGCGGGCGTGGCGGGCGGGATTTCCCTCGCCAGGACGCGGAACTGTCGCATAAGGGGTGCAAAGCCTGGCCCAGCGTGCCCCGTCCGGAGACATCGTGAGCGACCACACCGCCCCGCATGCGGCCCATCGCGTCGAGGCCGCGGCCGCCCTCGGGGCGCTCGGCATCGTCTACGGCGATATCGGCACGAGCCCGCTCTACGCCCTGAAGGAGGCCGTGAAGGCCGCGAGCGGCGGATCCGGCGTACCGGAAGCCGCCGCCGTCGTGGGTGCCGTGTCGGTGATCCTGTGGTCGCTCGTGCTGGTCGTATCGGTCAAATACGCCATCCTCATCATGCGGGCCGACAACCGGGGCGAGGGCGGCATCGTCGCCATGCTGGCGCTGCTGCGGGCCCGCGACGCCAAGCCCGGCACGTGGCGGGCGGTGCTGCTGGTCGGCGGGCTCGTGGGCGCGGCCCTGCTCTACGGCGACGGCGCCATCACGCCGGCCATCTCGGTCCTGTCCGCCGTCGAGGGGCTCAAGGTGGACGAGCCGGGGCTCGCCCCCTTCGTGCTGCCCATCACCGTCACGGTGCTGATCGTGCTGTTCCTGGCGCAGCGCCTGGGCACGGCCTCCATCGGGCGGATCTTCGGCCCCATCATGCTGGTGTGGTTCGCCATGCTGGCCCTGCTCGGCCTCCACGGCATCGCCGAGGCGCCGGCCATCCTCGGCGCTCTGGACCCGCGGGCGGCGATCGCGTTCATGCTCCATGCCGGCCCGGGCATCGCCTTCGCCATCCTGGGCGCGGCCTTCCTGGCCGTCACGGGCGGGGAGGCCATGTATGCCGATATGGGCCACTTCGGCGCCGCGCCCATCCGCCTGTCCTGGTTCGCCCTGGTGCTGCCCTGCCTGGCGCTCAACTACCTCGGCCAGGGCGGGCTGCTGCTGGCGCAGCCGGCGGCGATCGACAACCCCTTCTACCAGCTCGCCCCCGACTGGCTGCATTATCCCCTGGTGGTCTTCGCCACGGCCGCCACCGTCATCGCCAGCCAGGCCATCATCTCGGGCGCCTTCTCGCTGACCCAGCAGTCGATCCAGCTCGGCTTCCTGCCCAAGATGCACATCGTCCACACGGCGGCGGACGAGATCGGGCAGATCTACCTGCCGCTGGTGAACTGGCTGCTGGCCGCCGCGACCCTCGGGGCCGTGCTGGCCTTCGGCTCCTCGGACGCGCTGGCGGGCGCCTACGGCATCGCGGTCTCGGCCCTGATGGCCATCACCACGGTGCTGGCGGCGCTGGTCGCCGTGCAATGGGGCTTCCCCCTGGCGGCCGTCCTGGCGGTGAACGGGCTGTTCTTCGTCGTCGACCTCGTCTTCTTCGCCGCCAATGCCGCCAAGCTGTTCGAGGGCGGCTGGTTCCCGCTGACGCTGGCGTTCGTCGTGGCCTTCCTCATGCTGACGTGGCGCCGCGGCACCCACCTCATCGAGACGCAGCGCGCCGGGATGCGCGAGCCGGAATCACGGCTCGTGGCGGCCTGCGAAGGCCACCTCGACGGGGCGGGGGGCAAGCTGCTCCGCCTCCCCACGGCGGCCGCCTATCTCGGCGCCAGCACCTCGGGCCTGCCCCTGCCCCTGACGCAGTTCGTGCGCATCAATCGCGCCCTCCAGAAGCGGGTGCTGCTGATCTCGGTGGCGACGAGCGAACTCCCGAGGGTCTCGTCCGAGGCGCGCGTCGCGGTCCTGCCGGTGGGCGAGGGCATCGACCGCGTGATCCTCACCTACGGGTTCGACGAAGCCCCTTGCGTGCCGGACGGGATCGGAACCGCACTCGAGCGCGGCCTGCTGTCCGACGTCGACCTCGCGACCCTGACCTACATCGTCGGCCGCGAGACCGTGATGGCGTCGCCCAGCACCCGGGGCTTCGCCCGCTGGCGCCGCAACGTCTTCGCCCTGCTGGCGCGCAATTCGGAGCGGACCGCCGTGTATTTCGGCGTCCCGACCGCCCAGGCCGTGGAACTGGGGCTCGAAATCGAACTCTGACGGGCGGGGGCGCATTGGCGGGACACGGCGAGGAGGATGCCATGGGCGACATCGGAAACGTGACGTTGCCGGGCGGACGGTCCGTCCCGGCCCTCGGCCAGGGCACGTGGCACATGGGCGAGGACCCCGAGCGTCGCCACGACGAGACGGCCGCGCTCCGTGCCGGCATCGAGCGGGGCATGACGCTCATCGATACGGCGGAGATGTACGGCGAGGGCGCGACGGAAAGCTTCCTCGGCGAAGCGCTGCAGGGCCTGCGGGACAGGATCGTGCTCGTGTCCAAGGCCTATCCGCAGAATGCCGGCAAGGCGCGGCTGCGGCGGGCCTGCGAGGCCAGCCTCAAGCGCCTCAGGGCCGAGCGGCTGGACCTTTACCTGCTGCATTGGCGCGGTTCGGTGCCGCTCGCCGAGACGGTGGACGCCATGGAAGCGCTGCGCGAGGACGGTCTCATCGGCGCCTGGGGCGTCAGCAACTTCGACGCCGACGACATCGAGGACCTGATCGAGGCGGGCGGCGATGCCTGCGCCAGCGACCAGGTCCTGTTCAACCTGTCGCGCCGCGGGCCCGAGTTCGACCTGCTGCCGCTCCTCGACAAGCTGTCGATGCCCGCCATGGCCTACAGCCCCGTCGAGCAGGGGCGGCTGGTCGGTCACCCGGCGCTGGACGCGGTGGCGGCGCGGCACGGAGCGACGGGCGCCCAGGTCGCCCTGGCCTGGCTGCTGCGGCGGCCGGGCCTGATGGTCATCCCCAAGGCCGGCACGGTGGCGCATGTCGAGGAGAACCGGCGCGCTGCCGACCTCGTCCTCAGCGACGACGACTGCACCGAACTCGACCGGGCCTTCCCGCCGCCGGCCCGAAAGGTGCCGCTGGCGATGCTGTAGCGGCGTCGGCGCAGCGCGGCTCCCGGAGGCCTCGAACAGCCCCTGGAGCAGGATCGGCCGGCTCCGAGCCGCCCTGGCGGCTCCCAGCCGATACGACTGCTCCCGCCCCGGAGTTGGAGAGCCTTCGCCGAAGGCGAAAGCGCTCCAGCCGTCGGCGGGCTGCTGCCGACACAGGCCCCTTGCGAAGACGTGAAGCTTCTCACAGGACCTGGAAGGGTGGTTTCGATCGCGTTAGGACGGCGGCGCGGCCGCACCTGCGGCGCATCGACTCGCACCGCGCCCCTCGTGGCGCCGCGAGGCTCGCTGGACCTCGCCCATGCCTTTCGACGCCATGCCCTTCGACCTCCTGCCGCTCGCCCCCCTGCCCTTCGCCGGGCTCTGCGCCGTCGCGCTCGTCGCGGGCTGCATGGACGCGATCGCGGGCGGAGGCGGGCTGCTGACGGTGCCGGCCCTCATTCTGGCGGGGCTCGACCCGCGCAGCGTGCTGGCCACCAACAAGCTGCAGGGCAGCTTCGGCACGGCCTCCGCCACGGCGGCGTTCCAGCGGGCGGGGCACCTGGAGGTCAAGCACGCCTGGCCCTTCGCGCTCGCCGCCGCGGCAGGGTCGGTCGTCGGAGCGTTGACGCTGAACGCCGTGCCGCAGCGCGCCGTCTCGGTCGCCCTGCCCTTCGTGCTGGTCGGCGTCGCACTGTATTTCGTCCTGTCGCCGCGCTTCGGCGACGGCGACCGCCACCGGCTCATGTCGCGGCCCGCCGTCCTCGCCACCCTCGTCCCGCTCGTCGGCTTCTACGACGGCGTCTTCGGCCCGGGTGCCGGCTCGTTCTACATGGCGGGGCTGGTGGCGGTGCTGGGCTTCGGCGTCGTCAAGGCGACGGCGCATACCAAGCTCTGCAATGCCGCCAGCAACCTCGCCGGTCTCGCCACCTTCGCGCTCGGCGGCCACGTGATCTGGGTCCTCGGCCTCGCCATGGGCCTCGCCGCCCTCGTCGGCGCGCAGATCGGGGCCCGGCTGGCGATGCGGCTCGGTGCCCGCTTGGTGAAGCCGCTGATCGTCACGGTGAGCCTCGTGCTCGCCGTCAAGCTGGCCCTGACGCCCGGCCACCCGGTCCACGACGCGATCTTCGCCCATCGGTGAGGCGGGAGGTGCCTCCAGGCGAAAGGGCGACCGCGGCCGCCCTTTCGCGTTTCTGCCGCATCAGCGTCGACGGCGGCTCAGCGCCGGCCGCCCGGCTTGCCCTTGGTGACGGGCGCGGGGCCGGCCGGCGGCTTCGGCTGGGCCTTGGCGGTAACCGGGGCCGACTTCGCGGCCGGCGATGCTGCCGGGGTCGGGGCGGTCGACGAGGTCGCGGCTCCCGATCCCGCGGGCGCCACCCTGTTGCCGGGCGCGGCGCCGGCATCGGACGGGGTCGGCGTGGCGGAGGTGGACTTCGGCACGATGGCCTGCGGCTTGTCGAGGTCGGGCGCGCCCTTCGCGGCCTCGCGCGGCGCGGACACGCCCAGCATCGGGTCGGAGGGCGTCGGCGTCACGGCGGCGACCTTCGCCCTCGGCGTGACGGTCTCGGCGTCGTCGATGTCGGGCCCCTCGTCGCGGCGCGACCGTGCCACATGCCCGGCCGTGTCGCCGAGCGCATGCACGGCATGGGACGGCTTCGTCACCTCGGGCTCGCGGTCGATGTCCACGAGATCGTCGCGGCCCTGGTCGGTGATGCCGGGGATGTCGCCGTTATTCTCGACCGACTGGGTCGGTTCCTCGGGCTCGAAGGCGCCGGTGTCGCGCGGCAGCAGGGTGTCGCCCATGCTGTCGTGGAGCGCGATGATCTCCTTAGCCTGGTCCCAATGGGCCTGGTCGCGGCCGTGGGGACGGCCCTCGCTTTCCCAGATCTCGTGGGCCTTGATGGCGATGCGCTCGTTGTCGTTGTCGACGGACATTCACAATCTCCCGGGGGTGTCGGTGGGGAGGTCTTCGGCCTGGCGCCTCACCTCTTCGTCCATCTCGTCGAGTCCATCGACCGTCTCGCCCGGGATGTCGGGGCGGCTGCTTTCGGCTTCGGCGATGTCGTCGAGCGTCATGCTTTCGGGGTCCATGGACGTGTCGCGCCCTTCGAGGTCGGGGCTCTTCGGCTCGAAGGGTTCCACGTCGATGGCGTCGCGCGTCTTGTCGTCCTGGGTCATGCCGTCGCCTCCTGTCGCCGTTGTTCCGCCATGGCAACGCTCGCCCGCCACGGCGGTTCCGGCGCCCGAGACGCCTGCGTTTCCCGCGTCTTAGGAGAGGCGACCGGCGTCCGCCAGGGCGTGGAGGCGGTCCGCGGCGGCGTGGGCGAAGCGGATCATCATGGCCCGCCGCGTCGCCGGCGGGAGCTTCATCGCCAGGGCGTCGCGCACCACCTCGGCACCGTAGCCGTCCGCCACGATGATCCCGGTCTCGTCCGGCATGATGGCCACCGGCAGCGTGACCGGGATGGCGAAATACAGGTGGTCGCAGAAGGCCCGGTAATGGTGCCACTTCCGGTCCGCCCGCAGGTCCGCCACCGAGGACTTGACCTCGACGATGGTGATGGCGCCGTCCGGCCCCAGCCCGACGATGTCGGGCCGCCGCCCGTCGGCGAGCACGAGTTCCGTGACGGTGGCGATGTTGCGGGCCCGAAGCAGGCGGCGCGTGCCGCGCACCACCTCGCGCGCCGTCTCGGATTGCCGCCCGTCGTCGGGCAGCGCCATGGGTTGAGTGAGCATCGGCCTCAATGCTGCGGGGGTCGCGGCCCGCGCGTCCGCACACGCGAGCTTCGGGCGAAACCGTAGCATCCCGACCGCCGCCCGCGCCAGCGGGGAGGAGGATGCATCGTCGCGGCTTCGCCTTCCCCCCGGGACACGGCACGATCCCTCACATCGACGGGCCACCCAAGCGTCGGTCCGCGCGTCGCTCACGGGGCACGGGTCGGGCTTTCCTGGCGCTCCACCGCACTGTCCCGCCGGGACGTCGCCGGGATGGGGCGCACCGACACCCGGCCGTCGCGGAGCCGCCACTGCGAGGCGAGGCAGACCCGGCGTTCAGGCGGCATCGGCCACGTCGTGCTCCTCCCGCCGCACGATGGCCGGCACCCGCAGCGTGAAGGTCGACCCCACGCCTTCGCGGCTCTCGACCGTGATGTCGCCCCCGAGCAGGCGGGCGAAGGCGCGGCTCAACGCGAGGCCGAGCCCCGTGCCGCCGAACTTGCGGGTCGTGGACTCG
The DNA here is from genome assembly GCF_004137085.1 of Lichenibacterium ramalinae. GTDB lineage: Bacteria > Pseudomonadota > Alphaproteobacteria > Rhizobiales > Beijerinckiaceae > Lichenihabitans > Lichenihabitans ramalinae. The sequence goes on from NZ_QYBC01000011.1 coordinate 85,730, forward strand.
TCGGCCTGGGAGAAGCGCTGGAACAGCCGGTTCATCTGCCCGGGGCTGAGGCCGATGCCGGTGTCCTCGACGGCGAAGTTCAGCCAGTCGCCGGCGGGGCCGGCTTCCCGCCGCACCCGCAGCGCGATCTGGCCGGCCTCGGTGAACTTGGCGGCGTTGCTGAGCAGGTTGAACAGGCATTGCCGCAGCTTCACGGGATCGGACCGCATGGCGCCGAGGTCCGGCGCGAGGTCGAGGGCGAGGGCGTTGCCGCGCCGCCGCACCAGCGCTTCGACCGCGGCCGCCGCCTCTTCGACGAAGGGCGCCACGGCGAAGTCCTCCGGGTAGAGGTCCATGCGGCCGGCCTCGACCTTGCTGAGGTCCAGCACGTCGTTGATGAGGCCGAGCAGGTGGCGGGCATTGCCCTTCACCTTGCTGAGGTCGTCGAGCACCCGGCGCTCGCCGAGGTCCTCGAGTTCCTCCTCGAGAAGTTCGCTGTAGCCGATCACGGCCGAGAGCGGCGTGCGCAGCTCGTGGCTCATGTTGGCCATGAAGGCGCTCTTGGCGCGGTTCGCCTCCTCGGCGGCCTCGCGGGCGGCTTCGGCCTGGGCCTGGGCGGCGATCGCGACCTCGCGGTCGCGCGACGCCGCCGCGACGGCCTCGTAGGCGTTGAAGCGCCGCAGCAGCGCCCACAGCAGGCCGGCGACGCAGAGGGACGCGACCCCGGCGGCGCCGCAGAGCCCGAGGACTTCCCGCCGCCAATCGGCCAGGACGACGGCCTCGCTGCGCCCGATGTTGACCTGCACGGGCACGCCGTCGGCGGTCTGCGAAGCGATGACGCGCAGTTCGGACGGGCCGTCGCCGACGGTCGCGTCGCGCGCGAAGACGCCCGGAACGCCGTGCCAGCTGGCACCGGGCGGCGGCGTGATGTCGGCGAGCGGCATGCGGCGTCCGGCCTCGACGACGGGGAAGCGGGCCAGCAGCACGCCGTCCGTCCGCCACAGCGCGATGATGTTGCCGGGGCCGAGTTGCAGGGAAGCGTAGAGGCGCTCGAAGGAGGACAGTTCCACGGCCCCGAGCACGAGGCCGAGGAAAGTGCCGTCGGGCGCCGACAGGCGCCGCGCCAGGTAGATGGTGGGGGTGCCCGAGCCGCGGTTGTTGACCGGTTCGCTGAGGAAGAGCTTGTCGTGCCCGTCGCGTAGCGCCCGGAAGTAGTCCCGGTCGTCGAGGTGCACGTCGGGGATCGGCCAGCCGCGCGAGAAGTTGAGCAGCCTGCCGGAAGCCGACACGACCGTCACGGCATCGAGCTGCGGGACGCCGGCGACACGGGCCTTGAGCACGTCGTGCACCGCCCGGGTCGACATGCGCTCCTCGACCGCCGCGGGCGTGACGGCGCCCTCCGCCTTCACCTGCTCGGCGACATTGTCGAGCACGAGTTCGACGCTCTGGAACGAACGGGCCGTCTCGGCGGCGAGCAGCAGGTCCAGCGTGCGCAACTCGCGCGCGGCATCGCCGAGTTCGGCCTCGTGGCGCCGCACCGCGATCGCGGCCGTCGCGGCCAGCATGAGCAGGATGACGATGCAGCCGGTGCCGACGACCGCCCAGGCGGACCGGCTGCCCGCGCCGCCGCGCCCCCGCCGTCCCGGCCCCGTCGCTCCGCTGGCCAGATGGGTCGTCACGCCGGTCATCCGCTCGCTGCCGATCGATCGTCCGGCGGTCCGGTCCCGCCCCGGCCCGCTCTATAGCGCTGCCGCATCCGTCCTCAAAGCGGCCGCGGCAGCGCCGTCACCCCTCCACCGCCCAGCAGGCCACGTCCCGCCCCTGCTTTCGCTCCAGCGCGGGCTCCTCGACGCGGCACCTGTCGAAGGCCTGCGGGCAGCGCGGGTGGAAGACGCAGCCCCGCGGCGGGTCGATCGGCGAGGGCGGCTCGCCCACCAGCGGGATGCGCTGCTTGCGCTTCGCCGGGTCGGCGCTCGGCGTGGCCGACAGCAGGGCCCGCGTGTAGGGGTGCTGCGGGGCGCCGAAGATGGCCTCGCGCGTGCCGATCTCGACGGCGTGGCCGAGGTAGATGACCATGATGCGGTCGGCGATGTGCTCGACGACGCCGAGGTCGTGCGACACGAAGAGGTAGGCCAGGCCGAACTCGTCCTGCAGGTCGGCCAGCAGGTTCAGCACCTGGGCGCGGATCGACACGTCGAGCGCCGCCACGGGCTCGTCCAGCACCAGGATCTTGGGCCGCAGCATCAGGGCCCGGGCGATGGCGATGCGTTGGCGCTGCCCGCCCGAGAACATGTGCGGGTAGCGGGCGGCGAATTCCGGCCGCAGCCCCACCCGCGCCATCGCGGTCCGCACCGCTTCGCGCCGCTCGGCCCTGGGCGTGTCGGTGCTGACGATCAGGGGCTCCTCGAGCGCCGCCGCGATGGTCTGGCGCGGGTTCAGCGACCCATAGGGGTTCTGGAACACCATCTGGACCTCGCGGCGCAGTTTCCGGCGCTGCGCCGCGTCGGCGTCGGCGACGTCGGCGCCCTCGATGCGCAGCGTGCCGCCGGTGGGCGCCTCGATGAGGGTGACGAGGCGGCTCAGGGTCGACTTGCCGGAGCCCGATTCGCCCACGACAGCCAGCGTCTCGCCGGCCGCGAGCGTGAAGGACACGCCCGCCAGCGCCTTCACGGTGGCGCTGCCGCCGAAGAAGCCGCGCTTGACCGCATAGGTGCGGCGCAGGTCCCGGGCTTCGAGCACGGGCGGGTCGCGCGACTCGCCGGCGCTCATGCCGGCACGCCCTGGCGGAGCCGGTAGGCTTCGGCGCGGACCGGGGTCGGCACGCCGTCGACCAGCGGGATGTGGCACAGGGCGCGGCCGAGTTCGGGGCCGGCCGGCGTCGGCGCCACTTCGCGGCACAGGTCGAAGGCGAAGCGGCAGCGGGGCGAGAAGACGCAGGCCTTGGGCCGGTCGAACTGGCCCGGCACCACGCCCGGGATGGCGGGCAGCCGCCGCGCGCTGGCACGCTCCGGCAGCGCCGCCAGCAGCGCCTCGGTGTAGGGGTGGTGGCGGTCGGCGAAGAGGGCTTCGGCGCCGTTGGTCTCGACCGGCCGGCCGGCATATTGCACCAGAACCCGGTGCGCCACTTCGGCCACCACGCCCATGTCGTGGGTGATGAGCACGAGGCCCATGCCGGTGTCGCGCTGCAGTTGCGCCAGCAGGTCGAGGATCTGGGCCTGGATGGTGACGTCGAGCGCCGTCGTGGGCTCGTCGGCGATGAGGAGCTTGGGGTCGCAGGAGATCGCCATGGCGATCATCACGCGCTGGCTCATGCCGCCCGACATCTGGTGCGGGTAGCTCTTCAAACGCCGCTCGGGCTCGGGGATGCCGACCTTGGCGAGCAGTTCGATCGCCCGGGCCTGCCGCCCGGCGCGGTCCAGCCCGGTATGCGCCTTCAGCATCTCGCGGATCTGGAAGCCCACGGTGAAGCAGGGGTTCAGCGACGACATGGGCTCCTGGAAGATCATGGCGATGTCGCGCCCGATGATCCTGCGGCGGGCCTTGGCGGACAGGCCGAGGAGGTCGATCCCGTCGAAGCTCATCCGGTCCGCCTCGACCGTCGCCGTCCAGGGCAGCAGGCCCATCACGGCCAGCATGGCCACCGACTTGCCCGAGCCGGACTCGCCCACCACCGCCACGATCTCGCGCGGGTCCACGGCGAGGTCGACGCCGTCGACCGCCGTGAAGGCGCCGCCGCGCGTGGCGAAACGGACGCGCAGGTTCTGGATATCGAGGAGGCTCATGGGATCCCGCACGGATGAGGGCTTCGGTTCACGCGTCCGTCGAGGCCGGCACCGGCACCGGACCCGACGGGTTCGTCGGCACGGGCGCCCATCAGGATCGCCGCATCTTCGGGTCGAGGGCGTCGCGGAGCCCGTCGCCGGCGAGGTTGATGGACACGACCGTGACCAGGATGGCGAGGCCCGGCAGCGTCACGATCCAGGGGTCGGACCGGATGAACTGGCGGGCGTCCGCCAGCATCGAGCCCCATTCGGGCGTCGGCGGCTGGGCGCCGAGCCCGAGGAAGCCGAGCGCCGCGGCCTCGAGGATCGCGTCCGAGATGCCGAGGGCCGCCTGCACGATGAGGGGGGCGAGGCAGTTCGGCAGCACGGTGACGAAGGCGAGGCGCGGTCCCTTGACGCCCGAAACGCGCGCCGCCGTGACGTAGTCCTTGTCGCGCTCCCCCATGGCCGAGGCCCGCACCAGCCTGACGAAGCGGGGCAGGAACACGACCGTGATGGCGATGACCGTGTTGGTGAGGCTCGGCCCCAGGATCGCCACCGCCAGGATGGCGAGCACGAGGCTCGGCACCGCCATGATGACGTCCATGAGCCGGGTGATCAGCACGTCGGCGAGTCCGTTGAAGGCGGCGGCGAGCCCCAGCACGACGCCGATGCCGAAGGACACCGCCATGACGGCGAAGCCGATGAACAGCGACACCCGCGCGCCGTAGATGAGCCGCGAAAGGATGTCGCGCCCGGCCCCGTCGGTGCCGAACGGGAACCGCCAGGTGCCGCCGTCCCACACGGGGGGCGCCTTCACGAAGTCGCGGAACTGCTCGAAGGGGGAATGGGGCGCCAGCAGCGGCGCGAAGATCGCCACCAGCACGATGACCAGGGCGACGGCCGCGCCCAGCACGGCCCCGCGGTTCTCGCGGAAGGCGAACCACAGGCTCGCGGCGCCGGACGGCGGCGCGCGGAGCTGCGGCTCCTCGGCCAGGGTGACGAGCGTGTCAGCGGCCATGGAGGATCCGCGGGTTGATGACGCCGTAGACGAGGTCGACGACGAGGTTGACCAGGATCACCAGGGCCGAGATCAGGATGATGCCGCCTTCGAGGGCCGGATAGTCGCGGCGCGAGATGGCGTCGATCAGCCACTTGCCGACGCCGGGCCAGGAGAAGATCGTCTCGGTCAGCACCGCGCCGGCGAGCAGCGTGCCGGTCATCAGGCCGATCACGGTGACGACCGGGATCAGGGCGTTGCGCAGGGCGTGGAGGCCCACGACCCGGAAGGGCGACAGGCCCTTGGCCCGGGCCGTGCGGACGTAATCCTCGCTCAGCACTTCCAGCATGGAGGAGCGCGTCATGCGGGCGATGACGGCGAGCGGGATGGTGCCGAGAACGATGGCGGGCAGCATGAGGTGGCGCAGGGCGTCGACGAAGGCGCCGTCCTCCCCGGACAGCAGGCTGTCGATCAGCATGAAGCCCGTCGGCGTGTCGTAGTCGAAGCGCACGAAGTCGAGCCGGCCCGAGACCGGGGCGAGGCCCCATCGCTCCGCCACCAGCATGATGAGCAGGAGGCCCCACCAGAAGATCGGCATGGAATAGCCCGCGACCGAGAGCCCCATGAGCCCCTGGTCGAAGATGCTGCCCCGCTTCACCGCCGCCACCACCCCCATGGGGATGCCGAGCACGACGGCGAGGAGCATGCCGGCGGCGGCGAGTTCGAGCGTGGCCGGGAACAGGGTGAAGAATTCCCCGAGGACCGAGTTGCTGGTCGACAGGGACCGGCCGAAGTCGCCGTGGCCGAGCTGCCAAAGGTAATCCAGGAACTGCTTCCAGACCGGCTGGTCGAGGCCGAGCTCGTGGCGCAGCAGCGCCAGGCGCTCGGGCGAGATCCCGTGCTCGCCCACCCGCACTTCGACGGGATCGCCCGGCACCAGCCGGATGGCGACGAAGACGAGGAAAATCAACGCGATGAAGGTCGGGACGGTGAGCAGGATGCGTTTGACGAGGAAGCGGATCATGGAGTCATGCGGCCCGATGGAGGGCGGATCGGATGGTGTAGCAGTCTTCGGCGAAGGCGCCGACATCGACGCGCTTCACCTCGAGCCGGCCGTGAGCGAGCTGATCGGCCACGTCCATGACGTCTCGTCTCCCGTCGCACCGGCCGGGGCGTCGCCGCCCCGGCCCGCCTTACGTCACTTGATGTCGACGTGGTCGAACTCATGCGTGCCGAGCGGGCTCATGGCATAGCCCGTGACGTTCTTGCGCATGGGCAGGAACACCACCGAATGCGCGATGTTGAGCACCGGCTCCTGGTCGTGCTCGATGACCTGCATCTCGTCGTAGAGCTTCTTGCGCTCGGCCTGCGACGACAGCTGCCGGGCCTTGGCGAGGTCCTGGTTGAACTTCGGGTCGCACCATTTGGCGGCATTCTGGCCGGCGGGCTTGCCGTCCGTGCAGCCGAGGAAGAAGAAGAAGTTGTCCGGGTCGCCGTTGTCGCCGGTCCAGCCGAACAGGGCCGCCGTGGCCTCGCCGGCCTGCAGGCGCTTGCGGTATTCGCCCCACTCGTAGGTGACGAGCTTTGCGGTGACGCCGACCTTGGCGAGGTCGGACTGCATCATCTCGGCGATGCGCTTCGCGTCGGGATTGTAGGGGCGCTGCACCGGCATGTACCAGAGGTCCATGTCGAGGCTCTTCACGCCCGCCGCCGCCAGCATCTCCTTGGCCTTGGCGGGGTCGTAGGGGTAGTCGACGACGGCGTCGTTATAGGCCCACATGGTGGGCGGGATCAGGTTCTTGGCCTGCTGGCCGGCGCCGAGGTAGACGTCCTTGAGGATGGCGCCGCGGTCGATCGCCATGGACAGCGCCTGGCGCACCTCCTTCTTGTCGAAGGGCGGCTTCTGGGCGTTGAACGACAGGTAGCCGATGTTGAGGCCCGGCTGGCTCAGCACCTGCAGCTCCGGGTCCTTCTGCATCTCGGCGAGGTCGGCCGGGCGCGGATAGGAGGCGATCTGGCATTCGTTGGTCTTGAGCTTGGAATAGCGCGCCGTCGCGTCGGGCGTGATGGCGTAGACGAGCTCGTCCACCGGCGGCTTGCCGCCCCAGTAGTTGGGGTTGGCCTTGAAGCGGATCACCGCGTCCTTCTGGTAGGACTGGAAGATGAAGGGGCCGGTGCCGACCGGGACCTGGTCGAACTGCTGGGGCGTGCCGGCCTTCATCATGGCGTCGGCGAACTCGGCCGACTGGATGGCGGCGAAATCCATGGCCATGTCGGCCAACAGCGTCACGTTGGGTTCCGACAGGTTGAAGACGACCGTGTAGTCGTCCTTCCTGTCGATGCTGGTGACCAGCTTCGGCAGGTCCATATCGTTGTAATAGTCGTACTTACCGCCGCCGATCTTGTTGTAGGGGTTGGCGGGGTCGGACTGACGCTTGAACGAGAAGATCACGTCGTCGGCGTTGAAGTCGCGCGTCGGCTTGAAGCCCTTGGTGGCGCCGAACTTCACGCCCTTGCGCAGGTGGAACGTCACGGTCTTGCCGTCGGGGCTGATGTCCCAGGACTCGGCGAGGCCGGGCCGGATCTCGATCGTGCCGGGCTTGAACTCAATCAGGCGATCGAACACCGGGCGGGCGCCATCGAAGCTCGTGCCGGTGGTGTTCAGGGCCGGGGTGAAGTTCTCGGGCGAGCCTTCGGAGCAATAGACCAGGGTCTTGGCGGAGGCCGCCGTGGAACACAGCAGCAGGGCGGCGAGCCCCCAACCCAAAGCACGGTGCATCGTCATCCGTCGTTCCCTCGCGGTTCGAGACCGCCTCGATCGCCGAGGCCTCTGTCGGCGCGCATCCAAGGGCTTTTCCCGCAGGCAAGCAAACGAAATCCGGGCGGCGCCCCGCCCGTCCACAGAGCCGGATGCCGCCCCTGCCCTAACGGCAGACACGGCCTCGTGCGGCGGCCCAACGAGGCGGCATGCCTGCCCAAGGCGCGCGCAGGCCGAAGGCATATAAGGACTTGTTTATATCTTTATTGCGTTATCCTGGCTGGCCTGCTAGAGCGGTCCGACGCCATCCAGCACGGGCCCGAACATGACTCACGACGCCAACCTCGCCGACTCCGCCATCGCCGACATCGCCCTCGCGGGCTGGGGCCGCAAGGAGATCGCCATCGCCGAGACCGAGATGCCCGGCCTGATGGCGGTCCGCGCCGAATACGGTCCCTCGCAGCCGCTGAAGGGCGCGCGGGTCGCGGGCTCGCTGCACATGACCATCCAGACCGCGGTGCTCATCGAGACGCTGAAGGCGCTCGGCGCCGACGTGCGCTGGGCCTCGTGCAACATCTATTCGACGCAGGACCATGCCGCGGCGGCCATCGCCGCCACCGGGACGCCGGTCTTCGCCATCAAGGGCGAGAGCCTCACCGACTATTGGGACTACACCCACCGCATCTTCGACTGGGCCGACGGCGGGACGCCCAACATGATCCTGGACGACGGCGGCGACGCCACGCTGCTGATCCATCTCGGCATCCGCGCCGAGGGCGGCGACACGGCCTTCCTCGACACGGCGGGCAACGAGGAGGAGGAGGTCCTCTACGCCGCCATCAAGAAGAAGCTCGCGGCCGACCACGGCTGGTATGGCCGCAACGGCAAGACCATCAAGGGCGTCACGGAAGAGACCACCACGGGCGTGCACCGCCTGTACAACATGGCCAAGGAGGGCAAGCTCCTGTTCCCGGCCATCAACGTCAATGATTCGGTGACGAAGTCGAAGTTCGACAACCTTTACGGCTGCCGCGAATCGCTGGTGGACGGCATCCGCCGCGGCACCGACGTGATGATGGCCGGCAAGGTCGCCATGATCGCCGGCTTCGGCGACGTCGGCAAAGGCTCGGCCGCCTCGCTGCGCAACGCCGGCTGCCGCGTGATGGTGTCGGAGGTCGACCCGATCTGCGCGCTCCAGGCCGCCATGGAAGGCTACGAGGTCACCACGATGGAGGACGCGGCGCCCCGCGCCGACATCTTCGTCACCGCCACCGGCAACGTCGACGTCATCACGCTGGACCACATGCGGGCCATGAAGGACCGCGCCATCGTGTGCAACATCGGCCACTTCGATTCCGAGATCCAGGTCGCGGGCCTGAAGAACCTGAAGTGGCACAACGTCAAGCCGCAGGTCGACGAGGTCGAGTTCGCCGACCAGAAGCGCATCATCCTGCTGTCGGAAGGCCGCCTCGTGAACCTCGGCAACGCCACCGGCCACCCGTCCTTCGTCATGTCGGCCTCCTTCACCAACCAGACGCTCGCCCAGATCGAGCTGTGGACCAAGCCCGGCCAGTACGAGCGCAAGGTCTACGTCCTGCCGAAGAGCCTCGACGAGAAGGTGGCGGCGCTGCACCTCGACAAGATCGGCGTGAAGCTCACCAAGCTCACCGACAACCAGGCCACCTACCTCGGCCTCGACCAGGCGGGCCCCTACAAGCCCGACCATTACCGCTACTGAGCCGCGGCCGGCGGCCTTTCGGGCCGCCGTCCGATGCCACGACCGACAGCCCCGAGGGCCGGACGACGCATCGTCCGGCCCTTTCGCGTGAGGCCCGCGACCGCGCCCTGCCACCGCCGCCGTGGTGCCGGGGACACAGCCTTCAGGCGACCGCGCCGAACATGATTAACGCCTTCCGAAAGGCCTGCAGCTGAGACTATGCTGCGGTGATTCGGGCGCTCTTGGCGGAGGCGGTCCGGACGACGCGTCGGCCCCGTCCTGGGGGTGTCGGACGCGTGCGAGGCGCGAGGGGACAGGGCACATGAATTGGCGGCAGCGCCTGAAAAGGGCTGAGTCTGCGTACGATCGGCGTTGTCGAGGCGAACGTCGAAACGGCACGGACGGGCCGGCTCCAGGCGCGCGAGGGCTGACCAGGCCCCTGCTGCTCGCCGGCACGGCTTGGGCCGCCCTGGCGGTGTCCACGGCCCAGGCGGCACCCGACCTGCAGTTCCTGTCGCTCGACGGCATGACGGACCACGGCGAGGTCGCCGGCGTGTCGCTGCTGGTGGGGCTCACGCTGTTCTCGGCCGTGACGGCCCTGCTCCACCTCGCCGGCCGCCGGCGCTGGATCGACAGCGAACGCCACCTCACGGCCGATGTCGCGGACCTGCGGGCCCGGCTCGACCGGGCCCAGATGTTCCTGTCGGCCGAAGCCCAGATCGTCGTGGCCTGGGGCTCGTCGACCGGGGAGCCCGACATCGAGGGCGACCTGTCGCTCGTTTCGGACGTGATGGTGCCGCGCCGCATCCTGGGCTTCGGCGCCTGGCTGCCGGCCACCTCCGCCCAGGCGCTGGACCATGCCGTGGAGCGATTGCGCTCGCGCGGCGAAGGCTTCCGCATGGCGCTCGTCACCGTGTCGGGGCGCCATGTCGAGGCGGAAGGCCGCGCCATCGGGGGGCGCGCCATCCTGCGGCTGCGCGACGTTTCGGGCGACCGGCTCGAACTGTCGCGGCTGCGCGACCACCACGCCGCCGTCCTGGCCGAAACCGACCTGTGGCGCGCCCTGCACGACGCCCTGCCCGCCCCCGCCTGGCTGCGCGACGCCACCGGCCGCGTCACCTGGGTCAATGCCGCCTACGCCCACGCGGTCGAGACCCGCGACGGGACCGAGGCCGTGGCCCGCGGGCTCGAACTCCTGGATGCACCGGCCCGGGACGCGGCCGCCGTGGCCCGCGGCGCGGGCGAGGCCTACCGGGGCCGCGTCGGCGCCGTCGTGGCGGGCGGGCGCCACACGCTCGACGTCGTCGAGGTGCCGGGGCGGGCCGGGGCCGCCGGCGTCGCCGGAGACCTCGCCGAGATCGACGCCCTGCGCGACGACCTCGCCAAGCAGCTCGACTCGCAGGCCCGCACGCTCGACCAGCTTTCCACCGCGGTGGCGATCTTCGACCGCGCCAAGCGGCTGATCTTCCACAACACCGCCTATGCGGCCCTGTGGGGGCTCGACCCCGGCTTCCTCGACAGCCGGCCGACCGACGGCGAGATCCTCGACCGGCTGCGGGCCGAGCGCCGCCTGCCCGAACAGGCCGACTACCGGGCCTGGAAGGCCGGCCTCATGTCCAACTACCAGGCCGTGGAGACCAGCGAGGCCATCTGGTACCTGCCGGACGGGCGCACGCTGCGCGTCGTCACCAACCCCAACCTCAAGGGCGGGGTCATCTACCTCTTCGACAATGTCACGGAGCGCTACCACCTCGAATCGCGCTTCAACGCCCTGATCCGCGTCCAGGGCGAGACGCTGGACACGCTGAAGGAGGCCGTGGCGGTGTTCGGCACCGACGGTCGCCTGAAGCTGTTCAACCCGGCCTTCGCCGACATGTGGCAGCTCGACACCGGCAGGCTCGCCGACCAGCCCCACATCGACGCCCTCGCGGCCCATTGCGTGCCGCAGAGCATCGACGTCGCGGTCTGGGCCGAGGTGCGCTCCAGCGTGTCGGGGCTACACGACGCCCGCAGCGGCTTCGAGCGGCGGCTGCAGCGCCGGGACGGCTCCGTGGTGGACTGCGCCGCCGCCCCCCTGCCGGACGGCGCGACGCTGCTGACCTTCATCGACGTGACGGCGGGCGTGAACGTCGAGCGGGCCCTCAAGGAGCGCAACCAGGCCCTTCTCGATGCCGAGAAGCTGCGCAACGACTTCGTCCACCACGTGTCCTACGAGCTGCGCTCGCCGCTGACCAACATCATCGGCTTCATCCAGCTGCTCGGCGACGGCTCGGTCGGCTCGTTGAACCCCAAGCAGGTCGAATATGCCGGCTACGTGACGAAGTCCTCGGCCGCCCTGCTGGCCATCATCAACGACATCCTGGACCTCGCCACGATCGACATCGACGCGATGGAGCTGAACCTCGGCGCCGTCGACATCGTCCAGACCATGGAGGAGGCGGCCGAGGGCGTGCAGGACAGGCTCGCCGAGAACGACATCCGGCTGCAGATCGTCGCCATGGACGGGATCGGGACCTTCCCGGCCGACGGCAAGCGGCTCCGGCAGGTGCTGTTCAACCTCCTGTCCAACGCGATCGGCTTCTCCTACCCGGGCCAGACCGTGACGCTCGCGGCGCTGCGGCGGGACGACCGCGTGGTCTTCAAGGTGTCGGACCGCGGCCGCGGCATCCCGCCCGACGTCCTCGACCGCGTCTTCGACCGGTTCCGGTCGGACACCGGCGGGTCGCGCCACCGCGGCGTCGGCCTCGGCCTCTCGATCGTCAAGTCGCTGGTGGAACTCCACCACGGCGTGGTGCAGGTCGACTCGGCGCCGAACGAGGGCACGGTGGTGACCTGCATCTTCCCCGGCTCGCAGGCCGCCCAGGGCATCGTCACCGCCGCCGAGTGAGGCGCCCCGGCCGCACCCGCTCGACACCCGTCCGAGGCGCCGGGTGCCGCGGGCCGCGCCGGGCTGTCGGGCGGCCGCACCTTGGGACGGCGCGCCGACGTTCCGGAACGGCTCTCGGTCCGGAGATGGACCGTATCCGTCGCAGGCGAAGGCGCACGTTGGCGTGGATGTCCGACTTAACCCCGTGAACAGGCTCGCGTGATAGGACTGGCGTGTGTCGGCGCTTGCAGGACACACGCTGGCGGGGTGGGAACGGGACGGCATGGTCGGAGGATGGGCGGAAGGCACGGCCCTCGTCGGCGCCGTGGTCCTGACGGCGGCGGCAGGGTTGCGCTGGCGCGTCCGGCGGCGCGGCGCGCGGCTGATCGCGCTCGCCAGGACCGTGACGACGCGCTACGCGCGCCTGCTGAGCGTCAAGCGGAAACAGCTGGTCATCCACGACGGCTACGGCAATTACGGGCTGCAGCCCTGGATCGACCACGTCGACTACTTCATCGACAACGTCATCTTGCGCGAGGCCCGATCGCTCGGCCTCGACGCCGATGCGGCCCGGACCGGGTCGAAGCTGCGGCCGGCACTGACACGGGCCCTGCTGGCGACGTTGAGCCAAGAGGAGGAAGCCGGGACGGGTTCGGTCCACGACGCCGACATCATCTCGGGGGAGCATTACGAGACGCTCTGCCGCAACCTGCTGCAGGAGCAGGGATGGCGGGTCGAGACCACGCCCGTCACGGGGGACCAGGGCGCCGACCTCATCGCCGAAGCCCAGGGCTGCCGGGTCGTGATCCAATGCAAGTTCTACTCGAAGCCCGTCGGCAACAAGGCCGTCCAGGAAGCCCATGCCGCCCTGGGCTTTCACGCGGGCGACTGGGCCGCCGTCGTCTCCAATGCCAGCTTCACCCGGTCGGCTCACGAATTGGCGCGGGCCAACGATGTCGTGCTGCTCCACCACGACCAACTGGCGGACCTCGGCCGGCTCATCCGCCAGGCCGAAGCCCGCGCCTGACCGGGGCGTCCCGCGGGCGGAACGGTCCGCCGGCGGGCGACACGCGCCTCGGCTTCAGGCCTTGACGGCGACCTTGCGCTTCTTCTTCGTCGCGGCCTTCTGCAAAGCGGCGGCGGCGGCGACCTTGGCCTCCTGCGCCTCCTTGGCGAGGCGGAGTTCACGCAGCGACGAGGTGCGCTCCCGCACGGCGACACAGGAAGCCTGATATTGCGCCCAGACGGCCGCGTTCTCCTCGCTGGTCTTCTGCTGCTTCTCGAACCGCGCTTCGGCCCGCAACCGCGCGGCTTCGGAGTGATCGGCCATCAATTCAGTCCTCATCGGGCCTCGGCCCCGGAATCGCTGTACCGGACGGTGCGGCACCCCCGGTGCCCGATCCCCATCCACCTACGTGGATTCAACGCCTGAGCGCGGGGTAAGTTGCCGCCTTGCATGGCCGGATGCCGGGGCAACCACCGAGCCCCGGGCCGCACCGCGCACCGACGCGCATCGTCGAGCCTGGGGCTCTGCGCCACGACAAAAGGCGCGGCCGAAGCCGCGCCCATCGATGGATGACGACAGCCGCGGCCGAAACCGCGGCTGGCACGAAACGACGACGGGTGCAGCCTGAGCTGCACCCGTCGTGGACGTCTTCACCGAAGCGGCGGCCTCGCCGGCCGCGCCGTCGTCAGGACGCGCTGGGAGCCACGGGCCGCGGGGGCATCATCGGCTTGCGCTTGGGCGCAGGCAGGAGCCCTTCACGCTGAGCCTGCTTCCGGGCCAACTTCCGCACGCGGCGGATGGCCTCGGCCCGCTCGCGGGCGCGCTTCTCGGACGGCTTCTCGTATTCGGCGCGGCGCTTCATCTCACGGAACACGCCCTCACGCTGGAGCTTGCGCTTCAGCGCCTTGAGAGCCTGCTCGATGTTGTTGTCGCGAACCAGAATCTGCAACGATAGTTCCTTTCTTGCGCCCGGGCACGGCCCCATGTGGGCCGGAGGCTCGATGATTATTCGGCCGCCTGAAGCTTGTCGGCCGACACCTTGCCGGAACGGCGATCGGTGGTCAGTTCGAAGCTGATCTTCTGGCCTTCGCGAAGATCGTTGAAGCCGGCACGCTCCACCGCGCTGATGTGCACGAACACGTCCTTGGTGCCGTCGTCGGGCTGGATGAAACCGTAACCCTTCTGGGCATTGAACCACTTCACGGTGCCGGTGCTCATGACCGAACCCTTTCAATTCCAAAGTGTGGTACGCGGCGTCGTGTGCCGGCGCAACCAATCGTCCGGGGGGAGTTCGTAAGCAGGCGTCCGAGAACATCGGCACGCGGAGGCAAAGTCGTCGGCCTTCGATCAGTGACGCGCAGATAAGGACCGTGCCGGCGGAATGTCAACCTTTTCCCCCTGCAGCGGAGCCCGTTTTCGCGCGCGAAAGCTGCGGTCCCGAGCACCGGGACGGCGCGACCGCTGGCCTGGTTTACCCTCCGTTCACCATGATTGTCCATGGTGGGACCCTCGTGTAGTGACGGGCCGCGGGCGGGTGCCCGAGCCGGCATCCGGGGAGTTCGACGGTTTGGCCAATCGAGCGGCATCGCAGGCGGTGTGGTCGGTGCTCCTGCCGACGCCGGACGAGACGGTGCGCTTCGCCGCCCGGATCGCCGATTTCCTGCGGGCGGGCGACCTCGTCACCCTGTCGGGCGACCTCGGCGTCGGCAAGACCACCTTCGCCCGGGCCCTCGTGCGCCACCTCGCCGGCGAGCCGGAGCTCGACGTGCCGAGCCCCACCTTCACGCTGATGCAGCTCTACGACACGCCGGCCTTCCCGGTGGTGCACGCCGACCTGTACCGGATCCGCTCGGCCGACGAACTCGCCGAACTCGGCTGGGACGAGGCGTCGGACGGCGCGCTGCTCATCGTCGAATGGGCGGAGCGCATCGGCGACGCCCTGCCCGAGGACCGGCTCGACGTCACCATGTCGATCGATCCGGACCAACCCGAGACGGCGCGCACCGCCACCGTGACGGGCTTCGGCCATTTCTCCGCCCGCATCGCCCAGACGGAAGCCGTGGAATCGCTGCTCAAGGCGGCCGGCTTCGCCGACGCCACCCGAACCCATCTCACGGGCGATGCTTCCACCCGGGCCTACGAGCGCCTCGGCCTCCCCGATGGCCGCACCGCCCTCTTCATGACCTCGCCGCCCCGCGCCGACGCGCCCGTGGTCCGCTTCGGCAAGCCCTATCACGAGATCGCCCGGCTCGCCGGCGACATCCGGCCCTTCCTGGCCATGGATGCCGCGCTGCGTCGCCAGGGCGTCTCGGCCCCGGACGTCTACGCGGCCGACGCCGCCGCCGGGATCGCCGTGCTCGAGGACCTGGGATCGGAGCCCTTCGTCGACGCCGAAGGTCCCATCCCGGAGCGCTACCTCGAAGCCGTGGCGCTGCTGGCCCGGCTGCATGCCACCGACCTGCCCGCGACGGTGCCACTCGGCGACGGCAGCTACGCCATCCCGCCCTACGACCTCGACGCGCTGCAGGTCGAGGCCGAGCTCGTGATCGACTGGTACGCTCCCCACATCGGCCGCATCGCCATCCCGGCCAGCGGCCGCAACGCCTTCATGGGCATCTGCAGCCGGCTCTTCGGCGAGGTCGTGGGCCGGGACACGACCTGGACGCTGCGCGACTATCATTCGCCGAACCTCATCTGGCTCGACGGGCGCGAAGGCCTGGCCCGCGTCGGCGTCATCGACTTCCAGGACTGCGTGCTCGGCCACCCGGCCTACGACGTCGCCGCCCTGCTGCAGGACGCGCGCGTCACGGTCCCGGACGCCCTGGAGCTGAAGCTGCTCGGCGCCTATGCGCAGCTGCGCGCCAGCATGGATCCGGCCTTCGACATGGCGGGCTTCGTGCGCGCGTACGCCATCCTCGGCGCCCAGCGGGCCACGAAGCTCCTCGGCATCTTCGCCCGGCTCGACAAGCGCGACGGCAAGCCGCAATATCTCGCCATGCTGCCGCGCATCGAAGGCTATCTGATCAAGGGGCTGGCCCATCCCGCCCTGGCGGAACTGCGCGGCTGGTACGAGACCTACATGCCCCGGGTGCTGGCGCCCCGGCCGGCACCGGCCCGCGAGACGGCCTGACCGTGGCGGGCTTCGTCCCAGCGGCCGCCATGGTCTTCGCCGCCGGCCTCGGCAGCCGCATGAGGCCGGTGACCGACACGCTGCCCAAGCCCCTGGTGCGGATCGCCGGCCGCGCCATGCTGGACCACATGCTGGATCGGCTCGCCGACGCCGGAGTGTCGCGCGCCGTCGTCAACGTGCACCACCTCGCCGACCAGATCGAACGCCACGTCGCGGGCCGCGCCGCGCCGGCCGTCACGGTGTCGGACGAGCGCGCCCGCCTGCTCGACCAGGCGGGCGGCATCCGCCGCGCCCTGCCCCACATCGGGGCGGACGCCTTCCTGGTGTGCAACACCGACGCCGTGTGGATCGCGGGCCCACGCCCCAACCTGCCCCGGCTCTTCGCCGACTGGGACCCCGACCGCATGGACGTCCTGCTGCTCGTGGCCGATGCCGCCACCAGCATCGGCGTCGACTGGCCGGGCGACTTCCACATGGATCCCGAGGGGCGCCTCGTGCGCCGGGCCGAGGGCGACGTCGCGCCCTTCGTCTATGCCGGGGTCGGCGTCATGAAGCCCCAGGCCTTCGCGGACCTCGCCGACGGCACGCCCGTGCGCCTCGCCCCTTACTTCTTCGCGGCCGCCGAGCGGGGTCGCCTCTTCGCCACCCGGCTCGACGGCCGCTGGCTCCATGTCGGCACCCCGGACGCCATCGCCGAAGCCGAGGCGGCGATCCGGGAATCGGTCGAATAGCGGCCGGGCCGCGCCGCGGCAGGCGACGGGAGGGCGCGGCTGGCCAGGGCGGCCCGCCGTCCCCTATGCTCCCGGCTCCCGGGCCGGGCGCCCGGATCCAGGGAGGCACGGGCGGATCGTGGCGGCCAGCGTGAGTTCCAGCGACACCCCCCGGGTCTTCACAATCCCGCCCGGCGCGCCCTTCCTGCGGACCCTGTCGGACGCCCTGCTCGACGGGACGCTGGTGCCGGGCTTCTCGCGCGACGTCGGCCCGCTCGGCCTCGCCGCCGCCACCGTCTACGTGCCGACGCGCCGCTCCGCTCGCGCGCTCGGCGCCACCCTCGCATCGCGGCTCGGCGGCGCTTCGGCGCTGCTGCCCCGCATCGTGCCGCTCGGTGCGCTCGACGACACCGAACTGCTGTTCGAGGATCCGGACCCGGCCGACGGGAGCGCCGGGGCGGACTTCGCCGAAGGCCTGCCGGTGGCGTTGAGCCCCATCGCCCGGCGCATGCTGCTGACGCGGCTCATCATCGCCTGGGGCCAGGCCGTCCGCCACGCCATCGTGGCGGTGGAGCCCGACGGGCGGCGCGCCACCCGGGCCGAGGAACCGCTGCTCGTCGCCACCTCGCCCGCCGATGCCTGGCACCTGTCGGGCGAACTCGCCACGCTCATCGACGAGCTCGCCATCGAGGGCGTCGCCTGGCACCGCGTCGAGCCGCTCGGCACGGAAGACTTCGACCGCTACTGGCGCATCACGCTCGACTTCCTCGACGTCGCCATCACGCGCTATCCCGCCATCCTGGAGAGCCTCGACCGCGTGGATGCCGCCACGCGCCAGATCGCCCTCATCGACGCCGAATGCGCGCGCCTGACCGACGGGGCGCCGCGCGGCCCCGTCGTGGTGGCGGGCTCGACCGGCACCAACAGCGCCACCGCGCGGCTCATCGCCGTGGTGGCCCGCCTGCCGCAGGGTGCGGTCGTGCTGCCGGGCCTCGACCAGGGCCTCGACGCCGCGTCCTGGCGGCTCATCGGCGGCTTCGGGGCCGGCGACGCCGAGACCGACCCGGTCGCCGGCCACCCGCAGGCGGCGCTGCGCGGCCTCGTCGCCGCCATCGGCGTCGAGCGCGAGGCCGTCCGGCCCCTCGGGCAGGTTCCGCCCGGCCTCGCGGCACGCGGCCGGCTCATCGGCGAAGCCCTGCGCCCGGCCGCCACGACGGAGCTTTGGCGCCACGTCGACCTCGACATGGAGGCGGCGCTCACCGGCGTCACGCTGGTCGAGGCCGAGGACGAGAACGAGGAAGCGCGTGCCATCGCGGTGGCGCTGCGCGAAACGCTGGAGGGGCCCGGAACGGCGGCGCTCGTGACGCCCGACCGGGAACTGGCGCGGCGCGTGCGCGAGGAGCTGACGCGCTGGGGCATCGACATCGAGGAATCGAGCGGCGAGCCCCTCGGCCAGACCCCCGCGGGCGCGCTGGCCCGGCTGGTGCTGGACTGTGCCCTGAAGGAGCTCGCGCCCGTCGAGATGCTGGCGCTGCTCCACCACCCGGACGTCCGCCTCGGCCGCTCGCGCGGCGCCGTCATCCGGGCGGCGCGCCACCTCGAGCTCGCCGTGCTGCGGGGCGTGCTGCCGCCGCTCGCGCTCGGCGATCCGGCGGCGCTGATCGCGGCCGCGCGGGACCGCCGTACCGCACCGCATGCCGGCCACGAACTGCGCATCATCCCGGAGGCGGAGTTCGACGCGCTCGGCACCTTCCTGGCCGACCTGCTGGCGGCGCTCCGGCCGTTGCGGGCTCTGCCGCGCGAGGCGCCGCTCCCGGCCTGGCTCGCCGCCCACGAGGCCGTGCTGGCCGAACTGGCGCGCGACGAGACCGGCGACGTGTCGCTGAGCGGCGCCGGTTTCAGCGTGCTCGGCGCGCTGTTCGAGGAACTCGACGTCTCGGCCGATCCCGCCATCGTGCTGGACTGCCCTGGCTATGGCGCGCTCTTCGACCGGCTCGCCGCCGAGACGCCGGTGCGCGGGCCCAACCGCAGCCACCCGCGCCTGAAGATCCTCGGCCTGCTCGAGGCTCGCCTGCTGTCGGCCGACCTCATGGTGCTGGGCGGGCTCGACGAGACGGTGTGGCCTCCGGCCGCCCGGGCCGACCCCTTCCTCAACCGGCCCATGCGGGCCGCGCTCGGCCTCAGCCCGCCCGAGCGGCGGCTGGGCCGCACCGCCCACGACTTCGAGATGGCGCTCGGCCAGCCCAACGTGATGGTGACGCGGGCGAAGAAGCGCGGCGGCTCCCCCACGGTGCCGTCGCGCTTCCTGCAGCGGCTCGGCGCGGTGGCGGCCGAAGGGCTCGACGCACCGCGGGCCCGGGGGGACCTCTACCTCGGCCATGCCCGCGCGCTCGACCGCCCCTCGGCCGTGCGGGCCATCGCCCGCCCCGCCCCCCGCCCCCCGGTGGCACTGCGGCCGGTGAAGCTCAGCGTCACCCGCATCGAGACGCTGCGCCGCGACCCCTATTCCATCTATGCCGAGAAGGTGCTGCGGCTGGCGCCGCTGGAGCCGCTCGCCGCCGTCATGGGCTTGCGCGAATACGGCACGAACTTCCACGCCCTGATCCGGGACGTGACCCGGACCTACGCCGGCACCGGCTTCATCCCCGACCAGGACGGCATGGAGGCGCTGGCCCGCGACGCCTTCGCCGATGCCCTGCGCGACGCGCAGTTCCGCGCCTTCCAATGGCCCCGCATCCTCCACTGGACGCGCGCCTTCCGGGACTGGGACGAGGAGCAGCGGCGCACGCCGGGCCAGGTCTTCGTCGAGGAATCGGGCTCGCTGCCCATCCCGCTCCACGACGGCTCGATCTTCACCCTCACCGCCACGGCCGACCGCATCGAGATCGACGGGCAGAAGCGGGCCACGATCGTCGACTTCAAGACCGGTGCGCCGCCGTCGATCCGCGAGGTCAAGGTCGGCTTCGCCCCGCAGCTGACGCTGGAAGCCGAGATGGTGGCCAGGGGGGCCTTCACCACCCTGCCCGAGGTGAAGGAGGTGGCGGCCGCCGTCTACGTCAAGTTCGGCGCCGACGACGTCGCCCAGCGCATCGCGCTCGACTGGAAGGGCGACCCGCCCTTCGCCGACGTGGTGGCCGCGCATCGGGACGAACTGGTGCGCCTGCTGAACAGCTTCCGCTCGGAAAGCACCGGCTACCTCGCCCGCCCCTTCCCCAAATACGCCTCGCGCTTCGGCACCTACGACCACCTCGCCCGCGTCAAGGAATGGTCGGCGACGGGCGGGGCCGGCGACGACACCGAGCCGTGAGGCTTCAGGCCGCCTCGCGTCGGTCGGGGCCCGTCCGACCACGGGAGCGGGGCTGCGCCGCGGCGGCGGCCTCAGATGCCCTTCGGCCGGTCCCGGGCCTCGAGATGCAGGTAGGCGGGGTCGAAATCCGCCAGGGCCTCGAGCTCGGCCCAGTTCTCGACCAGCACCCGCTGCCCCTGCAGCGTGATGAGCCGGCGTTCGCGCAGTTCGCGCAACATGCGGTTCACGTGGACGAAGGACATGCCGAGCGCGTCCGCGATCTCGACCTGCGTGATGGGCAGCGCCATGGCGCAGTCGGCGGCGAGGCCGACGGCGGCGAGCCGGCGAAACATCTCGCACATGAAATGGGCGGTGCGGCTCAGCCCATCGCGCTGCCCGATGCTGACGATGCGCTCGCGCAGCACCGCGGCATCGGCCAGCGTGTCGCGCCACAGGGCACCGGCCAGGCAGGGGAAGCGGGCATTGAGGTCGTGGACCGCATCGTGCGGGATGAACCCCGCCGTCAGCGGCGTCAGGGCGGCGAGGTTGTGGTCCATCACGGCGAGGTGCAGGCTTTGCAGGTCGGGGATGTCGCCGGGCACGTGGAAATTGAGGATCTGCCGCTTGCCGTCGCCGATCAGCTTGTAGCGGAAGGCCAAGCCCGCCATCACCAGGCAGCAATGGACGGGCTTGTCGCCCGTCCGCACGATGTCCTGGCGGGCCGGGATCTCCCTCACCGCGATGGGAAGAGCCAGCAGGGCGTCGCGTTCTTCCGCCGTGATGACCGCGATGCTGGCCAGTTTGCGGACCAGCATGTCTCCCTCCCCCGCCATGCTCCCCACTCCCGCGCCGCGCCCATGTCCGAAGCCACATCCGAAACCATGTTCGAACCCTGCCGACCTTAGGCCCTGCGGGGCCGCCGTTGAAGCGTGCCGTCGTCACAAGCGCGTCGGCGGACGCGCATTTTCGCGCCGGGCCGGGCCCAGTCTCGGTGGACGTCCCGAACTTGTGCCGGAGCACCGGCCGACATCATCGCAAGACCGTCTCGATTTTGGGGAGATGAGCCTTCGGCCACCGGGCCTCAGCGGACCAGGATGGCGCGGAAGTCGTTGACGTTGGTCCCGGTCGGGCCGGTCTCGAACAAGGCGTCGATCCGGCCAAAGGCCGCGTAGCTGTCGTGGCCCAGCAGCAGGGCGCGCGGGTCTGCCCCGGCGGCGCGCAGGGCCGCCGCCGTGCCGCCGTCCGCGAAGGCTCCGGCATTGTCCTCGGATCCGTCGATCCCGTCCGTGTCGGCGGCGAGCGCCTGGACGCCCGCGACCCCGTCGATGGCCAGCGCGAAGGACAGGAGGAATTCGGCGTTGCGGCCGCCCCGCCCCGTCAGCCCCATCGTCACGGTGGTTTCCCCGCCCGACAGGATCACCACCGGCGGCCGGAAGGGCCGGTGCCGGGCCGCCACCTCGCGGGCGATGGCGGCATGCATCAGGCCGATGTCGCGCGATTCGCCCTCGACGGCGTCGGACAGGATCACGGCGGCCACGCCCAGCCGCTCCGCCTCGGCGGCGGCGGCGGCGAGGGACAGGCCGGCCGAGGCGACGATGCGGTGGCTGTGCCCGGCGAAGCACGGGTCATCCGGGCGGGGCGCATCGGCCGCCGGCGTGGCGAGATGGGCCAGCACCGCCTCGGGCAGCACGAGCCGGTAGTCGGCGACGACGCGCAGCGCTTCGGCGCGGGTGGCGACGTCCGGCACGGTCGGCCCCGACGCCACGAGATGGGCGGCGTCGCCCGGGATGTCGGACAGGATCAGGCTGGCCACGGGCGCGGCCGACAGGGCCGCCAGCCTCCCGCCCTTCACGGTGGAGACGTGCTTGCGCAGCACGTTCATGGCGCCGATCGGCGCGCCGGAGCGCAGCAGCGCATCGTTGAGCGCCATCTCGTCGTCGAGGCCGAGCCCCGGCGGCGGCGCCGGCAGCAGCGCCGAGCCGCCCCCCGACACCAGCGCCACCACGAGGTCCCGGGGCGTCGCCCCGGCGACGAGTTCGGCCATGCGGGCGGTGGCGGCGAGGCCGGCCGCGTCCGGGACCGGGTGGGACGCCTCCATCACGGCGATCCGCTCGCAGGCGCAGCCATAGCCGTAGCGCGTGACGACGGCGCCCGACAGCGGCCCGTCCCAGGCCTGTTCCAGCGCCCGGGCCATCTGGGCCGCGGCCTTGCCGGCCCCCACCACGATCGTGCGTCCCGCCGGACGCGGCGGCAGGTGGGCCGGGACGGCCAGGGCCGGATGGGCGGCGGCGACGGCGGCACGGAACAGGGCGGCGAGGAGCTCCCGCCCGGCAGCCTCGGTCTCGATCATGCCTTGCCTCTCCCGAGCACTCATGTCAGCAGAGGGCCGACCTTTTGACTTCGACTGTGGAGCCTCCACGATGGCCCGTAAACCCAATTACGACTTCGAACGCCGCGAAAGGGAGAAGGCCAAGGCCGCCAAGGCGGAAGAGCGTGCGAAGCTGAAGGCGGAGCGCAAGACCACGCCCGGCGAGGGCGAGGGCGAGGGTGAGGGCGCCGGTTCGGCCGATGCCGCCCCCGAAGGCCCGGACGATTCGGCCGCCAAGATCTGAGACGGGATCCGAGACTCGCGGATGACCGCCCTTCACACCGAAACCGAGGGGAATGCCCCGCTGATTTCGGAGGGCACCGCGGCACGGGTCCGATCCGGTCTCCCATTCTGACGACGGGTCTCCGACGGCGAGACTCCGCCGGCCGCCACGGCGCCGTCCGGGCTCGACTTCGGCGCGAGGGAGGCGAAGCGCCATGTGCGGACGGTTCACGCAGCGCTACACCTGGGCGGAGGTGCACGGCTTCCTGAGCGTCATCGGTGCGCCCAGGAACCTGCGACCCCGCTACAACATCGCCCCCACGACCGAAGTCGACGTCGTGGTCGACCGCGGGCAGGGCCGCGAGATCCTGGCGATGCGCTGGGGCCTCGTGCCCGTGTGGTGGGACAAGCCGTTGAAATCCGTCCCGGCGACGTTCAACGCCCGCGCCGACACCGTGGCGCAGAAGCCGATGTTCCGCGATGCCTTCCGCAAGCGCCGCTGCGTCATCCCGGCTTCCGGCTTCTTCGAATGGACGGACGCCGCAGGCGGCAAGCAGCCCCACTATTTCTCCGCCGCCGACGGCGCCATCCTGGCCTTCGCGGGGCTGTGGGACAGCTGGACCGAGCCGGCCAGCGGCGAAACGGTGCTGTCCTGCACCGTCATCGTGTCGGAGGCCAGCGGCTGGATGGCGCCCTATCACGACCGCATGCCCGTGCTGCTCGCCGAGGCGGATATCGACGCCTGGCTGAAGGGCAAGGCCGGCCGCGAGGTGCTGAAGCCCGCCGAAGCGGCGTCGCTGCGCGAATGGCCCGTCTCGAGGCGCGTCAACCGGCCGGGCGCCGCCGACGACCCCGGACTGATCGAGCCCGTCACCGCTGAACCGGAGCCGTTCGGCCTTCTGCTGTGAGGCCGTCGTCCGCCGCGAAGGCGTCCCAATAGGGCGGCGAGCCGATCGCCGCCGCGAGGGCGTCGATGAAGACCCGCACCTTGGGCGACACCAGGCGCCGGCCGGTATGCAGGGCCGAGATGGCGCGCTCCGGCCCGGGCGCGATGTCGGCGCGCCACTCGGGCAGCAGCGGGCGGAGCGCACCGGCGGCGATGTCGGGCCCCACCAGCCACGTCGGCAGGAGCGCGATGCCGAGGCCTTCGAGCGCGGCATCCCGCAGCGCTTCCGAATCGTTGCTGACGAAGCGGCCCGCCACCGGCACCTCCACGCCGTCCCGCGCCGGGCCGGCCTCGCGGCGGAAGTACCATTTGTCGGTCGGCTGCAGCGCCAGGGTGAGGCAGGGCCGAGCCGCGAGATCCTCCGGGCCGACGACCGGGGCGAGGCGCTCCAGCAGCGCCGGCGCGCCGCAGGGCACCCGCCGCTGGGGCGCCAGCCGCCGCGCCACCAGGGTGGAATCGGGCAGGGCGCCGATCCGGATCGCCACGTCGGCCCCCGTGGCCACGAGGTCCAGGGTCGCATCCGTCAGCATCGCCTCGACGGCGAGCTCCGGATGGCGGCGCTGCAACTCGGCCACCACCGGCAGCACGTGGCGGCGCCCGAAGGCCGTGGGCAGGTTGAGTTTCAGCAGCCCGCGCGGCGCCGCGTCGAGGCTGGTGACGGCCGCCCGCGCCTGTTCGAGATCGTCGAGCACGAGACGGGCGCCGTCGCGGAAGCGGCTGCCGGCCTCGGTCAACTGCAGGTGGCGGGTCGAGCGGTTGAACAGGGCGGCGCCGAGGTCCTCCTCCAGCGCCAGGATGGCGCGCGACACCGTGGACACCTGGCAGCGCTCGGCCGCGGCGGCCCGCGAGAAGCTGCCGGCATCGGCGGCCCGCAGGAACAGGCGCAGGGCGGCGAGTTGGTCCATGGATCTGCCTCGTTTCGCCCCTGGCGGGCCCGCACCGGGCCGCCCCGCGGGCCGCCGCAACGCCTTGCTCTCGTGAGCGGGACGTGGGAACCCGGGCACTCCGGCGTGGCTTTACGCCGGGAGCGTTCCAGGAGGCTAGCGTGTCGAAGCGGGTTCTGGTGGTCGAGGACGACCCCATGCTCAGGATGGACGCCGCCACCATGCTGGAGGAAGCGGGTTTCGACGTCGTGCAACTGGAGACCGGGGACAGCGCGCTGGCCTACGTGCTGGAACAATCGGAGAGCGTCGGCGCGGTCTTCTCGGACGTCCAGATGCCGGGCGACACCGACGGGCTCGACCTCGCCGCCTATATCGCCATGAACTGGCCCGCCATCACCATCGTGCTGACCTCGGGCCGCGTCCACCCGACGCGCGACCTGCCCGACAACATCAAGTTCGTGTCCAAGCCCTGGATCCCCGAGGAAGTGCTGGCGGCCCTCACGGGCGCGCTGTGACCCCGCTCGCGGGCGCGCCGTGAAACCGTGCAGCCGTGCAGCCGTGCAGCGAAATGGCTCTCGCCCTGCGGTCGTGCTAAGGTCCGGCTTCGTCCGGCCCGCGGGGGGCCTGCGGGCGGCGGAATGACGGAGCTGCACGTGCGGCGCGGACGATGGGCGCGGATACGGTCCGCTGGGGGCGTGGCGACGGCCGGAGGGCTGGCCATCGGAGCCCTGGCGGTCTCCGTCCTGCCGGCGGCGGCGGACTGGCAATATACGCAATGGGGCATGACGCCCGCCCAGGTGAAGGCCGCGTCGGGCGAGGTGGCGCAGGCCAACCCGGACCGGCGGCTCGACGCCGACGGTCTTTCGGCGGCCCTCACGGCCTCCTACCAGGGCGAATCCATCCCCTTCACCGCCGCGTTCCTGTTCAACCGCCAGGACATGCTGCGCTACGTGACTCTGAGCCCCGTCGACCGGATCAGCTGTCCCCTCATCGTCGAGACGCTCGCCGCCCATTACGGCCCGCCGGAGGGTAGGGCCGACATGGTGCACGCGAGGACCATGCGGTGGGACGACGCGGTGAACGACAACCTCGTCGTCTATCTCGATCTCGGCGGCGGCAGCTGCACGATCCAATATTCCAAGCTCCCGCCGACGCGTCCCGACGGCAAGGGGCTCTAAGGGACGGGGCTCCGACGGCGGAGCCGCTCCGGAGGCGTGGGCCTCCGCCGAAGGCGGAGCCCCAACGGGTTCACCGGGCCAGGCCGGCCCGCCGGTGCGCCACCTCGGCCAGGGCCGACCAGTCCTTCTCGCCCAGGCCCTGGTCGATGCCGGCCATGAAGTGGTGGCGCACGAGGTCGGCGGCGGGCAGCACCGTGCCGTTGGCGGCCGCGGCCGCGATGGCGAGGTTCACGTCCTTGAGGCCGAGCCGCAGCTTGAAGCCGGCCGGCTCGTAGGATCCCGCGGCGATGTTGGCGCCGTAGCTCTTGTAGGCAGGGCTGGCGAAGACCGTGTTGGTGACGATGTCGAGGAAGTCCGCGCTCGACACGCCGTAGCCCTCGGTCAGCGACGTCGCCTCGGCCATGGCCTCGATGGCGAGCGCCAGCATCATGTTGCCGGCGAGCTTGGCGGCATTGGCGCGCCGGGGCTCGTCGCCGAGGCGCCACGTCCTGGTGCCCAGCACATCGAGCAGCGGCTGCACCCGCGCGATCGCCTCGGGGTCGCCGGCCGCCACGATGTTGAGCTGCGCCGCCGCGGCGGCCGGCGGGCGCCCGAAGACCGGTGCCGCCACGTAGGCGACGCCGGCGGTCCGGTGGGCGGCGGCGAGGTCGTCGACGAGCGCGATCGAGATCGTCGCCATCATGACGTGGACGAGACCCTTCGGGGCCGCCGGCAGCACGCCCGAGTCGAGCACCACGGCGCGCACCGCGGCGTCGTCGGCCAGCATGGTCAGGACCGCATCGCCCCGGAAGGCGTCCCGAGGGGCGCCGACCGGGGTGGCCCCCGCGATGGCGCGCGCCGCCTCGGGCGACCGGTTCCACACCCTCACGTCGTGGCCGGCCTTGACGAGGTTCGCCGCCATGGCGCTCCCCATGCTGCCGAGGCCGATGAAGCCGATGTCCATTGTGACGTCTCCGCTGTGCAGGGGGCGGCCGCGTGCCGGCCCGGATCGTGCCGGCATAACGGCAGCGCGCCGGGGATGGATGCGCGGCCGCGGGCCCCCGCGTGCGATTCGTGGCTTTCGCCCGCGGCGGCGACGCGGCAGGATCGGGACGCTCGACGGGCCCGCCCTTCGAGCGGGTTGATGTCGGCGACGGCACGACACCTCCTCCAACCCTGGGACCGACGATGCACAACACCGACGAGATCTGGCGCCTCGTGGACGCCAAGCGCGACGCCTTCACGGGCCTCGCCGACCGCGTCTTCGACACGCCCGAGTTGAACTTCAGCGAGCACCGCTCCGCCGCCGAACATACCGCCATGCTGCGGCAGCAGGGGTTCACCGTGACGGAGGCCGTCGCCGGCATCCCCACCGCCATGGTGGGGGAATGGGGCGAGGGCGGCCCGGTCATCGCCATCATGGGGGAATACGACGCGTTGCCGGGGCTGAGCCAGGAGGCCGGCGTCGCCGAGCACCGGCCGCTGCCGGGGACCGGCACGGGCCACGGCTGCGGCCACAACCTTCTCGGCTCGGCCTCGCTCCTCGCCGCCACGGCCGTGAAGGACTTCCTCGCCGCCAACGGCCTGCCGGGGCGCGTGCGCTACTACGGCTGCCCGGCCGAGGAGGGCGGATCGGGCAAGACCTACATGGTGCGGGCCGGTGCCTTCGCCGACGTCGACGCCGCCATCTGCTGGCACCCCTCCGCCTTCACGGGCGTGCGCGTCGCGGCCTCGCTGGCCTGCATCGAGGCGGACTTCACGTTCCGGGGGCGGGCCGCCCATGCCGCGGCCGCGCCCCATCTCGGCCGCTCGGCGCTCGACGCCGTCGAGCTGATGAACGTCGGCGTCAATTACATGCGCGAGCACATGCCGGCGAGCGCCCGCATCCATTACGCGCTGATCGACGCCGGCGGCATCGCCCCCAACGTCGTCCAGGCCAAGGCGGTGGTGCGCTACCTCGTGCGCTCGCGCGACCTGCCCGGCGTGCGCGACCTCTTCGCCCGCGTCGTCAAGGTGTCGGAGGGCGCGGCCCTGATGACCGAAACCAGCGTCGAGCACCGCATCTTCAGCGGCGACGCCAACCTCGTCGGCAACGGGCCGCTCGAGGAGGTGATGGCGTCGGAGTTCCGCCACCTCGGCCCCCCGGTTTTCGACGACGCCGACCGCGCCTTCGCGGCCGAGATCCAGAAGACGCTGCGGCCGGAGGACATCGCGGCCTCGTTCAAGCGCGCCGGACAGACGCCCCGCGAAGGCGCCACGCTCGCCGACTGGCTGGTGGAGCGCGACCATTGGTCGGTCGACGACATCGGCTCGACCGACGTCGGCTCGGTCAGCTGGGCCGTGCCGACCGTTCAGGCCGCCGGCACCACCTACGCCATCGGCACGCCGGGCCATTCGTGGCAGCTCACAGCCCAGGGCAAATCGCCGGCGGCCCACAAGGGCATGGTCCATGTCGCCAAGGCCATGGCCGGGACGGCGCTGGCCCTGATGCGCGACCCCGAAGCGCTGGCCCGCGCCAAGGCCGACCATCGCGCCCGCGTCGGCGACGCCCCCTTCGTGCCGCCGATCCCGGAGGACGTGGAGCCGCCGCTCGACATGGCGGTCGGCCACTGAACCCACTCCGGCCGACCGGCTCCCGCCCGGCGCGTCGCCGAGCCGGCGGGGCTCCGGCACGTGTAACGCCGTCGGTGATGGAGGCCGGTTCCGGAACGCCGGCTCGACCACAGGCTCGCGTCGCTGCTCCGCCTCGACGACGGCGGGGCACCGACGGCACGGGCCTCCGATCACGAACGCTCAGTGCGGCACGACGTCGAAGCCGAACCATTGGGTGGACAGCTTCTGCGCCGTGCCGTCCGCCATGGCCTCGGCGAGGCCCTTGTCGAGCAGGACCTTGAGATCGGCGTCCTCCTTGCGCAGGCCCATGGCCGAGCCCTGGCCCAGCAGCCCGTCGCGGAACAGCGGGCCGGCATAGACGAGTTCGCCCTTGGTGGCCTTGACGCTGGCGCTGAGGTTGGTCTGCGAGCCGATCCAGGCGTCGACGCGGCCGGCCTGGAGGTCGAGCGCCACCTCGTTGTTGGTCTTGTAGCTCCGCAGTTCGACGCCGGGCAGGTACTGCGCCATGAGGTCGGCCTGGATGGTCGACACCTGCACGCCCACGGTCTTGCCCTTCAGCGCGTCCCGCAGCGGCCCGAGCTTCGCGGCGGCGGCGTCCTTGTCGGCGAGGCTGAGGTCGGCGCCCGTCAGCGCCATCTTGGCGAGCGGGCTGTCGGCCACCACCGCGAAAGTGGTGGGGCTCTGGCTGTACGGCACCGTGAAGGCGATGGTTTCGAGGCGCTTGGGCGTGATGCTCATGCCCGACATGATGGCGTCGAACTTGCCGGCCTTCAGCCCGGGGATCAGCCCGTCCCAGTCCTGCACGATCGTGTCGCAGGTGATCTTGAGCCGGTCGCAGACGGACTTGAGCAGGTCCGGCTCGTAGCCGATGACGCGGCCGTCGGGCGTCGTGGAGTTGAAGGGCGGATAGGCGCCCTCCGTGGCGATGCGGACGTGGCTCCAGTCCCGGGCCTGGGCGAAGCCGGCCGACAGGCCGAGGGTCAGGAGGGCGGCGATCAGCGGGCGGGCGATGGGCATGGGACGATGGGGCTCCGGAGGGGAATGGGACTCAAGCTGGCCCAGCGGGGCTGCAGCGCTTCCGCCGTTGCAGCTCACGCTTCGTGACGCGGTCGCGCGCGCGACGGATGACGCAAGGTCACGATGGCGACGATGCCAACATCGTCGACGATACGGTAGGAGAGGAGCCGACCAAAGCGCGGAACGACCAGCGTCCCGAGGTCTCCCGTCTTCCGTCGCCGACCGACCTTCGCTGCAGGGCGACCAGGTCCTGCGCTGCCCGAAGCGCCGCACCGAGCACGTTGGTCATGACGGATCCTCCCGTGGCGAGCGGCCCGCTCCGGCAGGCTCGCACCGGAATGGAGGTCGAGTCCAGCCCCGTCGGTGCCATTCTGCCGGGCCACCCGAACCACCGCGGCCCTGCACGGCTCAAGAGGAAGCCGTTGTCGCCTGCCGCTGCCCGATCGGCAGGCACCCGACGATAACAATACAGGCTTGCCTGTTTGTAAGTTGCGGCTAGCCTCCGCGCCGCCACCGTCTCGGGATCCCATGCCTCAACGCCCCCGCCGCAGCCAGGACGAACGCAGCGACGAGACGCGCACGGCGCTGCACCGCGCGACGATCCGCTTGCTGCTGGATCGGGGCTATTCGCGCTTCACCACCGCGGACGCCGCCGCCGCCGCCGGCGTGTCGCGGGGGGCTCTGACCCATCACTTCGCCAGCAAGGAGGACCTCGTCGTCCGGTCCGTGGCGCAGGATCTGGCGGGCGTGACGGAGGGGCTGCGGGTCTTCCTCGCCGAAGGCCGCGGCCGCAGGCGCGGGCCCGACGAACTCGTCGACCACCTTTGGGCCCTGATGGCGGGCGGCCTCTTCTACGTCACGATGGAATACCTGCCGGAGGCGCGCCACAACGCCCCGTTCCGCGAGCGCCTGCTGCCGGTCGTGCGCGACTTCCACGCCGCGCTCGACGCCCTGTGGTGCTCGGTGTCCGACGCCCACGACCTCGATCCCGCCGAAGCGCAGGTCACGCTGAACGCCACGCTCTGCCTCATGCGCGGGATGGTGGCGCAGAGCGTGCTGAAGCCGGACGAGAGCTACTTCGCCGCCATGCTGGACCATTGGAAGGCGCATCTGCGCGCCCTGTTCGCGCGCTCCGCCGGCGCCGGGGACATCCCCGGGCCGTCCCACGCCGGTCGGCACCACTCACCCCCTGTCCCGAACCCGGAGGTCCCGTGACCGACCTGTCGTCCCGCATCGAGCGGCTGCCCTTCGGCCGCTTCCACCGCCAGCTCCTCCTCATGGGCGGCCTCGGCTACACATTCGACGGCCTCGACCTCGCCGTCGTGTCGTTCGTGCTGCCGGTGCTGCGCCCACTGTGGTCGCTGTCGAGCGTGCAGGTGGGGTTCCTCGGCAGCGCCACCTACATCGGCTATTTCTTCGGCGCGCTGTTTGCCGGCCTGCTGGGCGACCGCATCGGACGTCGGGCCGTCATGGTCTGGGCGCTGGTGCTCTATTGCGTGGCCTCGCTGGTGAGCGCCTTCGCGGGCGACTGGACCTTCTTCCTCGGGTGCCGGATCGTGGCGGGCATGGGCACCGGTGCCGAATCCGCCATCGTGGCGCCGTTCCTCGCCGAGTTCGTTGCGGCGCGCTACCGCGGCCGCTTCACGGGTTCGCTGGCGGGCTTCTTCTCCTTCGGGTTCTTCGCCGCCGCTCTGCTCGGCTACTTCGCCGTGCCGGCCGCGCCGGGGGCGTGGCGATGGGTGCTGGCCCTGACGGCCGCGCCCGTGCTGCTGCTGCTCTGGTGGCGCCGGGCGCTGCCCGAATCGCCGCGCTGGCTCGCCAGCGTCGGCCGCCGGGTCGAGGCCGAGGCCGTCGTGGCCCGGATGGAAGAGGATGCGCGCCGCGCCGGCCACGTCCTGCCGGCCCCGGCCGCCCTGCCCGCCGTCGCCGCGGTTCTGCCGCCCCGCGCCTCGGTGGCGGGCCAGCTCGCCGCGCTGTGGCGTCCGGGCCTCGCCCGCATCACGGCGATGAGCTGGATCATGTGGCTGTCGATCACCTTCAGCTACTATGCGTTCTTCACCTGGATCCCGAGCCTGCTCGTCGAGAGCGGCATGACGGTGACCAAGAGCTTCGGCTATTCCATCGCGATCTTCGCCGCCCAGATCCCCGGCTACTTTTCGGCGGCCTGGTTCAACGAGCGCATCGGCCGGCAGGCCACCATCGCGTCCTACATGGTGCTCGGCGGCCTGTCGGCCGTAGCCCTGGCGCTGAGCCATTCGGACGGGACCGTGACGGCAGCCGGCGTGTGCCTGTCGTTCTTCATGAACGGCACCTACGCGGGCATCTACGCCTACACGCCCGAGATCTTCCCGACCGCCATCCGCGCCACCGGCATGGGCACGGCCTCCTCGATCGGGCGCATCGGCGCCATCGCGTCGCCGCTGCTCGTCGGCTGGCTCTATCCCAACTTCGGCTTCGCGGGCGTGTTCGGCGCCACCACGGTGGTGCTGCTCGCCGGCGCGCTCGCCGTGATGCTGATGGGCGTCTCGACGCGCAACCGCTCGCTCGAGGAGATCACCGCCGAGGAACTCGCCCCCGAGGCCCCGGCCCACCGCACCGCCTGAACCCGCCCCGAAGGAGGGAGCCCCCATGCAGACCCTGTTCCTCAACGCCGCCATCACGGACGCCACGCGGGCCGAGCCCCGCATGGGCAACGTCCTCGTCGAGGACGGCATCATCCGTGACGTCGACGCGCGGTCGACCGGCGGCGACCGCGAGGTGATCGACCTCGGCGGCCGCACCCTGATGCCGGGCCTCGTCGACAGCCACGTCCATGTCGTGGCCTCGACAATGGACCTCACCACCAACGCGCAGCTTCCCGACGCGCTCGCCATCCTGCGGTCCCTGCCCATCATGCGGGGCATGCTGGACCGCGGCTTCACCACGGTGCGCGACGTCGGCGGCGCACCGCCCGCCCTGTCGGACGCCATCGCCGAGGGCCTCGTGCCGGCCCCGCGCGTCGTCGCCTGCGGCAAGGCCCTGTCGAAGACCGGCGGCCATGCCGACAACCGCCCCCGCCACGACACGCACGACGCGACCCGCTGGGGCCGCAACTACGGGGCGCTCGGCCGCGTGGCGGACGGCGTCGACGAGGTGCGCCGGGCTTGCCGCCAGGAGCTGCGCCAGGGCGCGCGGTTCATCAAGGTGATGGCCAACGGGGGCGTGTCGAGCCCCACCGACCCCATCGCCTGGCAGGGCTATTCGGCGTCCGAACTCACCGCCATCGTGGAAGAGGCGCGCGACGCGCAGACCTACGTCTCGGCCCACCTCTACACGGCCGACGCGATCCAGCGCGCCCTCGCCTGCGGGGTCCATTCGCTGGAGCATTGCAACAACATCGACGCCGCATCGGCCCGGCTCGCCGCCGAGCGCGGGGCCGTGGCGGTGCCGACGCTGGTGACCTACGAGGCCCTGGCCGAGGACGGCGAGCGCCTCGGCCTGCCGCCGGCCTCCATCGCCAAGATCGAGGCCGTGCGGGCGAACGGCCTCGGCTCGCTGTCGATCCTGCGCGATGCCGGCGTCACCATGGCGTATGGCACGGACCTGCTGGGCGAGGCCCATGTCCGACAGAACCAGGAGTTCGCCATCCGGGCGCGGGCCCTGCCCTCGGCCGAGATCTTCGCCAGCGCCACCACGGTCGGGGCGGAGCTCTGCCACCTCGCCGGCCAGATCGGCGTCGTGGCGCCGGGCGCCTGCGCCGACCTGCTCGTGGTCGAAGGGCAGCCGCTCACCGACATCGCGGTGCTGGCCGACCCTCGGCGCAACATCCTCCTGGTGATGAAGGGCGGCCACGTCCACCGGCGCCACACCGTCTGACGCGACGCCGCCCTACCCCATCGTTTCCAGCGCGTTGGCGCATTCCCCGGCCGAAACCTCCACCACGTCGCCGCTGGCCGTCCAGGCGAGGTGGGTGCGGATGCGGTGGTCGGGGTAGAGCGGCTCGATGGCGGCGCGGTAGAGGGCGAGCTGGAGGACCTGTTTCGGCGTCAGGTCGCCGGGCGTGCCGGTCTTGTAGTCGACGACGTGGACGGCGTCGTCGGTCACGCCGATGCGGTCGATCTGCCCGGTGACGTCGACGACGCGTCCGCTCGGCAGCCGCACGGCCGCCGTCACCGCCACTTCGGCGCGCGACTGCGGCCCGAAGAGCGGTGCCAGCGCCGGGTCGTCCAACACCGCCAGGGCCTGGGCCTGCAGGGCGGCGCGGCGGTCGGCGTCGAGCGTCGCGCCCTGGGCGGCGAGGAAGCGCTCGGCGGCGGCGGCGCGGCGTTCGGACGGCACGTCGGGGAGGTATTGCAGCAGCCGATGCATCAGCCGGCCCGCCGCGGCGGCCTGCTTGCGGTCGGTGCTGCGGGTGCGGTCGATGTAGGGCCAGGCCGTGGGTCCGGCCTGGTCGGCGGCGCCGAGCGGGTTCGACGGGCGCACCGGCGGCAGGTCCGGCTCCTCCTCGACGGCGGGCGGGCGCAGCAGCCAGTCCGGCAGATCGGGCACCGGCGCCGGCCCGGGCACCGGCGCCCCCGCGGCGGCGGCCCCGTCCGGCATCGGATCCGACATGCGCATCACGGTCTCGGCCGGGTCCCACGGGGCGGGCGCCGGGTCGAGCGGCAGGTCGGCCGCCGCGACCATGGCATACCAGGAGCCATCGCCCGGCCCCTTCTCGCCGCAGAACCCCGCGATGACGAGCCGCTCCTCGGCGCGCGTCATCGCCACGTAGAGCAGGCGGTTGTGCTCCTCGACGGCGCGCTGCCGCGTCAGCCGGCGCGCTTCGGCGACGCGCTCGGCGTCGGCGTCGCCGCGCGGCGACCAGGCGATGAGGCCGCTCTCGGCCGCGCCCGGCCGCTCGTCGAGCCCGAACAGCGCCGGGTCGTGCCGGCCGCTCGGCACCGCGCAGGTGTCGGGCAGGAAGACGATCTTGGCCTCCAGTCCCTTGGCGGCATGGACCGTCATGACCCGGACGGCGTCGCCCGCCGCCTCCATGTCGCGCTTGATCGAGAGGTCGACGCCGTCGAGGCGCGCCAGGAAGGCCATCAGCGAGGGCGCGCCGTCGCGCTCATGCGCCAGCGTCAGCGCCAGGAACTCGTCGATGGCGTCACCCGCCTCGGGGCCGAGCCGGCCCAGCAGGGCCCGCCGTCCCCCGTCGGCGCCGAGCAGGCGGGTGTAGAAGGCGAAGGGCGTCAGCCAGGCCGACAGGCTGCGCCAGCGCTCGACCCGGTCATGCGCGACCCGGTGGCGCGGCTCCGGCGAGGTGCCGAGCGCCGCCACCAGTGTGCCGGTGCGGCCCGGCGCCAGCGCGATCAGGTCGTCGTCGTCGAGGCCAATGAGCGGCGATTTCAGCACGCAGGCCAGGGTGAAGTCGTCGGCCGGGCTCAGCGCGGCCCGGCCCGCCGCCACGAGGTCCATCACGGCGATATGCTGGGTCAGGGCCAGGCGATCGGCCCCCGCCACCGGCACGCCGCGCTCCTTGCAGGCGCGGATCACGGCTTCGAAGAAGCTGTTACGGGACCGCACCAGGATCATCACGTCGCCCGGCCGCACGGGGCGGCGACCGCGCGTCCGGTTGTCCTCGACGGTTTCGCCCGATCCGGGACGGCACAGCTGGTGGATGGCGTCGGCGATGCGGCGCGCCACCACGACGGGCGGGTCGCCGGGCTCCACCACGTCGACCGGCAGCTTCCAGTCGCCCGGCTCGGGCTGGGGCTGCGCCGTCACGGCGGGCCAGACCTCGACGAGGCCCGGCAGCTTCTTCAGCGGCACGTGGGGCTGCGGACCGCCATCGTCGTGGGTGAGGCCGCGGCCGTTCGGGCCATGGGCGAAGACGCGGTCGACGGCGCGCAGCACGGCGGCGGCCGAGCGGAACGACAGGACGAGGTCGACGCCCGCGAATGGCTTCTCGGCGCCGAGGGCCCGGTCGGCGAAATGGCGCCGCATCGTGTCGAACATGTCGGGCCGGGCGCCCTGGAACGAGTAGATCGACTGCTTATCGTCGCCCACCGCGAAGAAGGTGCGGTTCTGCGGGCCGCGGCCCGCGCCCGCGAAGAACTCGTCCGACACGGCGCGCAGGATCTCCCATTGCTCGGGCGAGGTGTCCTGCGCCTCGTCGACCAGGATATGGTCGATGCCGCGGTCGAGCTTGTACAGCACCCAGGCCGAACTCGACGTCGCCAGGAGGTTGCGGGTGCGCTCGACGAGGTCCTCGAAATCGAGGAGGCCGCGCCGGCGCTTGGCGGTGTCGTAATGGTCGAGGATGGCGCCCGCCACCGCCATCAGGGCGGCGGTGCGCTCGGCCGTCTCGGCGGCCTTGCGGCGCGCCACGAGGCCGAGAAGGCGGAGCTGTTCGCCATCGAGCGCGTCGCAGAGCGCCGGCTCCTTGGTGCGCAGCGACTTCGGCAGGTAGGTGGCGGCCCGGGCCTCGCGCTTGGCGGTGAGGAAAACGTCGAGGTAGGCTTCGGCCTGGCGGCCCTCGGGCGCGTCGAAGGCGGCCATCAGGCGGTTGCCGGTCTTGCCGGGGCCGCCGCCGTCCGCCCCGAGCGTCCGGGCGGTCGCGGCCCAGTCCGCCCAGGGCATGCCGTCCTCGACCATGGCGGCCGCGACCGTGGCGGGGGTTTCGCCGGGGGCGAGGCCGAGCGCGCCCCGCAGGCTCCCGAGCAGGCCGTCGTAGTCGCGCGCCTCGCGCAGGGCGTCGCGCACGAGATGGCGGTGGCCCAGCGCTTCGCCGATCAGGCCCTCGAAGGTCGTGACCGAGACCTGGCCGGTGAGGGCGGCGAGGCCGCGGCCCAGCGTGGAGCCGGGCTCGCGCAGCGCCCGCGCCAGCACGACCTCGCGCGCCCGCAGCAGCAGGTCGGCGGCGCGCAGGTCGTCCAGCACCTCGAACCGCGCCGGGACATTGCTTTCGAAGGGGAAGAGGTGGAGCAGCCGCTCGCAGAAGGCGTGGATGGTCTGGATCTTGAGCCCGCCCGGCGTTTCCACCGTGCGGGCGAAGAGCCGCCGCGCCTCGTCGAGCGCCGCCGCGCCCCCCGCCTGCGTCGGCACCGGCGCGCCGGTCTCGGCGATGGCGGCCCGCAGGGCGGCGTCGTCGAGCCGCGTCCACCCCGCGAGGTCGCGGAACACGCGGATCGACATGTTGGCGGCCGCTGCCTTGGTGAAGGTGAGGCACAGGATGCGCGAGGGCGCCACGCCGGCGAGCAGGAGGCGCAGGACGCGCTGCGCCAGCACGTGCGTCTTGCCCGAGCCGGCATTGGCCGACACCCAGGCCGAGGTGGCGGGGTGGGACGCGCGGCGCTGCCGCTCGATCGTGTCGACCGGGATGGCGGGTGAATCGGCCATGGTGCCGACCCTGCCACCGCCCGGCCCCGCTGTCACGACCCCTGCGGCTCCGTCGCCGGCGAACCCGCCGACGTCAGGGCGAGCCGCCCTTGCCGGTCTGGGGCGGGACGTCGCCGGGCCGGATCACCGGCGTGGTGCCGGTGCTGGGCGCCGCCTTGCCCATGCCGGGATCGACGTTGCCGGTCGGCTTGATGACGCCGTTGGTGGCGCCGAGCTTGTCGCTCAACGTGCCGGGCTTGGTGGCGAGGTCGGTCCGGGGAGCCGCGCCGGGCGCCGGGGCCGAGGTCTGGGCCGCCGCGACGCCGCCGGCGAGGGCCAGAGCCGCGGCCGCCAGGGCGACACGTGGGATCCAGACACGTCGCATGGCGCTTCGGATGGGGGTGCTTCGGATCGCGGTCATGGTGCTCCCTCACAGGCCGTAGTTGAAGCCGTAGAAGCCGAACACGTTGCGGCGGTGTTCCGGGTCGCCCCACGGGTCCTCGCCATCCATGAAGCTGGGTGCCGCGTCGAGCCGCGCGGGGTCGACGTCGACCACGTAGCCGCCCCGCGCCGGGTCGTAGGTCAGGGCTTCCCAGGGCAGCGGGTGGTAGCGCTCTCCGAGGCCGAGAAAACCGCCGAAGGACATGACGGCGTAGGCGACGCGGCCCGTCACCTTGTCGACCATGAAGTTGTAGACGACGCCGAGCCGCTGGCCGTCGCGGCCGAAGACTTCGGTGCCGGCGACCTTGTCGGAGGCGATGAGCCGGTCCGTCTCGTCGGTCGCCACGGCGACCGGTGGCGTCCCCGCCACCGTCTGTCGCGCGGGGTCGGCGCGGTCTTGCGCGTCGTTGGCCATGGCGTCCTCCCTGATGCTTCGGGACAACGGGGGGCGGCGGCGGCGGTTCCCCGGCGGGCGGCGCTGCCCCGCCATCGTGGCGGAAGCGCGGCCTCGCCGTCCGGGCAAGACGATAAATAAACCGTTACCGCGCCGGTCCCCGCCGATTGTGCGCCGCCGACAGCCCCCCACCTGCTGCGTTGCGCCGGCTCCGGCCCCGGTTTCCGGGCGGGCCGGCGCCGAAGAAGGCGGTTCCCGTGCTGACGCGGTTCGTCCTCATCTGCCTGAAATGGGCCGCCCTGGCGGCGGTCTCGGCGGCGGCCCTGGTCTGGGGGTGGTTCACCCTGGCGGGGCGCAGCGCCCCGAGCCGCGACCAGATGGCCGCCATGATGACGTCGGGCGAGATCGTCCGCGACCGCGTCGGCGACGGCTTCGAACTGAAGTGCCTACTGCCGCTGCGGGTGTCGATCGGCGACCTGTCGCCCAAGTTCCGGGCCGTGCTGCTGGGCGCCGAGGACCGCGGCTTCGCCACCGAGCCCTTCGGGCTGAGCCTGCGCGGCCTCGCCGGCGCCGTGGCGTCGGCGGTCGGCGGCCGCGCGCGGGGCGGCTCGACCATCGCGCAGCAGCTCGTGAAGAACCTCATGTTCGAGCCCGGCGACCGCGCCTGGGTCCGCAAGCTCTACGAGATCCCCTGGGCGGTCGGTGTCAGCCGGCGCTTCACCCGCGACGAGGTGCTGGCCGCCTACCTCGACCACCTGCCCTTCCAGCACGGCATCTTCGGCCTCGAAGCCGCGTCGCGATTCTACTTCGGCAAGGCCGCCTCGGAGCTCGACTATCCCGAGGCGACGCTGATCGAGGTGATGCTGGCGAGCCCGCGCAACGACATAGCGAGCCGCGATCCCGGCACCGTGGCGCGGACCCGAACCCGGGCGCGGGCGCTGCTGCAGGCCCTGGTGCGCCAGGGCGTCATCCCGGCCGCGGCGCTGCGGGAGCGCGAGCATCGCGGCACGCGCGACCTGCCGGACCTCGGCTGCGGCTACCTGCGCGACGCCGTGGCGGGCGAGGTGAAGCGGCTCGGCGCCCCCGTGGGGGCCTTCCGGGCCTACGTGACGGTGGAC
This sequence comes from Lichenibacterium ramalinae, assembly GCF_004137085.1. Lineage (GTDB taxonomy): Bacteria > Pseudomonadota > Alphaproteobacteria > Rhizobiales > Beijerinckiaceae > Lichenihabitans > Lichenihabitans ramalinae. The sequence goes on from NZ_QYBC01000011.1 coordinate 124,441, forward strand.
GCGCTGCGCCAGGACGCCGCCGTCGCGGCGCTCGACGGCGCGGCGGACAGGCTCGCCCGGGCCGGGGCCGGGGCGGCCGCCTTCGTCGGGCTCGACCGGACGGGCGCCATCCAGGCCTTCATGGGCGGGCGCGACTATGCCGTCGACCAGTTCGATCGCGCCGAGCGGGCGCGGCGCTCCCCGGGTTCGCTCGGCAAGGTCCTGGTCCTGGCCGAAGCCTGCGAGCAGGGCCGCGACCTCGATTCAGCCGTCGAGGACTTGGCGCAGCCCGGCGGCCGGCCCCGCGACGCCGATGACCGCTACCTCGGCACGATCAGCCTCGGCGACGCCTTCCGCCTGTCCCGCAACGCCGCGATGTTCGGGCTCGAGCGCGCGCTCGGCTCCGGCGCCGTGGCGGCCCGCGCCGCCAAGCTCGGCCTCGCCGGCGCGCTGCCGCGGGACGGCGGCATCGCCATCGGGGAGTTCACCGCCAGCCCGCTCGCCATGACGGCGCTGCTGGCGACCGTGGCCAACGGCGGCTACCCGGTCGAGCCCCATGCCGTGCGGGGGATCGTGGGTCATTACGGGCGCATCCTGTCCTGGCACCGCGACACGCTGCCGGAGCCCGCCCTCAGCGCCCGCTGCGTCGCCATGCTGGACCGGGCGCTGCGCGCCGTCGTGGCGGACGGCACCGGGCGCCGGGCCGACATCGGCGGCGCACGCGGCAAGACCGGCACCACCAACGCGTTCCGCGATGCCTGGTTCGTGGGCTATGCGGGCCCGATGGTGGCGGGGGTCTGGCTCGGCAACGACGACGATTCGGCCATGACGCACGTCGAGGGCGGAGGCCTGCCGGCGGACCTGTTCCGGTCCTACCTCGTCAACGTCGGCCGCGCCCTCGCCCGGCCGCGCGCGCCGGTGGCCCGGATGGCGCAGGGCTGGTAGCGCCGCGGCCCCGGTTCCCTCGGTCCGGGCCGGACGGACACCCTATGGAAGGCGCACCACCCGCTGTCCGATCACGTGCCCGTTCTGCAGAACCCGCGACACGATCGAGCCGTCCTCCCTCGCCCGGACAGACTTCGGACGCCGGGCCCGCATCGAGCGCGGCATCGGTCGACTGAAACGCCTCGAGCGGATCGCTCTCCGATGTGAGGCGAGGTCGAAAAACCCCATCGATCTTCCGTCGCAATCGTCGCAGGCCTGTGCACGGGACTATCCGTCCACACAGCCTCGGGCCAGCATCCCATCGGCATCGGAATGCGACGATGGCGGCAAGGGCGACAGTCGAAGTCGCATTCCGGGCAAGCTTGCCGTAGCGGTTCGCGGCGCGACGAAGCCTTCGAGGCAGCAGACCACGACTTCGGCACTCCACCGACCCTTGGGGGGCGTCCGATCATCGCGGATCGACCGGCCGAGCCGCGTTGACAGACCGGTTTTTGGATGGTCTCAACGCAGAATGCTCGACTATCATCCGCTAGTCCAACGGGCCGTGTCCGGCCTGGCACAGTCGACCATCGAGACCCGGCGGGCTATCTATGAACGCGCCCTGGCGGCCCTGGTCGACCAGCTTCGGCGCATGGAACCGCCGGTTGCGGAAGCGGATATCGCGCGGGAATGCGCGGCCCTCTACGAAGCCATCGCGCGGGTCGAGAAGGCTGTCGCCGAAGCAGCGACAGCAGCAGCGATCAAGGCCGAGCCGCCTGCCGCCCCGTTACGCGACGGACAGCGCCAGTTCGCCCTCAACGCCGCCGCGTCGTGGATCGCGAACGGCGTCAAGGCCGTCACCCAACTCGTCATGCTGCCGGTGATGGCCCACCTTCTCAACCCGTTGGACTACGGCCTCTACGCCCTCGCGCAGCCGACCGTGATGTTCTTCGTCATGGTCGCGGAGAGCGGGATCGGCACCTCGCTCGCGCGGGAAGACGAGTCCAACACCCTCGTGTGGTCGACCGCCTACTGGGTGCTGCTCGCGAGCTTCTCCACCATGGCGCTTGGCGTCGCCGGGTCCGGCCTGGTCCTCGCCGCGGTCACGGGGCAGCAGAAGCTCGTCGGCCTGATGATGCTGCTGTCCCTGTCGCTTCCGCTGATGGCGGTCTCCGTGCCGTGCGTCGCCCGGATCACCGGGCGCGGCAACCTCACGCTTCACTCCTGGGCCGACATTGCCAGCGCGCTCTCGTCGGCCGTCGTCGCCGTCACGCTCGCCGTGCTCGGCTTCGGCGTGTGGAGCCTCGCCGGACAGTACTTGACCACCTACGCGGTCCGCGCCGTCGTCGTGAACCTCATCGCGTTCAAAGCCCCCACGCTCGAGTTCAAGTTATCCGCCCTGCACGGTCACCTCGCCATGGGAAGCGCCCTCCTGTCGCGTCGCCTCGGCGAACTCGTGGCGCGATCGGCCGAGAATGCCCTCTTCGAACACGTCCTTGGCGCGCGGCTCCTGGGCTCCTACGCCATCGCCAACCAGGCCTCGCGCTTCGCTTGTGACGTCGTCACGAACCCGCCGATCGGCGCCCTCTATGCCCATGCGATCCGCGGCCACCGCGACACGGTGGGTTCCCTCCACGCGAGGCTCGTCACGGTGCTGTCCGCCCTCCTCATCCCGGCCGCGGTTCTCGCGGCGGTCGCGGCCCCGCGGCTGCTCCCCTTCGTGCTTGGCCCCAAGTGGACGACGGCCGCCCCGCTGTTCCAGCCGATCGTCGTCGGTTATGCGATCCTCGCCATCGCGGGGCTCAACGACGCCATTCTGATGAGCAACGACCTGACCAAGCGAGCCACTGTCCCCGCCCTCTGGGCAGCCGCCGCCCGGATCGGGGCCGTGGCCTTGGCTCCGTGGCTTGGCGCTGTCGGGACCGCGTGGGTCGTCGGCGCGATCTTCCTCGTCCATACATTCGCGCTCACGGCGTCCGTGCCTCGCTCTCTCACGGAGGGGCTCGGGGGTGCCTTCGGAGCCCAGCGGGGCCCGCTGCTCGCCTCCCTGGTGGCGGGCGCCGCGGCCTACGCGGTCCTGAGCATGGGGGACGGTCTCGCCAACCTCGCGGCTTCGCTCGCGGTCGGCGGCCTGGTCTACGCGGCAGCGCTCTCCATCGTCGCCGGACCGGCCCTGCGCGGCGAGGTGGCGACGGCCTTCGCGTTGGTGCGGCGCCTCGGAAGCCTGAGATCACCGACCCGGAGAGGGCTGGCCGTGAAGCCTCAATAGCTCGTCGGCGGAGACTCCGACCGCGTCGACAGGCCGGCGCTGACATCGGCCGCGGGGCCGGCGGCTGCCCAGGCGATGCGCAGGCGGGGCCGGGATTCCACGATCCTGGAGACGACGTCGAGAGGGCGAAGGCGCAGCCTGTTGGATTCAGCCTTGGCAAGGTCGCGGACGTTAGGGAAGGTATCCCTGACGTCTAGCATGGACCAAAAGGCGGCGATGTGCAGCACGAGGCGGACCTGGTCGGCGAGGCCGAACACGCACTGCGGGCCGTTGTTCTCGCACCACGCCATGGCCTTAAGCCGCTCATGATGGCAGGATTCCACAACAGTCATGCGTCAGCGTCACGAGTGTCTCGACGTGACATCCAGAGCATCGTCTTGCAGCTGACTCTGCCGTCTACTGACGTCTAGAGTTCTACAGCGTCAGAATGACGTCACATCGGTGGAATGTCGCAGTCATCGTCGGTTTCCGATTCAAAACGGATCGACATTGAACCATCCAGGACCCAGCGGGGCCAGCTTACCGGACGGTTGTTTGCAAGGGACCATCCTTTGATACCCAGGTGAGGGCGCCAGCCTGCATCACATGCCGGGGCGCTTGCCAAAGGAGAAGCGGGCTGCATAATCCGAGACACAACCAGTTCCCGAGAACGCGTTCACGAGAGCCAAGTAATTTTGATGACCCAAACCATTAAGCTCGCCATCATTGTCCCCTGCTACAATTATGGGGACTATGTCGGCGAGGCGATAGCCAGCGTGGCCTCGCAACTGCGCGACGACTGCGAGCTTATCGTCATCGACGACGGCTCGACGGACGGGTCCTGGAGCGTGATCAGCGACGCCGGCGTGCGCGCCGTGAGGATCTCCAACGGCGGCGCGATCGGCGCCTGTGTCGCCGGGCTCGACCTCACGACCGCACCGCACGTCCTGTTCCTCGACGCCGACGACAAGCTGAAACCCGGAGCCCTCGATGCGATCCTGTCGCGGCTCGACCCGGAGGTCGCCAAGCTCCAGTTCGCCCTGACCCGCATCGACGCGCGGGGCGAATGGATCAGCGGGGCCGTGCCGGCCCTCGACGACTACCGGGAAAGGGAGGCGCTCGCCGTCCGCGTCGCCAAGACCGGGGTGTACCGGAGCCCGCCGACCTCCGGCAACGTGTTCCGGCGGGACGTCGCCGACCTCATCCGGGAGATCGACTACGAGCGCTACGTCGACGGCGTGCTGCTCTATGCCGCGCCCTTCACGGGCGACGTCGTGAGCGTGTCGGAGGAGCTCGGCTGCTACCGCGTGCACGGCCGCAATGTCGCCAACACGGTCCACAAGTCCGACGCCGTCGGCATCCGCAACAACGTCGAGCGCTTCATCAAGCGCATGGAGCACCTCAAGGTCGTCGCGCGTCGCCTGGGCTGGGAGGGCGACCTCTTCGACCCGCACGACGTCTTCGTGACGCGTGAGCGGAAGTTCTACCTCGAAGTCGTCTCGGGCCGCCGCCCGTCGCTGTCCTGCCTCGTGCCGCTCCTCGTGAGGCTCACCGACGAGCGTCTGGAGGCCAAGAACAAGCTGGGCCTTGCCGCGCTGTTCGTGCTGGCGGCAGTGCTGCCCAACGGCCGAGCGACGGTGTTGATCAACTACAGGCTCAAGATCACCGGGCGCTCGGCCACGGGGTTCCTGCGCGAGGTCGCCACCTCCAACCCGCGCGCTCGGGCCCCCTGAGAAGCATCCTGTGATGGACGTCTGGATGCGGGCCCGACGGTGGACGTGGGGCGACAACCTCGGCAGCGGCTCACCATCGCGCCCCAACGACCCGAACCGGCTTCGCCTGACACCCCCCTGACACGAGCCGACGCCTGAACACGGCACGTCCTCGGCCACCCCTCCGGCGCCGCGCCTTCGAACGTCGACCCGGCATCGACGTCCCGAGCCCATGACGCTCTCCTCGGCCCCCTTGTCCCACGTGGTCGACGATGGGGAGGTCCGCGCACCAGGTCGCGCGACGCAGCGGTGAGCGCCAGTCGCCGACACGCCGGAACGCCGGAACCCGCTTGCCGGACCGCTGGGGCAAGTCGCGCCACGGGCCGCCCGTCCGCGCCATCCACGACAGGGCCTCGACGACGAGCCCGCTGCCCGTCCCGCTCCGTCCAGGGGCGGCCTGCCCCAGCGAGACAGCTCGATCCGCACCCATCGACCGGATTCGTGCACCCCCGCAGCCCCGCGCGTGTGTCATGCTGGTGCCGACACACGCCAGCCCAACGCTGCGAGCCTGTTCGCCGGCTCCGGTCCAATCCCCGCGTCACCAACAGCCCGACAGGCTCCAGGAGCCCCGCCGCATGATCCGCATCGACCCCGAAACCGACGTGCTGGGCCTGATCGACATCCAACCGACCTTCATGCCGGGCGGGGAGCTGCCGGTGGCCGGGGGCGACGCCGTGGTGCCGATCGCCGCCCGGCTCGCCCGCGACGTCTTCGCCCACGCCTTCGCCACGCAGGACTGGCACCCCGCCGGCCATGTCTCCTTCGCGTCGACCCACGGGGCGGCACCGTTCAGCACGATCGCCCTGCCCTACGGCGACCAGGTCCTCTGGCCCGACCATGCCGTCATCGGCAGCGCGGGCGCGGCGCTGCACCGGGACCTGCCGCTCGACCGGGTCGAGGCGATCGTGCGCAAGGGGTTCCGGCCCGGGATCGACAGCTATTCCGCCTTCCGCGACAACGATCGCACGAGCCTGACCGGGCTCGGCGGCTGGGTGAAGGAGCGCGGCTTCCGCCGGCTGTTCTTCTGCGGCCTCGCCCTCGACTTCTGCGTGTTCTGGTCGGCGCAGGACGCGCGGGCGCTGGGCTACGACGTCGTCGTCGTCGAGGACGCCTGCCGGGCCATCGCGGCCCCGGCGCCGGGCGGCGGCACGACGCTGGACGCCGCCCGCGCCGCCCTGCGGGCCAGCGGCGTCCAGCTCGTCGACGCCGACGGCCTCGTGCCGGCCTAGACTTTGCCGGCCCGGGCCCCGCCGTCCTGAGCCCTGCCGCCCTTGGCCCGGGCCGCCAGCAAGGCTTCGGCAGCCGAAACGCCCGACTCATAGGCGCCGTGCGCCGTGGTGAACCGCGTCGGGTGGGTGGCCTCCCCGGCGAAGAACAGGCGCCCGTCGACCGGCTCCGCCAGCCGCGCCCGCGCGCCGGCCGAGCCCGGCATCGCATAGGCATAGGCGCCCAGGATGTGCGCTTGCCGGCCCCAGCCGGTGAGGTGCAGGGGCGTCACCGCCCGGGCGGCCTCCCCGCCGAGCTGCGAGCGCAACTCGCCGCGGGCGAAATCGAGCGCCGCCGCGGTGCCGGCGCGCGACAGGTCGCGGGCGAGGTCGCCGCCCATGAAACATTCCACGATCGGCCGGCCGAAGGGGCGGAAATGGTAGGCGGCGGTGCGGGCGGTCGCGCTCGACCCCAGGCAATAGTCTTCGGCGGGGAACAGGCCGGGGTCGGACACGCCGAGCCAGAGCTTCTCGACCGAGCCGAGAGGCAGGAGGGCCGCGGCTTCCACCTTGCCGGGCAGGCCGGGGCGGAACCGCAGGCCCTCGGCCGCCAGCACGCTCGTCGAGGCCGTCACCACCACGGCACCGGCCTCCACCGTGCCGCGCGGGGTCTCGATGCGCACCGGGCCGGCGCCGGAATGGTCGATCAGCGTCACGGGCGTGTCGAGCACGGCCGGCAGGTCGCGCCCATGGTGCGCCACGAGGCGGCCGTAGCCTTCGGCGACGCGCCAGTCGTCGCCCTCGCCGGGGCGGTAGTCGCCCGAGTCGCGCACCGACACGCGGTCGAGTTCGGCGCCGCTCACATAGGTCGAGACCGCGTCGAGCAGTCCGCGCCAGGGGCTCCCGGCGGGCACGAGGTCGGACAGCGGCCCGTCGGCGCCGCGCGCCGTGGCCTCCTCGGCCCGCTGGCGGAAGGCTTCGACGGCGTCGACGTAGCCGGCCTGCTCCTCGGGCGTGAGGCCGAGGTCGCGCTCCTCCTCGTCCCAGGGCGCGGGGCGGCGGTCCACCGTGAAGCCCTCGGCGTCGGCGATGGCCGTCCACACGTTGGTGAGGCCGCTGTGGAGCCAGGCGCAGCCGAGGTCCATGGGCATGTCGCCCCCGACCGTGAGGGCCCGCCCGCCGAGACGGGGCTTGGCCTCGATCAGCAGGACCGAGAGCCCCGGTTCGTCGAGGAGCCGCCGCGCCGCCGCGATCCCGGCGGCGCCGCCCCCGATCACCGCCACATCCACCCTGTCCTGCATGCCCTCGCCCGCCCTGCGCCCGTCCTGGCGCTATCTGGCCTGGGGACGGCGACGAGACAAGGGCGGGAGCGCGCGGGGCGGGAGCGCGACGGCGCGGCGGCCTGGGAGGCCGGCGGTCAGCCGCCAGCGGCCGCGGCGCGCGGCAGGGCCTGCACGACGGGGCTCTTCTGGTGCTGCATGGGAGAGGGCGCCGGCGGCGCATAGACGCCCGCCACCGCGGCATTCTCGAAGAGGCTCGACACCGAGGCTTCCTGGGCGATGCGCCCGATCGCCTCGCCGATGAGCGGCGCGACCGAGATGACCCGGATGTTCTTGGCGACCCGCACGGCCTCGGTGGCGCGGATCGTGTCGGTGAGCACGAGTTCCTTGAGGTTCGAGCCCGCGATGCGCGCCACTGCGCCGCCCGACAGCACGCCGTGGGTGCAATAGGCCGAGACGTCCGTGGCGCCCTGGGCCAGCAGCGCGTCGGCGGCGTTGCACAGCGTGCCGCCCGAATCGACGATGTCGTCGAGCAGGATGCAGGAGCGGCCCTTCACGTCGCCGATGATGTTCATCACCTCCGATTCGCCGGCCCGCTCGCGGCGCTTGTCCACGATGGCGAGGGGCGCGTCGATCCGCTTGGCCAGGGCCCGGGCCCGGACCACGCCGCCGACGTCCGGCGACACCACCATGACGTTGGCGCAGTCGAACCGCTCGGTGACGTCGCGCACCATGACGGGAGCGGCGAAGAGGTTGTCGGTGGGGATGTCGAAGAAGCCCTGGATCTGGCCGGCGTGGAGGTCGACGGTGAGGACGCGGTCGACGCCCGCCCGGTCGATCAGGTTGGCGACGAGCTTGGCCGAGATGGGGGTGCGGGGACCGGCCTTGCGGTCCTGCCGGGCATAGCCGAAATACGGCACCACCGCGGTGATGCGCCGGGCGGAGGCGCGCCGCAGCGCGTCCGTCATGATGAGCAGTTCCATCAGGTGGTCGTTGGTCGGGTAGGCGGTCGACTGGACGATGAACGTGTCCTCGCCGCGCACGTTCTCCTGGATCTCGACGAAGATCTCCATGTCGGCGAAGCGCTTCACCACGCAGCGCGTCAGCGGCACCTTCAGGTAGGCGGCGATGGCCTCGGCCAGCGGACCGTTGGAGTTGCCAGGGAGGATCTTGATGCCAGCCATATTGTCCTCTCAGCGGATCGGCAGGACCGGCGCGGTCGCCCGTGATCTGGAGCCCGGCCGTCGCGCGGCCCGGGCGTTCGGTCCGCCACGGCATCCGACCGGATCCGAGGCAGGGGCGTCATATCAGCGTTATGGTCCTGGAACAACGCGTCGCAGGGGGGCGTTGCCCTGCCCTGTCGAGGAGGCGGGGCTCGGGTCGCCGTGGCCTCACCGCACCACCAGGGCGAGGTCGGGGGCGTTGAGCGGCTCGGCCCCCGCCGCCGTGACGAGCGAGGTGCGTCCGAGGCACAGGGCGGTGCCGCTGTCCGAATCCATGAGAATCATGTGGAGAAAGAAGACGCCGCCCGCCGGCACGACGAAGGGATTGGCGTCGTAGAACATGGGCGCGTCCATCCAGGACGGCGCGAAGGTCGCGCCGAGGCTGTATCCGCAGGCGTTGAGCCGGTGGGCGCCGAGCCCGTGGGCGTCGAGCACGCCGGCATGGGCGGCGAAGACGTCGCCGGCGGTGCGGCCGGGCCGCAGCTCGGCCTCGCAGGCCCGCAGCGCCTCGCGAGCCGCCTCGTGGTAGGCGGCGTGCAACGGCCGCGGGCGCCCCACCACGTGGGTGCGCATGATGGCGGCGTGGTAGTGCCGGTAGGCGCCCGCGAATTCCAGCGTGATCTGGTCGTCGGCATCGAGCCGGCGGCGCCCGGCCTTCGACCGGCACAGCAGCGCGTCCCCGCCCGAGCCGATGATGAACGGGTTGCCGGGTTCCTCGCCGCCGCCCCCGAAGACGGCCGCGTGCTGCGCCGCCAGGATGGCGGCCTCGTCGGCGCCGGGCGCCAGCAGGTCCACGGCGGCGCGGTCGGCCGCGTCCGAGAGGGCGGCGGCGCGGCGCACGTAGGCGATCTCGGCGGCGGACTTCTCGACCCGCAGCGAAGGGATCAGGGCGGTGGCGTCGCGGGTCTCGACGCGGCCTTCGAGCGCGGCCGCGAGCTTCAGCCCATCGGCATAGGGCAGGCCGTGGGCGCCGAACTCGACGCCGAGCCGCCGGCCCGCGAGGCCGAGGTCGGCCAGCATGGCGGCGAGGTCGCGGGCCGGCTCCGCGGCGGCGCCGTCGCGCCACACGCGGATGTCGGTCAGCGTGGAGGTGCGCTGCGCCTGCCGCAGGTCGGCCGAGCGGGTCAGCAGCGCGCTGCGGCCGTCCGCGCCGACGTAAAGGCACTGGAAGAAGCAGAAGCCGAAGCTGTCGTAGCCGGTCAGCCAGTACATGCTGTTCTGCGAGAACAGCAGCAGGCCGTCGAGATCCCGCTCGGCCAGCGCCGCCGAAAGGCGGGCCTGGCGGGCGGCGAATTCGGCCGGCGTGAAATGCAGCGACATGGGGCGGCTCCGTGGCAGCGATCGGCGCCACCCCTACCCCGGGCGGTTCACCGCTGCCAGCGCAGTCCCAAGAGCGCCACGTTCTGGCCGAAGCTCGCGCCCGCCAACGTGCTGTTCAGCCGTTCGTGGTTGAAGCTGGCGGTGGCGACGAGCGAGCGCGACAGGCGATACTCGGCCTTGAGCGTCTCGGACAGGGTGTTCTCCGTGATGGGCACGCCGACGTATTCGGTATTGAGATACGAGATCGCGCCCGTGATGGTGAGGTTGCGCATCAGCGCGTGGGTGACTTCCAGCGTGACCGACCTGGATTCGGTGCCCGACGCCCCCGCCACCGTGGTCTCGTCGAAGCTCGTGGCGGCGCGGAAGCTGATGGCGGTCAGCGGCGTCGCGGCGTAGCTGAGTGCGCCGTTGAACACCGGGCTGGCGATGCTCTTCAGCCGCGCGTCCTCGTAGCTGCGGCCGCCGTAGCCGGCCGAAACCTCGCCCGACAACAGGCGCGTCAGCTCGAACGTCGAGCCGACCTGCCCGGTGGCGCCGACCGAATCCCGTCGGTAGCCGGTGTAGTCGAGGTCGCTGTCGTGCAGGCGGTCGTCGGCGAAGAGGTCCACGAAGGGCCGCAGCACCGGCGTCATCTCGTAGGTCGCGCGCAGGCGCAGGCCGGCATCGTTGAAGTTCTCGCTGGCGAGGTCCTGCAGGACGCCGCCGGTGCCCTGGGCATTGTCGTAGGCGGTGCGGTCGAGCGAGCCGTGGAGCGCGAGGTCCAGCCGCCCGAACTGCTCCGCACCGCCCACCGCGCCGCCGAAGGTCGAGATGAGGGGGCGGCCCTGGGCGCCGTTGACGACCTCGGGCGAGCCGACCCGCTGCGTGTCGAGGGCGAAGCGGGCCTCGGCATCGAGGGTCGTGTCGCGGTCGACGTCGAAGCGGTAGTCGGCGAGGCCAACGGCGTCGGGGCGGTTGGCTTCGGGGGCGGAGAAGAAGGCGTCGTAGCCGCCGTGGAAGCTGGCGGTCAGCTGGTTGCGCGACCACTGGGACGCGAGGCCGAAGCCGCCCTCGGTCCGCTCGAAGGCGGAGGGGCGCAGCCCGGTCTGGATCTGGTCCGGGTTCGAATCGAAGCCGAAGCTCTGCGTGACGTAGGGGGTGAGGCGCAGCGAACCGACATCGTAGCCGATCGCGTCGAAGGGCGTGTCGTCGATGCGGGTGCGCAGCCGCGCCGTGATGGGCAGCGCCGCCACCGTGGGGCCGGGGCGGAGCGCGTCGCCCACCGTGTCGATGGCGGCGCCGGAGCCGCGCAGCCGCAGCGAGGCCGGATAGGCCTGGAGTTCGGGCAGCGGCGGCGGCCCGACACGCGGCCTCCTGACACGGTCCTCGGTCTTGGCGGTGCCCTTGGGCGGCGCGAAACGGCCGCGCGGCCGAGCGGCGGGCGTGCCGCCGGCCGCCGACGTGCCGGCCGGGTCGGCGCCCGGCAGGGCGGGCGGCGGAGCGCCGGCGGCGTCGAGGTCGCCGCCGACGGCCGCGGCCCCGCCCGCGGCGCCGTCGACCGATCCGCGCAGCGACGGGATGGTCGTGGACAGGCCGCCGCTGGTCTGCTGCGCGGAGGCCGGCGCCACCGCGGCGACGGCGGCGGCGAGGCCGGCGACCTGCAGCATCCATCCGCATCCGGCCGGGCGGCGATTCCTCGAAGACACGTGGCGCCCGCCCTTTCCGGAGACCTGCAGCGATGACCGGAACATTGACGGGGCATGGTTAACGCCCGGTTGCGCGGCAGGCCGCGGCGCCGCATGGCCCGCGCGTCGGGGCGTGTCGTCGTGGCGTGCAATGCGGTCGCCGCGGTGGTATGGGGCCGGCATGTCGCTGCCCGTCCCCGGTCCCGCCGTGTCGCCCGCCATCGTCTCCGCCCTGCGGACGCTGCGGCTGGAGCGGGCCGGCATCGCGGCGCTGGAGGCGGCGCTGGCGGGCCCCACCCCGCGGCTCGGCGACGAGTTCAGCTCCGCCGTCGCCCTGCTCCTCGGCCTCCGGGGGCGCGTCGTCGTCACCGGCATGGGCAAGTCCGGCCACGTCGGCCGCAAGCTCGCCGCCACCCTCGCGTCGACGGGGACGCCGGCCTTCTTCGTCCATGCCGCCGAGGCCAGCCACGGCGACCTCGGCATGATCCACGCCGACGACGCCGTTCTGGCCCTGTCGTGGTCGGGCGAGACGGCCGAACTCGCCGCCGTCATCACCTATGCGCGGCGCTTCGCCCTGCCGCTCGTGGCGGTGACGTCGAACCCCGACAGCGCGCTGGGCCGCCAGGCCGACCTGTGCCTGACGCTGCCGAAGAGCGAGGAGGCCTGCCCCAACGGCCTCGCCCCCACGACCTCCACCACCATGCAGCTCGCCATGGGGGACGCGCTGGCGGTGGCGCTGCTGGAGGCGCGCGGCTTCTCGGCCCGGGATTTCAAGACGCTGCACCCCGGCGGCAAGCTCGGCAGCCAGCTCACCTACGTGCGCGACGTGATGCATGTGGGCGACGCCGTCCCGCGCGTGACGGCGGGGTCCGGCATGGCCGAGGCCGTGATGGAGATGACGGGCAAGCGCTTCGGCTGCATCTGCGTCGACGATGCCGGCGGGCGGCTCGCCGGCATCGTGACGGACGGCGACCTGCGCCGCCACATGGGCCCGGGGCTGATGGCGCTCCGGGTCGAGGAGGTCATGAGCCGCCATCCCCTGACGATCGGCACCGAGGCCCTGGCGGCCCAGGCGCTCGCCCTGCTCAACGGGCAGCGCCGCAGCGTCCTGCCGGTCGTCGACCCCGACGGGACCGTGGTGGGCATCCTCCACATCCACGACCTTTACGCGATTGGCGTGGCGTAGCGGCACGCCGGAGCCCTCGAAGCGGCCGGTGTCACGGAGCCGGCGCGTGTCGGCGGCGGCCCCGCACTGGCGGGGCATGCCGGCGGCGGTCAGGCGGCCGCGAGACCCTGCAGGGTGGGGGCGGACAGTTCGAAGATCATGCGGCCGACGGGCTCGGGTCGGCCGAAATGATAGCCCTGCACCTGGTCGCAGCCCGCGGCCTGGAGCTGGGCGAATTGTTCGGGCGTCTCGACGCCCTCGGCCGTCGTCGTCATGCCGAGGCTCGCCCCCAGCGCCGCGATGGAGCGCACGATCTTGATGCAATCCGGCCGCGTCGACATCTCGCGCACGAAGGACTGGTCGATCTTGATCTTGTCGAAGGGGAAGCGGCGCAGGTAGCTCAACGACGAATAGCCGGTGCCGAAATCGTCCATGGCGATGCGGATGCCGAAGCTGCGCAGCTCGTGCAGGGCCGCGAGCGAGCCGTCGCTGTCGCTCAGCAGCACGCTTTCGGTGATCTCGAGTTCGAGCCGCGTCGGCTTCAGGCCGGAGCGCAGCAGCGCGTCCTTGACGGTGCCGACGAGGTCCCGCGAGCGGAACTGGGCCGGCGACAGGTTGACCGCCACCGACAGGTCCCGCGGCCAGCGCGCCGCCTGCGCGCAGGCTTCGCCCAGCACCCAGGCGCCGATCTCCCCGATGAGGCCGATCTCCTCGGCGACCGGGATGAAGACGGCGGGCGACACGAGGCCCCGCACCGGGTGGCGCCAACGCAGCAACGCCTCGAAACCCACGATGGAGATGGCGCGCGCGCAGACGAGCGGCTGGAAGAACACCTCGAACTCGCCGTTGGTCAGCGCCAGGCTGAGGTCGATCTCGAGGGCGCGGCGCGACTGGCGGGCCGCGTCCATGTCGGGCTCGAAGACCAGCGCCTGGTTCTTGCCGCGCAGCTTGGCCTGGTAGAGCGCGAGGTCGGCGTTCTTCATGAGTTCGTCGCCGCTCGCCCCGTCGCCCGGCGCGCTAGCGACGCCGATGCTGGCCGTGACGAAGAGCACGAGCCCGTCGATGTCGTAGCGCTCGCCGAGGATGTGCAGCAGCCTGTCGGGCAGGGCCTTGCCGCTCGGCCCGGACTCGCCGCGGAGCTGCAGGATGGCGAACTCGTCGCCGCCAAGCCGCGCCACGATATCGCCCTCCCGCACCGCATGGCCGAGCCGTCGGCCGACCTCGCGCAGGAGCGCGTCGCCCACATGGTGGCCGAAGCTGTCGTTGATGTTCTTGAACCCGTCTAGGTCGAGGCAGATGACCGTGAAGGAGGTTCCGCCGGTTTCGGCCATGGCCATGGCGGCGTCGAGCTGTTCGCCGAAGAAGAAGCGGTTGACGAGGCCGGTGAGCCCGTCGTGATGGGCGAGGTAGGTGATCTGCGCCTCGTCGCGGCGCCGCTGGGTGATGTCCTCGTAGGTGGCGACCCAGCCGCCGTCCGGCATGGGCTGGTGGGACACCGAGACGATGCGGTGCTCGTCGTCGTCCTGGACGAAGCCCGCCGCGATGCCGCGCGCCTGGAGCTGGCGGTGGCGGGCATGCAGCTTCGACAGGTTCGGGTCCCGGCTCCGCGCGATGAGGTCGGAGAACAGGATGCCGGGCACCGGCGTCAGGGCCAGCGCGAAGAGGTCGGAGAAGCGCTGGTTGCACACGACCAGCCGCTCGCCGGCGTCCACCATGCAGAGCGCCTGGGACATGTTGTTGAGGGCCGCGTCGAACCGCGCGTTCTGGATGCCGATCTCGCGGTCGCGGCGCTGCAGGACCTCGTTGCGCTGCTGCAGCTCGGCATTGACCGTGCTGACCTCGCCGTTGGCGCGCTCCAGCCCGTCGGACGCGCGGCGGAGGTCCCGGGCCAGCGTGTTCAGCCCGTCCCGGGCCCGCAGGAGCTGGCGGTTGTGCCAGCCGACGGCCAGGAGCAGGGCCGTGCCGAAGGTGAAGAGCCCCGCCACGACGGCGGAAAAGATCCAGAACAGCCGCACGAGCTCGCGCTGGTCCTCGGCGACCTTCTCGCTGCCGTAGCGGTTGGCCGAAGCCGCGAGCGCCACGAGGCGGGCGTCGAGCGGCTCCATGACGGCGAGGGCGGCCCGGCCGACGCCGGGCTTGTCGATCCGGTCGATCATCGGCTGCAGCCGCGTCACCGCGATGGCGAGGTCCCGCACCGTGGCCTCGTCGTCGGGGTCGAGCATCGTGAAGGCGTGGAACTCGCCCTGCGCCATGACGGACACGCGGTTCACCAACACGTCGTAGCGCAGCCCGACCTCGTCGGCATCGACGCCCGAGCCCGGCACCGCGGCGGAAGCGATGCGCTCCTCGAGGCGCCCGAACTCCCCGTTGGCCTGGCTGGCCAGCCAGCAGATGTTGTAGCGAGACACCTGCTTCAGCGCGTCCTGGCGCTGGGAGATCAACGACGACACCAGACCGGCAGCCGCCAGCAGGACGCACATGGCGCCGAAGAAGACGAACTTCCCGGTCCTGATCGACCAAACGTCACGCCGGCGCGGCACGCTGAGGTCGAGGGTCGCTCCTGACATGGCGGCGGCTCGCCTCTCTCAGGCGGGGGAGAAGAGGGCAGAGTTTCCGCCGTGCTCGCGGACCTCGACGCTTTCCAGCCACACGCGGCCCTGCGTCGCCGAGCGGACCATCTCGCCCACCTTGGCATGGACGATCCGCGCCGTGGCCTCGCAGCCCACGGCGGGAACGATGCGCACATCCGCCAGCCCGGCCGCGCCGAGCGCTTCGAGCCGCGCGCGCTCGGGGTCGTCCTCCGACACCAGGAGCGTGTGGTCGAACATCTCGTGCAGCCACTGGCGCACGGGCTTCAGCCCGCCGAAGTCGAAGCACCAGTGCCGGTCGTCGAGCTCCCGCGCCGCGAAGACGAACTTGAAGGCCAGCGCGTAGCCGTGCAGAAGCCGGCAATGGGAATGGCCGGCACGCCACTGGCGGAAGGTGCAGGACAGCCCTTCGTTGTGGTCGTAGGTCTTGGTCGAGCGATAGATCCCGCCCGCGGCGGGATCGACCTCGAGGCCGGCGGGATCGAAGAGCTGGTTCACCTGTGTGACCCTCCGCTAGAGCAGTATCGGCTTTCTCCGAGTCGCCTTGGCGACTCCAAGCCGATGGAACTGCTCGCCATTCGAGAGCTGGAGCGAATTCGCCGAAGGCGAAGGCGCTCCAGTGTCGGCGCGCTCAACCGGCGCTGCGCTCCAGCATGGCGCATTCCTGCAGGAACTCCGACTTGAGCTGCGGATCGCTGGCGAGGTCGCCGTAATAGGTCGTGTTGACCATGCGGCTCGCCCGCGACGCCCGCACCCCACGATGGCTCTTGCACATGTGCACGGCGCTGATCCGCACGGCGAGGCCGCGCGGCGCCGTGTTGTCGACGATGAAGCGTTCGATCTGCTTCACCAGCTCCTCCTGGATCTGCAGCCGCGACGAGAAATAGTCGACGATGCGGTCGTACTTCGACAGGCCGATGATCTTGCCGTCCGGCGCCGGCAGGATGCCGATCACGGCGTGGCCGAAGATCGGCATGAGGTGGTGGGCGCAGGTCGACCGGACCTCGATCGGGCCCGTCACGATCAGCTGCTCGCACCGCTCGACGTTGTCGAAGTCGGTGATCTTGGGCGGCGAGGAGAACCGCCCCTTCATCATCTCCTCGACGAACATTTTCGCCACGCGGGACGGTGTGTCGCGCGTATTGTGATCGTTGCGATGGTCGATCATCAGCACGTCGAACAGCTCTTCGAGCTTTCGCGCCGCAGCGTCGCGCATCGCCAGTTTATCGGACTCCCGCATATATCCGGCGATCGCCTGGTTACCCAGGCTCGCAGCCGCCACGGCCTCGACGATGTTGTTCACGGCATCAACCCTCAGCGCTGTCGCTTTGAGTAGGAACACAGAGACTCGTGAAGATTGCGTTTCCTACATTGACATCGGTTCTGTGACATCAATGGATTCGCCGGTGCAAAAACGTTTCTTTAGCAAATCCGTCCGACTCCTGAGAGCGGAATCAATATCGAGGACACCACCGATGTTCAACTCCCAGATGAAGCGCGCATCTCTGGCACTCCTGTTGCTCATGGCCCTGCCCGCCGGGCAGGCGGCCCGGGCCGGCACCCTGCCGGCGCCGACCGGCAAGCCGATCCTGACGATCTCGGGCCAGATCTCCGAGACGAACAGCGGCGACACCGCCCAGTTCGACCGCGCCATGCTGGAGAAGCTCGGCATGGTGACGATCGTGACGAGCACGCCCTGGTACCAGGGCCCCATGACGTTCGAGGGCGTGCCCATGGACAAGCTCATGGCCGACGTGGGCGCCAAGGGCCAGCGCGTCGTCGCCTATGCGCTGAACGACTACACGACCGAGATCCCCATGGAGGACTTCGCCAAGCACCACGCCATCCTGGCACTGAAGCGCAACGGTGAATACATGCCGGTGCGCGACAAGGGTCCGCTCTTCGTGGTCTATCCCTACGACAGCGAGCCCGAACTCAAGAGCCAGATCTTCTACAGCCGCTCGGCCTGGCAGGTGGCCCGGCTGGTGGTGAAGTAACGGCGGCGCCCCTCCCGAACCGTCACGGCGCGCGCCGCATCAGCAGGTTGGCGACCAGCGCCGTCCACCCAGTCTGGTGGGAGGCGCCGAGCCCCTCGCCGGTGTCGCCGTGGAAATATTCGTGGAAGAGGCCGTGTTTCTCGACCACGCCGCCGCGCGCCGCCGCCCGGGCCAGGGCGGCCGGCCGGCCCCCGCCCTCGCCCACGAAGAGGCGGGCGAGGCGGCGGGCCAGTTCGTCGGCGACCTCGCCGAGGTCCAGCATGGTCCCCGAGCCGACCGGGCATTCGACCGTGAACTCCGGCCCGTAATAGCTGTGGAACTGCCGCAGGGCGTCGATCAGCAGGAAGTTCAGCGGCATCCAGACGGGGCCGCGCCAATTGGAATTGCCGCCGAACAGGCCGCTGGTCGATTCTCCCGGCGTATACTCCACGGTGTAGCGCGCCCCGCCCCGGTCGAGGATGAAGGGCTCGGCGCCGTGGGCCTTCGACAGCGAGCGCAGGCCGAAATCGGACAGAAACTCGGTCTCGCTGAGCGCCCGCCGCAGCAGCCGCTTCAGCCGCGAGCCGCGCAGCAGCGAGAGCAGGTGGCGCTCCCCCTCGCCGCGCTCGTTCCAGCGCGACACCAGCGCGGCCAGCTCCGGCCTGAACTTGAGCAGCCAGCGCAGGCGCCGGGTGAAGTCCGGCAGCTTGGCGAAGACGCTCTCGTCCAGCACTTCGACGGCGAAGATGGGGATCAGCCCCACCATGCTGCGCAGCCGCAGCGGCACGTGATGGCCGTCCGGCTGGCGCAACGTGTCATAGAAGAAGCCGTCGGCATCGTCCCACAGCGACACGCCGTCGGCGCCGATATGCGCCATGGCGCCGGCGATCGCCATGAAGTGCTCGAAGAACTTCGTCGCGATATCCTCGTAGGCGCGGTTCACCTGCGCGAGTTCGAGCGCGATGCGCAGCAGGTTCAGGGCATACATGGCCATCCAGGCCGTGCCGTCGGCCTGGTCGATGATGCCGCCGTCCGGCACGGGTTCGGAGCGGTTGAACGGCCCGATGTTGTCGAGGCCGAGGAACCCGCCCTGGAAGATGTTGCGGCCCCCGGCGTCCTTCTGGTTCACCCACCAGGTGAAGTTGAGCATCAGCTTGTGGAGGATGCGCTCGAGGAAGGCGGTGTCGGCCACGCCGGTCGTGGCGCGGTCGATCTCGAAGACCCGGAAGGCGGCCCAGGCGTGGACGGGCGGGTTCACGTCGCCGAAGTTCCACTCGTAGGCGGGCAGCTGGCCGTTGGGATGCTGGTACCAGGGGCGCAGCAGCAACAACAGCTGGTCCTTGGCGAAGGCACCGTCGACCGGCGCCATGGCGACGCAGTGGAAGGCGAGGTCCCAGGCGGCGTACCAGGGGTATTCCCACTTGTCCGGCATCAGGATGACGTCGGCGTTGGTGAGGTGCTCCCAATCGGCGTTGCGGCCGCGGCGGCGGGAAGCGGGCGGCGGCGGGTTGACGGGGTCGCCCTTCAGCCAGACCGGCACGTCGAAGATATAGACCTGCTTGGACCACAGCAGCCCCGCGACCGCCTGCCGGTGCACGGCGCGGGCGGCGGGATCGGCGATGCCCTCCTGCAGGGCGGCGAAGAAGGCGTCGGCCTCGTGGCGCCGCAGCCCCATCGTCGCGTCGAAATCCGCGAAGGGCCGGGCGGCATCGGCGGCGGGGCGGAAGCGCAACCGCAGCACGGCCTCGCCGCCGGGCGGCAGCGTCAGCACGGCATGGGCGGCGACCTTGCTGCCCGAACCCGTCACGGCATCCTCGCGCCCCTCGACCACCAGGGCGTTGATGCCGTCCTTGAAGGGCCCCTCGGCCTCCTCGCCGAAGAGCAGCGGGCGGTTGGTGTCGTTCTCGGTGAAGCGCCAGGGCACGGCCCGGTCGATCGACAGGCGCCGCGCCGGCATCTCGGGCCGTTGCGCCAGGACGGAGCCGTCGCTCGCCGGGCTGATCCAGGCGCGTTTGGCGGATGCCGCCTCCATGCTGGTGCGGCCGGCGCTGGGGCGCTCCGCATCGCCGGCCCACGACCAGGTGTTGCGCGCCCAGAGCTGCGGCAGCACGTGCAGCCGCGCCGGGGCCGCCCCCGCATTGCGCAGCGACACCCGCATCAGCAGGTCCTCGGGCCCCGCCTTGGCATATTCGACCGTGACGTCGACGAAGGCGCCGCCCTCGAGCACGCCGGTGTCGGGCAGCTCGTATTCCGGCTCGTCCCGGCCGCGCCGCGCGTTGACGGCCGTCAGCTCCGCGTAGGGGAAGGCCGCCAGCGGGTAGCGATAGACGAAGCGGTTGTAGGAATGGGTCGGCGTCGCATCCGCGTAGTGGTAGACCTCCTTCACGTCCTCGCCGTGGTTGCCTTCCCCGTTGGCGAGGCCGAAGAGCCGCTCCTTCAGGATCGGGTCCCGCCCGTTCCAGAGCGCGACGCCGAGGCACCAGCGCTGCTGGTCGTCGCAGAAGCCCGCGAGCCCGTCCTCCCCCCAGCGATAGGCGCGCGAGCGCGCGTGGTCGTGCGGAAAGGAGCCCCAGGCGTCCCCCTCGGCGCTGTAGTCTTCGCGCACCGTCCCCCATTGCCGTTCGCCGAGGTAGGGCCCCCAACGCCGCCACGCGACGCCATCGGCGATCTCGGCCAGGCGGCGGCCTTCGGCAGTGGCGCGGACGGGATGGGGACTGCTCAAGGATGCGGCTCCGGCACGCGACGACGACGGCCGGCGCCCGCCACCCTTTCACGATCCGTGCCGCCGCGGGACGCGCCGCCGCGGGACGCGCCGCCGCGCCTGCCCGGATGTTTCGTGACGGCATGGACGGTCCCCAAACGGCGTCTCGCACGTTGGGACCTCCGATCGCCCACCGGCGAGCACGGGAACCCAGCGCCATGGACATCCTTCCTCCCAAGCACGAGACCGTCACGCACGGGACCACGCGCCTCCACGTCGCCCGGCTCGAGGCGCTGGAGCGTCCCGAGGCCGGCGGCCGCGACACCGGGGACGGCCGCACGCTGCTGTTCCTGCACGGCTGGCCGGAGTTCTGGTGGACGTGGTCGCCCGTGATGGAGCGGCTGTCGGCGCTGGGCTACGATTGCGTGGCGCCGGACCTGCGCGGCTTCGGCGACAGCGACAAGCACCCCGAGGGGCGCTCCGCCGAGGTCGGCCCCGGCGTTCATGCCGGCGACGCCCTGGCGGTGCTCGACGCGCTGAAGCTCGGCCGCGTCGGGGTCGTGTCGCACGACGTCGGCGCCTACGCGGCCCAAAGCCTCGCCCGGCTGGCACCGGAGCGGCTCGCCGGCCTGTTCTTCTTCAACTGCCCGCATCCCGGCATCGGCCCGCGCGGCGGCGCGCCCGCGATGCTGAAGGAGATCTGGTACCAGAGCTTCAACCAGCTGCCGCTGGCGGCCGAGCTGGTGGGGGCCTCGCGCGACACGATCCGGACCTATATCGGCACGATGCTGCGCCACTGGGCGGGCGGCAACCCGGCGGCCTTCGACGACGACACGGTCGAGCGCTTCACCGACAATTTCGCCAAGCCCGGCAACCTGCAGGGCGGCTTCAACTGGTACATCAGCCAGGGTGCGGACCGCATCCGCATGCTCGAAGGCCAGGCGCCGAAGCCGGCGCCCATCGCGGTCCCGACCTGCGTGCGCTGGGGCGACCGCGACCCGATCCTCCCCGCCGCCTGGGGCGACACGCTGGGCGACACCTTCGCGGATCTCGACTTCGAACCCTTCACCGGGCTCGGCCACTTCCCCCACCGCGAGGACCCGGACCGCGCCGCCGCGGCGGTCGACGCCTTCTATCGCGACCGGCTCGGGGGCTGAACGTCCCTGGACGATCGCGCGTAACCCCGGAAACGGAGGTGATGCCGTCGGCGGTTGCGGACGGCATCCGGGCCCGGGTCGGAACCGGCTCCGAGACCCGAGCCGGCGCGCCCGCGCCGGGTCAGCCGCAGGCGAGCTTGTCGCAGCGCTTCATGTCGGCGACGGCCTTCTGCATCGCGTCCGGGCCCGGGTAGCCCAGGATGCCGATGTTGCCGAGCGAGAAGGACGGCGTCGCCTCGAAGCCGAGCGAGCGCGCGAGGTCCACCTGGCGCCGGATGACGGCGCCCACCTGCGGCAGGTCGGCGGCGGCCTCGACCGCCTTGGCGTCGAGACCCATCTCGCCCACCACAGCCAGGGCGAGAGGGCCGTCGATGGGGCCGGGCTTGGCGTAGACGGCCTGGTGGAAGGCATAGGCCTTGGCGGGCCCGGCGCCGCGCAGCACGGCCTGCTGCACCTTGGCGGCCTGGACCGAGCCGAGGCTCAGGATGGGGTTGTTGACGAGGCCGAGCCGCAGCCCCGGGTTCATGCGCAGCAACGCGTCGAGGTCCCCCTCGGCCTTGCGGCAGAACGGGCAATTGTAGTCGAAATATTCGACCAGGATCACGTCGGGGTGCTGCGCGCCGGTCCACACCACCCCGGGCAGGCCCTCGGTCGAGAGGTCGGACGGCAGGCGGTAGTTGTAGACCTGACGGCCGTCGTCGGCCGTGAAGGGGAACAGGCTTCCGGCCTGGGCGAGGGCGCGCCCGGCCGTTCCCGCGGCGACGCCCAGCACCAGGGCGCCTCGCCAGGCAGCATCGAGGATGTTGCGTCGATCCACCACCATTCCGCCGTCCTCGCCGCCTCGATCGGGAGGCTCTTACCGCGGCATGGTGAACGGGTTGTCAACCGGTGCCGCCCTAGGCTCCGTCAGGGCCGGACATGCGGCCGCAGGACATCCGGGGTGCCGTCATGGCGAGGTCTGTCACGTCGAAGAAGCTGCGCTGCGCCGTCCTGGCCGTGCTCGGGCTCGCCGCCACCGAGGCCGCCCTGGCGGTGGCCGCGCCGGTGCCGGCCCGGGCGGCCGCGGCCCGCACGGTCGACTTCGACGCCTTCGTCCGGTCGCTCTGGCCCGAGGCCCGGGCCCACGGCGTGTCGCGGGCGACCTTCGACGCCGCCTTCCTGGGCGTCACGCCGGACCCGGCGGTGATCGAGAAGACCCGCAGCCAGGCCGAGTTCCGCAAGACCGTCGGCGAATACCTCGACACCGCCGTGTCGGAGAAGCGGATCGCGCTCGGCAAGGAGAAATACGCGACCTTCTCGCGCTGGCTCGCCAAGGCCGAGGACCGCTTCGGCGTGGACCGCTACATCATCATGGGGGTGTGGGGGCTCGAGACGAAATACGGCACCTACACGGGCAACGACTACGTCATCCGCTCCCTCGCGACCCTGGCCCATGCGGGCTACCGCGGCGCCTATTTCCGCACCGAACTCATCAAGGCCCTGGTGATCCTGCAGGAAGGCCACGTCGACCCGGCCCACATGATGGGCTCCTGGGCGGGCGCCATGGGCCAGACGCAGTTCATGCCCTCGAACTTCAAGCCCTATGCGGTGGATTTTGAGAACCACGGGCGGCGCGACATCTGGACCAGCGTGCCCGATGCCGTGGGGTCGACCGCCAATTTCCTGCGCAAGCACGGCTGGATCCCGGGCGAGACCTGGGGCTACGAAGTGGTGCTGCCGGGCGGCGGCATGGCGAGCCCGCCCGACCACTACGTGCCCTTCGCCACCTGGGCCGACCGCGGGCTGCGCCGGGCCGACGGGGGCGAGATGCCGCGCCAGGGCCGCGCCGCCCTGCTCCGCCCCGCGGGCGCGGCCGGGCCGGCCTTCCTCGTCACGCCCAACTTCAAGGTCATCAAGAGCTACAACAACGCGACCTCCTATGCGCTCGGCGTCTGCCTGCTCGGCGACCGCATCGCCGGCTGGGGTCCGTTGAAGGGTCGCTGGCCCGGCGCTACGGTGGCGCAGACCCGGTGAGGACCGGGCTTGGTTGAGCTGCAGGGTCCCGTGACACGCATGATCGACAGCCGCCCCCGCGCGGGATGGGCCGCGCCCGCCGCGCGGGCACTTTCGGCCGCGACGGTGCTGTTGGCCGCGACGGTGCTGCCCGGCGCGGTTTCGCCGGCGGCGGCGGCCGAGGCTGCGGCCGGCCGCCCGGCGGGCGAGGCTGCACCCGGCCGCCCCGCGGCCAGGCCCGGACCGGCGCCGCCCCTCGTGCTGGTGGTGGGCGACCGCTTCGCGACCGCCCTCGCCGACGGGCTCGATCCCGACCCGACCGTCGTGGTGGCGCGCACGACGGGCGACGCCTTCGGGCTCACGCGTCCCGGCTACGCCGAGTCCCTCGGCACGATCCGCGAGCGCCTGGCGCGCCCGGACCGTCCGGCCCTCGCCGTGATGATGGTGGGGACCGACGACCGCGACCCGCTGTCCGACGCCTCGGGCCGCTTCGAGCCCGGCACGCCCGGCTGGGCGCGGCTCTACGGCGAGCGCGTCGACGCCATCTCGGCCCTGTTCCGCGACGCCGGCGTCCCGCTCGTGTGGATGGGCCTGCCGGCGGTGCGCTCGGCCACGCTGTCGGCCGATCTCGTGCGCCAGAACGGCATCATCCGCGATCGCGCCGCCAAGGACGGCGCCAGCTACGTCGACAGTTTCGACGGCTTCACCGACGATGCCGGCCGTTACAGCCCGGTCGGCCCCGACGTCGACGGCGCCACCGTCAAGCTGCGCCGGGCGGACGGGCTCGGCTTCACCCGCGCCGGCGCGCGCAAGCTCGCCAGCTTCCTCGCGCCCGAGGTCGCGCGGCTCGGCCGCTCCACGGCCGCGGCCAGCGCCAACGACGTCGCGAGCCTCACCATCGACCGCGCCCGCGGCTTCGATGCGGCCCTCGACATCGACGTCAACGCCCAGATCCGGCGGGAAGCCGCCCGGGCCGCCGGCCAGCCCGAACCGGCGGCCGGGCCGGGTCCGGCGAGCGGGCCCGCCGCCGGCCCGGTGCTGCCGCTCACCGCCGCCCCGACGGCGCCCGACGGGCAACTGGCCAGCCTCGCGCCCCCGCAGGGCGCCCCGCCCGCCGCCGAACCCGCGACGCCCCGGCCCGGGCGGGCCGACGACTTCTCATGGCCGCGGAACTGAGGCGGGGCAGCGCCGGATCCGCACCCGATCCGGCGCTTGACGACGGCTGCGACCGGTGCTAGCCCTTTTGCGATAGCAGCGAGTGTGGCGGCGATGTCGACGAACCTTATCGTAATTCTGGCGCCTGGAGCGGATCGAGACTGACGTCTCGGCATCCGCTTTCGGCGCATACCCAGGCCCCTCGCGGGCCTTTTTTATTGCCCAAATTCCTGACGATCTGAGCCTGGAGCTTCCCCATGTCGAGACAGATGACCGGCGCCGAGATGGTCGTGGCCGCCCTGGAGGACCAGGGCGTCGACACGATCTTCGGCTATCCCGGCGGCGCCGTCCTGCCGATCTACGATGCCCTGTTCCAGCATCCCAACGTCAAGCACGTGCTGGTGCGGCACGAGCAGGGCGCCGGCCATGCGGCCGAAGGCTATGCCCGCTCCTCCGGCAAGGTCGGGGTGCTGCTGGTCACGTCGGGGCCCGGCGCCACCAACGCCGTGACGGCGCTGACCGACGCGCTGCTCGATTCGATCCCGCTCGTCTGCATCACCGGCCAGGTGCCGACCCACCTCATCGGCTCGGACGCGTTCCAGGAGTGCGACACCACCGGCATCACGCGCCACTGCACCAAGCACAACTACCTCGTGCGCCGCATCGAGGACCTGCCCCGCATCCTGCACGAGGCCTTCTGGGTCGCGTCGCACGGGCGGCCGGGTCCCGTCGTCATCGACATCCCCAAGGACGTGCAGTTCGCCTCCGGCACCTATGTGGGGCCGCAGAACATCGTCCACCGCACCTACCAGCCGGTGGTCAAGGGCGAGATGGACCGCATCCGCCAGGCGGTCGCCATGATGGCGGCGGCCAAGCGGCCGGTGTTCTACACGGGCGGCGGCGTCATCAACGCGGGTCCGGAAGCCTCGAAGCTGCTGCGCGAACTCGTGGCGCTGACGGGCTTCCCGGTGACGTCGACGCTGATGGGCCTCGGCGCCTACCCGGCCTCGGGGCCGAACTGGCTCGGCATGCTAGGCATGCACGGCACCTACGAAGCCAACCACGTCATGCATGATTGCGACCTGATGATCGCCGTCGGGGCCCGTTTCGACGACCGCATCACCGGGCGGCTCGACGCCTTCTCGCCGGGCTCGCAGAAGATCCACATCGACATCGACCCGTCGTCGATCAACAAGGTCGTCAAGGTCGATCTCGGCATCGTGGGCGATTGCGGCTTCGTGCTCGACGACATGGTGCGGCTGTGGCGCTCGGAGGGCCACGGGGCGGACCGCGCCGCCCTGGCGGACTGGTGGGAGCGGATCGAGGGCTGGCGCCGCCGCAACTCGCTCGGCTTCACCAATTCCCGCACCACCATCAAGCCCCAGCACGCCATCCGGCGCCTCTACGAGCTGACGAAGGACCGGGACACCTACATCACCACCGAGGTCGGTCAGCACCAGATGTGGGCCGCCCAGCATTACGGCTTCGACAAGCCCAACCGCTGGATGACGTCGGGCGGGCTCGGCACCATGGGCTACGGCCTGCCGGCCGCCATCGGCGTGCAGATGGCGCATCCCGGGGCGCTCGTCATCGACGTGGCGGGCGAAGCCTCGATCCTCATGAACATGCAGGAGATGTCGACGGCGCTGCAGTATCGCCTGCCCGTGAAGGTGTTCATCCTCAACAACAGCTACATGGGGATGGTGCGCCAGTGGCAGGAGCTGCTGCACGGCTCGCGCTACTCGGAAAGCTATTCCGAAGCCCTGCCCGACTTCGTGAAGCTGGCCGAGGCCTATGGCGGCGTCGGCATCCGCTGCGACGACCCGGGGGAGCTCGACGCCGCGATCCTGCGCATGATCGACACGCCCCGCCCGGTGATCTTCGACTGCGTGGTGGAGCGGGAAGAGAACTGCTTCCCGATGATCCCGTCGGGCAAGGCCCACAACGAGATGCTCCTCCCCACCGGCATCGACGACTGGGGCGCCCCCGACCTCGGCGCCGTCATCGACGAGAAGGGCAAGATGCTGGTCTAGCTGATGCTCCTTCTCCCGTGAAACGGGAGAAGGTGGCCCGGCGAAGCCGGGTCTGACGCGGGGAAGCGCCGCCCTTCTCCCCTCCGGGGAGAAGGTGGCCCGAAGGGCCGGATGAGGGGATCGGGGGGCATGGAACGTCCAGCATCGGCCACCCGACGCGCCCGCTCCCTGCGGCGCGACATGACCGATGTCGAGCGTTGGCTCTGGAGCAAGCTCAGGGACCGCCGCCTCGGCGGTTACAAGTTCGTCCGGCAACTGCCTGTCGGTCCCTTCTTCGCAGACTTCGCCTGCCGTGACGCGATGCTGATCGTCGAACTCGACGGTTCGCAACATGCGGAGAGCCTCCGGGACCACCTCCGGGACACCTTCCTCCTGAGCCAAGGCTTCGGCGTCCTCCGGTTCTGGAACCATGAGGTCGCCGGCGGGATCGCCGACGTCTGCGAGACCATTCTGGCCGCGGTCGAGAAGCGTCTCACCCCTCACGACCGCTTCCGCATACCCGCACCCGAGAACCCCTCATCCGGCCCTCCGGGCCACCTTCTCCCCGGAGGGGAGAAGGGCGCCACCTCCACCGACCGAGACACCCCATGAACGCGCTCACGCCGCCGCCCGCCTCCCCGCCCTCGCCCTATTCGTCGGCGTTGGCCACCTCCAACACCGAGCCCCACACGCTGTCGGTGCTCGTCGACAACGAGCCCGGCGTGCTGGCCCGCGTGGTCGGGCTGTTCGCGGGGCGTGGCTACAACATCGAGAGCCTGACGGTCGCCGAAGTGGCGCATGCCGAGCACCAGTCGCGCATCACCATCGTGACCTCCGGCACGCCCGAGGCCGTGGAGCAGATCCGCCACCAGCTGGAACGGCTCGTGCCGGTGCACCGCGTCACCGATCTCACCATCAAGGGCCATTTCGTCGAGCGCGAGCTCGCCATGGTGAAGGTGCGGGGCAAGGGCGAGAACCGCATGGAGGCGCTGCGCCTGTCGGAAGCCTTCCGGGGCCGCGTCGTCGACGCCACGACCGAGAGCTTCACCTTCGAGCTGACCGGCTCGCCCTCCAAGATCGACCAGTTCGTCGAGCTGATGCGCCCCGTCGGCCTCGTCGAAGTGTCGCGCACCGGCGTGGCGGCCATTTCGCGCGGACCGGACGGGATGTGATCCCGTGACCGGCGCGCTGCTCTGGGCCCTGGTGATCTTCTGCTTCGTCAGTTCGATCACGCCCGGTCCCAACAACCTCATGCTGATGACGTCGGGCGTGAATTTCGGCGTGCGGCGCACCCTGCCGCACATGTTCGGCATCGCGCTCGGCTTCACCCTGATGGTGGTGCTGGTGGGACTCGGCCTCGCCGGCATCTTCGCCCGGTTCCCGGTGCTGCTCGTGGCCATGAAATGGGTCGGGGCCGCCTATATGGTGTACCTCGCCGTCAAGCTCGCCACGGCGGCACCGCTGAAGCCGACCGGGGCGAGCGGCGACCCCATGACGTTCCTGCAGGCCGCCGCCTTCCAATGGGTCAACCCGAAGGCCTGGATCATGGCGCTGACCGGCGTCGCCACCTATACCGACCCCGGCGACTACACCCGCACGGTGCTGCTGGTGGCGCTGGTCTTCGGCATCGTGAACCTGCCCTGCATCACCTCCTAGGCCCTGTTCGGCACGGCCCTGCGCCACGCCCTGCAGCGGCCGGCCGTGCTGCGCGCCTTCAACTGGACGATGGGCGCGCTGCTCATCGCGTCGCTCTACCCAGTCTTCACCGAATAGCCTTGACTCATCGGTGACGGCATCAAACCTACCGGGATGGCGATCACCTTCGACCCGCGCAAACGCGACGACACCCTCCTGGATCGAGGGCTCGATTTCGACACGGCGGTCGAGGTGTTCGAGAACGGAACCGTCGACATTCCTGATCGACGGCGGGACTATGGCGAGGAGCGCGTCATCAGCGTCGGTTTCCTGCGTGACCGCATGGTCATCGTCGTCTGGACGCAGCGCGGCGAGGCTCGCCACGTCATCTCGATGAGGAAAGCCAATGGACGGGAACAAGAGAGATATTCCGCTCGATTTGGAACGGATCGACGCCCACGTGATCTCGGACCGGGAATATGAAGAGATTCCCGAACTGACCGACGAGGACTTCGCGCGCGGGGTCTGGACGCCAAGCCCGGCGACCCAGTCGCCCCTGACGGCCCCCTACCATCTGCTGGTCGACGCCGACGTCGTCGCGCGCTTCAAGGCCACCGGTCAGGGCTGGGAACGGCGCATCCATCTCGCGCTCCGACGGGCTGCCGACGCGATCGGCTGACACGGCTTACCGGCCGGCTTCACGCGGCTCCGCTCCGCGAACATGCCGCTCCGTCGTCCCGCCCCGCCCCGCCGGCGGTCAGGCGGGGCGGCGCAGCACGAAGGCGGTCGCGTCCCACAGCCGCAACGGCCGATCGCCCGCCCGCTCCAGCGACAGCCCGTGCCGCGCCGCGGCGGCGGTGAGGCCGGCGGGATCGCCCCGGTAGGAATAGTTGAGGATCACGGCCGCGCCGCCCGGCCGCAGCACGCGCGCGATCTCGGCGACGTGCCGCTCGGCGAGCCCGGCTTCGACGAGGTAGGGGAAGACGTCGGCGGCCAGCACGAGGTGCCGCGACCCGTCCGCCACGCCGTCGAGGTCCCGCCCGGTGCCGACCGCGTAGCGCACGTTGCCGTGGCGGGAGCGCCGTCGCGCCTCCGCCACCATGCCGGCGGAAAGGTCGATCCCCAGCACGCCCCGCAGATGCGGCGCCAGCGCCTCCGCGAACCGCCCCATGCCGCAGCCGAGGTCGAGCGCGTCGCGCTCCGGCCCGAGCAGGCCCCAGGCCTCGAGCGTCCCGACGACCTCCGCCGTGGCTTGCGCCAGCAACCCGGCATCGCCGAGCGCGTAGAGGGCGACGCCGGCTTCCGGCGACGCCGCGGCGAGCCTGTCGAAACCGTCCCGCCAATGGGCGAGCGTCGCCTCGGGCGAGGCGAGGTCCGGCGCGTGGTCGACGCTGTCGGCGACGGCATGGACGGTGCGCCAAGCGTCGGGATGGGCGGCGAACAGGCGGGCGACCTCGGCGAGGCCCCGCCCCGCGCCTTCCGCCAGCTCCGCCGCAGCCAGCTCCGCCGCCGCCAGCCCCGCTTCCGCCAGCGCCTGCTCGGCCGCATCCCGCGAGGGCGCTGCCATGAGGAGGTGCATCAGCGCGACGTTGGGCGGCACGTCGCCGCGCAGGCGCCCCAGCAGCGCGGCGGCGAGGCTCACGGGGCGGAGCCCCGGCGCAGCAAGCGCCGCAGGTTGACGCGGTCGATCGCGCCCCACTCGTATTTGTAGGCTTCCCGGCCCCGCAGCAGGTTCAGCTCCCCGGCGCCATCCGCCATCATCGTCTCCAGCGCGTGGCCCATCAGCACCGTGCCGGGGCTCTCGAAGGCGAAGGCCGGGTCGAGGCCGCCGAGATAGGCGTAGAGGCGGCACCCGCGCCGCAATCCGTGGAACACCCCCGCCACCCTGCCGTCGATGCGCAGCAGCGTGGAGTAGAGCAGGCCGGCGGCGGCGAGGCGCGGCACCGCGGCGCCGTGGAAGGCCTGCACGGTGGGGTCGGCGAGCACGCCCGCCTCGCCGCGGCTCTGCCAACGGGCTGCGTGCAGGCGGAACAGGGCGTCGAGGTGGTCGGGCGCCGAGGCGGGCGTGGCGGTCTCGACGACGGCGGCGCGGCGCTCGGCCCGATGCCGGGCCATGCGCAGCTTGCGCAGCTTGCCGGGGGGGACGACGGCCCCGATGGCGGGGGCGTCGTCCCCCCAGGCGAGCACGGGGCAGCGACTCTGCTCGGCGCGATCGTCGCCCCAGCCCGCCGGGACGCGCCATCCCAGGGCGGGCGATTCCGGCGGCAGTTCCTCGAGCGACAGCAGGTCCCAGCCGTCGAGCGCCGCGAGGGCGGCGAGGACGACCGCGCCGACATCGGGGGCGCGGTCGGTACCGACTTCGGCCCCGACGTCGGGCGCGACCAGCATGTCGAGGTCGTCCGACAGGCCGATGCCGAGGGGCAGCAGCCGCCGGCTTGCGACCTCGAGGTAGAGCGGGGCCAGCGCAACCAGCCGCGGTCCGTGCCGCACCGCCACGGTGCGCAGGGGGCCCGGCCCGAAGCCGTCCCACCAGGGCAGCAGCCAGGCCGGCGAGCGGAACGGCGTCGCGGCCGGGCAGCGGCCGAACAGGTCCCACCACTCGGCTTCGAGCGCGTGGAGGGCCGCGGCATCGGTCAGCACCTCGGCGCGCAGCACCGCCGTCATGGCCCTGCCCCGGCGAGGCGTCGGTAGAGCGCGAGGTAGCGCGCCGCCATGTCGGCCTCGTCGAAGCGCGCGCGCGCCTCGGCACGGCACCGCTCGGGGTCGATGGCGCCGGCGCGCCCGATCGCCGCCGCCATGGCGTCGACACCCGTGACGAGGAAGCCGGTCTCCCCCTCCACGACGGCATCGGCGATCGCGCCGTTGGGGAAGGCCACGACGGGCGTGCCGCAGGCGGCGGCCTCGCGCACCACGAGCGACGAGGTTTCCGCGGCGAGGCTCGGCACCAGCAGGCAGCGCGCCGCCGCGAGCAGCCGGCGCTTGCGGGCGAAGCCCACCGGCCCGAGGAAGCGCCGCCGCGCGTCGAGCCTCGGCCGCACCTCGTCCTCGAAGTAGGCGCGGTGGGCCGCGTAGCCGTAGACCTCGCCCGCCACCAGAAGCGGCACGTCCGCCCGGTGTGCGGCCTCCAATGCGAGATGGATGCCCTTCTCGGGGCAGATGCGGCCCAGCACCAGCGCGAAGCCGCGCCGGGCGTGGCGGGCCGCGGCGAGGCGGCCGACCGGCACGCCGTTCTCGATCGGGGCGACGAGGGCGGGCGACGGTGGGCAGGCGGCGTGCTGGGCGGCCGAGACGCAGTTGAGAAAGGTGCCGGGCCGCGCCGGCCTCAGCGCATCGGCGCCGTACCAGGCGGGCGGCAGGTGCAGCGTCGCCAGCACGGGCGAGCCAGGTGGCGGCAGGTAGGCGGCGAAATCGATGCCGTGCAGGTGGACGAGGTCGACGCGGGTCCGCGCCAGCACCCCGGCGATGGCGGCCCGGTTGGCGGCCTGGGCCCCGGCCTTGGCGGCGTCGTCGAGCGTCCCCGCCGCCCAGGGGATCGGGGCGAGGTCGCCGGCGACGTGCGATCCCTCGGGCGCCACCACGACCGAGCGGTGGCCGGCCGCCACCAACGCCCGGTCGAGCGCCGCCAGCACCTGTTCGGAGCCGCCGGTGCTGTCGGGCGAGACGCGCGCCAGCGGATAGGAGACGCTCAGCACCGTGAGGCTCACGGCGCGGCGCCGGCGAGGCCGAGGTCCGCCTCGGCGGCGCGCACCGCCGCCAGCCATCCGGCCCAGTCGAGGCCCCAGCCGTGGCGCTCGTAGAGCAGGTCGCCGCCGTGGGGCCGGCGGGTGAAGTCGTGCGGCGGAGCCCGGCGCAGCAGCTCGCGGTCGAGCGCGAAGCCCGCCAGCGTGGCGCCCTGCGTGGCGTGGCAGGCCGCCATGCGGCGCTTCCGCTCCAGCTCCGCAGGCGACAGGGCGAGCCGATGCTCGGCGCCCCCGCCGGGCGGGAACAGCTGCCTGGCCCAGCCCTCGGGGGCCGCGTGGTAGAAGGGCATCTCGAAGACCGGCGTGGCGCCGCCGGCGAGCCGCACGGCCGCGTGGACGGCGAAGGCAACGGCGTCGTGGTCCGGGTGCCCCCCCTCGTAGGCGTGGGTCAGCACGGCGTCGCATCCCGCCACGCGCGGGACGAGGCGGCGCGCCACATCGGCGAGGGCGAAGGCGGCCCCCTGGTCGGCCACGCCGAACCCGTGGTGGCGATCCGCCGGCACGCCGGCCAGCGCCAGGGCATGGCGGGCTTCGCGCCAGCGGGCCGCCGCGTAGTCGGCCGGCGTGTCGAAACCGTGCCGGCGCGCGTCCTCGCCGTTCCGCGGCGCCCCGTCGGTGACGTGGACGACGGCGGCATCGGAGAGCCGCGACAGCAGCGCGCCGCAGCCCAGCACCTCGTCGTCGGGATGGGCCACGACGACGAGCCAGCGGCCCGCGAAGGCGGGAAGGTCCGGCGTCACTGTCCCGCCGTCACCGGTCAGGAATCACTTGCCCCAGCGGAGCGCCAACGGCTGCAGCGTTTCGGCGATCTCGAGCAGGCCCGCCTTGGTGGCGGGATGCAGCGGCTCGAAGGGATGGCGGACGTGGTCGCTGTCGATCACGCCGCCCGCCATCATCACGGTCTTGGCGGCGCGCAGGCCGCACTGCCGGTTCTCGTAGTTGATGAGCGGCAGGCACTTGGCGTAGAGCGCCGCGGCCGTCTTGCGGTCGCCCGCGAGATGGGCCGTGACGATGGGCTTGATGAGGTCGGGCAGCAGCGCGCTCGTCATGGTGCCGGTGGCGCCGGCGTCGAGGTCGGCCATCAGCGTGATGGCTTCCTCGCCGTCCCACGGGCCCTCGATGGCGTCGCCGCCGGCCGCGATCAGCGCCCGCAGCTTGGCGGCTGCCTGCGGCACCTCCACCTTGAAGTAGCGGACCAGCGGCACTTCCTTGGCGAGCCGCACCAGGAACGGCACCGACAGCGCCACGCCCGACAACGGCGCGTCCTGCACCATGATGGGCAGCTTGGCGGCGTCGGCGATGCGGGCGAAATGCTCCACCATCAGGTTCTCGTCGGCCCTGAGGCCGTTGCCGTGATAGGGCGGCATCAGCATCAGCATGGCGGCGCCCGAGGCCGCCGCCTTGCGCCCGCGCTCCGCCGCGATGGCGGTGGCGTAGTGCGAGCAGGTGACGATGACCGGCACCCGGCCCCCCACCTGGTCGATGCTGGCCTCGACCAGCTGGTCGCGCTCGGCATCGGTGACGGCGAACTGCTCGGAATAGTTGGCGAGGACGCAGATGCCGTCGACGCCCTGATCGACCATGCAGTCCATCACCCGGCGCTTGCCGGGGAGGTCGAGGTCGCCGTTCGCCTTGAAGGGCGTCGGGGCCACGGGAAAGATGCCGGTGAGGGGGATGGCGGTGGTCACGTGTCTGCTCCCGGCCGCGGCGCTCGGTTCGGCGCGCATCGGACGCGGCCAGGATTACGGCCATCGGTCGCGGCCGTAAAGCCCAGGCACATATTGTCCGACAATCAATGCCCGCCGGTTGGGCAGCCGCCGACCTGGGAACGGCGGCAGTCTGATCGACCCTTGGGCAGCCGGGGCCGGCGCCCGCCTGACCGGGGCTGGCATAGGGCTTGCTCGTCCTAGCGCCGAATGCCGGGTCCCGAGTCTCGTGCCGGCAGGGATCATGCAACACGGCACGCCGCGCGCGCGACCGCCGACCGGGGGGCACTCCGGGCGATCGCCCGTCCGGTCCGGCCCGCCGGGACCGGACGGCGGACGCCGCGCGACCGACGGCGCCAGCCGCACAGGGTTGACAGGATGGGCATGGATTTCACCTCCGACCAGAAGCACTGGCTGGACGGCTTCGCCTCCGGCCTCGGCGCCATGCGGTCGATCGGCCGGGCGCCCGCCAGCGCCGCCGCGGCCGAGCCGACCGGGCCCGACGCCGAGCAGCTGAAGGCCCAGGACCGGCAGGTCGCGGCCGGCAAGAAGTTGGCCGACCAGGAGAAGTGGAAGCGGGCCGAACACCCGTTCGAATCCTACGACAGGCTGAAGGCCGTCGCGCTCACGGGGGCGCGCCCGAAGCCGGAGGACAATTTCCGCTGGCGCTACCACGGGCTCTTCTACGTGGGCCCGGCGCAGGACAGCTACATGTGCCGCATGCGCGTACACAACGGCATCCTGAAGCACTGGCAGTTCGCCGCCATCGCCGACCTCGCCGACCGCGACGGCGGCGGCTATTCCCATGTCACGACGCGCTGCAACCTCCAGGTCCGTGAGATCCAGCCGGAGCGCGGCTCGCATTTCCTCGAAGGGCTCGCCGATGTCGGCATCATCCCGCGCGGGGCGGGTGCCGACAACATCCGCAACGTGACGGGCTCCGCCACGGCCGGGATCGACCCCGACGAACTCCTCGACACGCGGCCCCACGCCAAGGATTGGCACCACCACATCCTCAACACCCGCGTCATGTACAACCTGCCGCGCAAGTTCAACGTGAGCTTCGACGGCGCCGGCAAGATCGCCACGCTGGAGGACACCAACGACATCGGCTTCCAGGCCGTGCGGGTGATGGAAGGCGCGCCGATCCCGGCCGGCGTCTACTACCGCCTCGCCATCGGCGGCATCTCGGGCCACAAGGACCTGGCGCGCGACACCGGCGTGGTGCTGCCGCCCGGCGACTGCATCAGGATCGCCGACGCCATCATCCGGGTGTGGTCGGAGCACGGCGACCGCACCAACCGCAACCATTCCCGCATGAAGTACGTGCTGGACGCCTGGGGCTTCGACAAGTTCCTGGCCGCCGTCGAGGAAAAGCTCGGCGACAAGCTCACCCGGCTCGACGCCGCCCATGTGGCGCCCCGCCCCGCCTACGACCGGCTCGGCCATATCGGCGTCCACCCGCAGCGGCAGGCGGGCCTCAACTACGTCGGCGTCGTGCTGGAGGCGGGCCGCCTGTCGACCGACCAGATGCGCGCCGTGGCCGAGATCTCGCGCCGCCACGGCGACGGCGACATCCGCCTGACCGTTTGGCAGAACTTCCTCCTGTCGGGCGTGCGCGACGAGGACGTCGACGCCGTGCGCGCCGCCGTCAGGGCCGTCGGCCTCGACACCGAGGCGTCCACGATCCGCGCCGGCCTCGTGGCCTGCACGGGCTCCTTCGGCTGCAAGTTCGCCAACGCCGACACCAAGCGCAACGGCAACGAGATCGTGGCCCACATCGAGCCGCGCGTGCCGATGGACCAGCCCGTGAACGTCCACCTGACGGGGTGCCCGAATTCCTGCGCCCAGCACTACATCGGCGACATCGGGCTCATCGGCGTCAAGGTGCCGATCGGCGACGACGACACCGTGCCGGGCTACAACATCCACGTAGGCGGCGGCTTCGGCACCGAGGCTTCGATCGCCAAGATGATCTACCCCGACACCAAGGCCGAGGACGCGCCGGCGCGCGTCGAGGCCCTGCTCAAGGCCTATCTGGCGCACCGCGCCGAGCCGACGGAAAGCTTCCACAGCTTCGCCAACCGCCACGAGGTCGAGGCCCTGAAGAGCCTCGCTGAAGGGATGCCCGCATGAGCGCCGCGCCGCAGATCACCGTCACGATCCCCGACACCGCCCCGTTCTCGCCCGAGCAGCGCTCCTGGTTGTCGGGCTTCTTCTCGGCCTCCGTCGCCGCCATGGCGGCCGAGGGGCCGCCGACGGCGTCCAACGATTCCGCCGCCACCACGGTCGACGGGCCGATCCTGGCCACCAACGACGAGGCGCCCTGGCACGACCCGTCCATGGAGCCCGACGCCCGCATGGAGATGGCCAAGGACCGGCCGATCGCGCCGCGGCTCATGGCCGCCATGGCGCAGCAGGATTGCGGGCAATGCGGCTACAATTGCGCCGACTATGCCAACGCCATCTTCCTGCACAACGAGGAGCGGCTGAACCTGTGCGCCCCGGGCGGCAAGGTCACGGCGCGCCTGCTGAAAGGCCTCGCGGTCGAGCTCAACGACATCAACGGCGACAAGACCGCCGCCGACGTCGGCGCGGCCGAGGGCGGCAAGTCGCGCGCCGTCGAGAGCGCCCAGGCCGACGTCATCCCAGGCACGTCGCGCGAGGCGCCCGCCACGGCGGTCTTCAAGTCGCGCCGCCGGCTGAACCAGGAAGGCTCCGCCAAGGACACCTGGCACGTCGAGTTCGATCTGTCGCAGAGCGGCGTCAGCTACGTGGTCGGCGACAGTTTCGGCGTGTTCCCCAAGAACAACCAGGGCCTCGTCGACCAGATCATCGCCATGCTGGGCGCCTCGCACCTGACCGAGATCGCCGGCAAGACGCTGCGCCAGGTCCTGCGCGAGGACGTGGACCTCGGGCTGGCGCCCGATTCGCTGTTCGAGCTGTTCTCCTACATCTCGGGCGGCAAGAGCCGCGAGAAGGCGCGCGCCCTCGCCAAGGGCGAGGACCCGGACGGCGACGCCGCGCAGCTCGACGTGCTGGCGGTGCTGCACAAATTCCCCAACGTCCGCCCCCATCCGGAAGCCTTCGTCGACGCGCTGTCGCCGCTGCAGCCGCGCCTCTATTCCATCTCGTCGTCGCCGAACCTGAACCTCGGCGGGCTGTCGCTGACGGTGGATGCCGTCCGCTACCAGATCAACAAGCGCAAGCGCACCGGCGTCGCCTCGACCTGGCTGGCCGATTCCGTCGAGCCCGGCGAGGCGCTGAAGGTCTACGTCCAGAAGGCGCACAACTTCGCCCTGCCCGACGACAAGGCCAAACCCGTCATCATGGTGGGGCCCGGCACCGGCGTCGCCCCGTTCCGCGCTTTCCTGCAGGAGCGCAAGGCGTCCCAGGCGCCGGGCCGCAACTGGCTGTTCTTCGGCCACCAGAAGTCGGCGACGGACTTCTTCTACCGCGAAGAGCTCGAGGAGATGCGCAAGGAGGGTGTGCTGTCCCGCCTGTCGCTCGCCTGGTCGCGCGACGCCGGCCAGAAGTTCTACGTGCAGGACCGCATGCGCGAGGTCGGCACCGACCTGTGGCGCTGGCTCGAGGACGGCGCCCACGTCTACGTCTGCGGCGACGCCAAGCGCATGGCCAAGGACGTCGAAGCCGCGCTGGTCGACATCGCCGCCACCGCCGGCAACAAGACCACCGACGAGGCCGTGGCCTTCGTGAGCCAGCTCAAGAAGGACAAGCGCTTCCAGCTCGACGTCTATTGACGGGCCGGGGCGGTCCCGGCGCCGGCGGCCTCGGACACGGTGAGGTTATCGGGCCCGTGCCAGCCGAACCGCTCCATCCGGTAGGGCGCAGGATCGGTGAAGGGCGTCTCGCCGGTCATCATCTCGGCGAGGAGCCGGCCCGACACCGGTCCCAGCGTCAGGCCGTGGTGCTGGTGGCCGAAATCGAGCCACAGGCCCTGGTGCTTCGGCGCCCGCCCGATCACCGGCAGCATGTCGGGCAGGCAGGGACGCGAGCCCATCCAGGGCATGTCCTCGAGCGGCTCGGCCAGCGGGAACAGGCCGCGGGCCTTGGGGATGGCCCGCTCCATCTGCACGGGCGTCATCGGGGCCTCGCGGCGGGCGAATTCCGCACCCGTGGTGAGGCGGATGCCGCGGTCCATCGGCGCCAGGAGATAGCCGCCGTCCGCGTCGAGCACCGGGTGGTTCAGCACGGCGTTGCCGCGCGCCCGGAAATGCAGGTGGTAGCCGCGCTTGATGCCGAACGGCAGGCGGTAGCCGAGCTTGCGGTAGACGAGGTCCGACCACGGCCCCAGCGCCACCACGGCATCGCGGGCCTGAAGCCAGCCGTCGCGCGTCTTCACGCGCCATCCCGGCGCCTGCTCCTCGAGCGTGGCGGCATCGCCCTTCATGAAACGGCCGCCGCGCTGGAGGAAGAGCGCGTTGTAGCGCTCGACCAGCCCGCCGGGGTCGGACACGGCTCCGGGATCCCGGAAATGCAGCGCCCCGATCATGCCGGCGGCGAGGTGCGGCTCGCGCTCGGCGAGGCCGGCGGCGTCGAGCGTGTCGATCTCGAGCGCGAAGCCGCGCAGCCGCTCGGCATCCCGCAGGCCCTTGTCGAAGCTGCGCGGCGTCCGGAACCCCTTGATCCAACCGACCTTGCGCATGAGGCCCGTGCTGCCCGAAGCCGCCATCAGGCGCTCGTGCTCGGCGAGCGAGCGCTCGATGAGGGGGCGGGCCGAGCGGGCGATGCGCTCGACCCCCTTGGGCGAGGAGTTGAACCAGTACCGCACCAGGAAGGGCGCCAGTCCCGGCAGCGCCGAAGCGTGGTAATGCGCATCCGTCGTGCGGTTGAGGGCGTAGCGCGCCAGCGAGGCGAGGTCGCGCGGGAAGGCGTAGGGGTAGATCGACGACCGCTCGATCAGCCCGGCATTGCCGTAGCTGGTGCCCATGCCGGCCTTGGGTGCCCGTTCCACGAGCACCACGTCGCGGCCCCGCTCCTGCAGGTGCAGCGCCGCCGAGACGCCCACGATCCCGGCGCCCAGCACCACGACATCGGCCCTGTCACTCATGCCGCACTCCCGTCCGCGCCGGCCGTGCCCCTGCGGCACCCGCTCCGCTCCCGACGGCGGCGTCGCCGCCCCCGGCCGGGATGCCGAGCCTATTACAAAGCCCGTGCCGCGTCCCAGCGGTTCCCGGGGCGAGCCTGCGAAGGTTAAAAGCATTTTTAACCCCGGGCCCGCCGCCGCCCCTGCAAAGGTCG
This sequence comes from Lichenibacterium ramalinae, assembly GCF_004137085.1. Taxonomy (GTDB): domain Bacteria; phylum Pseudomonadota; class Alphaproteobacteria; order Rhizobiales; family Beijerinckiaceae; genus Lichenihabitans; species Lichenihabitans ramalinae. Next base: position 163,145 of record NZ_QYBC01000011.1, read on the forward strand.
CGATCCGACGCTAAACCCAGTCCCATGTCCGACAAATCCAAGACCCACCGCCCGCTGGTCCTGGCCTCCGTCATGGCGGCCATGTTCATGATCGCCATCGAGGCCACGATCGTATCGACGGCCATGCCGCAGATCGCCGGCCAGCTCGGAGACCTCCACCTCTACGCCTGGGTGTTCTCGGCCTTCCTGCTGACCCAGACCGCCACGACCGTGGTGTTCGGCAAGCTCAGCGACCTTTATGGACGACGCCCCGTGCTTCTGGTCGGCATCGCCGTGTTCCTGGTGGGGTCGCTGCTCTGCGGCTTCGCCTGGTCCATGCCGTCCCTCATCGTGTTCAGGCTGATCCAGGGCGTCGGCGCCGGCGCCATCCAGCCCATCGGCATCACGGTGGTGGGCGACCTCTATTCGGCGCACGAGCGCGGCAAGATCCAGGGCTACCTCGCCTCCGTGTGGGGCATCTCGTCGGTGCTGGGGCCGCTCGCCGGCGGGCTCATCATCCAGCACATCTCCTGGTCCTGGATCTTCTGGATCAACCTGCCGATCGGCGCCATCGCGGCAGCCGGCTTCGTGCTGTTCCTGCACGAGGGGGTCGAGCGGCAGGCGCGGTCGGTCGACGTGGCGGGCGCGGCCCTGTTCACGGTGGCGATCGCGTCCCTGATGATGGCGCTGACCGAGGCCGGCACGTCGGACGCCGCCACGCTGTGGCCAAGCCTCGTCTTCGTCGCCGCCACCGTGCTCTTCGTGCTGCAGGAGCGGCGGGCCGCCGACCCGATGCTGGATTTCGGGCTCTGGGCGCAGCGCCCCATCCTCACCGCCAATGCCGCGACGCTGCTGTCCGGCATGACCATCATCGGCCTCACAACCTTTCTGCCGATGTTCGTGCAGGGCGTGATGCGCCAGTCGCCGCTGGTGGCGGGCTTCGCCCTGACCATGATGGTGTTCGGCTGGCCCATCGGCGCCACGCTGGCGGCGCGCAACTTCGTGCGCTTCGGCCTGCGGCCGACGCTGCTGCTCGGCGCCGTGCTGCTGCCGGTGGGCGCCGTGGCCTTCGTGGTGCTGGGCGCCACCTCGTCGCCGGTCCTGGCGGGGCTTGGGTCCACCGTGATGGGCTTCGGCATGGGCTTCCTGTCCACGGCCGCCATCGTCATCATCCAGGACTCGGTGGCCTGGGCGCAGCGCGGCTCCGCCACCGCCTCCAACATCTTCGCCCGGAACCTCGGCTCGACGCTCGGCGCCACAGTTCTCGGCACGGTGCTCAACTACGGCCTCGCCCATCCGGCCACCGGCCCTTCGGTGAGCTCCGACCAGCTCCGCCGCCTGCTCGACGCGCCCGACAGCCTCGCCGAGACAGCCGATGCCGTGCGGGGCGCCCTCGGCCAGTCGCTGCACGTGACCTTCTGGGGCATCTTCGCCATCGCGGTGCTGACGCTGCTCCTGTCCCTGCTGGTGCCCCGCGTGGCGCTGACCGAGGGGCCGCGCGAACTCGTCGTCGAATGAGAGACGGTGAAGGCATGCCCTGGGCTCCGACGTCGCCGCGGCATCCCGCGATGTCGTCGGCGGGCGTGCCGGCACCGTCGCGCTTCAGCGCCAGACCCTGACGGGGCCCGTCCTCCCGCGCCGGGCCGCCTCGGCCCGGAACGCTTCCGCCCTCGACGCATCCGCCCCGGCCCGGCGGCGCCATCCACAGGCCCCGGCGGAAGCCCCGCTTCAACGACGGCCCGGCAGGCCCTATCGTGCCGGGCATGACCAGACCGATCCCGCTCCTCCTCGCCTCCACCCTGCTGGCTTCCGCCGCAGCCCTCGCCGCCCCTGCCGCAGCCCTCGCGGCCGACGACGTCCGCATCGCCGTCGCGGTGCCGCGCACCGGCACGGTGGCGACGGCGGGGGACCAGGTGGTGGCGGGCGCCCGGCAGGCCGCCAAGGCCATCAACGCCGCGGGCGGCGTCGGCGGGCGCCGCATCGTGCTCGACATCGAGGACGATGCCTGCGACCCCAAGCAGGCCATCTCGGTCGCCAACCGCATCGTCGGCGAGGGCATCACGCTGGTCGACGGCCACACCTGCTCGGCGGCCTCCATCGCGGCCTCGCCCATCTACGCCGAAGCCGGAACCGTGATGATGTCGCCGGCCTCCGTCAGCGCCAAGCTGACCGACACCGCAGCCGCCCGGGGCTGGAGCGACATCTTCCGCGTCTACACCCGCGACGACGTGCAGGGCGAGCTGATGGGCCGCTTCATGGCGGAGCGCTTCAAGGGGAAGGTCGTGGCCTTCGTCGACGACAAGGGCACCTACGGCAAGGGGCTGGCCGACAGCGTGCGCGCCGCCTTCGAGGCGCATGGCGGCAAGGTGGCGTTCCGCGAGGGCATCAACCCGGGCGAGAAGGACTATTCGGCCGTGGTGAGCAAGCTCAAGGCCATTGGGGCCGAGGCGGTCTATTACGGCGGCTATCCGCCGGAAGGCGGGCTCATCCTGCGGCAGGCCGCCGACCAGCACTTCCACCCCGTCTTCGTCACCACCTCGGGCTTCGCCGCGCCCGAGTTCGCCTCCATCGCGGGCGCAGCGAGCGAGGGGACGATCTTCCCCTTCCCGCCCGACCCGTCGAAGAAGCCCGCAGCCGCGGGGGTGCTCGACGCCTTCAAGGCCGACGGCATCGTGCCGGACGGCTTCACGCTGTTTTCCTACGCCACGATCCAGGCCCTGGCCGAAGGCGTCAAGCGCGCCGGCGGCACGGACGGCAAGGCCGTGACGGCCGCGCTGCGCGGCTCCGCCCCGATCGACACCGTGATCGGCCCGCTGCGCTTCGACAAGAAGGGCGATGCCGAGGGCATCGTCTACGAGATCGACGTTTGGAAGGGCGGCCGCTACGCCCCGATGGACTGACGGTGCCGTAACGGAATCCGCGAGCCCGACAGCATTGCTTTTCCGTCCGGGCTCGCGGGAGCGTCTTCGGCCCGGCCGCCTCGCGCCGGGCCGCGACGAGGCTCGCCTGCAGCGCCGGCCGTTCTTCGACCTATTGGGTTCAATTCATCGGTGGCACGGCATCGCAATGGTCCATGCCCAGGATTTCATCAATTTATCATAAGTTGTCGATGGTTTTTACAATCGCGTAACGTGTTCTTCAGACGTAGGTCGTTAGCCTCGCTGTCGCGAGGGGCCGCGGCCCCGTCGTCGGAAGCGGGGCGCGATCAGCATGCACGGGGTGATACCGGTCCTGGGCGATGGCGAGGTCCTGCATGGTGCCGGGCCCGGCGGCGTCGCCGCCGCCAGCCTGCCCGACGCCGCCGCGCTGTCGGCCTATGTCGAGTCGTTGCGCCACGGGCTGATCCTGGTGGGGCAGGACGGCCGCGTGGCGCTGTGCTCGCGGGAAGCCCACCGCCTCCTCGGCATCGCGGTCGGGATACGGGTGGTGGGTCGCCCGGTGCTCAGGCTGCTGGGTCCGCCCGCCGGCGGGCGGGACGACCGCCGCCGTTTGGCCGCCCACCTTCGCCATGCGTTGCGCGGGCGCGAACCCGTCTCCTTCGACGCGGCACTCGGCCCGATGCCGGTCTCGCTCGACCTGTCGCCCCTGCCCGACGGCGGCTGGTCGGTGGCGATCGAGGAGGCGGCGAGCCGCGCCGCAGCGCGCCGCGCCGCGGCCGGCGGCTCCGAAGACACGCTGACGGGCCTCGCCAACCGGGCCGCCTTCGGCCGGCGCCTCGAGGAGGCCCATGCCGGCCTGTCCCGCACCGGCACGCCCTTCGCCGTGCTGGCGATCGACCTCGACCGGTTCAAGCACGTCAACGACACGCTCGGCCACGAACTCGGCGATGCCGTGCTGCGGGTGGTGGCGCAGCGCCTCCGCGCCGTGGTGCGGGACGGGGACTGCGCGGCGCGGCTGGGGGGCGACGAGTTCGCCGTGCTGCAGGTCGGCGTCGCGGATGCGGGCGAGGCCGAAGTGCTGGCGCGGCGCATCGTCGACCTGCTGGGGCGCGCCTATGTCGTGCAGGGCCACCTCGTGGCCATCGGGGCCAGCGTCGGCATCAGCCTCGCCGGCCCGGACGCCGTGCCGCCCGAGCACCTGCTGCGCCATGCCGATCTCGCGCTCTACCGGGCCAAGGCCGACGGGCGCGACACGTTCCGCTTCTTCGAGCCCGTCATGGACGAGCGCCTGCGGGCGCGGCGGGAACTCGAGCTCGACCTGCGCAAGGCGCTGGCGCTGCGCCAGTTCGAGCTGCACTTCCAGCCCCAGATGAACCTGTCGACCGACAGGCTGGTGGGCTGTGAGGCGCTGATCCGCTGGCGCCACCCGACGCGGGGCATGGTGTCGCCGGCCGAGTTCATCCCCCTCGCCGAGGAGACGGGGCTCATCGTGCCGATCGGCGAATGGGTGGTGAGGACTGCCTGCCGGGAAGCCGTGCTCTGGCCCGAAAGCCTGTCGGTGGCGGTGAACCTGTCGCCGGCGCAGTTCAAGAGCCGCAAGCTCGTCGAGGTCGTGGCGTCGGCCCTGTCGAGTTCCGGCCTGGCGCCGCGGCGGCTGGAGCTCGAGATCACCGAAGGCGTGCTGCTGCAGGAGAACGAGGCCAACCTGGCAACGCTGCACGCGCTGCGCGACCTCGGCCTGCGCATCTCCATGGACGACTTCGGCACCGGCTATTCGTCCCTCAACTACCTGCGCTCGTTCCCCTTCGACAAGATCAAGATCGACCGCTCCTTCGTGGCCGACATCTCCACCAAGCCCGACTGCGTCGCCATCATCCGGGCCATCGCGAGCCTCGGCCTCAGCTTCGGCATGACCACGGTGGCGGAGGGCGTCGAGACGGCGGACCAGATGCGCCGCATCCGCGACGAGGGCTGCACCGACGTCCAGGGCTACCTCATCAGCCGCCCCGTGCCGGCTCCCGACATCCTGCGATTGCTCGACCGCCAGGGCGCCGCCGCCCACGTCCTCCAACCTGCCTCGGAAGCGCTCCGATGAACGAACTCTACCGCCTGGTCTACACGAGCCGGAACCTGCTCGTGGGGGACGAGGACGCCCGCGTCTCCGCCGTGGCCGAGATCCTGGCGCGGTCCCAGGCCAACAACGCCCGGGTGGGGGTGACGGGCGCGCTGCTGTTCAACGGCGGCTATTTCGCCCAGGTGCTGGAAGGCCCGCGCGTCGCCGTCGAAGCCACCTTCGAGCGGATCCAGCGCGATCCGCGCCACAGCGACGTGGCGGTGCTGCAATGCGAACCCGTGGAGGAGCGCGGCTTCCCGCACTGGTCGATGAGCTTCATCGGCCATTCGCCGCGGGGCCGTGCCCTCTGGGCCGAGATCGCCGGGCGCACGGGTTTCGACCTCGGCCGCATCGACGGCGATGCCCTCTTCGCCACGCTCCACGCCATCGTGCTGGAGGAGGAGGGCGTCGAGCCGCAGCGCGGCGAGCCGGCCGCGATCGCGGCGCCGTGGCGCGGACCCGAGCGGCCCGAGCCGCGGCCGTCCGCACCGCGCGGCGCTTCGGATCGCGGCGATCCGGAGCGGGTGGAGGGGCTCGATGTCGCGCGGCTGCGCGCCGAACTCGGCGTGCTCGCCGAGCAGGTCGCGGCCGAACAGACAGGGGCGAGCGGCCCGGTGCTTGCCGCCCTCCCCGCCCCGCCGCCGGTGGCCGCCCCGGCCGTGGAGGACAAGGCCGTCGCGGTGCTGCGGGCGGCGCTCGATGCCGAGCGGGCCCGCACCACGGCGCTGCGCCGCGACCTCGACGAGGCCCGCATCGCGCTCGCCGTGGCGAGCGACCGCGGCGAGGCCCAGGCGCGCCGCGCCGAGATCTGGGCCGAGCGGGCCCGGGCCTTGGCGACGGCGCTGTGCCGCGAGCCCGAAGCGGCACAGGCCGAGCCCACGCTCCCGGTCCGCCGCAGCGCGTGACGCCGCTCGGCCGGCGGTGAGGTCGCGCCGGTCGGACGGCGGGACGGCCCGCCGACGGGCCGGTGTCGCCGTCAGCCGAAGACCCGCGCGAAGATCGTGTCGACGTGCTTGGTATGGTAGCCGAGGTCGAAGAGCGGCTTGAGGGCCTCGGGTGGCAGCACGGCCGTCACCTCGGGGTCGGCCTTGAGGAACTCCAGGAAGTCGCCTTCCCCGCGCCACACCCGCATGGCGTTGCGCTGCACCAGCCGGTAGCTGTCCTCGCGCGACACGCCGCCCTGCGTCAGCGCCAGCAGCACGCGCTGCGAGTGGACCAGGCCGCCGAGCCGGTCGAGGTTCTTCCGCATGTTGGCCGGGTAGACCAGCAGCTTGTCGACGACGCCCGTCAGGCGCGCCAGCGCGAAGTCGAGCGTGACGGTGGCGTCCGGCCCGATCATGCGCTCGACCGACGAGTGCGAGATGTCGCGCTCGTGCCAGAGCGCCACGTTCTCCAGCGCCGGCACCACCATGCCGCGCACCAGCCGGGCGAGGCCGGTGAGGTTCTCGGTCAGCACCGGGTTGCGCTTGTGCGGCATGGCGGAGGAGCCCTTCTGCCCCTCGGAGAAGAACTCCTCCACCTCCAGCACCTCGGTGCGCTGCAGGTGTCGGATCTCGATCGCCAGCCGCTCGATCGACGACGCCACGACGCCGAGCACGGCGAAGAACATGGCGTGACGGTCGCGCGGGATCACCTGGGTCGACACGGGCTCGACCGTCAGCCCCATGGCCTTGGCGACGTGCTCCTCGACCCTGGGATCGATGTTGGCGAAGGTGCCGACGGCGCCCGACAGCGCGCAGGTGGCGATCTCGGCGCGGGCCTGCACGAGCCGCTCGCGGTTGCGCGAGAACTCCGCATAGGCCTGGGCGAGCTTCAGCCCGAAGGTGACGGGCTCGGCATGGATGCCGTGCGAGCGGCCGATCGTCGGCGTCAGCTTGTGCTCGTGGGCGCGGTGCTTCAGCGTCGCCAAGAGCGCGTCGACGTCGGCGATCAGCATGTCGGCGGCGCGGCTGAGCTGCACGGCGAGGCAGGTGTCGAGCACGTCCGACGACGTCATGCCCTGGTGGACGAAGCGCGCCTCCGGCCCGACGATCTCGCCGAGATGGGTCAGGAAGGCGATGACGTCGTGCTTGGTTTCACGCTCGATGGCGTCGATGCGGGCGACGTCGAACGTCGCGTTCCGCCCCTTGGCCCAGATGGTCTCGGCCGCCGACTTCGGGATGACGCCGAGTTCGGCCAGCGCGTCGCAGGCATGGGCCTCGATCTCGAACCAGATGCGGAACCGGGTCTCGGGCTCCCACAGCGCCACCATGGCGGGACGGGAATAGCGGGGGATCATGGGGGGCTCCGGGAGCGTGGGGGGCTGGGCTCTCCTTTAAGGGGTGAGGGAGGGGGGCGCTAGCTTGGGACGGGGGCGCGCCAGGGTGGAGATGGAGGTGGGACGTGGCAGGGGCGGACGTTGGCGGGCAGCCAACTTCCGGGCTTTCGGGATCGCGCCCTTCAGGGCTGGTTGGCGGCGATGTCTGGATTTCTGTGACGCGGACAAACCGCTTGCCGGCGACATGCTGGCAGACCTGATTAGTTGAATCGGAGCCCGAACAAGCCGCCCGTTTCGGTAGCATCGGTGAGCTTGGTCGGGCGCACGAAAGCGTCGACATCGAACCCTGGACGGAAGCCATCTCGGGGCAGCGCATCCGAGTTCATCGTGACGATGTATTGATAACCAACCGACGCCGCGTGGTCGGCGCCGAGCTGGAGCGCCTTGGCCACCTGGCGCTCGTCCACGCCATCAAAGAGATGGCTGTCATGGACGAGGAATCCCGGACCCATTCCGCGCCGGGTCGCGAGGTCGGCGAGCATCAGATCGAAGCAGAAAATCTGCATGTTGGTGATCCCCTTGCTTCGCTGGGCATCGATACGGACGTCAACGGTCGGGCCGTTCGGGGTCGCGCTGATCGTTAGGCTCCCCGCCTTCTCGTAGAGAGCGTTCGAGAGTTCTTCGAACGTGAGGATCGCCTCGGAGATGAGTTCCGACCGTTCGTGAAGATCGGTCTGAAGCGCTTTGAGCAAGCGAGCGCGCTCGATTTCCAGCTCGACCTTGGTGCTCTCGATCCGCTCGGCAGTGGCGAGACGCTGTCGTAGGCCTTCGGCCTCCGCCTCGGCCCGGCCAGCCTCCTCCTGAAGTCGAGCGAAGTGCTCCAGCGCGCCACCCGATCGCAGCATGCCCATAAGTTGACGACGGCGGTCGTCGAGCTGCTCGCGTCTGCGGTCACGGTCGGCAATACGTGCCTCGGCCGTTTCGACCTCGTTGGCCAGGTGCGCGCGACGGTTCTGGACCACAGCTTGGTGAAACGCGGCAACCTCATCGAAGCGCCGGCCGACGGTGCCCGGCAAGATGACGCCGGCCTCGCGGTAGAGGCGATCGAGGTTGTTGGCCGCGGGCGGCTGCTCGCTGCTGATAGCGTCCCGCAGCTGGAGGATCAGCTCGCGGTCGATCGTATTCTCGTCGTTGAGGCCCGAGATGTCTCGCGTGAGCACGGAGGCTTCGCGCTCGAACTCGGCATATTCGGGAACGACGTTGAAGGAGGCGAGCTGTTCGGCGAGGCGCCGCGATCGGGCCTCGGCGATGGTCAGCCGGGTGCGCAGATCCGCCGCCGTCCCGAAATAGCGCCCGAGGCCGCCTTCCTTCGCGGCCTTGCGCAGCTCGGCCATGGCCTTTTCCTGCGTGCGGACTTCCTGGAACTCCTGCGGGAGACGGGCATCGAGGCCGAGCAGGTAGGATATGGCGACCTGCTGGTCCCAGGCCTGCTGCATGCTCGCTTGTTGGGTTGGTGCGACGAGCCCGCCGCTGTTTTGGCGACGCGCGAAGTAGGAAAACAGCGACCTGAATGTCGGTCGGAACCGCGGCTGATCGTTGCCCTCGTCGTTCCCGCTCAGGAAGAAGAACATGCTGCCGAGGAGCGCGCGCCATTGCTCGTTGGTAAAGACCAAGTCGCCTGTTTTGGCATCGAGGCTGGGTTGCAGCGGCCACGCAGACGTGTCGCCCTGAAGGCGGACGCGCGACGGCTTGATGCCCGAGCGAGTCACATCGACGATCGCTCCGCCGACGTCGACGCGGGCTTCGAACGCCCAAGACATCAGTTCGGGCGACCGAAAGATGCTGTCCTTGTCGGCGTTCCCGCCGAAAAGGAAGTGGATCAGCTCCACGAAGCTCGTTTTGCCCGCGCCGTTGCGCGACTGGCGATCGTTGGCGCCCTCGCTCTTATCGGCGAGGAGAATGTTCAACCCCGGCCCGAAGGTCAGGGCTTTGAAGCTGGCCAGTTCGCTGCTGATGCTATGAATCATAGGGTAGCCTTCCGGAGAAGACCGCGGTCGAGTTCGATAGCTCCGATGATGAATAGGAGATCGAGCGCGAGAACGAACCAGTCGTAATTGATGGGGGCAGGCTCGCCAGAGTCGCCACGTTTCGCGCGAACGTCGTCCCACAAACGCGATACGGTCATCGGCTCGCGCAGAGAGACGAGGAGATCACCGCCTACGGTGAGAAGCGCCCGGTCAGGGCGGAGATGCTTCGTCGGCAGGATCATGCGTTCGTGTCCTGAACGACATCCTCGAAAATGTCACAGCGCTCGAAAAAGTAGGAGAGGACGGCGAGCACTGCACCCTGGTGCGACGGCTCGCCCTCCATGCCGCCGGCGAAAGTTTGGAGTTGGCCGAAGATGTGGTCCGGGTCGAGATCAACCGCCTTCAGAGCTTGGTAGCGGGCGCGGAAGGCCTCTGCGACATCCTCACCGAAACTCGGATCGGGCCAAGCGTCGAAGAAGTCTTGCACGAGCTTCTCACGACGCCGTCCCTGACGGAGCAGCAGCGCCGCATCTGGTGAAAGCGCGTTGTGCTGGAGCTTGGTCGCCGAAGGGGCGGCGAGCGGCGGCTCGGCCCCCGGATCGCGCCGCTGGATCGCGATCAGGACCGGGCGCAGGTTCGTGAAGTCGAGCCGCTCAAGAGTGCGCTGAGAGGGCACGACGCCAAACAGGTCTTCGAGCTGATGGAGTGCGAGCCGCATGGCAACAGCACGCATTTCCGCCTCGCCGAAGACGGCGATGGTGACTGCAGGGATGGCGGCGCGCAGCTCGTCAAGCCTGCGCACGGCCTCGGCGGGAAGGCCGCGCACGTCGTTATGGACAAGCTCCCAGCGCCGCATCTTCGCGCCCCAGTGGGTGAGGGCGCCGGCAAGGTCCTCGTCGATCTTCGCGAGCAGTTCGGCGAGCTTGGTAGAATCTGGCGCGTAAGCCTGGAACACGGTGCCGTCGCTCGGCCGGAAGCCATCGCATTTGAGGTCGCCCTTCGAGCCATAAGGACGCACCGGCTCGAAGTCGCCGGTGAAGCCGTGGGCCATCAAGCGCGCGAACAAGCTCTCGAACGCCTTGCCTTTCTCGCGAAGGAAAGCGTTCTCAAATTTCAGCCCGTAAAAGCTGCGTTGGGTATCGTCCAAGCCGTCCCTCATGCCCCCGGACCGTCCTGCGCATCCCATCTCTCTTCGTGTAGGGGCCGGGTCCGCCGTCGTCGATGACGATAGCGGGCCTTCTGGCTCCTTGTCCCCTATCGTCGTCGACCGCCCTCCGGCGCACCTGCCGAGAAAAGCAGTCACCCAGCGCTCGCCTGCCGATCCGACAGTTTGCGATCACGCGGTCATGACGCGTCTGCTGCAGCCGAGCTAGACGACAAGGGTCTGCATCGGCCACAGAGCGATGATCAAACGCTCGACGCCACGGCCCTCGCCGTCGGCGACCGTTCCTTCCCGGTCAGCTCGATCGCTCTGATGCTGCGCCGGATGGCGCCCTCGATGAGGCTGCCCGTTCCACATCTCCCACAACCGAGGACAGTAGTCGATCATTGACTCGGGTTGGAATGCACGCTGATTCCCCCATTGCCACTCTCAACATGCCTTAGTTGCCGGCACGTTCCCAAGCCGAAGAACACTCGTGATCCGAGGCGTGTAGAGGTGACAGCGCGTCATCAAATGAGGTCGAGGAGAGTGTTGATCAAACAGCCTCGTCAGACTGTCCAAGAACAAACATTCCGGATATCGGCTTGGGGGTAGAAACAGCCGTCTGCGCTTCTCCTTATGCTGCCCCCTCCCCCCACGCCACCCGCAGCGTCGAGATGCGCGTCACGTCGACCGACCGCTCGGCGGGCCAAAGGTCATGGGCGTCCTGCAGGCGCAGCCACACGCTCGGGCCGTTGCCGCAGAGCTTGCCGATCCGGAGCGCCATCTCGGGCGAGATGGCTGCCCGCCCCGACAGGACGCGGTGCAGCGCCGGCCGGGTGACGCCGAGATGGCGCGTCGACGTCGAAACCGGTCGCCCGAGGCCGGGCAGCACATCCTCGCGCAGGATCTCCCCCGGGGTGAACGGGCCGTCGGGCCGGGTCGCGGCGCACGTCGTCATCCTCCATGGTGATCCTCCAGGCCGACCTCCACGGCGTCCTCGCCGAAGGTGATGCGCCAGTCGCGCAAGGCGACGATCGAGAACCGTCCGGCTCGGTCGCCGGTGAGCGCGTGACAGCCGTAGGACACCGCGTCCATGTCGTCGGGCCTCGTGGCCTGGTCGAGGAGCGAGAGCTGCCGACGGACCTTGCGCGCCCAATCGGGGCGCAGGCCAGAAGCGTCGCTCCGGGTCCAGCACCGTTTCAGGGCGCGGCTGCGGAAGCTCAGGATGACGGCCGTGACTGTGGCGCGAGGCACGACGTCGAACGAGCCGCCCCAGATCCGTTTTGCCGAACGGCTGCCTTGCCCTCCGCGCCCCCATCCGCCATGCTGCGCGGCAACAAAGCATGGCAGCCATGACGCGGCCGGGGCACAGCGGGGGGGACGCGTGGCGGAGGACTTCATCCTCACGACGCAGGGGTTGGCGAAGACGTTCCGGGGCATCGTGGCGGTCGACGGGGTCGACCTCGCCGTGCAGCGGGGCTCCATCCACGCGCTCATCGGCCCCAACGGGGCCGGCAAGACGACCTGCTTCAACCTCCTCACCAAGTTCCTGTCGCCGACGCGCGGCCGCATCAGCTTCAACGGGCGCGACATCACCCGCACCAGCCCCGCCGACGTGGCGCGCCTGGGCCTCGTGCGCTCCTTCCAGATCTCGGCGACCTTCCCGCACCTTTCCGTGCTGGAGAACGTGCGCATCGCCCTGCAGCGGCAGCGGGGCGACAACTTCGACTTCTGGCGCTCCGAGAAGCTGCTGCGCCGCTACGATGCCGAAGCCTTCGGCCTCATCGAACAGGTGGGGCTGGCGGGCCACGCCGACGGGCGCGCCGCCGACCTGTCCTACGGCCGCAAGCGCGCGCTGGAACTCGCCACCACCCTGGCGCTGTCGCCCGAGCTGATGCTGCTCGACGAGCCCATGGCGGGCATGGCCCACGAGGACATCGACCGCACCGCGGCCCTCATCCGGCGTGCCGCCAAGGGGCGCACCGTGCTGATGGTGGAGCACAACCTGTCGGTCGTGGCCTCGCTCAGCGACCGCATCACGGTGCTGGCCCGGGGCCGGGTGCTGGCCGAGGGCACCTACGACCAGGTGTCGCGCGACCCCCGCGTGGTCGAAGCCTATATCGGGGTGGGGCATGGTTGAGGCGGCGGCGGCACCGGGCGCGGTGGCGGGGGCCGGCACGGCGGCGGGCCTCGCCGTCGCGGACCTCCACGCCTGGTACGGCGAATCGCACGTCCTGCACGGCATGGCCTTCACGGTGCCGAAGGGCGAGGTCGTGACGCTGCTCGGCCGCAACGGCGCCGGCAAGACCACGACGCTGCGCGCCATCATGGGGGTCATCGGTAAGCGCAAGGGCTCGGTGCGCTTCGAGGGGCAGGAAACCATCCGCATGCCGTCCCGCCTCATCGCCCGGGCCGGCATCGGCTATTGCCCGGAGGAGCGCGGCATCTTCGCCTCCCTGTCGGTCGAGGAGAACCTGATGCTGCCGCCCGTGGTGCGGCCGGGCGGCCTGTCGCGAGAGACGATCTTCGAGCTCTTCCCCAACCTCAAGGAGCGGCTGTCCAGCGGCGGCACCAAGATGTCGGGCGGCGAGCAGCAGATGCTGGCCATCGCCCGCATCCTGCGCTCGGGCGCCAGCCTGCTGCTGCTCGACGAGCCCACCGAAGGGCTCGCCCCCGTCATCGTGCAGCAGATCGGCCGCACGATCGCGCGGCTCAAGGCCTCGGGCTACACCGTGATCTTGGTGGAACAGAACTTCCGCTTCGCCGCCACGCTGGCGGACCGGCACTACGTGGTCGAGCAGGGGCGCGTCGTCGACAGCTTCCTCAACGCCGAGCTCGACGCCAACATGGACAAGCTCCACGCCTACCTCGGCGTGTGAAGCAGAAACGAAACGGGAGTGGAACGGATGCTCAAGCGGGTCCTGATGGCGGCGACGGCCGCGACGGCGCTCCTCGGCGCGGCGGTGCCGGCCTTCGCCGACGTGTCGGTCAAGATCGGCGTGCTCAACGACCGGTCCGGCCCCTACCTCGACATCTCCGGCGAACCCTCGGTCAATGCCGCCAGGATGGCGGTCGAGGACTTCGGCGCGGAGAAGAAGGGCATCCACGTCTCCTTCGTCACCGCCGACCACCAGAACAAGCCCGACACGGGCTCGAACATCGCCCGCCAATGGTTCGACCAGGACGGCGTCGACGTCATCGTGGACGTGCCGAACTCCGGCGTCGCCCTCGCCGTCGCCAAGGTGACGCGCGAGAAGAACAGGATCTTCATGAATTCGGGCGCCGGCACGTCGGTGCTGACGGGTGAGCAATGCTCGCCCAACACCGTGCACTGGACCTACGACACCTACGCGCTGGCGAAGAGCACGGCGACCTCCATCCTCAAGGAGGGCGGCAAGAGCTGGTACTTCCTCACCGCCGACTATGCCTTCGGCCACGCCCTGCAGGCGGATGCCACCAAGTTCGTGAAGGCGGCGGGCGGCACCGTGACGGGGTCGGTCGACACGCCCTTCCCGTCGAGCGACTTCTCCTCCTTCCTGCTCCAGGCCCAGGGCTCGGGTGCCCAGGTCATCGGCCTCGCCAATGCCGGCTCCGACACGGTGAACTCCATCAAGCAGGCGGCCGAGTTCGGCGTCGTGTCGGGCGGGCAGCGGCTCGCCGGGCTGCTGGTCTTCATCACCGATGTCCATGCCCTCGGCCTGCAGGTCGCCCAGGGGCTGAACCTCACCACGGCCTTCTATTGGGACCGCGACGACGGCACCCGCGCCTGGACCCGGCGCTACGAGGCGGTCAACGACGGCAAGGTCCCCACCATGGACCAGGCCGGCGTCTACGCGTCGGTGCTGCATTATCTCAAGGCCGTCGACGCCCTGAAGGGCAAGGACACTGCCGCCGTGATGGCCAAGATGCGCGAGATCCCCACCGACGACCCGCTCTTCGGCCACGGCCAGCTGCGCATCGACGGGCGCGTCACCCACGACATGTACCTCTACCAGGTCAAGACGCCGGCCGAGTCCAAGGGCAAATACGACTATTACAAGCTGCTGCAGACGATCCCAGCGGCCGAGGCGTTCCGCCCGCTCGCCGAGGACAATTGCCCGCTGGTCAAGTAGGCCCGGGCGGCGAGGCGGAGAGCCGACGTGCACACCATCCTCGGCATCCCCACCCAGGTGCTGTTCGGCCAGCTGACGCTGGGACTCATCAACGGCGCCTTCTACGCCCTGCTGAGCCTCGGCCTCGCCGTGATCTTCGGCCTGCTCAACATCGTCAACTTCAGCCACGGCGCCCTCTACATGATGGGCGCCTTCGCCGGCTACCTGCTGCTGAACCTCCTCGGCGTGAACTATTGGGGGGCGCTGGTCCTCGGCCCCGTCATCGTGGGGGCCTTCGGCATGGTGCTGGAACGGCTGATGATCTCGCGCCTCTACAGGCTCGACCCGATCTACGGGCTGCTGCTCACCTTCGGCCTCGCCCTCATCATCCAGGGCCTGTTCCGCAACGCCTACGGCGTGTCGGGCCTGCCCTATGCGGCCCCGCCGCAGCTCACCGGAGCCGTGAACCTCGGCTTCATGGTGCTGCCGATCTACCGCGGCTGGGTCATCGTGGCGTCGCTGACGGTGTGCCTCGCCACCTGGTTCACCATCGAGCGGACCAGCCTCGGGGCGACGCTGCGCGCCGCGACCGAGAACCCCGTGATGGTGTCGGCCTTCGGCATCAACGTGCCGCGCCTCGTCACCCTCACCTACGGCTTCGGCGTCGGGCTCGCCGCGCTGGCGGGCGTGCTGGCGGCGCCGATCTATTCGGTGAACCCCAACATGGGGTCGGACATCATCATCGTGGTCTTCGCCGTGGTGGTGATCGGCGGCATGGGGTCGATCCTCGGCTCGGTCGTCACCGGCTTCGCGCTCGGGCTCTGCGAGGGGCTGACCAAGGTGGTCTACCCGCAGGCCTCCGCCACCGTCATCTTCGTCATCATGATCGCCGTGCTGATGGTCAAACCCAACGGCCTCTTCGGGAGGGCAGCGTGAACCGCAGTGAAGCCGCGGCAGCCCCGGTCGCCGCTCCGGTGCCGACCGCCGGGCACGCCGGGTCGCCGCGCCGCGACGACGGCGCGCTCCACGCCATGCTGTTCGCCGGGCTGGTGGCGGCGCTGCTCGTGGCGCCGTTCCTCGCCTATCCGGTCTTCGTGATGCGGGTGATGTGCTTCGCGCTCTTCGCCTCGGCCTTCAACCTCCTGCTCGGCTACGGCGGGCTCCTGTCCTTCGGCCATGCCGCCTATTTCGGCCTCGCCAGCTACGTCTGCGCCTTCGCGGCGCGGAGCTGGGGCGTCGATCCCGTGGCCGCCATCCTGCTCGGCACGCTGGCCTCGGCGGCGCTCGGCGCCGTCTTCGGCGCGATCGCCATCCGGCGCCAGGGCATCTACTTCGCCATGATCACCCTGGCCCTGGCTCAGATCGTGTATTTCGCGGCGCTGCAGGCGCCCTTCACCGGGGGCGAGGACGGCATCCAGGGCGTGCCGCGCGGCCGCCTGCTCGGCCTCGTCGACCTCGCGCCGGACGCGACGCTCTACGGTCTCGTGCTGGTGGTGTTCGTCGCCGGCCTGCTCGCCATCTACCGCATCGTCCACTCGCCCTTCGGCCAGGTTCTGCGCGCCATCCGGGAGAACGAGAGCCGGGCGCTGTCGCTGGGCTATCGGGTGGACCGCTACCGCCTCGCCGTCTTCACCATGTCGGCGGCGCTGAGCGGGCTCGCCGGCGCCACCAAGGCCCTGGTGTTCCAGCTGGCCTCGCTGACCGACGTGCATTGGACCATGTCGGGCGAGGTGGTGCTGATGACGCTGATCGGCGGCATGGGGACGATGTTCGGTCCGACCGTCGGGGCGCTGGTCTTCATGGCGCTGGAGTTCTACCTCGCCTCCATCGGCTCCTGGGTCACCGTGGTGGAGGGCGCGGTCTTCGTCGTCTGCGTCCTGGCCTTCCGGGAAGGGGTCGTGGGCGTGCTGGCGCGGCGGCTGGGCCGGCCGCTGTAGCGGCCCCCCGGCCCGCCGCCCCTCGTCACTCCGCCCCTTGCCCCTACGTCAGCGGGCGTCGGCCAGCATCATCTCGGCGCCCTTCTCGGCGATGCCCGCCGTCGGCGTGTTGGTGTTGCCCGACGTGATGGTGGGCATGATGGAGGCGTCGATCACCCGCAGCCCCGCGATGCCGAACACCCGCAGCCGGGCATCGACCACGGCCTCGGGTTCGTCCGGCGTCCCCATCCTGGCGGTGCCGACGGGGTGGAAGATCGTGGTGCCGATGTCGCCGGCCGCCTTGGCCAGCGCCGCGTCGTCGTCGCCCACGGCCGGGCCCGGCAGGTATTCCTCGGGCCGGAACCGCGCCATGGCGGGCTGGGCCATGAGGCGCCGCGTCGCCCGGATGGCGTCGGCGGCGACGTGGCGGTCGGCTTCGGTCGACAGGTAGTTGGGCGCGATCGCGGGCGCGGCCGCGGGGTCGGCCGAGCGGGGCCGCACCGTGCCGCGCGAGGTCGGCCGCAGGTTGCAGGCGCTGACCGTGATGGCGGGGAACCGGTGCAGCGGCTCGCCGAACCGGTCGAGCGACAGCGGCTGCACGTGGAACTGGATGTTGGCGCGGTTCTGTTCCGGCCCGGACCGCATGAAGATGCCGAGCTGCGAGGGCGCCGCCGTCAGCGGGCCGCGGCGGCGGAACGCGTAGTCGAGCCCCATCAGGGCGCGGCGCGGCAGGTCGTGGTAGCTTTCGTTCAGCGTGCGGGTGTTCGAAACCTTGAAGATGGCGCGCTGCTGCAGGTGGTCCTGCAGGTTGGCCCCGACGCCGGGCCGCGCCAGCACGGTCTCGATGCCGACCGGCGCCAGCCAGTCGGGCCGACCGATACCGCTGAGCTGCAGGATCTGCGGCGAGCCGATGGCGCCCGCCGCCAGCACGACCTCGCCGCGCACCCGGGCCTCGACCTCGCGCCCGTCCTGCCTGTAGCGCACCCCGACGGCCCGGCCTTCGGCGACGAGGATGCGCTCCACCATGACGCCGGTCTCGAGGCGCAGGTTGGGGCGCTTCAGCGCGGGCTTGAGGAAGCCCCGGGCCGCCGACCAGCGCCGGCCCCGCTTCTGGTTGACGTGGAAATAGCCCGCGCCCTCGTTGTCGCCCGTGTTGAAATCGGGGATCGCCGGCACGCCGAGCTCGCCCGCGGCTTCCCGCACGGCGTCGAGGATCGGCCAGGAAACGCGCGCCTCCTCGATGCGCCATCCCCCGCCCGCGCCGTGATGTTCGCCGTCGCCGAGGAAATGGTCTTCGAGCCGGCGGAAACACCCCACCATGTCGGACCAGCCCCAGCCGGGCAGGCCCATGGCACGCCAGCCGTCGTAGTCGGCCGCCTGCCCCCGCATGGAAATCATGCCGTTGATGGCCGAGCAGCCGCCGATGACCTTGCCGCGGGGGTAATGCAGGGCGCGGCCGTTGAGCCCCGGCTCCGCCTCGGTCCTGAACATCCAGTCGGCGCGCGGGTTGCCGAGGGCGAAGAGGTAGCCGACCGGGATGTGGAACCAGATCCAGCTGTCGCGACCCCCGGCTTCGAGCAGCAGCACGCGCCGCCGCGGGTCCGCGGACAGGCGGTTCGCCAGGATGCAGCCCGCCGTTCCGGCACCCACCACGACGTAGTCGTAGTCCCCGTCGATGCGCTCCACGGCCGCCCTCCCGTTCAGCGCGCGGTCGAGCGCGCGCCCTTCCGCGATCATAGGGGAAACCGGGGCCGCGGGGGAAGCGGCCCCCGCCTTCAACGCTGGCCGAAGCTCGCGTCGCGGAACAGGTCCTTGTAGGCGCGCGGCTGCGAGCGCCAATATTGCTTCGGCGCCCGCACCTGGGCGCCGAGCGCCGCCGCGGCGTGCCAGGGCCAGCGCGGGTCGTAGAGCATGGCGCGGGCCAGCGACACGGCATCGGCGTCCCCGCCCGCCACGATGGCCTCGGCCTGTTCGGGCTCGGTGATGAGCCCCACCGCCATGACGGGGATCGAGACCGCACGCTTCACGGTCGCGGCGAAGCCCACCTGGTAGTTGGGGCCGATTGCGATGGCCTGGTGCGGCGACACGCCGCCCGACGACACATGCACGGCGGCGCAGCCCCGCGCCTCCAGCTGGCGCGACAGCGCCACCGTGCCGTCGACGTCCCAGCCGCCCGCCACCCAATCGCTGGCGGACACGCGCATCCACACCGGCATGTCGGCCGGCACGGCGGCCCGGACCGCGTCGAAGACCTCCAGCGGGAAGCGCATGCGGTTCTCGAGGCTGCCGCCGTAGGCGTCCGTGCGCCGGTTGGCCAGCGGCGACAGGAACTGGTGCAGCAGGTAGCCGTGGGCGCCATGCAGCTCGATGCCGTCGAGGCCGAGCCGTGCCGCGCGGGCGGCGGCGGCGGCGAAGTCGCGCTTCACCCGGTCGAGCCCGTCGCCGTCGAGCGCCGTCGGGGGCCGTTCCCCCTCGCCGTGCGGCAGGGCCGAGGGCGCCTCGGTCTGCCAGCCTCCGGGCGCGTCCGGGGCGATCTGGTCGCCGCCGTCCCAGGGCGCCCGGCTCGATGCCTTGCGTCCCGCATGGGCGAGCTGGACGGCGACCGGCATGGGCGAATGGCGCCGCATCGCCGCCAGCACCCGCCCGAGCGCGGCCTCGGCGGCGTCGGAATAGAGGCCGAGGTCGGCGGGGGTGATGCGGCCCTCGGGCGACACGGCGGCGGCCTCGGTGATGAGCAGGCCCGCGCCCGACAGGGCCAGCGTGCCGAGATGCATGGTGTGCCAGTCGGTGGCGCAGCCGTCCTCGGCGGAATATTGGCACATGGGCGCCACGACGATGCGGTTCTCGAGGGCGAGCGCCCCGAGCTGCAGGGGTTGGAACAGGTGGCTCACGGGGTCGACCTCGGGGTGGCGGGGCGGGAAGCACGGGGCCGTCGAGGGCGGTCCGGCGCGGAGGCGAGGGACGGCCGGACGGCGCGCCCGGCGGCACCATACGCCGGGGAGCGCGTCCGGCGCAGCCCGGTCACGGCGGTGTCGGGCGGTGGGGCGCCCTCCGTCCGGCAGCTTCGGCCCCCTCGCGCGGTCCGCCCCGGCGGCGCCGGGACGCGTCGAGCGGGGTCGCCGCCGCGGGAGCAGCGCTGCAAACGTCAACGCCGTCGCCGCGGTGCGGGATCGATGCGCCGGTCCGAAATGTCCCGCCCGGCCGACCCCGCCGGTCCACCCTCGACATCCGCCGCCCCAGAGGGCATGGACACGGGCAGAATCCGTCCGACCAGACTGCAAAGCACCCTATGAACAACGGCATCCACTTCCTGTCCGGCCTTCCCCGCTCCGGATCGACGCTGCTCGGCGCGCTGCTGAAGCAGAACCCGAAACTGCATTCCGGCATGTCGAGCCCGGTCGGCGCCCTGATCGGCCGCGTGCAGGGCGCCATGGGGCCGCGCAGCGAATTCGCCTCCATGATCGGCGACAAGCAGCGCCGCGACATCCTCCAGGCGGTGTTCGAGGGCTTCTACAAGGACGTGCACGGCGCCAAGACCGTGATCGACACCAACCGCGCCTGGTGCGCCAAGCTGCCGCTCATCCACGCGCTCTATCCCGACGCCAAGATGATCGTCTGCGTGCGCGACCTCGTCTGGATCGTCGACAGCTTCGAGCGCGTGCTGCGCAAGAACGCGCTCGGCGTCTCCAAGATGTTTCAGCAGAAAGACGCCCTCACGGTCCACACCCGGGTCAACTCGCTGGCCTCCCCCGGCGGCACGGTCGGCTTCGCCTGGAACGCCACGCAGGAAGCCTTCTACGGCGAGTTCTCCGACAAGCTGATCCTGGTCGACTACGAGGCGCTGTGCCGCGAGCCCCAGCGCACCATGGAGCTGATCTACGCCAAGCTCGGCCTCGAACCCTTCGAACACGACTTCGAGAACGTCGTCTATTCCGAGGGCGACAGCTTCGACGCCGACCTCGGCGTGCCGGGGCTGCACACGGTGGGGCGCAAGGTGCGCTTTTCGGAGCGTCCCACCATCCTGCCGCCCGAACTCTACGAGCGCTTCTCGGGCCGGAACTTCTGGCGCCGGCCGGGCGGCAACCCGCGCGGCGTCGAGGTGATCCTGCCCTCGGTCCCCAAGGATGGGCCGCGCCGCCCCATGGCGCCGAACCCCGGCATGAACCAGGGCGGCCGCATGGGCATGGGCCGCATGCGCCCGCCCGCCGGAGCCTGACCGGCCCGGGCGCTACCGGACGCTCACCCGCCACTTCCGTCCACGGCCCTCTCGGTGCTACAGCATGGGCGGGCGCGTCGAACTGCGGATGACGGGATGCGACGCTTGACGATATGGGGCACGGCCGTGGCGATGGCCGTCCTCGGGACGATGCCGGCAGCCGCGGCGGAGCCGGGGATCACCCCTGTCCAATACGGCGGCCCCATGATGGGTGATCCCATGATGGGCGGGCCGATGATGGGTGGCCCCGGCTACGGCATGCCCGATGGCGACCCGGGTCCGGGGCCCTTCATGGATCCGGGCCCCTACGGCGGGAGCCCCGATGGCGGGGGGTTCCAAGGCGGAGGCCCCTACGGTGGCGGGCCGGCCCGGCGCCGAGCCAGCCGCGGCCCCATGGGTCCGTTCCGCAGCTACCACGGCTTCCGCATCGACGTCGGCGGGGCCGAAGGCCGGATACGCCTCGACGGTGCCATCGCGGCCGTGCACGACCAGATCGACATCGTGGACCGGTCCGGCGTCGGCCCCGCCATGCTGGCGCGGTTCCGCGCCGTGCCGATCCGCATCTCGGTCAGCTTCGCGGGCGGCGGCAGCCACTACAGCGGCGGGTCGGAAGTGACGTTGGGATCGCTGCAGGCGAACGACACCCGGCCCGTGCTGCTGCACGAATACATGCATGTGCTCGAATACAGGACCTTCCCGGGCGGCTTCCGCAACGCGACGGTGCGCCGCTTCTTCGACGAGGCGCGGGCGCGCGGCCTGTACCCGCCGGAGGCCTACATGATGTCGAACCCCGCGGAGTTCTTCGCCGTGACGGCGAGCTGCTTCCTCAACGGCACGGTGGCGCGCGACCCCTACACGCGGGACACGATCCGGACGCGGCAGCCGGATTACTACGCCTACCTGTCCCGCCTGTTCGGCCCGCGGCCCGACAGCGCCGCCGTGGGCACGACGGCCGCCGTCGCGGCACGGTGACGGCGGGCCCGGATCAGCCGGCCGGTTTCGCGCCGGCGTCCAGCATCGCCACGACCTCCTGCGGGGTCTCCTTCACGGGCACGATGCGGGCCGCGTCCTTGTCGACCGCCGTGGTCAGCAACACGGCGCCGCCGGTCTTGTTGGGGGCGATCACCACGACCTGGTCCATGTTGACGTGGATGGTCACGCCGGTGTTGGCCTGGGTGAGCCGAAGAAATCGCATGCCGCAACGGTCCCGTTCGAGGCCGGCCCACGGGCCGGCGTGATCTGGGGCCGCTTATGCGCGCGGCATCCCGCTGCCGCAAGGCGACCGAAACCGTCCCGCATCGCCGGACGTTGACGACGAGACTGGAAAGGGCCGAACCATGACGGGCGACAAGCAGCACGACGCCACGACCGAATTCAACGAGGCGCTGGCGGCGGGCTTCACGGCGCGAAACTTCGACGGCCTTGGGCCCTTCTACACGGAGGATGCCCGCATCCTTCCGCCCCGGGGCAAGTTCCTCGACGGGCGCACGGCCGCCAGCGGCTTCTGGCGGGGCGTCGCCAACCGCTTCGCCTCCGCGACCTTCACCACCGTGGACCTGAAGCCGCTCGGCGACACCGCGCGGCGCGAAGCCGGCACCTACGTGATGGCGACGGCCGACGGCACGCCCACGGACGGCAAATACGTCTTCGTCTGGCAGCTCGTCGATGGGGAATGGCAGATCGAGAGCGCCATCTGGAACCGCAACGGCGAACCGGCGGCCGGCGGTCGTCGACCCGGGCAGGGCCAAGGCCAAGGCCAGGGTCAGCGCCAGGGCAGCGGCCGGGGCCAAGGTGGCGGACAAGGCGGGGGACAGGGCGGCGGGCCAGGCGCCGGACAGGGGGGTTATCGCCAGGGCGGCGGCTACCGCCAGGGCGGAAACGGCGGCCCAGGGGCCGGCGGCGGCTATCGGCAGGGAGGCGGACGCCCGTCGTTCCAGGCCGGCGGCGGCGGGGCCGGCGGCCCGCGGCGGGGACAGGGCGGGGGCGGCCAAGGCGGCGGCAATCAAGGTGGGGGCGGTCAAGGCGGAGGCGGCCTCTACGAGGGCAACGGCGGCCTTTACAACGGTCAGAAGGACTGAGCCGCCCTCGCGCGCCTCGTCGGGGCCGGCGCGGGCCGGCCGTCACCACCACATCGGAACCAATCGCATGCGGAAACTCTTGATCGCCCTCCTACTCTGCGGCGCGGCAGCCCCTGCCGTGGCGCAGGACGTCTCGGGCGCGCGCGAAGCCAGCGGCAAGTTCACGGCGGCCTTGGCCAGCGGCGACGCCCAGACGGCTGCCTCCTTCCTCACCGATGGCGCCGTGGCGCTGCCGCCGGGCCGCGGCCCCATCAACGGCAAGGCCCAGATCCAGCAGTTCCTGGGCAACATGACCCGGGCCGTGAAGAACCTGAAATACACCACCGACGACCTGCAGCCGATCGACGACAACACCGCCCGCGAGGTCGGCACCTTCGCCTTCAAGATGCAGAACAACACCGTCGACGGCAAATACCTGCTGATCTGGACCAAGGTCGGCGGTGACTGGAAGGTCGCCGCCGACATGTGGAACCGCAGCGCCACCGGCGGCAAGGGCGGCCGCGGCGGCGGTCGCCAGGGCGGGACGGGTGCCGGCGGCCGGTCCGGCGGTGCCGAGGGTGCCGGCGACGCCGAGTGACGCCGGAGCGCGGCGGCCGAACAAGGCACGGCGCCGCGCGTTGAGCGCGGCAGGAGGCGCCATGCTCATCACACTCAAGCCGCTGTCGGACCAGACCGTGGTCATCACCGGCGCGTCGAGCGGCATCGGGCGCGTCACCGCGCGGGAAGCGGCCCGGAGGGGTGCGCGGGTCGTGTTGACGGGGCGCGACGAGGCCGCGCTGCGCGACCTCGCCGAGGAGATCGCCACCCACGGCGGCGCGGCACGCCACCTCGCCGCCGACGTGGCGGATCGCGACGCCATCGAGGCCGTGGCGGCGCTCGCCCGCTCGGCCTTCGGCGGCATCGACACCTGGGTCAACAACGCCGGCGTGGCGCTGTTCTCGCGGCTCGAGGACACGGTGGAGGCCGATGCGCGCCGCCTCTTCGACACGAACTTCTGGGGCACGGTGCACGGGTCGCTGGCGGCGTTGAAGACGCTGAAGCAGACCGGCGGCGCGCTCGTCAACGTCGGCAGCGTCGTGGGCGACTTCGGCGTGCCGGTGCAGGGCATGTATGCCGCCAGCAAGCATGCCGTGAAGGCCTTCACCGACAGCCTGCGCATCGAGCTCGAAGCCGAGGGCGCGCCCGTGTCGGTGACGCTGGTCAAACCCGCCGCGGTGGCGACGCCGATCGTCGACAACGTCGGCAACACGACCGGGCGCGAGGCGCGTCTTCCCGCGCCCCATTACGCGCCCGAAGAGGTGGCGCATGCCATCCTCTACGCCGCCGAACACCCGCAGCGGGACATCTACGTCGGCGGCACCGGCCGGCTGATGTCGTTCCTCGCCCAGGCGGCACCCCACCTCGCCGACAAGGTCAGCGCGCGCTTCGGCGAGGACGCCCAACTCGGGGCCCCCCAGGTGACGCCCGGCGGCAACCTCCACGCGCCCGGCGAGCACCGCGAGGCTTCGGGGGAGCGGGGCCGGCGCAGCCTCTACACCAGGGCCACGCTGGACCCGAACTCGCCGGTCGCGGCCGCGACGGCGGCGAGCGGCGCCCTGTTCGACCTCGCCCTGTCGATCCTGGCGCCGAGGAAGCGGTGAGCGACGCCGCCCCGCCCGAAGCTGCGGCCGAAGCCGGACGGGCGCTGCCCTTCGGCCTCGGCCTCGCTGGCCTGATCCCGTTCTGGGCGCTGGCGGTCGCCCGCGTGACCGGCTGGCCCCCGGGCCTGCCGCCCGGCACCATCGACGTGCTGCTGGCGACCTACGCCGCCACCATCCTGTCCTTCCTCGGCGGCATCCGCTGGGGCGCGGCGCTGCGGCCGCCCGGCGGCGTTCCCGTCGCCACCGACTACGTGTTCGGCGTGCTGCCGCAACTCTTCGGCTGGGGGGCGCTGTTCCTGCCCGGACCCTGGCGCTTCGCGGCGCTGGGCCTCGGCATCCTGGTGCTCGGCCCCATCGACCGCAACCTCGTGGCGCGGGGGCTGGCGCCCGCCTGGTTCGGTCGGCTGCGGATGATCCTCAGCCTCGGCGCCGGCGCGGCCCTGCTGCTGGCGGCCGTGGCGTGAGCCGGGCTATTGCTGCTTGGCGAGGGCGTCGAGCGCCTGGGCGAGGCCGCGGAACGACACCGGCAGCGTGACGTCGCGGTTCACGCCGTCCTTGTAGGTGATGCGCCCCTGCCCGGTCTCGCCGCGCCAGCGCCGCGCCGC
The DNA here is from genome assembly GCF_004137085.1 of Lichenibacterium ramalinae. Taxonomy (GTDB): domain Bacteria; phylum Pseudomonadota; class Alphaproteobacteria; order Rhizobiales; family Beijerinckiaceae; genus Lichenihabitans; species Lichenihabitans ramalinae. The sequence continues at coordinate 188,090 of NZ_QYBC01000011.1, forward strand.
CTCGTCCGAGGACGCGGCCTCGGCGAAGCAGCCCACCGGGAGGCAGCGACGCCAGTTCAGCTCGATGCCGGCCGGGTCCTTGTCGCCCGCCGACACCTTGACGCTGCTGGGAAACCACACGTCCACCGGCAGGACCACGACGAGCTTCAGCGGGTCCGTGGCGCCGGCATGTCCGAAGGCGATCTGCGCGACCGCGACCTGCTGGTTGGGCAGCTGCACGGTCTGGACGGCTTCGCAGATCCGCGCGGCCTTGTCGCCGCTGCCCTTCTCGCAGCGCGCCGTCCAGTCCCCGAAAGTCGCCGTGGTGACGGACGGGTCGGCGGTGACGGGCGGCGGCGGCGCGGGCTTGGCGGTGTCGGCCGCGGCCGGCAGGGCCGAGAGCGCGGGCAGGGCCAGGAGGGCGAGCAGGACGGAGAGGACCGGCGCTCCGGCGGCGTGACGCATGGTTGAGACTCTTCCCCGGAACCGCTGTGATGCGCTCCGCCTATAGAACAGGACGGGCGTGCGCCAAACTGTTTCGGCCCGGCGCCGCCCCTTTCCACCGGCGCGGGCGCGGCGCTACCCTCCGAGCCTCGCAGCCGGAGCCCGCGGCATGTCGCCGATCGCCAATGCCCGCATGTATGCGGTGACGCCCGAGGCCGAAGCCGCCTGGGAAGCCCTGTTCGCCCGCGTGGCGGCCGACGCCGGCGTGCCCCTGGCCTATGAGGCTCATCCGGCCCCGAAGCCCCTCGACCTGCTGTGGCGACGGCCCGACCTCGGCGCCGCCTTCATGTGCGGTTTTCCCATCGCGCTCGGCCTCGCCGCGGTCGTGCCGCTGGCCGCCCCGGTGCCGGACGCGCCCTGGGCCGGGGGGCGCGGCCTCTACCGGTCGGATTTCGTGGTGCGGGCCGAGGCCCCCTTCCGGCGTCTCGAGGACACGTTCGGCGGCACGATCGGCTGGACGGTGGCGCATTCCCATTCGGGCTTCAACGCGCCTCGCCACCACCTGCTGCCGTTCAGACGGGCCGCTGGGGCGCCGCTCTTCAGCGCCAGCCTCGGCGACCTCGTGACGGCGCGGGCCATCGTGGATGCCGTGCTGGACGGGCGCATCGACGTCGGCCCGCTCGACGGCTACTGGCACCTGCTGTTGCGCCGCCACCGGCCCGACATCGCCGACCGCCTGCGGATCGTGGCCTCGACCGACGTGGCGCCGCTGCCGGCGCTGGTGGCGGCGCCGGACCTCGGCGCCGACGGGGCAGAGGCGCTGCGGCGGGCCTTTGCCGACGCGGCGGCCCGGCCCTGGTTCCCACCGCTGGCGGAAGCGCTGTGCCTCACGGGCTTCGTGCCCGTCACCCGCGCGGATTACGGCCCCACCCTCGCCTGGGCGGCCGAGGCCGAGGCCGCCGGCTACCCGGCGCCGGGCTGAGGGGCCGTGAACGGTCGCCCGCGTCCCCGGAGCCGACGACGAGTCTTCGGGCGGTTGAGGGGGCATCCCGGCCCAAGTCCGATCCCGTCACGGCTCGGGGACGCCGCCGCCGCGCAACATCGCCCCGCTCCCGCGCGTTGCAGGTGCCATGACCGACCGCGCCCCCTCCTCCGTCACCTTCACGCTGACGGAACCCGCCGAGACGCCCTGGCTCGGCGTGTTCTTCGGCTATATCGCGATGGTGCCGTTCGTCATCGGCGTCCTCGCCTTCTGGCTCGCCGCCGAGCCCTGGCGCGGCGCGGCGCTCGCCATCACGCTGTTGTGGGGCTGCGCCATCCTGACCTTCCTGTCGGGCGTCCGCCGCGGCGTGTCCTTCCGCACGCCGGGCGGCGTCACGGCCGGGCAGATCGTCACTATGCTTTGGCTGTTCTGCCTGGGCTTTGCCGCCATCGTGCTGACGGCCGTGGCGCTGCCGTTGGCCGCCGCCGTGCTGCTGCTGCTCGGCTACATCAGCCTCGAAGTCTTCGACCCCATGGCGGCCCGCAAGCTCGAAGCGCCGCTCTACTTCGCCCGCCTGCGCCCGGCGCAGATGGCGATACCGGTGGTCTGCCTCATCGGCACGATCGTGCTATTGATCGGGCGGTGATGCCCTGCCGCGGGACCGCATCGGCGGCGCGCCGGCGCCGGGAGACGAGGCCATGCAGATGAATTCGGGACTGGCCTTGGCGGGCTTCGTCCTCGCCGCCCTCGCCGCCGCCTCGAGCGGCGTGGTGTTCAGGCCGGGCGCCTGGTACCTGACCCTGCGCAAGCCGGGCTGGACGCCGCGACCCTGGGTCTTCCCCGTGGTCTGGACGCCGCTCTATATCGCCATCGCGCTTTCGGGCTGGCTCGCCTGGCGCGAGACTGGGCTCTTCGTCCTGCCCTTCGCCGCCTACGGCGTGCAGCTGCTGCTCAACGCCGGCTGGTCGGCCGTCTTCTTCGGCCTGCACCGGCCGGACCTCGCCTTGGGAGAGATCGTCCTGCTGTGGCTGTCCATCCTCGCCACGATCGTCGGCTTCGCCCCGGTCAGCGCCGCCGCGGCCTGGCTGCTGGTGCCCTATCTCGCCTGGGTGACGGTGGCGGCGCTCCTCAACGCCACGGTCTGGCGGCTCAACGCCGACACGCTGGCGAGGGTCTGAGGTCCACCATGGTCCGCCGCATGCGTTCCGCCCTCGCCTCCGCCCTGCTCCTGGTGTCGGTCGGGGCCGCCCCGGGGCAAGAAACTCCCGCGGCGCCCGACCCGGCGCTGCAGGCCGCCGTCGCCGGCCCGGCCCGCAACCCGCGCTTCCTGTCGCGCGACGCCGCGCGCCATCCGGTCGACGAACTCACCTTCTTCGGCCTGACCCCCGGCATGACGATCGTGGAGCTGTGGCCGATCGGCGGCTACTGGACCGAGATCCTGGCGCCCTACCTCCGAGACGGTGGCGGCACCTACGTGGCGGCGCTCGAGACGCAGCCCGCCGGCAGCCCGGAGCGCGACGCCGCCACCAAGCGCGGCGCCTATTTCACGCGCCGTCTGGCCGAGGATCAGGACCTCTTCGCCGGCGTGAAGCTGGCGACGCTCGGGCCCGGCACGGAGAACATCGTCCCCCCGGGCTCGGCCGACCTCATCCTCAGCTACCGCGACCTGCACCTGTGGATGAAGCAGGGCTTCGCCGAGGAAGCGCTGGTCGATTGCTACAAGGCGCTGAAGCCCGGCGGCATCCTGGCGCTGGTGGACCACCGCGGCAACCGGGCCGGAGAGCAGGACACCCACGCGGCGGACGGCTACGTGCGCGAGGACTATGCCAAGGGCCTGGCGGAACTGGCCGGCTTCGCCTTCGTGGCCGCCTCGGAGATCGAGGCCAATCCCAAGGACACGGCCGACTGGCCCCACGGCGTCACCACGCTCGGCCCCACCTTCGCGCTCGGCGCGCAGGACCGGGAGCGCTACGCGGCCGTCGGCGAACCCGACAACTTCGTCCTGAAGTTCCGCAAGCCGCAGTGATTCCGGCCCGGAGAGACCCGACCATGAAGCCCCACGTCACCGTCCACATGATCACCTCGGTCGACGGCCGCATCAGAACCAGCCGCTGGAGCCCCTTCGAGGGACGCGGCGAGTACGAGAAGGTACACGACCTGCTCGACGGCGACGCCTGGATGTGCGGCCGGGTGACGATGAGCGGCTATGCCCGGGGCGAGCCCTATCCCGCCGCCGCCGAGACCCTGCCCCGCACCGACCATATCGCGCGGCGCGACGCGCCCGGCTATGCGGTGGCGCTCGACGCCTCGGGCAAGCTTTGCTGGGGACGCGACGCCATCGACGCCGACCACCTCGTCGTGGTCGTGTCGGAGGACGTGTCCGACGGCCACCTCGCCGGGCTGCGCCGCGACGGCGTCTCCTACGTGTTCGGCGGCCGCGGCGCGATCGACTTCGCCCGCGTGCTCGAGACGCTGAACCGCGAGTTCGGCATCCGGCGCCTGCTCGTCGAGGGCGGGGGCGGCATCAACGGTTCCCTGCTCAAGGCCGGCCTCGTCGACGAGCTGTCGCTGCTGCTCGCCCCGGCGGTCGACGGACTCGCCGGGGGGCCGGCCCTGTTCGACTACGACGGCGCGGCGGAGGACGAGACCCCGAAGGGCCTGCGGCTGAGCCTCGTCTCCTCCCAGCCGCGCGAGGGCGGCGTGATGTGGCTGCGCTACCGGGTGGACAGGGGCTGAGCGCCGCGCCGCGAACGGCGCGGCGCCGCGGGCCTCAGCTCATCCAGTTGCCGCCGTCGATGTTGTAGCACTGCGCCACGATGTAGTCGGCGTCCTTGCTGGCCAGAAAGGTCGCCAGGCCCCCGATCTCGTCCGGACGGGCCATGCGGCCGAAGGGGACGGAGGCGCCCACCGTGCGCTTCTTCTCGCCCGGCTGGAGGTTCTCGTATTTGGCGAACATCGCGTCGACGTGGTCCCAATGCTCGTTGTCGACGACGCCGGGCGCGATGGCGTTGACGTTGATGCCGTGGCGGATGAGGTCGAGCCCGGTGCTCTGCGTCAGGCTGATCACGGCCGCCTTCGACGAGCAGTAGATCGCCACCAGCGGCTCGCCGCGACGGCCCGCCTGCGAGGCGAAATTGATGATCTTGCCGCCGCGGCCCTGCACGATCATCTGCCGGGCGACGGTCTGCAGGGTGAACAGCAGCCCCTCGACGTTGACGGCGTAGACGCGCCGGTAGCTTTCCCGCGTGATCTCCATCGTGGGCGCGAGGTCGAACAGGCCGGCATTGTTCACCAGGATGTCGACCCCGCCGTATTCGGCGACTACGCGGGCCACCAAGGCGTCAATGGAATCCTGGTGCGTCACGTCGAGCTGCAACCCGAGGGCCCGGTGGCCCAGCGCCTGCGCCACCGCCTGGGCGCCGGCATGGTTGAGGTCGGCGATCACGACCCTGGCGCCCTCGGCGTGATAGCGCTCCGCGATGGCGCGGCCGATGCCGCGCGCGGCCCCCGTGACGATGGCGACCTTGCCGTCGAGCTGCATGGCGTTTCTCTCCTGTGGCGGCCGGCCGGTGGCGGGCCCGGTCTGGGATTGGTTCAGGCGCAGGCGGCGCTGTAGGGGGCGAGCGCGGCCCGCACGGCCGCGACCAGCAGGTCCCGCGCGACGGGGCGCACGGCGCCGTCGCGCACCCCGTCCCAGAGCCGGGGCAGGTATTGGCTCACCAGAGTCTCCGGGATGGGCCGGTCGCCGAGCCGCGCCATGAGGGCGTCGACGGCGGCCTGCGCGTCGGGGTGGGGCCAGTAGTAGCGGATGCGGTCGCTGTAGGAGAAGTGGCGCTGGGCGACGAGGTCGGCGCCCTCGCCATCGTAATAGCGACGCCAATGGCCGGGCTCGGCGAGCATCAGGCGATCCATGGCGTCGCGCAGCGGCGTCGCGCCCGGCTGCGGCGCCACGACATCGGCGACGTGGTCGAGCCCGTAGAGCGCTTCGCGCAGCGCGAAGGTGAGGCCGGGCCCGACCTTGAGGATGGCGAAGCCGTCGTCGACCAGCGCCCGCAGGGCGGCGGCCGACTGGTAGTCGGTCGAATGGGCCTCGAACACGAATTGCGGCAGGCGCTCCAAGGCGGCCGCGAGGTCGCGCGCCGCCGCCGGGTCGTAGCCGATGACGTCGGCGTGGCCGAACTCGACGCCCGGCTGCACCACCACGCCGATGGCGCGGCCGAAGGCCCCGGACAGGCCGGCCGCCGCGAAGGCCGCGCGGTGGACCTCCACGGTGGCGAACGCCGCCTCGGGGCGGGTCGCCTCGAGGTGGTCGAGCGCATGGGTGGCGCCGCCCGGCACCGGCACTTCGGTGCCGATGACGTAGACGGGCGGCGGCAGGCCCGCTTCGGCGACGGCGCGCTCGGCCGCCCCGGCGAGCCGCGCCGCCCGGGCCGCCGTCTGTTCATCGGCGAGCGCCGCGGGCTCGCCGTGGCAACCCATGGACGTGTCGAGGTGGAGCTTGGAGAAGCCGGCCGCCGCATAGGCGGCGATCATGGCCTCGGCCTTGGCCATGGCCTCCTCGGCCGGCTTGGCGCGCCAGGGGTTCGGCCCGAGGTGGTCGCCGCCGAGGATCAGCCGCGCGGGGTCGAAGCCGACCCGCGCCGCGATGCCGAGCACGAAGTCGCGGAACCCGGCCGGCGTCATGCCGGTGTAGCCGCCGTCCTGGTTGACCTGGTTGCAGGTCGCCTCGATCAGCACCGGCGCGCCGTCGGCGATGCCCTGAAGCAGCGCCGCCTCGATGGCCAGCGGATGGGCGGTGCAGACCGAGGTGATGCCGACCCGCGTGCCGGCATGGCGCAGGCGGGCGATGTCGGCGATGCCGTCCGGGGTCATCGGGCGCGCTCCTGCGTCGTGGCCAGGAAGGCGTCGAGCTCGGCCCGGGTGGAGGCGCCCTCCATGGGGCCGCGGCGCGTCACGGCGCGGGCGCCGGCGGCGGCGGCGTAGCGCAGCGTTTCGGCGGGCGGGTGGCCGCGCAGCCAGAAGACCACGAAGGCGGCGCCGAAACAATCGCCGGCGCCGGTCGGGTCGAGCTCCTCGACCGGGAAGGCCGCCTGGCTGAAGCTGCCGTCGGCGTCGTGGTAGTCGGCCCCGGCGGCGCCGCGCTTGACCACCACGGCCCGGACGCCGCCCGACAGGATCTCGGCCACGGCGCCGGCCTCGTCGCCCGCGCTGGCGAAGAGCAGCAGTTCGGGCCCGCTCGGCAGGAACAGGTCGCAGCGCGCCAGCAGCGCCGTCAGCGCGGCCCGCATGCCCGGCAGCGCCAGGAGTTCGCGCCGGATGTTGGGATCGAACGAGACCGTGCCGCCCTTGCCCTTGATGGCGGCGACGGCCTCCTCGGTGGCCGCCACCACGGCGGGGGAGAAGAGCGACGAGCCCATGACGTGGAGGTGGTCGGCCCCGGCGATCAGGGCGCGCCCGGCAGCGTCGAGCGCCAGGCCGCCGTTGGCGCTGTGCCGGATGTTGAAGACGAAATCGCGGTCGCCGTCGTCGCGGTAGCGCACGAAGGCGCTGCCGGTGGCGGCCTCAGGGTCGACCGCGATGGCCGAGACGTCGACGCCGTCGGCGGCGAGGCGGCGCGTGTTGATCCGCCCGAAATCGTCGTCGCCGACGCGCCCGATCATGCCGCAGGGCTGGCCGAGGCGGCCCACCTGGTCGATGAAGATGGCGGGCGCGCCCGATGGGAAGGGGCCGACCAGCGCCAGTGGTTCGAGGAAGCCGCGCCCGGGCTGCGTCGCCATGACCTCCACGACGATTTCACCGATGGTGACGATCTTCTTCATGAGGTCCCGCCGCGCCTGCCGCAGGGAGCGCATAGCCGCAGCGGCGGGCGGGCGTCAAATGCCGCCCGGGCTCGGCCGGCCCCGGCCGGACCGCCCCATGCAACGACGGCGAGCGTCGTGCGTTGAATCGACGGAGACTGTCGCAGGGGAGACGATCGCATGTCGAGAATGAACGTCCTGGCCGTCGCGGTGATGCTGGCGGCCACGGCGGGAGCCGGATCGGCCCTGGCCGCCACCGCCCACAATTCGCAGGCCGGCTCCTTCGGCCCCAACAAGCATACCTGCGAGCCGACGCCGTATTTCCAGGCCGGCGGCTGCCTCACGTCGTTCTTCACCGGCCAGGACGACGGCTGGGTCGAGCCCCGCACGGAGCGGTATCGGGAGCGCTATCAGGAGCGCCGGCCCCTCCGCCCGCTCGACCGCTGATCCGGTCCGGCGCCGCGCCCCGAGGGTCGCGGCGCCCGCCTCACTTCCAGGTGGTCGGGTTGAAGATGTCGTCGCTGGCGCCCTGCGACAGCAGGTCGACCACGGCCCGCAGCCGTACCGCGTTGAGGCCTTCCATCTCAGTGCGCTGGTTGAGACTGATCTGATCGATCTTGCCATCCTGAGTATGCACGGCAAAGTAGGAAGCGTTGCTGTCGTTCTTGACCAACAGGTTCAGCAGCGGCGCCTTCGCACTCTGTTCGGGCGTCACCGAATAGGAGATGAAGGCATAGAGGTTGGTCTTGTCGTCGGAAATGTTGAAGTTGACCGGGCTGCCGGCGGCTTCGATCGTGACGGTCGAGCCCTTGACGGTCGGCTTGAAGCCCATGGCGACCAGTTGGGTCTTGAGCTTGTCGACATCCGGATTGGTGACCTCCTGAGCCGGGGCGGCGGTGGCCGCCATCATCAGGAAGGACAGGGCCGCGAGGGCGACGGGGAAGTGTGTGGCGGAGCGGAGAATCATCGTCGGTCCCGGTTGCAAGCGGGCTGGATGGCCCGGTGGATGGAGCAGTTCTGGTCGAGAGATGCCCCTGCGAGGCAGAATGGCCCTTGCGGGGCGGCGCCTCCATCGCAGAGGCGTGGATGGCACCAGTTGGGCGCGGGCCCGCCGCCGCGATCGACACCCGATTGCATCCACGCCGGATCGCGCAGCGCTCGCGGTGCGCAAGACGGGATGTGGGCGATGCCGCCCATCGAACACGAGAATGACACCGTTCCGCCCCCAGAAAGTGCGGGGAATCTATGTCACTCCCACGTTGTCTTTTCAAGCCGGGATCTCAATCGCCGATTTCACCGCCCGTCGAGCCGGTCGCACGGCCTTCGGCATGCGGAGGACACCGCATTCGCACGAGGCGATGGACGGGGCATCCGCCATCGGTGTCGCGGCCCGGCACGATCGGCGGCACGCCCGCGTGGAGGTGTGACATCGGCCGACGCCGTAGGAGTTCGTTGCGGCGAACCATCCATGTCGGCTATCGCGGATGTCGGCCGTCGCCGATGTAGGCTGTCGCGGCTGTCGACCCCGCCTGCCACTCAGCGTGAGCGTTCGAACCGACTGCCTCGAAGGAGGACCAGGCCACCCGATGCGGGGCTGTCCTGTCGAGGGAGGGTCACTGGTGCGGCCAAGAGGACTCGAACCTCCACTGGTTTCCCAACTAGCACCTCAAGCTAGCGCGTCTACCAATTCCGCCATGGCCGCGACCGTGTCGCTCCGGGTCGAGCCCGGGGTCGGCGAGGCCCGTCAACTAACAAACCGGGCCGGGGCTGGCAAGCGCGATTGTGACGTGTTTTCGCTTTCGCCGACCGGGGCTATGGTGGGCCATGCCCGAAACGACGCGCGAGCCTGCTTCCGACACCCCGCCGGCCGGATCCCGCCGGACCGACCGCGCCGGCTTCCGCGCCCCGCCCGGCAGCCCGCCGGTCGAGTGGGCCGTGGCCGACGGGCCCGTCGCCTACGCGGAAGCGGTGGCCGCCATGGAGGCGCGCGTCGCCCGCATCGCGGCCGGCACGGCGGCCGAGCGTATCTGGCTGGTGGAACATCCGCCGCTCTACACGGCCGGCACGTCGGCGCGGGACGGCGATCTGCGGGCGCCGCGGTTCCCCGTGCACAGCACGGGTCGCGGCGGGCAATACACCTATCACGGGCCGGGGCAGAGGGTCGCCTATGCCATGCTGGACCTCAACCGGCGCCGGCCGGATGTGCGGGCCTTCGTGGCGGCGCTCGAGGCCTGGATCATCGGCACGCTGGCGCGGCTGAACATCCGCGGCGAGCGGCGGGACGACAGGGTCGGGGTGTGGGTGGCGCGACCCGACAGGCCGGCCGGCCTCGACGGCACGCCCGCCGAGGACAAGGTCGCCGCCATCGGCATCCGGCTCAAGCGCTGGGTCAGCTTTCACGGCATCTCGGTCAACGTCGAGCCCGACCTGTCGCATTTCGCCGGCATCGTGCCCTGCGGCATCGCCGAAGCCCATTACGGCGTGACCAGCCTCGTCGATTTGGGTCATCCCATCGCGATGGCGGAGTTCGACGCCCTGTTGCGGGCAGAGTTCGAGGCCGTGTTCGGGCCCACGGCGGCCCCCGGCGCGGAACTTGCGGACACGGCTGCCGTTGCACGCTTCTCTGGGGAGGGAAACCGATGAGCGAACGCCCGACACGCCTCGACAAGACAGATGCCAGCGCCGGTAAATCCGGGGTCGGCGTGCGCTACGTGCTGATCGGCGGCCTCGTGCTCGTCATCGTGCTCTTCGCCGTGATCGCGCTGGTGATGAGCCACTCGGGCTGAGGCGCGGAGCGCGCGCCGCCGGCCTCAGGCGGCCCGTCGCAGCGGGCGCGAGACGGCGCCCTCGCCGCGCGACACGCCGGGCCAGCCCGCCACCGCGCGGGCCTTGACGGCGCCGGCGAACCAGGACGGCAGGCTCTGGGCCTCGTCGATGACGTTTACCAGGACGGCGAAGGCCGCCGGCGTCCGGGTCATGTCGACCTGGGCGAGGAGCCACTCAGCCTGGCCTTCGTCGAGGCGGCCGGTCGGCCGCTCGCCCCACACCACGTGGTCGGTCACCGCCTGCACGAAGAAGGCCGTCCAGGCCTCGCAGCGGCTCAGCGCGGCGCGCTCGAGGTCGAAGAGCGCCTCGGCTTCGGTCCGGTCGAGCGAGCCGTCGGCGAAGAGGTGGCGGTGCAGCGAGGCCACGTCGGCGGCGGAAACGCCCGAGGACCCGACCGCGATCTCGACGATATTGGCGGACAGTTCGGCCTGGATTGCGCTCTCGATCATCATGGTGCTGCGTCCTTCTGTTATCTCGACTTTGGCCGCTGGCGATTGCCGGAATATGAACGGCAAGTGATCGGAATTCGGCAAGGTTAAGCTGGCGGCAAAGCGCAACGTGACCAGATCGTTGCTTTCAAGTTTCGTTGACGATACGGTTTCGGTGGCCCTGCCCGATTCGCGGCGGCCGGGATCGGGGAGAGCGGCATGCCGGAGCGGCGGTGGATCTCGTCGGGCTCGCGGTTCGAAGCCGAGATGGGCTACAGCCGGGCCGTCGTGGACGGCGACTGGGTCTTCGTGTCGGGCACGACGGGGTTCGACTATGCGGCCGGCACGATCGCCGAGGACGTCGTGGCGCAATGCGAGCGCGCCCTCGACAACATCGCGGCGGCATTGTCGGCCGCCGGCTTCGACTTCGGCGACGCGCTCCGGGTACGGTACATCCTGCCCCGGGCAGAGGATTTCGCGTCCTGCTGGCCGGCGCTGCGCGCGCGGTTCGGCGCCGCCCCGCCGGCCGCCACCATGCTGGTGGCAGGCCTGGCCGACCCGCGGATGAGAATCGAGATCGAGTTCACGGGCCGTCGTCGCGGTGCGGAAGCACCCGCCCTGCGAGGTCCGGAAAGCGATCGCGGGATGCCACCGTGACGGACGCGCCTCAAGCGACGGTCGAGCGTCCCCGTCGCGCTCTCGCGGCGCGGCTTCGCCCGTCCTTCTCGGCTTCGCCGGGGCGGATCGCGATGGCTGCGGTCGGGCTCCTCGTGTTCTGCTGCGGCGTGTTCGTGGCGTGCACGACGGTCCGGATGGTCCTGCGCTGCTGGATGCCCGTGCCGATCGAGGACCAATGGCAACAGCTGGTGTCGGGCCGCGACATCGGCTGGAACTGGCTGACGTCACAGCACAACGAACACCGCATCCTGTTGCCCCGCTTCGTCTTCATGGTCGACCGATGGCTGTTCCGCGAGCGGAACATCTTCGATCTCGCCGTCAACCTCGTCATCCAGGGCGTCGCCTGCATCCTGCTGATCCGCACACGCGCGAAGAACGCGAGGCCCGACCTCGCCGGCACGGCGCTCGGCTGCGGCTTCGTGCTGAGCATGCTGTTCTGGTCGGTCCAGTGGGAAAACTTCACCTGGGGCTTCCAGGTCCAGTTCTTCGGGGTGACGCTGGGAGCGGCCATCGTCTTCCTCCTCGTGGCCTTCGGTCGGCGAACGCCCTTGGGACTGTTCGCCATCCTTGTGGCCATGACCTGCACGACCTTCACCCTGGCGAGCGGCTTCGCCGCGGCGTTCATCGCCGTCCCGCTCGCCGTGCTGGTCGGCCGACCTCGGCGCGACGCATCGGCCATCGGCATCATGGCGGTGGCGCTGCTGGGCCTGTACCTGCACGGTTACCATCACATCGTGCGAGATCCGGAGGCCGTCACGTTCGCCACCTGGGCAAAGCGCTTCGGCGTGCACGTCCTGGTGGACCTCGGCGGTCCCATCGGCGCCGGCCTCCACGCGCTGGTCGGCTGGAACGCGGTGGCGGCCGCAGGTTGGGCGGGCGCGTGGGGACTGGTCGCCTTCGCCGCCGTGGCGGCGGCAGCCCTGCGACGGGACCGGTCGCCGGCCTCCTTGACCTTGCTGGCCCTGGGATGCTTCGTGCTGACGGCCGTCGGCATCACGGCGGTCGGCCGCGCCGTCTTCGGTCCGGAACAGGCCATGTCCAGCCGGTACGCGTCGCCGGTTCTGGTCTTCTGGGTCGCCCTGGCTGTGCTGGTCGAGTTCGCCGCCGAGCACCGGCCCCGGTGGGTCTCGGCCTCCGTCCGGGCCCTGCCGGTGGCCCTGACGCTGCTCGCCGTGGGCAGCCAGGACAGCTTTTCGGGCGTCGCCGCACAGACGTTCGAAGCGCGCTTCGAAGGCTTGCCGGCCTTGGCCGCGCGCGTGATGGACGTTCCCCGGCTCCGGCCCATCCAGAACGACCCGCACGAGACCTTCGGCTACCTCGGCCGGTTGAAGGCCGCCAAGACCTCGTTCTATGCCGACCCGTGGCTCGACGGGATGGGGGAGCGGCTCGGCGACCGCTTCGAATCCGCCGATCCGTCGCGCTGCCGCGGGGTCGTCACCTCCGCCGAACGCGTCGGCGAGGCCCCCACCGCCGGTTGGCGGGTGGTGGGGCGCGTCGGTGTCGCCGGCATCCCCGGCCAGATCCGGCTCGTCCTCACGGACGCGGCCGACAGGATCGCCGGCTTCGCCCTCGTCCCGCCTCTCGCCAGGCAGGCGGCCGAAGGGAACGAGGCGGGGTGGGTCGGCTACGTCGCCGGCGACGCCCCGGACGTGATCACCCCCCACGTTCTGCTGCCGGGGAACCTCGCCTGCTCCCTGGGCTCGTCCGACGCCCTCTTCGTGCCCGGCGCCGAACTCGCGCCCGTGCCGACCACGGGTGTCACGCCGGGCGGCTGGGTCGACGTCATGTCGAAGGGCGGGGACGGGGATACAATGGTGCTGGCGGGGTGGACCCTCACGGGGGACATCCGCAGCGGCGTCCTCAGGATCGACACCGACATGCCCGTCACGTCCCTCGCCATGGTTCGCACGTCGCGCCCGGACGTGGCGGCGGCGCTGGGCGACGCCGGCCTCGGGCTCAGCGGCTTCACGCTCACCGTGTCGCTGGCGCCTGGGACGCCTGCGGCCGCCCACCCGCGCCTGTGCTTGTGGACCGACGACCCGTCGCGCGGCCGCCACGTGCTCTCGAACCGTGCGGATCCGGGACTGTGTCCTGCCGCCCCGTGACACGCTGCCCGGCGCGACCGTCGTAGGCCTGGAGCCGTATCGGCTTCCGAACCGGAGCTGGAGCGAAGGCGCCGAGGGCGAAAGCGCGCTCGACGCCGCTCCGCCACGGGCTCCCCAAAAGGCTGCGGCGCCCTACCGGCGCCAGCGGCCGATCATCGCCTCGGCCAGGGCCTCGAGGTCGGGCGCCGTCACGTCGGGCTGCGGCAGGGCCGGCACGGCGGCATTGCCGGGCCGCGTGACGAGCGCGCCGGCCCAGCCGAGCGCCTGCGCGCCGACGGTGTCCCAATGATGCGCGGCGACGAGGCAGAAGTCCGGGCCGGGCAGGCCCAGGGCATCGGACACCTGCCGATACACCTCGGGGGCGGGCTTGAAGCGCCGGACGGCGTCGACGGTGAACTGCCGTTCCAGCAGCGGCGCGACGCCGGCCCGCTCCAGCGGGTTCACGGCCGGGTCGGGCGCCGAGTTGGTGAGCGTCACCAGGCGGAACCTGGCGGCGGCGAGCCGCCGCAGCGCCGGCACCACGTCGGGGTGGGGCGGCATCGCCAGGGTGCGGGTCCTGAGTTCCTCGACGTCGGCCTCGCCGACCGGGACGCCGCGCACCGTCCCCAGCATCCGCAGCACGCCGCCGGCGAGGCGGCCGAAGGGCAGGTAATGGCCGGCGAGCGTCGCCGCCTCGGCGTGGAGGATGGTCTGGGCGAACCAGTCCCGCAGCACGGCGGCATCGCCGAAGACCCGCGCGAACAGCGGCGCCAGCGTCTCGATGTCGAGCAGCGTCTCGTTGACGTCGAAGACCAGGACGGTCGGGCTCGCGGTATCGGTCATGGCCGGATGTCTTCCAAGCGGCGCGGCGGCGGGCGGCGTCAGTCGCCCAGCGGGTGCCAGTCGAAGGTCAGCTCCTCGCGGAAGGCGAACCGCTTCACGTGGTCGGCGATGACGGTCTCGAACCGGGCGGCGTCGCCGCCTTCCGGCACGGTGGCGCGCAGGACGAGGCCGCCCGCATCCGCCGCCAGCGCGCAGGCCCGCCCGTCGCCGAAGTCGATCATGCCCCTGTCGGCGGTGAAGTCGACGGTGAATTTGTGCGACCAATGCTTGCACAGCTGCTGCAGGTAGCGGCTGCCATCGGCGGTGGCGACGCGGGCTTCCGAGATCGGCATGGGACGGGTCCTGATTCTGGCTGTCGAGGGAGAAATGCCCCGCCGCCACGATGGTTCAGGGCGGGGCGGCCCGCGGCGGGTCGCGGCGGCCCACGTTGCGCGCCGCCGAAGTTGCGTCTACAAAGCCGCTGGACGCAGGCGATGATCGACCACGACGGGGGGCCCGGCCCGGAGCCCCTCGTGGAGGCGGATCGTCGCCGCGGCCGACCCCGATCCGGGCTCGATGGCGGAGCGTTTCCGCCGCGGAGCGGACAGGCTGACGCGAGGCCCTGAATGACTTGGATCCATGCCGTCAACTGGCTCTATTCGGCGTCGGGCTTCGCCGTGGGCATGCTGGTCGGCTTCACCGGCGTCGGCGGCGGCTCCCTGATGACCCCGCTGCTCGTGCTGCTCTTCGGCTTCCACCCCGCCACCGCCGTCGGCACGGACCTGCTCTACGCCGGCCTGACCAAGAGCGGCGGCACCCTGGTGCACGGTCGCAACCGCACCGTCGACTGGCGCATCGTCGGCCGTCTCGCCTGCGGCAGCCTGCCGGGCACCGGCGTGACGCTGCTGGCGCTGGCCTGGTTCGGCACCGGCACGACGCACATGGCGTCGACCATCAGCCTGGCGCTCGGCATCGCCCTCATCCTCACGGCCGTCTCGCTGCTCGCCCGCACCTGGCTGCTCGCCCGGCTGGCCGGCCTGAGCGAACGTCTGACGGACCGGCAGACGCTGGCGTTGACGGTGATGCTGGGCCTGTTCCTCGGCGTCATGGTGTCGTTGACGTCGGTCGGCGCCGGCGCCATCGGCGTCACGGTGCTGCTGGTGCTGTACCCCCGCATGCCGACCGTGCGGATCGTGGGGTCGGACATCGCCCATGCGGTCCCGCTCACCCTCGTGGCGGGCGCCGGGCACTGGTTCGTGGGGGCGGTCGACTGGCCGCTCCTGGGCTCGCTGCTGATCGGCTCGCTGCCGGGCATCGCCATCGGCAGCCATTTCGCCCCCCGCGTCCCGGATCGGGTGCTGCGCCCGCTGCTCGCCGTCACGCTGTTCATCGTGGGGGCACGCCTGGTGTTCTGACGGGGCCCGGCGCCGGTCAGCCGATCGGCACCGGAAAGGCGTCGACCACGTGGCGCGGCCAGCGCCCCGGCACGACCAGCACGGCATCGCCGCGCAGCGTCGCCGTCATGGCCCAGGGGTTTCGCGCCAGCCAGACCGCGGCTGCCCGGGCGATGCGGCGGCGCTTGGCGGCATCGATGGCGGCGAGTGCCGCCCCTTGCGAGTTGCGCGCCTTCACCTCGACGAAGGCGACGGTGCCGCCCCGCCGCGCCACGATGTCGATTTCCCCTCCGGCGACCGAGAAGCCGCGCGCCACGATGCCGTAGCCCTTCAGCACCAGCAGCGCCGCCGCCATCCACTCGGCCCGGCGCCCGGCCCGCCCGGCCCGGCGCCGCTCGCGCGGTCCGCGCGTCACCGGGGCCGGCGGGCGGCGGCGAGCGCCACGGCGCGGCCATAGACTTCCCGGCGCGGCAGGCCGGTCTCGCCCGCCACGACGGCGGCGGCGTCCTTGACCGACAGCGTGTCGAGGGCGGCGGCGAGCCGGGCCTCGAGGTCGTCGGCGCTCGGCGCCTGCCCGGCCTCGGGCCGCGCCACCAGCAGCACGCATTCGCCCCGCGGCGCGCCCTCGGCCTCGTAATGGGCGGCGAGGTCCGGCGCGGTGCCGCGGCGGACCTCCTCGAAGCGCTTGGTGAGTTCGCGGGCCACGGCCGCCGGGCGCGGCCCGAGCACGGCCGCGACGTCGGCGAGGCAATCGGCGAGGCGCCGGGCCGATTCGAAGAAGACCAGCGTTCCCGGCACGGCCGCGAGGTCGGCGAGGCGCGTGCGCCGGGCGCCGCTCCGCTCCGGCAGGAACCCTTCGAAGAAGAAGCGGTCGGTCGGCAGGCCGCCGAGCACCAGCGCCGCCATGACGGCCGAGGCGCCCGGCACGGCCGTGACGCCGGCGCCGGCCGCGACGGCGTCGAGCACCAGCTTGTAGCCGGGATCGGACACCAGCGGCGTGCCGGCGTCGGAGATCAGCGCCAGCGTTTCCCCCCGCGCCAGCCGCGCCAGGATCTGGGGCCGCACCGCGGCGGCATTGTGCTCGTGGTAGGCGACGAGGGGCGTGTCGATCCCGTAGTGGTTCAGCAGAACGCGCGACACGCGCGTGTCCTCGGCCAGCACGGCATCGGCCCCCGCCAGCACGCCGAGAGCCCGCAGCGAGATGTCGCCGAGGTTGCCGATCGGCGTCGCCACGACGTGGAGGCCCGGCTCCGGCGTCGGGGCGGCGACCCGCCCGCCGAAGGCCGTGAAGCCCCGCTCCCGGCGCCGCTCGCCGGGACCGGTCTCGTCGCTGTGGTGAACCGTCATGCGCCCTGTGTGGCGCGGCGGCCCGCGGCTGGCAAGCCCGCCGGCGCGCCACGGGCGCCCTGCCGGCACCACCGGCGGTGGCCTCGCGCCCGCGAAGCTGCTAGGCTGACGCCATGCACGGGCCGGGACCGGTTGCGCGCGGCGTTCCCGGGGGAGATGCGGTTTGGTGTCGGCACGTTCCATCAGGGCCTCCGCGGCCGCCTTGGCTCTGGCGTCCCTGCTCTCGGCCTGCGGGCAGATGGGCGGCGGGGAGCATCCGCGCGTCGCCGCCGAACCGCCGCCGCCTCTGTCCGCACCCACGAGCCCCGTCCGGTCGAGCCCCCTCGCCGGCAGCGCCCAGCCGGGTGCGATCGGCACCGGCCCCGTCAAGGTCGCCCTGATCCTGCCTCTCACCCAGAACGGCGCGGCCTCGAACCTCGGGCGCTCGCTGCGCAACGCGGCCGAGCTCGCCTTCGTCGATGCCGGCACCACCGACCTGCAGATCCTCGTCAAGGACGACCGGTCGACGCCGGACGGCGCCCGCGAGGCGGCGCAGGCCGCCGTGGCCGAGGGCGCCGAGATGATCCTCGGCCCGGTGACGGCGGGAGACCTGCGCGAAGCCGCCAAGGTCGCCAAGGCGGCGGACAAGCCCATCATCGGCTTCTCCACCGATTCCGCCTCGGCGTCGCGCGGCGTCTACCTGCTGTCGTTCCTCATCGAGGGCTATGTCGACCGCGAGGTCGAATTCGCCGCCTCGCGCGGCAAGCACAGCTTCGGCGCCCTGGTGCCGGACAACGACTACGGCAACGTGGCCCTGGCCGAGATCCAGTCCGCCGCCGCCCGGCTCGGCGTCCGCGTCGAGGCTGTCGAGCGCTACAAGCCGTCGAGCCCCGCCGAGGGCGTGGGCCGCATGGCCGCCGCCCTGCCCCGCATCGACGCGCTCATCATCCCCGACACGCCGGACGACATGCCGGCCGTGGCGGCCGCCCTGACGGCGGGCGGCATCGACGGCACGAAGGTGCAGATCCTCGGGTCGAACCTGTGGGGCGAGCCCGCCGTGCTGAAGCTTCCCGCGCTCCAGGGCGCCTGGTTCGCCGCCACCGAGACGGCCGGGTTCGCGGGCTTCGCCGGGCGCTACCGGGCCAAGTTCGGTTCCGAACCGGCCCGGGTGGCGACGCTGTCCTACGATGCCGTCTCGGTCGCCGCCGCCCTGGCCCATGCGCCGACGACGCCGCATTTCTCGGCGGAAGCCCTCACCAACACGTCGGGCTTCAACGGCGCCGACGGGCTGTTCCGCTTCCGGGCCGACGGGCCAAGCGAGCGCGGCCTCGCGGTGTTCCAGGTGTCGAACGGCACCGCCACCGTCATCGGCGCGGCGCCGCGCAGCTTCACCAGCAACCCGTCGGGCTTCTGACCGGCCCCATGTCCCGCCGCAGGCCGGCCGGGCATGGCGCGGCCGGCGCCGGGGTGGCAAGCTCCGCGACGCGGCCGGGTCGCGGCCGCCATCGACGGAGGACTGCATGCAGGTGATCGAAGGCGTCGCGCCGTTCCGCGGCCACGAGACCTGGTACCGCGTGACGGGCGACCTCGGCGCCGGCCGGGCTCCGGTCGTGGTGGTGCACGGCGGCCCGGGCTGCACGCACGATTACGTGGACAGCTTCAAGGACCTCGCCGCCGACGGCCGGGCCGTCGTCCATTACGACCAGATCGGCAACGGGCGCTCGACGCATCTGCGCGACCGCGGCGCCGATTTCTGGACCGTGGCGCTGTTCCTCGCCGAACTCGACAACCTCCTCGCCCACCTCGGCATCGCGGCGCGCCACCACCTCGTCGGCCAGTCCTGGGGCGGCATGCTGGGGGCGGAATATGCGGTGCGGCGCCCGCCCGGCCTCAAAGCGCTGGTGATCGCCGATTCGCCGGCCTCCATGGCCCTGTGGGTGTCGGAGGCGAACCGGCTGCGGTCGGCGCTGCCGCCCGCCGTGCAGGAAGCGCTGTTGCGCCACGAGACGGCCGGCACCACGGCCCATCCCGAATACGAGGCCGCCACCCAGGCCTTCTACCGCGAGCATGTGTGCCGCCTCGACCCCTGGCCCGCCGAGGTCACCCGCACCTTCGCCGCCATGGCGTCCGACCCCACCGTCTACGGCACGATGAACGGACCCAACGAGTTCCACGTCATCGGCACGTTGCGCGACTGGACGGTTGTAGAAAGGCTGCCGGCCGTGTTGGCACCGACCTTGCTGATCTCGGGGCGCCACGATGAAGCCACCCCCGCCACGGTGCAACCCTTCGCCGATCTCATCCCCGACGTGCGCTGGACGGTCTTCCCCGACTCGTCCCACATGCCGCATGTCGAGGAGCGGGCGGCCTGCATGGATTGCGTCGGCGGGTTTCTCAAGCAGTATGATTAGCTTTTAGGCAGAGACGAGGCCCGTGCCGCCGTCGCGCCACCGCCGAGGGACCAACATGCGATTGAGCACCTTGCTGACCACGACCGCCCTGGCGCTGAGCGTCTCCGCCACGGCGGCCAGCGCCGCGCCGGACCGGGCGGATCTGATGAAGCAGCACCGCGGCGGCACGCTGAAGCTCAACGCGCATGGCTCGGCCGGCACGATCGACCCGATGATCAACTACGAATTGGAGTTCTGGCAGCTCCTGTCGCTGACCAACGACGGCCTTCTGGCCTTCAAGAAGGTCGATGGGGCGGACGGCAACACCATCGTGCCGGACCTCGCCGAGGCCATCCCCGCCCCGCAGGACGGCGGCAAGACCTACGTGTTCAAGCTGCGCGACGGCGTGAAGTTCTCGACCGGCAAGGACGTGACGCCGGCCGATGTCGTCGCCTCGTTCGAGCGCATCTTCAAGGTGTCGAGCCCGACGGCCGGCTCCTTCTACAACGGCATCGTCGGGGCCGATGCCTGCCTGAAGACGCCCGCCACCTGTTCGCTGAAGGACGGCGTCGTGGCGGACGACAAGGCCCGCACCGTGACGTTCCACCTGACCCAGCCCGACGCGGAGTTCTTCGACAAGCTGTCGGTGCCGCATGCCTCGATCCTGCCGGCCGACACGGCCGCCAAGGACCTCGGCACGATGCCGGCCGCCGCCACCGGCCCCTACATGATCCAGAGCTACGACCCCGACCACGGGATGAAGATCGTCCGCAACCCGAACTTCAAGCAGTGGAGCGTCGACGCCCAGCCGGACGGCTACGTGGACGCCATGGACTACAACTTCGGCCTCGACGACCAGGCCGGCCTCACCGCGGTCGAGAACGGCCAGGCCGACTGGACCTTCGACGACCCGCCGAGCGACCGCCTGCCCGAACTCGGCACCAAATTCGCCAAGCAGGTGAAGGTGCACACGCTTCAGGCGTATTATTACATTCCGATGAACGTCAACATGGCGCCGTTCAACAACGAGAAGGCGCGCCACGCCGTGGCCTATGCGGTCGACCGCAAGGCGCTGGTGGCTCTGTTCGGCGGGCCGAACCTCGCCACGCCCCTCTGCCAGCACCTGCCCGTCGGCATGGCCGGCCATGAAACCTATTGCCCGTTCACCAAGGACGCCGGGGCCGGCAAGGGCTGGACGGCGCCCGACATGGCCAAGGCGAAGCAACTGATCGAGGAATCCGGCACCAAGGGCCAGAAGGTCACGCTCATCGGCGACGACAAGGCCGTGCCCAAGGCCATCGCCACCTACATGCAAGGCTTGCTGCGCGACCTCGGCTACGACGCCAGCCTGAAGGTCGTTTCCCACAACATCCAGTTCACCTACATCCAGAACACCAACAACAACGTCCAGATCAGCGTCACCGACTGGTACGCCGACTACCCGGCACCGTCCGATTTCCTCAACGTCCTCTACGGTTGCGACTCGTTTCACCCGGGCTCGGATTCGTCCATCAACATGGCGGGCTGGTGCGATAAGAAAGTCGACGCCGACATGAAGGACGCGCTGAAGACCGCCGTCACCGATCCGGCCGCCGCCAACGCGATGTGGTCCAAGATCGACAGGGAGATCACCGACGCGGCGCCCGCCGCCGCCCTGTTCCAGCCGAAGCGGGTCGACGTCCTGTCGCAGCGGGTCGGGAACGTGATGTTCAACGACACCTATCACGTCATCTTCTCGCAGGCCTGGGTGCAGTGACGCGGGTCAAGCATTGACCGTTCTGGCCGAAGACGCGCCCGCCCCCATCGGGGCTGGCGCGTCGCCCCGGGCGAGCCGTGGTCCCTGGGCCACCGCCGCCGCCAAGCTCCGGCAGGACCGCGCCGCCATGGTGGCGCTGGTCGGCCTTCTCGTCATCGCGCTGGCCTGCCTGGCGGCGCCGCTCTACGCCGCCCGGGTTTCGGGCACCGATCCCTTCGCCTCCAACATCAGCGGCTCCGTCAGCATCGACGGCCAGGACGTCGCCGTGATGCAGGCCGAGACCGAGGGGCTCGGCTTCGGCACGACGCCCATCGGCCCGACCTGGCGCGGCCCCTATTTCCTCGGCGCCGACACGCAGGGGCGGGACGTGATGGCGCGGCTGCTCTACGGCGGGCAGAACTCCCTCATCATCGCGGGTTCGGCCACGCTCATCACGCTCGTGGTGGCGGCGGTGCTGGGCATCGTGGCGGGCTTCTTCGGCGGCTGGATCGACATCGTGCTGTCGCGCCTGCTCGACATCCTGTGGGCCTTCCCGGTCTTCCTGCTGGCCATCTCGCTGTCCGTCGTCACGATCGGCCACGGCCTCGTGATCGGCCCCGTCACGATCGGGTCGGACAGCCTGCTGCTGCCGATCCTCATCATCGCGCTCGTCTACGTGCCCTATGTGGCGCGGCCCATCCGCGGCCAGGTTCTGCAGCTGCGCCGGACGGAGTTCGTCCTCGCCGCCCGGGGCCTCGGCGTGCCGCGCGGCCGCATCCTGCGGGTCGACGTCCTGCCGAACGTCGCCACGACGCTGATCGTCTTCGCCCCCCTCACCATGGCGCTCAACATGATCATCGAGAGCGCGCTGTCGTTCCTGTCGATCGGCGTGCAGTCGCCCCAGGCCTCCTGGGGCACCATCATCGAGGACGGCCAGTCCCTCCTCTATACCCGGCCCCTCGTCGCCATCGCGCCCGGCGTCGCCATCGTGCTGACGGTGCTGGCGCTCAACGTGCTCGGCGACGGTGTGCGCGACGCGCTCGACCCCCGCGCCAAGCTCAAGATGCGCTAGGCCGTGGCGCTCGTGCTGCTCCGCCGCCTCGGCGAGATGGTCTTCGTCATGGCCGGCATCTCGGTGCTGGTCTTCCTCATCTTCTTCGCGACGCCCGGCGCCGATCCGGCGGCGCGGATCGCCGGCCGCAACGCTTCGCCCGACGTGCTGGCCGCCGTGCGCCACGACTTCGGCTTCGACCAGCCGCTCTGGGTGCAATACCTGCTGCTGATGAAGCGCCTCTTCGTGACGGGCGACCTCACCTCCTTCGTCAACCGCGGCCAGAAGGTCATCCCCAGCATCCTGCAGGCGGTGCCGGTCACGCTGTCGCTGCTGATCGGCGCCGCGGTGCTGTGGGTCGCGGTGTCGGTCGCCATCGGCGTCACGGCGGCGCTGACCCGCGGCACGATCGTCGACCGCGCCCTGATGATCCTCGGCCTCGTCGGCGTGTCGATGCCGGTCTTCTGGGTGGGGGAAGTCGCCAACCTCATCACCCAGAGCCGCTACCACGACAGCTGGTTCTTCTCCTGGGTGCCGGCGCTGGGCTACGTGCCGCTGACGCAGGACCCCGTGGGCTGGTTCAAGGCGCTGGTCATCCCCTGGGTGACGCTGGCGATCCTCTACATCGGGCTCTACGGGCGGGTGCTGCGGGCGAGCCTGATCGAGGCCTATCACGAGGACTTCATCCGCACGGCGCGAGCCAAGGGCCTCGGCGAGGGCCGCGTCCTCGTGCGTCACGCCCTGCGCACCTCGCTCGTCACCTTCGTGTCGCTGTTCGGGCTCGACTTCGGCGCGCTCGTGGGCGGCGGCACGCTGCTGACCGAGATCGTCTTCGGCCTGCAGGGCGTCGGCTTCCTCACCTTCAACGCGTTGCAGAACCTCGACCTCCCGGTGATCATGGCCACCGTCATGTATGCGTCCTTCTTCGTCGTGGCGTCGAACGCCGTCGTCGACCTCCTCTATGCGGCCCTCGACCCGCGCGTGAGGCTCGCCCGTGCCTGAGGCCGCCGACGAACCCCTGCTGCGCGTCGAGGACCTTTGCGTGTCCTTCCGCAGCGAGCGCGGCCTGCTGCGCGCCGTCGACCGCCTGTCCTTCACGGTGGCGCCGGGCGAGATCCTGGCGGTGGTGGGCGAATCGGGCTCGGGCAAGTCGCTGACCAGCCTCGCCGTCATGGGCCTCATCGACGACCCCAACGCCGTGCTGACGGGCTCGATCCGCTACCGCGGCCGCGAGCTCGTGGGCCTGCCGCGGCGCGAACTCCGCAAGGTCCGGGGCGACGAGATCGCCATGATCTTCCAGGACCCGATGAGCGCCATGACGCCCGTCTACACGATCGGCTGGCAGATCGCCGAACAGGTCCAGGCCCATTCGCGCCTCACCCGCCGGCAGGCCCGCGCCCGCGCCGTCGACCTGCTGGGCGAGATGGGCATGCCGAACCCGGCCATCCAGGTGGATCGCTATCCCCACCAGCTGTCGGGCGGCATGCGCCAGCGCGCCATGATCGCCATGGCGCTCTCCTGCAACCCGTCGCTGCTCATCGCCGACGAGCCCACGACGGCGCTCGACGTGACGGTGCAGGCGCAGATCCTGCGGCTGGTCGAACAGCTGCGGCGCGACCACGGCTCCTCG
The DNA here is from genome assembly GCF_004137085.1 of Lichenibacterium ramalinae. Taxonomy (GTDB): domain Bacteria; phylum Pseudomonadota; class Alphaproteobacteria; order Rhizobiales; family Beijerinckiaceae; genus Lichenihabitans; species Lichenihabitans ramalinae. Next base: position 211,657 of record NZ_QYBC01000011.1, read on the forward strand.
ATCGTGTTCATCACCCACGACATGGGCGTCGTGGCCGAGATCGCCGACCGCGTCATGGTCATGTATGCCGGCAAGGTGGTGGAGCGGGGCCCCAAGCCCGACCTCTTCGCCACCCCCGGCCATCCCTACACGGTGGGGCTGCTCGACTCGATCCCGCCCATGGCGGGGGCGAAGCCGCGCCGCCTGCCCGCCATCCCGGGCGCCCCGCCCTCGCCCGCCGACCGGCCGGACGGCTGCCCCTTCGGCCCCCGCTGCGCCCACCGTCATGACAGCTGCCGGGTCGACCCGCCGCTCTACCGCCGCGGCCGCCAGGACGTGAGCTGCACCCTCGTGCCGGAAGGCGCCGACGCGTGACCGCCGCATTGCTCGAAGCCGAGAACCTGTCGAAGCACTTCACCCTCGGCGGCCGTTTCTCGCCCGGCGGCCCGCAGGTGCTGCGCGCCGTCGACGGCGTGTCGCTCGCCGTCGCGCGCGGCGAAACCCTGGGGCTCGTCGGCGAGTCGGGCTGCGGCAAGTCCACGCTCGGCCGCTGCCTCGTGCGGCTCTACGACGTGTCGGGCGGCGCCGTGCGGTTCGAGGGGCGGGACATCACGCATCTCGGCGAGGGCGCGCTCCGCCCGCTGCGGCCCCGCCTGCAGATGGTGTTCCAGGACCCGTCGTCGTCGCTGAACCCGCGCCGCCGCGTCGCCGACCTCATCACCGAGCCGCTGCGCGTCCACCCGGGGCCGGGCGGCCGGGCGCGGGGCCGGGGCGAGATCCGCGACCGGCTGCACGACCTCATGGACCTCGTCGGCCTCGCGCGCGAACACCTCGATCGCTACCCGCACGAGTTTTCGGGCGGCCAGCGCCAGCGCATCGGCATCGCCCGGGCCCTCGCGCTCGAGCCCTCGCTGATCGTGGCGGACGAATCGGTGTCGGCACTCGACGTGTCGGTGCAGGCGCAGATCATCAACCTGTTCATGGACCTGCAGGACCGGCTCGGCATCACCTACCTGTTCATCGCCCACGACCTGTCGGTGGTGCGGCAGATCTCGACCCGCACGGCCGTGATGTATCTCGGCAGCGTCGTCGAGACCGGCGACACCGAGACGCTGTTCCACCGCCCGGCCCACCCCTACACCGAGGCCCTGCTTTCCGCCGTGCCGGTCGCCCATGCCGGGGAAGCGCGGCGCCGGCGCATCGTGCTCAAGGGCGACGTCCCGAGCCCCCTCAACCCGCCGCCCGGCTGCCGCTTCCACACCCGCTGCCCCAAGGCGCAGGAGCGGTGCCGGATCGAGCCGCCGGCGCTGCGGGACGTGGGCGACGGGCGGATGGCGGCCTGCCACTTCCCGAACGAGTGAGGGAGAGGGGACGGGCCCCCTTCCCTTGAATTGGCAAGCCTTGATCAACATTCCCGCTACCGGGGGTTCCGCCCTTCTCCCCTGTGGGGAGAAGGTGGCGCGAAGCGCCGGAAGAGAGGTCGCGGGCGGATGAAGACCCCTCATCCGCCCTGGCGGGCACCTTCTCCCCGGAGGGGAGAAGGGCGCCATCCCCCGACGGTCGCGCCCGTGGTTAGGTGGCAGGGCGGTATGGCGGGAAGGCAGATCGCGCCGGGGCGGGCGACCGATGGCCGCCGTCCGCCGCACGGCCGAGGCTCAAGCGTTGGAGGACGTCGCACATCCGGTCCATCCATTCCGCCTTGACCCAAAAACAGAAAGGGTATTTCGTTCTGCCATGAACGGGAGGGCGGCGCGGCGACGCGGAGCCTGATCCGTCGCCGCTCAGGGGGGGGCCCGCATGGCGCAGCCGACACTCGACGTCATCACCATCGGGCGCTCCTCGGTCGACCTCTACGGCGCCCAGGTCGGGGGCCGGCTCGAGGACATGGCGAGCTTCTCCAAGGCGGTGGGCGGCTGCCCCACCAA
>NZ_QYBC01000050.1:2500-3645 GCF_004137085.1 Lichenibacterium ramalinae
CGCTGCGCCTCCACCTAACGGCTTAAGCTCGCTCGACACATTAAGTCGCTGACCCATTATACAAAAGGTACGCTGTCAGGCAGGACGAACCTTGCCCTCCAACTGTTTGTAGGTATCCGGTTTCAGGAACTGTTTCACTCCCCTCGTCGGGGTGCTTTTCACCTTTCCCTCACGGTACTTGTTCGCTATCGGTCGCTGAGGAGTACTTAGGCTTGGAGGATGGTCCCCCCATGTTCAGACAGGATGTCTCGTGTCCCGCCCTACTCGAGGACCACAGGAAAAACGTCGCGTACGGGGCTGTCACCCATCATGCCGAGCTTTCCAACTCGTTCCGCTGTCATATCCCGTGGCCACTGGCCTGGTCCGCGTTCGCTCGCCACTACTGACGGAGTCTCGTTGATGTCCTTTCCTCGGGGTACTGAGATGTTTCAGTTCCCCCGGTTCGCCTTTGGAACCTATGGATTCAGTTCCAAATACCCCCATTGACCATCGTCAATCCCTGCCCTCCCCCATCCCCGAAGGGGACGAGGGAAGGCACGGAATGGCGACGGTCGAGGGTGGGTTTCCCCATTCGGAAATCCATGGATCAAAGCCTGTTCGCGGCTCCCCATGGCTTATCGCAGCGTACCACGTCCTTCATCGCCTCTCAGCGCCAAGGCATCCACCAGATACCCTTATCACACTTGATCGCTCTCATTATCGATGCCCATCCCGGGACAGCCCCTCGAGGCAGCCCAGACGGCACCGACGCTCCGGCAACGTCACAGACGATGCCGGGCAAGACCTTTGCTTCCGAACCTGTCCGGGATGGGAGGCGGTCAAGGCTTCCCATCATCTCGCCCCTCGGCATCCAAGGCGGACCGGCGCGGCGTCTCACGACGCTTCGCCGACCCCCGTGAACCCGCGGGGTGGAGTCGACCCGTCGGGTTCGGTCCGCCCGACAGGCTGCGCCTGTCGTGCGTCCCGAAGCCGATCGGCCGGACACATTCACTCTTCACGATGTCGAATAACACGCCTCGGCAAAGCGAGGCGATGCGCCAGCCGGCGGGGCCGGTGGCGAATCTCTGGTAGGGCGGACGAGGGCGCTGCCAAGGCAGGAGCTGCGTGGCAGGGGGCCGGGTTCGCTCTGAACCGTCCCGGCTCAC
>NZ_QYBC01000049.1 GCF_004137085.1 Lichenibacterium ramalinae
GCCACACACGAGCCTCGGCGCAAAACCACCCGTCAGCCGCCTCGCACTCGACAAGGACAACCTATTGAGGCTCCACATCTAGCTGCTTCAGCGTGAGTTCGCGACGGCGCCAGGCGCCCGGACGGAGTCGGCGGCGTCAGATCAATTCAAAACCATGGACTGCTTCGGAGCAAGCTGCGGAGCGTCGTGGATGACCTTGCTGCGTCGATAGTGGCCGTTCGGAGAGTTGGAGGAGCCGGCAGGGAGAGGTAGAACAAGCTGCCCGCAAGGGTCCAGGCGGACCTTTCCTAGCCGTCCCCTGAGATCATCATGCTCAGGAGATGAAGGTGCCGAGTCAGAGACTCACGATTGAACTCGACCCCGACCTTGTCGCAACACTTCGCCATGCGGCGGCCGCGGTGGGTACCACGCCCGAGGCACTCGCGGCCGAGGCCGTCGCCCAGGCCTATGAGGTCGGACTGCGGCACAGGGTGCTTGTCGAGCGGATAGAGGCTGTGGACGCCCAGATTGCCGCCATCGCGCGCTTCGTCGAGGAGGCGACCGCCCCGGCCGACGGCGGCGGCATCGACCTCGAACGCCTCTGCCGCTACCCTCGCAAGCCGAAGTGACAGCCACGCTGCATCGCCTCGCGGCTGGGGCGGAGGCAGGCGCCTACTACACCAACGACGCTGCGCGCGAGGCCAAGCCACGGAACCGCGACGAGTACTACGCCCGCGACGGCGCCGGCACATGGTGGTCGACCGGCGAAACGGTCGTTCGCCACGGGGCAGCGATCGATCGGGGCTCCTTCCGCGCGCTCTGTGCCGGACTGCACCCGGGAACCGGGGCACCGCTCGTGCGCGGCGCCGGGCCCGGTCACTGGGCTGGCCTCGATGTGACGATGACGCCCGGCAAGTCCGTCTCGCTGCTCTGGGCCGCGGGCACGGCCGAGCAACGCGCCGCAATCGAGAGCGCCCATCGTCAGGCCGTCGAAGCGGCGCTCGGATTCGTCGAGCGTGAGGGTCTTATCCTCGTCCGCTCTGGCGCGGGTGGGAAGCACAAGGCTCGGCCGTCCGACCTCATCGTTGCTCGTTACGATCATTTCACGACACGTGAGGGCGACCCCAACGTTCATACCCATGCTGTATTCATGAACGTAGCAGGTTCGGATCAGAACTCAGGTCGGTACCAGCAGAAACATCTTACGATCGAGCCCGCAGAAGCCTTTCGCTGGCAGAAGGTCATCGGCGCCAGCTATCGATCTGCCATGGCTGAAGCGCTGAGCCAGCAAGGGTTCAGTTTCCGGCCGGCCGGCCGGGGTCAGTACGAGGTCGCTGGCATTCCCGAAGACCTGATCGAAACCTTCTCTAAACGCTCGCGCCAGATCGAGGAGCGCGTCGGGCGGGGAGCAAGCGGCGCCCAGAAGGAGATCGCCAACCTCGCAACGCGCGGCTCCAAGGATCTGGTGCCGAGCGGCGAGGAGCTGGAAGCGCGCTGGAGAAGCGAATTCGCCCAGCACCGCACCGACGTCTGGTCGGCGGCGCTCGCTCACGACTCAGCTCGCCACGTCGGACAAGACCGCGCCCCCGAACGTGAGCGGTCGGTCGACCTCGACCCTCCCGAAGTCATGGGCGACACGCCGGTCGCGATCGCGGCCTCGACCCTGTTCCGGCATGAGAGCGTCGTCACGCGATCGGACCTCCTCGGTGCCGCCCTGGTCGAAGCGGGGTTGAAGGGGATCGGCATTGCGCCCGTCTATGCCGAACTGGGGCGCCTGGAGCAGGACGGCACGCTGTTGCGGCTTGGTCCGGAGCGAGGCGACGGGCGGCGCTGGACCACGCCCTCCATCGCCGCGGTCGAGGCTGCCATGCTTCGCGCGGCGAACCGGCCAGCGGAGCGGCAGTGGATCACTGAACCCGGGCTCGATGCCGCGCTGGGCCGGGCGACGCACCTCGCCGATGAACAGCGAGAGGCCGTAAGCCGCGCTGCGAGCCCCGATGGGATCAGCGTGATCGAGGCTGGCGCCGGGACGGGCAAGACCACCGCCGCGCGCGCCATCGCGGACGCGGCTCACGCGTCCGGGCTGAAGGTGGTGGGTTTGGCGCCGAGCTGGGTGGCCGCTGATGAATTGGCGAAATCGGTCGGCATCGACTCCCAGGCCATCGCTAAGTGGCGCGCCGACGATCGGCACGGTCGCGCCAAGGCGCTCGACGCTGATACGCTGCTGCTCGTCGACGAGGCCGGCATGGTGTCGATGCGCGACATGGCAGCCCTCACGGTCGCAGCGAAAGAGGCCGGCGCCAAGCTCGTGCTTCTCGGCGACTCGCGCCAGCTCGAATCCGTGTCCGGCGGCAGCGCGCTGCGGGCCGTGACCGAAGTCGTGCGTCAGAACGCAGTGATGGAAGCGGTGCGGCGCCAGGAGGTCGACTGGCAACGTGCGGCTTCCGTCGTGATGGCCCGCGGCGACGCCGAAGCCGGCCTCCGCGCCTATGCCGAGCGGGGCCGGCTCGAGACCGTCCCCAGCGTCGATGGGGCGATGCAGCGGTCCGTCGAGCGTTGGCGCGAGCTGCGGGTAGAATACGGCGACGATGTTCTGCTCATCACGCGCCGCAACGCCGACGCGTCGCGGCTGAACGCGGCTGTCCGCGAGGTGCTGCGGACGGAAGGGCGCCTGATCGGGGCCGATGTCGCGCTGCCCTCGACAGACCGCGAGGGCAACATGGTTGCCCTTGCAGTGGCACCGGGCGACCTGCTCCGGTTCGGTGACACCTTGCCGGACTTGCGCATCCGCAACGGCACGCGTGGCACTGTCGAGGCTGTCAAGCCCGATGCGGACGGCAGCGCGACGCTGCGGATTAGCCTTGAGGACGGCCGCATCGTCGAGCAGCCGTGGCAGGCCTTCGCTCGGCCAATACCTGGTCGAGAAACACGGCCGCCTCGGGCCGTGCACGCCTACGCGGGCACGGCCTACTCGGTGCAGGGTCGGACCGCGGCGGCGAGCGTACATTATGTCGGCGCAGCCACGGACGCACGTGAGGTCTACGTGGCTCTGACACGCCACCGAAAGGACGTGCGCATCGTTGTGGAGCGCGACCGACTCGACGCAGTCTGCCGCCAGCGCCAGGCCGACCCGCGCATGCCGCCACCCGCAAGCGCTTTGGACGAGCGGCTGTTTGCCGAGGCGAGCCAATATAGCGAAAAGGCCAACGTCGTCGACTTCGTCGCGGACCGAACGCGCTTCACGGCAACAGGAATCGTGACGCCTCCGGATGAAAAGGGCGAGCGGCGCGGCCCGAAGTTGCTCGAAGCCGCGCGGAGCCTGCGCGAGGCGCTGGCAGCACTACGGGTTCGAGAAGGTGTGATCGTGCCGCTATGGCGATTGGTCGAGAACGGGCGAAGGCTCATGCCGCCCGTGCCGAGCCGCCTCAGCGAGATCATACGCGGGCTGCAGCGAGGGGGAGAGCGAGATCCGGCACGCGAGCGGTTCACCGCACCTGAACGGGACGTGGACTTGGAACGGTGAAGAGCAGGTCTTCCCGCCAGGGCAGCGTCACAGCACGGCCCTTCGGTACAGGCCGCGCAGGATCGTTCGAGACCAAGTCGGGACCGGACGCGATGGTCTTCAAGACGGTCGGTCCCCGACGTCCTGAGTGCGCCGCACACGCTGGTGGTGCACGGAGCGAGCGTCGTAATATTGGAAGAATTCCAAACGTTGATACCGCCCTTGCGGGGTGGACAGGCCACCCCTGGTCCGGTTGGCGCCTGCGGGCGTCCCTTCGGCCCTTTGTGATGAGAGCGGGCCGCCCGTGCAGCGCCAGGCGTCACATCCTGAAAGGGAGGCTGTGGTCCCCAACCTATCGGCAACTCTAATCGAACTCTCCACCGATTTCAGGAGAGACCTGTCGTACGTTGCGCATGCGGCACGCTCAGCGATTGCGATGCTTCATGCCCTCGCCGAGACCGCTCGTCAGGGATAGCGTGGGCCTGTAGCGCGTGCATGATGGGAGTTCGACGGTGAAGCCGACCAGTTCTTCGAAGCCCAGCAAGGTCCAGCGCGCCGCCATCTACGCCCGATATTCGTCAGACGAACAACGGCCGGAGTCGATCGAGGACCAGATCCTGAAGTGCCGTCGGTGTTGCGACGCCATGGGTTGGGAGGTGGTCGCCACCTATTCCGATGCCGCGTTCACGGGCGCGACGGTCCTGCGCCCCGAGTATCAGCGCCTGCTGCAGGACGCGGAACGGGGAGTGTTCGACATCGTCGTCGTCGAGGCCGTCGATCGCTTGAGCCGTCGCTTGGCCGATCTCGCGAATTTCCACGACATCGTCGAGTTTCGGAAGGTCCGGCTCTTCGCCACGGATCGCGGCGAGATCAACGGCTTGATGATCGGCATCCTCGGCGCCATGGCCCAGGCTTTCCTCGACGACCTGAAAGGCAAGACCAAGCGCGGTCTCACGGGCAAGATTCTGGCCGGCCTGAGTGCCGGGTCGCTGGGCTACGGCTACCGGGTCGACCCGGACACAAAAGGCAAGCGTCTCATCGTCGATCATGAGGCCGCGGTGGTCCGCCGCGTCTTCGAGGATTATGCGGCGGGTGCTTCCCCGCGCGCCATCGCGAGCAAACTGAACGCGGAGGGCGTTCCCGGCCCGGGTGGTCGGCAATGGATCGACACCACCATCCGCGGCCAAGTCGATCGTGGCACGGGTCTCCTCAACAACGAGCTCTATGTCGGCCGCATCGTCTGGAACCGAGTTTCCTATGTTCGGGATCCGGCCACCGGCAACCGGCTGGCGCGCCGCAATCCCAAGGAAGATTGGGAGGAGTCGACCGACGACAGCCTGAGGATCGTCGACGATGCGCTCTGGCAGCGGGTCAAGGCCCAGCAAGGCGAGGTTCGCACCGTAATGGCGCGGGATGGGAACGGTGTGGCTCTCAACCGCGCTCACCGGGCCCAGCACCTTCTGTCTGGGCTGATCGAATGTGGCGCCTGCGGATCGTCCTTCGCGATGCGCGATGCGCGCCATTACGGCTGCTCGAATTTTCGGTCGAAGGGCACGTGCTCGAACGATCTCAGGGTCAAGCGCGCAGACCTGGAGCGGCTCATCGGGGATGCCATCCGACATCGTTGGATGAACGAGGAGGCGATGGTGCGGTTGCGTGCCGAAGTGATCGAAGAGCGCGAGCGGCTCTTAGGAGCATCGGACGAGACGCGGGCCAACCTCACAGCCGCGATGAAGAAGAAGCAGGCTCAGGTCGATCGCATCGTTAACGCGATCAGTGACGCCGGACACAACCCCGCCCTGCTCACCAAGCTCAAGCAGTTGCAGGCAGACACGCTCGCTTTGGAGGCGAACCTGCAAGCCTTGGAGGACGTCGGGCCCCTTCCCCCGATCGACATGACGGAGGACGTCGATGCGATGATCCATGCAGCGGCGCAGCAGATCGAGCAGGCGATCAGTCATCCCGTCCACCCCGACGCGCCGAAGCTGCGCGAGATGGTGCGCGGCATGATCGAGCGGATCACGATCAGCCGCCACGAGAGCGGGGCCATCGAGGTCGGGGTGCGGGGTGCTTTCGCGGGCGTGATGCAGGCTGCGGGTCTCGTCGAGCGTCATGCGCTGAAAACGACGAAAGCCCCTGACGCTTTCGCATCGGGGGCTTCTCTGTCGGTGGTTGCGGGGGCAGGATTTGAACCTGCGGCCTTCAGGTTATGAGCCTGACGAGCTACCGGGCTGCTCCACCCCGC
>NZ_QYBC01000051.1:0-1224 GCF_004137085.1 Lichenibacterium ramalinae
ACGACGTCGCGGTCGCGCACCGTCATCGTCTCGTCGAGCGAGCGGTCGTCCGTGTAGACCCGCTGCACCCCGTAGCCCTGGGCCGGCGTGAAGCGGTGGTAGTAGGTTTCTTCCAGCAGCGTCTCGTCCGGGACGGCGTCGCGGTCGTGCTTGTGGGGCGGGTAGCTCGACCAGTTGCCCGGCGGCGTCACCACCTCGACCACCAGCAGGCTTTCGGCGCGCTCGTCCGTGTCGGCCAGGATGTTGCGGACGTGGCGGGTGTTGGAGCCCTTGCCGCGCGTCTCCTCGCTCACGTCCTCCGGGGGGATCAGCAGGGCGGGCCGGGCGCCGGTGCCGGGCGCCGAGCAGACCGCGACCTCGCAGGCGCCCTCGGCCGCGACCGTGAAGCGCGAGTTCGCCGGCACGTAGACCGACCAGGGCCGGCCTTCGAAGACCGAGGCGCGCTCGCCGATCACGCCGAAGTCCCGGTCCCCGGCGGTGACGCGGGCCCGGCCCGACACCATCACGATGCAGACCTCGCGCGCGCCCGTCTCGGCCGCGATGCTGCCGCCGTCCGGCAGGTCATGGGCGTCGAAGCCCACATAGGTCCAGCCGGCGGATTCAGGCGTGACGTGGTGCACCCGGCCGCCGGCATCGGCCGCCGAGGGGTGGAGCAGGAGGGGCGAATGGGGCATGGCTGGTCGTCTCCTCGGTTCCGCCGGTCAGCGCAGGCCCGCCTCGGCGAGCACGCGCCTGAGGTGCTCGACGCCCATCGTGGCATAGCGGAGCGGGTTCGCCTTCTCGGGGTCCTGCTCGGCCTCGATCACCACCCAGCCGGAATAGCCGGGCAGGGCGCGGAACACCGCGCCGTAATCCACCATGCCGTCGCCCGGCACCGTGTAGATGCCGATCTCGTCGCCGGGCCCCAGCACGGCGTCGAGGAAGCTCCAGTCCTCGCGGCGCGCCCGCTCCATCACGGCACGGCGCACGTCCTTGACGTGGACGTGGCCGATCCGGTCGCGGTAGCGCGCCGCCAGGGCTGCCGGGTCCGCACCGCCCCAGGTGGCATGGCCGGTGTCGAGCAGCAGCTGCGCGGGCGCCCGCGTGTGGGCCATGAAGGCGTCGATGTCGGCCTCTGTCTCGACGATCGTGCCCATGTGGTGGTGGTAGCACAGGCGTAGGCCCTCGGCGGCGAGGAGTTCGGCGAGTTCGGTGATCCTGGCGCCGTAGCCGGCCCAGTCGCCC
>NZ_QYBC01000051.1:1672-4611 GCF_004137085.1 Lichenibacterium ramalinae
CTGGCGGCGCTGCTGGGCCTCGTAGCGCGCGCGCGCCGCCCCGACCTCGTCGCGCACCGACACTTCCGGCACGGCGACGTCCCACCAATGGCCGCCCGCGCCCGTGGACGGACCGGCGTCGGTGTCGATGAGGATCAGCTGCGTGACCCGCCCGGCGCGCGCCGCCGTCACGGCTTCCTCGAGTTCGGCCACGCTCGACACCTTGCGGGCTTCGGCACCGAGGCTGCGGGCATGGGCCACGAAGTCGATCGGCGGCAGGGCGACGTGGCGCGTGTCGGCGAGGAGGTTGTTGAAGGGGGCGCCGCCGCATTCCTGCTGCAGGCGGTTGATGCAGCCGTAGCCGCCGTTGTCGAGCAGCACGATTGTGAGCTTCAAGCCCAGCATCACCGAGGTGGCGATCTCGGAATTCAGCATGAGGTAGGAGCCGTCGCCCACCATGACGATGACCTCGCGGTCCGGCAGCGCCATCTTGACGCCGAGCCCGCCCGCGATCTCGTAGCCCATGCAGGAATAGCCGTATTCGAGGTGGTAGCCGAGCGCGTCGCCCGTCTTCCACAGCTTGTGAAGCTCGCCCGGCAGCCCGCCCGCCGCGCAGACCACGACGTCCGTGGGGCGCCCGGCGCGCTGCACGGCGCCGATCACCTGGGCGTCCGAGGGCAGTGCCGCGTCGGTCGGGCCCGTGAAGCCCGCCGCCGTGTCGTCCCAGGCCGCCTTCTCGCGCGCCATCCGCCCGGCCCAGGCCGCGGGCGCGCGGGCGTCGCCGAGCGCGGCATCGAGGGCGTCGAGCCCCACCAGCGCATCCGCCACCAGCGGCAGGGCGCCGAACTTGCCGACGTCGAACGCCTGTACGTTGAGCATCAGGACCCGGGCCGGCGTGCCGCCGATCAGTGACGTCGAGCCGGTGGTGAAGTCGGCGAGGCGGGTGCCGACGGCGACCAACAGGTCGGCCTCGGCCACCAGCGCGTTGGCGGCGCCCGTGCCGGTGACGCCGACCGCCCCCATGCAATGGGGGTGGGTGTCGGGCAGGGTGGACTTGCCGGCCTGGGTTTCCACCACCGGGATGCCATGGGCCTCGGCGAAGGCGGCGAGCCGCCGCTCGGCCCCGGCGTAGAGCACGCCGCCGCCCGCCACGATGACGGGCCTGCGGGCGTCGCGCAGCGCCGCCGCGGCGGCGGCGAGTTCGTCGGCATCGGGCGCGGGCCGCCGGATGCGCCGCAGCCGCATGGCGAAGAAGCTTTCGGGATAGTCGTGCGCCTCGGCCTGCACGTCCTGGCAGAAGGACAGCGTGACGGGGCCGCAATCGGCCGGGTCGGTCAGCACCGCCAGGGCGCGCTCCAGCGCCGGCATGATCTGTTCGGGGCGGGTGATGCGGTCGAAGTAGCGTGACACGGGGCGGAAGCAGTCGCTGGCCGAGACCGTGCCGTCGCCGAAGCTTTCCACCTGCTGCAGCACGGGGTCTGGCGTGCGGCTGGCGAAGACGTCCCCCGGGATCAGCAGCACCGGCAGCCGGTTGACGTGGGCCAGGGCGCAGGCCGTCACCATGTTGGTGGCGCCCGGGCCGATCGAGCTCGTGCAGGCCATCATGCGGCGGCGGCGGCTCGCCTTGGCGAAGGCGATGGCGGCATGGGCCATGCCCTGTTCGTTGTGGGCCCGGAAGGTCGGGAGCGCATCGCGGGCGCCGTGCAGGGCCTCGCCCATGCCGGACACGTTGCCGTGGCCGAAGATGGCCCAGCAGCCCGCGAAGAGCGGCACCGTGGCGCCGTCCACCTCCGTCGCCTGCGCGCCGAGAAAGCGCACCATGGCCTGCGCGGCCGTCAAACGGATCGTGCCCATGCGGTCCTCCCTGTGGTTCTCGTGGCCGGGCCTGCCCGCGGCCGGCTCGTTCAGGCCTGCGGGCGGAACCGCGTCCAAGTGTCGACCAGGGCGCCGAAGCGTTCCGCCATGCGGTCGACCACCGCGGCATCCGAGAGCCCGCCGCCGAGCCAGGCCCGCGCCGGCTCGCCGAAGATGGTGCGGCCCACCGCGAATCCCTTGACGGCGTCGCAGTCCGCGGCGAGCCGGAACTGTTCTGCCAGCACCTCGGCCGGCGCGTCGAGCCCGAGCAGCATGATGCCGCGGCAGCGCGGGTCGTGCTCGCGGATCGTCCCGGCGACGGCCGCCCAGGCGGCGGCCGAGGGCTGGCCCTCGAGCTTCCACCAATCGGGCCGGATGCCGATGGCGTAGAGCCGGGCGAGGACGCGCGCCACCGTGTCGTCGGCGAGCCTGCCGTGCTTGCCGGCGATGATCTCGACCAGCAGCTCGCGGCCGATCGTGCGGGCGGCGTCCTGCAGGCGCAGCAACTCGCGCTCCTGGCGCGCCTGGAGGTCGGCCGGATCGTCCGGGTGCATGAAGCACAGGCACTTGATGCAATGGTCGACCGGCCATTCGACGAGCTTGGCGGCGAGCGAGCCGCCGCCGTCGATGTCGAGCGGGCGCGACCCCGGCGACTCCACCGGGCGGCCGATCCAGAAGGGCTGGTCGGCGGCGCGGAACAGGGCTTCGCGGCCGTAGGTGCCGTCGATCAGCATGCCGAAGCCCGGGCGCCCGCGGGCCACGCGGGTGGCGGCCTCGACGGCCAGGACCTTGAGGTCGCGGATGCGCTCGCGCGGGGCGCCGGCCTCGTCCGCCATGGCTTCGAGCTGCATGCGGTGGTCGATGGCGAAGGCCATGATGGTGGTGGGGTGGGCGGCCGCTGGCATGCGCGCGTCGCGCGTCGTCGCCCAGTGGAGGTCGTTCAGCGCCTTGTCGTGGCGCAGCTGGCGGGTGGCGGGGCCGTGGCGCAGGAAGTGCTGCAGCTCGTCCCAGCTCGGGTATTCGGCCGAGCACAGCAGCCGCGACACCGCGAAGGCCCCGCACGCATTGGCGTAGGCGCAGGCCGTCTCGATCGGCTCGCCGCGCAG
>NZ_QYBC01000052.1 GCF_004137085.1 Lichenibacterium ramalinae
GGCCGGGGCGTCAGAATAGCAGGGGGTGGATGGGTTTCTCGTGGCGCCACCGGATGGGTTCCTGATGTCGTTTGACAACCGACCCGCACTTCGCCGCCAAGCTCGAAGACGTGGTGGGGCTCTACATAGCGCCCCCACGCCACACGATCGTGCTGTCGGTCGACGAAAAGTCTCAGATCCAGGCGCTCGACCGCACGCAGCCGGGGCTGCCGCTCAAGCCCGGCAAGTGTGCGACCCACACGCACGACTATGTCCGCAACGGCACCACCACGCTGTTCGCGGCACTGAAAACGCTGGAGGGCACCTGGGATTGGGATTGAGGTTGCCCCGTTTCGATGGCTCTTCCTCACTTTGCGTGGATCATGCGGCCAGAACCATTCGTCGCTGGAGCAGATCGAGGCCCGCTCGGCCGTAGCTCTGGCGCTTGATGAGTTTCAGCCGATTGATCTGGCCTTCGGCTTGCCCGCTGCTCCAGGGCTCGGTCAGGGCGGACCGGACCGCGGCGACGTCGCCGTCCAATCCCGAGGCGAAGGTCGCGATCGCCGGGGCGCTGCAGACCTTCGCCGTCGTGATCCAGGCGTCGAAATCCGCTGCGGCATTGCGGCCCGGAGTCGCCGTCCTACCCACGCCTGACGCGCGCACAAGCGCCGTGAAGCGGCGCGCCAGAGCGGCGACGGCGCTGGCCGTCGCGTCCTGCTCGACACGAGCCACCACGGCGGCCGCGATCGCGTCCAGGGCCGAGGTCGGCTGGACGAGCAGCCACGCGAGTTGCCGAGCGCTCGGCAGCGACGGCTCAGCGGCCGGCGTCTCCGGCACCGGCATGGTCTCGCCTCGAGCCTTGCGGCCTGACGGGGTCGGCTTCGTCCGCCGCTCGGCGACGAAGCGGTGCACCTGCCGGCTCGTGCCTGGGTAGCCGCGCTCCCGGATCTCGCGCCAGAGCGCCATGGCGTTCTCACAGCCTTCGCCGATCCGGCCCAGGAGATAGTCCACGTGCGGGTCGAGCAGGCTCGGGCCCGGGCCGTGGGGCAGCCGGGCCGGGAAGGTGTCGACGACAGCGTATTTGCGCACGGTGGCACGGGCCAAGCCCATGGCGTGGGCGATGCCGAGCAGCGTCTGCCCATCGGCGTGCCGACGCCGCACCTCGTCGTAGGCGGCCCTCCACCGCTCCCGGCTTTCTGCGCCTGCTTCGCGCTCCGATGCCGTACGTGGAAAGGCGCGATCTCGCCCGGAAGCAAGAGTTGTCGGTCCGGGGACAGGCGGCAGACAACGGAGCCCCACACGAACGCCATGCAGCCAACGTTCGACGGCCTGGCGCATGTTGGCGAGCAGGTGCCAACGGTCGTCGACCTGTACGGCCCGGGGAGCACCGAGGCTGGCGCCACGGGCGTACTCGGTCGAGCGGTCCCGGGCCACGACTTCGATGTCCGGTCGCTGCAAGAGCCAGCCGGCCAGCGTCGCAGCGGTGCGGTCCGGGAGGAGGTCGATGACGCGATGCCGATCCAGGTCCACCACGATGGTGCCGTAGCTGCAGCCCTTCCTCATCGCCCAGTCGTCGACGCCGACGTGCGTGGGTGCCGGCGCGTCCGGCATCGGCATGGCCCTGACCAGGCGCAGCACCGTGACCCGGCTCGCAGGCATGCGCAGGTGCGTCAGGAGCCTCGCCCCGGGAGCGCCGCCGCAGACGATGCCGACCCGCCCTTGCGTTTCGGCCAGCCGACGTGTCCGCCGGGCCCGCGGCGCGACGAGATCGGACGCCTGCTCGGCGAAGGTGCGCCGGGAGCAGCACGGGTTGGAGCAGTAAAAGCGTCGGACCTCGATGTTCAGCGTCGTTCGTGAGGTGGAGATTGGCAGATCGGCCGGGTGACGATGGTAGCGGCTGTGGACGGCTCGGCTCGTCTGGCCGCACGCGGGACACCGACCGACCTCGTCGTCCAGACGGACCTCGACCGTGAGATGGTGGGAGTGCTGCTCGACGCAGCTGCCGATGCGGCACTGGGGGATGGCAAAGGGGATGGGCATGCCTCCCACGTTGGGAAGCTCAGCCTGAGCCGGCACCGACCCGAGTCAATCGGCCGCCATCCACGCAAAGTGAGGAAGAGCCACGAAATCGGGGTAATCCCACCCACGCAAATTCTTGAGATCCTCATGGCCGAGGTCTTTCAGCCCAGCCGTCTCGAGGTGGAGGTGACGGAGTCGGCCCTGGTCGGCGATATCGCGGCGGCCAAGCAGACCTTGGCGGCGCTTCAGGCCGCGGGCATCAAGGTCGCGCTGGACGACTTCGGGACGGGCTACTCGAGCCTGTACCATCTCCGCGAGATGAAGTTCGACAAGCTCAAGATCGATCGATCCTTCGTTCAGTCGATGCAGGGCAATCCCGAGAGCCAAAAGATCGTCGAGGCCGTTCTCGGGCTCGCGAAAAGCCTCGATATGCCGGCCGTCGCCGAAGGCATCGAGGATGTCGAGACGATGCGGGCCCTCGCCCTGCGTGGTTGCACGTTCGGCCAAGGCTACCTTTTCAGTCGCGCGGTTCCAGTCGCCGATGTCGCCCGCCTGCTGGCGGACGAGCGTCCTACAGTGATCGACCTGCCAATGGTGAACCACGCCCAATTGAATGTTCAGTCCCGCTGTGTGATGGTACAACCGACCCGGCATGGAGGGACACGCTATGGGACAGGTTCTCCACGGCTGCGCCACGACGACTGAGGGTGTCCGTCGGGCAATCCAAGCTCGTCAAGAGAGCGTGAGGGCGGCTGCCAAGCGCTACAGTGTCAGCCCGACCACGGTGCAGAAATGGCGGTCGCGTCAGGCCAGCACGGATGCCCCGATGGGTCCCAAGGAGCCCCGTTCCACTGTCCTGAGTGCCGAGGATGAAGCCATGGTCGTGGCCTTCCGGCGCCACACCCTGCTGCCGCTCGACGACTGCCTGTATGCGCTCCAGCCCACCATCCCGCACCTGACCCGATCGAGCCTGCACCGCTGTCTGCAGCGTCACGGCATCAGCCGACTGCCCGACATCGACGGTGATCAGCCCAAGCGTTCGCGCTTCAAAGCCTATCCGATCGGCTACTTCCACGTCGATATCGCGCAAGTCAGCACCGAACACGGCAAGCTCCACCTGTTCGTAGCCGTCGACCGCACGAGCAAGTTCGCCTTCGATCAACTGCACGAGAAGGCGACGCAGCGAGTCGCGGCAGCCTTTCTGCACGACCTTGCTGCGGCCGTTCCTTACACGATCCACACGGTCCTGACCGACAACGGCATCCAGTTCACGGACACCCGACCGGTGAGCGAGGACGTCGAGGCCCAAGCGGCGGCTTATTGGGCCGAGCGGGACGAGCCACGGATCTACCGCTGGCACTCGTTCGACTGGGCCTGCCATCAGCTCAAAATCGAGCACCGACTGACCAAACCGCGCTGTCCGTGGACCAACGGCCAAGTCGAGCGCATGAACCGCATCATCAAGGACGCGACGGTCAGGCGCTATCATTACGCCAGCCACGACGAGCTCAGGCAGCACCTGCAGCTGTTCATCGATGCCTATAACTACGGTCGCCGGCTCAAGACGCTGCGCGGCCTCACGCCCTATGAGTTCATCGTTCAGGCCTGGACAAAACAGCCGCAGCGTTTCAGGCTGGATCCGTCACACCACATGCTGGCACCGAACACTCCGTGATCAGGACACCATGGAGTCACAACGGCAGTCTGCCCGCTACCTCAGCCGACTCTGCTCGAAAGGCAGCCGCTCTAGCTGTGAGCTTTCCATAGGTTGTCCATCCGATCCGAACCGAGGAAGCTGAGGTTGCGACGCTTCAGCCCCAAGGGAGGGACCGGATGAACATCCACAAGAATGCC
>NZ_QYBC01000053.1 GCF_004137085.1 Lichenibacterium ramalinae
AGGTGAAGTGGTCGCGATGGGCCATGGTGAGATGCCGGATAGCGTGGGCGCGCGCCCACTGTCCAAGATATGTGCCGGGCGGGGCTGGCGGTCAAATCTGCCCCATAAATCTAGAAAATCCTCCATCGACGTCCTTGAGCGTAGATCGACGTTAATCCATAACGTTCCTGTCAACAAATGTTGATGGGAGCGTTAAGCCATGGCGGACGGCAACTTCGTCACTTACTGCCGCGTCAGCACCGCCCGGCAGGGCCGGTCCGGGCTCGGTCTCGCCGCCCAGCGCTCCGCCGTTGTCGGCTACCTCAATGGCGGAGCCTGGCGCGTCGTCGGCGAGTTCGTCGAGGTCGAATCCGGGCGCAAGTCCGACCGGCCGGAACTGGCCAAAGCCTTGGCCTGCGCGCGCCTACACCGTGCCGCCCTCGTCGTGGCCAAGGTCGACCGGCTCACGCGCTCACTGGCGTTCCTATCGAGGCTGTTGGAGGCCGGCGTGGATGTTCGGTTCTGCGACCTGCCTCAGATCGAGGGGCCCACGGGTCGGTTCATGCTCCAGCAAATGGCGTCGGTGGCGGAGCTTGAGGCCGGCATGATCGGGGACCGGACCCGAAAGGCCTTGGCGGCGGCGAAGGCACGCGGCGTGAGGCTCGGGGGTCTCCGCCCCGGTGTCGAGATGACGGCCGAGATCCGGGCTATGGGGACAGCCGCGAAGACCGCCCAGTCCCGGGCCCGAGCTGCCGACCTCGCACCCACCATCGCGTCCCTGCAGGCTGAGGGCGTCACGACCCTCGCGGCTCTTGCTGCCGCCCTGACGGAGCGCGGGATCCCGACTGCTCGCGGCGCCTCAATATAGTCGCCGATGCAGGTCAGCAGGGTGTTGAGGGCGGCATGATGTCATCTGCGCTGCTCTGACGGGTCCAGGTTGGCGCGCGATCGTTAACAACCTGTTGCCGGCGATCGGCGCCCGGAAGCGGACCCCTAGGAGATGTCCCTAGGAGATCCGCTCAGACGATCGCGACCGCGGCCCCGCCGAGGGTGTGTGTCGCCAGCGAGGCCGCGGGGCGCAGCTGGTGCCTGACTGCGCCACGATGAGAACTGGCGCGCTCGGTTGTTCGTCGGAGGTGATGAGGCATTCGGGCGCGGTCAGCATCGTCGAGCATCCACTCACTCGCAGAGCAAGTGCTCGCGACATCGCTCAAGCTTGCCCCGCATCGGCTCCGACTGCGCGATCCGGGACACCGCACAGCATGCCGGCCGCGGTGACGAGCGACGCGGAGAGCATGAAATTGCGGTCGAGATGGTGGCGAGCGCGCGATCGGCGCCGAGGTCGTCCGCGCCTCATCATAGCGTCGGGCAGCGCTTCACCGCCTCCCACGACGCCTCGACCATGCGTCGCGTGTCATCGATGAGGTCGTACATCTGTCGGATGTGGTTGCGTGTCTCGATCCCGGTAGCGCATGCTTCGCCTGCGATGGTCCGGGTCTCGGCTCTGGGGGGCCTGGCACGCGCGAGAATCGCGTCCGGCTTTGCGTAGCGCATGACCACCTCCATCGTCTATTCATGGCCGGTTGAAGGCGAAACGCCCGCCAGCGGGCCAGGAACAGGCTCATGGCTGGGACTGCTGGGTGCGGGCGGCTGTGACCGACCGATGATGACCCGCACGGCGCGGATGGTCTCGGATGCCGTGGCCTTGGCGTCGACCGTGGCGGGGAGCAACGGTTGATAGGTGTATGGCGGTCTGGGCTGGGGCATCCGCGGATGATGCCGCCACCGTCCGATGCCGCAATCACATGAGACATGATCCAAACATCACGTCCGTGTGACCGCGCCGACATAGCCGGGCCGGTCAATCCGCGCCGTGGTGATCCGGGACACCGCACAGCATGCCGGCCGCTATGATGAGCGTCGGCATCATGACCACCGCGAGCTGATGGAGCACGCCGGCCGGCTCAGTCGACCGGGGCGAGGCGCGCCAGCACTGCGAACAGCGACACGGCGAGGATGATGATGCTCAGGCCTGCGATCGTCATGCGGATGTCACTGGGGCTCGATGTGAACGATGGATCTCGCCTGACGAATGCAGCGCCTCTGTCGGATGTTGCGGTGCAACATGGGCTGTCGCGTTCAGTTGGCGCTTGCCCGTGCTGAACGCCAGTCCTTGAACACCAACCGTGGTTCAGCAGAGTCGGTTTCGAGATTTTGAACGCGTCCGGCGCATCGTCCCAGAGCCTAGTTGAACGCGAGCGTGCTGCACGGGCAGTGCCCCGCCCCCAAGGGGTATCTTATGATATGCTGCTTGCATGAGTGCGGAAGAAACTGAACTTGAGATGGTCCAGCGCCACGTCCGACAGGGCGAGCGGACCCTCGCCAATCAACGGGCTCTCATAGCGCGACTAGGCACCCTCGGCAGGCCAACCGAAGAGGCTGAGATCCTGCTAGCCAGCTTCGAGGACGCGCAGCGCATGCATGAAGATCACCTCGCGCGCATCCAAGGTCGGCAGGGTTAGATTGCACCTTGGCCAACCCTTCGTCTCAGGGCCATGCGGTTCCGTCGGTTCACTATGGGTATACCCAAAGCGAACCGGCGCGAAAGGCCTTGCGCTGCCCGGATCGCCCTGGTTCACTTGGAGTACACCCATAGCGAACCGAACACTCCGGCGAGTGCCGCTTGCCGTCTAGACATTCATTTCGCCTACAAGAGCCCTCATGAGATCGGAGGCCGGAAGCTCGCGTGCGAGTGGCGCACCTTGTCCAGCCCACTGCGCCGCAAACTCGTAATTGCCGTCCTTGGCGGCAATCGCGTTGAGCTGCTTCGCCACATCATAGGCCATGGGATACGCGGCCGAAGGTGGCGCTCCGGTCGTCTCGGCATGGGTGATCAGGTGGTTGACGATCCCGCGCGCCGGACGTCCGGATAGACCTGATGTCAGCCGCGTCACGCCCGCGCGCTCGCTTTTGAGACTTGTGCGGTAGGCAGCGTTGGCGGCCGACTCAGGGCAAAGAATGAATGCCGTACCAAGCTGTGCGCCGGCGGCGCCAAGATCCAGCGCCGCCTTGATCCCCTGGCCATCCATGATGCCGCCCGCAGCGACGATCGGCAGCTTCGTCCGTGTTGCGAGCAACCGGACCAGCACGGCCGTGCTCAGGCGCTCGTCGACAGCTTTGGGATCGAACATGCCGCGGTGGCCGCCGGCTTCGATGCCCTGAGCTCGACTTTGGCCAATCAGGCGGTCAGGTCTGTGCGGGTTGACGAAGCGAGCGGGTGGGTGAGGCTGGCAGGGTT
>NZ_QYBC01000054.1 GCF_004137085.1 Lichenibacterium ramalinae
GATCAGGTTTCAGCACCCTCCTGGAACCATCGCAGCCCCGGTCACTCAACCCCACATGCCCTTATCGGACGGACACTCAGGATGCAAAAGCATCATCGGTGGTGGGCAAGGTCGGCGTGGCGCCACTGCCGCATTTCGAGGGCGGAAAGAGTGCCGCCTGTCTCGGCGGATACCAATTCGGCGTCAATGCCGCCACCAAGAACAGGGAAGCCGCCATCGACTTCCTGACCTGGATGTCTTCTCCCGCAACGCAGCTGCGTTTTGCCCTGCAACTCGGCATCGCGCCGACGCGACCCGCCGTCTACGACGATGCCAAGCTCGGCGAGGAGCAGCCGTTCATGAAGGAGCTGAAGGGAGTCTTCACCGGGGCGACGCCGAGACCCGTCACTCCGAAATATGCCCAGGTCACCCTGGCCGTCCAGTCCGGCGTTTCGAAGGCCCTGGTGTCGGGCCGAATCAAGGAGGATCTGACGGCCGCCAACGCCCGCATCGACACCATCGTCGGCAAGTGAGATGACCAGCGCATCGGCGGGGCGCGCCCAGCGTTCGCTTCGGCGAGGCATGCCGCGCTGGCCGGATGCAACCCCCTGGCTGCTTCTGCTGCCGATCGCGGTGTCGATCGGGGCCGTGTCGATCTACCCGATCCTGAACGGGATCTGGTTGTCGTTCCGTAACACGTCGCTCGTGAGCCAGCAGGACGACTTCGTCGGGCTGTTGAACTACGGCCTGCTGCTCGGCGATGAGGGGTTCTGGAACGCGTGGCGACACACGGTGGTGTTCACGCTTGTGTCGACCGCGTTGGAGACCCTCATCGGGCTCGGCATGGCGCTGCTGCTTTTCGAGCGTTTCCCGGGGCGCGGCCTCGTGCGGGCCGCCGTCCTGGTGCCCTGGGCGATGCCGACCGTGGTGACCTCCAAGATGTTTGGCTGGCTGTTCGACGGCCAGCACGGCGTCGTCAATTGGCTCCTGCGCTCTGTCGGGCTGATCGGCGCCAACATCAACTGGTACGGCTCCGTCGACCACGCCCTCGGCACCATCATCGTGGCCGACGTCTGGAAGACCGCGCCCTTCATGGCGTTGCTGTTGCTGGCCGGGCTGCAGACCATCCCGGATTCGCTGCTCGAAGCGGCCCGCATGGATGGCGCCAAGCCGTGGCAGGCCTTTATCTTCGTGCGTCTTCCCATGCTGTGGTCGACGCTGCTGATCGCGGGTCTGTTCCGGGCACTCGACGCCTTCCGGGTGTTCGACCTCGTCTACGTGTTGACCGGCGGCGGCCCGGCAGACTCGACCGAGACCCTCTCGACGCTCAGCTACAAGACGCTCTTCTCGACGCTGCAGTTCGGCTATGGCTCGACGCTCTCGACCGCCATGTTCATCACGGAAGCTTTGATCGCGGCCGGCTTCGCGATGTTCATCGTCCGCAAGATCGGACAAGCCCGGTGACGGCCCGGCACGGCCCGGTGAGACGCTTGTCGGTCGGCGTGGGTGTCGTCGCCATCGTGGGGTGGTCGGCCGGTCCCTTCCTCTGGCAACTCTCGACGTCGTTCCAGGACGACAAGGCGCTGACGGCCGCGACGCCATCCCTCTGGCCCTCCCCCGGCACGTGGGAGCATTATTACAACGTCTTCGCCGCCAAGCACTTCCAGCTCTACGTGCTCAACTCGGTCGTGGTGGCCGGCCTCACCACAATCTTCTGCCTCGCCATCGGTGCGCTCGCCGCCTTCTCGCTGTCGCGTCTGCGAATCCGGCACCGTTTCGGCATCCTCATCGCCATCCTATCGGTGTCGATGTTTCCGCAGATCGCGCTCGTCGGCCCCCTCTACCTCCTAGCATCCGCCCTGGGATTGCTCGACACCTACGCCAGCCTCGTGATCGCCTACATGGCCTTGGGCCTACCGCTCGTGACCTGGGTGCTGTTCGGCTATTTCGAGACGTTCCCGCGCGAACTCGACGAAGCCGCGCGCATGGACGGCATCGGCCCGATCGGGCTTCTCGTCCGTATCATCCTGCCCCTCTCCGCCCCGGCCCTCGTCACGGTGGGCCTCTTGGCCTTCATCGCGGCGTGGAACGAGTTCATGTTCGCCCTGGCCTTCACGTCGACGATCGACCACCAGACGATCCCGGTCGGCATCGCCAACTTCACGGATCTCTACTACGTGCCCTGGGGCGACATCGCCGCCGCCTCGGTCGTAGTCACCCTGCCCCTCATCGCACTCGTGCTGGTCTTCCAGCGACACATCGTCGAGGGGCTCACGCAAGGCGCCGTCAAAGGATGAACATTTCCAGAACCGCCGTGCCGCTCCGCGCCGGATGCCAGACCTTCACCTGGGAGATGCTTGGCGCCGTTTGGCGCGACAGACCGGACGAGCTTCTCGCCTCCATCGCGGCGGCGGGCTATTCCGGCGTCGAGATCACCGACACCATGATCGGCGACTATGCGGGCAAGCCGCAGGCCTTCGGGCGAGCGCTGGATCGGCACGGGCTGACCCTGGTAGCCTTCGCCTGCGGCAGCGCCAGCGGCTTCACCGAAGAAGCGGCTCTCTCCCAGGACCTCGCCATGGCGGAGCGCGCCGCGGACTTCACCGCGGCTTTTCCGGGAGCGCTGCTGTCATTCGGCAGTGCAACGGTGATGTCTGAGGGGCCGCGCGACGCCAAATTCGCCACGGCGGCGCAGTTCTACGAAGAAGCTGCCGAGCGCGGCCGCGCGGCCGGCGTCGACGTCGCGGTACACCCCTCGTCCCACCATGACACGCTGCTGTTGACGCGCGCCGACTACGACGCGCTGTTCGCCCTGCTCGACCCGCAGCGCGTCGGCTGGGTGCCGGACACCGGGCACATCCTCCGCGGCGGCCAGGACATCTTCGATACGCTGCGAACCTACCGCGATCGCATCCGCTACCTTCACCTGAAGGACGTCGATGCTGCTGGCCAGTGGCAGATGCTCGGTGCCGGCGTCTGCAACACGCGCGCCGTCGTCGACATCGTTGCGGCGGCGCCCCGCTTCAACGGCTGGCTCGTCCTCGAAGAGGAGTCGGAGGAAGCGCGCCGCGATCCCGCAAAGGCTGTGGGCAAGAACCGCGATGCACTTCGCGATCTCGGAGTCTGAGCACCAGCGGATCGTCCTCCCGTCGAAATAGGCCCCTCATGATCGAGACAGACGTTCGACGGCTTTGGATCATGCGAACGCCAATGCGCGAGGCCGGACGCGAGGCCGACATCCGGCTCGCCGCCGACGGCGGCATCCGCGACACCACGGTGCCGCGCCT
>NZ_QYBC01000055.1 GCF_004137085.1 Lichenibacterium ramalinae
ACCACCGGCAGCATGGTCGGCAGCGACACCTCGCGCCCCTTGGCGTCCGTGACCTCGGGGGAACTGGTGATCTCGAACCGGAACGGGATCGGCGCGAACTCCAGCCCGCGCAGCTTGCCCTGCCAGTGAAGCTCCACGATGCCGGCCGGACCCTCGCTGCGGCGCCAGAGCGTCAGATTGCCGTCGACCTCGTTCAAGATCGCGCCGCCGCCGTAGGGCAGCAGGTTGTCCTGCGGGGCGTTCTTGACCGGGTGGGCCGCGACCACGACCGCGGGCCGGCCGGGCAGGCGCGTGATGGGTCGCAGACGGCGCATGAAGCCGCCGCCCTGAACGTTATCGTTGATGTTGTCGCCGTCGAAGAAGGCCGCCAGCGTGTCGATCAGCACCAGGCGCAACGGCGCCTCGGCTGCGGCCTCGGTCAGCTCAACGATGGCGTCCTCGGGCTTCACGCGGGCGTCGAGGATCAGCAGCCGGTCGACGATCTCGCGGACCTCGACGGCCAGGAACCAGGACGACACCTTGAGGCGCATCCGCACGTCGTCGGGGTTCTCGAAGGTCAGAAGCGCGACCCGGCCGCGCTCCACGTCGAGCCCAAGGATGTCTCGGCGGCCGGTCGCCAGGGCCAGGGCCAGGGAGATGAGCCAGGCCGTCTTGCCGGCGCCCGTGCGAGCCGTGAGGGTGTAGAGCGAGCCGGTGCGGACGATCGGCTCGACCGCGTACTCGAGCGGCTCGTATTCGGCGAGGAAAGCGTCCAGGCGCTTCAGCGGAACGCGAACGGCCGTCGGTGTGACGGCGACTGTGTCGTCAGCGAAACGGCCCGGCGGCGGCTCCCAAAGCGTCGACGTGTAGATCTTCGCGCCGGCGTCCATCAGGCGACCTCGCGAATGGCATCGTTGAGGTCCGACCCGAAGTTGGGGGTCACCACGGTGACCTCCCGCCCGGCGGCGTGCCACCGCGCCGCGCACTGGCTGATAGCCCGATCCGAGGCCGGATCGTTCTCGGCGAGCAAGGTGAGCGCCTCGACGCCGCCGAGCACAGGGAGTGCCGATATCGACCCAGCCGAGGCCAAGGCCCAGACTGGCTGAAAACCGAGCTGGCGGGCCGCGAGACAGCTCTCGATGCCTTCGCCGACGGAGAGCCCCATCGTGACCGCGTCGTCGCTGTCGATCTTCACGGCGGCCCCAGCCGCGATGCCGAGCATGCGTCGGTCGACCTTCGCGCCTTCGGCCGAGAGACGTGTGCGGTGGACCGCTTGCGGCTCGTCGGTGGTGATGGAGCGCATGAGCGCGACCATGGCTGGCACGTAGATGGTCCGGTCCTCGGCTTGGTCGCGCCAAGGACACCGCGGGTGGAAGCGGACCACCTCGTGTATATTATCCACGAGGTCGAGGGAGAGGCCACGGCTACTGAGGTAGCGCTGCACGATGCTGCCGGACGCCGGGCCGGCTTCGTTCCAGATCGCGACGGCGCGAGCGATCCGGGCGGCGCTGTCGTTATCAACGTGTATAATATCCACGTTGATTTCAGACAGCACCCTAGCCCAATTGTGTATATTAGACACGATTGGCTCTTTCGTCCGCCAAGCGTCGAGCGACATTCCGAGCTTGCCGAGCACGTAATCCCGGCACGTCGCGAAGTCGTCGCCGGAGAAGCTGTGCACCACGAAGCCAACGGGCGACGAGGCCGAGGGGCGCACGCTGAGGCTGCGGTTGCTGCGGGAGTGGCCCGGGCCAGGCGCGAGGACCCCGCGCCCCGTCACCTCGCCGCCGAGGGCGCGGGCCAGCGTGCGAAGGTCGAGGCCGCTCAATGCCGCACCGACGAGGTTGCGCCGGGCGTGCTGACCAACATCGGCAGCCCCGGCTGGGCCTCCTTCACGAGCGCGATCCACGCGGGCTCGTGGGCCTCACGGCTCTCGATGATCGCCGCGTTCTTGCCTGTCAGGATCGCCCCGGCCAGGGCCGCCCCGTAGGGCATGGGATCCGGTGCGCCGCTGACGATGACCGCGGCCCCGGCGTCGCGCAGGAACCGCCGCAGGCTCTTCCGGTGAAACGCTGCTGGCCCGAAGCTGAGGTCGAAGTCGTCACCGACGATGAGCACGACCGGCCGCCCCGAGGTGAACCGGAAGGCGCCCGAGTGCTGGATCACGTGCCCGAAGCCGATGGCGCCGGCGGCCGTGGCTGCCCAGATGGCGCGAAGGTGCGGTGCGGCCTGCTCGGCGGAGCGCGCAAGGCGGTCGGGCGCCACGATGTGGTGGGTGATGCCAAGGGCGCTCACGAGCAGCACCCCCAGCCGTTGGCTTCGACCACGGCCGCAGCGGTCGATACCGAGAGACCGAAGCGCTGCGCGAGGCGGATCACCCCAATGGGCACTTGGCGGAAGGTCAGCGCTGCGTTATCTGTCACGACGTAGCTGGTGAGCTGCACAGGAATGTTGTGGGAGAGGCCGGTAGCCGCCTGGCAGGGCGGCGCCGGCTTTTTCTTTGAATGAGCCATGGCCTATGCGGCCTCCTTCTCGGGCGAACCGGTCAGAGCAGCGGCGACATGCGCGGGCCAAGCAACAGACCGCCCGCCGATGCGGATCGGCGTGGGGAACTTGCCTGTTCTGTAGAGCCTGCGGATGTGAGCGATGCTGAAGCCGGTCAGCTCCGCCATCTGCTTGACATTCAGAAGTCGATTACGCTCTAGCGCCGCCGGCAGAACCACCGGCTCGGGCGCACTCTTGTTGGTGCGGTAGGCCATGACTGTCCTC
The DNA here is from genome assembly GCF_004137085.1 of Lichenibacterium ramalinae. Lineage (GTDB taxonomy): Bacteria > Pseudomonadota > Alphaproteobacteria > Rhizobiales > Beijerinckiaceae > Lichenihabitans > Lichenihabitans ramalinae. The sequence goes on from NZ_QYBC01000055.1 coordinate 2,749, forward strand.
CACCATCAGCGTGTGTGATGGCTTCTGGTCGTCATAGTGTGCAAACGTGAGCAGCTTGTCCGAACGGAACCGAACAGAACGAACTTAATCGCGGCGAGCTATCGGCCGAGTGCCTTGAACAGGCGGTCCAGAATGGGGTTCAGCTTCTGTGAGGCGGGCTCGGGAAGATCCTGGTCCACAAACCATTGCTGCATCCGTTTCACGATGGTGAGCCGGTCAGCAGGCAGACCTTCCTCGTGAATGATGCGGCACACCTCGGCCCACATATCGTGCCAGTGGTCAGCTAGAGTTCGTCAGCGAGCATTAGAATCTCGACGGCGTGGCGGCGCGGTGTGAAGTGTGATTCAGTTAGGTCGTCAG
>NZ_QYBC01000056.1 GCF_004137085.1 Lichenibacterium ramalinae
AGGCGAAGGGCGACGTGATCTCCCAGTCCGACGATGTGCCGTGCGGCATGAAGCACAGCGCCCCCGGCCAGCCGGCGGGGGACCGGCGGTCGACGCGCCGCGTGCCGCCGCCGCCCTCGAGATACAGGCTGAACGTGCCACCGTCGCGCCGATAGCGTCGGGCAAGCCGACGCGACCGAGCGCGGTCATGCCGGCAAACGCCGCATTGTAACTCGCCGACGCTGAGACTCAGGCCTCGAACTTGACGAGGTCCTGGAAGATCAGTCTCCCCCAACTGTTCCCGCGTGCCTGTACCAGCAGACCGCCTTCGGACAGGCCGCCGAGCTTGATGGGTGCAAAACCGAGCGCTTCCGCGAGTTCGCCGATCTGCGCCGCAGCGTCCTCGTCGTCGCCCGCGAGGAACACGACCCTCCTGCCGCCAGTCGTGGCAGGATCTTGGCCCAAGACTCCGGCGCCAAGGTGATTGAAGCCCTTGACCAGTCGTCCGCCGGCGAAGGCCCGCGCGACGGTCCTGGAGGAAGGCTGTCCTCCCATCTCCTCCGGGGGCACGCCGTAGGCGTTCGTCACGTCGACGATGACCTTCCCCCGCCAAGTGGGCAGTGCCCTCGCGACGTCCGGGTGCGCTTCGAAGCGGACGGCCAAGAAGACAACGTCTGCCTCGACGGCCTTCGTCAACGTCACGGGCACGACCTCTCGCCCGATGGCGGCGGCATCGGACGCGAAGCTTCCCGGGTCGCGCGTGGTAGCGACGGAGACCTCGATGCCGTTGCGGACGAAAGCCTTGGCCAGGGCCTGGCCGATCTTGCCGAAGCCGATAATGGCGTATTTCATGTCTTCTTCCTCATGTCGAAATTGCGGGCTCTGGAGCCGTCGATGAGGCCCCGTAGGGCTTCGTGCCTCAGAGCTGCGCCAAGCCACCGTCGACAGCGACCTCGCTGGCGGTCATGAAGCTGCTGTCCCCTGACGCCAGGAACGCCGCCACGGCCCCGATCTCCGCCGGGTCCGCCATGCGCTGGAGCGGAGTCATCGCGGCGAAGACCTTCTGGCCCGCCTCGCCCAGCGCCTCCTTGGCGAGTTCGGTCGCCGTCGCTCCGGGCGACAGCACGTTGACCCGGAGGCCCGTGCCCTTCAGGTCCTCGGCCCAGGACCGCGCGAGGTTGCGCACGGCCGCCTTGCTCGCACTGTAGGCACTGAATGCCGGGGCGCCCGTCGTCCCGGCGCTCGATCCGGTCAGGATGATCGAGCCGCCCTTGCCCATCATCGGAAGCGCCTTCTGGACCGTGAGGATCGTCCCCTTCACGTTTGTGTCGAAGATCTCGTCGATGTGCTCGACGGAGATCTCGCCGAGCCGGGACTGGCTTCCCGTCCCGGCATTGGCGAACACGATGTCGAGGGCTCCACGCTCCGCCTTCACCGCCGCGTAGAGCCGGTCGAGGTCGGCTTCGTCGGAGACGGAGCCCTGCACCGCGCGGGCATTCGGCCCGAGTTCGGCCAGGGCGGCGTCGAGCGCCGCCTGACGGCGGCCGAAGACGAAGACGAAAGCACCCTCGTCGATGAAGCGCCTCGCCGCAGCGCGACCGATGCCGGTGGCTCCTCCGGTGATCACCGCGACCTTGCCCTCGAGCTTTCCCATGACTGCCCTTTCCGGGGTCCGTGTCTGACATCGGGGGAGATCCCCGAGAGCCTCGACATGGACCCGTCAGCGTCGGGCGTTGAGTGCGAAAGGGTGCACACCGGTGGTGCGACATCGATCCGGCTCGGAGTCTGCTCCGGTGACGATGATGATCTATCGCCGCTCGGGTTCGGCCTGCGTCGGGCCGTCGAGCCATGATATTCCGGATAGGCTCGGCGCCAGTGTCCGACGTCATGCTCACCAGCCTTCGAGAGGGGCTTCCGGTGTCGAATCGCACCATGATCGACTGGGACGACGTCCGATACTTCCTCGCCGTTGCGCGCGAGGGCTCGGTGCGCGCTGCCGCGGTGCGCCTCGGCGTGAACCACGCGACCGTGCTGCGGCGCGTCGCCCACCTCGAGGAACGCCTCGGGTCACACCTCTTCGAGAGGCTGCCTTCTGGCTACCGCGCCACCACTGCAGGAGAGGAGGTCCTCGAACTCGCAGAGCAGATGGAGGCGACCGTGCACCAACTGGAGGCGCGGGTCTTCGGGCGCGACCAGGACGTGTGCGGGCTTCTGCGGGCGACGCTGGCACCCGCCCTCGCCACGCACCTGCTCATGCCGGATTTCGCCGAGTTCACGCGTCGACATCCGGATATCGAGATGGATATCTCGTTGTCCGGCGAACTCGTGAACCTGACCAATCGGGAAGCCGACGTCGCGATTCGGGTCGTCTATGACCGCAAGACCCTGCCGATCAACCTCCACGGCCTGAAAGGACCGGAGGTGTTCGGCGCCGTCTACATGTCTCGAAATCGACTCGACCTGTGGCGGGCGGGCGGGCCCGATCTCATCCGCTGGGTCGTCATCAGCGACCATGGCGTCCCGGAGTGGGCCAGCGAGGGCGACGTCCGCACCTCGGAGGTTCCGTTCAGGGTCTCCGATGCCGAGGCGCAGCTTGCGGCAGTCCGCCAAGGGCTCGGGATCACGACGCTGCCGTGTTTCGTCGGAGATGCCGATCTTCTGCTGGTCAGAGTGCCGGGCACCGCTCTGCACATGTACGGAACGCTTTGGCTTCTCACACAGGGCGAGGCTCGCAAGACGAAGCGCGTGCGGCTCTTCACGGAGTTCGTGTCCCGCCGCCTCGCTGGTCACGCGCCACTCCTCGCGGGGCTGTCCTGCTCGATCCCGCGTTGATCGCCTCAGGTCGCGCTTTTCGATCTCGGCCAAGCGGGCCTCCAACCCGCCAGTGCGGTCCCCGGTCGAGCTTGCGTGATCTCGATGATCGAGGCTTCGCGCCCGGCGGCCGACGTCGGGCCTCGAGAGCCGTCGCGGCTGTCCCGTCCCGCCCTCTCACAGCAGCCCCCGATAGGCTCCCGGCGTCACGCCCGTGGCGGCCTTGAAGGCGCGCGTCAGGTGGCTCTGGCTGCTGAAGCCGCAGGCGAAGGCGAT
>NZ_QYBC01000057.1 GCF_004137085.1 Lichenibacterium ramalinae
ACCGGCGCAAGCCATCGTTGCACAAAGGCGCTATCTACCCGACTCCGGTCACCTCACGCCACCCCGTGGGTAATTACGGCGGGACGGTTCTTCGTCCCAACTCAGCACGTCCGCCGGGCTGATTTTGGTTTTGTTGATCGTGTCATGAAGGAACTGAATAGCCTCGACGCTTTTGGCACTGTCCAGCGCCGCCGTCCTGCCGTCCGGTGTCAGGATCGAGCCGCCGTTGGAGGCGATGACCTCGACGGCGTCGCAGACCAGGACCTCAGATTGCTTGCCCTGCCAAAGATAGCCGAACTTGGCTTTGCCGCTCTTCTGGATCGCTTCGGCAGCAGAGACGAGTTCTGCCCAGGTCTCCGGTACCCTGGCGCCGATTCCATCCAGCAGGTCCTTGCGATAATAGAGCATGCCGGAATCGACGAACCACGGCAGAGCCGTCAGCTTGTCCTGGTAAGTGCACGCCGCGATCGTGCCAGGGAAGTAGTGCGCCCGCTCCGAGACGGGAAAGTATTGGTCCAACGGCAGTGACCATCCTGCGCCGGCCATCTCCGCGATCCAGACGACGTCCTGGGTGAAGACATCGGGGGTTCCACTGCGACGGACGAGCTGCTGCACAAGCGCCTGGTGGACCTCGGTCGAGGAACTCGGTGGCGGTAGCTCGACATAGGTCACGTGGACCCTGCCCTGCGATTGATTGTAGCTGTCGACGACCTCGGCGATCGTTTGTTTGCCGAAGAACTTGGCGCTGGTGAAGGTGATCCCGGTTCGATCAGCCGCCCTTGCCCGAAACGGTGCGCCGACCAGGGCCGCTCCGGCCGCCATACCCGCCCCCAGGACGAAGCGCCGCCGCGCCGGCTCGATCTCAGCCGCGCCCATCGAAATGCCCGGTGCTGACTCAACCATCCGTGCTTCCTCCCGCCGAAGGCCGATCATGTCGGCCCCCTGTTGTTGGCAGCAGAACAGCGCAGGATATCGCGGCCGTCAAGCACGAAGCAGCACGTTGACGCAGATTGCTGCGTCAGGCACGAAGGATGCGATCGGTGGGCTGAAGGCGTCTACAGAACGCTCAGGAGAGCTCGCGAGCTTGAGAGAGGACGCGTCCATGGCAAAGCTCGGCATCGGTGTCGTAGGATGCGGCAATATTTCGTTGACCTACATGCGCAACGCGGCGCTGTTCGATAGGGTGGAGTTGCGCGCCTGCGCCGACCTTTCGGCGGATGTCGCCGCCGCTCGTGCCGCGGAATATGGCATTCGCGCGCTGTCGTTGGATTCGCTTCTCGCCGCCGAGGAAGTTGACCTCGTGCTGAACCTGACGGTGCCCAATGCACACTTCGACGTCTCGATGGCGGCCCTGGCAGCCGGAAAACATGTGTTTTCCGAAAAGCCGCTTGCCGCCACTGTGGCACAGGGGCGTGCGATCGTGGCCGAAGCGCAGCGTCGCGGTCTGGCCCTCGGCTCCGCACCCGACACGTTCCTGGGCGCCGCGGGCCGTCTCGCGCGCCGTCTGGTGGAAGAAGGCGCGATCGGCGATATCGTGACCGGCACCGCCTTCATGATGGGCCGCGGCATGGAGCACTGGCATCCCAACCCAGCGTTCTACTATCAGCCTGGCGGCGGTCCCGTGCTCGACATGGCACCTTACTATCTCACCATGCTGGTGAACTTGCTGGGTCCCGTAACCCGCGTCACGGCCGTCAGCCGTACCGGGTCGAAAGAACGCCTCATCACGGCGGAGGGGCCGCTCAACGGCACGCAATTTTCAGTCGGAACACCCACGAGCGTCATGGCTCTCCTGGAATTCGCCGCCGGGGCCGTCGTGACGCTCGGCATGAGTTGGGACGTGTTCCGTCACTCAATCCCGCCGATCGAGTTGCACGGCACCAAGGGATCGCTTCGCCTGCCTGACCCCGATACGTTCGGGGGTACGCTGGCCATCAGCCGAAGCGGTGCTTCATGGGAGGAACTCCCGACCGACGGCGTCCTCCACGGCCACAACAACTGGCCTTTCGCGGCGCCCGATCGCGCGAACTACCGCATGCTAGGTGTTGCCGATCTCGCGTTCGCGCTCGAAGCAGGTCGTCCGCCGCGGGCATCGGGGGCACGTGCCCTCCACATTCTCGAAGTCATGGAAGCCATCCTCAACGCCGCAGAGACGGGTGAAGCACAGCTCGTCGAAGGGACCGTCGAACAGCCGCAGTCTCTCGGTGAAAAAGAGGCTGCGACGCTGTCAGCATGACACGAGTGTCGTCATTTTAGAGGCCCGCCGATGTCGCCTTGCTGGTGTGAGGCGGGAGGTCGACCACGGCCCGCGCATCCGCCATGCCGCAAGCGAGGCCGACAGCGCCGTAGCCCCGCGCGAGGGCTCGAAGGCCCCGCGCCGGTGCGTCAGCGGGCGGCGGCCCCGGCGGGCGGCAGGGCGTGGAGCCAGGCCGTGCGGGCCG
>NZ_QYBC01000058.1 GCF_004137085.1 Lichenibacterium ramalinae
TGTCAGGCGCCACGGTAAACCCATCCGGCGGCGCCACGAGGAACCCATCCCCCCTGCGTAGCAGGGAGTGCAGCGATGACCGATATTTCGATGAACTCTCCACCCGGGATCGACGGGCGGAGACAGCGGATGAGAACGCCGGACGAGGTGGTGGCGATCCTGCGGTTGCACGATCAGGGATGGGGCACGCGGCGGATCGCGCGGGAAATCGGGTGCGATCGTGAGACGGTGAAGCGCTACCTGGCCTCCGGCCGGTGGGCGAGCTGCCGGGTTGCGAAGCGTCCTGGGATGCTGGACGAGCATGCCGGCTGGATTGCCGAGCGCTTCACGCGGCACCACGGCAATGCCGACGTGGTGCGCCAGGACTTGGCTTCGGAGCTGGGCATCGTGGCCAGCCTGCGGACCGTCGAGCGCGCGGTGTGTCACCTGCGGCGCGAACTCACCGCGGCGACGTTGGCGACGGTGAGGTTCGAGACGCCGCCGGGCCGTCAGCTGCAGATCGATTTCGGCCAGCGCCGGATCGTGCTGGAGGACGGGGAGGTCGACAAGGTCTTCCTGTTTGTGGCGACGCTCGGCTACTCGCGACGGATCTATGTCCAGGCCTTCCGGCACGAGCGACAGTCGGCCTGGCTTGAGGGCATCGAAGGCGCATTTCGCCACTTCGGCGGCCTGCCGGGCGAGTTGCTGCTCGACAACGCCGCCGCGCTGGTCCGGCACCACGACGCTGCCACGCGCGAGGTAGAATTCAACGATCGTTTCCATGCCTTCGCCCGGTACTGGTCGGTGCGACTGGTGGCCTGCGCACCCTACCGCGCCCGTACCAAGGGGAAGGACGAGCGCGGCGTGGGCTATGTGAAGCACAATGCCATCGCGGGCCGGCGCTTCGCATCCTTCGGGGCGCTGGAGGCCCACCTGGCCCGGTGGATGCGCGAGGTGGCCGACGTTCGGGTGCACGGCACGACGGGTGAGCCGCCGGTCGTGAGGTTCGAACGGGACGAGGCCGCCGTGCTTCGCCCGTTGATCGGCCGCCCGTCGTTCCGGCAGATGCGCGAGGTGAGCCGGCAGGTGCAGAGCGACGCCTGCGTGAACCTCGACACCAACCACTACAGCGTGCCGTGGCGGCTGATCGGCGCGCAGGTCACCGTCGAAGTGGGCGACGGCCAGGTGCGGATCTCTCACGCTGGCGTCGAGGTAGCCTGCCACGATCTGCGCCTCGGGCGTCGGGAGCGTGCCGTCGATCGGGCCCACCTTCACGGCGTCGTGCCGGAAGAGCGGGAGAAGCCCGGCCCGGTCGAGGCCGATCCGGCGATCGCCGTCGCGCCACCCGAGATCGCGCTGCTGCGGTCCCTGGTCGAATACGAGCAGCTCGCAGGAGGTGGCTGGTGAGCGCCGGCGTGGACGCGCTGCCCGACATGCTGACCCGCCTGAAGCTGACGGCGATGCGCGACCGGCTCGACGGGCTGCTGGACGAGGCGGCCCGGTGTGACCTGTCGCTGCGCGAGACGCTGGCGCTGCTGTGCGGGGCGGAGGTGGCGCACCGCGATGAGCGACGCATCCAGATGGACACCGCCATCGCCAAATTTCCTCACCAGCGCACGCTGGAGGCCTTCGACTTCGCGGCCCAGCCTTCGCTCGACCCCAAGCAGGTTCGGGACCTCGCGGCCTGCCGCTGGGTGGCCAACGGCGACGCGCTGCTGATCCAGGGGCCGCCGGGCGTCGGCAAGAGCCACCTCGCCATCGCGCTCGGGCGTGAAGCGATCCGGCATGGCTACTCGGTGCTGTTCACCTCCGCGACCGCCCTGGTGACGACGCTGGTGAAGGGACATTCGGAGGGGAAGCTGGAGCAGCGGCTGTCACAGCTGAGCAAGCCGAGGCTGCTGATCCTCGACGAATTCGGCTACCTGCCGTTCGAGCCCGCCGCGGCGCACCTGCTGTTCCAGCTCATCAGCCGTCGCTACGAGCGCGGCAGCATCCTGATCACCTCCAACCGCGTCGTCAGCGACTGGGGAACCGTGCTGGGCGACCACGTCGTCGCCACCGCCATCCTGGACCGCCTCCTCCATCACAGCCACGTGCTCACCATCCGCGGTGACAGCTATCGGTTGCGCGAGAAGAGGCGTTCGGGGCTGATCAAAGCGACACCCGTGCCGGCTCAGGCCGGGGCGTCAGAATAGCAGGGGGTGGATGGGTTTCTCGTGGCGCCACCGGATGGGTTCCTGATGTCGTTTGACA
>NZ_QYBC01000059.1 GCF_004137085.1 Lichenibacterium ramalinae
TCGACCCAAGGACGAACCCGCTCTCGCGGGAGGGCTTCCTGAGAGGTTGGGCACAACTGGAGATCAGCGCGAGCGCTTGAACGGGTTCCGCCAGCCTCGGAGCATGAGGGTCCATCCCTCATCTCGCGAGGATCACGCGATGCCCCAGCAACAAGCCTCCACCCCGGTCAGCCCGCTCCGCCGCCGCATGCTCGACGACATGGCCATGCGCGGCCTGCACGAGGACACCCAGCGCAACTACATCATGTCCGTGCGGAACTTCGCGGCCTTCCTGGGCCGCTCGCCCGAGACCGCCACGCCCGAGGACGTCCGGCGCTTCCAGATCCACCAGGCCGACAGCGGGGTGCAGCCGCCCACGGTCAACAACGCAGTGTCGGGGTTACGCTTTCTGTTCAACGTCACGCTGGACCGGCCGGACCTGTCGCGACGCCTCGTCCTGACGCGCTACGCCCAGAAGCTGCCGACCGTGCTGAACGTCGAGGAGGTCGGGCGGCTGCTCGAAGCGGCGCGGGGCCCGAAGTACAGGGCCGCGCTCAGGGTGGCCTACGGGGCCGGCCTGCGCGTGTCCGAAGTGGTGGGGCTCAGGACCGGCGACATCGACAGCACCCGCATGCTGATCCGCGTCGAGCAGGGCAAGGGGCGCAAGGACCGCAACGCGATGCTGTCGCCGCAGTTGCTGGAGCTGCTCCGGCAGTGGTGGCGCGAGGGCCGACGCCGCGGCGTCATGCTGCCCCAGGGCTGGTTGTTCCCCGGCAAGAACAGCCTGGAGCCGCTGTCGACGCGTCAGCTCTGCCGCGCCGTCCACGAGGCCGCCGAGACGGCCGGCATCAGGAAGCGCGTCTCGCCCCACACGCTGCGCCATAGCTTCGCCACCCACCTGCTCGAACAGGACGTCGACATCCGCGTCATCCAGGTTCTGCTCGGCCATTCCAAGCTCAACACCACTGCGCTCTACGCCCGCGTGGCGACCCGCACAATCCGCGCGGTGACGAGCCCGCTCGAACGCCTCAAGCTGCTGATGGAGGGCGCCGACACCGGGGCCTGATCCGGTGTCGCGTCCCGCGCTGGAGATCGCCGACATCCTCCGCCGGCACGGTGCGGCCTGGCGCGCCGCTCATGCCGGCCACGTCAGCCTCGGCCAGCTCAAGGTGATGTCGGCCATCGAGACGTGCCGCACCGCGGCGCTCGGCGGCCACGTCGAAGCCTGCGAGGGGTGCCGACACACCCGCGTCGCCTACAACTCCTGCCGCAATCGGCACTGCCCCAAGTGCCAGGGCGCGGCCGCGCGCGAGTGGTTGGCGGCGCGCGAGGCGGATCTGCTGCCCGTGGGCTACTTCCATGTGGTGTTCACGGTGCCGGCCGAGATCGCCGACATCGCCTTCACCAACAAGGCCGCGGTCTACGACCTGCTGTTTCGGGCAGCGTCGGAGACGATGCTGACGATCGCAGCCGACCCACGCCACCTCGGCGCCCGCATCGGCATCACGGCCGTGCTCCACACTTGGGGCTCGGCGCTGACCCACCACCCGCACGTCCATATGATCGTGCCCGGCGGCGGCATCTCGCTCGACGGCACGCGCTGGGTGTCCTCGCGGCCCGCCTTCCTGCTGCCCGTCCACGTACTCGGCAAGCTGTTCCGCCGGCTGTTCCTCACCGGCCTGCTCGCGCTTCACGCCGCGGGACGGCTCCGCTTCTTCGGCGACAGGGCCGGGCTGAGCGACCCGCAGGCCTTCGAACGCCACCTGGCGCCCATGAAAGCCAAGAAGTGGGTCGTCTACGCCAAGCCGCCCTTCGGTGGACCGGAGGCCGTGCTGGCCTACCTGTCGCGCTACACACACCGTGTCGCCATCTCGAACCGGCGCCTGATCGGGATGGACGAGGACGGCGTCACGTTCCGCTACAAGGACTACCGCCGTGACGGCGACGCCCGCCACCGCACCATGACGCTGTCGAC
>NZ_QYBC01000012.1 GCF_004137085.1 Lichenibacterium ramalinae
CGCACCGGGAGGTCGGCGGCCTGAGCGGCACCGGCGGCGGCGAGGGCGGCGGCAGAGCCCAGCAGAAGGCTTTTCACAGCGGTCATGGGTGGTTCCGTCAGTGCAGGATCGAGAGGCTCGGCCCGGCGACACGCTCGTCCGCCGCAAAACCGCCGTGAAGGGAGATCTACGGCGAGAAACTTAGCGTTAAATTAGTTTTCGAGTATCCAGAGGCCCCATTTTCCCAACATGAAGCAATGCCGCGCCCCATGTGGCCGAAACGCTACACAACCTTCGGGGGGCCAAGTGGCGTCGCACGACTGGTCACCGATTGGGCAGAACAGGCAAAAATGTAAAAAATCATTTAATCTGTGACGCTGGGATGACCCGAGCGCCTACGGTGTGGACGGGGGGCGAGGGACTTTCGACGGAAGCCTTCTCGCGCAATAATAGCTCGAACCGCGCCGAGAGCCGGACTCCGGGTCCCGGGTCCCGGCGGTCGTGCCACCGTTGGATCGAAGAGGTCGGACATGCGCCACCGTCAGGGTCGGGGCCGCACCGCCCAGGGCGCCGAGCCCCAAAGTCCCGCCGAGGTCCTCGCCGACCCCATCGAAAGCGCCCGGGCGATCGGCGACGTCCTGCCCGACGCCATCGCGCAGGCCGAGGCCGCCGGGCTGTCCATCATCGCCCAGCATCTCGGCAAGGCGCTGGATCTCGCCCGGCGTATCGTGGCGTCGGGCGCGGGCGGCGGCTGACCGGCCCGGCCGCGCGGCTCAGCCTTCCTCGTCCTCGTCGGCGTCTTCGCCGAAGAGCTCGATCATCTGCCGGCAGAATTCCGGCAGGTCGGCGGGCTTGCGGGACGTGACCAGGAGACCATCGCGCACGCAGGGCTCGTCCACCCATTCGCCGCCGGCGTTCTCGATGTCGGTCCGCAGCGACGGCCAGGAGGTGAGCTGGACCCCGTCGACCGCATCGGCCTCGATCAGCATCCAGGGGCCGTGGCAGATGGCGGCGATCGGCTTGTCGTTGTCGACGAAGTGCTGGACGAAATCGACCGCATCCTCGCTGACGCGCAGCTTGTCGGGGTTGGTGGTCCCGCCCGGCAGGACGAGCGCGTCGAAGAGCTCGGGGTCGACCGACAGGTCGGCGTCGACCGTGATCCGCTCGCCGGGCTCGACGTCGTTGTTCATGGCCTGGATGGTGCCGGTCTTCAGCGACACCACCTTCACGTCGGCTCCGGCGCCCCTCAACGCCTTCATGGGCTCCAGGATCTCGACTTGCTCGACGCCGTCCGTCGCCAGGATGGCGACCTGAAGCCCTTCAAGATCGGTGGACATGGCTTGCAAACTCGCTGGTTGGCGCGGGGCTTCCCCGCGCGGTGATGACGAACGCACGAGGCGCGGCCGCCGATCCTGTACGGCCGAAAAGAGGCTTCGGAGCGGCGGCATCGCGCGCCTGCCATGCTGGCGCCGACACGGGCCGGCTCCAGAAAGGCCGGCCGGTTCAGGGGCTTGAGCTGAACACCCGCTTCAACGGCGGCCGGACCGGGCTTCAGCCCTGCCGAATCTCGACCTGGTCGGGGTAGAAGGCGAGATGGCCCGCGATGGCTTCCGCCCCCGGCAAGGGCGCCTCGTAGCTCCAGACCGCGTTCTGGGCTTCGCGGCCCTCGGCCTTCAGGGTGAAATAGCTGGCCTCGCCCTTGAAGGGACAGTGGGTGTGGCGCTCCGTCGGCACGAAGGCCGCCATGTCGGCATCCTGGCGCGGCACGTAGAGCACGGGGCGCATGCTGCCCTCGACGAGGTCGAGCGCCCGCGACGTTTCCACCACGATCCGCCCGGCGAAGGCCACCACGACACGGCCCGGGTGGGGCGTGATGTCGAGCTTATGGGGACTGTCGGGCTTCATGGGCGAATCTCCTGCGGCGACCCCGGACTGCGGGCTCGCCTCCATGTAGCGCGCGCCGGCCCGGCGGGGAGGCGCGACCGCCCCGAAGGCCGTCGGCCCGTGATCGCAGCGGGGCTCCGCCGCGCGTGGCGCGCCGATCTGCCGCCTTTCGGCCGGGGCCGGTCCGCAACGGCACGAGCCGCTTCAGCGGGCCGCCTTCTCGATCTCGGCTTCGAGCGTCCCGAGGTTGTCCGGCGTGACGGGGCCGATGAGCTTGTAGGCCAGGGTCCCGTCGCCCCTGACCACGAAGGTTTCCGGCACGCCATAGACGCCGAAGTCTATGGCGGTGCGGCCGCTGCGGTCGTCGCCCACGGCGCCGTAGGGATCGCCCTTGGTGCCGAGGTAGCGACGGGCGTCCTCGGCCCGGTCCTTGTAGACGATGCCGTCCAGCGGGATGCCGAGTTCCTTCATGCGCGGGCTCGCCGCCAGCATCATCAGCAGCCCATGCTCGTCGTGGCACTCGGCGCACCAGGAGGCGAAGACGTTGAGCAGCGTGACGTGCCCGCGTTTCAGGGCGGCGGCGTCGAGGCCGGCGGGCGCCGCCGCGCCCGGGGGCGCGGCGCGGCCCGGCAAGGACGGCAGGGCGAAGTCCGGCACCGGCAGGCCGATCAGCGGCGATGGGATGCGCGACGGGTCCCCAGCACCGAGCCGCGCCAGGAACAGGGCGGCGAGGCCCGCGAAGGCCAGCAGCGGCAGGGCGGCGAGCAGGCGACGCGCGCGCGGCACGGCCGAACCCTCCGGCTCCGGCGCCGCGCCCGGCCGGCCGTCCGAGGTTCCGGAGGCGCTCACCGGCGCGGCTCCGTCCCGCGGCCGGCGCCACGCGCCTCCAGGCGATCGAGCGCCCGGCGCAGCGCCCACCGGTCGATCAGCACGGCGGCGGTCGCGCCGCCGACCACCAGGACGGTGGCGGCGTAGGCCGCCACGATGAAGCCGAGATGGGGGATCGCCGTCACGACACGGACCCCTCGACCGGCAGCGCGTCCCGGACGACGAGCCGCGCCGTGGGCTCGCGGTCCGCGGCGGCGGCCAGCATCAGCCGCCGCAGCCGGCGGCGCAGGATCTCGTTGCGGATGCCGGCGACGTGCAGCGTCGCGAAGACCAGCGTGAAGGCCGCGGCCATGACGAGCAGCGGCAGCAGGATCGAACGGTCGACCGTGCTGCCCGTCAGGCGGAAGATGGAGCCCTGATGCAGGGTGTTCCACCAATCGACCGAGAACTTGACGATGGGCAGGTTGACGGCTCCCACCAGCGTCAGCACCGAGGCGGCGCGGGCGGCCCGGCCGGGCTCCTCGATCGTGTGCCACAGCGCCATGAGGCCGAGATAGGTGATGAACAGCACCAGCATGGAGGTGAGCCGGGCGTCCCACACCCAATAGGTGCCCCACATGGGCTTGCCCCAGAGCGAGCCCGTGATGAGGCACAGGAGCGAGAAGGCGGCGCCGAGCGGCACCACCGCCTTCTGGGCCGCCTCGGCCAGCGGGTGGCGCCACACCAGCGTGCCCAGCGCCGAGGCCGTCATGGCGACGTAGGCGAGGCTGGCGATCCAGGCGGCCGGCACGTGGACGAACATGATCTTCACCGTCTCGCCCTGCTGGTAGTCCGGCGGCGACGTGAAGGCCAGGGCGAGGCCCGCCGCGAGGGTCGCCAGCGACAGCGCGACGAGCCAGGGGAGCAGCCGGCCCGACAGCCGCATGAAGGTCGCGGGGTTGGCGAGGACGTACATGGACCGGTCCACCCGATGGGACGCGGCGCTCTTGATCGCGCCGTCGCGACGGTTCTTCTAGCCTAATTGCGGCGACATTCCTAAAGCCGGGTGTCGCAGCGCCGCCGCCGCGGGCGGGGCCGTGATCGAGGGAGACAGCCGCTGCGCCTGCCGTTGCAACTCCGCGTCGACGAGGTCTCGACCCTGCCGCGCGTGGCGACCGTCGCGGACCTGCGAGCCTCGCCGGTGTCCTGCTCCACCGCGCTGCTGCCGCGCCTGGCGGAACCGGCCGCCGCGCTGTTCCCCGGTGCCTGGAGCCGCCACGACGGCGAGGTGCCGGCCCCGGCCTGGTGGTCGGAGACGGAGAGCTACATCGGGCACCTCGACCTCTTCAAGGTGCGCGACGCGCTGCTCTTCCCGGCCTGGGGCGTCGTCGTGGCGCGCGACGGCGCCGTGATGCGCCTCACCATGGAGGAGGCCGCCTACGTGACGCCCGACCTCGCCGACCTGCCCCATGCCGCCCGCCGGGACGGCGACACCGTGCTGGACCTGCCCGACACCATCCCGCACCTGCCGCGCGCCCTGCTCACCATGCCGTTCGGGGCGCGCATGAACTACGGCCATTTCGTGCTCGACGCCCTGTCCTCCCTGGCCGCCATCGATGCCACGGGCCTCTTCGCCGACTACCCCGTGCTGGTGCCGCCGCTCGCGCCCTGGCAGGCGCGCCACTTCGCCCTGCTGGGGGCCGAGCCGCTGGTGACGGCGGCGCCGGTGGTGCGGGTGGGCGAGCTCGTCTACACGGGCGCCGTGCACCACTTCCTGCACAACCCCAACCTCAACTACCGGGATCTGCGCCGACGCCAGATCGCCGCCCTGGCGCCGCGCGGCGGCGGCCCCAAGCGGCTCTACCTGTCGCGCGGCCGGCGGGACCGTCGCCCCATGGTGCAGGAGGCCCGGCTGGTGCGGGCCCTGCGCGGCGCGGGTTTCGCCGTGGCCGACACCGGCCGGATGAGCGTCGACCGGCAGATCGCGCTCTTCGCCGGCGCCGAGGCCGTGGTGGGGGCCACGGGCGCGGCCTTCGCCAACGCCCTCTACTGCCGGCCCGGCACGCTGGTGGTGGAGATCATGCCGAGGGGCATGGAGAACCATTGGGTGCAGCCGCTCTGCCGCATCGGCGGCCTGCGCCATGCAGCTTGGTTCTGCGGCGCGCAGGAGCGCGACCCGGCCCATCCGGAACGCGGCATGCGCTTCGACCTCGACGTCGAGCGGTTCCTCGACTTCGCCTTCGCCTGGCCCCCGCTGGCCGGCACGCGGGGCGGGGCCTCGGCGCTGCAGCGGCTGAAGCTGCGGCTCGGCCTGCCGGGCTGATGCCGCCGCCTCAGAACAGGTTCAACTGCTGGCCGTGCGGCGTCGGCGCCCGGAACAGGTCGGTGCGGAGCTTGGCGCGGACCTTCGGGAAGCCGAGCTTGGCGGCGGCGATCTCGAAGCGGCGGCCCAGCATCCAGGCATAGGGGCCGGTGCCGGTCATGCGCTTGCCCCAGGTGGCATCGTAGTCCTCGCCGTCCCGCATGGACTGGATCAGCCCCATGACGTGGCGCAGCTTGTCGGGGAAATGGGCCAGAAGCCATTCCCGGAACAGGTCGCGCACCTCCAGGGGCAGCCGCAACACCACGTAGCCGGCCTCGGTGGCGCCCGCCTGGCGGGCCGCCTGCAGGATGGTCTCCATCTCGTGGTCGTTGACGGCGGGGATCAGGGGTGCCGTCATCACCGTCACGGGGATGCCGGCCTCGGACAGGCGACGGATGGCGTCGAGGCGTTTGCGCGGCGCGGGCGCGCGGGGCTCCATGAGCCGCGCCAGCGCCGGATCCAGCGTCGTCACCGACACCGCCACCTTGACGAGGCCCTTGGCCGCCATGGGGGCCAGGAGATCGATGTCGCGCGCGACCAGCGCCGATTTGGTGATGATGCCGATCGGGTGGTGGCAGCGCTCCAGCACCTCGAGGATCGAGCGCATGATGCGCCGCTCGCGCTCGATCGGCTGGTAGGGGTCGGTGTTGGTGCCGATGGCGAGGGTGCGGGGCTTGTAGCCCGCCGCCGCCAGTTCGCGCTCGAGCTTGTCGGCCGCGCCCTCCTTGGCGAAGAGCTTGGTCTCGAAATCCAGCCCCGGCGACAGGCCCACGAAGGCGTGTGTGGGCCGGGCGAAGCAGTAGACGCAGCCGTGCTCGCAGCCCCGGTAGGGGTTGATGGACCGGTCGAAGGAGATGTCGGGCGAGTCGTTGCGGGTGATCACCGTCCGGGGCCGCTCCACCGTCACGGTGGTGGCGAAGCCCGCGGGGTCGGGCAGCGATTCGGCGTCCAGCGGCTCCGCCGTCCGGCTCTCGGCCTCGAAGCGGCCGGCGGCGTTCGACAGGGCGCCGCGGCCGCGCCGGCGGTTGGCCAGGACGTCGTCGAGCGACAGCGGCTCGGCCTCGCGGTCGGCACGCCGGGTGGGGTCGGCCGGCTTGGCCGGGGCGGCGGCCTTGGAGACAGCGGCCTTAGGGAATGGCGGCGGGGCGATCGGGGCACCGCCCACGTCGAAACCGGTCAACATCGGCGCTCTCCGGGCTCGGACCGGGCCGCCGCATCCTGTGGATAACGTCGGCCGATACGGAACGAATAGAGAACGGCCGGGAGGCCGTCAATCGCCGAATCGGCCCGTCAGGGTTTGGGTGCCGCGGGTCTCGGCTCGCCCTGCGGCGGCTTGGTCTCGGGCGGCCGGGGCTCGCCCGCCGGCACGGCGGGATGGTGGGCGGCCGGTGCGGCCGGCCGCGGCGCGCCGGCGGGACCCGGGGCCGCGATCGTGCAGCGGGCGTAGCGGAGCGGACGGGCGATCTTCAGCCGCGCCGCCTGGCGCCGCACCTGCATCAGGTCCGGCCCCAGCATGCGGATCGTCTCGGTGTAGTTGCCGGGGCGGTCCGAACGACGGCAGTCCTCGAAGATCTCGAACTGGCCCGCGCCGGCCGCGACCTTCCGGTAGGCGCAGTGGCCGGTGGGAAAGGCCACGTCCCTGGCCGTATAGGTGCGCACCCGCGGCGCGTTGGGCACGCAGTCTCGGTTCGCCCGCACCCAGGTCCCCTCGAAGGGATATCCGGGCTCGGCGGCCGCGGCCGCCACGGTGCCGGCCAGGACGGCGAGCAGGACGGCGCCGCCGCGCAGCGCGTCACTCGTCATTGTAGGAGTTCATCTCTTCGAGCGGGACGGTGAGGGCGGCGGCCTGGCGGGGGTCGAAGCGCACCCCGTCCCCGTCGAGGAAGGCGACGCCCGCACCCTCGAAGGTGGCGCGCAGCTTGGCCGACGCGGCCCCCTCCGCGCCGCCGCGCTCGAGGCCGGCGACGTCCTCGGGCGACAGGCCCGCCTTGCGCGACAGCGCTTCCGCCGTCATGTCGAGGGCGGCGCGCGCCATCCGGACCTGCACAGGTGTCATCCGCGTGTTCCCCTCGGTCGGTCCGACGGCGTGACGCGCGCGCCACGGTGAAGCCGGATTTCCATCGCAGAGCGTCGTGGCGCCGCAGCGCCCCGACCCCGAACCATGCCGCGATCCATCATAGGGCGGCGCCCGCAGCCGGGCAACGCCGCGGCGGGCAGCGGAGTGGCATCGGACTTGCGTCGCCGGACGACGGACCGGTCGGATCTTCGAGGGAGGCGCGTGGGATGGGGTCAGAGCTGCCGCCGGCGGAGACGCTGCCGCGCCCCCTGCTGATGATCCTGCACCAGGAGCATTCGACGCCGGGGCGCGTCGGGCAGCTGCTGCGCGCCATGGGCTACCGCCTCGATATCAGGCGGCCGCGCTTCGGCGACCCGCTGCCCCAGACCATGGCGGACCATGCCGGCGCCGTGATCTTCGGCGGCCCGATGAGCGCCAACGACCCGGACGATTGGGTCCGCGCCGAGATCGAATGGACGGCCGTGCCGCTCCGCGAAGGGGCACCGCTGCTTGGCCTTTGCCTCGGCGCCCAGTTGATCGCACGCCAGCTCGGGCAGAGCGTCGGCCCTCATCCGGGCGGCCACGTCGAGATCGGCTACTACCCCATCACGCCGACGCCGGCGGGGGACGCCCTGCTGGGCGTGCCGTTCCCGCGCTGGGTCTACCATTGGCACCGGGAAGGGTTCTGCCTGCCGCCCGGCGCCATCGGCCTCGCCGAGGGGACGGATTTCGAGTGCCAGGCCTTCCGCTACGGCCGTGGCGCCGTCGGGCTGCAGTTCCACCCCGAAGTCACCTACGCCATGATGAGCCGCTGGATCGTCCTGGGACACGAGAAGGCCTGCGGCAAGAATGCCAGGCCGGTGCACCAGCATCGGCAGGACTGGTTCCAGCACGACGGCGCCGTGGCGCGGTGGGCCGTGGCCTTCCTGGCATCCTGGGCCGCAGGCACCCTGCCCGATGCCGCCGTGCCGCCGGGGATGGGGCCGAGTTGCCCGGTTCAGCCGGGCGAAGCGGGACCGCCCTCCGTCACGCCGATGTGATCGCGCCGGCCTCGACCCGGCACGCCCCTCGCGCATTGTCTCGAAAACATAACGGGACGGTTCACCATGTCGGACTATCGGTTGATGAGCACGCGGCATCGGCCGGACGGCGCCATGGACACGCCGACCGCCATCCTCCTTTCGGCCGAGGACGAGGGGGACGCCATCGACCAGGCGCGGCGCTACCCGCTCGAAAACTTCGTGGAAGCCGCCGACTACGCCTGGTTGGTCGATGGATCCGGCACGGTCGTATGCGCCTTCGCGGTGGCGGCCAACCGCGCCGCGTGACCCGCCGGCGATGCCGCACCGTCGCATCGGCTGGACAACCCCGGCCCGGGGTGGCACAGCAGCCGGCGCCATGGTCGCCCGCACCGCCTTCGTCTCGATCTGCTCGAACAATTACCTGGCACAGGCCGAGGTGTTCTTCGCCTCGGCGCGCACCCACCACCCCGAGGCCACTCTGGTGCTGGGCCTCGCCGACCGGACCGACCCGGGGCTGCGCTACCCCGACGGCGTGGAGGTCCTCCCCGCCGAGGCCCTCGGCATCGCGGATTTCGACGGTTTCGCCTTCGGCTACGACGTCACGGAATTCAACACCGCCATCAAGCCCTTCCTGATGCTGCGGCTCCTCGAGCGCGGGCACCGGAACGTCGTCTATTTCGACCCCGACATCGAGATCTTCCGGCGCCTCGACGACCTCCTGGACCTGCTGGCGGGGGGCGCCTCCTTCGTGGTGACGCCGCATTTCTGCGCGCCGCCCACCGAGGCCGCGCCGCGCCGCGAGCAGCACGTCATGCAGACGGGCGTCTACAACCTCGGCTTCCTCGCCGTCGCCCAGGCCGCCGAAACCGAGCCGGTCCTGCGCTGGTGGGCCCGCATGCTGCGCCACGGCTGCTTCAACGAGCAGGACCGGGGCCTCTTCGTCGACCAGAAATACATGGACCTGCTGCCCGGGCTGGCGGAACACGCCCACGTGCTGCGGGACACGGGGTTCAACGTCGCCTATTGGAACCTCGACCGGCGCGCCGTGACGACGGCGCCCGAGGGCGGGTGGTGCGTCGACGGGCGGCCGCTCGGCTTCTTCCACTTCTCGGGCTTCGTGCCGGAGCGGCCCGGCGAGGTCTCGAAATACACGCCCGAACCCCGCGCCACGGGGGCGCTGGCGGACCTGCTGGGCGGCCACGCGGCGCGGCGGCGCGCGGCGGCGGCACGGCTCGGCTCGGCGGCGAGCCCCTACGCCTACGGGACGTTCCGCTCGGGCATCGCCATCCCCGACATGGTCCGCCACATGTTCCGCGACAAGCACCTCACCTGGTCGGGCGACCCTTTCGCCGGCTACGAGCGCTATAGCCGCCTGCCGCATCCCGCCTGCCGCACGGGGGCTTCGGGGGAGATCGTGACCAACCTCATGCACCACCGCCATTCCCGCGACCCGGCCCTGCGTTTCGCCTTCCACCTCGACAACCCCTTCGAGGTCACGGCCTATGCCCGCTTCTTCGCCCGGATGGCCGCGGCCGCGGGGATCGACGACAGCCTGTGGCGGGCCGCGGCGTGACGGGCGCGGGGCCGGAAACCGACGAGGCGGCGGCGCTGCGGGTGCGGCGGCTCGCGCTCGACAACGACGACCTGCGCGCCGAGAACGCCCGGCTCAAGGGCTCGATCGCCCAGAAGCAGGAGGAGATCCTGGCGCTGGGCGAGCGCCTCGGCCAGCTGCAGGCGCGGCTCGACACGGTGCACCGGGTGGCCGCGTGGGGGCGGCTGCGGCGCCTGAACCCGCTGCGGTCCCTGCTGCGACGGATGGGGTGACGGCGGGCCCGCCGCACCGGCGCTTGACACCCCCTCCCCCCGTCCCCCACCACCCTCGGCGATCCCGCCGCCCGCCGCGGGCGGCGTCCCGTCCCGAGGACATCCGATGACCACCCCGATCCGCCGGCCGGCCAACCCCTGCTTCTCGTCCGGGCCCTGCGCCAAGCGCCCCGGCTGGTCGCTCGCGGCGTTGGGCGATGCCGCGCTCGGCCGCTCGCACCGCGCGCCCGTCGGCCGCGACAAGCTCGCCGAGGCCATCGCGCTCACCCGGACCGTCCTGGAGATCCCCGCCGACTACCGCATCGGCATCGTGCCGGCCTCCGACACCGGCGCGGTCGAGATGGCGATGTGGAACCTGCTCGGCGCCCGGCCGGTCGACATGGTGGCCTGGGAAAGCTTCGGCGAGAGCTGGGTGACGGATGCCGTGAAGCAGCTCCGCCTGGAGGACGCCCGCGTCCTCACCGCCCCCTACGGCGACATCGTGGACTTCGCCGAGGTGGATTTCGACCGCGACGTCGTCTTCACCTGGAACGGCACCACGTCGGGGGTCCGGGTCGCGCCCGGCACGGCGATCCCGGCGGACCGCGCCGGCCTGACGATCTGCGACGCCACCTCGGCCGCCTTCGCCCAGGCCCTCCCCTGGGACCGGCTCGACGTCGTCACCTTCTCCTGGCAGAAGGCGCTCGGCGGCGAAGCCGCCCACGGCATGCTGGTGCTGTCGCCCCGCGCCGTCGCGCGGCTCCTCGCCTACGCGCCGCCCCGGCCCCTTCCGAAGATCTTCCGGCTGGTGTCGGGCCGCAAGCTCATCGAGGGCATCTTCAAGGGCGACACCATCAACACGCCCTCCATGCTCTGCGTCGAGGACTACCTCGACGCCCTGCGCTGGGGGCAGTCGGTCGGCGGCCTCGCCGGGCTGATCGGCCGGGCCGACCGCAACGCCGGCGCGCTCGACGCCTGGGTTCGCCGCACCCCCTGGGTCGCCAACCTCGCGGCCCGGCCCGAGATCCAGTCCAACACCTCCGTCTGCCTGCGCGTGGTGGACCCAGCCGTCGCGGCGCTGGCGCCCGACGCGCAGGCGGATTTCGCCAAGGCGCTGGCGACGCGGCTGGATCGCCAGGGCGTCGCCCACGACATCGCCTCCTACCGCGACGCGCCGGCGGGGCTGCGGGTGTGGTGCGGCGCCACGGTCGAGACCGCCGACATCGAAGCGCTGACGGAGTGGCTCGACTGGGCCTATGCGGCGGCGAAGGCGGAGCTGGAGGCATAGGGTCGCCTTGAGCGCGTGTCGTGCTGTCGCCGACACACGCCAGCTCTGACGTGCGGGCCCGTCACAGGCTCTCGGCCGGAGGGGGCCCGAGCAGGTCTTCGACGCTCAGGTCCAGCCCCGGCGGGTCGAGGCGCAGCGGGCCGGAGGGGACGAGGCGTGTCCGGATGTCGTCGCCGTCGCGCGCGTGATGGATGACCATGAGACGGTCGATGTCGACGATCAGGTAATGCCGGACGCTCGGCACGGCGAAATAACCCGCCAACTTGCCATGGCGGTCATAGAAGCCCGTGCTCGGCGACAGCACCTCCACCACGATCACCGGCGCCGGCACGATCGTGTCGTTCCGCGGCAGCCGCGTCCCGCAATAGACGAGGGCGTCCGGCTCGTAGGCCGTCCGCGCGTCGATGCGGACTGTCATGCCGTCGCCCATGGCCTCGCCGGGCAGGCGTTTCCGCGCGATGGCATCTTCCAAGGCGCGCTGAGCCCTGATCTTGGCCCTGGCGTGGCCGGCGCGCTCCGGCGCCATCGCATGGACGTATCCGTCGACGAGTTCGTGCCGCCCCGGACGGCCCTCGGCCCAGGCCAGGAACTCGTCGACCGTCATCGGTTGGAGCGACGCTTCCGACATGGCGCCAGCCTACCACTGCCCCGGCGGTCCGCAACGGGACAGGGCCGCGCGGTGTCCCGCGCGGCCCTTTCCCCGTCGATGTCGTCGTGTCACGCCGCCTGGAGCAGGTTGCGCAGCACGTAGTTGAGGATGCCGCCGTTGCGGAAATATTCCAGCTCGTCGGCGGTATCGATGCGGCAGATGACCGGGACGTGGCTGACCACGCCCTTGTCGGAGGTGATGACGAGTTCCATCGTCTGGCGCGGCTTCAGCGTGTCGCCGAGCCCGACGATCGAGACCGTCTCGTCGCCCTTGAGGTTCAGCGTCTGCCAGGAGGTGCCCTCCTCGAAGACCAGCGGCAGGATGCCCATGCCGACGAGGTTCGAGCGGTGGATGCGCTCGAAGCTCTGGGCGATGACGGCCCGCACGCCGAGCAGCTTCGTGCCCTTCGCGGCCCAGTCGCGCGACGAGCCCGTGCCGTATTCGCGGCCCGCGAAGATCACCAGCGGCACGCCTTCCTGCTTGTACAGCATGGCGGCGTCGTAGATCGGCATCTCCTCGCCGCCCGGCTGGTGGCGCGTCACGCCGCCTTCCACCCCGGGGACCATCTGGTTCTTGAGGCGGATGTTGGCGAAGGTGCCGCGCATCATGACTTCATGGTTGCCGCGGCGCGTGCCGTACTGGTTGAAGTCCTGCGGGCGCACCTGGTGCTCCAGCAGGTAGCGGCCGGCCGGGGACGCGGCCTTGATCGAGCCCGCGGGCGAGATGTGGTCGGTGGTGATGGAATCGAGGAAGAGCCCGAGGACGCGCGCTTCCGCGATGTCCATCACCGGGGCCGGCGCCTTGGTCATGCCCTCGAAGTAGGGCGGGTTCTGCACGTAGGTAGAGCCCATCGACCAGTGGTAGGTCTGGCCCAGCGCCACGTCGATGTTCTGCCAGTGCACGTCGCCCTGGAACACGTTGCCGTAGCGCTCGGCGAAGATCTGCTTGGTGATGGCCTTGCGGTGCAGGCTCGCCACCTCCTCCTGGGAGGGCCAGATGTCGCGCAGGAAGACCGGGCCGTCCGTGCCCTGGCCGAGGGGCTCGGTGGCGAGGTCCACGTCGAGCGAGCCCGCCAGCGCATAGGCCACCACCAGCGGGGGCGAGGCGAGGTAGTTGGCCTTCACGTCCGGGTTGACGCGGCCCTCGAAGTTGCGGTTCCCCGAGATCACGGCCGAGGCCACGATGTCGTTGTCGTTGATGGCCTTCGAGATCTCGATCGGCAGCGGCCCCGAATTGCCGATGCAGGTCATGCAGCCGTAGCCGGTGAGGTTGAAGCCGAGCGCGTCGAGGTCCTGCTGCAGGCCCGTCGCCTGGAGGTATTCGCCCACCACCTGGCTGCCGGGGGACAGCGAGGTCTTGACCCAAGGCTTGGCCTTGAGGCCGGCCTTGACGGCGTTGCGGGCCAGCAGGCCTGCGCCCAGCATCACGGCGGGGTTCGACGTGTTGGTGCAGGAGGTGATGGCGGCGATGACGACGTCGCCGTGGCCGAGGTCGAAGTTCTTCTCCTCGACGACGAAGCGCTCGTCCGGCTTGGCGACCTTGTATTCCTTGACGAGCGAGGACTGGAAGCTCGTCTTGGCGCTTTCGAGCGTCACGCGGTCCTGCGGGCGCTTGGGTCCGGCGAGCGAGGGCACGACGTCGGCGAGGTCGAGCCCGATATGCTCGGAGAAGACCGGCTCGGTCGTCGAGGAGCGGAACATGCCCTGGGCATTGCCATAGGCCTTGACCAGCGCGATGCGCTCGTCGCCGCGGTTCGAGGCGTCGAGGTAGTTGATGGTCTCGTCGTCGATCGGGAAGAAGCCGCAGGTGGCGCCGTATTCCGGGGCCATGTTGGCGATGGTGGCGCGGTCGGCGAGCGACAGCGAGTCGAGGCCGGGGCCGTAGAATTCGACGAACTTGTTCACCACGCCGAGCTTGCGCAGCATCTGCGTCACGGTCAGCACGAGGTCGGTGGCGGTGCGGCCTTCCTTGAGCTTGCCGGTGAGCTTGAAGCCCACCACGGGGGGCAGCAGCATGGACAGCGGCTGGCCCAGCATCACGGCCTCGGCCTCGATGCCGCCGACGCCCCAGCCCAGCACCGCCAGGGCATTGACCATGGTGGTGTGCGAATCCGTGCCCACCAGCGTGTCGGGATAGGCGACCGTGACGGTCTGCCCGTCGTGCTCCTCGTCGCGCGTCCAGACGGTCTGGCTGAGGTATTCGAGGTTCACCTGGTGGCAGATGCCGGTGCCGGGCGGCACGACGCGGAAGTTGGTGAAGGCGTTCTGGCCCCAGCGCAGGAAGCGGTAGCGCTCGCCGTTGCGCTCGTATTCGAGCTCGACGTTGTCGCCGAAGGCCTTGGGGGTGCCGAACTCGTCGACGATGACGGAATGGTCGATGACGAGGTCGACCGGCACCAGCGGGTTGATCTTCTCGACCGGACCGCCGAGCTTGCCCATGGCGTCGCGCATGGCGGCGAGGTCGACCACCGCCGGCACGCCGGTGAAGTCCTGCATCAGCACGCGGGCGGGCCGGAAGGCGATCTCGCGGCCGTCGGCGCCCTTCGCCGTCAACCAGGCCACGACGCTCAGGATGTCGTCCTTGGTGACGCTGCGCCCGTCCTCGTGGCGCAGCAGGTTCTCGAGCAGCACCTTCATCGAATAGGGCAGCTGCGACACGCCCTCCAGACCGTTCTTCTCAGCCTCGGGGATGGAGAAATAATGGTAGGTCTTGGAACCGGCTTCGAGCGTGCGGCGGCACTTGAAACTGTCGAGCGAGGCCATGGGGCATCCTTCGCGGCGCGGGGCGGATCTGGAACAGATCGAATATAGGAATTCCACCCGCCCTGGCTACGGGATAAGTGCGACGCAACATGGTGCACCGATGACGCTCCCGCCCTCGCCCTCGTCCCCGCTGAGCCTCGTCGTGCAGGACCTCGCGGCCGAGCGCGGCGGGCGGCCCGTGCTGGCGGGCGTCAGCTTCGCGGCGCGGGGCGGGGAAGCCCTCGGCGTGGTGGGGCGCAACGGCGCCGGCAAGTCGACGCTGCTGCGGGTGCTGGCGGGGCTGCTGCGCCCCGCCGCCGGCCGTGTGTCGCTGGAGCCGCCCGAGGCCGGCGACCCCGACACGCCCGTGGCGGAACGCGCCCATTACCTCGGCCATGCCGATGCCCTGAAGCCCGCGCTGACGCCGCGCCAGCACCTCGCCTTCGCGGCGGCGCTGCTCGGCCGCGGCCCGGCCGCGGGCGCCGCCGCGACGCCGGACGAGGCGCTGGAGCGCGTCGCCCTCGGCCATGCCGGGGACCTGCCCTGCGGCTACCTGTCGGCCGGGCAGCGGCGGCGCGTCGCCCTGGCGCGGCTCCTCGTCGCGGTGCGGCCGTTGTGGCTGCTCGACGAGCCCGCGACGGCGCTGGACGCCGCCTCTCAGGCGGTGCTGGCCGGCATGATGCGCCGTCACCTCGCGGGCGGCGGCATCGTGGTGGCGGCGACGCACGGCCCGCTCGGCCTCGACGGCTGGCGCGAGCTGCGCCTGGACCGGGGCTGATGCCGGCCCTCCTGGCGCTGTTCCGGCGCGACCTCGCGCTCGCCCGCCGCATCGGCGGCGGCGGCACGACCGGCATCGTGTTCTTCCTCTGCCTCGTCACCGTCGTGCCCTTCGCGGTCGGGCCGGACCTCGCCTTGCTGGCGCGCATCGGCCCCGCCATCCTGTGGATCGCGGCCCTGCTGTCGACGCTGCTCGGGCTCGACCGGCTCTTCGGCGCCGACCACGAGGACGGCTCGCTCGACCAGCTGCGGCTCGCCGGGACGCCGCTCGAGCTCGTGGTGGCGGTGAAGTGCCTCGCGCATTGGTGCACCACCGGCCTGCCGCTGGTGATCGTGTCGCCGCTCTTCGGGCTCATGCTGGCGCTCGACGGGCCCGCGCTCGGCGGCGTCGCGGCGACGCTGCTGGTCGGCACGCCGGCCCTGACCTGCCTCGGCGCCATCGGGGCGGCGCTGACCGTGTCGCTGCGGCGCGGCGGCCTGCTGCTGTCCGTGCTGGTGATGCCGCTGGCGATCCCGGTGCTGATCTTCGGCGTGTCGGCGGCCGACGCGGCGGGTGGCGGCACCGTGCCCTTCGCCACCCCGTTCCTGGTGCTGTGCGGCCTCACGCTGCTGGCGCTGGCCGGCACGCCCTTCGCGGCCGCGGCCGCGCTGCGGCTGACGGCCGAGTGAGCGGGCGCGCTTCGGCCCCAATCACCTCGCCGGCGTCGTGGGCGGCATCGGCGCACTGCCGTGCAGGTACCAGAACAGCATCAGCAGCACCAACAGGGCGACGCTGAGGCCCACGATGGCGCGGGCGCTGAGCTGGAAGTTCGAGGGCCCGGGCGTCAGTCCGAGCCGCGACGCCGGTGCGCCGGGCGCGCGGCCCGTGCCGACCCGCGCGGGATCGGCCGCGCTGCCCGCCACCTGGGCACCCCGGCCGTCGAGCACGGCCTGGGCGAGGTGGCGGTAGGTGGCGAGGCGCCGTGGCGTGCTTTCGCCGAGCAGGTAGGAATGGACCTCGGGCGGCTCCGGCATGCGGCCCTGGAAGCGGCCATAGGCCTGCAGCCAGTCGTATTTGTTCTGCTTGTAGATCGAATAGGCCACGAGCCCCACGATGTCGTCGTCGCCCTTCACGAGGCTGGTGAACACGACATTGTGCTCGGCCGGGTCCACGATGGCGGGATCGGGCGACAGGTCGCCGGTCTCGCGCGGCCGCAACGGCGGCACCTGCTCACTCTCCACTCGCGACGGCATCTGATCCATGGTCCCGCACCCTCCATCCGTGCTAGAGCCCGTCAGGCTGTCGTTGAAGCGGCGCTTCGACGTGGAGCCCGTGACCGCACGCCCATCGTAGAGCTGGCGTGTGTCGGCGACAGCATGACACGCGCAAGCCCAACCGCGAGACGCACCGGAGGGATCCGGCCGGGATGCCGGCGGATCCGGACGACGAGAGGGGACCGGGCACTGCCGCCGCACGATCACTGGGAACGCGGCCTGCGCGCCGGCGGCTTTGCCCGCGTGGCGGGCCTCGACGAGGCGGGGCGCGGCCCGCTCGCCGGGCCGGTCTCGGCGGCCGCCGTCATCCTCGACCCTGAGGACGTGCCCGACGGCATCGACGATTCCAAGGCGATGAGCCCTGCGGCGCGCGAGGCGGTCTGTGCCGCCGTCCTGGCCCGGGCCCTGGCGGTCGGCGTGGGCTTCGCCACGGCAGCCGAGATCGATGCCGTGAACATCCGCCAGGCCACCTTCGCGGCGATGCGCCGGGCCGTGCGGGCCCTGTCGCTGGCGCCCGACCACCTGCTGATCGATGGGCGCGACGTGCCGCCCGGCCTGCCCTGCCCGGCGCGGGCGCTGGTGAAGGGGGACAGCCTGTCGGTGTCGATCGCGGCGGCCTCGGTCGTCGCCAAGGTGGTGCGGGACCGCCTGATGGTCCGGCTCGACGCCAGCCACCCCGCCTACGGCTTCGGCATCCACAAGGGCTACCCCACGGCGGCCCACCGGGCCGCGCTGGTCGGGCTCGGCCCGACGCCCTTCCATCGCCTGAGCTTCGGCTCCCTCGCGCGCCGCGACGACGGCCAGAGCTGACGACGGCCAGAGCCGACGACGGCCAGAGCCGACGACGACCAAGCCTGACGGCGTCGAGAACGTCACGAAACAGGACAGCTTCCGAACGACTCCGGCAACCCGCCCTTAAGCTTAACGACCCATGGTCCTGCCTGTGAGTCGCGTTTACCGGTGTGTGTCAAATGTCTCAAGCACAGGCCGGTTCGGCCGCCTCGAAGCTCCAGTCAAAGGTATCGCGTGCTGGAGCTTCGACGGCTCGGCTCAGGGCCGTCGCCCCGGTCCTGCAGGACCGCATCATCCTGTCGGACTGCCTCGCGGCACTCGACAGCCTGCCGGCCGAGAGCGTCGACCTCGTCTTCGCCGACCCACCCTACAACCTGCAACTGTCCAACCCGCTGACCCGCCCCGACCAGAGCGCCGTGGACGCCGTCGACGACGATTGGGACAAGTTCGCCTCCTTCGCCGAATACGACCGCTTCACCAAGGCCTGGCTCGCCGGCGTGCGCCGGGTGATGAAGCCCACCGCCACGCTCTTCGTGATCGGCTCCTACCACAACATCTTCCGCGTCGGCGCGACGCTGCAGGACCTGGGCTTCTGGATCCTCAACGACATCGTGTGGCTCAAGGCCAACCCGATGCCGAACTTCCGCGGCCGCCGCTTCACCAACGCCCATGAGACGCTGATCTGGGCGTCGCGCGACCAGGACGCCAAGGGCTACACCTTCAACTACGAGGCCATGAAGGGCGCCAACGACGACACGCAGATGCGGTCCGACTGGTTCATGCCCATCTGCTCGGGCGCCGAGCGCCTCAAGGACGCCAACGGCGACAAGCTCCACCCGACGCAGAAGCCCGAAGCGCTGCTGACCCGCATCCTGCTCAGCGCCTCCAAGCCCGGCGACGTGGTGCTCGACCCCTTCTTCGGCTCCGGCACAACCGGCGCCGTGGCGCGCCGCTACGGGCGCACCTGCGTCGGCATCGAGCGCGATCCCGGCTACGCCAAGGCGGCGGCGGCCCGCATCGCCGCCGTGGTGCCGGCCGATGCCGACACGCTGGACGTGCTGGCGACCAAGCGCTCGGAGCCGCGCCTGCCCTTCGCCAGCCTGCTCGAGACCGGCGCCGTCGTGCCGGGCCAGGCCCTCTACGACGTCCGCCGCCGCGTGAAGGCCACGGTGCGGGCCGACGGGCTCATCGCGGTCTCGGCGATCGCGGGCTCGATCCACAAGGTCGGTGCCCTGGTCCAGGGCCTGCCGTCCTGCAACGGCTGGACCTACTGGCACTTCGAGGCCGGCGGCGCGCTGCAGCCCATCGACGTGCTGCGCGAGCGCGCCCGCGCCGGCCTGCGCAAGGGAGCCTGAGCGACGGCGGAATCGCGGCAGCTGCGCAGCGGTGGAGCCCGCTATCGTGGCGGCAGGCCGCCGTGTCCGGCGAGGTCTTCGAGGGCGGCATCATGGCGGGACGCGAGGGGGATCCGTCCGGCGATCGGTGCGAGGTCCTGCCTCGCTCCGACCGCCCGAAGGTCAACGCGTTTCAAGCTAAAACGCGCAACGGATCCTCGGACCGCGACCGGAACTCGCCATCCCCTCGCCTGAGGGCGGGACCGCGGCCGTGATCCGCGGCAGGAACTACCGTTCGCCCGCGGGGTAATCCGTGTCGAGCGCGGTCTGCCGGCGCGATTCCACTTCGGCCAGCGTCTCCTTGAGCTTCTTCACCACGGCGTCGTGGCCCCATTCGCCGAGAACGAGGTGGAGCGGGGGGTTCGCCTCCGCCACCAGGGCGATCATGGCCTCGCCAGCCCGCACGGGATCTCCCGCCTGCGTGCCGCTGTTCTTCGACGTGGTCGCCATGCGGGACGCGACGGTCTCGGCATAGTCCGGAATGGTGCTGGCGGTCTGCGTCATGGACCGGCCGGCCCAATCGGTCCGGAACGGGCCCGGCTCCACCACCGTCACCTTGATGCCGAGCGGTGCCGCTTCCTTGGCGAGCGAATCCGAGAAGCCCTCGACGGCGTGTTTCGACGCCGCGTAATAGCCCGACCCCGGGAAGCCGCAGAACCCCGCGACCGACGCGATGTTGATGACATGGCCGCTCTTCTGGCGCCGCATCACCGGCAGAACGGCGCGCGTCATGGCGAAGAGGCCGAAGACGTTGGCCTCGAACTGCGCCCGGATCTCCTCGGCGACCCCTTCCTCGATCGACGCCAGGTAGCCGTAGCCGGCATTGTTCACCAGCACGTCGATCCGCCCGAAGGCCTTCAGGGCCGCGGCGACGCCGGCCTCGATGTCGTCGTCGTCGATGACGTCCAGGGCCAGGGCCAGGGCCCGCCCGTCCCGCCCCTGCGCCAGGTCCTCGACCCGCGCCCTGTCGCGCGCCGTCACCACGGCGCGCCAGCCCCGGTCGAGCACCAGCCTGGCGAGTTCTCGCCCGAACCCCGTCGAACAGCCCGTGATGAACCAGACGGGCGATGCAGTGTCAGACATATGCGATATCCTCGATATATGCGAAATAACCTGGGTCGATCAACGGTCCACCATGGCCATCTGGGCGTCGGTGTAGCGCGGTCCCGCGATGGAGCCGGGCGGCAGGGCCGCGTCGAGCGCCGAAACCTCGTCGGGCGACAGCGTGATGTCGGCCGCCGCCACGTTCTCCTCGAGATAGCGGCGCCGCTTGGTGCCGGGGATCGGGGCGATGTCGTCGCCCTTGGCGAGCAGCCACGCCAGGGCGATCTGCCCGGGCTTGACGCCCTTGGCCGACGCGATGGCGCCGACCTTCTCGGCCGCCTGGACGTTGCGGTCGAAGTTCTCGCCCTGGTAGCGGGGATCGTTGCGGCGATAGTCGCCCTCGGGATAGTCCTCGGCCCGCTGCACCGCGCCGGTGAGGAAGCCGCGGCCGAGCGGGCTGAAGGGCGTGAGCCCGATGCCGAGTTCGCGCAGCAGCGGGATGATCTCGGGTTCGAGGTTGCGCTCCCAGAGCGAATATTCGCTCTGCAGCACCGAGACCGGGTGGACGGCATGGGCGCGCCGGATGTTGGCGGCGCCGGCCTCGCTGAGGCCGATGAACCGCACCTTGCCGGCCTCGATGAGCCGCGACACCGTGCCGATCACCTCTTCCACCGGCACGGCCGGATCGATGCGGTGCTGGTAGAGCAGGTCGATGTGGTCGAGGCCCAGGCGGCCGAGCGACGCGTCCACCACCTCGCGGATGTGCTCGGGCCTGCTGTCGACGCCCGCCACCTTGCCGTTCTCGATGCGGAAGCCGAACTTCGTCGCCACCACGACGCCGTCGCGCCGCCCCTTCAGCGCCTGGCCGAGCAGCCGCTCGTTGGTGAAGGGTCCGTAGACTTCCGCCGTGTCGAAATAGGTCACGCCGAGGTCGAGGGCCCGGTGGATCGTGGCGATGGATTCGGCGTCGTCGGGCGTCCCGTAGGACTGGCTCATTCCCATGCAGCCGAGGCCGATGGCCGAGACCGCGAGGCCCTGTGTGCCGAGCTTGCGTGTGGGGATCATGGGGGTCTCCGCGAGATTGTCTGGCCGGCCCGGCCGCGCCGGGGGCGATCTGGTTCCGGGGCGGCGGGCGGCGGAACCCTCGACGCGCATGCAACGGCGGAGCAGGCTCGATGGTTGCGAGTGTCGATGGGCGGCGACCGGGGGCCGCCGCCCGCGGCTCGGCGTGGAGGTGTGACGGCAGCAGCCCGACGCACGCCGGTCCGAGCGATGGGACCTTCCGCCCCGGGAGGAGACGCGCCGTGATGATCCTGATCTTCGCCGCCATGACGGCGGCGCTGGCCGCCGCCGCCCTGGGGCTGCGCCGGCTCGGCGCCGCGGCGCTGCTCGCCGGCCTGGTCCTGTCGGCGGGGCTGTTCCTGTTCGAGATCCACAGCCGCGAGGACGGGTTCGCCATGCCGTGGCTGTCGACCCGGGGCGAGGGGACGGGCGGTGCGGCAGGCCGGGACGCGGTCGCGTGAGGGGCCCGGCGGCGGCGGACGCGGCCGGCCTCGCGGCCCGGCTGGCCGATCTCGCGCTCCTCGCCATGGTGGTGGCGCTGGCCGGGGTGCTGACGGCGGCCCTCGTGATGGAGATCGCCTATGGCGAGAAGCCCTGCCCCCTGTGCCTGCTGGAGCGCATCGGCATGTTCGGGATCTGCGTCGGCATCGTGCTCCACCTGCGCCGCGGTCCCTCGGTCCGCGCCATCGGGCTCGGCTTCGCCTCGGCCCTGTTCCTGCTGGTCGTGTCGGTGCGCCAGGTGCTGCTCGACATCTGCCCGCGCCCCGGCCACAGCTACGTCGGCAGCGCCGTGCTGGGCCTGCACATGCCGGTGTGGTCGGTGCTGGTCGCCGTGGCGGTGCTGGCGGGCTTCGCCGGCGTGCTGGTCGCCTTTGGCGAGGCGGTCTGGCGGCCCGGCCCGCGCCACCCCGGCCCGGCCCGTGCCGCCGGCTGGGCGGGGCTCTACGCGGCGGCGCTCTGCGCCATCAACCTCATCACGGTGGCGCTGTGACGCCGCGCCCGAGGCTCAGGAGGCCTCCACCGCACCCGCCGTCCAGCAGCGCAGCCGCACGTCGCAGCCGCCGCCCGGGCGGCTGCCGATCTCCAACGCGAAGCCGTGCAGGCGGGCGATGGCGGCGACGAGGCTGAGCCCGAGGCCCGTGCCGGGCAGGTGCCGGCTGGGGTCGAGGCGGTAGAAGCGGCGCATCACGGCCTCGGAGGCGTCCGGCGGGATGCCCGGCCCGGTGTCCCACACCCGCACGACCGCGCCGCCGCGCTCCGCCTCCAGGGCGAGCCCGACCCGGCCGCCCCGCGGCGTGTATTTGATGGCGTTGTCGACGAGGTTGGCCACGGCCTCGAAGACGAGGTCGCCGTCCCCGTGGAGCAGGACGGCGGGCCCGCCCCGGTCGAGCGCGAAGCCGATCTCCTTTTCCTCCGCCACGGGCGCGTAGAGCTCCGCGACCGCTTCGATCACGTCGCCGAGCGCGACGGCGCGGAAGCCGCCCTGCCGCCGGCCGTGCTCCACCTCGGCGAGGCGCAGCACGGCCGTGACGGTGGCGAGGAGCTGGTCCACGTCGGCCACCGACTTGGCCAGCACCTCGGACACGGGAGCGTGGCGGGCGCCGGGATCGAGCGCGCGTTCGAGGCGCACACGCAGGCGCGTCAGCGGCGTCCGAAGGTCGTGGGCGATGGCGTCCCCCGCCCCCTTCACCTCGTCGACGAGACGCTCGATCTCGTCCAGCATGCCGTTGACCATCTCGGACAGGCGGTCGAACTCGTCGTGACGGCGCCCGGCCGGCAGGCGGCGGTGGAACTCCCCCTCCATGATGAGGCTGCAGGCGCGCCACACGGCGTCGACCCGGCGCAGCGTCCCCAGGCTGATGACGGCGCCGCCCGCCAGGGCCAGCAGCGCCGCCGGGAGCGCGGCGAGGCCGATGGCGCGCTTGACGATGGCGTCGATCTCGTGGAGGTCGCCGGCGCTGCGGCCGAGGAACAGCACGGCGCCGTCCGCCAGGGGCAGCGCCACGGCACGGACGTCGACACTCTCGGGCGCGCCGTGCCGCGACCAGTTCACCGTGACGGGGGCCGGCTGGTCCTCGGGCGGCAGCGTCGCCGGGAGCCCGTCCACGTCGCCGGCGAGGCGTGCGCCGTCCGGCCCGAACAGCCCATAGGCCTTGTTGCCCTGGGGATCGACGGTCAGCGACTTTTCCAGCCGCAGGATGAGCACGCGCCGCGATTCCATGCGGAGCGAGCGCGCCTCCAGCAGCAGCCCGGCATCGAGGCGGCCGGTGAAATAGCCCACGGTCTGCCAGTAGAAGAAGGCCCCCATGGCGGCGATGCCGATGCCGACGATGGCGGCGGAGCCCATGGTCCAGCGGAAGGCCGTCGTCTGGAACAGCCGGAGCCGGCGCAGCCGCGGCGGCGGACGGCGGGCGAGGGTGGGCCCCGCCGTCACGGCCCCGGCGCGCGCAGCACGAAGCCGGTGCCCCGCACGGTGTGGATCAGCGCCGGCTCGCCCGGGCCGTCCACCTTGCGGCGCAGCTTGCCGAGGTGGACGTCGACGAGGTTGGTGCCGGGGTCGAAGCGGTAGCCCCACACCTGTTCGAACAGCATGGCGCGCGTCACCACCTGCTCGGCGTGGCGGACCAGGAACTCGAGAAGCTTGAACTCGCGCGGGTACAGGTCGAGCAGCCGCTCCCCGCGCCGCGCCGCCCGGCCGATCAGGTCGAGCTGCAGGTCGGCGAAGCGCAGCACCGTAATGTCCCGGTCGGACGGACGCCGCGCCAGCACCTCCACGCGGGCGCGCAGCTCCGCGGCGAAGAAGGGCTTGGACAGGTAGTCGTCCCCCCCGGCGCGCAGGCCGCGGATGCGCTCGTCGACCGACGACAGCGCGCTCAGCACCAGCACCGGCGTGGAGACGCCCGCGGCGCGGAGCCGGTCGAGCAGCGCCAGGCCATCGAGACCGGGCAGCATCCGGTCGAGCGTCACGACGTCGAAGGGTTCCGCCTGGGCGCGGGCGAGGCCGGCGGGGCCGTCGGTCTCGAGCGTGACGGCGAAGCCCGCGGCGGAAAAGTCCTCGACGATCTCCGCCGCGGTCTCGCCGTCATCCTCGATGACCAGCACCCTCAGCATGGCATCCTTCCCGTTCGATGCGTCATAGACCATTGCGGTCGTGGCGGATGCAAGGCACGCCGCTAGCGCGGCACCTTGGGTTTCGGCCCGCCGGCCTTGCGGCGCCTTGGCTTTCGGCCCGCCCTCCTTGCGGCGCCTTGGCTTTCGGCGCGCCGCCAGCCTATATCGCCCGGAGACGGACAGGAGACGGCGTGGACGCGGCGCAACGCAAGGGCCTATACGGCAACCCGATCGACGGATTGAAGCTCGACGTGGCGGACAGCGTCCAGCTGTCGCCGCTGGTGCCGGGAGCGGAAGCGCTCGACGGGCTGCCGGAGGGCGCGCTCGGCGCCCTGGTGATGGTGGCGCCCCCCGGCACGGTGGAGCGGCGCCACGCGATGGCGCTCGGCCTGCGGGCCCTCGCGCCCGGCGCCCCCTTCACCATCGTGGCTCCCAAGGACAAGGGCGGCTCACGCCTGGGCGACGAGCTCGCGGCCTTCGGCTGCGGCGTCGACGACACCGGCAAGCGCCATCACCGCGTCTGCACCGGGCTTCGGCCCGCGGCGCTCGAGGGCATCGAGGATGCGGTGGCGGCGGGGGCGCCGCGCCTCGTCGAGGCGCTCGGGCTGTGGTCGCAGCCCGGCATCTTCTCCTGGGACCGGCTCGACCCCGGCACGGCCCTGCTGATCGAGACGCTGCCGGCCCTGGCGGGCCGCGGCGCCGATTTCGGCTGCGGCGTCGGGGTGCTGGCCCATGCGGTGCTCAAGGCCCCCAAGGTGAAGGGCGTGACGCTGATCGACATCGACCGGCGCGCCGTCGAGGCGGCCCGGCGCAACGTCGACGACCCCCGGGCGGAGGTCCGCTGGGCCGACCTGCGCACGGGCCCGGGCGGCCTCGCCAACCTCGACTTCGTCGTGATGAACCCGCCCTTCCACCTGGCGGGCTCCGAAGACCAGGCCCTCGGGCAGGGCTTCGTCGCCACCGCCGCCAAGGCGCTGCGGCGCGGCGGCGCGCTCTGGCTGACGGCCAACCGGCACCTGCCTTACGAGGGCGCGCTGAAGCCGCTCTTCGCCCGGGTCGAACTCCGGGCCGAGGCCCGCGGCTTCAAGGTCTTCGAGGCCCATCGCTGACCATGGCGGGCATGGTGCGGATCGACAGGCTGCTGGGCAACCTCGGCTATGGTTCGCGGCGCGAGATCGCCGCCCTGTGCCGGGGTGGCCACGTCCTGCTCGACGGCGCCCCCCTGCGGGCGGCCGACACCAAGGTGCCGCTCGCCGACGCGCTCGCGACGCGGCTGAGGGTCGAGGGCGACGCGCTCGACCCCCTGCCCGGCCTCGCCCTGGCGATGCACAAGCCGCTGGGGACCACCTGTTCGCACGACGAGGCGGGTCCCCTGGTCTACGACCTGCTGCCGCCGCGCTGGCGGCGACGCGACCCGCCGCTGTCGAGCGCCGGCCGGCTCGACAAGGACACGTCCGGCCTCCTCATCCTCACCGACGACGGCGCCCTGCTGCACCGGATCATCTCGCCGCGCCACCAGGCGCCCAAGCGCTACCGGGCGACGCTGGCGGAGCCGCTGCGGGCCGATGCCGGCGCCATCCTGGCCTCCGGCACCCTCGTGCTCAACGGGGAGGACAGGCCGCTGCTGCCGGCCGACCTGAGGCTGGACGGACCGACGGAGGCGGT
Organism: Lichenibacterium ramalinae; assembly: GCF_004137085.1. GTDB lineage: Bacteria > Pseudomonadota > Alphaproteobacteria > Rhizobiales > Beijerinckiaceae > Lichenihabitans > Lichenihabitans ramalinae. The sequence goes on from NZ_QYBC01000012.1 coordinate 25,691, forward strand.
GGTGACGATCGTCGAGGGGCGCTATCATCAGGTGCGCCGCATGTTCGCCGCGCTCGGCAACCGCGTCCTGGCGCTGCACCGGGACCGGGTGGGCGGCTACGACCTCCCGGACGACCTCGCGCCCGGGCAATGGCGCATCCTGTCGGGCGACGCCCTCGCCGCCGTCCTGGCCCCGCAGGCCAAGACCGGAGGTGGCACGCCGGCACCGGAGGAGCCCCGGGCGTAACCTATGATGGGGACGACATGGTGCCACAGTGCGGTTCCGCGCGTGGCGCAGGGGAAGGGCAAGGCGTATCTGGACGGAACTGCAACCCAGGTGGACCTCCATGCTCGACAGGCTGTGGCGCCGCCTGCTCTGGCCGGCGGTGATGCGTGACGCCGACCGCCTGATCGAGGCGCATGGCCGCGGTGCCTATGGCATGGCGCGGCTCGGTGCGACGGCGTCCCGCGAGGTCGACGGCCACGGTCACTGGTGCAGCGTCGCCCGGGAGGTCGCCCGGCGCCTCGAACACGAATACAAGAAGCATTAGGCCGCGATCGGGGGCAGCAACCCGATCGCGTGAAACGTCATGGGAACGACGGGCGGGCACTTGGAGTCTTGGGTCAGCCGGTGTCGGGCCGTGCCGCCACGGGCCAGTCCGACATCGAGAGGCCGTCCGCCGTCGAAGGCGAGCCGCAGCGGCCCCCTCGGGTCGCCGTGGCCCGTCCCGGCCGGGGATGCCGCCTCAAGATCCATCGACCGTGGGCGGGCCGGCGGTGCCGGCCGCCGCCGAGGTCAGAACGGGTGGTACTGGAACAGCCAGGTCTCGCTCAACGTCTGGTCGCCGCTCTTGAGGTAGAGCCGCAGCTCCACAGGATCGGTCCCGTCGACCGCAAGGTCGAACGACGTCATCCAATGGCCCGGCACGCCGTCCGCCACGGCCTCGGTGATCTTGTAGGGACCGATCGTGCCGCGCGACGCCGTCACGACGTGGTCGGGTGACACGCCGAAGGGCAAGGACGCCAGCGGCCCGCCGAGGAACTCGATCATGAACTTGCGCACGCCCGGCGGGCGCGGCTGGCCGGGCTGGCCGCCGCGGCCGAGGCGCGTCGCCACCACCTTGGCGAGCGCCGGGGGGAAGGGTTCGGCGGCCAGCCAATATTGCTTGTACGTGAAGCTATAGGCGTTGCCGGCCTTGGCCGGCTCGGCCGGCACCCACATGGCCACCACGTTGTCGTGGATCTCGTCGTCGGTCGGGATCTCGATGAGCTGGACGGCGCCATGGCCCCAGTCGCCCCGGGGCTCGACCCAGACGCTGGGCCGCCTGTCGTAATACACGCCGTCGACGTAATGATCGAAGACCCGATCGCGCTGCATGGTGCCGAAGCCCTTCGGCGACACGTCCGAGAAGGCCGAGGCCGTGGTGCGGTCCGGGTTGTTCAGCGCCCGCCACAGCCGCTCGCCCGTCCCGGTCCAGAGCGACAGCCCGTCGGAATCGTGAACCTCGGGACGCCAGTCGATCGCCGTCGGCTTGGCGGTCTCGGAATACCAGTACATGGTGGTGAGCGGCGCGATGCCGAGCCGGGCCACGTCCTTGCGGAGGTGGAGCGTGTGGTCGATCTCGATCGTGACGCCCTTGGCGCGGGTCATCAGGAACTTGTAGGCGCCCGTGACGGAGGGGCCGTCGAGCAGCGCGTAGACGGTCAGCGTGTCGCCGTCGCCGGTCGGCGTCTCGATGTAGAACTTGGTGAAGTCGGGGAATTCCTCGGGCCGGTCCGCCACGGCCGTGTCGATGGCGATGCCGCGGGCCGACTGGCCGTACTGGTAGAGTTCGCCGATGGCGCGGAAGTAGGAGGCGCCGAGGAAGGCGGCCCAATCGTTCTTGTGCCAGTCCACCTTGCCGTTGCGCGGCTCCTGCACCCGGAAGCCCGCGAAGCCGATGCCCTTGGGCAGCTTGCGGGCCGGGCTGTCGGCGGGGATGTTGAACATCGCCTGGTCGTAGACGATCTCGCGCGACGTGCCGTCCTTCACCACCAGCATGTCGACCGATTTGGCGAAGAACATGCCGAGGTGGAAGAACGTGACGGGGAACTCGCCCGGGCCCTCGGCGAAGACGGCCGCATCGGTGTTGAAGGTGACCCGGCCCCATTCCTCGTAGTTGAGCTGCTTGACGATGTCGTTCGCCGGCAGCATCGGGGCCGCATAGGGCTGGGCCGCGAGGCTGCGGGCCTGCTCCTTGAGGATGTCGAAGGAGAAGGGCTTGGGATCCTGGAGCTTCAGCGCCCCGGCGCCCGCGGCCGTCTGGGCGGCGGCGGGCGTGACGCCCGTGGGCAGCAGCCCGAAAGCCGACGCGGCCGCGAGGGCCGTCAACAGCGAGCGACGGTCGAAGTCGGTCATGATCGCGGGCTCTGGAAAGGAGAAGGAGGGGCGCCGAGGCCGCTCAATGCGTCAGCGGCTCGACCTTGATGGCGGCGCGCATGAAGTAATACAGCGCCACGAAGCCTGACAGGCCGAACACGATCTCGACGGTGCGGGCGACGGCGGGCGCGAGGCCGAAGAGGCCGCCGAGCGCCCAACCGGCCGCCCAGGACATGCCGACCAGTTCGGTGCCGACGAGGATGCACACCGACACGATGGTGGTGAAGTTGCCCCAGTTGATCGTTCGCGCCTGCGCCAAGGTCGTCTCCGGAGGTCTGCCCGCTGGGGCGGACCTATAGCAGGTGACCGACGGGTGCAAGGCGGAGCCCGTCATCCATCGGCATGGCAGACGGCCTCGATCCGGTTGCCGGACGGGTCCGCCAGGAACGCCGCGTAATAGGCGGGGTGGTATCGGGGACGCAGGCCCGGGGCGCCCTCGTCGGCCCCGCCCTGCGCCAGACCGGCCGACCAGAAGGCCCGGACGGCGGCGCGGGTGGGCACCTTGAAGCAGAGGTGCCGGCCATGCGCGGGCTCGGGCGACGCCCCGCGGCGCACCGACAGGTAGCTGCGGGCCGGATGGGCCGCCGAGCAGCGGTCGCCGTACCCGAGCCAGCCCTCGTCGGTGTCGCGACCGACCTTGGGCACGCCGAGCGCCTGCATCACGGCGTCATAGAAACGCTCCGCGGCCGCGAAGTCCGACACCGTGAGGGAGACGTGGTCGAGCATGGACCGTCAGCGGCGCCGGAAGGCGAGGGCCAGCACGAAGCCGACGCCGCCGGCCATCAGGAGCGCCAGAGCCTTGTTGTCGCCCGTGAAGCGGGCCGCCGTCTCGCGGTAGGCGCGGCTGCGGCGCAGGGCCTCGTCGTACAGGTGGGAGCCCTGCTCCACCAGGGCGTCGGCCTGGCGCCGCGCCTCCTCGTAGGCATCCTCGGCGGCCGATCGCGCGTCGGCATAGGCGTGTTCGGCACTCTCGAGGGCATCGTGGTAGGCGTGCTGCGCTTCCTCGTAGGCCTGCTCGGCCGAGGCTGCGGCCTGGTCGTAGGCGCTGCCGACCTGACGGCCGAAGCCCCCCATCGTTTCGGCCCCGACGCTCCCGCCCCTGGCGTTGCGGATACGATCGATGGGTGTGCCGCGCTTCATGGGACGCTCCTCGGGGACGGTGGCGAAGCCGGCCTGGGCTTCGCCGTTGCCACAACGGCCGAAACGCGCTTCGGGTCCCGGGGCCTCACTGCGCGCGGCGGCGCGTCATCGACATGGCCAAGACGAAGCCCAGGACGAGGGCGGCGGTCCAGAGCGTGCGGGCCATGGCGGTCTTCCTCGCGCGGTGGCGGTGATCGAAACTTGGAAAGTCCTGAACCGGCCATTGCGTTCCGCGGCGTCCGGGGTCGACGAACCGGCTCGCGCTTCCGCCGGCTTGACAGCCCGTCGGATCTGCCGGGATGGGTCGGCACGCTCGCTGCATGAAGGCTCCGGCCCCGCCGCGCCGACCCGACCTCCGACCCCGGATGACACCCATGGACCCCGCCGCACCGCCGTCCCGCCTGCCCGACCACCCGCCCCACCTGCGCGCCATCGCCATGCCGGCCGATACCAACCCGGCCGGCGACATCTTCGGCGGCTGGCTGATGGCCCAGATGGACCTCGCGGCCGGCAATGCGGCCGCGCGCCGGGCGCGCGGACGCTGCGCCACCGTGGCGGTCGACAAGATGACGTTCCACCAGCCCGTGCTGGTCGGCGACGAGGTGAGCTTCTACGCGACGATCGACCGGGTCGGCCGGACCTCGATGGTGATCCGGGTCGAAGCCTGGCGCCGCTCGCGCGATGCCGAGGAGGCAGGCCGCGTCACGGGCGCGACCTTCACCTTCGTCGCCATCGGCGACGACCGGCGCCCGCGCGAGATCCCCAAGGAGGCGTGACGGCCGGGCCGCGTCAGCGGACCGTCACGCTGGCGCGATAGGCGAGGGGGCAACCGACCCTCCCCTGCCCCGGAGCCCATCATGACCGCGCCTCGCATCTCCGCCGTCGGCTTCAGCATCCAGTCGGAGGACGGCAGCGTCGCCGGCCTCGAGCCGGCCCTGCGGGCCCATGCCGACCTCGGCGTCGACGCCATCGAGATCGCCGCCTCCTCGCTCGACCTCGTGGCCGGCGGCCGCGTGCTGGCGCGCCCCCTGGCGGAACTCGAACGGCTGACCCGCGCCTTCCCTTTCACCTACACGGTGCACGGGCTCGTGGCGTCGAACTTCATGGACCCCGCCACGCAGGACCGCCAGGTGCGGGCCGCGCTCGCCATGGTGGAGGTTTGCGGCGCCATCGGCGCCCGCATTCTCGTGCAGCACAGCGGCTGCGTCGACGCCGGCCAGCCTGGAGACCGCGCCGGCGCCGAGGCGCGGGAATGCGACGCGCTGCGGACGGTGGGCGATGCCGCGGGGCGGCACGGGGTGCGCGTCGCCCTCGAGAACATCTTCACCACCGCGCCCGGCCAGTTCCGCCGCACGCCCTCCGAGGTCGCCGCGGCGGTGCGGCAGCTCGACCACCCCCACGTGGTGGCGCTGATCGACATCAGCCACGCCTGGATCGAGGCGACCCACCGCGGCCTCGATGTCCGCGCCGAACTGCGCGCCATGGCGCCGGTGGCGGGGCACCTCCACGTCCACGACAGCTTCGGCCAGCCCGAAGGCGCGACGCCCTTCTACTATCCGGCGGAGCGCACCGCGCTCGGGCTCGGCGACCTCCACCTGCCGCTCGGCTGGGGCGACATCCCGTGGGACGCCATCGCGGCCGATCTCGCGGTGCTGCCCGGCACGGTCCTCATGATGGAGATCGGCGCCCGCTACCGCGCCGAACACGCGGCATGCCTGGGCCGGGCCCGCGAGATCGCGGCCCGGATCGGCTGACCCGGGGGCGGGGTTCGGGCCGCCAAGGTTCGCGCCGCCGTCAGGCGGCGTGGCGCACCGCGCCCGTGCCCGCGTGCCCCACCTCCTCGGCGACGAGCTCGGCCGTCGCGGCCGACAGCGTCCAGCCGAGGTGGCCGTGGCCGGTGTTGTAGAAGACGCCGGGGCGCTTGCCGCGGCCGACGCGCGGCAGCATGTCGGGCAGCATGGGGCGCAGGCCGGCCCAGGGCACGACCTTGCTGGTGTCGACAGCCGGGAAGAGCTGGCGGGTCCAATCGATCAGCGGCTTCACGCGGTCGGCCCGGATGTCGCGGTTCTCGCCGTTGAACTCGGCCGTGCCGGCCACGCGGAACCGATCCTGGCCGAGGCGGCTCGACACGATCTTGGTCTCGTCGTCGAGCAGGCTCACCCAGGGGGCGGCGCGGCGGCTCTCGCCCTGCAGGTCGACCGTGATGGAATAGCCCTTCACGGGATAGATGTTGACCCGGTCGCCGAGGCCCTGGGCCAGCTTGCGGCTGGCGAGGCCGGCACAGATCACGACGCCGTCGACCGGCATGGACTCGGGCGCGCCGGGCGCCGTGCCATGCATGTGGGCCGGGGACCAGCGCACCGCGTAGCCCTCGGCCGCGTCGCCGGCGGCGGAGGGCTCCACCGCCGTCACGTCGGCATCGTAGACGAACTTGGCGCCGCGCCGCAGGCAGGCCGCCGCGAGGCCGCGGGTGAAGCGGTGGATGTCGCCGGTCGAGTCGGATTCGGTGAAGAAGCCGCCGTGATAGGTGCCGTGCAGGGCCGGCTCGATCGCCTTCATCTCGGCCGGCGTGACGCTGCGGCGGTCGAGGCCGCCCTGGCGCAGCAGCCCGTTGACGTGGGCGGCGTGGTCGTAGCCGGCCTTGTTGCGGTAGACGTGCAGGATGCCGCGCCGCTCGAGGTCGAAGTCGATGGTCTCGCGCCCCGCGATCTCGAACAGGCGCTGGCGGGCCGCGATGGCGAGCTTGGTGGTGGCGACCGTGTTGGCCTCGTAACGCGGGATGTTGGCGACGAATTCGGCCAGCCAGGAATATTTGTGCCAGGAGGGGCGGAGGTTGAGGCTGAGCGGCGCGTCGCGCTTCGCCAGCCACTTCAGGCCCTTGAACACCGTCGGCCAGGAGTTCCACACTTCGGCATTGCTGGCGGAAAGCTGGCCGCCGTTGGCGAAGGAGGTTTCCATGGCGGCATAGCGCTGCCGGTCGAAGACCGTCACGGCGAAGCCGCGGTCGAGCAGCGAATAGGCGGTGGTGATGCCGGTGATGCCGGCGCCGATGACGGCGATGTGATGCATGGGGTGACACCTCGGGACAGCGTGGCGGTGCAAGATCCGAGCCGCAGTGCGGCCCTCGGTCCTGACCCCTCTCTGTCACGGGTACCTGAGAGATTGCCCACCCGGATTCCCGGACGGCTTCCCCTTCGGCGGGCACGATAGGACGGACCCCGTGCCTCTCTCCAGAGTGCTCTCGCGCCGTGGTCCTTTTGCCTGAGAGTTTCCGGGGCGGTTGCTCCGTCGGCGCCCCGAATCCGTCACCGGTCCGAGGTCTCTCCCGCAGCGCTTGGCGAGCGACGCCACCATGGCAGTTCGCGCGGCGTTCCGCAACAGAGGCGAGGGCCGGGGCGACCCGATCGGCCGCGTCAGCGCCGCCCGGCGCGCTTGCGCAGCCACAGGCTCGCCTCGGGCGCGCCGCCGGCGAGGGGCAGGTCCGCCACTAGCGTGTCGGCGATGAGGTCCGTCGCGGTGGCGACGTAGCGGCTGGCAAAGACGATCTCGTAGCCGCCCCCGCCCAGCAGCGCACCGACGGCGGTCTGCTCGTTGTAGCGGCGCGTTTCCCATGCGTCCGGGTAGCCGAAGGGCAGGAAGATGTCGTGGAAATGCACCAGCACGCCGGCCGGCAGGCGGGGCAGGACGTCGAGCAGCAGGCGGTCCACCTCGTTGCCCGGCACCACGACGTGGCTGGAATCGACGAAGACGATGTCGCCCGGCGCGAAGGCCGCGGCGGCCGCGACGTCGGCCTCGCCGAAGGGGCGCTGCGCGTGGCGGACCGGCAGCCCCGCCAAGGGCGCGCGCGGCCGCGGGTCGACGCAGGTCATGGCGGTCGAAAGGCCGCCGTCGACGATCGCCTGGGCCATGAAGCGGGACGAGTGCCCGCAGCCGATCTCGAGGATGCGGGCCGGCCGGGCCTGGCGCACGAGCGTGTAGGCGGCGACGGCGTCGAGGCGCGGAAACCATTCCTGGGTGAAACGCGCCGGGCGCTCGCCGACGAGGTCCGGGCTTGCGCGGGCGATGCGGGCGATGTCGTAGGCGTAGGTTTCGGCGGCGGCGAGCAGCGCCGCGCAGGACGGCAGGGCCGCGGCGAAGAGCGGCACCAGCGCCGCATAGGCGGCGACCGGGGCGGCGGCCGGCGGCCGGCCGAAGCCTCGCACGGCGGCGATCGAAACGGGTGAAAGCGAGATCAAGGGGGCACCGCGGGGCAGAGCGATGGCGTCGACGCCACCGGGATCGGCCACGACTTAGCCGGATCTCATCCTGCCGACAACGCGCGCCACCGCGGGGCGGCCATGCCGAAGCCGGACCCCGGCGGTGCGGCCGGGCCTCAGGCCTGGGTGATGAACTTCATGCGGTGCACCTTGTGCAGGTCGATGATGGCGGCCGCCGTCTCCTCGATGGAGCGACGCGTCACGTCGATCGTGGGCCACCCGTGCTGGGCGAAGAGCCGCCGCGCGCTGGCGATCTCCTCGGCCACCGCCACGCGGTCGACATAGGGCGTCACGCGGTCGCCGGCGTTGAGCGACAGCAGGCGGTTCTGGCGGATCTGCACGATGCGCTCGGGCGAGGCCAGCAGCCCGACGACGAGCGGGTTCTTGAGGTTCTCGATGCCGGGCGCCAGGGGCACGCCGGGCACCAGCGGGATGTTGGCGGTGCGCACGCCGCGGTTGGCGAGATAGATGCTGGTCGGCGTCTTGGAGGTGCGGCTGACGCCCAGCAGCAGCACGTCGGCCCCCTCGTAGCCTTCGACCGTCTGCCCGTCGTCGTGCATCATCGTGTAGTTCAGCGCGTCGATGCGCTTGAAGTAATCGGCATTGAGCACGTGCTGGGCGCCCGGGCGCGGCGTCGAGGCGGTGCCGAGGTAGGAGCCGAACAGCGACACGATCGGCTGCAGCACCGACAGGCAGGGCGAGCCGGATTCGCGGCAGGCCTCCTCGAGGCGGTGGCTGAGCTCCTGGTCGACGAGCGTGAACAGCACGATGCCGGGGGCGGCCTCGATCTCGGCGATGGCGCGGTCGAGCTGCGCCCGCGAGCGCACGAGCGGGTAGACGTGCTCGATGGACGACACCTCCTGGTACTGCGCCGCCACGGCGCGGCTCGCCGCGATCAGCGTCTCGCCGGTGGAATCCGAGATCAGGTGCAGGTGGAAATAGTGCCGTCCCATGCGGGCGTCCGATCGATGCGTGGTCGAGCCCCTGAGGTAGCACGGTTCACGCCGGGGCGGCCTCGCCGCCTCGCCGCCCCGCTCCATGGCGCGAACCCGCAGGGCCCGTCCCCCCGGTGTCCTGGCGGCGACGGCTCCTGCAAGTGCATGGCTGTGCTGCCGGAATCCGCGCCGGAGCCCGTTGTCCCGGCCCCGAGTGCCGTCCTGTGGACGGGGGAGGACGGATCGGGCCCCGCCCGCCGACCCTGTGGATGAGGCCGGATTCGACCCACAGCGAGATCCCGGGACAGCCCCGCGGCGGGGCTGCCTGTCGAGAGGGGGGATTGCGGGGACAAGCCGCGGCGCGTTCTGCGTGGAGCCTGGCCCAAGTCCCTCGTCCCACGGGAGAATCCCGGCCCATCCCGCCTGTGGACGGGGACGGGCTTGACTCCCGATGACGGGGCGCGTCCGTGGGACATGTTGTGTCCACCCCGGGATGACGGTAATCCGGCCCCCAAGCAGACTCAGCAAATCTAAGATTCTAAAAGGATTCTTTTTTGGAAGATCCGATCCGCCGCTCTCCCGCCGGGGTCGTCGCCCCGGTGCAGCCGTCCCTCTTCCTCCGGGTGCTGGACGGCGAGGTCGCGGCGAAGCCGCCGGTCTGGCTGATGCGCCAGGCGGGCCGCTACCTGCCCGAATACCGGGAGCTGCGCGCCACCACCCCGACCTTTCTCGACCTGTGCTACAACCCGAAGCTCGCCGCCGAGGTGACGCTGCAGCCGATCCGCCGCTTCGGCTTCGACGCCGCCATCCTGTTCTCCGACATCCTCGTCGTCCCCGACGCCCTGGGGCTGCCCACCAGCTTCGAGACCGGCCACGGCCCGAAGCTGCAGCCGGTCACGACCGCCGAAGGCTTCGCGGCGCTGCACGAGGCGGTCGACATGGAGCGGCTCGCGCCCGTGCTGGAGACCGTCGAGCGGGTTCGCGGCAGCCTACCGGCCGAGACCGCCCTGATCGGCTTCTGCGGGGCTCCCTTCACGGTGGCGAGCTACATGGTGGCGGGGGCGGGCACGCCCGACCAGGGGCCGGCCCGCGCCCTGGCCTACCGCGACCCGGACCTCTTCGCCCGCCTCATCGCGCGCGTGACAGACGCGTCCGTCACCTACCTGTCGGCCCAGCTCGCGGCCGGTGCCGATGCCGTGATGATCTTCGACAGCTGGGCCGGCGTCCTGCCGCGGCTCGAATACGAGCGCTGGTCGCAGGAGCCCCTCGCCCGGATCGTGTCCGGGGTGCGGGCTCGCCATCCGGGGGCGCGGATCATCGGCTTCCCGCGCGTGTCGGGGGGACAGCTGCTGCGCGCCGCCACCACGGGCGTCACGGCGCTGGGCCTCGACATCGCGGTCGACCCCCACTGGGCCGACGGCGCGCTGCCGGCGGGCCTGCCGCTGCAGGGTAACCTCGACCCCAAGGCGCTGATCGCGGGGGGCCGGGCCCTCGACGACGGGGTGGACGACATCCGGTCTGCCCTGGCGCGGCGCCCGCACGTCTTCAACCTCGGCCACGGCATCACGCCCGACACGCCGATCCCGCATGTCGAGCGGTTGGTGGCCCGGCTGCGCGCCTGACCCGGCGACGCCGGCCCGACATCATGCCGTCGCATCCCTCAGACAGGACAGCTCCATGCAGGACTCCATCCTCTGGCTCAAGGCCGCCCATATCCTGTCGATCATCGCCTGGATGGTCGGCATGCTCTACCTGCCCCGCCTCATGGTCTACCACGCGAGTGTCGGGGCGGGCACGCCGCAGTCCGAAACCTTCAAGGTCATGGAACGGCGCCTGCTCCGGGGCATCGTCACGCCGGCGCTGGTCGCGGTCTGGATCACCGGCCCGTGGCTGGCCTATGCCGAGGGCGCGTTCCGGGAGCATTGGCTGCACGGCAAGCTGCTGCTCGTGGTGCTGCTGACCGGCGTGCACGGCATTCTGGCCGCCAACGTCCGCCGCTTCGCCGGCGACGCCAACACCAAGTCGCCCACCTACTTCCGCATCGTCAACGAGATCCCGACGGTGCTGCTGATCGGCATCGTCATCCTGGTGGTGGTGAAGCCCTTCTGATCGGGGCTGCCCCCGGCCGGCCTCGGCGGGGGCGGCGGTCCCGGCCTTCACCATTTCACCTCGTGGTGGTGCGATTTCCGAGCCTCGGCGCGCCATATTCGGATAGAAGGCGGCCACCGCTCCGGGCAGGCCGGCGGGTGCTCGGGCAAAGGGACGGTCTTGAAACGCTACCTGAACTACCTGTGGCCGGTGATCGGGATCGGTGCCGTCGTCCTGTCGCTGTGGCTGTTGTTCCGGGAACTGCGGGGCCTGTCGTTCGCCGAGGTCGAAGCCGCCTTCGCCGCCATCCCGGCCGGTCGCTGGGCCCTCGCCGTGCTGGCGACGCTGGTGGCCTACCTGGCGCTCGCCTGGTACGACCGGATCGCGCTGCTCCACCTCGGCTTCGCGCTGTCCTGGCGTTTCATCTCGGCGGTGTCCTTCACCACCTACGCGCTCAGCCACAACATCGGCATGTCGATGTTCTCGGGCGCCATGGTGCGCTACCGCGCCTATTCCACCAAAGGCCTCACCATCGGCGACGTCGGCGTGCTGGTGGCCTTCTGCTCCTTCACCTTCGCGCTCGGCACCATCCTGCTCGGCGGCATCGTGCTGGCGTTCGAGCCCGAGATCGTGCAGCGCCTGTTCCAGGTCGATCCGCTGGTGGCGCGCCTCGTCGGTGGCGCCATGCTGCTGTTCGTGGCGCTCTACGTCGGGGGCGCGGCCCTGCACTTCCGGCCGCTGGTCGTCGGCAGCTTCACCGTCATCTACCCGCGCCTGCCCATCGCGATGCGCCAGCTCCTGGCGGGGCCGCTCGAGCTCATGGGCGCCGCCGGCATCATCTGGTGTGCCCTCCCCGCCGACCACAACCCGGGCTTCTTCATCGTGCTCGGCGTGTTCCTCGCCTCCTTCTCGGCGGCGCTGCTGAGCCACGCGCCGGGCGGCCTCGGCGTGCTGGAACTCGTCTTCGTCAACGCCCTGCCCGACACGCCCCGCGCCGACGTGCTGGCGGCGCTGCTCGTGTTCCGCCTGCTCTATCTCGTCATCCCGCTGCTGCTCGGCATCGTCGCCGTCGTGGTGTTCGAGCGGAGCCGCATCCTGCGCCGTCCGGCGCTCGATTGAACCGGCCGGCCGCGGCCGGTGGAGACCCCCTCGATGAACGTCCCCGTCCCGCCGCCCGGCGCCTCCGACCTCGAATGGCAGCGCCGCCGGGCCCTCGCGGCCGAGCGGACGGCGCGCATCCTCGCCTGGGGCCTCGGCCTCGCCATCGCGGTCGGCGTCTGCTGGGCCATGGCCGACATCGTGCTCCTGGTCTTCGCGGCGGCGCTGCTCGCCTGCCTGCTGCGCGGCGGCGCCGAGTTCCTGTCGCGGCGGGTCGGTGGCCCGATCGGCCTGTGGCTCGCCGCCATCGTGCTGGCGCTGGTGGCCTTCCTGGGCTTCGAGATCTTCGTGCGCGGCCCCGTCATCGCCGGGCAGCTCACCGACATCTGGGGCCAGCTGCGGGGGCAGGCGACGGCGCTCTGGGAGCGTTACGGCAGTGCCGACTGGCTGCAGCCGGTGCTGGGCCGCGCCAAGGACTATTTCCAGGACGGCACCCACAAGATCGCCGGCATGGCGGCCGGCGTCGGCACCTCGACGCTGGGCGGCCTCGGCAGCCTGCTCGTCATGGTGGTCACCGCCATCTTCTTCGCCATCGACCCCGGCCTCTATGTCGGGGGAACCGCCAAGCTGATGCCCAAGGACTGGCGCGCCCACGCGGTCGACACGATGGGCGGGATCGCCCACGTGCTGCGCTGGTGGTTCATCGGCCAGTTCCTCGACATGTGCGCGGTCGGCATTCTGACGGCGATCGGCCTCTACGTCATCGGCGTCAAGCTGGCCTTCACGCTGGCGCTGATCGCGGCCCTGTTCAACTTCGTGCCCTATATCGGCGCCCTGGCCGGGGCCGTGCCGGCCGTGCTGATCGCCCTCGGCCAGGGACCGCAGACGGCGCTCTACACCGCCATCCTCTTCTTCGTCGTGCAGACGCTCGAGGGCAACCTCATCGCGCCCCTCATCCAGAAGCGCACCGTCGAACTCGCCCCGGTGCTCACCATCCTGTCGCAGACGGTGCTCGGCACGCTGTTCGGCCCGCTCGGCCTCATCCTGGCCACGCCCGTGACGGCGGCCGGCGTGGAACTCGTCAAGAAGGTCTGGGTGGAGGAGGTCCTCGACGACACGCTCGACGGCTGAACGGCTTGCGCCCCGCGACCGTGCGGGATATGCGGATGCGAATATCCGCATATCCGCCAGGGAATATCCCCGTGCCGCTCTACATCCGCGACGATGCCGTGGCCGGGCTCGCCCGCGCCGTCCAGGCCGCTTCCGGCGCCCGCACCGTGACGGATGCGGTCCGGGCTGCGCTGGAGCGCGAGCGGGACCGCTTGAAGCAGAGCCTGCCACCCAGCGCCCGCCTCGGCAAGGCCCTGGCCCTGGCCGACGCGATCGGCGCCGACGCCCCGTGATGCTCGACGCTTCCGCCATCGTCGCCATCCTGGCGCGGTGGCCGGGGTCGGACGCGCTGCTGGCGCGGCTCGACGCGCATGGCGGGCCGTTCCTGGCCACGCCCGTGGCGCTGCTCGATGCCGTGGCGGGGCTCGCCCGCGCCAAGGCGGGTGCCGGAACCGTCACGCCCGCGCTGCTCGGCGCGGCGCGCGACGCCGTAGCGGAGTTCGCCGCCGCGCTGCCCTCGCGGGAGGTGCCGGTCTCGGCCGACCTCGGGCGCCGCGCCGCGGACCTGCTCGCGGCCGAGGGCGGCGACGCCGGACGGGCCCTCAGCCGGGCGGCGGCGCGGGCCTATCGCGTGCCGGTGCTGGAGCACGCGGGGTGATGCGGGCGTGGGCGGATCGGGCTATGCTGGGACCTCGTGGAGATCTCCGATGACGATCACCTTGTCCCCCGACCCGCTCGCCTGGATCCAAGCCCGGGTCTCCGAGGGCGCTTACAGCGATCTGGACGAGACCGTTCGCGATCTCCTGGCAACCGGCATCGCGGAACACGCGGACTTCGAGGACGATCTCGCCTGGGCCAAGCCCTCGGTCGACGAGGCTCTGGCCGATATCGCGCGAGGGAATTTCTCGGTTGTCGACGACACCGACGCCTATATCGACGGCCTGTTCCGATCGACCGAAGCCGGACGGCTCACGTCGCGGTGCGGCCGGGGGCGACGGCGGATATCGTCGGGATCGCCCGCGATCTGGTCGAGCGTGCCGGTCGGCCGGTCGCGGACGAGTATCGCCTTCGATTCAGAGCGGCTTTTCGGCGGCTCGCATCCCCCGAGAGCGCCGCACCCCGTCCGGCCCTGGGACAAGGCGTGAGGCTGATGGCCTTCAAGCCCTACGTCATCCTTCATCGCTACGACCGCCCCCGCGCCACGGTCTTCGTGCTTCGCGTGCTGCACGGTCGGCGGCGGCTCGCGGTCGACGCGCCGTGATCCTCAGCGATGCGGGTTGCCCCGCCCCGTCCCGCCGCATAGAAGGGCCGCTCAGTCAAGAACCGGATAGGGACCTGAGGGCCATGCGCGTCTACTACGATCGGGATGCCGATCTGAACCTCATCAAGGGCAAGAAGGTCGCGGTGGTGGGCTACGGCTCGCAGGGTCACGCCCATGTGCTCAACATGCGCGACAGCGGCGTCAAGGACGTCGTCGTGGCGCTGCGCGAGGGCTCGCCCTCGGCGAAGAAGGCCGAGGGCGAGGGCCTGAAGGTCATGTCGGTGGCCGAGGCCGCCAAATGGGCCGACGTCGTCATGATGCTGACGCCCGACGAGCTGCAGGCCGACATCTACGCCGCCGACCTCGCCCCCAACATGAAGAACGGCGCCGCGCTGCTCTTCGCGCACGGCCTCAACGTCCACTTCAACCTCATCCAGCCGCGCGCCGACATCGACGTGCTGATGGTGGCGCCGAAGGGCCCCGGCCACACGGTGCGCTCCGAATACCAGAAGGGCGGCGGCGTGCCCTGCCTCATCGCCATCGCGCAGGACGCCTCGGGCAACGCCCACGACCTCGGCCTGTCCTACGCTTCGGCGATCGGCGGCGGCCGGGCCGGCATCATCGAGACGACCTTCAAGGAAGAATGCGAGACCGACCTGTTCGGCGAGCAGGCGGTGCTCTGCGGCGGCCTGGTCGAGCTGATCCGCGCCGGCTTCGAGACGCTGGTCGAGGCGGGCTACGCCCCCGAGATGGCCTATTTCGAGTGCCTGCACGAGGTGAAGCTCATCGTCGACCTCATCTACGAGGGCGGCATCGCCAACATGAACTACTCGATCTCCAACACCGCCGAATACGGCGAATACGTCACGGGTCCCCGCATCATCACGCCCGAGACCAAGGCCGAGATGAAGCGCGTCCTGACCGACATCCAGTCGGGCAAGTTCACCCGCGATTGGATGCTCGAGAACAAGGTCGCCCAGACCTCGTTCAAGGCCACCCGCGCCAAGGCCGCCAGCCACCAGATCGAGGAGGTCGGCGAGAAGCTGCGCGCCATGATGCCCTGGATCACCAAGAACAAGATGGTGGACAAGGCCCGGAACTGAGCCGACCCGCCCTCCTCCTCCCCGCGACGGGAGGAGGTGCCGACAGGCGGACGAGGGGACCCGACGCCTGTCGGACATCCCCTTCTCCGACTGCGATGGGCCACCTTCTCCCACGTGAGGGGAGAAGGGCGAACCGGGACCGCCCATGAACATCCTGTCCATCCAGTCCCACGTCGCCTACGGGCATGTCGGCAACGCCGCCGCCACCTTCCCCATCCAGCGGATGGGGCACGACGTGTGGCCCATCCACACGGTGCAGTTCTCCAACCACACCGGCTACGGTGCCTGGCGCGGACAGGTCTTCGACGCGGGGCTGATCGGCGACTGCGTGGCGGGCATCGCGGAGCGCGGCGCCCTCGCCCGGTGCGACGGGGTGCTGTCGGGCTACATGGGCTCGGCCGACACCGGCATCGCTATCCTCGACGCCGTGGCGCGGGTGCGCGAAGCCCATGCCGGCGCGCTCTATTGCTGCGATCCCGTCATCGGCGACGTCGGCCGCGGCGTGTTCGTGCGCCCCGGCATCGCCGAGTTCATGCGCGACCGCGCCCTGCCGGCCGCCGACGTCGTCACCCCCAACCAGTTCGAACTCGAACTCCTCTGCGGCCAGGGGACGGGGACGCAAGCGGGCCTGCGCGCCGGCTTGGCGGCGCTGCATGCCAAGGGTCCCCGCGCCGTGCTGGTCACCTCCTACCTCGGCGACGCGACGCCCGACGACGCGCTCGACCTCGTCGCCTCGGACGGCAGCCGGGCGTGGCGCATCCGCACGCCGAAGCTGGCCCTTTCGGTCAACGGCGCCGGCGACGCCATCGCGGCCCTGTTCTTCGTGACCTATCTGGCCCGCCGCTCCGTGCCCGACGCGCTGTCGCATGCCGCCTCGGCGGTGTTCGGCCTGCTCTCGGCGACGCTGGAGGCCGGCACGCGCGAACTCGCGCTCGTGGCGGCCCAGGACGAGTTCGTGCGCCCCTCCCGCGTCTTCACGCCCGAACCGCTCTGACGGCGCCGCGTGGCGGGGCTTTCTGCCGGCTCCGGGGAACACCTGCCCGTCGTGGCGATTGTCAGGGCGCATTTCCGGAACTCGAGGAGACCTCCCATGGCCACGCAGGTGACCGACACCAATCCCGCGTCCCTCAACACGCCCAACGATCTCGGCGACAACGGCCGCCAGGCGGTGGCCGATTCGGTCAACAAGCTCGTCGCCGACGCCTTCGTGCTCTACACCAAGACCAAGAACTTCCACTGGCACATGACGGGCCCGCACTTCCGGGACTACCACCTGATGCTCGACGAGCAGTCCGAGCAGATCTTCGCCAGCACCGACCCGCTGGCCGAGCGGGTGCGCAAGCTCGGCAAGCGCACCGTCCATTCCATGGCCGAGATGGTCAAGATCGCCCATCTCGAGGAGAACAATGCCGACTTCATCCCGCCGCTCGACATGCTCGGCGAGCTGATGTCGGACAACAAGAAGATGGCGGCGGCGATGCGCGAGACCCACAAGGTCTGCGACGAGCACGAGGATGTGGCGACCGCCAGCCTGCTCGAGAACTACATCGACGAGACCGAGCGCCGCACCTGGTTCCTGTTCGAAGCCATGCAGGGCGCGGACGAGAGCGGCCACTGAGGCGCTTGCGCCCGCTGGACGGGGGGCGGGGTCGCCGCCTCCCGCCCCGGGCGACCGGGCGCATGGTGCCGCGCCGCGATCCGGGCTAGTCTCGCGCCATGCGACGCCGCTTCCACACCCTCGACGTCTTCACCGACCGGCCGCTGAGCGGCAACCCCCTCGCCGTGGTCCACGACGCGCAGGGGCTCGACGCGGCCCGCATGCAGGCGGTGGCCCGCGAGTTCAACCTGTCGGAGACGGTCTTCCTGCTGGAGCCGCGGGACCCGGTGAACTCCGCCCGCATCCGCATCTTCACGCCCGCGCGCGAGCTGCCCTTCGCGGGCCACCCCACGGTGGGGACCGCCGTGTTGCTGGCCGAACTGCGCGCGCCCGAGATCGTGGCCCGCCAGGACCTCGCCCTCGTCATCGAGGAGGAGGTGGGCCTCGTTCAGTGCACGGCGCGCCGCGCCAGGGGCCGGCCCTATGCCGAGTTTCTCCTGCCGCGGCTGCCCGAGGCCTGCGGCACGCCGATGCCCGACGCGGATCTGGCGGCGTCGCTGTCGCTCGATGCGGCCGAGATCGGCTTCGACCGCCACCGTCCGCTGATGCTCACGGCAGGCGTGCCGTTCACGACGGTGCCGCTGGCCTCGCCCGAGGCGGTCGACCGGGCCAGCCCCGACGCCGGCCGTTGGCCGTCGGATCTCCGCACCTACGTCTACGCGCGCTCCGGCGCGGGCTTTCACGCCCGCATGTTCGCGGCCGGCCTCGGCATCGCCGAGGACCCCGCGACGGGTTCGGCCGCCGCCGCCTTCGCCGGAGCCGTGATGGCCTTCGACGCGCCGCCCGACGGCGAGCATGCGATCGAGATCCGGCAAGGCGTCGCCATGGGCCGGCCCAGCCTCATCGTGCTGGGGCTGGATGTCGCGGGCGGCGCGCTCGTGGCGGCGACGATCGGCGGCGGCGCCGTGATCGTCTCCGAAGGGACGATCGACCTGTGACGGTGGGTGCGCCCGCCGGCCCGCAGGAGGTCGTGGAGGTCGACGCCGTCGACTGTGCCTTCGAGCCCCGCCGCTGGGACTTCGCCGAGGCCCGGTCCGCCGAGATCGCCGCCCACTGGGCCGAGGCCTTGCGACGCAAGCCCCGCATGTTCGACGGCCGGGTGCTGCTGATGCATCGCGGTGCGGTCGAGGTGGAGGCAGATGGCCGGCGCGTGTTCCGCGGCGCCTATCTCGAGACCAGCTTCAGCGCCTTCCTGTTCTGGCGCGACATCGGCCTGCCGCCCGCCGGGGTGCGCAACGGCTTCGGCATGGCCTGCCTGTCATCGGCCGATGGCGCCTTCGTGCTCGGCGAGATGGGGCACCACACCGCCAATGCCGGTGCCATCTACTTCGCATCCGGCACGCCCGACCCCGGCGACGTTCGGGACGGCCGCGTCGACATCGAGGGCAGCATCCGGCGCGAACTCCGCGAGGAGACGGGGCTCGACGCCGCGACGCTGAGCCTCGATCCCGGACTGACGTTGGTGATGGATGGCTGCCGCGTCGGCTTCATGAAGCGCGTCCGTTCGGCCGAGACGGCCGAGGCCCTGGTGGCCCGCATCGGTGCTTTCCTGGCGCGTGACCCCGAGCCGGAGCTCGCCCGCATGCATGTCGTTGCCACCGCGGCCGAGATCGGCCCGGCCGTGCAGGTGTCGGCCGCCACCTATCTCAGGGCCAAGCTGCCCGCCTGACGAGCGTGGCCGCCGGGGCCGGCGGCGCGGGCCTGCGACGCGCGCCAGATCATCGGCCTCGGTCCAAGCTGCGCCGCGACGACGGCCCGACAGGCTCGGGCCCGGCCGACAACCATCCCTGCCAGGACCGACATCATGCCGATCTCCGCGCCCGCTGCCCAACCGTCCCGCAGTCCCACCCGCGCCGGAGGGATCGGCGCTTGACGGGCCGGGCGTCGAAACCGGGCCGGAAGGTGCCGAGCCTCGCCATCCTGGGCGGCGGCTTCACCGGCGCCGCGCTGGCGATCCACGCGGCCAGCGCCGCTCGAGCCCCGCTGGCGATCGACATCGTCGAGCCGGCGGAACGGCTCGGCCGCGGCGCCGCCTACGGCACGGTGGATCCCGTGCATCGCATCAACGTGCCGTCCCACCGCATGAGCCTCTTCGCCGACGTGCCGGACCACTTCACCCGCTGGCTCTTCGCGCGCGGCGTCCTGCCCGATCCGGCCAGCACGGACGGGCGCGGGGACCACTATGTGTCCCGCGCGGCTTTCGGCGCCTATGTGGCGGACAGCCTCGACGGCGCGCTGGCGCAGGCGGGGCCGGAAGTCGTGCTCCGGCACCGCCGGGCCCGGGCCGTCTCGGTCTCCCGCGACGGCCGGGGCTGGCGCGTGGCGCTCGACGGCGGCGAAAGGCTGGCGGCGGACGCCGTGGCTCTGTGTACCGGCCATGCCGCGCCGGCCCTGCCCTGCCCGGTCTCGGCGGCGGCCCGGGCCCATCCGGGTTTCGTCGCCGACCCGTGGCGCCCCGACGCCCTGGTGGCCGTCCACCGGGATGCGGCCGTGCTGGTCGTCGGCACCGGCCTGACGATGCTGGACGTGATCGCTTCGCTCGACCGCATCGGGCACCGCGGCGCCGTGCTCGCCGTCTCGCGCCATGGCCTGCTGGCGCGGCCACAGGGCGCCTTCCCGGACGGATTCGACCCCTTCGCCGGTGCCCCGGTGCCGCGCACCGCGCTCGACCTGCTCGCCCTCTTGCGACGCGGCCTGCGCCAGCTGGACCCCGATGTCGGCTGGCAGGAGGTGGTGGACGCCTTCCGCTTCCGCCTGCCGCCGCTGTGGTCGGCGCTGCCGCCGCGGGAGCAGCGCCGCGTGCAGCGCCGCCTCCTGCCATTCTGGGAGGTCCACCGCTTCCGGGCCGCGCCGCAGCCCTTCGCCCTGGCGACCGCGTGGCGCGACGGCGGCCGGCTCACGGTGCTGCGGGCGGCCTTGGTCGGCCTCGACGCCGACACTGCTCTCGACGCCGCCCTGGACCGCCCCGGGACGGGTGTGGAGCGCCGGAGCTTCGACGCCGTCGTTCTGTGCACGGGCCCGGCGAATGCGCTGCGCTCCGACCCGCTGGTGCGGGACGTCGTGGACCGAGGCCTGGCGCAGCCGGATGGCGTCGGGCTCGGCCTCGCCGTCGATGGTGAGAGCCAGCTCGTCGACGCTCATGGTCGGGCCGAAGCGCGGTTGCGGGCCTTCGGGCCGCTGACGCGGGGCAGTTTCGGCGAGATGACCGGCCAGCCCGACATCGTGCGCCACGTCGCCCGTACCGTGCCGGGCCTGCTCGAAGCCCTGGCGGACGCCTGAGCGCCGCCTGTTTCACGTGAGCCAGGGTCCCCGTCAGGGCGCGGCGTTGCGGGCCATGAAGGAGGCGGCGTCGCCATCGGCCGGGTTCACGAAGGTCACGTCGTCCGGTGCGCGGCGCGGCGTGTCGATGGCGAGGAACACCACCGGATGCTCGTGCAGCTCCGGCATGGCATGGACGGTGTCGCGGTCGAAGACGAGGAGCTGGCCCGGCGCGAAGGGGGCCGCCCGGCTCGCGTCCCCCATCCAGAACGTCCCCCGGCCCGACAGGACGTAGAGGTACTCGTCGCAGCCGCGGTGGGAATGCGCCGGCACGGGCCGATAGGTACGGAACACCCGCGCGCTGCCGGAGGGCCGGTCCGTGATGTAATGGTCGGCGAGCAGCGTCGCGGCGCTCTCCGGCAGGCTCGCGGCGAGCGCGAGCACGTCGAAGCGCCCGCCCGCCTGTCCGTCACTGGTCATGGCCGTTCCCTCGATCCCGAGCCTCGGCAGGCCCGTCTCGTCATGCTCGGATGTCGAGGCAGATCTTGCCGAAATGCGCCCCGCTCCCCTGGAGGCGGAAGGCCTCGGCGAGGTCCCCGAGCGGGAAGCTGCGGTCGATGACGGGCTTGAGGCCGATCGCCTCGATGCCGCGTACGAAGTCCTGCTGCTCGCGGCGGCTGCCCACGATGAGGCCCTGGAGCCGGGCCTGCTTCAGCATGAAGGGTCCGGTCGGCACCGGGCCGGCGTAGCCCGTCAGCACGCCGATGAGCGCGATATGGCCGCCGACGCGCACGGCCGCGATGGATTGCGGCAGCGTGCCGGGTCCGCCGACCTCGATGACGTGGTCAACACCGCGCCCGCCCGTCCAGTCCCACACGCGCCGGCCCCACTCGGGGTCCTGCCGGTAGTTGATGGTGTGGTCGGCGCCAAGCCCACGCACCCGCTCGAGCTTCTCGTCCGACGAGGAAGTGACGACGACGGTGGCGCCCATGGCCTTGGCGATCTGCAGGGCGAAGATCGAGACGCCGCCCGTGCCCAGCACCAGGACGGTGTCGCCGGCCTTGAGCCCGCCGTCGACCACCAGGGCCCGCCAGGCCGTCAGGCCCGCCGTGGTGAGGGTCGCGGCCTCGGCATGGCTGAAGCCCTTCGGCGCCCGCGTGAAGGCGGTCGCCGGCAGCGTCACGGCTTCCCGGGCGAAACCGTCGACGCCGTCGCCCGGCACGGTGGCGAAATCCGCGATGGTGGCGGGACCGTCGGCCCAGGTCGGGAAGAAGCACGACACCACGGAGTCACCCGTCGCGACGTCGGTCACGCCGGTGCCGACCGCCTCGACCACCCCGGCGCCGTCCGACATCGGGATGCGACCGTCGGCCTGCCAGCCGGGGCGGCTCGCCACGCCGTAGTCGTGGTAGTTCAACGAGGAGGCGTGCAGCCGGACGCGGATCTCGCCCGGACCCGGGTCCTTCGGGGACTCCATGTCGACGAGCTGGAGGTTGTCGAGGCCGCCGGGCGACCGCAGACGAATGGCTTTCATGGGACTCGTTCCCGCATGTGAGGATCGAGACCTCGAAGCGCCGGACCCCGGCGCTGGTTCCCTCCCCTGGGTCAGAAGGCGGGGGCGGCCGCGGTGGCGCGGTCCATGACCTGGCGGCCGAAGAGGCTCGCGACGAGGTCGACCAGGATGAGGGCGCTGCGGCCGCGGTCGTCGAGGAAGGGGTTGAGCTCGACGACGTCGAGCGAGCCCATCAGCCCGGAATCGTGGATCATCTCCATGATGAGATGGGCTTCGCGGTAGGTGGCGCCGCCCGGCACCGTGGTGCCGACGCCCGGCGCCAGCGACGGGTCGAGGAAATCGACGTCGAGGCTGACGTGCAGCCAGCCGCCCGCCGCCTTCACCCGGTCGAGGATGCGGCGCAGCGGCACCGCCACGCCCCATTCGTCGATGTGGCGCATGTCGACGACGTGGACCCCGCGCCGGTTCAGCAGGGCGCGCTCGCCGCGGTCGACCGAGCGGATGCCGAAGAGGTGGACGTGGTCGGGCGAGACCCGCGGACCCGGCGCGCCGCCGCCGAAGACGCCTTCGAGGCCCGGCTCGCCGCAGAGCGCGGCGAGCGGCATGCCGTGCATGTTGCCCGAGGGGGACGTTTCGGGCGTGTTGAAATCCGCGTGGGCGTCGAGCCAGATCACGAAGAGCTCCCGGCCGCTCTCGCGGCAATGGCGGGCGACGCCGTCGACCGAGCCCATCGACAGGCTGTGGTCGCCGCCCAGCACGACGGGCACTTCGCCGTCGCGCAGGCATTGCGCGACCCGGTCGGCGATCGCCGCCGTCCAGGCCGCGACCTCGCCGAAGCGCCGCAGGGTCGGGGACGAGGCGGCAACGGTGCCGGCCGCCAACTCCGGCATCAGGTCCCCATGGTCGCGCAGGCTGCAGCCGAGTTCCGCGAGGGCGGCGCCGAGACCCGCCGTGCGCAGCGAGGCCGGCCCCATCAGGCATCCGGCCTGGTGCGTCCCGGCCTGGACCG
Source organism: Lichenibacterium ramalinae (assembly GCF_004137085.1). Taxonomy (GTDB): domain Bacteria; phylum Pseudomonadota; class Alphaproteobacteria; order Rhizobiales; family Beijerinckiaceae; genus Lichenihabitans; species Lichenihabitans ramalinae. The sequence goes on from NZ_QYBC01000012.1 coordinate 48,517, forward strand.
GCACGCCCAGCAGCGCGACGGGGCCGCGGGGTGCGGCGGGCCGTTCGGAATGGATGTGGTTCATGGGACAGCCTCCGCAGCCGCGCGCGCGGCCGGCGCCCCGGCATAGACCACAAGGGTCCGGCACAGAAGCCGCGGCTTCGCGGGCGCTCGGCAGCCGCGCCGACACCTCCCCGATGGCGTGGTTTCGGCTTTCCGCAGCGTGACGCTTTCGCGACGCCAGTCTTAGCGCGCCCTTCGTATCTGATGACACACAATGGTCCATCCGCCTCCCGCATCGCCGCAAAGTCGAGCCCGCCCGTGCCGAGCCAGTCCGACCCTTCCCCAACGCCGGACTCGCTCGCCGCTCCCTTGGCGGCGGTCGAGATCGACAAGCTCGTCCGGCGCTGGATGGCGGCCCGGCAGGGCAAGGACCTGCCGTTGTTCGAGGACGTCGCGCTCGGCAGCCTCGGTGCCGTCGCCGACAGGATCGGCATCGCCCGGGAAGATGCGCCCGGCCGGTTCAGGATCCTGCATGCCGGCCCGGAGTTCGAGCGCCAGGTCGGTCGCGACCTGACGGGCGTGGACTGCGACGCGCTCGCCCCCAGCTACCGGACCGGCATCGTGGACTGCCTCGCCCGCGCCGCGACGCGGCTCGTGCCCAGCGAGGGGGTGGCGCGCGGCTTGGTGGACGGCGCCGTCGCGACCTGCGACGTGCTGGCGCTCCCCCTCAGCAATCGGTGGGGCGGCCACCTGATGGTCGTCTACCTGCGGCAGCGGCCCGTGGTGCAGGACCTGCTCGAAGCCATGCACCGCTCGACCAGCGACGGCCTCGTGGCCCTGGCGGCGGCGGACGACCGGGCCGGGCGTCCCGACTTCCAGATCGTGAGCCTCAACGGCGCGGCGGCGCGGCTGTTCGGCCGTCCGGAGGAGGCGCTCTGCTGGCAGTACCTGTCCGACGTCATGGTGTCCTGGGGCAAGAACGGGCTCGACGTTGAACTGTCCCGCGCCTTGGACCGGCAGCAGGCGCATGTCTTCGAATATGCGGTCCAGCGCCGGGATGCGGAACCGGTGCACCTGCGGATCTCGGTCGCGCCGCTCGGCGACCTGCTCGGCATCGCCCTCACGGACGTCACGGAGATGAAGCGGCGCGAAGACTCGGTCCGCCTGTTGTTCGACAGCAACCCCATGCCGCTGCTCGTCTACGAGCGCGGCACCCTGGCCGTCCGCAGGACCAACGACGCCATGCTCCGGCTGTGCGGTCGCTCCGCCGGCGACCTCGTCGCGGCGACCTGGCCCGACCTGTTCGGCGAGGAGGAGCGGGCCGCCGTCGCGTCGAAGGCGCGCGCGACGGTGCGGGACGATGTGGCCCGGCGGGCCTGGCGCATGGTGACGGGCCATGGCGAGACGGTGGAAGTCGAGGTCTACGCCAATGCCCTCGACTTCGACGGCGACGATTGCGTCCTCGTTTCGGTCCTCGACGTCACGGCGCAGCGGAAGGCGCAGGCCCAGGTCGCCTACATGGCCCACCACGACGACCTCACGGGCCTGTGCAACCGGGCCCGGTTCCGCACGCATCTGATGGACGGGCTCGCCGAGGCCCGGACGCGGGGCGAGACCCTGGCGGTCCTCTGCATCGACCTCGACTTCTTCAAGCAGGTCAACGACACGCTGGGTCATGGCGCCGGCGACAAAGTGCTGCGCGCCGTCGGGGACCGGATCGCCACCGCCATCGGGCCGGGCGGCGTGGCGGCCCGGCTGGGCGGGGACGAGTTCGCCGTCATGATGACGGGGCTCGCGCGCCCGGCAGAGGCGAGCGCCCTGGCGGACCGGATCATCGGCCGGATCTCCGCCCCCTACCTCGTCGACGGGCACCAGGCCGTCATCGGGGCCAGCATCGGCATCTCGCTGGCGCCCGGAGACGGCTCCGCCCCCGACATCCTGCTGCACAACGCCGACATCGCCCTCTACCGGTCGAAGTCCCAGGGGCGCGGCGCCTTCCGCTTCTTCGAGGCCGGCATGGACCAGTCGCTGCAGGCCCGCCGCAGCCTCGAAGGCGACCTCCGCCAGGCCCTGGCCCGGGGCGAGTTCGAGCTTTTCTACCAGCCCATCGTGGCGGCGGGTTCGCTGCAGGTGCTGGGCTTCGAGGCGCTGCTGCGCTGGTTCCACCCCGGCCGCGGGGCCGTGCCGCCCGCCGAGTTCATCCCCGTCGCCGAGGAGATCGGCCTGATCCACGCCATCGGCGATTGGGTGCTGCGCCAGGCCTGCCGCGAAGCGGCGCGCTGGCCGGACGGGTGCCGGGTCGCCGTGAACCTGTCGGCCGCGCAGTTCCGGCGGGGCGACCTCGCCGGCTCGGTCTCCGCCGCGCTCGCGGAAGCCGGGCTGGCGCCGGCGCGCCTCGAACTCGAGATCACCGAATCGGTGTTCCTCGACGACAGCGCCGACAACATCGCGCTGCTGCACCGGCTGCGCGGGCTCGGCGTGGCGATCTCGCTCGACGATTTCGGCACCGGCTATTCGAGCCTCGCCTATCTCAACCGCTTTCCCTTCGACAAGATCAAGATCGACCGCTCCTTCATCCGCGACATGGCGGAGGACCGGCACGGCCTCGCCATCGTGCGGGCGGTGGTCAGCCTGGGGGCCAGCCTCGGCATCCGCACGCTGGCCGAAGGCATCGAGACCGCCGAGCAGCTGGAGCGCCTGCGGCAGGAAGGCTGTTCCGAGCTGCAGGGCTACCACCTCGGGCGGCCCATGCCGGCCCCGCGGCTGCCCGCGCTGCTGGAGCGCGGCGTGGCGCGCCGCCTGCACGACGCCGCCTGAGGGCCGCTGCCGGACACCTCCCCAGGGGGCGACTCCCGTGGCGTCCCGCGCGGCGTCTCAGGTGGCGTCTCCGGTGGCGTCATGGGCCGGCCTGGGGTAAGGGACGGCACAGACCGGGAACATATGCCACCGCATGGCCTATCGCTTCGTCCACGCCGCCGACATCCACCTCGACAGCCCGCTGAAGTCCCTGGCGCTGCGCGACCCCGCCCTGGCGGAGCTGATCGGCACGGCGACACGCCAGGCCTTCGTGGCCGTCGTCGACCTTTGCCTCGACGAGCGCGTCGACGCCCTCATGCTGGGCGGCGACCTCTACGACGGCGAGCAGACCTCGATGAAGACGGCGCGCTTCCTCGCCGAACAGCTGCGGCGCCTCGACGAGGCCGGGATCCGCGCCTTCGTGATCCGCGGCAACCACGACGCCCTGTCGAAGATCACCCGCGAGCTGGTGCTGCCCGACAGCGTGAAGCTGTTCGGCGGCTGGGCCGAGGCCGTGGCGGTCGACGGCGTCGCCGGGGGCCTCGACATCCGCGTGCACGGGCTGAGCTTCGCCCAGCCCCACGCTCCCGACAGCTTCCTGCCGCGCTACAAGGCGCCGGTCGAGGGCGCCGTCAACATCGGCCTGATGCACACCAGCCTCGAAAGCCATGGGGCACATGCTCGCTACGCCCCCTGCAGCACGGCGGAGCTGCAGGCCTCGGGCTTCTCCTACTGGGCGCTGGGCCACATCCATTCCCGCCACGCGCCGCCGCCCGGGTCGCCGCGCGCCGCCACGGTGGTCATGCCGGGCATCCCGCAGGGCCGGGACATCAACGAGGCCGGGCCGAAGTCCGTCACGCTGGTGACGGTGCGGGACGACCGCACGCTGCTGGTCGAGGCGCGCGTCACTAGCGTCGCCCAGTTCGAGCGGGTGCCGGTGGACCTCGGCGGCGTCGAGGACTGGCGGGCCGTGCTCGACAGGATCACGCGGGCGCTCGGCGCGGCGCGCGATGGCGCCGTGTCGCCCCACCTCGTGGCACGCCTGGAGATCGCCGGGGCGACGCCCTTCGCCTGGCAGATCCGGCGCGACCCCGACCGGGTTCGGGCCGAAGCCGCCTTCGTGGCGGGCGGGCTGCCCGGCACCTGGATCGAGAGCGTGGAGGTGGCGGTCTCGTCGCCCGATGCCGCGCCCGCCGCCGGCGACGCCGTGGCGGAACTCGCCGAACTCGTCGGCACGGCCGTGCTCGGCTCGGAGGCCTTCCGCATCGGCATGGGACCGGTCCTCGAGGAACTCACCCGCAAGCTGCCGCGCGAATGCCGCGACGCTGTGCTGGGCACCGACGCGGCGGCGGGCGAGGCCGCGCTGGCGCGGCTCTTCGCCGAGGGCGCCGAGGACGTGATGGCGCGGCTGCGCGATCCCGCCGACGCCGGCCCGGCCTGATGCGCCTCGCCCGGCTCGACCTCGTCCGCTACGGCAAGTTCACCGGCCGGACGCTGCACTTCGGCGCCAGACCGGTGGGCGGGCCCGACCTCCACATCGTCTACGGCCCCAACGAGGCCGGCAAGTCGACGGCCTTCTCGGCCTTCCTCGACCTCCTCTACGGCATCCGAGCCACCAAGGAGCCGAACTACGCCTTCCTGCACCCCTACCCCACCCTGCGGATCGGCGCGCTGCTGGAGCTGGCGGGCGGCGACCGCGAGCTCGTGCGCATCCGCCGCGCCCAGGCGACGCTGCTCGACGCCGACGACCGGCCGCTCGACGAGGGGCTGCTGGCGGCCGAACTCGGGGGCATCGGCCGGGACGGCTATCGCGGCATGTTCTCGCTCGACGACGAATCGCTCGAACAGGGCGGCGAGGAGATCCTGGCGAGCCGGGGCGACCTCGGGCGCATCCTCTTCTCGGGCAGCGCGGGCGCGGCCGGCCTCAGCCAGGCGCTGGAGGCGATGCGCGAGGAGGCGGACCGGTTCTTCCGGCCGGGCGCCCACAAGACGCGGCTCAACGAACTCAAGGCCGAGCTCGACGCCCTCAAGGCCGAGCGGGACGCGACCGACACGCAGGCCGCGGGCCACAAGCGCCTCGTCGACGAGCGCGACCGGGCGGCGGCGGCCCATGATGCGGCGCTGAAGGCGCGCGGCGACGCCGGCGTCCGCCGGGACGAGATCGCGCGCCTGCTCGGCGGCCTGCCGCTCCTTGCCCGGTCGCGCAGCCTCCACGACGCCCTCGGCCCGCTCCGCGCCATGCCGGAGCCGCCCGCAGGCTGGAGCGCGGAACTGCCCGGTCTCGAACGGGACGAGGTGAGGCTCGGCACGGAGCTTCAGGCCGTCCGCCGCGAGATCGAGGCGCTGGGGCTGGAGCGCGATGCCATCGCGGTGGACGAGGCCGCGCTCGGGTGCGGCGACGCCCACGACGCCCTGGCCGGCCTCCGCGCCGCCGCGCTCACCGCCGCCAAGGATCTGCCGCGCCGCCGCCCCAGCCTCGCCGAGGCTGAAGGTGCCGTCGCGGCGCATCTCGCCCGCCTCGGGCGGCCGCCGGGGACCGACCCGGACGCCGTGGCGCTGCCCGCCGCGCTGGTCGGCACGTTGCGGGAGCTGATCGCCGAGCGTTCGGGCGTGGCGGCACGCCGCGAGGCCGCCCGGCTGGAGCTGGACACGGCGACGGGCGACCTTTCGGCGGCCCGGGATGCCCTGGCGGCGGCGGGCGGCGCGGCGGCGGCGCCCGCCGCCGCCCTCGCCCGGCTCGCCGGCACGCTGGAAGCCGCCCGGCAGGCCGATCCGGCCGGCACGCTGCGCTCGGCGGATCGCGTCCGGGCGGCGGCCGAGGAGCGCCTGGCCGAAGCGCTGCGGGCGCTGGCGCCCTGGCGCGGCGGGGCCGAGGCCCTCGCCGGCCTCCCCCTTCCGGCGGCCCGCGACGCCGAAGCTTGGGCGAGCGAAGCCGCCGAGGCCGAAGCCGAGGCGCAGCGCCGGGACGGCGAAGCCGGGGACCTCGCACTCGACCGGGACGCGTTGCGGGCGCAGGTGGACGCGCTCGGGCGCGTCGCCGGCCCCATCGCGGATGCGGAGGTCCTGACGCTGCGCGCGGCGCGTGACCGGGCCTGGGCGGCCCATCGCGGCCGGCTCGACGCCGCTTCCGCCGAGGACTTCGAGGACGCGCTGCGGCGCGACGACGCCGTCGCGGCGGCGCGCTTCGGCCAGGCCGCCGAGGTGGCGCGGCTGCGCGAAGCCAGCGTGAGGCTCGCCGAACTCGAGACGCGGCTGCGTGGCGCCGGCGACCGGGCCGCCGCGGCCCGCCGTCGCCGGGCGGCGGTGGACGACGCGGTGGCGGCCGCCGCGGGACGCCTCGACCCGCCCTTGGCCGGCCCGCCGACGCCGGCGGGGCTCGTCGCCTGGCTGGCCCGCACCGGCCCGGCGCTGCGGGCGCGGGAGGAGGCCCGGACGGCCCTTGAAGCCTGCCGGGCGGCCGAACGCGATGTGCAGGACTGGCGCGACCGGCTGGCCGGCGCGCTGGCCGAGGCCGACGTCGCGCATGATCCGGCCGGAGCGCTCGACGGGCTCGCCGGCGCGGCCCGGGCCGCCGGCGCGGCCGCCGCGGCGCGCGGCGCGCTGGCGACCGAGTTCGCCGGGGCCGAGCGCCGCCTGGCCGAGCGCGCCGCCGCCGGAGCCCGCGCCGAGGCTGCCGAGACCGCGTGGGAGGAGCGATGGGCCGCGGCCTGCCGCGCCGGCTGGCTCGGCGAAACCGGCACCGAACCGACGCCCGCCGCCGTCGGCGAGGTGCTGGAAGTGCTGGCCGCCCTCGCGCCCGACCTCCGCACCCGGGCCGACCTCGGCCACCGCATCGCCGCCATGGAGGCCGACGAGGCCCGCTTCGCCGCCCGGCTGGCGTCGCTGGCCGCCCGGCTGGGGCTCGATGCCGCCTCGACCGGGGACCCCGCCGCCGTCCTGCAGCTCGACGCCGCCCTGGAGCGGCGCATCCGCGAGGCCCGGGCCGCGCAGGCGGCGCGAAACGCCTGCGCGGCCCGTCTCGCCGAGGCGGAAGCCCGCCATGCACGGGCTTCGGCCGCCGCGGCGGGGAACCGCGCCCGGGGCGACGTGCTGCGCGCCTTCTTCGGCGTCGATACCCTGGCCGAGGCCGGCGCGCGGCTGACGCTGTGCGCCGAGCGCGACCGCCTCGCCGGCGAAGCCGCGGCGCTGGAGCGCGACATCCGCACCTCCCTGCGCGTCCCAGACTTCGCGGCGGCGGAAGCCTTGCTCGACGGGCTCGATGCCGCCGCCCTCGAAGCGGAACGCGACGCCGCCGAGGGCCGCTACGCGGCGGCCGACGGCGAACTCAGGACCCACCACGCGAGCCGGGTCGGCGCCGAAGCCGCGCTCGATGCCGTGGGGGGCGACGATGCCGTGGCCCGCATGGAGGCGCGGCGGCGCGCCGTCCTGCTCGACATCGAGGACCAGGCGCGGCGCTTCATCAAGCTCAGGGGCGGCATCGCGGCGGCGGAGCTGGCGCTCGCCGCCTACCGCGACCGGCATCGGAGCGCCCTGCTCGCCAAGGCCTCGGAGGCCTTCGCCACCATCAGCCGCCAAGCCTATACCGGACTCGCCGCCCAGCCGACCGACAAGGGCGAGGTGCTCATCGCCAAGGCACGGGCGGGCGGCACCAAGCAGGCCGGGGACCTCTCGAAGGGCACGCGGTTCCAGCTCTACCTGGCGCTGCGCGCCGCCGGCTACCACGAGTTCGCCGCGACGCGCCGCGCCGTGCCCTTCGTGGCCGACGACATCATGGAAACCTTCGACGATTTCCGCGCCGAGGAGGCGTTCCGGCTCTTCGCCGGCATGGCGGAGGTCGGGCAGGTCATCTACCTCACCCACCACCGCCACCTGATCGACATCGCCCGCGTCGTCTGCCCGGATGTGCGGGTGCACCGGCTCGACGAGGCCGCAGCCTCCGGGGAACCAACATGAGCGATCCCATCCTGGTCACCGGCGCCTCGGGCTTCGTCGGTTCCGCCGTGGCCCGCGCGCTCCTCGCCGAGGGCGAGCGCGTGCGGGTGCTGGTGCGCCCGACGAGCCCCCGCACCAACATCGCCGACCTCAACGTCGAGGTCGCGACCGGCGACATCCGCGACCGGGCCTCGGTGGCGCGGGCACTCGAGGGCTGCCGCCACCTGTTCCACGTCGCCGCGGATTACCGCCTCTGGGCCCGCGACCCCGACGAGATCGTGCGGGCCAACCTCGAGGGCACCCGCGCCGTCATGGAGGCGGCGCGCGACGCGCGGCTCGACCGCATCGTCTACACGTCGAGCGTCGCCACGCTGAAGCTGCGGCAGGACGGCGTGCCGGTCGACGAGACCGCGCCGAACCACCCCGACACCACCATCGGGGCCTACAAGAAGAGCAAGGTGCTGGCGGAGCGGCTGGTCGAATCCATGGTGGCCGAGGGCCTGCCGGCCACGATCGTGCTGCCCTCGACCCCCATCGGCCCGCGCGACGTCAAGCCGACGCCCACCGGCCGCATCGTGGTCGAGGCCGCCAACGGCAAGATGCCGGCCTATATCGACACGGGTCTGAACCTCGTCCACGTCGACGACGTGGCGCGGGGCCACCTTCTGGCCTGGAAGGCGGGCCGCGTCGGCGAGCGCTATATCCTGGGCGGGCAGGACGTCGGCCTCGGCGACATGCTGCGCGTCATCGCCGGCCTCGTCGGCCGCAAGCCCCCGACGGTCGAACTGCCGCGCGGGCCCATCTTCCCGCTGGCCTATGCGGCGGAACTCGTGGCCCGCGTCACGGGGCGCGAACCCTTCGCCACCGTGGATGCGTTGAGGATGGCGAAGTACCGGATGTTCTTCTCGTCGGCGAAGGCGGAGCGGGACCTCGGTTATGCGGCGCGGCCCTATGCCGAGGCCCTCGCCGACGCCGTGGCCTGGTTCCGCGCGGCCGGGTTCATCGGGACCGAAAAGGGCAAGGCCGCATGATCCGTCTCTACACCTGGTCCACGCCGAACGGCCGCAAGGTTTCCATCGCGCTCGAAGAGCTCGGACTGCCCTACTCCGTCCATCCGGTGAACATCGGCAAGGACGAGCAGTTCTCGCCCGAGTTCCTGGCCATCGACCCCAACAACAAGATCCCCGCCATCGTCGACGACGCGGCGCCCGGCGGGCCGCTGTCGATCTTCGAATCCGGCGCCATCCTGACCTATCTCGCCGAGAAGACCGGCAAGCTCCTGGCGCCCTCGGGCCCCGAGCGCTATGCCGCGCTGCAATGGCTGCACTGGCAGATGGGCGGGCTCGGGCCGATGCTGGGCCAACTCGGCTTCTTCGCGGTGCGCTCGCCCGAAAAGGCGCCCCTCGCCATCGAGCGTTTCACCACCGAGAGCGGTCGGCTGCTCGGCGTCATGGAGGCACGGCTGCGCGCCGCCCCCTACCTCGGCGGCGAGGATTACTCGATCGCCGACATCGCCTGCTACGCCTGGACGCTGGCGGCCACGACCTTCCTCGAGGAAGCCCTGGGCGACAAGCTCGACGGCAAGGAGGCGATCCACGCCTGGCTCGACAAGGTCGGCGCGCGACCGGGCGTGCAGCGCGGCATGGCGGTGCCGAAGAGCTGAACCGCAGGGCCGCGGGGCGTCACGCCGCCTCGACCAGCCCCACCCAGTAGCGGATCCCGGCCGGGATGGCCCGGTCGTCGAAGTCGTAGCCGGGGTGGTGCAGCCCCGCCGTGTCGCCGTTGCCGATGAAGGCGAAGGCACCGGGCCGCTCGTGCAGGAAGCTCGCGAAGTCCTCGCCGATCATCAGCGGCGGCATGGCGGCCTCGCTGTTGCCCTCTCCCGCCACGCTGCCGGCCACCTGCGCCGCGATGGCCGCCTCGGCCGCGTGGTTGACCGTCGCCGCCGAGATCCGGTCGTAGGTGACGCGGGCTTCCGCGCCGTTCAGCCGCGCCACGCCCTCCGCCACGGCGGCGAGGCGCGCCTCGATCGTGTCGCGGGCGGCCGGCGACAGGCAGCGCGCCGTGCCGAGCAGGCGGGCCGAATCCGGCAGGACGTTGAAGGCGTCGCCGGCCTGGATGGCGCCCACCGTCACGACGGCGGGTTCCAGCGGATCGAGGTTGCGGGACACGATGCTCTGCAGCGCCACCACGATCTGGCTCGCCACATAGACGGCATCGACCCCCTGGTGCGGCATGGCGGCATGGGCGCCGCGCGCCTCGACCCGGATCTCGAACCGATCGACCGACGCCATGACGGCCCCCGGCCGCGTCGCGAAATGGCCGACCGGCAGGCCCGGCAGGCTGTGCAGCCCGTAGATGGCGTCGACCGGGAAGCGCGCGAAGAGCCCGTCGGCGATCATGGCGTTGGCGCCCTGCGAGATCTCCTCGGCGGGCTGGAACACGAACACGGCCGTGCCGGCGAAGTCGCGCGTCTCGGCGAGGTACCGGGCGGCGCCGAGCAGCATGGCGGTATGGCCGTCGTGCCCGCAGGCGTGCATCTTGCCGGGCACCCGCGAGGCGTGGCCGAGGTTCGTCTGCTCGTGGATCGGCAGGGCATCCATGTCGGCGCGCAGGCCGACGGCCCGGCTGCCGTCCCGGCGCCCGCGCAGCACGCCCACGACGCCGCTGCGGCCGACCCCTTCGACCACCTCGTCGAAGCCGAAGCCGCGCAGCTTCTCGGCGACGAGGGCGGCCGTCGGGCCGACGTCGAAGCCGGTGCCGGGGTTGCGGTGGATCTCCCGCCGCCAGCCCGCGACTTCGCCGGCCAGGGCTTCGATCCGCGACGTGTCAGACATGGCGGGCTCCGTTGCGACTGCGGCGGCGACGATGGCGCCGGGGCCGGCACGGTGTCAACGCGCGGGAAGCGGAGACCGGAGACCGTGAACAGGTCCGCCCGTCGCCGAAGCCACCCGTCGCGGCAGGGCCGCTACTTGAACAGGTCCAACGGCACGGCGTCGCCCATGGCGCGGTAACCGGCGTCGCTGGGGTGGAGGTGGTCGCCGGAATCGAAGGTGGCGCGGAGCTGCGTGGTGCGGGCGGGGTCGCGCAGGGCCGCATCGAAATCGACGGTGGCGTCGAAGGCGCCGCCGGTCCGGATCCAGGCATTGACGGCCTGGCGGGCCGCCTCGCGGGCCGGGGTCGCGGCGACCTGGCCGGTGCCGCCGAACGGCGTCAGCGTGCCGCCGACGACGAGGATGCCGCGCTCGTGGGCGCGGGCGATGATCTGCCGGTCGGCCGCGATGAGGTCGGCCGCGACCGTGCCGGGCGAGGCCGTGAACATGACGTCGTTCAGGCCTTCGAGCAGCACCAGCCAGCGCAGGCCGGGCCGGCTCAGCCCGTCGCGGTCGAGCCGCGCCAGCGCGCCTTCGCCGAAGGTGTCGAAAGGCGTGCCGCCCGTCACGGTGTTGCCGGCGAGCCCGAGGTTGACCACGGCCGGGATGGCGGCGCCCGTCCGGGCGACGAGGCGTTCGGCGAGCCGGTCCGTCCAGCGCCGGTCCCGGTCGGGGGTGGAGCCGACGCCGTCCGTGGTCGAGTCGCCGAGCGCCCCGACCGCTGCGGCGGTCTGCCCCGGTACGTTGACCTCGACGCCGCTCAGCGCGTAGCGCGACGTCGCGGTGGTGGCGCCCTTGAAGGTCGCGTCGCCGAGGTGGTCGCCGGGCAGCAGGAAGGCGGTTTCCCCGCCCTGGTCGTGGCCGACCTGCTTCGCCTCGGCGCCGTCGACGAGGGCCGTGATCACGACGGTGGACAGGGCCGCCACGGGCAGGTCCACCGGGTCGGACAGCAGCGGCGCGCCCGGCGGGATGGCGGCGGTGCTGGCCCCGCCGAAGGTCAGGGCGCGGTCGGTCGCCGGGTCGACGGAGCCCGGCGCCGCACCCGGCAGAGCGATGTGGGCGCCGCCGACCGTCATGGCGCGGGTCCCGGTCTCGTTGGAGAACCGCACCCGCAGCTGGGGGCCGCCGAGCGACAGGCGGAGGGACTGTCGCACCGTCGTGGCGCGCAGGCTCGGCGAAGCCAGGAGGGCGGGCGCCGCCGCCCAGGACGCCACCCAATTGGCCCTGGCCGGACCGGGCCCGGCGAGCAGGGACGCGAGCAGCGCGGCGAGGACGGCACGGGAGCGGTGGCGGCGGACGGGCACGGGCGAGGTCTCGTGGGGCGCGGGATCCTATCTCGGCATCCTGGACCCGTCGCGTTTCGATAATGCCAACGCGCCCGCAGCGGGCGTGCGACCGATGGCGCGCGGGCCCGGTGACGGTGCCCGGTCAGCGGCCCGCGCCGAGCCGGGTGCTGCGCCGCTCCATCGTGTCGAGGTCGATGCGGCCCTCGGCGAAGTCGTCGAAGACGGCCTGCAGCTCCGGCGACACGGGGCGGCCCGCGATGCTTTCCACGAGCAGCGCTTCGCGCACCAGGGCGGCGCGGTCGGGCTCGCCAACGGCCTGGAGGAAGCTGGGCTCGCTGCCGGCCTCCGGGTCGAGCACCGCGGCCGTGAGCCGGCCCGAGCGGAAGGCGCCGGTGTCGATGGAGATGCGGTTCGGCGTGACGACCGGCCTGTCGCCCATGATCGTGTGGCCGTGCACGACACGGCGGGGCAGCCGGCCCGTGAAGGTCAGAAAGGGTTCGCGGATCCAGATCAGGTCCTCGGGGTCCTGCCGGTCGAGCGGCACGCCCGGGCGGATGCCGGCATGGACGAAGAGGTGGGTGCCGTCGTCGTGGGTGAGCGGCAGGGCCGCCAGATAGGCGGCGTGGCGGCGCAGTTCGCCGTCCCGCCCCGCCATGGTCTCGACGGTGACGCCGTAGCTCAGCACCGTGTGGGTGAACAGGGTCCAGGCCCAGTCGGGGATGACCGGGCCGCGCGCCACCGCCGTGGCGAACAGGTCGTCGTGGTTGCCCTGCAGCGGCACGAAGCTGTCGCCCGGGCGCCGCGGACCCGCCATGACGCGCGCCACCACGCCGCGGGACGCGGGGCCTCGGTCCATGTAGTCGCCGGTGAACACGACCTTGGCGGCGGCGCGGCGCTCGGCCGCATCGGCTTCGACGAGGTCGAGCAGGTCGTCCAGCAGGTCGAGGCGTCCGTGGATGTCGCCGATCGCGTAAGTGACGGTTCGCATGGCCCTGGGCGCTGGAAGCTGCAACGGCCCTGGCGGCAGGCCTCGGACGGCATCGAGGGCGCCTTCACCCTCGGCGACTGCGCTCCGGCTTGGCTCTAGCCCCTGACGGGCACCCGGCGCAAGCCGCGGCAGAAGCGGACCACCGGCGGAGCACCGTCGCGAGACCGTCATGGAAGGCTGCATCAATCGCGGGACGCCGGCCGACGATTGAAGGACCACCATGCTCGCCTTGATTGAACCGGGATCGACGACCGCGATCGTCTTCCTGTCCATCTGCCTCGTCCTCGTCCTGGTCTTCGAGTTCTCCAACGGCTTCCACGACACCGCCAACGCCGTCGCGACCGTGATCTACACGCATTCGCTGAAGGCCCAGGTCGCCGTCGTGTGGTCGGGCGTGTGGAACTTCCTCGGCGTGATGCTCGGCGGCATCGCGGTGGCCTATGCCCTCGTCGAGCTGATCCCGCCCGACGCCCTGTCGCCGCCCGACGGCGGCATCGCGGCCGGCATGCTGGCGGCGATCTTCATTTCGGCCCTGGGCTGGAACGTGGCGACGTGGCTGTTCGGCATCCCGAACTCCTCCTCCCACGCCCTCATCGGCGCGCTGGTCGGCATCGGGGTCGAGGATTCGCTGCGCAACGGTCGGCCGCTCGGCCAGGGCGTCGACTGGCACCAGGTGTGGAGCGTCCTCCTGTCGCTCCTGGTGTCGCCGATCCTGGGGTTCGGCCTCGCCATGGCGGCCTTCTGGCTGCTGAAGCGGACGGTGCACGACCAGCACCTCTACGAGCCGCCCAAGGAGGAGAAGCCCCCGATCTGGTGGATGCGCGGCATCCTCATCCTCACCTGCACGGGCGTGTCCTTCGCCCACGGCACCAACGACGGCCAGAAGAGCATCGGCCTCATCATGCTGACCATCATCGGCCTGTTCCCGGCGAGCTACGCCCTGAACACCGCCATGACGGGCGACGAACTGCACCGGATCGCCGGCGACATGCCCACGGCGGCCGACCTCATCGGCCGCTACGGCGACGACCGCCGGCAGCTCGGCGTGACGGCGGCACAGGCGATCGGCGCAGGCTTCGGCCGCGCCTCGGCCGGCACCGCCCTCCCGGAACCGGAGCGCCCCGCCCTGCGCAACGACATGAACCTCGTGCTGGCGGAGCTGAAGACGGCCGGCGAGGCCAAGGGCATCGCGGCGCCCGACAAGGCGCGGGCCCACGAGATCCACGAGACCCTGATGGGCACGGCCCAGTACGTGCCCTGGTGGGTGCGGGTCCTCAGCGCGGTCTGCCTCGGCGCCGGCACGATGATCGGCTACAAGCGGATCGTGACCACCCTGGGGGAGCGGCTCGGCAAGCAGCATCTCGCCCCGGCCCAGGGCGCCGCCGCCGAGATCGTGGCGGCGGGGCTGATCGGCGGCGCCGGGTTCAGCGGCTTCCCGGTCTCCACCACCCATGTCGTCACCGGCGGCATCGCCGGCACGATGGTGGGCTCGGGCGCCGGCATCCAGCCCGCGACGCTGAAGCGGATCGCCGCCGCCTGGGTGCTGACCCTGCCCGCCACGGTGGCGATCTCGGCGGGGATCTTCTACCTCCTGTCGTGAGGCTCCGCCCGCGGGCTGCGGCCGCCTTTGCGCCGGGCTGCGAAGCGGTCTATGCGAGGCGCCAGGCTCCACTGAATGCAGGTTCGAACGGATGCGGATCACCCTAGCGTCGGCCATCGCGGCCCTGGCTCTGCTGGCCCCCGGCATGGCTTTGGCCGACATCTCGACCGATACGGTGCGGCAGAAGGCCGAACAAGCCTGCTACGACGACGTCAACAAGCTGTGCGGCGATGCCATTCCGGACGAGGACAAGATCAAGGCCTGCATGAAGGTGAACCGGGCCCAGCTCAGCCCGAAATGCCGATCGGTGTTCGACGCCAACGTCAGGTGACCGGCGGCCGGCGGGCAGGCCCGCCGGCCACCACCCAGCCCATCTTTCCGAGACGGAACGCAGGCGGAGTCGCGCGGGGCGACGCGGGCCGTCCTGCCGAGGGAGACGCGCCATGGCATGGGATACCGACGAGGGCCGGCACGAGTTCGGCGACCTGACGCTGCAGTCCGGCGCGGTGCTGCCCGGGGCCCGGCTGTCCTGGAGGAGCTACGGCACGCTGGCGCCCGACCGGTCCAACGTCGTTCTGTTCCCGACCAGCTATTCCGCCCAGGCCGCCGACCAGGACTGGCTGATCGCGCCGGACGGCATCCTCGACCCGACGCGCTGGTTCATCGTCGTGCCCGACATGTTCGGCAACGGCCTGTCGTCGAGCCCCTCCAACACGCCTGCCTACCCGGCGCTGGTCACGACGGCCGACAACGTGCTGGCGCAGCGCCGCTTCCTGATCGAGCGGTTCGGGATCGACAGGCTCGCCTGCGCCTACGGCTTCTCCATGGGGGCCCAGCAGAGCTACCACTGGGCGGCGCTGTTCCCCGAGGCCGTGGAGCGGGCCATCGTGGTCTGCGGCAGCGCCCGGACGGCCGAGCACAACAAGGTCTTCCTGCTTTCGCTGCTGGCGACGCTGGAAGCGGCGCCCGAGCATATCGGGGGCGGTCGCTTCTCGGCCGAACCCGTGGCGGCGCTGCGGGCCTTCGCCCGCATCTACGCCGCCTGGGCCATGAGCCAGGACTGGTACCGGGCCGGACTGCACCTGTCCTCCACCGGGGCGGCGACGCTGGACGAGTTCCTCGACCAACACTGGGCGCCGGGCTTCACGCGTCGGCGGGCCGCCGACCTCTATGCCCAGGCGATGACCTGGCTGCACGGTGACATCGCCGCCGACCCGCGCTACGGCGGGGACCTGACGGCGGCGCTCGGCGCCATCACGGCCCGGGTGCTGCTCCTGCCCTCGCGCACCGACCTCTACTTCCCGGTCGCCGACAATGCCGCGGAGATGGCGCATCTCCGCCATGCCGAGCTGCGGCCCATCCCCTCCATCTGGGGCCACCGTGCCGGCAACCCGGTGGGCGAGCCGGAAGCCCGCGCCTTCCTGCGGAAGGCCGTGGCGGACTGGCTGGGCTGACGGCTCACGCGTTCCCGGCGTCGAACCGGAACAGAACTGTCGCGTTGGCAGCGGAACCCGTGGCGCGCGAGCGCCGCTTCCGCTCCCCGGCCCGTGCCGGTTCGAGCCCGACCCGCGAGGATCCCGTGAGCCACGCCGACAGTCCCGTGCTGCAGCCCACCCGTCTGGGCGACCTCCAGCTGAAGAACCGCATCGTCATGGCGCCGCTGACGCGCAGCCGCTCCTCGACCGAGGGCGTGCCGCCCGACTATGCCGCCGACTATTATGCCCAGCGCGCCTCGGCAGGGCTCATCATCTCCGAGGCCACCAACATCTCGCCGCAGGGCGTCGGGTATGCCTATACGCCGGGGATCTGGTCGGAGGCGCAGGTGGCGTCCTGGTCGCGGATCACCGAGACGGTGCATCGCAACGGCGGCGTGATCTTCCTCCAGCTCTGGCACACGGGCCGCATCTCGCATCCCGACGTGCAGCCCGGCGGGCAGCTCCCGGTCTCGGCCTCGGCGATCGCCCCCAAGGGCCAGGCCTTCACCGAAAGCGGCATGAAGGACCACGTCACGCCCCGCGCGCTCGAGACGGACGAGATCCCCGGCATCGTCGAGGACTACCGGCGCGCCGCCACCAATGCCCGCCGGGCCGGCTTCGACGGCGTCGAGGTCCATTCGGCGAACAACTACCTGCTCGAACAGTTCGTGCGCGATTCCACGAACCGCCGCACCGACCGCTACGGCGGCTCGATCGAGAACCGCCTGCGCTTCCCGCTCGAGGCCGTGCGGGCCGTGATCGACGCCTGGGGCGGCCCGCAGCGGGTCGGCATCCGGCTGTCGCCCGCCACGACGCAGCCCGGCGAGACGCCCCTGGACAGCACCACCCACGCCACCTACGGCGCCTATGTGGACGCGCTGTCGGGGCTCGGCCTGCTCTACATCCACACGATCGAGGGCGTGACGCAGCAGACCCGCGACGTGCCCGAGGGCGTCGACTTCGCCGACCTGCGGCGGAGGTTTAGCGGCGCCTACATGTCCAACAACCAGCTGACGCTGGACCTCGCCGCGGCGGAGCTGGCCGAGGGCAAGGCCGACCTCTTCTCCTTCGGCCGGCCCTTCATCGCCAACCCGGACCTCGTCCACCGCCTCGCCATCGGGGGCCCGCTCGCCGACGCGCCCAAGCCCACCTGGTACGGCGGGGACTTCCACGGCTATTCCGATTGGCCCGGCATGGAAGGCCTGGTCGCGGTCCAGCGCTGAGGAACCGCGGCGGCCGGCCCATCGTCGGTGACGACCATGGGCCGCACCGACCTCTCCGCCGCGAAATCCGATGGTGCCGCAACCGCGCCCATGTCCTAGGATAGTGAGGCTCGGACGCCCCCAGTCGGGGCGGACGCGGGCTCTAGTGCGCCCGCGCCGACGGAGAAGCCCCCAGATGGTGGACAGCGAGTTGTTCAGCGCGCTCCGTGTGAGAGGGCGGCTGGAGGCGATCGCCCGGACCATCGCGGAAGCCAGGGTGACGGGCGACGTCTATGCGAGCCTCGATGCCGTGGAACATGCGCTTCTGGCCGTGATGGACGAGGTGGCCGAGATCGCCCAGGCGGTCGCCGACACACAGGCGCGCGTCGCCGACGAGCCCGCGGGACTCGGCGGCTGGGTGCGCCGCCTGGCCGCGTTCCGGTCGTCCGACACGGCCTGAACCGGGGCCGGGTCAGGCCGCGGCGTCGAGATGGGCCAGGATGGCCTCGACGGGATGGCGCGGCCGGAACCCCGCGAAGCGCTCGGTCTGGCAGCGGCAGGAGAAACCCGTCGCCAGCATCCGGGCCGGGTCGTCGCCGAGCTTCGGCCGCCAACCGATATCGAAGATGCGGCGCGACAGGCCGGCCTGTTCGGCCTGGTGGCCGAAGAGGCCCGCCATGCCGCAGCAGCCGACCTTGGGGAACCGGGCATCCAGGCCGAAGTGCTTCAGCACCGCCCCCCAGCGGGCCGCGGTCTCCGGCCGGGCCGTCTTCTCGGTGCAGTGCAGAAGGATATCGAGCGCGCCGCCGCCGCTGGGCCCGGCCGGGATACGGCCCGCTAGGATCTCTTCGGCCAGGAAACCGTCGAGGGCCAGCACGGAGCCAGAGGCCGATAATGCGGAATATTCCGCATATTCCTTATATTCGCCGTCGTAGAGAAGGCCGGTGGCGGCGTCCAGGCTGACGACCGGCACGCCTGCGGCCGACAGCCGGCTCCGTTCGCGTTCGGCAGCGCGCGCCACCGCGCCGAATGCCCGCTCGAGGCCGAGCACCTGGAGGGCCTTGCCGTTGGGCCGGATGTCAGAAACGGTGACGCAGTAGCCCAGGCGTTCCAGCAGCCGCCCGGCGGCATCGATCACGGTGCCGTCGAAGGTGCCGAGGAAGCTGTCCCGCAGCAGGACCACGCGCGGCCCCTCGCCAGCCGGCCGCGGGCGCCAGCGCGTCGGCGCGGGATGCGGCAGGTCGACGAGGCCGAAGCCATCGCGCAGCAGCCGCACGGCTAGTGGCAGGCGCATGACGATGCTGGCGAGCGCCGGCATGTGCCGCACCAGGGCCAGGCCCGCCTCCAGGTGGCGCAGCAGGCGGTCGCGCCGGGGCCGGGGGCGGTTCGCGTAATAGCGGGCCAGGAACCGGGACCGCATCGTCGGCACGTCGACCTTGACGGGACAGAGGCTCGCGCAGGCCTTGCAGGACAGGCAGGTGTCGAGCGACGCCTTGGTCTCGGCCTCGACGGCCGCGAGTTCCGCCGCCACGGGTCGCCCCCGCTCGGCCTCGGCGCTGAGGCGCGCCCAGGCGCGCAGCAGGGTCGCCCGCCCCTTGGGTGACTGCACGCGGTCGCGCGTCGCGTGGTAGGACGGGCACATGGCGTCGAAGTCGTCCCAGCTGTGGCAGGCGGCATTGCCGTTGCAGCTGACCGCGCGATCGACCCCGGCACGGCGGGTCTCGTCGATGAGGCGGTCGTAGGCGCCACGCACCGGAACGGCATCGATACGGTCGATGGGGCCGCCGAGTGCCGGGGATGCGAGCTTCCCGGGGTTGAAGATGTTGTCGGGATCGAAGGCGAGCTTGATGCGGCAGAGCTCGTCATAGAGGACAGGGCCGAAGAACAGCGGCGAGAACTCGCCGCGGTAGCCGCGCCCGTGCTCGCCCCAGAGCAGCCCGCCGTGGCGCTTCACCAGCGCGGCGACCTCGTCCGATATGATGCGGATCATCGCCTCGTCGGCAGGGTCGGCCATGTCGAGCGAGGGACGGACGTGCAGGCAGCCGACGTCGGCATGGCCGTACATGCCATAGCCGAGCCCGTGCCGGTCGAGGATGGCGCGGAACTCCGCGACATAGTCGGCGAGGCGCTCGGGCGGCACCGCCGTATCCTCCACGAAGGCCGTGCCCTGGCGGCGCGAGCCCTCGACGGCGCCGAGCCGGCCCATGAGGCCGACGGACTTTTCCCGCAGTGTCCAGAGCTGCGCCATTTCGGCCGCTCCCGAGACCCGCGTCCAGTCCATGGCGGGGTGGGGCGAGTCGGCCAGGAGGGCGACGCAGCGGTCGGCGGCCCGGGCCAACGCATCCGCATCGTCGCCGACGAATTCGATGACGTTGAGGCCGCGCACCGGGGCCGCCGCCGGGCCGCCCAGCACCGCCTCGAGCCCGGTCCAGATGACGTCGCGGCTCGCCAGCTCCAGCACCTTGTCGTCGAGGATCTCGATGGCGAGCGGCTCGGCGGCCAGGAGATGCTGGACGTCGCGCAGCGCGGCGTCGAAAGCGGCGTAGCGGGCCACGATCAGCAGCCGGTGCCGGGGAAGGCGCGTCAGCCGCAGCGTGGCCGCCTTGGTGACGGCCAGCGTGCCCTCGGACCCGGCGAGCAGCCGGATCATGTCGAGGCGGCCGTCGGGGCGGGTCACGCCCTGGAGGTTGTAGCCGGTGAGCCCGCGGTTCATGGCCGGGAAGGTTTCGGCGATGAGCCCGGCGTGTTCCGTCACGACGCGCAGCACCTCGGCATGGGCCTCGCCCAGGATGCCGCCCGCCGCCACGACGGCGTCGAACTCGGCGGGAGCCAGCGGGCGCAGGCTGGCCTCCGAACCGTCCGACAGGACCACGTCGAGGGCCTCGACGTGGTCGGAGGTGCGGCCGTAGAGGCGCGATCCCTTGCCGGAGGCGTCGGTGGCGATCATGCCGCCGAGCGTGGCCCGGGTCGCCGTCGAGACGGCCGGCGGGAAGAAGAGGCCGTGCGGCTTCAGGAAGGCGTTCAGCTGGTCCAGCACGACGCCGGGCTCGACGACCACGCGCCCGGCCGCGACGTCGAGCGACAGGATGCGGTTCATGTGCCGCGATAGGTCGAGCACGACGCCCGTCGTGAGCGACTGGCCGTTGGTGCCGGTGCCGCCCCCGCGCGGCGACAGGGCGAGGCCCGGGACGGCGCGGACGGCCCTGACGGCGGCAACGACGTCTGCGCCGGTGCGGGGGTGAAGCACCGCAGACGGCATGACCTGGTAGATGCTGTTGTCGGTGGCGGCCACGAGGCGCGGCCCGATCCCCTCCTCCACGTCGCCGCCGAAGCCTTCGTGGCCGAGGGCATGGCGCAGCGCCGCGCCCGCCGCCCCGGCGGGGGCGACTGCAGGGGCGATGGTGGAATCGCGATCGAGCGTGGTCACCTGCTCGTTCACTGCGGCCTCCTCGGGCGTCCTGGAGGCCGCGGCGCGGCGTCCCCGTTGCAGATAGCGGCTCGGGCACGACATCGCAAAGGCATGGGCGGTGATGGGCGCCCCTGCCCCGGGCGTCATGCCGCCGCGGGCGAGGCTGGACGGCTCAGCGCCGCGGGATGGGCTCGGTCGTGGGGCCGGCGTGCGTCACAGGCCCACGCGCCGTTCCGAGACGGCGTGTGTCGGCGCCAGCGAGACCCAAGTCAGTGGCCGGCGGCGAACAGCGTCTGCCCGGCCAGGGCGCCGAGGCGCACGCCCCGTTCGCAGAGCGGGAAAGCCAGGATGCCGGGATCGACCGCCGCGACGGCGCTCACGGCGCCGCCGACCCCGCCGCCGTCATGGCCCCAGACCACACCTTCGAGAAGGGCCGCCGCCAGATTGCGGCCTCCGCCATTGTCGCCGAGCCCGGACAGGACATCGGCTGCGATGTCGTCGAAGCCGACCTGCGGTCCGCGCGCGGCGGCATCCTGGCCGAGCAGCGTCACGATCCGCGACAGGGCTCCGGCCACGGCCGGGTGTGCCGCGATCCCCGGCAGGTCGCCCGCGCCCGCGAGGTCGGCGACGGCGTCGGACGCGGTGGCGGAAGGCGAAGCGCCGGTCGGGCCGGCCGCCAGGGCCGCGGCGGCCGGGGCCGCGCGATCGATCGCCTCCCAGGCCTGGATCTGCGCCACGTCGGCAGCGGTCAGGCCGAGGAAATAGCCCGTGGTGCCTTCGGCCGAGGAGACCAGCCCCACGACGGTCGGCACGCCGTCCACCATCTGCCAGACAGGGCCGCCGCTCGACCCGTGCTGGTCGCCCGTGCCGCCGAGCGCGGTGCCCTGCAGCACGTCGTAGCCCGGCACCTGCGACAGCGTCTCGGCCTGGCTGTCCTGCGCGCCGCCGGAGGCGACGGGATAGCCCGTGACGGTCGCGGTGCCGCCCCTGAAGCCCGCGCCGAGCGCCATGACGGGTACGTCGGTGATGGGCGTGGCGAGGTGGATGAGGGCGAAATCGCCCTGCGTGCCGGCGAGATGCGTCCAGTCGGCAGCCGGCATAGCGTGGACGGCGTCGGCGGAGGCCACGCCATGCACCACCGCGCGATCGTAACCGGCGCTGACCACGGTGTTCAGGGCGAGATGCCCGGCGCCGTCGTAGAGGAGATGGGCGGCGGTCAGCACCTCGTCGGGGGCGATCAGCACGCCGGACCCTTGTTGGGTCGTCAGGGTGCCGTCCACGAGACTCTGGGCCTGGAGGAACACGACGGCGTCGGTCGCCACGGTGGAAATGCTCAAGACCTGTCATCCGCGCTGGACCGCGCCTCGCGCTCTCCTGATGGGCGAACACGGGACGGCGATCGACGCGCGATTTAAGGCACGGTTGCCGAACCGGTTAAAATGTTATGGATGAACACGGTTAAAATCGACGGGTCTGAGCTTCGCCGAGGCCGATGATGCCTGGGACGAGGCGCATGATCCGATGCTAACGATGTGGGACGGCAGCGAACCCGTGCCCGATTGCCCTCCGGAACCACGGAGGACACGCCCTTCATTGTCAAAGGGCCATCGCCCACGAACTCTCAGTGGAGCGTGACGGCCGAAGTCGGCAAGGTGCGGGCGGGGCGGGCACGGCGCACCACTTCGGCGAAGCTCGCGCATCGGCCCTCCGCCAGGCGCGCGCGCGGCAGGATGACACCCGCGACGGGCGCCAGGGACGGGAAGCAGCGGGTGAGGAAGCCGTTGGGCTGTTCCCGCAGCAGCAGGGCGCCGCCGGTCTCGAGCGAATCCTGGAGCGCCCGCGCCGCCTCCTCGCCGAAGATGCGCGACGGGATGGTGCCGGCCTTGACGACGAATATCCAGGGCGAGCGGGCTCCGGCGACACCGCGCGCCAGGGCGGCCGGGAAGTCCCGGTCCTCGACGACATGGCAGCCCGCCTCGTCGGCGATCTCGGCGTAGGACGGTCCGCCGCCGACCTGGAGCAGCGTCACGTCGCGGACGATGCCCTCGACAGTGGCGGGCACCAGCGCCGCCAGGGTGCGCAGGAGGGCGCCGGCCCGGCGTGTCGCATCGGCGGCGGGGGGTGCGAAGACGAGCGTGGACAGCATGTGAGAATCATTATCACATCGTGCCCCCGCCGCAAAAGGCATCATCAAGCGCGAGTGCCTCAATGACAGGCAGATGTCGGGCGGCCCGACACCCCTGCCCCGATCCCCTGCTCCGATGTCCCGCCCCGGAGCGGCTTCAGCGGCCGAGCTGCCGGCAGAGGCTTTCGAGTTCGTCATGGGTCTCGTAGCGGATGCGGATCTCGCCGCCGGCTCCCTTGGCGTCGATGGCGACCGACAATCCCAGCGCGGCGGCGAGACGCTGGCCCAACGCCCTGGTGGACTCGTGGACCCTGTCGTCGACGCCGCGCCGGGGTGTCGCGGCGGGCGCGGCTTCGGCGGGAGCCGCCGCGTCGGCCGAAGCTTTTTGCCGGGCCTGAGCCAGCTTCTCGACCTCGCGGACGTTGAGGCCCTTCGCCACGATGCGGCGGGCCACGGGCTCGGGGTCGGCGAAGCCGAGGAGGGCGCGGGCGTGGCCGGCCGAGATCGAGCCGTCCACCACCATCGCCTCGACGCTGCCCGGCAGCTTGAGCAGGCGCAGCATGTTGGCCACGTGGCTGCGGCTCTTGCCGATGATGCGGGCGAGGTCGGTCTGGGAATAGCCGAACTCCCGCGCGAGCCTGTCATAGCCGCGCGCTTCCTCGATCGCGTTGAGGTCGGCGCGCTGGACGTTCTCGATGATGGCGAGTTCGAGAGCCTCCTTGTCGTCGACCTCGACCACGACGACGGGGACGTCGGCGAGCCCGGCGGCCTGGGCGGCCCGCCAGCGCCGCTCCCCCGCGATGATCTCGAAGTCCCCGCCCCGCCCGGGCGCCGGCCGCACCACGATGGGCTGGATGATGCCCTTCTCGCGGATGGAGTTCGACAGGTCCTGAAGGTCCTCGTCGAGGAAGCTCCGCCGCGGGTTGTGGGGGTTGGGTTTCACGTCCGCGATGCGGACGCGGCGCCTGTCCCGTGCTTCCGGCGCGGGCGCCGTCGGCATCTGTGCCGAGGAATCCGCGATCAACGCCGCGAGCCCCCGCCCGAGGCGCGAGCGCCCCCCCTCCTCCGCCATCACGCTTCCCTTCACGCCGCCAGTTTCCTTTCCCGCTGGATGACCTCGGAGGCGAGCCGCAGGTAGGCCTGGCTGCCCGCGCATTTCAGGTCGTAGAGCAGCACGGGCTTGCCGTGGGACGGCGCCTCGGAGACGCGCACGTTGCGCGGGATCACGGTCTCGTAGACCTTGTCGCCCATGATCTCGCGCACATCGGCCACCACCTGGGTGGCGAGGTTGTTGCGCGGGTCGAACATGGTCAGCAGGATTCCATGGATCGACAGGGCGGGGTTGAGGTTGGCCCGCACCTGCTCGACCGTCGCCAGCAACTGCGAGAGCCCCTCGAGGGCGAAGAACTCGCATTGCAGGGGGACGAGCACGCTCGAGGCGGCCGCCATGGCGTTGATGGTGAGCAGGTTCAGCGAGGGCGGGCAGTCCACCAGCACATAGGTGAATCGCCGGCCCTCGGGCGTCTCCGCCAAGCGACGCAGCGCGTCCCGCAGCTTGAAGGCGCGGTCCTTGTGGGAGGCGATCTCGAGATCGAGGCCCAGGAGGTCCATGGTGGAGGGGGCGATCCAGAGATTGGGCACGCCGGTCGGCCGGCAGGCTTCGGCCAGCGAATTGTCGCCGGTCAGCACGCCGTAGGTGGAGACGCCGCGGTCCTTGCGCTCGATGCCGAGCCCCGTCGATGCGTTGCCCTGCGGGTCGAGGTCGACCAGGAGCACCTGCTCGCCCACCGCGGCCAGGGCCGTGCCGAGGTTGATGGCCGTCGTGGTCTTGCCGACGCCCCCCTTCTGGTTCGCCAGCACCAGGACGCGCGCGGGGAGATCGCTCATGCTTCGGACCCTTTCGGAAGATCGGCCCGGCGCAGCAGAAGGATGCGGCCGTCGAGCGAGGTGACGCTGGGGATGACGCGTGCGGCATAGTCCCGCCCGAGATCGACGCCGTCGGAGACCTCGCCGTGGCTCTTCAGGAAGATCGCGGTCGTCCCGCCGTCGATGAGAACTTTGCCCATTTCGAGGAGCTCCGGCAAGGGCGCCAACGCCCGCGCGGTGAGGACCTCGACGGATTCGAGCCTCGGCAGCACGTCTTCGATGCGGCCGTTATGCACCGTGGCGGGAGCGCCACAGGCGCGAGCCACCTCGCGCAGGAAGGCGCATTTGCGCGCATTGGCCTCGACGAGGTCGACATGGGCGCCGGGCCGGTCGGCGAGGAGGATGGCGACGACCAGTCCCGGGAAGCCGGCGCCAGAGCCGATATCGGCCCAGCGCAGCGCATCGGGTGCCAGCGGGACGATCTGGGCGGAGTCGGCGAGGTGGCGCGTCCAGACCTCGGGCAGGGTCGCGGGCGACACGAGGTTCTTGATGCGCTGCCATCGGGCGAGCAGGTCGGCATAGACGGTGAAGCGCTCCTGCGTTTCACGTGAAACCGGCACGAGCGCCAGCGCGCGGCGGCGGTCGTCGACGAGGCTGCCGGTCACGCGTCAGGCCCGCAGGCCGGCGGGCGCCTTCCGGCCGGCCCGGCCTTTGGCGATCAGGAGGGTGAGGGCCGCCGGCGTCATGCCCTCGATCCGCTGCGCCTGGCCCAGGGTCTCGGGGCGGATCGTCCCGAGCTTGTCGGCGAGTTCGCGCGACAGGCCCGGGAGGCCGCGATAGTCGAGGTCCACGGCGAGGCGCACGCCTTCGTCGTCCTGGGCCCGCGCGATCTCGGCGTCCTGCCGGTCGAGATAGACGGCGTATTTGGCATCCGCCTCCACCTGCGCCATGACGGAGGGGGCGATGCCGGCGAGCTCCGGCCAGATCCCGGCCAGCGTCTCGCTATCGACCGCGGGGTAGGAGAGGAGCGCGAAGGCGGAGCGGCGCACCCCATCCTGCGCCACCGGGATGCCGCGCAGCGCCAGCTGCTGGGGCGTGGCGGAAAGCCGGTCGACGAGGCCCCGGGCCTGCTCCAGCGCGTGGCGCTTGGCCGCGAAGGCGGCGGCGCGTTCCGGCCCGACACAGCCCCAGGCCAGGCCCTTGCGCGTCAGGCGCTGGTCGGCATTGTCGGCCCGCAGGGTCAGGCGATATTCCGCGCGGGAGGTGAACATGCGGTAGGGCTCGGTGACGCCGCGGGTCACGAGGTCGTCGACCATCACGCCGATGTAGGAGTCCTGCCGCGAGAAGGTGACGGCGTCGGATCCCCCGGCGCGCCGGGCCGCGTTCAGCCCGGCGACGAGGCCCTGCGCGGCGGCCTCCTCATAGCCCGTCGTGCCGTTGATCTGCCCCGCCAGATAGAGGCCGGCGAGGCGCTTCGCTTCCAGAGCCGGCGTCAGTTCGCGCGGGTCGACGAAGTCATATTCGATGGCGTAGCCGTGCTGGGTGATGACGGCCGCCTCGCAACCCGGGATGGAGCGGACGAGGCGGTCCTGGGTGTCGCGCGGCAGCGAGGTCGAGATGCCGTTCGGGTAGAAGGTCGGGTCGTCGAGCCCCTCCGGCTCGAGGAAGATCTGGTGGCTGTCGCGGTCGGCGAAGCGCGTCACCTTGTCCTCGATCGAGGGGCAATAGCGTGGACCGCGCCCCGTGATGGCGCCGGAGAACAGCGGAGCGCGGTGCAGGTCGCCCCTGATGATGGCGTGGGTCTCGGCGGTGGTCCGGGTGATGAAGCAGTCGCGCTGTTCCGTCTCGATCCGCGCCGTCAGACTCGAGAAGGGCTCCGGCTCGGCATCGCCGGGCTGCCGGTCCAGGCGATCGAGATGCAGCGTATGGCCATCGAGCCGCGGCGGCGTGCCGGTCTTCAAGCGCCCGAGCACGAAGCCGCGCGACTCGAGCGCCGCCGCCAGACCGTGGCTGGGAGCTTCGCCGATGCGCCCGGCGGGGACGCGCTCATCGCCGATATGGATGAGCCCGCGCAGAAAAGTGCCGGTGGTCAGGACCGCCGCGCCGCAGGCCAGCCGCCGCCCGTCCGCCAGGGTCACGGCCGCGACCCGCTCGCCCGCGATCTCCAGGCCGAAGACCTCGCCCGCGATGAGGGTCAGGCCGGGCTGGAGCGACAGGGCCTCCTGCATGGCCTGGCGGTACAGCTTGCGATCGGCCTGGGCCCGCGGGCCGCGGACGGCCGGGCCCTTGCGCCGGTTGAGGACGCGGAACTGGATGCCGGCACGGTCCGCCACCCGCCCCATGATGCCGTCCAGCGCATCGATCTCGCGCACGAGGTGACCCTTGCCGAGCCCCCCGATGGCGGGGTTGCACGACATGGTCCCGATCGTGGCGAGGTTCTGCGACACCAGGGCGGTGCGGGCTCCGGTCCGGGCCGCGGCTGCGGCGGCCTCGCAACCGGCATGGCCGCCGCCGATCACGACGACGTCGAAGGAGAGGGACATGGGACTGCCGGACATGGATCGAAGCGCGATCTATAGGCGCGTCCCGCGGCAAGCGGAAGGGGCGCCGGCGCCGGATCGGCTCTCCTCGATACGCCTTGGCGCATTCTGGCCGATGACGCTGCCCGGGTTCGAAGCGCGATCGTTTCACGTGAAACCACTCGACCGGCGCCGCGGCGACCCGGCCCGGCATCACTTGCCGATGCAGAACCTGGCGAAGATGGCCCCCAGCACGGCTTCGGTGTCGATGCGCCCGACAAGACCGGCGAGCGCCGCGACGGCGCCGCGCAGGTCCTCGGCGACGAGTTCGAGATCGCGTCCCTGTCCCGCCGGCGCGATCCGCAGCAGGCAGGCCTGCGCGGCTTCCAGCGCCGCCCTGTGCCGAAGCCGCGTCACCATGGCGCCCTCCCCGGGCAGCAGCGTTTCCGCCGCGAAACGGCTGAGGCCGGCGATCAACCCGTCGAGGCCCGTGCCGGTCCGGGCCGAGACGGCATAGTCCCCGCCCTGCCCTGCCGCGAGATCGACCTTGGTGGCGATGCGCCAGACCGTGCCGGAGGTGGTCACGGCCGGTGGAAGAGGGTCGGCCCGGCCATCGTCGAGCAGCAGCACGAGGTCGGCGGAGGCGGCCCGGGCGCGGGCGCGGGCGATGCCCTCGCGCTCGACGTCGTCCTCCGTCTCGCGCAGGCCGGCGGTGTCGATGAGTTGGACCGGGTAGCCGCCGAGGTCGAGGTCGACCGTCAGAACGTCGCGGGTCGTGCCGGCCTGGGCCGAGACGATGGCGACGTCACGCCCTGCCAGGGCGTTGAGCAGCGTGGACTTGCCGGCATTGGGAGGCCCGACGATGGCCACGGCCAGCCCCTCGCGCAGCCGCAATCCCCGCGCCTCGCGCCCGAGTTCCGCCGCGACGACGCGCGAGACGCCGCCGACGAGCCGGTCGATCTCGGCTTCGAAGCTCGCCACGAGGTCGTCGTCCTCGGCGAAGTCGATCGCCCCTTCCGCCAGGGCCAGGGCCGACAGGAGGTCGTCGCGCAGGGTCTCGGTCCAGCGGCCCAAGGCGCCGTCGAGGTGGCGCAAGGCTTGGCGGCGCTGCGCTTCGGTCTGGGCGTCGATGAGGTCGGCGAGCCCCTCGACGGCGCCGATGTCCATCTTGCCGTTCAGCAGGGCACGCCGGGTGAACTCGCCGGGCTCGGCCGGCCGGCACCCGGGTACGGCGGCCAGGGCCTTCAGCACCGCCGCCACCACGGCACGGCCGCCGTGCAACTGCAGTTCGGCCGCATCCTCGCCGGTGAAGGAGCCTGGGCCGGGGAACCAGAGCACCAGGGCCCGGTCGAGCGCGTCCTCGGCATGGCGCAGGGTGGCGAGCGTCGCCACCCGCGGGCTCGGGACACGCCCTGCGACGGTGCCGAGCACATCCCGCGTCGCCGGGCCGGAGATGCGGACGACGGCGATGGCGGCCCGCCCTGCCCCGGTGGCCGGGGCGAAGATGGTGTCGGTGGCCGCCATGGCGAGGTCTCCCGCGGTGCCGGCCCCTCCGTCCCGTGCGGGTCGAGGGGCCGGACCGGCGTCAGGTGTTCATCGAGTCGAAGAAGGCCTGGTTGCCCTTCGGCGTCTCGCGCAGCTTGCCCATCAGGAACTCGATGCCGTCGACCGTGCCCATCGGGTTCAGGATGCGGCGCAGCACATACATCTTCTTGAGCGTGTCGGAGGGGACCAGAAGCTCCTCCTTGCGGGTGCCCGAGCGCGTGATGTCGAGCGCCGGATAGACCCGCTTGTCCGCCACCTTACGGTCGAGGATGATCTCGGAATTGCCCGTGCCCTTGAACTCCTCGAAGATCACCTCGTCCATGCGCGAGCCGGTGTCGATCAGCGCCGTGGCGATGATGGTGAGCGAGCCGCCGCCCTCGATGTTGCGGGCCGCGCCGAAGAAGCGCTTGGGGCGCTGCAGGGCATTGGCGTCGACGCCGCCCGTCAGCACCTTGCCGGAGGACGGCACCGTGGTGTTGTAGGCGCGACCGAGGCGCGTGATGGAATCGAGCAGGATGACCACGTCGCGGCGATGCTCGACGAGGCGCTTGGCCTTCTCGATGACCATCTCGGCCACCTGCACGTGGCGCGTCGCCGGTTCGTCGAAGGTGGAGGAGACGACCTCGCCCTTCACCGAGCGCTTCATGTCCGTCACCTCTTCCGGACGCTCGTCGATGAGCAGCACGATGAGGTAGC
Source organism: Lichenibacterium ramalinae (assembly GCF_004137085.1). Classification (GTDB taxonomy): domain Bacteria; phylum Pseudomonadota; class Alphaproteobacteria; order Rhizobiales; family Beijerinckiaceae; genus Lichenihabitans; species Lichenihabitans ramalinae. Next base: position 77,811 of record NZ_QYBC01000012.1, read on the forward strand.
ATTCGGGGTGGTTGGCGGTGACCGACTGGGCGATGTTCTGCAGCAGGACCGTCTTGCCGGTGCGCGGCGGCGCCACAATGAGGGCGCGCTGGCCCTTGCCGATCGGCGCCACGACGTCGATCACGCGGGACGACATGTCCTTCTTGGCGCCGTCCTCGATCTCGAGCTTCAAGCGCTCGTCGGGGTAGAGGGGCGTGAGGTTGTCGAAGTTGACCTTGTGGCGGACCTTCTCGGGATCCTCGAAATTGATCGTCGAGACCTTGATGAGGCCGAAATAGCGCTCCCCATCCTTGGGGCCGCGGATCTGGCCCTCGACCGTGTCGCCGGTCCGAAGGCCGAAGCGGCGGATCTGCGAGGGCGAGATGTAGATGTCGTCGGGCCCGGCGAGGTAGTTGGCGTCGGGCGAGCGCAGGTAGCCGAAGCCGTCCTGCAGGACCTCGACGACCCCCTGCCCGATGATCTCGATCTCCTTCGCGGCCAGTTCCTTCAGGATGGCGAAGAGCAGTTCCTGCTTGCGCAGCAGCGAGGCGTTCTCGACCTCGTGCTCCTCGGCGAAGGCGAGAAGGTCGGTGGGCGTCTTGGACTTGAGATCCTGGAGTTTGATCTCCGGCATGGGAAAGGGGTCCTCGGGGTCGGGCCGCGCTGGCAACCCCGGCGCGGGGCGGCTCTGCGGTCGGTTGAGATGGGGGAAGGACGGAGAGCCCGGCCGGCACCGGGAGGACCGGGCCCGCGGAAGCACCGGGACCCGTCGCGGGTCCAGTCAGGCTCGCCGGTGCCGCGTGGCGGGTCGGCAGGTCGCGAAAAGAGCCGCCGGCGTGCCGGCGGCCCGAGGTCAATCGCCCGTCGGAACGGGCAGTTCGGAGAGTTCGCCGCCGGGCGCGTCCTTGGCTTCCGCCGACGCGCGCGTCGTGCGCCGCCGCCGGCGCGGGAACTTCGGCGCCTCCTCGGCACCGTCGCCCGGGAAGGCCGTCTCCGAGGCGAGGCTCGGCTCGGGCTGCGCCGTCACGGGCTCGACGGAGGCGACGCGCGTCGGCGTGGTGATGAAGGAGGGGAGGCCCGGGGCGTCCTCGGTCACCGCCGCGGCGCGTTCCTGACGCGCCTCGCGGCGCGGCGTCGGCTCGGCCCGGGCGGCGGGCTGCGAGGCCGTGCCGGGCTGGGCCGTCGAAGCGGAGGCGGTGGGCTGGGCGAGGCTCGGCTGGACGGCGTTGGGCTGGGCCGGGCTGGGCTGCGGCGCGAAGGCGTCCGGCGCCGACTCGGACTGGTAACCATAGTCCGGCTGGCGGTCGGCCGGCATGTCGACCCGCGGCTGCTCCCCGGCATAGGGGTCGCGCGGCTGCTCGCCCTCGCGATAGCGGTCGCCCGCGCTCCGGTCCTGGCGGTCGTAACTCTGGCCGTTGCGCTCCTGGCGCTCCTGCGCGAAGCGTTCGCGCCGGCTCTGACGGTCCTGGTAGGTCCCCTGACCCGTCCTGTCCTGACCCGTCCGGTCCTGGCCGGTCCGGTCCTGGTTGGCGCGATCCTGGTTGGCGCGATCCTGGTAGGTCCGGTCCTGCTGGGAGCGGTCCTGTCCGGTGCGGTCCCCGCCCCGGTCGTCGGTCCGGATCTCGCCGGCGGCGCCGTTGTCGCGATAGGGGCGGCGGTTCAGGCCGTTGCGATCCTGTCCGTTGCGGTCCTGCCCGTTCCGGTCCTGTCCGTTGCGATCCTGGCGCTGCCCATAGGCGTTCCGGTCACCATAGGCGGGCCGCTCGCCGTTGTTCTGGCGGTCGCCATAGGCCGGGCGCTCGCCGTTGCCGTTGGACTGGCCATAGGGCTGGCGTTCCCCGCCGCTATAGGGCTGCCGATCGGCCGCGTAGGCCTGGGGCTGCGGCACGAAGGGCGTGGCGGGCTGCGGTGACGCGAAGCGGTCCGGCAGGCCGCTCTCGTCCTCGTCCTCGCCGTCGGTGTCGGTGGCGTCGGGCTGGCGGTTGAAGCCGGCCTGGGCGGCCTGCGCGCTGGCGATCAGCCGGAAGTAATGCTCGGCGTGCTGCAGATAGCTTTCCGCCGCGACCGGATCGCCCGAGGATTGGGCGTCTCGCGCCAGCTGCAGATACTTCTCGGCGACATGATGGGCATTGCCCCGGATCTTCACGTCGGGCCCGTTCGACTCATAGGACCGCGTGAGAGGATTCGGACCTTTGCGATTGCCGCCGCCGCCATTGTTGTTCGGGCGGCCGCGCATGCGCTTGTTCTGACCTGGTCTCATCGATCGTCCTTGGGTGACTTCAGGCCCGTGACCGCGCGCAGGCCATGTCCTGCGTGGCCTCTGCCAGCGGCGCCGTCTTGGTGGTGCTTTGCAGCCCGGTCCAGTCCATCTGCGGCTCCGCGCCTGGGACGGACGGGATGAGCCGAGGGGGAAACATGCGAGATACCGTTGCGGAGTCTGCCGAAGGTGGCCCTGCCACGAAGCCTCTTGCCGCGGTCAGCCGATCACGAGGGGGATCAAAGCCGAAGCGGAGAGTAGAAGGGGCAGGGATGTGGGCTGAGCAGCGTCCACGCGGGGGTTCAATCCCGATTTCTGATTCGCAACCTAGCGGATTCTGAGCACCTCGCCAAGTCCTTTCGGTGACCTCCCTTTGGAAAAGCGACGGAGGCGTCGCGTCTCGTCGGATGGCGGGCCGAAACCCGATGCCCGAAGCCCGGCTTCAGGCCTCGGCGGCCTCGGCGTCCAGCATGAGGCGGGCACGGGCCCGGAGCTTCTCGGTCTCGCTCTTCAGCTGGCCGCAGGCCGCCAGGATGTCGCGTCCGCGCGGGGTGCGGACGGGGCTGGCATAGCCGGCCTTGAAGACGATGTCCGAGAAGGACTCGATCGTGTCCCAGTCCGAACAGGCGTAGCGGGTCCCGGGCCAGGGGTTGAACGGGATGAGGTTGATCTTGGCCGGGATGCCCTTGAGCAGGCGCACCAGCTCGCGCGCGTCGCGCGGCGCGTCGTTGACGCCCTTCAGCATCACGTATTCGAAGGTGATGCGCCGGGCGTTGGAGACCCCCGGATAGGTTCGGCAGGCTTGGAGCAAGTCGGCGATCGGGTATTTCTTGTTCAGCGGCACGAGGTCGTCGCGCAACTCGTCGCGCACGGCATGCAGCGAGATGGCCAGCATGGTGCCGACGTCCCGGCCCAGCGCCTCGATCTGCGGGACGACGCCCGAGGTCGAGACCGTGATGCGCCGCCGCGACAGCGACAGGCCGTCGCCGTCGGACAGCACGCCGATGGCGTCGCGGACGTTGTCGAGATTGTAGAGCGGCTCGCCCATGCCCATGAAGACGATGTTGGAGACGGCACGCACGCCCTCGCCGGAGGGGATCAGCCCGTCGGTCGGGGACACGAGGCCGGGGAAGTCGCCGAGCCGGTCCCGCGCCACGAGGAGCTGCTGGACGATCTCGCGCGACGACAGGTTCCGCACGAGCCTCTGCGTCCCGGTATGGCAGAAGGTGCAGGTCAGCGTGCAACCGACCTGGCTCGAGACGCACAGCGTGCCGCGGTCCGATTCCGGGATGTACACGCATTCGATCTCGGCGCCGCGGTCGTGCGGGCCGGTCGACGGCATGCGGATCAGCCACTTGCGGGTGCCGTCGATCGACACCTGCTCGGCCACCACCGCGGGCCGGTCGAGCGTGTAATGCTCCGTCAGCAGCGACCGCAGGGCCTTGCCGATGTTCAGCATGGCGTCGAACCGCGTCACGCCCTGGAAATACATCCAATGCCAGAGCTGCGCGACGCGCATCTTCACCTCGCGGTCCGGCAGGCCGAGCCCGCGCAGGGCATCGGCGAGTTCGGACCGGGTCGCGCCCGCCAGCGACGGCTTTGCCGATACCGCCGCGATGGCGGGGCGGGGCAGGGCGGCGACGGCCTCGGACGGCGCGACGGCGTCGGGCAGGGAAGCGGTGACGTCCACGGGGGAAGGGCCCTTCTGGCGGGTCGGGGCGAGGCTCAGCCGAGGGAATCGACGGCGGGTGGCGCGGGCGCGGGGCCGGCGTACAGCTGAGAGACGCGATGGGGATCCTGACGTCCTATAACGTCATGTGCAGGCCGGCACAACGCAAGGTCCCCGGCGCATGGCCGATGCGCCCGCTGCCGCTTCGTGCAGGTCTCGTCCCGCCCGTGGTGCGTTCAGGGCGCGTTTCCCGCGGCGTCGAGCGTCACCGGCACTTCGACGGCGCCGGACGGCGCCACGAGCGTGACGGTCAGGGGGCCGGGCAGGCGGTCCGCGCCCGCGGGACGCTCGACGCGTTTCACGGGAAACACCGTCTCGGCGCCTGCCTGGCGTGCCGTGCCGACCTCGTAGGCCCAGCCCTCTGGCGCCTCGACGAAGAGCGCCGATCCGGCCCCGGCCCCCGTCGCCGTCACCGAGAAGCCGCCGTCGGCGCCCGGCACCAGCCCGGCCACCGCCGGCGTGCCGGGCCCGCCGAGCGCGCTCGGGCGCGGCACGCTGGCCAGGGCCGCCGCGACGGCGTCGGCCGCCTCCGACGGCTTTCCGTCGAGCGACACGCGCAGGTCGGCATGGGCCGGCAGGCAGATGTCGTGGCAGACCGCGTAGTCGAAGGCCACGGCGAGCGCGACGGGCTGTTTCGGGTCGACGGGCGTCACCAGCACCGGGAAGGTGACGGCGCCCGTGTAGCCGAAGGCCACGGCCCCGGCCTCGTCGAGGCGCCGCGGCGCGGGGTAGAGCAGGGTCGCGGAGCGGAGGTTGGTCGAGCCCGTGAAGGAGAAGGTCGGCGGCACGCCGGCGTCGCCCGGGTCGCGCCAATAGGTGATGAACCCGGGCGCCAGCCGGATCTCGAGCCCGGCGACGGGGTGGCCCTGCGCGTCCCGCCCGGCGAGGAGCCGCGCCTGCGAGGGCGCGGCGGCGGCCCTGCCGGAGGCTTCGGCACCGCGCGCCGCGCCTGGCAGGGCCGCGAGGGCGAGCAGCGCCACCAGGGCCGGAACGGCACCGGCGCGGCGGGGTGGGGGCGAGGGAGGATGGGCCATGCCCTGCCATTAACGCGCCCCGGCATCCTCCGCTACCGGCCGGGCGTTCCCACCCGTCGGACCCGGCCGCACGGGCCGGCTCTCGCGACTTGCGGGCGCCACGACGCCCGACGTAGGATCCTGCATGACGACTGAGACCCCGCCCGGCCCCGCCTCCCCGGCCTATTTCGACGGTCAGCTCCTCGTCGCCATGCCGGGCATCGGCGACAACCGCTTCAACCGCGCCGTGATCTATCTCTGTGCCCATTCGGAGCACGGCGCCATGGGCATCATCATCAACCACCCGGCCCGCAAGGTCAGCTTCACCGATCTCCTCGTGCAGCTCGACGTCATCGAGGCCGAAGAGGCGATCCGCCTGCCGCCGAGCGCCGGCGGCGTGCCGGTGGTGAAGGGCGGCCCCGTCGACACCGGCCGCGGCTTCGTGCTGCACTCGTCCGACTATTACGTCGACAGTTCCACCATGCCGATCGGCGGCGGCGTGTCGCTCACCGCCACCATCGACGTGCTGCGCGCCATCGCCCGCGGCACCGGCCCCGACAGGGCCGTGCTGGCGCTCGGCTATGCGGGCTGGATCGCGGGCCAATTGGAGACGGAGATCGGCCACATGGGCTGGCTCCGCTGCCCGGCCGACGAGGCCCTGATCTTCGACCCCGCGCTCGAAACCAAATACGACCGGGCCCTACGCAAGATCGGCATCGACCCGGGCAGCCTGTCGGCCGAAGCCGGCCACGCCTGACCGGCCGGGCAGGGGCGCAGCGGCCGGTCGAAGGGGGCCGGCAAGGGAATGGGTCGGGAGCCCCGGGGAGCGCCCCCGAAGGAACACCCGACGGGTCGCGTCGTTGATGCGGCGGTGCTCCGGAGGCCCAGCCATGACGACAGATCCCCTGAAGCTCTACCCCCGCCCGCCCTTCGACACGCCCGCCCAGGGCTTTCCCGGCAAGACCGGCCGAATGTCGCCGGAGCCCGATCACGGCGAGGACAGCTACCGCGGCTCGGGCCGCCTCGCCGGCAAGGTCGCCATCGTGACGGGGGGCGACAGCGGCATCGGCCGTGCCGTCGCCATCGCCTTCGCCCGCGAAGGGGCCGACATCGCCCTGTCCTACCTCGACGAAAACCAGGATGCCGAGGCCGTGAAGGGCTGGGTCGAGAAGGCCGGCCGCCGCTGCCTGCTGCTCCCCGGCGACATGTCCTCGGCCGCCCATTGCCGCGACATGGCCGACAAGGTGGCGTCGATTTTCGGCAAGATCGACGTGGTGGTGAACAACGAGGCCTTCCAGCAGCCCAACCAAGGGCTGGACACCATCGAGGACGATATTTTCGAGAAGCACTTCCGCGTCAACGTCTTCGCGCCCTTCTACCTGACCAAGGCGGCGCTGAAGCACATGGCGCCGGGCGGCTCCGTCATCGTGACGTCGTCGGTGAACTCCAAGCACCCGATGCCCTCGTTGCTCGCTTACAGCGCCACCAAGGGCGCGCTGAGCAACATGGTCCTCAGCCTGGCGGGGCTGCTGGCCGAGAAGGGCATCCGGGTCAACGGCGTGTTGCCGGGTCCCATCTGGACGCCCTTCATCCCGGCCGGCATGGACATGGAATCGGTGAAGACCTTCGGCTCCCAGGTGCCCTACGGCCGCCCGGGCCAGCCCGCCGAACTCGCCCCCTCCTACGTCATGCTGGCCTCGGACGAGAGCAGCTACACGTCCGGCGCCCTGATCACGGTGGCGGGAGCCATGCCGGTCTTCTGAACGATGCCGGTCCCCTGAACGAAGCCGGTCCCCTGAACGAAGCCGGTCCCCTGAACGAAGCCGGTCCTCTGAACGAAGCCGGTCCTCTGAACGAAGCCGGTCCTCTGAACGAAGCCGGTCCTCTGAACGAAGCCGGTCTTGGCCGCCGTCAGGCGACGGCCGGGTCGTCCTCCCCGGCGTCGCCCCGGCCGATGTCGCCCAGCACGGCGCCCACCAGCGCCAGCGCCGCGACGGCGGCCGTGTCGGCCCGCAGGATGCGCGGGCCCAGCGACAGGCGCAGGCGGCGGGGCAGGGCCAGCAGCGCCGCTCGCTCGCCCTCTTCGAAGCCACCCTCGGGTCCGATGATCACGGCGGCGGCGCCGCGGGGCGCCCCCCGAAGTGCCTGCAGCGGGTCCGCGACCTCGGCATCCTCGTCGCAGAAGACCATGAGCCGGTCCGGCTCCCAGCCGGCCAGGAGCGCGTCGAGCCGCACCGGCGCCCAGACCTCGGGGACCGACAGGATGCCGCATTGCTCCGCCGCCTCGACGGCATTGGCCCGCATCCGGTCCTCGTTGATCCGAGCCGCCTGGGTGCGCCGCGTGATGACGGGGCGCAGCACGCCGGCTCCCATCTCGACCGCCTTCTGCACCATGTAGTCGAGGCGCGCGTGTTTGAGCGGCGCGAAGCACAGGTGCAGCGTGGCGGCGGGGGACTGTTCGCGCGTCCGCGCCTCGGCCACCAGCGCCGTGGCGGCCTTGCGGCCTTCGACCCGGCAGCGCCATTCCCCATCCCGGCCGTTGAAGGCCAGCACCGGGTCGTTGTTGCCGAGGCGCAACACATGCGTCAAATAATGGGTCTGGTCCTTCGACAACGGAACCGGTCCGCCGGGCGCCAGATCGCCCTCGACGAAAAGGCGCGGGGCGGAAAAATCGTAGCGGGCCAAGGCGTTCTGCTCCCTGTGGTCCGGGCTGTCGTCCTCGCCCATCGCCCTCGTGGGCGGGAGTGTCAAGGGTGAGGCGCCATGAAGCCGCCGTTTTTGAAAGGCCTCGCTTCTCCACCGACGACCGGCCTCGCGGCAGCCGGACGGAACGCCGCACCATTGTTGAGAGTCACCGCATGATGCTTCGCCAGCTCCCGTCCCATCGCACCCGCGCCATCCTGGCGGGCCTGGTGACGGCATCGCTGTTCGCCCCGATGGCGGCGCAGGCCGACTGCAATGCCGACATGGGCGCGCTCGCCGCCAAGCGCGCCGCCATCAATGCCGTGCTCGAGAAGAACAAGAAGGAACATGCCGGCAAGATCGACCCCGTCGCGGCTTGCCCGCAGCTGAGGGCCCTGGCCGCCGCCCAGGGGGCGATGGTCTCCTACATGACCAAGAACAAGGACTGGTGCGGCCTGCCCGACGAACTCGTGAACCAGAGCTCCCAGGCCCAGACCCAGATCAGCGGCTTCGCCGGCAAGGCCTGCGGCATGGTCGCCAAGATCAAGCAGATGCAGGCCCAGCAGGCCACGATGGCGCAGCAGCAGCAGCAACAGCAGGCCGCGCAGGTTCCGCAGCTGAAGCTGCCCGCCGGGCCGCTGTGACCGACGCGCTCGGCCACGCCGGCCCGTCGCACGACATCCCGCGAGGGCCGCAGCGAGACCTGTCGCCTAGCCTGCCGCCCGATCTCCCGCCTGACCTTCCGGACGCCGCGCTGCGCCGTTGGCCGGCCTCCATCCGGCCTTACGCCCAGCTCGCCCGGGTCGACCGCCCCATCGGCTGGCAGCTCCTGCTGGCGCCCTGCTGGTGGGGTACCGCCTTGGTGGCCGACGCCGTCCACCGGCCGCCGAACCTCCTCCACCTCGCGCTCTTCGCCGTCGGCGCCGTCGTGATGCGCGGGGCCGGCTCCACCGGCAACGACATCGTCGACCGCGACCTCGACCGGTCCGTCGCCCGCACGCGGGGGCGGCCCCTGGCGAGCCGCCGCATCAGCACCCGGCAGGCCCTGGCCTTCCTGGTCGCCCAGGCGCTGGTGGGCCTCGCGGTCCTGCTGTGCTTCAACCGGTTCACCGTCGGGCTCGGCATCGCGGCGCTGCTGCCGGTCGCCGTCTATCCCTTCATGAAGCGCATCACCAACTGGCCCCAGGCCGTGCTCGGCCTCGCCTTCGCCTGGGGCGCGCTGGTCGGCTGGTCGGGCACCGCGGGCTCGCTCGCCTGGCCGGCGCTGGCGCTCTATGCCGGCGCGATCCTGTGGACCATGGGCTACGACACGATCTACGCCCTGCAGGACATCGCCGACGACGCCGTGGTGGGGATCGGCTCCACCGCCATCCAGTTCGGCCGCCACGTCCGGGCGGGGGTGGCGGCGCTCTACGCCCTCGCCCTCGCGGCCTGCGGGTCCGCCCTGGCCGGGGTGTCGGCCGGGCCCTGGGCCTGGGCGGGCCTGCTGGCCTTCGCCGCGCACCTCGGCTGGCAGGTGAGCCGCATCCGCCCCGACGACGGGCAACGGGCTCTCTCCCTGTTCCGCTCGAACCGCGACGCGGGGCTGCTGTTCTTCGCCGGGCTGGCCCTGCAGGCCTGGATCTCGGCCGGGCCGGTCTGACCGGGAAGAGGTCACGATGCGGGTCGGCAGGCGTCGATGCCGCGATCGCCCGGGCGGGACGAAGGCGTGCTGCCTCCTCGATGGGTGACAGGAGCCCCGGGCGACGTTTCACGGGAAACAAGCTTGCTCAGGGCCGCCCCAGGCGGTAGCGCGCCGCCACCGCCCGGATCTCCCCGGCCAGCGCTTCCCCGGGGATCGACAGGGCCACGTCGACGCGCGTCGTCAGCCCCACGGGGCCGAGCGTGTCCCCCGTGTCGACCGGCAGCAGCATCAGCGCGCCCGTCTCGACGTCGTGCGCCACGACGCCCTCCGAGATGATCCAGACGGCATCGGTGGTGGCGACCGTCCCGCGGCCGAAGGCGGTCGACACGGTCTCCACCGCATCCTCGGGCGGCGACACGCCGAGCGACAGCAGCAGGCGGTCCACGGCGGGGCGGATGATGGACCCCGGCGGCGGCAGCAGCATGGGGAAGCCCGACAGCCGGCGGGGCAGGGGGCCGACATCGTCGTGCAGCGGGTGCCCGGGCCGCACCGCCAGCACGATACGCTCGGAATAGAGGTGCTCGAAGGCGAAGCCCGCCATGCGGTCGGGCTCGCCCATGCGGCCCACCACCATGTCCACGGCGCCGAGGCGCAGCTGCGCCTGCAGGTAGTCGTTCGGCCCGGTGATCACCCGGGCGCGGGCCGCGAGGTCCTGCCGTCGGAAGGCTTCCACGGCGGCGGGCAGGATGCGGGCCGAGACGGTCGGCAGCGCCCCCACTGAGACGGTGGCGACCTCGGGCGCGCCGGCGCGGCGCACCGCTTCCACCCCCTCGCGCAACGCCGCCATCGAGATGGCGGCATGGCGCAGGAAGGTGCGGCCGAAACCGGTGAGCCGGAACGGCCCTGGACCGCGCTCGATCAGCGTCAGGCCCAGCAGCTCCTCGAGCTCCCGGATGGTCTTGGAGACCGCGGGTTGGGACACGTTCAGCTCGGCGGCGGCGCGCGCGAACCCTTCGCGGCGGGCCACGGCGAGGAAGGCCGCGAGGTGGCGGAGCTTGATGCCGGGGTCGAGCATGGCGGGCGGGCGTCCTGCGGCCCACGGGACGCCTGGCGGGCGCCCATGGCCGGATCCCGACATAACTCCGCGGTTATGGCGCTCCGCGCAAATCTCATTTTACAGCGCCTTCCACGACGCGTTACCGTCCCGGCAAAACAGGGCACCGCGCTGCGGGCAGGGGAGCGACGCCGGATGAACGATCCAGGTCGAGGCAGGACGCGGTGCCAGGTCGCCGTCATCGGGGCGGGCCCCGCCGGCATGCTGTTGGGGCACCTGCTGCGCCAGCACGGCATCGACGTCGTCATCGTCGAGCGGCGCGACCGCGCCTATGTGGAGGGCCGGGTCCGGGCCGGCATCCTCGAACAGGGCACCGTCGCCCTCATGGCCCGCCTCGGCCTGGACCGCCGCCTGCGGCGCGAGGGGCTGGTCCATTCCGGCACCAAGCTGTCGGTCGACGGCGCCGTGTTCCGCATCGACTTCGCCGCCCTGACCGGGGGCGCCACCGTCACGGTCTACGGCCAGCAGGAGGTGATGAAGGACCTGTTCGACGCCGCCGAGACGCGCGGCCTCGACGTGGTCTTCGACGCCGAGGACCTGCGCCTCGAGGCGGTCGACACCGACCGGCCCCGCGTCTCCTATCGCCGGCACGGCATCGACCACGTGGTGGACTGCGACGTCGTGGTGGGCTGCGACGGCTTCCACGGCGTCAGCCGGGCCGCCATCCCGGAAGGGGTGCTGAAGACCTTCGAGCGCGTCTACGCCTTCGGTTGGCTGGGCATCCTGGCCGACGTGCCGCCCGCCGACCACGAGCTGATCTACTGCTCGCACGAACGCGGCTTCGCCCTCGCCTCCATGCGCTCGGAGACCCGCAGCCGCTACTACCTGCAATGCGCCGCCGACGAGCGCGTCGAGGACTGGCCGGACGAGCGGTTCTGGGACGAGCTGTGCGGGCGGCTCGGGCCCGAGGTCGCCGCCCGGGTCACGCGCGGGCCGTCTTTCGAGAAGACCGTGGCGCCGCTCCGCAGCTTCGTCGCCGAACCGATGCGCTACGGCCGCCTCTTCCTCGCCGGCGACGCCGCCCACATCGTGCCGCCGACCGGCGCCAAGGGCATGAACCTCGCGGTGTCGGACGTGACCATGCTGGGCGAAGCGCTGATCGACCTCTTCGAGGAGGGGTCGACGGCGGGGATCGACGGCTACTCGGCCCGGGCGCTGGCGCGCGTCTGGAAGGCCGAGCGGTTCTCCTGGTGGTTCACCGGGCTCATGCACCGCTTCCCCGGCACCGACCCCTTCGCGCGGCAGATGCAGGTGGCGGAGCTGGACTACATCCGCTCCTCCCGGGCCGCCCAGACCACCCTGGCCGAGAACTACGTCGGCCTGCCCCTCTCGCCCGGCCCTTCGAACCGCGAGCCGCAGCCATGAGCGCCGTCCCCAGCGCGACGACCCCCGTCGAGATCGGGCGCCTGCTCGACGACGGGGCCTGGACCGCCATGCAGAAGGGCGTGGTGGTCATCGCGGCCCTCGCCGTGCTGCTCGACGGCTTCGACAGCCAGCTGATCTCCTTCGCCATCCCGGTGCTCATCAAGGAATGGGGCGTCACCCGCGCGGCTTTCGCGCCGGTGGTGGCGGCGGGCCTGGTCGGCATGAGCCTCGGCAGCGCCTGCGCGGGCTATGTCGGGGACCGGTTCGGTCGCCGCTCCGCCATCCTGGGATCGGTGCTGCTCTTCGGCGCCGCCACCTGCCTCATCGGCCTCGCGCCGAACCTCCTCGCCATCGGGCTCCTGCGCTTCGTCGCCGGCCTCGGCATCGGCGGCGCGCTGCCGACCTCGACCACGATGACGGCGGAATTCACCCCGGCCCGGCGCCGCACCATGATGGTGACCGCCACCATCGTCTGCGTGCCGCTCGGCGGCATGGTGGCGGGCCTCTATGCGGCGCCGGTGCTGCCGTGGCTCGGCTGGCGGGCGCTGTTCCTGCTCGGCGGCGCCCTGCCGATCCTGCTGTCCGGGGTGCTCTTCGCGCTGCTGCCGGAATCGCCCCGCTTCCTCGCACGCCGCCCGGCCCGCTGGCCGGACCTCGTGCGGCTCCTCGGCCGCATGGGCCGCCCGTTGCCGGCCGCCTCGGCCTTCACCGACAGCGCCGACCTGTCGGCGGCCCGCAAGCCGGGCATCGGGGAACTCTTCGCGGGCGGCCGCGCCCGCGACACGGTCGCGCTCTGGGGCGCCTTCTTCCTCTGCCTCCTCGCCGTCTACAGCGCCTTCGGCTGGCTGCCCACCATGCTGTCGGCCCAGGGGCTCAACGTCGCCATGGCGGGGGCGGGCCTCACCGCCTACAACCTCGGCGGCGCGCTCGGCGCCCTCGTCTGCGCCGGCGCCATCACGCGGCTCGGCTCGCTGCGGCCGCTGGTCGTCTGCGCCGTGCTGGCCTCGGTCAGCGCCTTCGCGCTCGACTTCGTCGACATCGGCGACACGACGGTGCTGATCGTCGGGCTCGGGCTGCACGGCTTCTTCGTCAACGCCGTGCAGTCGACGCTCTATGCGGTGGCGGCCTACGTGTATCCCACGGCCATCCGGGCGACCGGAACGGCCTTCGCCCTGTCCTTCGGGCGGCTCGGCGCCGTGCTCAGCGCGGTCGTGGGGGCGGCCTTCATCTCGGCGGCCGGCCCCGGCAGCTACCTCGACGTGCTGGGCTTCGCCATGCTCGGCGCCGCGCTCTTCCTGCTGCTGCTCCGGCACCACATCCCGCCGGCGGGCGTTGCCGAGGGAGCCGCCGTGCCGCGCCGTCGCGCCGCCTGACCTCCGATCCTCCGGGACGGAACGACAAGGGAACCCCGCCATGATCTTCGTCCAAAGCGGCGATGCCGTGATCCATGCCGAGCTGATCGGCGACCCCGAGGAGCAGCCCGTCCTGTGCTTCTCCAACTCGCTCGGCACGGACTTCCGCATCTGGGACCAGGTGGCGGCGCAGTTCGCCGAGGATTACTGCCTGCTGCTCTACGACAAGCGCGGCCACGGCCTGTCCGACCTCGGCACCGGGCCGGTCACGATCGACCGGCATGTCGACGACCTCCTGGCGCTCGCCGATCATTTCGGCATCGAGCGCTTCGGCCTCGTCGGCCTGTCGATCGGCGGCATGATCGCCCAGCGCCTCGCCGTGCGGGCGCCCGAGCGGCTCGCCGCCCTGGTGCTGTGCGACACGGCGCCGAAGATCGGCGAGACCGACACCTGGAACGAGCGCATCGCGGCGGTCGAGCGCGACGGCCTCGAATCCCTGGGCGATGCCGTGATGGAGCGCTGGTTCACCGAGGCCTATCGCTCCGGCGAGCCGCAGCCGCTGCGCATCTGGCGCAACATGCTGACGCGCCAGTCCGCCAAGGGCTATGCCGCATCCTGCGCTGCCATCCGCGACGCCGACCTCACGGCGGAGACGGGCCAGATCGCCGTCCCGACCCTCGTGGTGGTGGGCGCCGACGACCGCTCGACACCGCCCGACCTCGTCCGCGCCATGGCGGACCGCATCCCCGGCGCGCAGTTCGCCGTGATCGAGGGCGCCGGCCACCTGCCCTGCATCGAGCAGCCGGAGGCGCTGGCCGGCCTCATCGCCGACCTGCTCGACCAGGTGACGGACGATGACTGACGACGCCCGCTACGAGGAAGGCCTCGCGGTGCGTCGCGCCGTGCTGGGCGAGGCCCATGTGGCGCGGGCCTCGGCCAACGTCACGGCCTTCGACGCCGATTTCCAGCGCTTCATCACGGAAGGCGCGTGGGGCTCCGTGTGGTCGCGGCCCGGCTTCACCCCGCGCGAGCGCTCGATCGTCACGCTGGCGCTGCTGGCGGCGCTCGGCCACCACGAGGAGGTGGCGCTGCACGTCCGCGCCACCGCCAACACCGGCGCGACCCCCGAGGACATGTCGGAAGCCATGCTGCACGTCGCCGTCTACGCCGGCGTTCCGGCCGCCAACAGCGCCATCAAGGTCGTCAAGCAGACCCTGGCCGCCATGGCGGCCGAGACGGCGGCCGGGGCGGCGACGGAGCCGACCGAGCCGCGATGAGGCCCCGCGGCGGCGCCCGTCACCGGCGCGGCATCGCCGGGTGCCGCGACAGGCGGTTCTGCGCGGCGAGGCGCACGGGGGCGTTCGGGGCGCCGAAGCTCGCGTAGCCGCCTCGCCGCTCGACGATCTCGAAGAAGAACAGGTCGGCGAAGGTTTGGGTGAAGAGCTGGAAGAACTCGCCCTCGCCGTCGCGGTCGTACATGATGTTGAGCCGCCGCAGTTCGCCCGCCACCGCGTCCGGCAGGTCGAAGCGGGCTTCGAGGTCGTCGTAGTAGTTCTCGGGGATGGGCAGCACGGCGAGGCCGGCCGCCTCGAGGGCGCGCGCCGTGGCGAAGATGTCGGCCGTGTCGAAGGCGATGTGCTGCACGCCCGAGCCGAAGAAGTCGGTGACGAAGCGGGCCGACGCCGTGCGCCCGCCCTGCGAGCCGTTCAGCACGAGGCTCAGCGAGCGGTCGTCGTTCTCGACGACGAGGCTGTGCACGAGGCCGCCCGGGTCGGCGAGGTCGAGGCCGGGCGTTTTCCCGAGGTCGAGGATGGTCGTGTAGAACAGCAGCCACGACAGCATCTCGTCGTGGTCCATCGATTGCGCGACGTGGTCGATGCCGGTGAGGCCGACCGGGGCGGCCGCCGGGTCCGGCGCGACGGGGTCGAAGTCGATGTCCCACAGGCGGGACAGCTCGGTGTGCCCGTCGACGAAACACAGCAGGCTGCCGCCGACGCCGCGGATGGCCGGCATGTCCAGCTCGCCCACCGACACCTCCTGGCGGAACGGCGTGGCGCCGAGCGCTTCCGCCCGCGCCATCAGGGCATGGGCATCCACCACCCTGAGACCGATCGCGCAGACCGAGGGGCCGTGGACGAGGTAGGACGAGCGCGCGAAGCCGTGCGGGTCGCAGTTGACCACGAGGTTGACCCCGTTCTGCGACCACAGCGACACCCGCTTCGACTTGTGCGTGCCCGTCCGGCGGAAGCCGAGCGCGCCGATGAGCGCCTCGAAGTTCCCCGCCTCCTCGCCGAACGCGAACTCGACGAACTCGACGCCGGACGAGCGCGAGCGCGGCGGCAGGGCGCCGGCGGCGCGCGGGTCGAGCCGCTTCCTCACCTCGTCGTCGAGCGCGATCAGCGAGCGGTGGCCGTCGACCGCGACGGCGTCGGTCGACCCCGCCCTGAAGCTGTCGTTGAAGATTTCGAGGCTCAGGACGCCGTCGTAGCCCGTGGCCCGCACGGCTTCCCAGAACGACGCGACCGGCAGGTCGCCCTGCCCCGGCATGGTGCGGAAGTGCCGGCTCCACGACAGCAGGTCCATCTGAAGCCGCGGCGCGTCCGCCATCTGCACGAGGAAGATCCTGTCCTGCGGGATCGCCCGGATGCTGTTCGTGTCGAGCCCGCGCGACAGCGTGTGGAAGCTGTCGAGGATCAGCCCCACCGCGGGATGGTCGGCGCGGCGCACGATCTCCCAGGCGTCGCGGTGGTCGTTGACGAAGCGGCCCCAGGCCAGCGCCTCGAAGCCGATCCTCAGCCCGCGCCGCGCGGCCCGTTCGCCGAGCTCGCGCAGGTCCGCGGCCGCGCGGTCGATGCCGCCGATCGCGTGCGGCGACACGCTGGAGCACACCAGGATGAGGTCGGTGCCGATCTCCTCCATGAGGTCGAACTTGCGCTCGGCGCGGTGGAAGGCGCGGCTGCGGAACGGCTCGGGCAGGCCCTCGAAGTCGCGGAACGGCTGGAACAGCGTGACGGCCAGTCCGGCGTCTCGCACCATGCGGCCGACCTCGCGCGGGCTGTGGTCGAAGGCGATGAAGTCCTGCTCGAAGATCTCGACGCCGTCGAAGCCGGCGCGGGCGATGGCGGCGATCTTGTCTTCCAGCGTCCCGCTGATCGACACGGTGGCGATCGATGTTCTCATGGCGCATCCGCTGGCGTGTTGGGCCACCGCGACGGGGCGGTGCGGCGGACCGCCGAAAGGCAGACCGGCCCCTTCCAAGGGCCGCCCTCGCGGCGCATCCTGTCCCCAGCCGCCGCCCGTGTCCACCGCCGGCCGCCGGGCCAGGATCACCGCTCCCCATGATGACGTTGCGTCAGATCGAGGTCATCCGCGCCGTGATGGTGGCGGGCAGCATCAGCGGCGCGGCCAAGATCCTCAACGTGTCGGCGCCCGGCATCAGCCGCCTCGTCAAGCATGCCGAGGGCACGCTCGGCGTCCGCTTCTTCGACCGGCGCAACGGGCGCTTCGCCCCCACCGCGGAAGCGCGCAGCGTGTTCGAGCAGATCGACGAGGTGTACCGCAAGATCGACGACCTCGGCGACACCATCACGGCCATGGCGCGCGGCACCGCGTCGGAGCTGCGCATCGGGGCCGTGCCCAGCATCGCCCAGGTCATGGTGCCCCGCGCCGTGGCGGCCGTCCGCAAGCGCTTCCCCGACCTCCGGCTCAACATCAACGTGCTCAAGCTCGAGGAGGTGATCAACCACCTGCTCCTCGACAAGGTGGATTGCGTGGCGATGAGCTACCGCTTCGAGCACCCCGCGGTCGACGTCGAGCCGCTCGCCGCCGGCGAGCTGTTCTGCATCGTGCCCGAACGGCACCCCTTGGCGACGCGGGCCTCGGTCGGCGCCGCCGAGATCTGCCGCCACCCGCTCATCGGCATCGACGCCGCCGACCCCTATGGCCGGATCATGGCCCACCTGTTCGCCCGCCTCGGCCTCACCTACGACGTGCCCATCAAGGCGCGGTTCGGCTCCACCGTGTGCGCGCTCGTGAGGGCGGGCCTCGGCATCGCGGTGATCGACCAGTTCACGCTGGCCGACGGCATCCCGGGCGTCGCGATCGTGCCCATCGCCGAGCCCACCCGCTTTGAAACCTACGTGGCGACGAAGCGCGGCTCGGTGATGTCCGCCCACGCGGCCCATTTCGTGGCTCGGCTCCGCGCCGAGATGGTCGGCGCCGGCCCGCCCGTCCCCGGCCGGGATTAACATCGGGTTCACGGACAGGGCGAATTTGATCCTGGAGTTGTGCGCGGATCGCCGCCATCCTGCGATCCAGCGATCGGAGCACGATCCGGCGGACGGGAGGGGGCCATGGCGCATTCAGGCGAAGACGCGGACCGGGCTGCGCCCTCCGCCCCCGGCCCACGTGCCGGCCGCCGCCCGTCCCTGATGCTGGGGCTGATCGGGCAGAACATCGGGGCCTCGCTCACGCCCGAGATGCAGATGCGCGAAGCCGAGGCGCAGGGGATCCGCTGCGTCTACCGCATCGTCGACCTCGTGGCGCTCGGGCTCGGCGTCGAAGCCCTGCCCGAGCTGATCGTCGGCGCCGAACGGCTCGGCTTCGACGGGCTCAACATCACCCACCCCTGCAAGCAGGCCGTGATCCCGCTGCTGACGGAGCTGTCGCCCGACGCCCGCGCGATCGGCGCCGTCAACACCGTGCTGTTCCGGGACGGGGCGCGCGTCGGCCACAACACCGACTGGTCGGGCTTCGCGGAGCCGTTCAAGCGCGGCATGGCCGGTGCGCCGCTCGGGCGGGTCGTGCAGCTCGGCGCGGGCGGGGCGGGCGCGGCCGTGGCCCATGCGGCGCTCACGCTCGGGGTGTCGCGGCTCACGCTGTTCGACACGGACCGCGCCCGGACCGAAGCGCTCGTGGCGAACCTCGGCCGCACCTTCCCGGGCCGGGCCGCCGTCGGCGAGGACCGGGCGGCCGCCCTGGCCGAAGCTGATGGGCTCATCAACGCGACGCCGGTCGGCATGGAGGCCCACCCGGGCCTGCCGCTGCCCGCGGACCTGCTGCACCCCCGCCTCTGGGTCGCCGAGGTGATCTACTTCCCGCTGGAAACCGAGCTCCTGCGCCGCGCGCGGGCGCTGGGCTGCCGCACGCTCGACGGCGGCGGCATGGCGGTGTTCCAGGCCGTGGAAGCCTTTCGGCTGTTTTCGGGCCGCGAGCCCGACAGCCGCCGCATGCTCGACGCCTTCGACGCCATCCGCGCCGGACGCTGACGCGGTTCCCGGACCCAAGAGCGGCCCGTCCGAAGGCCGCCACCCATCAGACCCACAGGAGAGGACGCCCACATGGACGATCTGCAGCCCGGCGCGCATGTCCGGAGCCAGTCGAGGAAGGCCGCGGCGAGCGGCTGGATCGGCTCGGCGCTCGAATACTACGACTTCTTCATCTACGCGACGGCTTCGGCGCTGGTGTTCCCGCAGCTGTTCTTCCCGTCGAGCGATCCCAACACCGCCATCGTGGCGTCGCTGGCGACCTATGGCGCCGGCTACGTGGCGCGGCCGATCGGCGCCTTCGCGCTCGGCCACTGGGGCGACACGCACGGGCGCAAGAACGTGCTGCTGGTGTGCATGTTCCTGATGGGCTTCTCCACCATGGCGGTGGGCGTCCTGCCGACCTACGCCCAGGTGGGCGTCTGGGCGCCGGTGCTGCTCGTCATCATGCGCCTGATCCAGGGCTTCGCGGTGGCGGGCGAGATTTCGGGCGCCTCGTCGATGATCCTGGAACACGCGCCCTTCGGGCGGCGCGGCTTCTACGCCAGCTTCACGCTGCAGGGCGTCCAGGCCGGGCAGATCCTCGCCGCGGCGGTGTTCCTGCCGCTGGCGCGCTTCATGCCGACCGAAAGCTTCAACGCTTGGGGCTGGCGGGTGCCGTTCCTGCTGTCCGCCCTGGTGATCCTGGCCGGCTACATCATCCGCCGCGAGGTCGAGGAAACCCCGGCCTTCGCCGAAGAGGGCGCCGAGGGCGGGATCCCGCGCGCCCCCATCCCCGACGCCTTCCGCCTGTCGTGGGACGACATGCTGCGCGTCGTCCTGATGGCGCTGATGAACGTGATCCCGACGGTGGCGACCGTGTTCGGCGCCGCCTACGCGACGCAGCCGGCCTACGGCATCGGCTTCGCCAAGGACGTGTACCTGTGGATCCCCGTCGTGGGCAACATCGTCGCCGTGCTGGTCATCCCCTACGTGGGCAACCTGTCGGACCGGTTCGGCCGCCGCCCGCCGATCATCGTCGGCTCGATCGGCTCCGGCCTGCTCGCCTTCGCCTACCTGTGGGCGATCTCGATCGGCAGCATGCCGCTGGCCTTCCTGCTGTCGATCCTGATGTGGGGCCTGGTGTACCAGGGCTACAACGCCGTCTACCCGTCGTTCTACCCCGAGCTGTTTCACACGCGGGTGCGGGTCACCGCCATGGCGATCTCCCAGAACGTCGGCACGGCGCTCACCGCCGTCCTGCCGGCGCTGTTCGCCTATATCGCGCCCCCGGGTTCGACCGGCATCCCGTTCACGATCGGCACCTTCGCCTTCGTGGTCACGCTGATCTCGGCGGCCGCGGCCTTCAGCACGCGCGAAACCAACCGGCTCCGCCTGCACGACCTCGGGGATCGCGACGCCGTGCCGATGGACAGGGCCGAGTTCGAGCGCCTGCGTTCCGGCGAGCGTGCCGGGCGGGGCGACGGCGGCGGGCTCGTCCGGGCCTGAGCCGCCCCGAAGGGCTGCGCGCGACCCGTCCTGCGCCGACCACACTGGCGCGGCGGGCCGCGCTCGGCCATGGTGGGGCAGCGCGCCCGCCGCCGTCCACGCCGGCCCGCCGGCCGCCACGAAGACCATCCATCGATGCCGGGCCGCCACCGCGGCCGAGACCGACCGAAAGCGCGAGGGCCATGTCGGACCACAAGGGCAGCTATTTCCAGCGGGACCGGGATTGGCATCCGCCCGCCTACACGCCCGACTACAAGACGTCGGTGCTGCGAGCCCCCAGGCAGGCCCTGCTGTCGCTCGACAACACGATCTCGGAGATGACCGGCCCGGTCTTCGGCCACGACGTGCTCGGCCCGCGCGACGACGACCTCATCACCAACTGGGCCAAGACCGGCGACGCCATCGGCCAGCGCATCGTGGTCCACGGCCGCGTGCTCGACGAGAACGGCCGCGGCCTGCCGGGCGTGCTGCTGGAATTCTGGCAGGCCAATGCCGGCGGCCGCTACCGCCACCACAAGGAAACCTACCACGCCGCGCTCGACCCCAACTTCGGCGGCTGCGGCCGGGCCATCACGGCGCAGGACGGCTCCTACCGGTTCCGCACCATCAAGCCCGGCGCCTATCCCTGGCCCAACCGCGTCAACGACTGGCGGCCCGCCCACATCCATTTCTCGGTCTTCGGCCATGCCTTCGCCCAGCGCCTCGTGACCCAGATGTATTTCGAGGGGGACCCGATGATCTGGCAGTGCCCGATCGTCGGCACGATCCCCGACAAGCGCGCCGTCGAGCAGCTGATCGCGGCGCTGGACCGGCAGAACACCACCCACATGGACGCGCTGGCCTACAAGTTCGACATCGTGCTGCGCGGCCGTCGCTCGACCCTGTTCGAGAACCGGATGGAGGGGAACTGATGGTGCAGCGCCTCGACTACCTGAAGGAATCGCCCTCGCAGACCGCCGGGCCCTACGTCCACATCGGCACCAACCCCAACTGGGTCGAGATCACGGGCGTGTGGAACGGCGACCTCGGCCTCGTCCTGGTGGGGCCGGACACCAAGGGCGAGCGCATCCTCGTCACGGGCCGCATCTTCGACGGCCTCGGCAAGCCGCTCAACGACGCGCTGGTCGAGATCTGGCAGGCCGATGCCGACGGGCTCCACAACAGCCCGGAGGAGAAGCGGGGCAGGGCGGACCCGCATTTCGCCGGCTGGGGCCGCCAGCCGACCCACCGCGAGACGGGGGAGTTCCGCTTCGAGACGGTCAAGCCGGGGCGGGTCCCCTATGTCGACGGCCGCCCCATGGCGCCGCACATCACCGTCTATATCGTGGCGCGCGGCATCAACATCGGGTTGCACACCCGGCTGTATTTCGCGGACGAGGCCGCCGCCAACGCCGAATGCCCGGTGCTGAACCGCATCGAGCATCCGGCTCGGCGCGAAACCCTGGTGGCGCGGCGGGGCGAGGAGGGGGGCTTGCCGGTCTACACCTTCGACGTCCACCTCCAGGGCCACCACGAGACGGTGTTCTTCGATGTGTGAGGGGCGGCGGTGACGCTGCTGTCAGCCCTGGCCGGCGATCCCGAGGTCGAGGCCGCCTTCACCGACGTGGCGGAACTCGCCGCCATGCTGCGGTTCGAGGCCGCGCTGGCCGAGGCCGAGGCCGCCGCCGGCCTGATCCCGCCCGAGGCAGCAGCCCGCATCGCCGAGGCCTGCGCCGCCTTCGCACCCGACTGGCCCGCCCTGCGCGCCGGCCTCGCCCGCGACGGCGTCGTGGTGCCGGAGCTGGTGCGCCAGCTCCGCGCCGCCGTCGGCGACCCCCATGCCGGGAGCCTCCATCGCGGTGCCACCAGCCAGGACGTGATCGACACGGGCCTGGTCCTGCGCCTCGCCCCGGTGCTGGACCTCCTCGACGGGCGTCTCGACGCGCTCGACGCGGCGCTGGCCGCCCTGTCGGCGCGCGACGGCGCCGCGCCCCTCATGGCCCAGACCCGCATGCAGCGGGCGCTGCCCTTCACGGCCGCCGACAAGGTCGACACCTGGCGGGGGCCGATCCCCCGCCACCGCGCCCGGCTGGCGGACCTGCGCCCCCGGCTGCTGCGGCTGCAACTCGGCGGGCCGGTCGGTACGCGGGCCGAGCTCGGCGGCGCGGCGGAGGCGGTCGCGGCCGGCATGGCGGGCCGCCTCGGCCTCGCCGATGCGCCCGCCTGGCACACGCAGCGCGACGGCATCGCGGAGTTCGGCGCCTGGCTGGCGCTGGTGGCGGGCGGCCTCGGCAAGCTGGGGCAGGACGTCGCCCTGATGGTGCAGAACGAGGTCGGCACCGTCAGGCTCGCCGGCGGCGGCACCTCCTCGGCCATGGCCCACAAGGCGAACCCCGTGCCGGCCGAGCTGCTCGTCGCCCTCGCCCGCCATGTCGCGGGCCTGTCGGGCACGCTGGCCTCGGCCCTGGTGCACGAGAACGAACGGTCGGGCGCGGCCTGGACGCTCGAATGGCTGGTGCTGCCGCAGATGGTGGTGGCAGCCGGCGCGGCCCTGCGCACGGCGCTGTCGCTCGTCGCCAACCTGTCCTTCCCGACCAAGCCCGCCTGAACCGGAGCCCGCCCATGCCGTCCCCCGTCATCATCGCCGTCGCCATCACGGGTTCGGTGCCGCGCAAGGCGGACAATCCGGCCCTGCCGGTGACGCCCGCCGAGCAGATCGAATCGACCCACGCGGCCTTCGAGGCCGGCGCCACGCTGGTCCACATCCACGTCCGGGCACCCGACGAGACCCCGTCCTCGGATCCCAACCTGTTCCGCCAGGTGCAGGAAGGCGTGCGCCGGCACTGCCCCGGCATGATCGTGCAGTTCTCCACGGGCGGGCGCGGCCGCACGCCGGCGCAGCGTTCGGCGGCGCTGGAGTTCCGGCCCGACATGGCGTCGCTGTCGACGGGCTCGGTCAATTTCCCCTCGATCGTCTACGAGAACCAGCCGCCGCTCGTGGACGAACTCGCCGGCAAGATGAAGCTCCATGGCGTCAAGCCCGAGATCGAGGTCTTCGACCTGTCCCACATCCACGGGGCGAAGCGCCTGGTGGAGGCGGGGCTGATGGACCGGCACGCCCACCTGCAGTTCGTGCTGGGGGTCAAGAACGCCATGCCGGCCATCGAGCGCCTGCTCAAGGTGCTGGTGGAGGAGGCCCGGACGGCGCTGCCCGACATGACCTGGACGGCGGCCGGCATCGGCCGGCACCAGAGCGAGGTGGCGGATTGGGCGCTGGCGCTGGGCGGCCACATCCGGACCGGCCTCGAGGACAACATCCGCATCACCAAGGACCGGCTCGCCTCCGGCAATGCCGAACTCGTCGGGGTGGCGGCGGACCTCGTCGCCCGGCACGGACGCAGCGTCGCGACCCCGGCGGAGGCGCGTGCCATGCTCCGGCTGCCGGCGGCCTGAGCCGCCCCGCGGGCCCGCCCTCCGGAGCCGGTCCCGGCGCGACGCGTCCAACGGCGCGGTCCCCCGGGGCGGCGGACTGGCCGATTCATGGTGAGGGCTCGTTAACGCCGGCGCGTTAAGGCTGGACGCGGGCCGCGGTGCCAGGACAGTCCCCAGCTTCCGGGTGCCCGTGAGGAACGCCGAGGCGTCCACGCGCATTCGCATTCCGCTGGGAATAACCTATCGGCGATTGCCGCCATGGCCTTCCCGGGACTAAACTTGAAGATTAGGCCTGTTCCGGTTCGGCGGCGCGGGTCCCAGGATCACACCGGAACAGCAGGAGACACCGAGATGGCGACGAAGAAGGCGACCAGCGAAGCGGCCGAGAAGCCCGCCCCCAAGGCCAAGACCGAGAAGGTCACCGAGGAGGAGCGGGTGCCGAAGGGCGCCGCCGCCAAGAAGAGCACCGGCAAGCCGGCGAAGGAGGGCGACGTCGCGGCCGCCGACGCCAAGACGTCGACGAAGGGGCCCAGCAAGGCCCTGGGCAAGCCCGTCACGCCCTCGAAGGATCTCGCCGAGATCGTCGGCGCCGAGCCGCTCCCCCGCACCGCCGTGGTCAGCAAGATGTGGGACTACATCCGCAAGCACGAGCTGCAGAATCCCGCCGACAAGCGCGAGATCCTCGCCGACGACAAGCTGAAGGTGATCTTCGGCAAGGACAAGGCAACCATGTTCGAGCTGAACAAGCTGCTCTCCTCGCACCTCGCCTGAACGCCCAAGGTCGGGCAGGGAGCCGGCCCCCGGCTCGCCTCCCGGCCGCCCGCCCGGCGGACACCGGGACCGGCACCGGCATGGTCGCGCCGGCCCGGCGTCGCGGCGAGGCGTCATCTCCGATGCGGCCTGTCGTTCCGTCATGCCGGCCGGTCTCGAGCCTCTCGGCCCGTCATGCCGATTGATCCGGCGGCCCGTGCGGCCTATCCCGGGGGACCGCTTCCGGCTGTCCCATGTCGAACCCGCCCCCGTCACCCCCCCTCCACGGCATCCGCGTCCTCGAACTGGCCCGCATCCTGGCCGGACCGTGGTGCGGGCAATTGCTCGCCGACCTCGGCGCCGACGTCGTCAAGGTGGAACGCGCGGGCGCGGGCGACGATACGCGGCAGTGGGGGCCGCCCTTCATCGCGGGCGCGGACGGGGATGACCTCGGCGCCGCCTATTTCCACAGCTGCAACCGCGGCAAGCGCGGCATCGCGGTGGATTTCGAGACGCCGGAGGGCCGGGCCCTGGTGCGGCGCCTGGCGGCCCATGCCGACGTCGTCATCGAGAACTTCAAGGTGGGCGGCCTCGTGCGCTACGGGCTCGACGCCGCGGCGCTGCGCGCCCTCAACCCTCGCCTCGTCGTCTGCTCCATCTCGGGCTTCGGCCAGGACGGACCCTATGCGGCCCGGGCCGGCTACGACTTCCTGATCCAGGGCATGGGCGGGGCCATGTCAGTGACGGGCACGCCGGACGGACCGCCGACCAAATCCGGCATGGCCATCGCCGACCTCTTCACCGGCCTCTACGCCGCCAACGCCATCCAGGCGGCGCTCATCCGCCGCGCCGGCACGGGGGAGGGGGCCTGGATCGACTGCGCGCTGCTCGACACCCAGGTGGCGATGCTGAGCACCCAGGCGCTGAACTACCTCGCGGCGGGGCGGGACGGGCGCCGCCTCGGCAATGCCCATCCCAGCATCGTGCCCTACGACGTCTTCCCGGCGGCGGACGGCCACCTCATCATCGCCACCGGCAACGATGGGCAGTTCCGCAAACTGTGCGAGATCCTCGGCGCGCCGGGCCTCGCCGCCCATCCCGACTACCTGGCCAACCG
This sequence comes from Lichenibacterium ramalinae, assembly GCF_004137085.1. Taxonomy (GTDB): domain Bacteria; phylum Pseudomonadota; class Alphaproteobacteria; order Rhizobiales; family Beijerinckiaceae; genus Lichenihabitans; species Lichenihabitans ramalinae. The sequence continues at coordinate 102,956 of NZ_QYBC01000012.1, forward strand.
GGGCCGGGTCGCCAACCGGGACGCCCTCACGGCGTCGCTGCACGCCTTGACGTCGGCCTGGCCCCGCGATGCGCTGCTCGCCAGGCTCGAAGCCGCCCACGTGCCGGCCGGACCCATCAACACCGTCGCTCAGGTCTTCGCCGACCCGCAGGTGGCGGCGCGGGGCATGGCCCTGGCGCTGGCCAACCCCGCCGCCGCCGGCGGCACGACGCCGGGCGTCCGCTCGCCGATCCTCATCGACGGCGTGGCCCAGGCGAGCCCGCATCCGGCGCCGCGCCTCGACGAGCACGCGGCCGAGATCATCGCCGACCCGGCCTGGGGCGGCGCGGACGGGGGAGAGGGAGCATGAGCGAGGCCATCGCGCCGCGAACCGGCGGGCGCATCCTGGTCGACGGCCTCGTCGCCCAGGGGGTCGAGCACGTGTTCTGCGTGCCGGGCGAGAGCTACCTGTCGGTCCTCGACGCCCTGCATGACGCGCCGATCGCCCTCACGGTCTGCCGCCACGAGGCCGGCGCCGCCATGATGGCGGATGCCGTCGCGCGCCTCACGGACCGGCCGGGCATCTGCATGGTGACGCGCGGCCCGGGCGCCAGCAACGCCATGGCGGGCCTCCACGTGGCCGAGCACGATTCGGTGCCGCTGATCCTCTTCGTCGGCCAGATCGAGCGCGGCATGCGGGGCCGCGGCGCCTTCCAGGAGATGGACTACCGCGCGGTCTTCGGCAGCATCGCCAAGTGGGTCGTCGAGGTCGACGATCCCGCCCGCATCCCGGAGGTCCTGTCGCGCGCCTTCCACGTGGCGCTGCAGGGCCGCCCGGGCCCCGTCGTCGTGGCCCTGCCCGAGGATGTCCTGACGGAGGCGGCACGCGTCCAGGATGCGCCGCGGGTCGAGCCCGCGCTGCCCTGGCCGGGCCTGCCCCAGATGGCGGCGTTGCAGAAGCTGCTCTGGGCCGCCGAGCGGCCCGCGCTGGTGCTGGGCGGCGGGGGATGGACGGCGACGGCCCGCGCCGCCGTGGCGCGCTTCGCCGAACGCTTCGCCCTGCCGGTGGCGACCTCGTTCCGCCGTGCCTCGCTCTTCGACGCCACCCACCCGAACTATGCGGGCGAGATCGGCATCGCGCCCAACCCGGCGCTGCTGCGGCGTCTCGCCGAGGCCGACCTGCTGCTGCTGGTGGGGGCCCGCATGAGCGAGATGCCCTCGCAGTCCTATACGCTGCTCGACGTGCCGGTGCCGCGCCAGCGGCTGGTCCACGTGCACGCGGATGCGGGCGAGATCGGCCGCGTCTACCATCCGGCGCTCGGCATCCACGCGGCATCCCGGACCTTCGCGGCCTCGCTCGAAGCCGTCCAGCCGCCGCAGGAGATCCGCTGGTCCGGCGCCCCCGAGGCGGCGCATGCCGCCTACCTCGCCTGGAGCGAGCCGCCGCCGGCCAGGCCGGAGGCGGTCGACGCCGGACGGGTCGACATGGGCCAAGTCGACATGAGCCAAGTCGACATGGGCCAAGTCGACCTGGGCCAAGTCGACCTGGGCCAAGTCGACATGGGCCAAGTCGACATGGGCCAAGTCGACATGGGCCAAGTCCTTCTCTGGCTGCGCGACCGCCTGCCGCCGGAGGCCGTGGTGGCCAACGGCGCGGGCAACTACGCCATCTGGCCCGGCCGCTTCCACCGCTTCCGCGACTTCGCCACGCAGCTCGCCCCGACGTCGGGCTCCATGGGTTACGGCGTGCCCGCCGCGATCGGCGCCAAGCGCCTCGACCCCACCCGCCCCGTCGTGGCCTTCGCCGGCGACGGCTGCTTCCTGATGACCGGGCAGGATTTCGCCACGGCCGTCCAATACGGCCTCGCCGTGATCGTCATCGTGGTCGACAACGGCATGTACGGCACCATCCGCATGCACCAGGAGCGCGAATACCCGGGCCGGGTCACCGGCACGGACCTCCGCAACCCGGACTTCGCCGCCTATGCCCGGGCCTTCGGCGGCCATGGCGAGACCGTGGACCGCACCGACGCCTTCGGGCCGGCCTTCGAGCGGGCCTCGGCCTCCGGCCTGCCGGCCATCATCCACGTCCGGGTCGACCCCGACGTCATCACCCCGGCGACCACGCTGAGCGCATTGCGGGCGCGTTCGGCGAAGCGCTGAGCCATTCCGGCCCCGCGGCGCGACGGCGGCGCCGCGCTCGCCGCCACGAGATCCTCGCCCGGGCTCCGCTGCAGCCCGCAGCGCGACCCGGTCAGTCGCCCCGCATCAGGGCGGCGAAGGGGTTCTCCATCCAGTCGCCGTAGCTCGGCGCGGCGCGTCGCGCCGGGGCGTAGCCGAGGGCGGATCCGCCATAGCCGGCCTGCCGGGCCGCATAGGCATTGGCGCGGTCGCGGCGGCTATGGCGCCGGCTCACGACGGGCTGCTCGTCATCCTGGTAGGCGACGAGTTCGGGCTCGGCCGCCCGGCGGCGCGCCACCTGCACGTCGCCCCGGCCGGGGGTGCTGCCGACGATGCTGATGCTGGCGCCTTCCGCCCGCACCATCTGGTAGAGAGCCGCGGCATTGTTGGGGGACAGGCGCACGCAGCCGTGCGAGGCGGCCGCACCGAGCGAGCCGGTGGCATAGGTGCCGTGGATGGCGTAGCCGCCCTTGAAGAAGATGGAATGGGGCATCGGCGAGTTGTGGTACTTGTGGGAATAGTGCATCGCCTGCAGGCTCTGCACGCCGTAGCGGCCGCGGGGCGTCACGAAGCCCGCCCGCGCCGTCGACACAGGCCAGTCGTAGGCCGCGCCGCTGGCCGACCGCACATGCATCGTCTGCGTGGACAGGTCCACCTGGATGCTCACGGCAGCCTCGGCCGGCGCCGCCCACACGACAAGGCCAACCAGCACCGCGGCCACGAAACCCATCACGCGCATCGGGAAGTCCTCAAGGTTGCAATCGGCAGTCTCATTGAGGCCATCATCCCGCTTCGGTGGCGACACGTAAAGGCGCGGATGCGAACACGGTTTATCGATTCCGCAGGTTGTACCGGCGCGGCTGCCGCGGACTGCCGGGCGCCACGGGTTCGGTCCCGGGACCGGGCGTCTTCGGCAGGACCTGCCGCGCGATGGCGGCACATCCGCAGCACCTTCTGTCGCCGCGGTGGATAATCCGGCGGTGCTCATGAGATGGATCCCGCCATGCTGGCCAACGACCTCGCCGAACTCGATCGCGCCCACCTGATCCACCCGGTCATGTCGTGGCGGGACCACGAGGCCCGCGGGCCGCACGTGCTGGCCGAGGGGCGGGGCGCCTATCTCACCGACGCGTCCGGCCGCACCCTGCTCGACGGCTTCTCCGGGCTCTGGTGCGTCAACGTCGGCTACGGCCAGGACAGCGTCGTGAAGGCCGCGACCGAGCAGATGATGCGCCTGCCCTACGCCACCGGCTATTTCGGCTACGCCGCCGAACCCTCGATCCGGCTCGCCGCCCGCCTCGCCGAACTGGCGCCCGGCGACCTCGACCACGTCTTCTTCACGCTCGGCGGCTCGGACGCGATCGACAGCGTGGTGCGCTTCATCCGCTTCTACATGCACGCGAAGGGCACGCCCGAGCGGCGCCACGTCATCTCGCTCGCCCGCGGCTACCACGGCTCCTCGTCGACCGGTGCCGGCATCACGGCGCTGCCCGCCTTCCACCGCGACTCGGACCTGCCGCTCCCCTGGCAGCACCACATCGCCAACCCCTACCCCTACCGCAACCCGGTCGGCCCCGAACCCGACGCCATCATCGCGGCCTCGCTGGCCGAGTTCCACGCCAAGGTCGAGGAGATCGGCGCCGACAAGGTGGCGGCCTTCTTCTGCGAGCCCATCACCGGCTCGGGCGGCATCATCGTGCCGCCCAAGGGCTGGCTGCCCGCCATGCGCGAGGCCTGCCGCGCCCTCGGTATCCTGTTCGTCGCCGACGAGGTCATCACGGGCTTCGGGCGCACCGGCCCGCTCTTCGCCTGCGAGGACGAGGGCATCGTGCCCGACATGATGACGGTGGCGAAGGGGCTCACCTCCGGCTACGTGCCCATGGGCGCGGTGCTGATGTCGGACGCGGTCTACCGCACGATCCGCGACGGCAGCCCCGAGGGCGCCACCATCGGCCACGGCCTCACCTACTCGGCCCACCCGGTCAGCGCCGCCGTGGGCCTCGCCGTCATGGACCTCTACCTCGACGGCGGCGGCCTGCTCGCCCAGGGCCAGCGCGTCGGCGCCTATCTCGGCCGGCGCCTGCAGGCCTTCGCCGACCATCCGCTGGTGGGCGAGGTGCGCGGGCGCGGCATGCTGCAGGGCCTGGAGCTCGTCACCGACAAGGCCGCCAAGACCAAGCCCGACAAGGCGCTCGGCATCGCCGGCAAGCTCGCCGCCCAGGGCCTGGAGCACCGCCTCATCTTCCGGGCCTTCGCCGACGACATGATCGGCTTCGCGCCGCCGCTGTGCTGCACCGAGGCCGACATCGACGTGCTGTGCGAGCGGCTCGGCGCGACGCTCGACGCCGTCCTGGCCGACCCGGCCGTCAGGGCCGCCGTCCGCTGACGGGGCCGGGGGCGGGGCCCCGATCCCCGGGCGCCCGGGGGTGACGGCGTTTCGCGCCGGCGGCCTCCGTGGCACAAGGGGGCATGTCGCTCGATGTCGTCGATCTCCGCACCTTCTATGCCGCGCCGCTCGGCCGCGTCGCCCAGCGCGCGATCGCCCGGATCGTGCGCAGCTGGTGGCACGACACGGGCGGGCTCGCCGTGGCGGGGCTGGGCTATGCCATCCCGTTCCTCGAGCCGTTCCGCGACGAGGCCGTGCGGGTCATCGGGCTGATGCCGGCCGAGCAGGGGATCGTGCACTGGCCGGCGGGCGGCCTGTCGGCCACGGCGCTGGTCGAGGGCGGGCAGCTGCCGCTCCCCGACGGGTCGATCGATCGCCTGCTGCTGGTCCACATGCTGGAGCCGACCGAGCACCCGCGCGAGGTCCTGGCCGAGGTATGGCGCGTCCTGACGCCCGGCGGCCGCATGATCGCCGTGACGTGCAACCGCCGGGGCATGTGGGCGCGGGTCGACACGACGCCCTTCGGCTCGGGCCAGCCCTTCTCCAAGCGGCAGCTCCAGGCGCTGCTGCGCGAAACCCTGTTCTCGCCCGAGCGGTTCGGCGAAGCGCTGTACGTGCCGCCCTTCGAGCGCCGGTCGCTGCTCAAGCTGGCGCCCTTCTTCGAACGGACCGGCAAGCGCATGGCGCTGCCGGGCGCGGGCGTGCTGCTGGTGGAGGCCACCAAACAGCTCTACCGGCCCGTGATGCTGCGGCGCCGGGTGCCGGTTCGCCAGGCGATCCCCCGGCTGGAGCCGCGGCTTCAGGGCTCGTTCCGGCGGGACAACTCGTTCGGCGATGCCGCCGACCCCGTGAACCGCTGATTCACCCTGCGTCACCATCGCCCGGAACGGGGCCGCGCGACGCAGCATTCCTCCCTGCGGGAGACAACCATCACCATGCTGAAGCGGGTCGAGACACACGAGGGGCGGGACGGTCCGGAGATCGTCGATCCGCAGGATGCGGCTGAAAGCGCCGGCCTCCTCTACGTCCACGACGATCGCGAGCCCGGCATCACCCGGCGCAGGAGCGGCAAGGGCTGGTCGTTCCGCACGCCCGACGGCACCGCGATCCGGGACGCCACCACGATCGAGCGCATCCACAAGCTCGCCATCCCGCCCGCCTACTCGGACGTTTGGATCTGCCCGGATCCGCGGGGCCACATCCAGGCGACCGGCCGCGACGACAAGGGACGCAAGCAGTACCGCTACCACGCCGCCTTCCGGGAAGTGCGCGACAGCGCCAAATACGAGCACGTCACGGCCTTCGCCGAGGTGCTGCCGCGGATCCGCTCGACCGTGAAGGCCCATATGGCGCTGCATGGCCTGCCCCGGAAGAAGGTCCTGGCCACGATCGTCTACCTGCTCGAGACGACCCTGATCCGGGTCGGCAACGAGGGCTACGCGCGGCAGAACCAGTCCTATGGTCTCACCACGCTCGAAGACCGCCACGTCGATGCCCATGGCGCCGACCTGCGGTTCGAGTTCAAGGGCAAGAGCAACAAGGTTTGGAAGCTGAAGGTGCACGACCGCCGCGTGGCCAGGATCGTGCGGGCCTGCCACGACCTGCCCGGGCAGCACCTGTTCCAGTATCTCGACCATGACGGCCACCAGCACGCGGTCTCGTCGCACGACGTCAACGAGTACCTCCGCGAGATCACCGGCCGCGACGTTTCCGCCAAGGACTTCCGCACCTGGGCCGGCACCGTGCTGGCCGCCCTCGCCCTGCACGAGTTCGGCACCATCGACAGCGAGGCCAAGGCCAAGAAGAACGTGCGGGCCGCCATCGAGCGCGTCTCGTCCCGCCTCGGCAACACCCCCACCATCTGCCGCAAGTGCTACGTCCACCCCGAAGTCGTGAACTCCTACATGTCGGGCGACCTGTTGCTGGAGGTGAAGGAGGAGGTGGAGGCGGAACTGCGGGACGACCTGCCCCGCCTCAAGCCCGAGGAGGTCGCCGTGCTGACCCTGCTCGAGCGCCGGCTCGCCCGCGACATCGACCACCGGGTAGCCGAAAAGCAGGACGCCAAGCGCGTCCGCAAGCGCAGCCGCGCCGCCTGACGGCACTCCGGACGGGCCGGCGACGGCCCGCATGGCAACGTTCCCGCGGCACCGTCGCCGAGCGGCGGTCCGCTGAAAGGATCACATGGCATCCCAGGTTCATCACGACGGCAAGACCGTCACGGTCACGACGGACGAGGGTCACAGGATCGGCTTCGCCGCGGGGGAACTGAACGCGCCCTCGACGTCGGGCGAGATCACCACGGATTGGGCGGGCGGCGTGCCGCCGGCCAATCCGGAAACCACCGTCCGGTCTGCCAAGGCCGATGCCGAGGCGCATGTGGCGCAGCATGGAGCCCCGTCCGGACCCGACGAGGCCCAGCAGGGTCAGGAGCGCAAGGGCCTCGGCGGCGCGATCAAGGACGCCCTCGGCATGCCGTGACGGGCCGGATCGCCGAGCTACCCGACCAGCCTAGGTCGCTTCAGGGCGGGCACCGCCCTCAGCCGTCGCCCAACCCGTCCGCTCCCAGCACGGCCCGGCTGCGCTCGCGGAACGGGAAGAAGCCCTTGGTGGCGTGCCGCCAAAGGGCGTCGTCCCAGGGCCTCCGAACCCGCACCAGGGTCATGCCCGCTGCCGTGAGTGGCCCGGCGAGGTCGCCCAGTGCGTCGCTCACCGGCCCGACCGGCGCTTCCGGCGCGACCACCGTCGTCGCCCCGGCGGCGGCGGCGGCGGCCAGCACCGCTTCGGCCCCCAGCCCCTCCGTCACGTCGGCGCCACCGCCCTGGGATCCCTCGGCCCGCGCCGCGGCATCCTCGGCCGCAGATTCCACGAAACGCCGCGCCGCCGCGCCCCACGGCCAATCGTCCGTGCCGCCCGTCGCCGCCAGCACGCCGACGACGTCGACCCCCGGCACGATCGACCGTTCCGCCCCGAAGTCCTCGGGGTGCAGCAACAGCAGCGCCCGGCCCGGCGGGACGGGGGGCTGCGGCGCCAGCGGCCGGATGGCGGGCAGGGGCGCCTCGACGAGCGCCGTGGCCTGCGTGGCGAGCCCGCGCGGGTGGAAGCGACCGCCGGTGTGGCGGGCGATGTTGTCGGGCGTGGCGAGGTAGGTCTTGCCCGGCGTGTGCAACCCCGCGACCCAGCGCCACGACAGCGTGTTCGACGCCGGGTCGGCATCGACGAGGTGGCGCAGGAAGAAATCGGCCCCGAGCGCCCAGGGCAGGCGCAGGGTGAAGATCCAGATCGAGGCGAACCACATGCGGGCGTGGTTGTGCAGGTAGCCGAAGGCGGCGAGTTCCTGCGCCCAATCGTCGAAGCCCGCGATGCCGGTGCGGCCTTCCTCGGCGGCCGCGACGGCCCGCGCCAGCCCGCCCGACCGCCGCACCGCGTCGCGCCCGGCATCCCGCTCGGCCAGGAAGCGGGCCCAGATCGCCGGCCGCAGTTCCAGGCAGCCCTTGAAATAGCTGCGCCACAGGACTTCCGACACGAACTTGTCCGCCTCCGCCCCGTGGCGGTCGAGCGCGCCGGCGATCACCTCGCGCTCCGAGAGGAGGCGATAGCGCAGGTAGGGCGACAGGGCCGAGACGCTCCGCTCGGCCTCGGGGCCGCCGTCGGTGTTGCGCGCCTCCGCGTAGGCCCGGCCGGCCCGGGGCAGGAAGGCGTCGAGGCGGCGCAGGGCTTCCGCCCGGGTGGCGACGAAGGCGGGCGTGGCGTCGTCGACGTGCGTCCCCATCATGCTGGCGCGCCCTCGCGCCGCCCGGCCATGCGCTGCAGCCGGGGTCGGAGCCGCAGGAAAGCCCGGTAGAGCCGCTCCAGGCCGGCCAGCACCAGTGGGTTCCGGGCGGCGAGGCCGAGCGGGCGGAGCCCCGGGATGGCCCGCCACATGGCGGCGAAGGCGGCGGCGCCCGACACCAGGCGGCCGTCCTCGCGCGCATGGAACCGCGCGAGGAGGTCGGCCCGGTCGACCGGGCAATCGCCATGTCCGGCCACGCCGAGATCGACGAAGGCGATGGCGCCCGCGCGGTCGAGCCGCCGCATGAGGGCGATCTCCCGCCGGCACAGCGGGCAGCCTCCGTCGAACCAGACCGTGAGTTTCGTCATGGGTCGGAGATGGGGCGGCGGCGGGCGAGGTCCACGGGCAGGGAACGGCGTCGTGGCGCCGCATGCCAGGGGGTCACGTGCCCCGCGGCTTGGCCCGCATCGTCGGGGCGGCGGCGGCGGGGTCGTCGGGCCAGGGGTGGCGGGGATAGCGGCCGCGCATCTCGGAGCGGACCGCCGCCCAGGAGCCGCGCCAGAACCCCGGCAGGTCGCGGGTGATCTGGATGGGGCGATGCGCGGGCGACAGGAGCTGGAGCGTCAGCGGCACCCGCCCGCCCGCCAGGGCCGGGTGTCGTTGCAGGCCGAACAGCTCCTGCACCCGCACCGATATGGCGGGGCCGCCCTCGGCCGCATAGTCGACCGGCACGCGCGACCCCGTCGGGGCCTCGAAATGGGTCGGCGCTTCGGCGTCGAGCCGGCGGTGCAGGCTGCGGTCGAGCAGGGCGTCGAGCGCCTGTCCGAGGTCTTCGGCCGTCACGTCCTTCAGCCCGCTCCTGCCGAGCAGGAAGGGTGCGAGCCAGGCCGCCATCGTGCGGCGCAGCGCCCCGTCCGACAGGTCGGGCCAGGCATCGCCCTCGGCGCCGCGCAGGAAGGCGACGCGGTCCCGCCATTGTGACAGGCCCTTGGACCAGGGCAGGCGCTCGACGCCGAGCCGGCCGAGCCCTTCGGCGAGGACCTCCGCGGCGGCCGCGTCGCCCGGCACGGGCAGGTGGCTTTCGCCGAGCAGGATAGCGCCGAGCCGCGTGGTGCGCCGGGCCGCGAGGGCGGCGCGGGCGGGATCGAAGGTGAGTTCGTCGGCCGTGCGGATCGCGTCCCCGGCGGCGGCCGCGACCTCGGCGGCATCCAGCGCCGCAGCCAGGAGGATGCGGGTGCTGGACGCCCGGCCGGCGATCTCGCCGACGGCCAGGAAGGGCGCGCGGGCCAGGGCGGTGTGTGGCTCCAGCGCGGCGGCGCGGCCGTTGGCCAGCAGGAACTCGCCCGGCTTGCCGCGCGCCTTGGCGATCCGGTCCGGGAAGGCGAGGGCCAGCACGGCGCCGGGCGACAGCGCCGCCGCGTCGCCCGTGGCTCCGGTCCCGGTTCCGGCCGCGCCCCGGCCCTGGCGGGCGAAGGTCCGGGCGAGGCCGCGGGCGTTCTCGCTCTTCGGCATGCGGTCGCGCCGCCAGCGCTCCAGCCGCTCGCCGACATCGGCCCCCGCCCCGCCGAGCCCGCGCTCGACGAGCAGCGCCGCGACCTCGCCGCCGAGCGCGGCGGAACCCCGGCGCGCCGCCTCGACCACCATGCGGGCGATGCGGGGCGGGGCGGCGATGCGGGCCACGGCCCGCCCCTCGGGCGTCACGGCACCGGCGCCGTCGAACGCCCCGATGTCGCGCAGCAGCCTGCGCGCTTCCGTGACGGCGGGGCCGGGCGGCGGGTCGAGCCAGCGGAGCGAGGCGGGGTCGCCGACCCCCCAGGTCGCGAGGTCCAGCACCAGGCCCGACAGGTCCGCGTCCAGCATCTCGGGGCGGGCGAAGGCCGGCATGGCGCCTTCGGCGGCCTCGGCCCAGAGCCGGATGCACAGCCCCGGCTCGGTGCGGCCGGCCCGGCCCCGCCGCTGGTCGGCCGAGGCGCGGGACACCCGCGCGGTCTCGAGGCGGGTGAGGCCGAGGTCGGGCTCATAGCGCGGCACGCGGGACAGGCCGGAATCCACCACCACCCGGATGCCCTCGATGGTCAGCGACGATTCCGCGATGGAGGTCGCCAGCACCACCTTGCGGCTGCCCGTCGGCGACGGGCGCACGGCACGGTCCTGGGCGGCGCGGTCGAGCGCGCCGTAGAGCGGGGCGACCTCGGCCTCCCCGGGCCGGAGCCTTTCGGCCAGGAGTGACGCCGTACGGTTGATTTCGCCCTGGCCGGGCAGGAAGGCCAGCACGGAGCCGCGTTCGGCCCGCAGCGCGGCCAGCACGGCCTCGGCCATCACCTCCTCGATCCTCCGCTCCGGGTCGCGCCCGACCCAGCGGGTCTCGACCGGGAAGGCCCGCCCCTCCGACACGACGACGGGCGCGCCCTCGAGCAGGTCCGCCACGCGGGCGCCGTCGAGGGTGGCCGACATGACGAGGATGCGCAGGTCGGGCCGGAGCGCGCCCTGCACGTCGAGCGCCAGGGCGAGCCCGGCATCGGCGTCGAGCGAGCGCTCGTGGTATTCGTCGAAGATGACGGCCGCGATGCCGGCGAGTTCGGGGTCGTCGAGGACCGTGCGGGTGAACACGCCCTCGGTCACCACCTCGATGCGGGTCCGGGGCGACACCACGGTGTCGAAACGCGCCCGCAGCCCCACCGTGGCGCCCAACGCTTCGCCCAGCGTCGCCGCCATGCGCTCGGCGGCGGCGCGCGCCGCCAGGCGGCGGGGTTCGAGCACCAGGACGCGGCCGCCCCGCACCCAGGGCGCATCGAGCAGCGCCAGCGGCACCCGCGTGGTCTTGCCGGCGCCCGGCGGGGCCACGAGCACGGCCGAAGCCGCGCCGGCGAGCGCGGCGGCGATGTCCGGCAGGACGTCGTCGATGGGGAGGCGGATGGCGGTGGGTGCGGGGTTGGGCGGCACGGGCGATGCTGAGCAGGATGCGGGGCGGGACGGAACGCGTTGCCGGCCAAAACCGCCGGCGAGTCAAGCGTGGCCGGCGGGGTCGACCTCGCGGCAGGCCGGGGCGGGCGGCGGTGCAGGAGGTGGGCGGTGCCGGGGGCGGGCGCCGCGGACCTGCCGAAATGCGACCGCGACGGGCCGCGATCGCGGCCCGGGCGGGTCGGAATCCGCCCGCCGGACGCGGCCGCGAGGGCGCCAACATGGCAGCCATCGTGCGGCATCCTGGCGGGGCTCTTCTCGCGGCGGGGGATAAGGGCTATCTGGGGGGCGCTTCGGCACCCCTGCCGCGGCGTGTAGTGGGTCGCCGTCGAAGGCACGATGATGTCGCAGGAAACAGTCGGCGGAACCTCTCCGTCCGCCACCACGCCCCCCGGCACGCCAGGGCAGGGTGCTCCATCGTCCGACCCGACCGCGACAGCGGCGAACCCCGCCGCGGCCCATCCGGCCGCCGCCGCGCATGCCCATACCAAGGACAGCTTCTCGAAGCTGACCCTGGGCTCCATCGGCGTCGTCTACGGCGACATCGGAACGAGCCCGCTCTACGCCCTCAAGACGGCGTTGCAGCACGGGGGAACGGAGGCCGTGACGCAGACTGAGGTGATCGGGATCATCTCGCTGCTGATCTGGGCTCTGCTCATCACCGTGACGGCAAAATACGTCCTTTTTCTGATGCGGGCCGACAACAAGGGCGAGGGCGGGACGCTGTCGCTCATGGCGCTCGCCCAGCACGCGCTCGGCAAGCGGGGCGGCGCCGTCTTCCTGCTCGGCGTCACGGGCGCGGCGCTGTTCTCGGGCGATGCCATCATCACGCCGGCCATCTCGGTGCTGTCCGCCGTCGAGGGGCTCGGGGTCGCGCAGGCGAGCCTCGTCCCCTACATCCTGCCCATCACGGTGGTGATCCTGATCGGGCTCTTCTCGGTGCAGCGATCGGGGACCGCCAAGGTGGCGACCTTCTTCGGCCCCGTGATGGTGCTGTTCTTCAGCCTGATCGGCTTCCTCGGCGTCGTGCACATCGCGGACGCGCCCGTGGTGCTGCAGGCCATCAACCCCCTCCACGGCGTGCGCTTCCTGTTCGGCAACGGCACCGCCGGCTTCGTGACGCTGGGCCTGGTCTTCCTGGCCGTGACGGGGGCCGAGGCGCTCTACGCCGACATGGGCCATTTCGGGCGCAAGCCCATCCAGGTCGCCTGGATCTTCTTCGTGCTGCCGGCGCTGCTGCTCAACTACCTCGGGCAGGGCGCCCTGGTGATCCACGATCCCGCCGCCGTGAAGGACCCGTTCTACCTCATGGTGCCGAACTGGGCCCTGATCCCCTTCGTGATCCTGTCGACGCTCGCCACCGTCATCGCCAGCCAGGCCGTCATCACCGGCGCCTTCTCGCTCATCCGCCAGGCGATCCAGCTCGGCCTGCTGCCCCGGATGGAGATCCAGCACACGTCCGAGACGACCGAGGGGCAGATCTTCGTGCCGCGCGCCAACCGCATGATGCTGGTGGGCGTGCTGCTGCTGGTGTTCCTGTTCAAGTCCTCGGACGCGCTCGCCAACGCCTATGGCATCGCCGTCACCGGCACCATGGTGGTGACGACCTCGCTGGCCTGGTTCGTGGTCACGAAGCTTTGGAAGTGGCCCCTCGTCGGCGCCGTGCCGCTGATCGGCTTCTTCCTGTGCATCGACATCGCCTTCCTGCTCGCCAACCTCGCCAAGGTGCTGGACGGCGGCTGGGTGCCGCTGCTGCTGGCCTCCCTGTCGATGCTGCTGATGTGGACCTGGGTGCGGGGTACGTCGCTGCTGGCCGCGAAGACGCACCGGGACTCGATCTCGACGCGCGGCCTCATCGCCATGCTGGCCAAGAGCAAGCCCGTGCGCGTCCCCGGCACCGCCATCTTCCTGACGAGCGACCCCGAGATCGCGCCGTCCTCGCTCATGCACAACCTCAAGCACAACAAGGTGCTGCACGAGCGGATCGTCATCATGTCGGTCAAGACGGTGGACGCGCCCCGCGTGTCACCGGCCAACCGCTACAAGATCGAGCCGATGTCGGACAGTTTCACCGCCATCACGCTGAGCTACGGCTACATGGAGATCCCGCGCATGCCGGCGGCACTCGCCACGCTGCGCAAGGCCGGGCTGAAGTTCGACATCATGACGACGTCCTTCTTCCTGGGCCGGCGCAGCCTCAAGGTGTCGAGCCATTCGTTCATGCCGAAATGGCAGGACCACCTGTTCATCGCCCTGTCGAAGCAGGCCGCCACCGCGACGGACTTCTTCTCCATCCCGTCGGACCGCGTCGTGGAACTCGGCGCCCAGGTGTCGGTGTAGGGCAGGGCGCATCCGGCGCGGCCCCGAGCGCGTGTCGGGCTGCTGCCGATAGACGCCGGCTCCGAAGCGTGAGCCCATTCACGGCTCGCGTCGAAGCTCCGCTTCAACGCCAGCCAGATCGGCTCGAACGGCGAAAGCCGGCCCGGGCCCCTGGCCCGCTCCGGCTTTCGCAACCTGTCCGGGGCTTGGCGCCCGTGGAATGTTTCGCCGGCGGCCGGAGCCCGAAGGCGCGGCCGGCCGGGCTCACATCTGCGCCTGGGACACCCTGTAGATGACGTCCGCCACCAGGATGGCCTGGACCAGGATCCAAGCGACGGCCACGAGCCCGAGCCGGAAATGGGTGATCATCTCGCCTCCTTCTCGGCCGCCCTGCCGCAGCGACCGCGAATCCATCAAACATCAACCCGTCCGGCCATCGATCGTTCCGTCGCCGTCCAGTGTCTCGAAGGCCCAGGGTGCCCCGGCAATGGGGTCCAAATCGGGCCGTTGCGTTAAACATCCGTCATCTTGGCCGGAGCTGGCGGAGTCGGCCGCCGGCCTCCGGGCCAGCCGGTGCCGTGACGAAAAACGGCCCGGGACGAGCCCGGGCCGATGTCCTCCACGGTGCCGCCCGGCCTCGGCCGGGCGGTCCGCCGCGTCAGTTGCGGCCGTGGATCAGCAGGGCGAGGCCGTAGCCGACAGCGCCCGCGATCAGCAGGGCCACGAGGGGGTTCTCCTCGACCTTGGACGACACCGTGTCGGCACCCTGGCGGATGTAGTCGCCCGAGTTGTTGTAGACGTCCTGGGCATAGCCCTGCGCCGTGCCGGCGGCGTTCTGCACCGCGTCGCGGGCCTGGCCCACGTAGCGGTCCGGGTTGTTGTAGGCGTCGCGCGCCTTGTCGGAGACCGAGCCGGTCGCGCTCTTCACGGCGTCCTTGGCCTTGTCGCCGTAGGAGCCGGCGTTGTTGTAGGCGTCCTTGGCGGCATCGGCAGCATTGCCGGCGGCGTCCTTGACGGCGTCCTTGGCTTGGCCGTAGGCGTTCTGGACGTTGCCGCCGAGCTCGCGGGCCTTGCCCTCGGCTTCGGTCTGCTTGTCGCCCGTGACGTTGCCGACGGTGCCCTGGACCTTGCCGCCGAGTTCCTTGGCGGCGCCGGTGATGCGATCGGTGTCCATGGTGTTTCTCCCCTCGTGGATCCTGCATTCGAACCCGCGGAGAGCCTGGAGGTTCCGCGGAACGACGCCGGCGGGGCGGGTCGGACGGCCCGGGTCCGCACAACATCCTCCGTCCGGAGCCGACCGTCCCCCATGCCTCTGTCACCGCCCGCCTTCACCCAGCTCGACGACGTCGCCCACATCATCCAGCTCGCGTTGACGCCGGTGTTCCTGTTGAGCGGCATCGGCACGCTGATCAACGTGTTCTCGACGCGTCTCGCGCGGGTCGCCGACCAGGTGGACCGGATCGCCGAAACCGTGATGCGGGCCAGCGACGGCGAGAAGGCCCTGATGGGCCACAGGCTCGACCGGCTGCGGCTGCGCTCCCGCGCGCTCGACATCGCCGTCATCCTCGGCAGCCTCGGGGGCGCCGCCACCTGCGGGGCCGTGCTGACGCTGTTCTACGGGGCGCTGCACAACAGCGTCGCGGCTTCCGCGCTCTATGGGCTCTTCGGCCTCGCCATCCTGTGCACCATCGCGGCGCTCGGCGCCTTCACGGTGGAGATGCTGCTGGCGAGCCGGTTCATGCGCCTGCGCATCGCCCGGGGCGAGCGCGACGCGGAGCGGTGAGGGGGCGGTCGACGGCCGGCGTCACTCGCCCTCGCCCGCCGAAGCCGCGAGCCCACCGCGCGTCTGCGCCCCCCAGCTCGACGTGCCGGTGAGGTAGACGACCCATCCCGCCGTGGCGCCGAGGTGGCGCAGGATCTGGAAGCAGAAGGGCTCGACGAGGCTCGCCAGCAGGGCCGAGGGCAGGCTGGTCCGGGCCCGCACGCCGAGCCAGCGGCGGAACAGCCACACCGACCACAGGTGGAAGCCGAGGTCGAGAACGATCTTGGCCCCGATGACGCCCGTGACGGCCAGCGCCACGCCGATGTGCCCGGTGAAGAGGTAGGCGAAGAGCAGCGCCGCCGCCGTGAGCCCGTAGATGGGCTGGAGCGTGTCGGCCGCCTTCACCGGCAGCATGGCGAGCCCGAGCCGTCCGTAGCGCGGGTTGCCGATCATGTCGCGGTACCAGGTCTGCGTCTGCAGGAAGCCGCCGAACCAGCGCCGCCGCTGGCGCAGGAAGGCCCCGAGCGTCGCCGGCGCCTCGGTGCGGGCGCGGGCCGAGCCCAGCACCGCCGTGGTCCAGCCGCGGCCGCCGAGCGTGCCGTGCCGCTTCAGGCGGTGGATGAGCTCGTAGTCCTCGACGAGGCAATCGAGGTCGAAGCCCCCGACCTCGACCAGCGCTTCCCGCCGGAAGCCCGCGAAGGCGCCGGAGATGAGGAGCAGGCTGTCGAGCCGCGACCAGGCATAGCGGGACAGGAAGTTGCGCAGGTATTCGTAGGTCTGGAACCACTCGAACAGGCGGCCGCCGAGGCTGGCGTCGCAGACCGGCAGCAGCACGCCCGTGGCGGCCACGAGGCCCGGATCCGCCGCGAAGGCGTCCCGCATGGCCCCGATGGCGTCGCGGTCGAGCAGCGTGTCGGCGTCCACGGTGAGCACGACTTCCTCGCGCAGCAGCGTCATGGCCCGGTTGAGGGCCACGGCCTTGCCGCCGTGGGGGAGGCGCAGCCAGCCGAGCGTGGGATGGCGCGGCCCGGCGCCCCCGAGCGCGCCGACCGCGGGCTCCGGCAGGGCGAACAGCCGGGTGAGCAGGGCGACGGTGCGCTCGCCCGAGCCGTCGTCGGCCACCACGATGCGGTCGGGCGGGTCGGACTGGTCGAGGAGGGCCCGCAGGGTCGCGGCCAGGACGACGTCCTCGTCGTGGGCCGCCACCACCACGGCGAGCGAGGGCCGGTGGCGCGCGGCCGCATCGGGCCGGTGCCGGGCCGCCGCCGCCCCGTCCGGGCCGCCGATGAGCGGCAGCGTCTGCCAGAAGACGAACAGCAGCAGCGCGGTGTCGTAGGCGATGTAGAGGAGCCCCGCCGCCCAGGACCAGAGCCCGTCGGGCAGCACGGCGCGGACCAGCAGCGCCAGCCACAGCAGCGTCAGCCCGCCATGGATGGCGAAGGCCCGCCAGGGCAGGGCGCGCGGCGGGTTGTAGCGCGGGGAGGTCCGGCGCCGCGCCGCCGCGAGCCCCTCCGCGGCGGCGGCGGGCGATGCGGCGGGGTCGGCGAGGCGTATGGACATGGGGGCCTTGGACCAGCGATCGGGGGCGGGGGACACGTGCGAAACGCCGCACGGGCCCGAGCGGGCGAGCGAGCGCCCCCAAAGCGGCCGTATCGCGGTATGATCTCGCCCTCGTGACCCTTCCCGGGAGGAACCGTGTCGATCGCCGCACCGAGCCGCGGGGCCTTCGCCCGCTACACCCGCATCGCCATGGTGCTGCACTGGGCCGTGGCGGTCCTCATCATCGGCAATGTGGTCCTCGGCCTCGCCGCCGACAGCCTGCCGGACGACTGGATCCGCACCGCCGTGGACACGCACAAGTCCATCGGCCTCACAGTCCTGGGCCTGGCGGTGCTGCGGCTGCTGTGGCGCTTCGCCAACCCGCCGCCGCCCCTGCCGGAAGGCTTCTCGCCGCTCGAGCGGTTCGGCGCCCATGCCGCCCATGCCGCCCTCTACGTGCTGATCTTTGCCCTGCCGATCTCGGGCTGGATCCACGATTCCGCCTGGAGCGGGGCCGCCACCCACCCGTTCCTGCTCTGGGGCGTGGTCCCGCACGTCCGCATCGCCGCCATCACGGCGCTGG
Source organism: Lichenibacterium ramalinae (assembly GCF_004137085.1). Lineage (GTDB taxonomy): Bacteria > Pseudomonadota > Alphaproteobacteria > Rhizobiales > Beijerinckiaceae > Lichenihabitans > Lichenihabitans ramalinae. The sequence continues at coordinate 120,435 of NZ_QYBC01000012.1, forward strand.
ATCCCGCCACCCGCGAGCAAATCCACGCGACCTTCTTCGCCTTCCACGTCTGGTTCGCTTACGCGCTCTACGCCCTGCTGGCGGCCCACATCCTGGGCGCGCTGAAGCACCAGTTCTGGGACGGCGAGCGGGAACTGCAGCGCATGCTGTCCTGAACCGGGGGCCGGACGCCGACGTCGTCGGCATCCGTCACCGTGGCGAGCCCGTGCATGACGGCCCTTCGGAAACGTCGAGACACGTCTCGTCGTCTTCGGGGACAGGGCGTTCGGTCACGGCCTCTCAGGTCTGCCCCGGCTTCAGCGTATAGAAGACGTGGTGGCCGATGACGTCGGTGCGGGTGAGGGCCCGTGCCCAGCCGGGGCGGACATAGCTGGCGTGGTAATGCGTGGCGTCGCCCACGTCCGACACGTAGGTCGAGCCGTCCGTGACCTCCCGGGCGATCCGCATTGCGCGGCTCCACGCCTCGCCCTCGGCGACATGCAGCGCATGTCCCTCGCAGGTGAAGGAGAACTGGCAGGCGTTGCGGCGCTGCTGGTTCTGGAACACCACGGCGCAGACCGAGCCCGGGTAGAGCCCGCTCATGGCACGGTTGAGCACCACCTGGGCGACGGCCGCCTGGCCTTCCTCCGGCTCGCTGCGCGCCTCGAAATACACGGCCTGTGCGAGGCAGCGCTGTTCGGGCTCGGACCGCGCGGTGTCGATCATCGCCGAATAGTCGGGGTGGTACCGGGCGATGCCGACGGCGGTGCCGGCCTGGGTGACGAGCCCGTGCGGCCCGCGCGAGAACCGGGGCAGCGCGGCGATCTCGATCGGGGTGCCGTCGGCCGGGACCGGCGTGGCCGAAGCCAGCGAGACGGCGCGGGCCACCGAGGGCGTGGCGCCGTCCTGGACGTGCGGCGTCGTCGAGCCCGGGGCGGCCTGGGGCGAGTTGGCGGCGTGGCTCGGGCGCGTCGTGACGCCGAGGTCCTGCGGGAGCGGCCGGAGCACGGACGGGTCGGCCCAGGCGGAATCCACCGCGACCGGCGCGAAGCCGTCGGCGTCGGCGGGCCCGTCCCCGCCCTGGAAGGCCAGCGCGGCCGCCCGGCCGTGGGCGAGCGCGCCGGGCCGGCCGAAGCGGGCCGCGAAGGTCGGCCGCATCGCCACGGCGGGGTCGCGGCGGTGCGCGGTGTCGACGGCCGGTTCCGCCCGCCCCGCCTTGCGCAGGACGCGCGGCTCGATCTCGTCGGGCTCCGGCGCGGCCGCCACGCCGTCCCGGGCCGCCCGGTGGGCGTCGCGGGCCAGCAGGTCCCCGGCCGGCAGCACGAAGCCCGGCCCCTCGAGGGCCGATGCCGGGACGAGGTCCTCCGGCATGGCCGCGGCGGCGGCGCGGTCGGCGCGGGTGTTGCCGATCACGACCTCCTGGCCGGCCTCCGCCGCCATCGACACCAGAAGGCCGCCGGCGAGGCACCAGGGCACAAACGTCACGGCCGCCCAGGACAGGCGGGACGGCGGCCGCGTCCTGCGCCGCACCGCCATGCGCTTGCGATCCATCCCCGCCTCTCCACGCTCCACCGGATCCCGGTTCCGCCCGCCGTGCCGTTTCGTCGGCGGCATGGTTAACGGATCCCTGCCGGTCCCTTATGGCGGGCGCTCCTTGCCGATCCCTTAACGCGGCCGGCGGGACCGGAACCGCCTCGCCGCCGCACGGGACAGCGGGGCGAATTTCCGGCACAAAGGGTGAAACGCGACCCGCCGGACGAGGACAGCCATGACGGACGACACCGCATCCTACGACACCATCCTGGTCGAACGGCGCGGGCGCGTCGGCATCATCACGCTGAACCGGCCGAAGGCGCTGAACGCCCTCAACCGCCGCGTCATGCACGAGGTGACGGAAGCCGCCGCCGCCTTCGACGCCGATCCCGCCGTGGGCTGCCTCGTCGTCACGGGTTCGGAGCGGGCCTTCGCGGCGGGCGCCGACATCAAGGAGATGGCCGAGACCAGCGCCATCGACCTCTATATGGAGGACGGGTTCGGCGGCTGGATGGCGCTGACCCGCATCCGCAAGCCCATCGTGGCGGCCGTCTCGGGCTTCGCGCTCGGCGGGGGATGCGAACTCGCCATGATGTGCGACATGATCATCGCGTCCGACACGGCGAAGTTCGGCCAGCCCGAGATCAAGCTCGGCATCATCCCGGGCATCGGCGGCTCGCAGCGGCTGATCCGCGCCATCGGCAAGGCCAAGGCCACCGACCTGTGCCTCACGGGGCGGATGATGGACGCGGCCGAAGCCGAGCGTTCCGGCCTCGTGGCGCGTGTCGTGCCGGCCGCCGACTTCCTCGCCGAGGCGATGAAGACCGCCGACGCCATCGCCGCCATGTCGCTGCCCGCCCTGATGGCGCTGAAGGAATGTCTCGGCCGGTCCGCCGAGACCGGCCTGGCCGAGGGCCTGCTTTTCGAACGCCGCGCCATCCAGGCGCTCTTCGCCACGGCGGACCGGCGGGAAGGCATGGCGGCCTTCGTCGAGAAGCGTCCCCCCAACTTCACCCACCGCTGAGACAGGAGCCGACCATGAAACCCATCGCCCTCGTGGTGCACGGCGGATGCGGCGTGATGAGCCCCGAGGGGCTGCCCGCCGCCGATTGGGAGGAGGCCCGCCAGGCGCTGGCGGCGGCGCTCCGGGCCGGCTGGTCCGTGCTGGCGGCGGGCGGGCGGGCGCTCGACGCCGTCGAGGCCGCCGTTGTGGTGCTGGAAGACTCGCCGCAGTTCAACGCCGGCCACGGCGCCGCCCTCAACGCCGAGGGCGAGCACGAACTCGACAGCTCCATCATGGAGGGTGGCGCGCGCCTCGCCGGTGCCGTCATCGGGGTGCGCCGCATCCGCAACCCCGTCCGCGCCGCGCGGGCCGTGCTGGACGGCGGGCAGGTCGTGGCGCTGGCCGGGCCGGCGGCGGACCGCTTCGCCGAGGCGCGGGGCCTCGCCATGGTGGAGCCGGGCTATTTCACCACGGAGCGCCGGCGCGAGAACCTCGTCGCCATGCAGGCGCGCGGCGCCGCCGGCACGGTGGCGGCCGCCTCCGAGGCCGAGAAGCACGGCACCGTGGGCGCCGTGGCGCTCGACGGCGACGGCCACCTCGCCGCCGCCACCTCGACCGGAGGCTACACCAACAAGCCGCCGGGTCGCGTCGGCGACAGCCCCATCGTGGGCGCCGGAACCTACGCGCTCGACGGGGTCTGCGGCGTTTCCGGCACCGGGCAGGGGGAAGCCTTCATCCGCCACGCGCTGGCCCACGACGTCGCCTGTCGCATGGCCTACCGGGGGGATGCCCTGGAGACGGCGACGGCCGGCGTCATCGCCGACCTGACGCCCCCCGGCACCGGCGCCGGCCTGATCGCGCTCGACGCGGCCGGCCGCGTGGCGGCACCCTTCAACACCGGCGGCATGTTCCGCGGCTGGGTGACGCCGCAGGGCGACGCCTATGTGGCGACCCACGCCGAAGTCTTCCCCCTCGGCCGCCTGGACACGGCGTGACCGAAGCGGAGCCCATCGCCGTCTATATCGACGCCGACGCCTGCCCGGTGAAGGCGGAGGTCTACCGGGTCGCCGAGCGGCACGGCTGCAGGGTGTTCGTGGTGTCGAACAGCCCCATGATGGTGCCGCGCGACGCCTTCATCGAGCGCGTCGTGGTGCCGAGCGGGCCCGATGTGGCGGACGACTGGATCGCCGAGCGCGCCACGGCCCGCGACGTGGTGGTGACGGCCGACATCCCGCTGGCCGACCGCTGCGTCAAGGCCGGCGCCGCCGTGCTGGCGCCGAACGGCAAGAGCTTCACGGCGAGCTCCATCGGCATGGCGCTGGCGACCCGCAACCTCATGGACCAGCTGCGCGGCTCCGGCGAGGTCACGGGCGGCCCCAGACCCTTCGGCCCGCGCGACCGTTCGGAGTTCCTCGGCGCCCTCGACCGGGCCATCAACCGCATCAAGCGCGGGGTGGCGCCGGGGCGGTGAGCGAGCGTTCCGCCGGCGCCGCCGCGCACCCCGCCGCGACGCGATCCGTTGCGGTCCGGCACGGGACTGATAGACTTCGCGCATGCCGGACGCCTCGCTCTCCCCGATGACGGTCGACGAGTTCCTGGTCTGGGCCGAAGGCCGCCCCGGGCGCTACGAGCTCGACGCCGGACGGGTTCTCGCCATGGGGCCCGAGCGGATCGGACACCTGCTGGCGAAAACCTCGGCCTTCGATGCGCTGTCGGCGGCGGTGGCGAGGTCGGGGCTGCCCTGCCGGGCGCTGCCGGACGGTGCCGCGGTGAAGATCGATGCGACGACGCTGTACGAGCCCGATGCCCTGGTGTTCTGCGGCGCGATGCCACCGCGCGATGCCCTCGCCATCGTGGCGCCCGTCATCGTCGTCGAGGTGCTGTCTCCGACGACGGGGCGCCATGACCGGGGCGGCAAGCTCATCGGCTATTTCGCCATCCCCGGCCTGCATCACTACCTGATCGTCGACGCCGAGTGCCGCATCCTGGTCCATCATGCCCGCCGTGGCGACGAAATCGCCACGCGCATCCTCCGGAGCGGCAGCCTGGACCTCGATCCGCCCGGCCTGGCCCTGACCGTGGAGGAATTTTTCGAGCCCATGCACGCAACTTGAAGCTTTCCGGCACGGACTTCGGGGCGTGCGATTCCCGTCGTCATGTCGATGCCGCGACCGCCTCGCGCACGGGGCTGCAGATCTCCAGACATCGACGAAGCATCAGGATCAGAACCCCTCGCCCTGAACGGCGCTTCCCCCCGGTTGCGAGGCTTGCCGCAGGCCCGTCCGCGTTCGTGTCGTCGAGGCCGTTCCCCATGGCTTCCGCGCCTTGACGACGACCTCGCGTCCCCTCCAGGCTTCCGCGCGGCCTGCGGCGGATTCGGCGCGCCAGATATCGCCTGACTCGCCTTCGTGACGTGCGACGAAACACTTTTGCGTCGCCTGTCTCCTCTGCCGGCCCGGCCTGCTCCGGGGCTCCGCCCTCACTCCCGCCACTGCCGCGCCCGGTAGTCCAGCACGAACCGGTCCGGATGCGCCGCCAGCGCCGCCATGCCGCCCAGCACCGAATCCGTGTGGGTCACGAGGCGGGTGCCGATGTGCCGCGTCAGGGCCGCCACCGGGGCCTTGTCCTCGAAGGCGGCGCGGAACGCGGCGTCGTCGATGAGGTCGGCGATGCGGGGCAGGATGCCGCCCGCCAGGGTCACGCCCCCGGTCGCCATGAAGCTGATGGCGATGTCGCCGGCGAACCGCGCCACGAGCCCGAGGTAGCACCGCACCGTCGCGGCCTCCTCGCCGGCCCGCGACGCCAGCGCCGTCGCGGTGATGTCGGCGGCCGTGATGCGGGGCGCGCCCGGGGCGCCCTTCGCGGCGAGCCTCGCGCGGTGGAGGCGCTCGAGGCCCACCCCGGACAGCACGCTTTCCGAGGTGATGCGGCCGCGGGCGCGCTCGAGGTGCGGCCAGAAGGCCTCCTCCTCGGCCGTGGCGGGGCCGAAGCCGGCGTGGCAGGCCTCGCTCGACACCGGCACGAAGCGGCCCTCGGCCTCGACCAGCGCCGCGATGCCGAGCCCCGTGCCGGGGCCGAGGATCACGCGCGGGCCGGGACCGGACGGAAGGACCGGCCCGATGGGGCGCACCCAGTCGGCTTGGAGCGAGGGGAGCGACAGCGCCTGCGCCTCGAAATCGTTGAGCAGCAGGCCGTTCGACAGGTCCAGCATGGCGGCGACCGCTGGCCCGTCCATCACCCAGGGGGCGTTGGTGAGCATGAGACGGCGCCCGTCGACCGGGCCGGCCCCGCAGGCGATCACCGAGCGGGGCTTCGCGGCGTCGCCGGCGGTGGCCGCCGCTATGGCCTCGCCGAGCCCCGGAAAATCCCCCGTCAGCTGGTGCGGCAGGTGCCGCAGCGGGGCATCGGGCCCGTCCTGGATGGAGATCCGGCAGTTGGTGCCGCCGATGTCGCACACCGCCACGGGGTAGGGGAACAGCAAGGGCTCTTTCCTCGGTGCTGGAAGCCTGTCCCGCGGCGCGGGGCGCTCGGTCCGGAATGGCTGCACGGTCCATCGGTTCCGCGCCGGAGGCAAGCCCCATGGGCGGGCCCGCGCCCCCGCCGCCGGCCGTCGAGCCGCCCCCTCACCGCAGATGAGCCATTCGCGGCAGCGTTGCGCGCTTGCAACGACGGGCGATTCGGGGGAAAGAGGCGCCCGACCCCAGTTCACCTCAATCCGGACGGCGCGGGAACGGGTTGCCTGCGCCCGGCATGGACGGTTTCACGCATGGCACGCAAGAAGATCGCTTTGGTCGGGGCCGGCCAGATCGGCGGCACCCTGGCGCTCCTGGCCGGGCTCAAGGAGCTCGGTGACATCGTCCTCTTCGACATCGTCGAAGGCGTGCCGCAGGGCAAGTCGCTCGACATCGCCGAAGCCTCGCCGGTCGAGGGCTTCGATGCCAAGATGGTGGGAGCCAACGACTTCGCGGGCCTCAAGGGCGCCGACGTCGTGATCGTGACGGCCGGCGTGCCGCGCAAGCCCGGCATGAGCCGCGACGACCTCATCGGCATCAACCTCAAGGTCATGGAGACGGTCGGGGCCGGCATCCGCGACAATTGCCCCGACGCTTTCGTGATCTGCATCACTAACCCGCTCGACGCCATGGTGTGGGCGCTGCAGAAGACCTCGGGCCTCCCCACCAACAAGGTGGTGGGCATGGCGGGCGTGCTCGATTCGGCCCGCTTCCGCCACTTCCTCGCCGAAGAGTTCGACGTCTCGGTCGAGGACGTGACGGCCTTCGTGCTCGGCGGCCACGGCGACGACATGGTGCCGCTGACCCGCTACTCGACGGTGGCCGGCATCCCGCTGCCCGACCTCATCAAGATGGGCTGGACCACCCACGAGAAGCTCGACGCCATCGTGGAGCGCACCCGCAAGGGCGGCGGCGAGATCGTCAACCTGCTCAAGACCGGCTCGGCCTTCTATGCCCCGGCCTCCTCCGCCATCGCCATGGCGGAGTCCTATCTCAAGGACAAGAAGCGCGTCCTGCCCTGCGCCGCCTATCTCGACGGCGAATACGACATCAAGGACATGTATGTCGGCGTGCCGGTGGTGATCGGCGAGAAGGGCGTCGAGCGCGTGCTCGAGATCGAGATGTCCAAGGACGAGCGCGAGATGTTCGCCAAGTCGGTCGCCTCGGTGAAGACCCTCATCGAGGCCTGCAAGACGGTGAACCCCGCCTTCGCCAAATAGGACCGCCGCCCCCAGGCAAGCCGACCGGGGGCCATCCGCCTCCGGCCCATCCCGCCCCGCCGAGACTTCGCGGTCCGGCGCGGGGCGGGGACCCCTCGCGACCGGCGCGGATGCCGCCGGCAACGGTTTCAGGACAGTCCCATGAACGTGCATGAATACCAGGCCAAGGCGCTCCTCAAGGAGTTCGGGGTCCCTGTGTCGCGTGGCGTGCCCATCATGGCGGCCTCCGAGGCCCGCAAGGCCGCCGAGGAACTGGGCGGCCCGCTCTGGGTCGTGAAGAGCCAGATCCACGCGGGCGGCCGCGGCAAGGGCAAGTTCAAGGAGGCCGCCGCCGGCGAGAAGGGCGGCGTGCGCCTGGCGAAGTCGGTCGACGAGGTCGAGCAGTTCTCGCGGGAGATGCTCGGCAACACGCTGGTGACGATCCAGACCGGGCCGGCGGGCCGCGCCGTGAGCCGCCTCTACATCGAGGACGGCTCGGACATCGACCGCGAGCTCTACCTGTCGGTGCTGGTGGACCGCGCCACCTCGCGGGTGTCCTTCGTGGCCTCGACCGAGGGCGGCATGGACATCGAGACCGTGGCGCACGACACGCCCGAGCGCATCCACACGATCTCGATCGACCCCGCCACGGGCGTCATGCCCCACCACGGCCGGGCCCTGGCCGAGGCGCTGAAGCTCAACGGCGACCTCGCCAAGAGCGCCGCCAAGCTGCTGACCCAGCTCTATGCGGCCTTCGTGTCCAAGGACATGGACCTGCTCGAGATCAACCCGCTGATCGTCACCAAGGACGGCCAGCTGAAGGCGCTCGACGCCAAGATGAGCTTCGACGGCAATTCCCTCTACCGCCACCCGGACGTGCAGGCCCTGCGCGACGAGAGCGAGGAGGACGCCAAGGAGATCGAGGCGTCGAAATACGACCTCAACTACATCACGCTCGACGGCACCATCGGCTGCATGGTCAACGGCGCCGGCCTCGCCATGGCGACGATGGACATCATCAAGCTCTACGGCGAGGCGCCGGCCAACTTCCTCGACGTCGGCGGCGGCGCCACGAAGGACAAGGTGACGGCCGCCTTCAAGATCATCACGGCCGATCCCAACGTGAAGGGCATCCTGGTCAACATCTTCGGCGGCATCATGCGCTGCGACGTCATCGCCGAGGGCGTCATCGCCGCCGTGAAGGATGTCGGTCTGACGGTGCCGCTGGTGGTGCGCCTCGAGGGCACCAACGTGCAGCTCGGCAAGGACATCATCTCGAAGTCGGGCCTGAACGTCATCCCGGCCGACGACCTCGACGATGCCGCCCAGAAGATCGTCACCGCCGTGCGCGACGCCCGCGACAAGGGCTGAACGGTACGGAGCCGGCCATGACAGCCCTCACGATCGACAACGACGACGGTCTGATCGACGCGCTGCGGGCAACCGCGGCGCGTCGCCAGGCGACGTCGCACGCCATCGTGGGGTCGGCCCGGTCGGCGATGGTCGACCGAGAAAGCGGCTCGACGACGTTCCGTGACCTCGCCAGCCTGCAGCCCCTGGGTTTCGAGACCGGCCGACGATGGGATCGGGAGGACACCCGTGACCGCGCGGTGCTTCGTTGACACGGATGTCACCCTCGACGCGGCTTCCGTCGATCCCGCCGAAGCCGCCGGGCATCGGCACTCGCCCCATCCGCTCGACAGCAGCGAGGCCGGCCTGTCGGCTCACGTCCCGCGGGAGTTTCCCCGTCGACGCCCTTTGGACGCCGTTCGCAAGGCTCGCGATCCGGCCCCCAGCATCGAGGCCGCGCGTGGAGCGACCGCCTGGCGACAGGCCCCATCGTTCCCCCGGATGTGGCCTTCGTCGCGGCGGCGATCCGCAAGTTTCGGTTCGTCAAAGACGTCACGCTGGCGTGCCGCAATCCCCGCCGCCGCCGAATGCATCGGCGCCGGCAGCCTCTACACCGAAGACCGCAACCATGGGCAGCGCTACGGCACGGCGCTGGTCCACAACCCCTTCTTGTGATCCCTGAGATCGCCGCGGCTCGGCCGCCGGAGTCCCCGCATGTCCGTCCTGATCGATAGCAACACCAAGGTCCTCTGCCAGGGCTTCACCGGCAAGAACGGCACCTTCCATTCCGAGCAGGCGATGGCCTACGGCACCAGGATGGTCGGCGGCACGTCGCCCGGGAAGGGCGGCCAGACCCATCTCGGCCTGCCGGTGTTCGACACCGTCGCCCAGTGCCGGGACGCCACGGGCGCCGACGCGTCGGTCATCTACGTGCCGCCGCCGGGTGCCGCCGACGCCATCCTCGAAGCCGTCGCGGCCGAGATCCCGCTCATCGTCTGCATCACCGAGGGCATCCCGGTCAGCGACATGATCAAGGTCAAGCGGGCCCTCGCGGGCTCCAAGTCGCGCCTCATCGGCCCGAACTGCCCCGGCGTCATGACGGCCGGCGAATGCAAGATCGGCATCATGCCGGGCAGCATCTTCAAGCCGGGCTCCGTCGGCGTCGTGTCGCGCTCCGGCACCCTGACCTACGAGGCCGTGTTCCAGACCACCGCCGAGGGCCTCGGCCAGACCACCGCGGTCGGCATCGGCGGCGATCCCGTCAAGGGCACCGAGTTCATCGACGTGCTCGAACTCTTCCTCGCCGACCCCAAGACCACATCGATCATCATGATCGGCGAGATCGGCGGCTCGGCCGAGGAGGAAGCCGCGCAGTTCCTGGCCGACGAGGCCAAGCGCGGCCGCAAGAAGCCCACCGTGGGCTTCATCGCGGGCCGCACCGCCCCTCCCGGCCGCCGCATGGGCCATGCCGGCGCCATCATCTCGGGCGGCAAGGGCGACGCCGAGAGCAAGATCGCCGCCATGGAGGCGGCCGGCATCCGGGTCTCGCCCTCGCCGGCCCGCCTCGGAAAAACCCTTGTTGACGTCTTGAAGGGCTGAACCAGGGCGGGTCCGGGGCGGCGCCGGGTTACAAAGCCGCCGCCCCATGCCCACTTCAGATGCAAGCGCACGATAGCTGACGCGACCATCGGTGGCCGCCGCCGGCCCCCGATCAAGGAACCACACGCTCATGTCACAGCGGGACGACCAAGCCCTCCTCGGTTCGAGTTTCCTGTCTGGCGTCAATGCCAGCTACCTCGAGCAGCTCCAGGCCCGGTACGAGGCCGACCCGGAGAGCGTGGATCCCGAGTGGCGCCGGTTCTTCGACGGGCTGGACGACAGCCGCGACGCCGTGGTGAAGAGCGCGGAAGGCGCGTCCTGGAAGCGGCCCAACTGGCCGGTCCTCGCCAATGGCGAGTTGACGGCGACGCTCGACGGCAATTGGGGCGTGGCCGAGGCCGCGCTGGCCGGCAAGATCAAGGCGCGGGCCGAAGGCAAGGCTCCCGACGCCAAGGCTCCCGACAGCAAGGCTCCGGCTCCCGACGCCAAGTCGGCCGGGGCCGCCCCCGCCGCCATCTCGGACGAGGACCTGCGCCGCGCCACGCGCGACAGCCTGCGCGCCCTCATGATGATCCGCGCCTTCCGCATGCGGGGCCATCTCCATGCCAACCTCGACCCGCTCGGCCTCGAGCCGGAGCGCGAGAAGCAGGAGATCACCCCCGAGGCCTACGGCTTCACCCAGGCCGATTACGACCGGCCGATCTTCATCGACAACGTGCTGGGCCTCGAGACCGCGACGGTGCGCGAGATGCTCGACATCCTGCGCCGCACCTATTGCTCGACCATCGGCTTCGAGTTCATGCACGTCTCGGATCCGGACGAGAAGGCCTGGATGCAGCTGCGCATCGAGGGGCCGGACAAGTCCATCTCCTTCACGCGCGAGGGCAAGCGCGCCATCCTGCAGAAGCTCGTCGAGGCCGAAGGCTTCGAGAAGTTCCTGGACGTGCGCTACACCGGCACCAAGCGCTTCGGCCTCGACGGCGCCGAGGCCATGATCCCGGCCCTGGAGCAGATCATCAAGCGCGGCGGCGCCCTCGGCGTTTCCGAGATCGTGCTCGGCATGGCCCATCGCGGCCGCCTCAACGTGCTGTCCCAGGTGATGGGCAAGCCGCACCGCGCCATCTTCAACGAGTTCAAGGGCGGCTCCGCCTCGCCCCAGGAGGTCGAGGGTTCGGGCGACGTCAAGTACCACCTCGGCGCCTCGTCGGACCGCGAGTTCGACGGCAACAGGGTCCACCTGTCGCTGACCGCCAACCCGTCGCACCTCGAGATCGTCGACCCCGTGGTGCTGGGCAAGGTGCGGGCCAAGCAGGACCAGCTGAACGACCAGGTCGAGCGCGAGAAGGTCATGCCGCTGCTGCTGCACGGCGACGCCGCCTTTGCCGGCCAGGGCGTGATCGCGGAATGCTTCGGCCTGTCGGGGCTGAAGGGGCACCGCACCGGCGGCTCCCTCCACTTCATCATCAACAACCAGATCGGGTTCACCACCTACCCGCGCTATTCGCGCTCCTCGCCCTATCCGTCCGACGTGGCGAAGATGATCGAGGCTCCGATCTTCCACGTGAACGGCGACGATCCCGAGGCCGTCACCTTCGCCGCCAAGGTCGCAGTGGAATTCCGGCAACGGTTCCACAAGCCCGTCGTCATCGACATGTTCTGCTACCGCCGCTTCGGCCACAACGAGGGCGACGAGCCGAGCTTCACCCAACCGCTGATGTACAAGACCATCCGCGGCCATCGCTCCACGCTGGAGCTTTATGCCGAGAAGCTGATCGGCGAGGGCGTCGTCTCGGCCGAGGAGGTCGAGGCCCAGAAGGCCGAGTTCCGCCAGAAGCTCGACGCCGAATTCGAGGCCGGAGCGAGCTACAAGCCCAACAAGGCGGATTGGTTCGACGGCCGCTGGGCCCATCTCAAGCCCGCCGGCACGCAGGACGACGACTGGCGCGGCCGCACCGGGGTCGAGATCAGCAAGCTGAAGGAGATCGGCGGGCGGCTCACCGCCGTGCCGGACGGCTTCCAGCTGCACAAGACGATCGGCCGCTTCCTCGACAACCGCCGCAAGATGATCGAGACGGGCGAGGGCATCGACTGGGCCACCGGCGAGGCCCTGGCCTTCGGTTCGCTGGTCGACGAGGGCCGGCCGGTGCGCCTGTCGGGACAGGACAGCGAGCGCGGCACCTTCTCGCAGCGCCATTCGGTGCTGATCGACCAGGAGACCGAGGCCCGATACATCCCGCTGAACAACATCCGGGACGGGCAGGCCAACTACGAGGTCATCAACTCGATGCTCTCGGAGGAGGCCGTGCTCGGCTTCGAATACGGCTACTCGCTGGCCGAACCCAACGCGCTGACCATGTGGGAAGCCCAGTTCGGCGACTTCGCCAACGGCGCCCAGGTGGTGTTCGACCAGTTCATCTCGGCGGGCGAACGCAAGTGGCTGCGCCTGTCGGGCCTCGTCTGCCTGCTGCCGCACGGCTACGAGGGGCAGGGTCCCGAGCATTCCTCGGCGCGCCTCGAGCGCTTCCTGCAGATGTGCGCGGAAGACAACATGCAGGTCGCCAACGTCACGACGCCGGCCAACTACTTCCACATCCTGCGCCGGCAGCTCAAGCGCGACATCCGCAAGCCGCTGATCCTCATGACGCCGAAGTCGCTGCTGCGCCACAAGCGCGCGACCTCGACACTCGACGAGATGGCGGCGGGCTCGACCTTCCACCGCGTGCTGCGCGACGATGCCGAGCGCCTGAGCGAGGGGCCGCGCCTCGCCCCGGACGACAGGATCCGCCGCGTCGTGCTCTGCACCGGCAAGGTCTATTACGACCTCTTCGAGGAGCGCGAGAAGCGCGGCATCGACGACGTCTACGTCCTGCGCGTCGAGCAGCTCTACCCGTTCCCGCTGAAGACCCTGGTCAACGAGCTGTCACGGTTCCGCAATGCCGAGGTGGTCTGGTGCCAGGAGGAGCCCAAGAACATGGGGTCCTGGAACTTCGTCGATCCCTATCTCGAATGGGTGATGGACCAGGCCAAGATGGAGCGGAAGCGTCCCCGCTACGCCGGCCGCCCGGCGGCGGCCGCCACCGCCACGGGCCTGATGTCCAAGCATCTGACGCAGCTGAAAGCCTTCATGGACGACGTCTTCGCGGGCTGAGCGCCCCACGGACGACGGGCTCACGGATACCCGCGCCGTTCGGCGCGGTTTCGATCACAGGACAGAGTGGCGCTGCGGCGTCGGCAATCGGGGCGACACTTCCATGGCGACTGAGATTCGCGTTCCCACCCTCGGCGAATCGGTCAGCGAGGCCACGATCGGCCGCTGGTTCAAGAAGGCGGGCGACGCCGTGAAGGCGGACGAGCCGATCTGCGAACTCGAGACCGACAAGGTCACGCTGGAGGTCAACGCCCCCGCCGCCGGCGTCCTCAGCGAGATCGTCGTCAAGGACGGCGAGACCGTGACGCCCGGGGCCCTCCTGGGTCAGATCTCGGCCGGCGGCGCCGGTGCGGCGGCGCCGGCCGCCAAGGCCCCGTCGGCCAAGGCTCCGTCTGACAAGGGCGAGCCTGCCAAAGCCGAGACCGCCAAGGTAGAGCCTGCAAAGGCGACGGCATCCGCCGTCGAGGGCATCGAGACCGGCGCCGGCTACGGCAACCATGCCGATCCCGCCCCGGCCGCGCCCGCGGCAGGCGACACCGGCGGCGTCGGCACCGACATCAAGGTGCCGACGCTCGGCGAGTCGGTGAGCGAAGCCACCGTCGCCAAATGGTTCAAGAAGCCCGGCGACAGCGTGAAGGCGGACGAGCCGCTGGTGGAACTCGAGACCGACAAGGTCACGCTCGAGGTCAATGCCCCGACGTCCGGCGTGCTGGCTTCGATCGGCGTCGAGACGGGGTCGACCGTCACGCCCGGCGCCGTGCTCGGCCAGATCTCGGCCTCGGCTGGCGGCGCTGCGTCCACCGCTTCGGCTCCGGCCACCAACGGCGCCGCGCCGCCCGCCCCGAAGGGCGCTGCCGGCACCATGCCGCCGGCGCCCTCCGCCGCCAGGATGGCGGCCGAGAAGGGGATCGACCTGTCGGGCGTCGAGGGCTCCGGCAAGCGGGGCCAGGTGCTGAAGGGCGATGTCATCGCGGCAGCCCGGGCTCCGGCGCCCGCCGCGGCGCGTCCCGCCCCGGCTCCGGCGCCCGCCCCGGCCCCCCGCCAGGCCCCGCCGCAGACCGATGCCGAGCGCGAAGAGCGCGTCCGCATGACGAAGCTGCGCCAAACCATCGCGCGCCGCCTCAAGGACGCCCAGAACACCGCCGCCATGCTGACCACCTTCAACGAGGTGGACATGTCGGGCGTGATGGCCCTGCGGGCCAAGTACAAGGACGTCTTCGAGAAGAAGCACGGCGCCAAGCTCGGCTTCATGGGCCTGTTCGTGAAGGCCGTCGTCGGGGCGCTGAAGGAGCTGCCGGCCGTCAATGCCGAGATCGACGGCACCGACATCGTCTTCAAGAACTACTACCACATCGGCATCGCGGTCGGGACCGAGAAGGGCCTCGTCGTGCCGGTGGTGCGGGACGCCGACGGGCTCAGCCTGTCCGACATCGAGAAGACCATCGCGGGCTACGGCAAGAAGGCGCGCGACGGCCAGCTCAAGATCGAGGACATGCAGGGCGGCACCTTCACCATCACCAACGGCGGCATCTACGGCTCGCTGATGTCGACGCCGATCCTCAATGCCCCCCAGTCGGGCATCCTCGGCATGCACAAGATCCAGGATCGGCCGATCGTGGTCGGCGGCAAGGTGGAGGTGCGGCCCATGATGTACCTCGCCCTCTCCTACGACCACCGCATCGTCGACGGGCGCGAGGCCGTCACCTTCCTGGTGCGCGTCAAGGAGGCCCTGGAAGACCCCACCCGGCTGATGCTCGACGTCTGAGCCCGTCAGGCCGCTGCCGAAGCTTCGACCCGAACCTGCAGGCAGGTTCGCGGTTCGGAGCCGGCGTGTGGCGGCGGCAGCACGGCACGCGTGCAAGGGCTCCGGCCCGGGTCCCGGCCGCGGTGGACAGGGGCCGGGGTCGCGCCGCGGAATCGTGACGCGACATTCATTTGACTCGCGCCCGGTTCCGCCGCTCTCATTCGGCTCAGGCCGGGACGATGGCACGCCATTTGCCGCATTTCGGTTCGGTGGCCGGAGCGCCCTCGCCGGAGGTGGATGCGTCCCGGAGCTGCCGCGACGAGTCCGGGACGGCAGCTCATGGAAGATCCGCACAGCGACGCCCGCCAGGGGTCCTCCGGCAAGGGCCGTTCCGGCCAGGACGTCTCCGGCACAGGCCCGTCGCGTCGCGACCTCCTGACCGGCGGCCTGGCGCTCGGCGCCGCCGCCATGCCGGCCCTCATCCCGGGACGGGCCCGCGCCGACGAGGACCGGCCGACGCCGGGGGGCACGCTGCGGCTCGGCCTCGGAGGCGGCTCCACCACCGACAGCCTCGACCCGCGGGCCTGGGACGATTCGGTGATGATCGCCACGGCCTTCGGCCTCTACAACGGCCTCGTCGAGAACAGCGCCGAGAACCGGCCCGAGCCCGAGCTCGCCACCGGCTGGGAGCCGAGCGACGGCGCCAGGACGTGGCTGTTCACGCTGCGCAGGGGCGTGCATTTCCACAACGGCAAGGAATTCGACGCCGACGACGCCATCTATTCGCTGAACCTCCATCGCGGCGACACGCCGTCGGGCGCGGCCGGCGTGATGAAGCCCGTCACGTCCGTCCGGAAGGTCGATCGCGCGACGATCGAGGTGCGGCTCGCCTCGGCCAATGCCGATTTCGCCACCGTGCTCAGCGACTACCACATCGTGATGGTTCCGGCGGGCTTCACCGACTGGGCCAGGCCGGTCGGCACCGGCGCCTTCGCGGTCGAGCTCTTCGACCCCGGCGTGCGGATCTCGCTGAAGAAGGCCGGAGCCTATTGGAAGCCGGACCGCGGCCACCTCGACGCCGTGGAGATCACCGTCATCAACGAGACCGCAGCGCGCATGAACGCGCTGATCCTGGGCCAGGTGGACGCCATCAACCGCGCCGACCCCCGGACGGTGTCGCGCGTGGAGCGGAGCCCGACGCTGGGCATCGTGCGGGCGGCGGGCGGCTGGTACCCCGTCATGGCCATGATGGACGACCGCGACCCCTACAACAGCCTCGACCTGCGCCAGGCGCTGAAACATGCGGTCGACCGCGACGCGATGGTCAAGACGCTGTTCTCGGGCTACGGCACGGTCGGCAACGACCACCCGATCCCCCGCAGCGATCCCTATTACAACGGCACGCTCCCGCAACTCGGATACGACCCCGACCGGGCGCGCTTCCACTTCGCCAAGGCGGGGCTGTCCAACCCCAAGATCGTGCTGCAGACCTCGGACGCGGCCTTCAACGGCGCGGTCGACATGGCGACCCTGTTCCAGGGCACGGCGGGCAAATGCGACATCCCGGTCGAAGTCCGCCGCGAGCCGGCCGACGGCTACTTCTCCAACGTGTGGCTGAAGGGGGCCTTCGTGGCCAGCTACTGGGGCGGGCGCCCCTCGGCCACGCAGATGCTGGAGATCGCCTACCAGAGCCAAGCCCCCTGGAACGAGTCGCATTGGAGCGATCCGCTGTTCGACAGGCTGCTGGCCGAGGCCCAGGCCGAGGTGGACGACGTGAAGCGCCGCAACGCCATCTGGGACATGCAGGCCATGCTGGCCGAGCGGAGCGGCACCCTCATCCCGTGCTTCCGCGACTGGCTCGATGCCCACAACCGCAAGGTCGGCGGGCACACGCCCCATTCAGGCTTCGACATGGACAACGGCCGCATCGCCGAAAAGGCCTGGATCAAGACCTGATCGCCGACAGAGGGCGTGCGGCCCGCCCCCGCTTCTGTCGAGAGGCCGGCAACATAGGCCGACGCGACCGGCCGGCAAGACGTATGGGAAATTTGTAGGACATTACCCCCTGGCGCTCGCGGAATCCTGTGTTAGCCTGCACTGGGCCGACACAGAATCGGTCGAGATCTTCGGAGGAAACCCATGCGAAGCGCGATCACCGCGGGCCTCGCCACGCTCCTGCTCTGCGGGGGCGCCCAGGCTGCCGGCACCAAGCCGCTCTATTTCGTCGTCAATGGCGCATCCGACTTCTGGAAGTCGGCCGAGGCCGGCCTCAAGAAGGCGCAGGCCGAGCTGCCGAACTACAAGCTCCAGATCAAATATCCCGAACAATCCTCCGCCGCCATCCAGAACCGCCTGATGGACGATCTCGTGGCCTCGGGCGCCGCCGGCATCATGGTCAGCGCGGTCGATCCCAAGACCCAGACCGACGAGCTCGACAAGATCGGCGGCGCCGTCACGCTGTTCACGACCGACAGCGACGCCCCCAAGACCAAGCGCGTCGCCTATGTGGGCTCCAGCAACATCGACGCCGGCAAGCAGGCCGGCTCGCTGATGACCAAGGCGCTGCCGAACGGCGGCAAATGCATGGGCTTCGTGGGGCTGCCGGGCGCCGACAATGCCCGCGAGCGCGCCGACGGCATCCGCGACGCCATCAAGGGCTCGAAGGTCGAACTCGTCGACGTGCGGGCCGACGACATCGACATGGCCCGCGCCAAGCGCAACGTCGAGGATACCCTGACGGCCCGCCCCGACATCAACTGCATGGTCGGCATCTATTCCTACAACACGCCGCAGATCTACCAGGCCGTCAAGGAAGCCGGGAAGCTCGGGCAGATCACCATCGTGGGCTTCGACGAGGATCCCGTGACGCTGGGCGGCGTCAAGGAGGGCACGATCGTCGGCACGGTGGTGCAGCAGCCCTACGAGTGGGCCTACCAGGGCATGAAGCTCATGGCCAAGGCCATCGAGGGCGACAAGTCCGGCCTGCCGGCGAACGGCCTCATGATCATCCCGACCAAGATCATCGAGAAGGGCAATGTCGACGCCTTCGCGGCCGAACTGAAGCAGCGCACCGGCAAGTGACCGGCAAGTGGCCGGCAAGTGACCGGCGCATGATCGGCACTTGACCGGCAAGCGACCGGTCGCGGCCGGGCGGGAGCGGTGCGGTCGGGTTTCCCGGGCGCGGCCCTCGCCCGATGCCGCATGCCACCCCCATCCCCGACCAGGCGCGCCATGACCCAGCCGCTGCTCGAACTGCGCAACATCGACAAGACCTACCCGGGCGTGCGGGCGCTGAAGGACGTCAGCCTCGCCGTGGCGCCCGGCGAGGTCCTGGGGCTCATCGGCGAGAACGGGGCCGGCAAGTCGACGTTGATGAAGATCCTCGGCGGCGTCGTGGCGCCGAGCGCCGGGCGCATCGCCATCGGCGGCGTCGACCACCCGTCCCTCACCGTCACCCAGTCGCTCGGCGCCGGCATCGCCTTCGTGCACCAGGAGCTGAACCTCTTCGACAACCTCGACGCGGCCGCCAACGTCTTCATCGGGCGCGAGCCGACCCGCGGCGGCCCGCTGCGGCTGATCGACCGCCCGGCCCTCCGGGCCCGGGTGACGCCGCTCCTGGAGCGGCTCGGCTGCGACTTCACCGCCGACACGCCCGTCTCGGCCCTGTCCATCGCCCAGTGCCAGATGCTGGAGATCGTCAAGGCGCTTTCGCTCGACGCCCGGCTCATCATCATGGACGAGCCGACCTCGAGCCTGACGCTGACGGAAACCAACCGACTTCTCGCGGTGGTGGCGGACCTCAGGCGCGCCGGGGTCGCCATCGTGTTCATCTCGCATCGCCTGAGCGAGATCGAGGCCTGCGCCGACCGCGTCGTGGTGCTGCGGGACGGCGCCATGGTGGGCACGCTGAACGCGGGCGAGATCCGCCATGACGCCATGATCCGGCTGATGATCGGCCGCGACCTGAAGTCCCTGTACACGCCCCCGGCCCGGCCGCCGGGCGAGGCCGCGCTGGATCTCGTGGGCCTCGCCACCACCGCCTATCCCGACCGGCCCGTCACCATGCCGCTGCGCGCGGGCGAGATCCTGGGTCTCGGCGGGCTCATCGGGGCGGGGCGCACGGAACTCGCCCGCGTCATCTTCGGAATCGACCCGCCCGCCGCCGGCACGCTGCGCCGGGGCGGCCAGGACATCCGTCTCGCCTCCCCGCGCGATGCCATCCACGCCGGCATCTACCTCGCGCCCGAGGACCGCAAGGCTTCGGGGTTGATCCTCGACGACCCGATCGCCGCCAACATCTCCCTGGCGAGCCTGCCCCGTTTCGCCCGCGCGGGCCTGCTCAGCGCGGCGGCCGAGCGCAGCAACGCCGAAGCCCAGCGCAAGTCCCTCCGCATCAAGGCGCCCGATGTCGCCACCCGCACCGGCACGCTGTCGGGCGGCAACCAGCAGAAGGTCGTGCTCGGCAAATGGCTCTGCATGGACCCCAAGGTGATGATCTTCGACGAGCCGACGCGGGGCATCGACGTCGGGTCGAAGTCCGAGATCTACGCGCTGATGCGGGCGCTGGCCGACCGCGGCGTCGCCATCCTGATGATCTCCAGCGACATGGAGGAGGTGATCGGCGTGTCGGACCGGGTCGCCGTGATGCACGAGGGCGCCATCACGGGGGTGCTGGAGCGTAACCAGCTGAGCGAGGCGGCCGTCATGCGGCTCGCCGTCGGCTCGGCCAGCCACTGAGGACGACACGCGATGCTCAAGAAGGACCTCGGGCTCTTCCTGCTGATCCTGCTGGTGGGGGCCGTCGTGGCGGTCCTGAACCCGCGGTTCATCTCGCCCATCAACATCTCCAACACCGCCAACCTGATCGGCCTCTACGGCCTGTTCTCCATCGGCGAGGGCTTCGTCATCATCACGGGCGGCATCGACCTGTCGATCGGCTCGGTCTTCGCGCTGCTCGGCGTGGTCTTCATCTCGCTGGTGACGAGTTTCGGCCTCAACTGGATGCTGGCGGTGCTGATCGTGGTGGCGGCCGGCGTCGGCATCGGGCTGCTGCACGGCTTCCTCATCACCCGCATGCGGCTGCAGCCCTTCGTGGTGACGCTCTGCGGCCTGCTCATCTACCGGGGCGTCGCCCGCTACTACACGGACGACGGCACCGCGGGTTTCGACTTCGGCCAGAGCTTCCCGACGCTGGATTGGCTGACGACGGGGCGGACCTTCGGCGTGCCGATGAGCTTCGTCGTCTTCGTCGTCGCCGCCATCGTCATGGGCGTGCTGCTGCATCGCTCGGTCTTCGGCCGCTACCTGTTCGCCGTCGGCAAGAACGAGGAAGCGGCCCGTTATTCCGGCATCAACACCAGGGCGGTGATCGTCGCCTCCTACGTCATCTGCTCGGGCCTGGCGGGCATCTCCTCCATCTACTTCGCCATGTACACGCGCTCCATTTCGCCCGCCTCGCATGGGACGTTCTACGAGCTCTACGGCATCGCGGCAGCCGTGCTGGGCGGCTGCTCGCTGCGCGGCGGCGAGGGCTCGATCATCGGCATCGCGCTCGGCGCCGTGCTGCTGCAGATCCTGCAGAACCTCGTCAACCTGCTCGGCATCCCGTCGTCGCTCAACTTCGCCGTCATGGGCGGCGTCATCCTGGCGGGTGTCCTGATGGACGGCCAGTTGCAGCGCCTGCGCGCCCGCAAGGTCGGTCGCGGCGGCGGGGTCGGGGGCGCGGCGGCGGCGCCTGCCGTAGCGGCTCCCCGCTGAAACAGGTTCGGGCCGGTCGCCAGCGCCTGGACGATTCCGGCTCCGCAACGTTGCGCGCTGCATGATGTGATGTAGGTCTCAGGTCTGCCGCAGAGTTTACGGTGGTCTTAATGCGCTGATCTCAATCGTCCTCTTTCCCAGGCGGTTCGGCCAACTTCCGGCTGCTACGACATGCGGACAAGATCGGACGTATGAGGCTGTCATGGCTGCTGCAAGGGCGATTGGACACAACGACAACGTCGCCTTCGACGATGCCTGGCCGGCGCTGCCGCCGGTCGGGCGGGACTACCAGTCGACGCCGAAGCCCGACGAGATGCTGATCGTCGTGGTGGCGTGGAGCATCGTCCACGGGCGGGAGCAGGAGTTCCTGACCTACTGGTCCGAACGGGAAGCCATCGACGACCGGGCGGGGCTGATCGGTGAGTTCCTGAACCGGGTGCGGGGCGACGACGAAATGCCCTGCGCGACGTGGCGCTGCAGCTCCGACTGCTCGACCTTCCTCAACGTCGGGATCTGGCGCAGCTGCGCGGCCTTCGAGCAGCAGCTCGGGGCGAAGATCCGCAACGGCAAGGGCCCGCAGCCCTTCGAATACGAGCCGCGGCGCCGGCTCTTCCTCGGCCCCGAGCGGTGGCGCCTCGGCGGCTCCCTGCTGCCCATCCGGGAACATGCGGCCGTGCGGTGAAGCGGGCCCCGGACGGGCTTGCGACGGCCCGCCTCGGGGCGGACGCCCGCCGCGTCAGGGCCCGCGGGGGCGATCGCCGCCCCTCGCTTGCGCGCGCTCCGGCACCCCTCTAAACCTCGGGGAGCCGACACGGTCCGGTGGGGAGCAGGGTCCATTATGTCGATGTCCACGGGCGCTGCCGATTACCTCGTCGACCGGCGCCGGATCCGGCGCAAGCTCACCTTCTGGCGGGTCGTGGCGGGCGTGGTCGTGGTCCTGGCGATCGTGGCCCTGGCCGCCAAGGGACGCACGGGTTTCGCCGACCGCATCACGCCCCACATCGCCCGCGTCAAGATCGGCGGCCTCATCACGGGCGATGACGAGACGCTGCGCCTGCTCCACGACGTCGAGACGTCGCAGAGCGCGGCCCTGATCCTGCAGATCGAGAGCCCCGGCGGCACCACCGTCGGCTCCGAACGCGTCTTCGACGCGATCCGCAAGGTGGCGGCGAAGAAGCCCGTCGTGGCCACCGTCGACACGCTCGCGGCCTCGGGTGCCTATATCGCGGCGCTCGGCGCCGACCACATCGTGGCCTACGGCAATTCGCTCGTGGGCTCGATCGGCGTGCTGTTCCAGTTCCCCAACGTGTCGGGCCTGCTCGACAAGGTCGGCGTCAAGGTCGAGGAGGTCAAATCCGCGCCCCTCAAGGCCGCGCCCAACGGCTTCGAGCCCACGAGCGATGCGGCGCGGGCCGCGCTGGCGGCCCTGGTGTCCGACAGCTTCGACTGGTTCAAGGGGCTGGTGAAGGACCGCCGCAACATGACCGACGCCGAACTCGCCGCCGTCGACGACGGCCGCGTCTTCACCGGCCGGCAGGGCCTGCCCCTGAAGCTGGTCGACGAACTCGGCACCGAGGAGGATGCCGTGAAGTGGCTGGAGACGGTGCGTCACGTCGGCCGCGGGCTGCCGATCCGCGACTACAAGCCCAAGGCCCGCACCGGGCTCTTCGGACTCCTGTCGGCGAGCGCCGGCGTCGCCGATGCCCTCGGCCTGCACGATGTCGGCCGGCTCGCCGCCGCCCTCGGAACGGCCGCCGACAGGCCTCGCCTTGACGGTCTCCTGGCCGTTTGGCAGGGTGCGGCGGGCGAGTGAAGGGTAACCGGGCCGGCTGGCCGGCACCCCGCACGGCGGCGCGGCGGTGGGGGCGCAGGTGATCAAGTCGGAACTGGTCCAGCGGATCGCCGAGAAGAATCCGCACCTCTACCAGCGCGACATCGAGAAGGTGGTCAACGCCGTGCTCAACGGCATCACCGACGCTCTCGTGCGGGGCGACCGGGTGGAACTGCGCGGCTTCGGCGCCTTTTCCGTGAAGCAGCGGGACGCGCGCCTCGGCCGCAACCCGCGCACCGGCGACCATGTCGCGGTCGTCGAGAAGGCCGTCCCGTTCTTCAAGACCGGCAAGGAGATGCGCGAGCGGCTGAACCCCGCCGACGCCGCGGAGGTGGCGGCTGCCGCCGAGCCGGCGCCGCGCAAGCGCCTGCGCGCCTGACCGGCCCACAAGCCTGATGCGCCGCACGACGGATCGTGCGACACCCGGCGCGCGTTGAGGCGACGGGCCCGCCCGGACGGCATCGGCAGAGGAGATGAATGTGAAGACCTTCCAGAGGGCCGTCGGGCTGGTGCTGCTGGTGCCGATCGCCATCCTGGCGATCGCTTTCGCGGTCGCCAACCGGCAGGTCATCGCGATCTCCTTCGATCCCTTCTCGTCCGGCGAGCCCGTCTTCGTCCTGGCGGCGCCGCTCTTCCTCCTGGTCTTCTTGTTGCTGGCCGCCGGCGTCGTCATCGGCGGCGTGGCGAGCTGGCTGGGCCAGGCCCGCTATCGGACGGCGGCCCGCCGCTTCGGCGCCGAGGCACGCGAGGCCCAGGCCGAGAATGCCCGGCTGCGCACCGAACTCGACATCCTGTCCCGCCAGAACCGCGAGGAGGCGCGCCTCGCCGGCACGGCGCCCGCCCCGCTGCCGGCGCTCGAACTTCACCACTAGGCGGCCCCGCCATGCGGATCGTCGGCCCGGAGGACCTCGACCGACATCTCGCCTTTCCGGCGCTGGTCGCGGCCCTGCGCGGCGCCTTCCTGGGCGGCTTCCACGCGCCCACGCGTCACCACCACCACGTCGGGACGGGTGACGGGCCCGGGCCCGTCCACCTCCTCATGCCCGCCTGGAGCGCGGACGCGCCGCGGCCCGGCGCCTATGTCGGCACCAAGATCGTCGACGTCTTCCCCGACAACGGACGCCTGGGCCTGCCGGCCGTGATGGGCGTCTACGTGCTGCAGTCGGGCGAGACCGGCGCGCCCCTGGCGGTGCTCGACGGCACCCGGCTCACCCATTGGCGCACCGCGGCCGTGTCGGCGCTCGGCGCCGACCTCCTCGCCCGTCCCGGGGCCGCCCGGCTGCTGGTCGTCGGCGCCGGGGCGCTGGCGCCCTTCCTGGCCCGGGCCCATGCCGCCGTCCGCCCGCTCGCCCATGTCGCGGTCTGGAACCACCGTCCCGCCGGCGCCGAGCGCCTCGCCGCGGGGCTGCGCGACGCGGGGCTGCCGGCCGACGCCGTCACGGACCTCGAGGGCGCGGTGCGCGGCGCCGACATCGTCTGCTGCGCGACCCTGTCGACCGCGCCGCTGATCCGGGGCGCCTGGCTGCAGGCCGGCCAGCATCTCGACCTCGTCGGCGCCTTCACGATGGGCATGCGCGAGGCCGACGACGAGGCCTTGCGCCGCGCCCGCGTCGTGGTCGACACGGCGGCGGCGCTGACCGAGGGGGGCGATGTCGCCATCGCGATCCGCGACGGCGTTCTGCGCCCCGAGGCCGTCGTCGACCTCGGCGCCCTGTGCCGCGCCGAGGCGCCGGGGCGGGGCGGGCCAGACGACATCACGCTCTTCAAGCCGGTCGGCACGGCCGTGGCCGACCTCGCCACCGCCATCCTGGCCTGGGAGGCGGTTTCGGCCGCCTGAAGCCGGCGCCGCGACGACCGGCGCTCTCCGCGAGAACGGGAGGACAGGATGGTGACGCGCGGGTTCTCGGGACGCCCACCCTCGGCGGGGGACAGGGCGCGGCTGCCGCCGGGGCAGCACGAGGTTTCGGACTTCCCCGTCCTGCAGATCGGCCCGACGCCGCGCATCGACATGGCGCGGTGGCGCTTCGTGCTCTACGACCGGGCGCGGCCCGTGAAGAGCTGGAGCTGGGACCAGTTCGAGGCCCTGCCGAAGACGCGATGGCGCGGCGACATCCACTGCGTCACCACATGGTCGAAGTTCGACACGCTGTGGGAAGGCGTGACGGTCGACGACCTGCTGGCGGACGCGACCCGCGGCGAGCCGCCGACGCCCTTCGCGCTGGCGGTCTCCTTCGACGACTATTCCACCAACGTCCCGGCGGCCGACCTCATCGGCGGCAAGGCCATGATCGCGACCCGCTACGCCGGCCAGCCCATCACGCCCGACCACGGCGGACCCGCCCGGCTCCTGGTGCCGCACCTCTACTTCTGGAAAAGCGCCAAGTGGCTGCGCGCCCTGCGCTTCACCGAAAAGGACGAGGCGGGCTTCTGGGAGCTCAACGGCTACCACATGCGGGGCGACCCCTGGCGCGAGGAACGTTTCCGCGGCGATTGAACCGGGAGCCCGGCGGCCTCAAGGCCCTGTGGCGAGCTTCGGTGAGAGGCCCGGGCGACCGGGAATGTTCCTCTTTTGTTCTTGATCTTGGGCGGTTGATCGCCTAGACATAGTTTCACTGCAGCATTGCGGTTTCGGCCCGGGGCACCTCGCTTCCGGGCCTTTTTCATGTCCGGCCGCCCTGACGGCTCCGACGCGCTTCCCCGCGTCCCTCCCGGCTCCGCCTCCGCGCCCGCCCCGCTCCTGCCGCTCGCCATGAGCCGCGGGCCGCCGCCGCGCGCCCTCATCCTCGATCAGCGAGCCTCCGCATGTCGTTTTCGTTCGGCGCGGAGACGCGCGACAGCCTGTCGAACCTGGCGGCCTCGCTCGGGGCCGGCAAGGACAAGGCGGCGGGCGACGCCTTCCAGGTCGTCGACCTGTCCCGCGCCCAGATCGATGCGATGTACCGCGGCGATTGGCTGGCCCGCAAGGTCGTCGACATCGTCCCCTTCGACACCGATTACCTCGAGGCCGACCTCGCCTTCTTCGAGGCCGGGCAGATCCCCAACATCCCGATCGTGGAGATCCGGCCGTGAAGACGCTTTCCGCCGCCCTCCAGGCCCGCCTCGCCTCCGGCGTCACGACGCTCAGCCATTGCTGGCGCGTGACCCGGGCCGACGGCGCGGTGCTGGGCTTCACCGAGCACGACCGGGACCTGCACGCCGACGGCACGTCCTTCCGCGCCGGCACGGGCTTCTCGGCGTCGCGGCTCGAACAGTCGCTGGGCCTGTCGATCGACAATGTCGCGGCGGCCGGCGCCTTCTCGTCCGACGGCATCACCGAGGCCGACATCCTGGCCGGGCGCTACGACGACGCGGCCGTCGACCTCCTGTGGGTCGACTGGACCGATCCCACGATCTTCGCGCTGCTCGCGTCGGGCAACCTCGGCGAGGTCAAGCGCGAGGGGCTCGCCTTCTCGGCCGAGCTGCGTTCGATGGCGCATCGGCTGAACCAGACGATCGGCGCGACCTATTCCCGGACCTGCGGGGCGCAACTCGGTGACGCGCGCTGCAAGGTGGACCTGACGCAGGCGACGCTGCGGGCCGGCTTCGCGGCCTCGGACGCGACGACGGCGCGGACGATCGTGGCTACGGGCCTGTCGGGCTTCGTCTCAGACTGGTTCACGGGCGGGACCCTGACCTTCGCCTCCGGCGCCAATGCCGCCATCGCCGTGGAGGTCAAATTCCACCGACGCACCAGCGGCATCGACCAGCTGGAGCTGTGGCTGCCCTTGCCCTTCCCGATCGCGGCGGGCGATGCCGGCACGGTGCTGGCGGGCTGCCGCAAGACGCTGGCGGTCTGCGGCTCCAAATTCGCCAACACCGCCAACTTCCGCGGCTTCCCGCACATCCCGGGCGCCGACGCCGTGACGCGATACGGCGTCCAGGGCGCGCTGGGCGCGACCGGCGGCTCGCTGTTCGGGAGCAGCTGATGTCGACGCGGGACGACGTCGTGGCGTCGGCGCGGCGCTTTATCGGCACGCCCTACCACCACCAGGCCGCTCTGGCCGGGGCCGGCTGCGACTGCCTCGGCCTCGTGCGTGGCGTTTGGCGCGACCTCTACGGCGCCGAGCCCGAAGTGCCGCCCCCCTATACGCCGGATTGGGGCGAGGTGGGGGAAGCGGAGCCGATGCTCGAGGCCGCGCGGCGGCATCTGGTCCCGGTGGACCTCGCCGCGGCGGGCCCGGGCGACGTGGTGCTGTTCCGGCTGCGGCCGGGCTGCCCGGCGAAACATGCCGCCATCCTGAGCGACGGCGGCCGCATGATCCACGCCCAGTCGCGCGACCGCGTGCGCGAGGTGGCCGTGGGGACGTGGTGGTGGCGGCGCGCCGTGGCGGGGTTCGGGTGGCCGGAACGGTGAGGGCCCGCCGGCGACGCCGCCGGGGAGACCGCCGCCCGCGGGCTGGCGGGACGAGGCGCCGGCCTGCCTAAAGCAGGCCGGCGGTCGCGGCGTCCCGCTCAAGCCGCCAGCCCACCTTCACCAGCCCATACATGGTCCGCGTGCCCCGCCGCGCCTCGGCGATGATCGCTTCCTCGATGGCGCCGCGCTCGATCCCGGCTTCGCCGTGCCGAAGCTGCGCGCGGCGCACGGCTTCGGCGATGAGCATCATCTCGTTGTCGGTGAAGCCGGAGGCCGGCAGGTCTTCCTGACGCATGGGACGCTCCTCGCCGATACCGCTGCGACGGTGGCTCGAGACACCGACACCCTGAACACTTCTGCGCTGGCGTCAACCCTGCCCCGCGCTCCCGTGCTGGCTGAACGTCCGATTTCCAGTCCGGGTTCGCCCGCCCCTATCCTCATAGCCGAGGTCCACCATGGCCACGCTCGTCCTCCGTTCGGCCGGCACGGCCATCGGCACGGCCCTCGGCGGCCCGCTCGGCGGCATCGTCGGGGGGGCGCTCGGCGCCGTCGGCGGCGGCCTCGTCGACGGGCTGCTGGCCAACACGCTGGCGTCGCGGCGCAGCAAGGCCCCGCAGCTCGCCGAGATCGGCATCACCCATGCCGGCGAGGGCACGCCGGTGCGCAAGCTGTGGGGCCGCATGCGCCTCGGCGGCAACGTCATCTGGTGCACCAGGTTCCAGGCCGTGTCCAAGACCCAAAAGAGCACCAGTGCGTCCGGCAAGGGCTTCGGCGCCTCCACCAAGGTGACGAGCTTCGAGCTGTCCTTCGCGGTGGCCTTCTGCGAGGGCGGGGACTCCGTCACCCTCGGCCGCGTCTGGGCCGACGGCAACGAACTCGACCTCAGCCAGTACAGCACCCGCTTCTACGACGGCTCCGAGGGCCAGATGCCCGATGCCTCGATCGAGGCCGCCGAGGGCGTCGGCGCCGTGCCGGCCTATCGCGGGATCTGCTACCTCGTCTTCGACCTCATGCCGCTCGGCGACTTCGGCAACCGCATGCCGCAGATCACCGCCGAGATCCTGCGCCGCCCGCCCATCCCCGACCCCGACGACGTCACCAACACGCTGCGCGCCGTCTGCCTGCTGCCCGGCGCCGGCGAGTTCGTGCTCGGCACGCAGGTCTACCAGTCGAGCGACGGCTTCGGCGCCTGGTTTCCCGAGAACGTCCACACGCCGGACGGCATCCCGGACCTCTACTCCGCCCTCGACCAGCTCGACGCCACCCTGCCGGGTCGGGGCGCCGTGTCGCTGGTGGTGAGCTGGTTCGGCACCGACCTGCGGGCCGGCACCTGCCGGATCGTCCCCAAGGTCGAGACCCCATACAAGACGGTGCGGCCTGCCGACTGGGCCGTGGCGGGCTTCACCCGCGCCACCGCGGACGTCGTATCGCAGATCGACCCCGCGACCCTCGACCCGACCGGCCTCGCCGGGGCCGCCCCCGCGATCGGCGGCCTCGTGCCGGCCTTCGGCGGCACGCCCTCCGACGACACGGTGGTGCAGGCCATCGGCGCCATGAACGCCCGCGGGCTCAGGGTGCAGTTCTATCCCTTCGTGATGATGGACGTGCCGCCCGGCAACGCCCTGCCGGACCCGTACGGCGGGGCCGCCCAGGCGCCCTATCCGTGGCGCGGCCGCGTGACCTGCCATCCCGGCCCGGGCCAGCCCGGCACGGCCGACCGGACCCCCGCGGTGGCCGACCAGGTCGCCGCCTTCTTCGCCGCCTACACGCCGATGGTGCTGCACTACGCCCAGCTCGCCGTGCAGGCGGGCGGCGTCGACAGCTTCGTCGTCGGCTCCGAGCTGGTCGGCCTGACGCGGCTCCGGACCGGGCCGGGCGACGCGCCCTATCCGGCGGTGGCGGCGTTGAAAGCGCTGGCGGCGGCCGTCAAGGCGATCGTGGGCCCGGGCTGCAAGGTCGGCTACGCGGCCGACTGGACCGAGTACCATTCGCACCGGCCGGCCGACGGCACGGGCGATGTCCTCTTCAACATGGACCCGCTGTGGTCCGATCCGAACATCGACTTCGTCGGCATCGACAACTACCTGCCGCTCTCCGACTGGCGCGACGGCGCGCCCAACATCGATGCCGACCCCGTCGCCGGCCCCACCACGATCTACGACAAGGCCTACCTGCAGGCCAATATCGAGGGCGGCGAGGACTACGCCTGGTACTATGCCTCGGACGCCGACCGCGTCGCGCAGCGCCGCACGCCGATCGTCGACACCGCCGCGGGCCAGCATTGGGTGTTCCGGCAGAAGGACATCCGCAGCTGGTGGCTGAACGCCCACCGCGGCCGGCCCGGCGGCGTCGAGGCCGCGGCCGCCACCGCCTGGGTGCCGCAGTCCAAGCCCATCCGGTTCACCGAGTTCGGCTGCCCGGCGGTCGACAAGGGGCCGAACCAGCCCAACGTCTTCTACGACCCGAAGTCCTCCGAAAGCTTCCTGCCGTATTTCTCCACCGGCTCGAAGGACGACCCCGTGCAGCGTGCCTATCTCGAGGCGACGCTGTCCTATTGGCGCGACCACGCCCCGGTGTCGACCGTCTACGGCGGCCCCATGCTGTCGACGGCCGACATGTATGCCTGGGCCTGGGACGCCCGGCCGTTCCCGGACTTCCCGGGCCGCACGGCGGTGTGGCACGACACGCCCAACTACGAACTCGGCCATTGGCTCACCGGCCGCCTCGGCGAGGTGCCGCTGAAATGGATCATCGCCGAACTCTGCGCCGCCGCCGGGGTCACGGCCTTCGACACCTCCGCGCTGATGAGCGCCTCCACCCTGGTGCTCGGCTACGCCACCGACGCCCTGATGTCGCCGCGCGACATCCTGGCGGGGCTGATGGACGCCCACCAGTTCGACGCGCGCGAGTCGGACGGCACGCTCGCATTCTTCGCGCGGGGCAACGTGCGGGTGACGGCGCTCGACGTCGCGGGCCTCGCCGTCGAGGGTGCGGCCGATCCCGGCTACGCGGTGACCCGGGCCGGCGAAACCGACCTGCCGGGGGCGCTGCGCCTCACGTTCGCCGATCCCTACCTGGGCTACGCGTCCTGCGCGGTGGAGGCACGGCGCAACACCGGCACCAGCCAAAGCGTCGCCAGCGTGGCGACGGCGGCCGTGCTCGATCCCGCCTACGCGGCCGACACGGCCGCGAGCCTGCTGCAGCAGGCCTGGGCAGGGCGCGAGACCGGAACCGTCAAGCTGCCGCCCTCGCGCCTCGCCCTCGACCCGGGCGACGCCGTCACGCTCGGCTTCGACGGCCTCACGATGCCGTTCCGCATCACGGCGGTCGAGACATCGACGTACCGGACGGCGACGCTGGTCGGCTTCGACCCCTCGCTGCTCAAGGTGTCGTCGCCGCCCCAGCCCCGGGCGGGGTGGCCGAAGGTCGGCAGCTATGGGCCGCCCCTCATCGCCTTCGTGCCGCTGCCGCCCGTCACCGGTGCCGAGCCGCAGCTCTGGGCGCCGCGCGTCGCCGCCTTCGCCAACCCGTGGTGCGGCGTCGACGTCTACCGCGGCAACGGCGGCGGGGGCTGGGACTATGCCGTCACGGTGGAGACGCCCTCGGTGATGGGCGTGCTCACCGCGCCGCTCTTCCCCGGGCCGGTGAACCGGTGGGACCTCGGCAACGTCCTGGCGCTGCGCCTCGCCGGCGGCGGCCAGCTCCTGTCCCTCGCCGAAACCCAGGCCCTCGCCGGCGCCGGCGCCCTGGCGGTCGAGAACGCCGCCGCCGGCGCCTGGGAGGTGGTGCAGTACCAGACCGCGCAGCTCACCGGCCTCGGCCGCTACACGCTGACCCGGCTGCTGCGCGGCCAGCTCGGCACCGAGGGCGCCATGGGCGACCCCGTGCCGGCCGGCGCCCGCGTCGTCGTGCTCGACGCCAACGCCCTCGCCGTCCTGCCCCTGAGCCTCGACCAGGTCGGGCTCGTGCAGCGCCTGCGCTACGGCCCGAGCCTCGTCGGCCCCGCCGACCCCACCTACACCGAGGTCGACATCGCCTTCCCGGCCACCGGCCTGCGCCCGCTGTCCGTCAGCCAGATCGCCGGCCGGCGCGTGCCGCCGAGCCTCGACGTCGCCTTCACCTGGGTGCGCCGCACCCGCTTCGGCGGCGACGGCTGGGACGTCGACGCCGTACCGCTGAACGAGGAGGCGGAGCTCTACGACCTCGAGGTCACCGACGGCGCCGGCCGCGTGCTGCGCGGCGTCGCCGGCCTGACGGCCCCGGCCTGGACCTACCCCGCCGCCCTGCAGGCCGCCGACTTCGGCGCCCCGCAGCCCGCCTATACCGTCAACCTGTACCAGGTCTCGGCCGTGGTCGGCCGCGGCCAGGTCGCGACCGCCAAGGTGTTCCCGTGAGCGCTTCGCCCAACCTCCAGCTCCCCTATCTCGACGCCAACCAGAACCAGAAGAGCGTCACCCACAATGCCGCCCTGCGCAGGCTCGACGCCCTGGTGCAGGTCGGCGTCGGGTCGAGCGCCCTGCAGGCCCCCCCGGCCGCCCCGGCCGACGGGCAGCGCTGGATCGTGGCCCCGGGCGGCACCGGCGCCTGGGCCGGCAGGGATCTCGCCATCGCCGCCTGGCAGGATGGGGCCTGGAGCTTCTACCCGCCCGGCCCCGGCACCCTGGCCTTCGACGCCGCCCGGGGGGCAGTGGTGTGCTGGTCCGGCACGGTCTGGCGCGCCGTCGACGGCGATCCGCTCGCCGCCGCCGGCCTGCCGCCCGCGCTCGACTATCGCCTGACGGAGCCGGACTGCCTGCCCCCGGGCCAGTTCGCGCGCCTCTCCACAGGGTGTGTGACCGGCGCCGCCGGCCTGCTGGTGCCGGTCGCGGCCGGTGCCCTGCGCATCGAGCACGACCCGTTCACCGGGGCGCCGCTCGGCGCGCTGATGGAGGAGCAGCGCACCAACCTGCTGCTCTGGTCTCGGGCCGTCGACAATGCGGTGTGGAGCAAGAACGCCCTCACGATCGCGGCCGACACGGTCCTGGCGCCCGACGGCACCGGCACGGCCGACCGTCTGACGTCGACCGGCGCCGACGGCTATATCGGGCAAGCCATCGTCCTGCCGGCCGGCCCGTTCACGGCGTCGATCTGGGCCAAGTCGCCCGACGCCGGCCGCACCATGAACTTCGTCGTCGGAGCCGGGGGCGCGCGCCTCGCCGCCGCGCACTACCCGATCGCCACGACCTGGCAGAGATACGCCGTGTCGGGCAACAACCCGAGCAGCCAGGTCATCAGCATCTACCTCGGCGGCGACGCCACCCTGCCCAACGGCGCGGTGCTCGACCTGTGGGGCGCCCAGATCGAAACCGGCTCCTTCCCGACCTCCACCATCCCGACCACCGCCGCGCAGGCGACCCGGGCGGCCGACAGCCTCGCGGTGCCGGCGACGTCGGATTGGTTCAACCCGAACGAGGGGACGTTCTTCGTCGAGGGCATCTGCCCGCCGAGCGACAAGGCGCGGGTGTTCTTCGAGGCGAGCGACAACGCCAACGCCATCGACCGCATCTTTTTCCGCAACGACGCCGGGGCCTACGTGG
This sequence comes from Lichenibacterium ramalinae, assembly GCF_004137085.1. GTDB lineage: Bacteria > Pseudomonadota > Alphaproteobacteria > Rhizobiales > Beijerinckiaceae > Lichenihabitans > Lichenihabitans ramalinae. The sequence goes on from NZ_QYBC01000012.1 coordinate 153,059, forward strand.
CCTACGTCGGCATCGCCTCGTCGACCTATCTGGGGCTCGCCATGGGAGCCGCCGTGCCCGGCGCCAGGGTGCGGGCGGCGGTGTCCTACTCGGCCGCCGCGCTGGCGGGATCGGTCAACGGGGCCGCAGCCGTCAGCGTGCGGGTCAGCGGCACGCTCCCGACCATCACGGTGCTGCGGGCGGGCTGTTCGATCATCGACGCCGCGCTGACGGCGCCGTTGAACCGGCTCTCCTATTTTCCCCGCGCCCTGACCGCGGCCCAACTGCAGGCGATGACGGCATGATCGACCTCTTCCTTCAGGCGGCCGACGAGGCCGCGCTCGCTGCCGCCTTTCCCATGCTGCGCGGGGTAGGCCACGACGGGGTCGCGGTGTGGACGGCGGGCCCGCACCACGCGGTCGACGCCGGGGTGCCGATCGTCACCCGTCCGGCCGTCCTCGACGCCGGCGGCGCCGTGACGACCCCGGCCGTGCTCGACCCGCGCTTCAGCCTCAACCTGCGCCTCGACCCCGCCCACCCCGCCGTCGACGTCATCGTGGCCGCGGCGCGGCCCTTCGCGGTCGACCCGCTGCACCCCCGGAGGGTCTTCGCATGACGGCCGCCATCCCGCTCGCCACCGCGACCCGCGCCGGCCTCATGTCGCCGGGCGACAAGGCCCTGCTGCAGGCGGCGGGGCGTGCCCCCACGCCCGCCGCCCTCGCCACGCTCGCCCAGGGGGCGGCCGGGTCGCAGACGCAGTTCGGCATCCTGGAAGACCTCGTCACGCTGGCGGGGGCCTCCTGCGTGTCGACCGTGCAGATCCCCGCCCGCGCCATCGTGTTCTGCGTGTCGTCCCGGACCGTGACGGCGGTGGCGGGGGCGCCCTCCTACGGGGTGGGCGTGTCGGGCGACCCGACGCAGTTCGGCGGCAGCCTCGGCGCCGCCGCGGGCTCGACCAACGCCGGCGTCGTCGGCCCGGCGCCCTTCTACGGCGCGACGCCGGTCCTCGTCACCGCCACCAGCGGCAGCTTCACCGGCGGGGCGGTGCGGATTGCCATCCACTACGCGCTGTTCGGCGCCCCCACCGCCTGACGCCCGCCGTCTGACGCTCCCCTCTCGGCCGGCGCCCTCCGGCGCCGATCCCCCATCGCCCTCGCGCGCGCCGGCCGCGCGGGGACGCATCCGCACGCCTGCACGAGGACATGACCGTGACCCCCACCGAACTCCTGCGCGAGGCCGAGACCGACCTCGCCGCCCTGGCGGGCCTGCCGGGCGAGATCCGCGCCAAGGTCAAGGCCGGCGTCGCCGAGCTGAGCCGCATCCGCGACGCCATCGACGCGACCATCGCGGGCCTCACCGGCAGCGCCGGCGCCACCCTCACGTCGCTGCAGGCGCTCGCCGCCGACAGCCAGGCGGGCGAGGGCGACAGGGCCGTGCCCACCGGCACGGCCGAGGGCGACAGGGCCGTCCCCACCGGAACGGCCGAGGGCGACAGGCCCGTGCCCACCGGCACGGCCGAGGGCGACAGGCCCGTGCCCACCGGCACGGGCGCGTCCTTCGGCGGCTGAACGCGCCCGGGGCCGATCGCCCCGCGTCGGCGGCCGGGGCGCCGCCGACGATCCTTCGAACGCCAAAGGACCCACCATGACCAGGACCGTTTCCCCGGCCGGCCGCGCCGCGCTCACGGCGCGCGAGGGCTGCCTGCTCCACGCCTACCGCGACACCACCGGCGTCCCCACGATCGGCGTCGGCCACACGGGCCGGGCCGCGCCGCCCGCCGTGACGGTGGGCATGACCATCACGGCGGCCGAGGCCGACAGCATCCTCGCCGCCGACCTCGCGCCGATCGAGGCCGCGGTCGCCGGGGCCGTGCCGGCCGACATCGGCCAGAACGAGTTCGACGCCCTGGTGAGCCTCGCCTTCAACATCGGCGCCAAGGGCTTCGTGGGCTCGACGGTGGTGCACAAGCTCGCCACCGGCGACCGCGCCGGCGCCGCCGACGCCTTCCTGATGTGGGTCCATCCCCCGGAACTCGCGAGCCGGCGCCGGGCCGAGCGCATGCAGTTCCTGCGGCCGGATGCGCCGCTGCCCGTGCCGCCGCCCCTCGCCGGGCCGCACCTCCTGCCGCGGCCGCAGCCGGGCCTCTGGGCCCGGATCGTCGCCGCGCTCACCACCCGAAAGGCCGCCTGACATGCCCGCGCTCCTGCTGTCGCTTCTCCCGCTGCTCGGCCGGATCGCGCCCGAGATCCTCGGTCTCGCCTTCGGCGGCGCGGCGGAGCCCGTCGCCAGCCGCGTCGAGGCCGCCCTCCACGACATCTTCGGCACGGCGGATCCCGCCGCCGTCGCGGCCGCCGCCGAAGCCGAGCCCGGCAAGGCGGAGGCCCTCAAGGCGAGGCTCTCAGCCGAGACGGCCGACCTCAAGGCCGAGCTCGACGACGTCGCCGATGCGCGCGCCGCCACGCGCGGCCTCGCCCAGGCGGGCAGCCCCATCGCCTGGGGCTCGCCGGTGATCTCGACCGTGGTGGTCCTGGCCTTCGCGATCGTCGCCGTGGTGGTCTTCGCCCGCTACGGTGTCGAATCGGCCGTGGGGCAGCTCATCGCCGGCGCGCTCATCGCCAAGTTCGGCACGGTCGTCGACTATTGGCTCGGGACCTCGCACGGAACCGTGGAGCGGGCCGACCAGATCACCGCCATGCTGCACGAGGCCATCGGGGGGCCGGCCGCCCGGCCGCCGTCCGGTCGGGTGCGGGCATGAGCGGCGAAGCGGCAGCCCCGCCGCCGCGACCCGCCGTCGGCCGCACGGGCGCCGGGGGTGGACGCGACACGGAATGGCTTTCGGCCTTCCTCATGTGCGCCTTCGCGTTGGTGCTGTCCCTGCCGGGCGACAGCCTGGCGGGACCGGCCTTCTCGTTCTTCCATCGCCTGGGTCTCAACGAGACCGTCTGGGCCTTCGCCTTCGGGGCGACCGGCAGCCTGCGGGTCGCCGCCCTCTACATCAACGGGCGCTCGCCCCGAACCCCGTATGCCCGGATGCTCGGCGCCTTCCTGGGATTCCTCGGCTGGGGCGAGGTCGGCGTCCTGGTCCAGCAGGGCACGGCCGCGGCTTTCGGCGTCGCCGCACCCGATGCCGCGATCTACGGCCTCCTGGCCGCCATGGAGCTGCGGTCCCTCTATCGCGCGAGCTACGATGCCCGATATGTCGCCCACTGACCTCGCCGCCCTCGCCGGCACTTTCCTGGCCGCCGTGATCAGCGGCCTCGGCCTGCGCCGCGGCGCGGTCGAGCGGCGCGGCTCGCCCGCCGGCGGCCGGAACCCGCCATCGGAGGGCGACGAGCGGGACTCGCTCCGGGCGATCCTGGGCGGACTGCACGCCATCCATGCCGACCTTTCGGCCTGGCGCCGCCAGGACGAGATGGAGCGCCGGGCCGACCTCGACCGCAGCACCGAGGAGCGGTTCGACCAGATCGAGACCAACCAGTCCCGCATCCTCGACCTGTTGCGCAGGCCCGAGGGCGATGCGCGCGGACCGCCGTGACACTGGCGCGCCACTGTCGAATCTGCCGGGTTGCGGAGATCCCGGGTGGCCCCCATGCTGGCGTCCTCGCATCGCCGCGGCGGCGACGCGTCGTCTCGGGGAACATCGTGGCGGACGATCGGGCAAACCAGTTGCGAGCCTTGGAGCTCATGATCGGATCGTGCCGGGCCAAGGCCACGGCCTTCGGCGTGCCGGCACTGATCCCCATCCTCAACCGTGCCGAATTGTCGCTGTCGGACCATGCCGCCCGCGCCGGAGACGCGCCGCGGATCCCCCGGGGAAAGGCCCTGTCGGTCCCTCGCACGCGCCCGGTCCGGCACTGACGGGCGGCGGAGTGGGCTCCGTCGCCGACGGCGGACAGGCGATCCTCGGCGTCAGCCGGCGCGGTAGCTCCACACCACCTCGGCATCGTCGATGTCGCCCGCCGCCCCCGCTTCGCGCAGGGCCGAGACGGCGAGGCGGCGCAGGCGGCCACGCTCCTCCGACTGCTTGTGGCGGGCCGGGATGGAGGTGGGGGGCTTGACCAGATATTGCAGCGGCGAGCCGACCGCCGCCAGCGTGAGGACGCTGCCGTCATAGGCCGCGTCGATCCAGGCGCCCTTGAGGCTGAGGCGGGCTGTCGTCATGCCGGGTCGGTCTCCGTGTGGCGGCCCGGCCGTCCGGGACGGCATCCTTTGGCCCGAGCCGCGACATCGTCGCAAGGCAGCCTTGCGGGTTCGGCACCGAAACCTTCGGCACTTTCGGGCATTGTAGCCTCGACTCAACGACGACTTGGCCCGCCGGTCTCCAGCCGGCGGGCTTTTTTGCGTCCGCGCGCCGTCAGAACACGGCGGGCGTCACCGGCACTTCCGGGGGGGCGCCGGGCGGGATGCCGGCGGGGCCGCCCACGCCGGGATCGATGATGTCGGGGCCGGGCTGCGGGATGCCCACCGGTTCGGTCGGCGGCTGTTCGGGCGGGACCGGCGACTCGGCCGGATTCGGGAAGGGGTCGCCGGGCATGGGGTCCGTCGGCATGGTGTGGTCCTCCGTGCGGGGGCTGTCGGCGCCCCGTCGACCAGGTCAACGCCCGAGCCGCGCCGAAGTCCCGTCCCTTCCGTGATATCCGGCCCGGCGCCGCCTTCGGGCGGTGCCGGGCCTTTTTTTGTGCCCGATCCTGCGCCATAAGCCGCGGGCCGGACGGCATGCCGCCGCCGACACGAGGATCCTCGCGTGGCCCCCCTGGTCAAGATCTGCGGCCTGTCGACCGAGGCGACGCTCGACGCGACGCTCGAAGCCGGGGCGGAGCGCGTCGGCTTCGTCTTCTTCGCGCGCTCGCCCCGCCACCTGACGCTGGAGCGCGCCGCCGTGCTGGCCCGCCGGGCCCGGGGCCGCGCCGCAGTCGTGGCCCTCACGGTCGACGCCGAGGATGCGGCGCTCGACGCCATCGTGGGCGCCGTCGCGCCCGACATGGTGCAGCTTCACGGGCGCGAGACGCCGGAGCGCGTCGCGGCGCTGCGCGCGCGGCTCGGCCGCCCGATGGTCAAGGCGCTGGGCATCGCGTGTGCCGCGGACCTCGATGCCGTGCCGGCCTATGCCGCCGTGGCCGACGAGATCATGTTCGATGCCAAGCCGCCGAAAGGCGCCGCCCTGCCGGGCGGGAATGGGGTCGCCTTCGACTGGCGTCTCCTCGCCGCGCTTGACCTCCCCGTCCCCTTCATGCTTTCCGGGGGACTCGGGCCCCGAAACGTGGGCGAGGCGCTCCGCGTGACGCGGGCCCCGGCGGTCGACGTGTCGTCGGGGGTCGAGAGCGCCCCGGGCGTGAAGGATCCCGATCTCATCGCGGCCTTCATCCGGGCCGCCAAGTCATAGGGCGCCAAACCATAGGGCGCCGAGTTTCCGGCCGCCGAGTGCCCGACCGGCCAGGGCGGGACGCCCCAGAAGGACTGACGCCTTGAACAAGCCGGACCTGCCGAACTCCTTCCGCAACGGCCCCGACGAGCGCGGCCATTTCGGGAACTACGGCGGCCGCTTCGTCGCCGAAACCCTGATGCCGCTGATCCTCGAACTGGAGAAGGCCTACGAGGCCGCCAAGGCCGACCCGGCCTTCGCGGCCGAGATCGCCTCGCTCCACACCCATTACGTCGGCCGCCCCTCGCCGCTGTATTTCGCCGAGCGGCTGACCGAGCATTGCGGCGGCGCCAAGATCTATTTCAAGCGCGACGAGCTGAACCACACCGGCGCACACAAGATCAACAACGTGCTGGGGCAGATCCTGCTGGCGATGCGCATGGGCAAGACCCGCATCATCGCCGAGACCGGCGCGGGCCAGCACGGCGTCGCCACCGCCACGGCCTGCGCGCGCTTCGGCCTGCCCTGCGTGGTCTACATGGGCGCCGTCGACGTCGAGCGGCAGAAGCCCAACGTGTTCCGCATGAAGATGCTGGGGGCTGAGGTCGTGCCGGTGCAGTCCGGCGCCCGCACCCTCAAGGACGCCATGAACGAGGCCCTGCGCGACTGGGTCACCAACGTCGACGACACCTTCTACTGCATCGGCACCGCGGCCGGCCCGCACCCCTATCCCGCCATGGTGCGCGACTTCCAGTCGATCATCGGCACCGAGGTCCGCACGCAGATGCAGGCGGCGGAAGGCCGCCTGCCGGATTCGCTCGTCGCCTGCATCGGCGGCGGCTCCAACGCCATCGGCCTGTTCCACCCCTTCCTCGACGATGCCGGCATCGAGATCTTCGGTGTCGAGGCGGCCGGCCACGGCCTCGACACCAAGGCCCATGCGGCCTCGCTGGCGGGCGGCAAGCCCGGCGTGCTGCACGGCAACCGCACCTACCTCCTGATGGACGACGACGGGCAGATCGAGGAGGGCCATTCCATCTCGGCCGGCCTCGACTATCCCGGCATCGGCCCCGAGCACGCCTGGCTGAAGGACATGGGCCGGGTGAACTACCTGTCGGCGACGGATGCGGGGGCGCTCGACGCCTTCCAGCTCTGCTGCAGGCTCGAAGGCATCATCCCGGCGCTGGAGCCCGCCCACGCGCTCGCCGCCGTGCTGGAGCTTGCGCCCAAGCGCCCCCGTGATCACCTGATGGTGATGAACATGTGCGGGCGCGGCGACAAGGACATCTTCACCGTCGCCGACCACCTCGGCGGCATGTGACCCCCGTGATCGAACAGCGAGGACGCCCCGCGTGACCGCCCGGATGAAAGCCCGCTTCGCCGACCTCAAGCGGCAGAACCGCGCCGGGCTCGTCACCTTCATCACGGCCGGGGACCCGGACGACGCCACCTCGGCGGCGGTGCTGCGCGCGCTGCCCGGGGCCGGGGCCGACGTGATCGAACTCGGCATGCCCTTCACCGACCCGATGGCGGACGGGCCCACCATCCAGGCGGCGGCGCTCCGGGCCCTCAAGGCCGGCCACCGCCTGTCGAAGACCCTCGCCATGGTGCGGGACTTCCGCCGCGACGACGACGCCACGCCGATCGTGCTGATGGGCTATTACAACCCCATCTACGTCTACGGCGTCGACCGCTTCCTCGCCGACGCGAAGGAGGCCGGCGTCGACGGGCTCATCGTCGTCGACCTGCCGCCCGAGGAGGACCGCGAACTCTGCGTGCCGGCGCTGGCGGCGGGGCTCAACTTCATCCGCCTCGCCACCCCGACGACGGACGACGCGCGCCTGCCGGCGGTGCTGAAGAACACCAGCGGCTTCGTCTACTACGTGTCGGTCAACGGCATCACGGGCTCGGCCATCCCCGATTACAGCCGCGTGGCGAGTTCGGTGCAGCGCATCAAGCGCCACACCGACCTGCCGGTGGCGGTGGGCTTCGGCGTGAAGACGCCCGAGGGCGCCGCCGAAGTGGCGGCCCATGCCGATGCCGTCGTGGTGGGCACCGCGCTGATCGACGTCCTGGCCCGCTCGCTCGACGGCGGCCGGGCCACCCCCACCACGGTCGATGCCGTGCGGGGCTTCGTCGAGGGCCTGGCCCGGGGCGTCCGCTCGGCCAAGCGCCCGGCCCCCGCGGCGCAGGAGGACCGGCCGTGAGCTGGATCAACAACGTCGTCCCGCCCAAGATCCGCTCCTTCCTGATCACCAAGAAGGACACGCCCGAGAACCTGTGGGTGAAATGCCCGGACTCGGGCCAGCTCGTGTTCCACAAGGACCTCGAGAACAACCTCTTCGTGGTGCCGGGCTCGGACTTCCACATGAAGATGGACGCCCGCACCCGCCTCGCCACCACCTTCGACGAGGGGCGGTGGGACGAGATCGCGGTCGGCGAGGTCCTGTCCGACCCGCTGCGCTTCCGCGACGAGAAGCGCTACGTCGACAAGCTGAAGGAGGCCCGCACCAAGACCGGCCTCAACGACGCCGTGAAGCTCGGCTCCGGCCACATCGACGGCCGCGACGCCGTGGTGGCGGTGCAGACCTTCGACTTCATGGGCGGCTCGCTCGGCATGGCGGCCGGCGAGGCCATCGTGACGGGGGCCGAACACGCGCTGAAGCTGAAGGCCCCCTTCATCCTGTTCGCGGCCTCGGGCGGAGCCCGCATGCACGAGGGCATGTTCTCCCTCATGCAGATGCCCCGCACAACCGTGGCGGTGAATCGGCTGAAGCGCGCCGGCCTGCCCTACATCGTGGTGCTCACCAACCCGACGACCGGCGGCGTCACCGCCTCATATGCCATGCTGGGCGACATCCACATCGCCGAGCCCGGCGCCCTCATCGGCTTCGCGGGTCCCCGCGTCATCGAGCAGACGGTGCGGGAGAAGCTGCCGGAAGGGTTCCAGCGGGCCGAGTACCTGCAGGAGCACGGCATGGTCGACATGGTGGTGCACCGCCGCGACATGCGCGCCACGCTGGCGCGTCTGTGCGGGCTGCTGATGGATCGCCGGCCCGTGGCGGCCCAGCTCCCCGCCGCCGCGGAATAGGGCAGGGTGCCGATGAGCGCCATGGCGGGAGGGCCCGCCGGCAAGGCCGACGAACTGATCGCCCGCTTCCTGCCGCTGCATCCGAAGCGGATCGACCTGTCGCTCGGGCGCATCCAGCGGCTTCTCGCCGACCTCGGCCACCCCGAGCTTCGCCTGCCGCCCGTGATCCACGTTGCCGGCACCAACGGCAAGGGCTCCACGGTCGCGTTCATGCGAGCCGTGCTCGAAGCGGCCGGCCGCAGCGTCCATGTCTATACCTCGCCCCATCTCGTGCGCTTTCACGAGCGCATCCGCCTCGGCCATCCCGGGGGCGGCCGCCTCGTCGCCGACGACGTGCTGGCCGACGCCTTCGCGCGCTGCGAGGCGGTGAATGCCGGCCAGGGCATCAGCGTCTTCGAGATCACCACGGCGGCGGCCCTGCTGCTCTTCGCCGAGCATCCCGCCGACGTCCTCCTGCTCGAGGTGGGCCTCGGCGGGCGCTACGACGCCACCAACGTGGTGCCGGCCCCGGTCGCCACCGTGGTCACGCCCGTGTCGATGGACCACCCGGAGTTCCTCGGCTCCACCGTCGCCGCCATCGCGGGCGAGAAGGCCGGCATTTTGAAGCGCGGCGTGCCCGCCATCCTGGCCGAGCAGGGCGACGAGGCCCGGGCCGTGCTGGAGCGCGAAGCCGCGCGCGTCGGCGCGCCGGCGCTCTTCGGGGGGCAGGATTTCTCGGCCCAGGAGGAGCGTTCGCGCCTCGTCTACCAGGACGAGCGCGGCCTCATGGACCTGCCGTTGCCCCGCCTCGCCGGCCGTCACCAGCACGGCAATGCCGCCACCGCCATCGCGGCGCTGCGCACGGCCTTCCCCGACCTTCCCGCCGCCGCCTACGAGGCCGGCATCGCGCGGGCCGACTGGCCGGCCCGGCTCCAGCCCCTGAAGCGCGGACGCCTCCCGGCGCTGCTGCCCGACGGCGCCGAGCTTTGGCTCGACGGCGGCCACAATGCCGAGGGCGGCCGCATCCTCGCCGAAGCCCTGGCCGAGATGGAGGAGCGCCATGCCCGGCCGCTGGCGCTCGTCTGCGGCATGCTCGCCACCAAGGACCCCAAGGCCTTCCTGAAGCCCTTCGCGGGCCTGGCCCAGGAACTCATCGCGGTGCCGATCTCGGGGGAAGGCGCCGCCCACGATCCCGAAACGATCCTCGGGGCGGCGGCGGGCGCCGGCATCCCGGCGGCCCGCTGCCCCGGCGTCGGCGCGGCGCTGCGCTTCCTCGCCGCCCGCCACTGGCCCGTGCCGCCGCGCGTGCTGGTGGCGGGCTCGCTCCACCTCGCCGGCGAGGTACTGGCGCTGAACGGCACCCCGCCCGAATAGGGACGGCGACGCGGCCTGAAGCGCGGGTCAGGCCGGGTCGGAGAGCGCGTCCGCCGCCGCCCTGAGCCGGTCGAGCAGCCCGCGTCGCTCGCCCTCGTCCCGGTCGACCGGCACGACGAAGCAGAGCGTCGCCGCCGTCCGCCCGCGCGCGTCGCGGACCGGCGCGGCGAGGCAGCAGGTGAACCGGTCCGACAGGCCGAGCGTGACGCAGTGGCCGTCCTCCCGCGCCCGGGCGACATCCGCCAGGAAGCTCTCGGGCGCCAGCGTCCGCCCGTCCGGCAGGCGATAGTCCTCGGGCGGGATCAGCGCCGTGATGTCGCCGGGCGACAGGTGGCCCAGCAGCAGCCGGCCCGAGGCCGTCCAGGGCAGGGGCACCGGCACGCCGACGTCGGCGGTGATGCGGAACAGGCCGCGCCCGTTGCGGCTGTCGAGGACGACGTATTTGTTGCCCCGCAGGGCGCAGAGCTGCGCCGTCGCATCGGTCTCGGCGGCGAGCCGGTCCAGCGCCTCGCCGGCCCGGCGCTGCAGCGGGTTCGTCTGCGCGTAGGCGGCCCCGTAGAGCTGGATGGCGCGGCCGAAGAACACGGCGCCGTCCTCGTCGGTCGTCTCCAGGAGGTCGGCGGCGACCAGCCGGTTGACGAGGTTGTAGAGCGTCGAGCGCGGTGCGCCGAGGCGCCGCGCGAGCTCGCCGACCCGCACCGGCGCGCGGCTGCGCAGCAGTTCCTCGAAGATGTCGACGACGCGGTCGACGCCGCTCTGGCGCTCGGAGGCGGGCGGTGCCTCCGCCTTGGTCACGGCCTTGCTCAACAATGCACCTTCACGCGCGACATTCCCGCTTGACCCCCCGCGGCCGGGAGACGTAGATTCGGCATGTCCAATATATAAGACATGTGTCCCGCCCACAAGACAGGCCTGGACGCTGCGTCCGGAGGGAGTCGATCGATGCCCGCAATCTCCAAGGTCCTGTCCACGGGCGCGGCGGTCGTCGCCCTGTCCCTGGCCTTCATCGCCACCGCCGAAGCCGATGGCAAGCTGCAGGAGGTGCTGGCGCGGGGCAAGCTCATCGTCGGCACGGGCAGCACCAACCCGCCCTGGGGCTTCCAGGACAAGGGCGGCAAGCTCGTCGGCTTCGACATCGACCTCGCCCACATCATCGCCAAGGGCCTGTTCAACGACCCCGCCAAGGTCGAGTTCGTGACCCAGTCCTCCGACGCCCGCATCCCCAACATCACCACCGGCCAGGTCGACATGACCTGCCAGGCCATGACGGTGACGGCGCCGCGCGCCCAGCAGGTCGCCTTCACCATCCCCTACTACCGCGAAGGCGTTGCCCTGCTGCTGAAGAAGGGCGGCAAATACGCCGATCACGCCGCCCTGAAGGCGGCCGGTGCCGGCGTCACGGTGTCGGTGCTGCAGAACGTCTATGCCGAGGACATGGTCCACCAGGCGCTGCCGGACGCCAAGGTCGACCAGTTCGACAACGTCGGCCTCATGTACCAGGCGCTGAACTCCGGCCGCGCCGATGCCGCCGCCACCGATGCCTCGTCGCTGCGCTGGTTCATGAAGCAGAACCCCGACCGATACGTCGATGCCGGCTACGGCTGGAACCCGCAGAACTATGCCTGCGCGGTGAAGCAGGGCGACGCCGACTGGCTGAACTTCGTCAACACCGCCATCGAGCAGGCCCTCACCGGCGTCGACTACGGCGACTACAAGACCGCCTACGAGACCTGGTTCGGCGTGACGCCGCCGGCGCCCGCGATCGGCTTCCCGCGGTAGGCCGCGGGGACGGCGGGGCGCCCCGTGGGCTACACGCTCAACTTCGCGGTCGTCTGGGCCAACCTGCCGAAGCTGCTCGGCGGGCTTCTGCTCGGCCTCGAACTCGCCGCCGCCTCGCTCGCCCTCGGCACGCTGATCGGCCTCGCCGGCGGCTTCCTCAGCGTCGGGGCGTCGCGCCCGGGCCGCGCCCTCGCCGCCACCTATGTGGCGGTGGTGCGCAACACGCCGATCCTGGTGATCGTGCTGATGCTGTATTTCGCCCTGCCCGACCTCGGCGTGCAGCTCGCCAAGGGCCCGAGCTTCATCGCGGCCCTGTCGCTCTATTCGGGCGCCTACCTCACGGAAGTGTTCCGGGCCGGGCTCGTGGCGGTGCCGCCCGGCCTCGTCGAGGCCGGCAAGGCCATCGGCCTGACGCGCTTCGGCGTCGCCCTCCACGTCGTCGGCCCGGTGATGCTGCGCAACGTGCTGCCGGCGCTCGGCAGCACCTTCATCTCGCTGTTCAAGGACACGTCCATCGCCGCCGCCATCGCGGTGCCGGAGCTCACCTTCCAGGCGCGGCGCATCAACGTCGAGAGCTTCCGGGTGGTCGAGGCCTGGACGGCGGCGAGCGCCCTCTACATCGCCACCTGCTTCCTGATCGCGGCCGCCCTGCGCGGCCTCGAACGCCGCTTCCCCAAATTCTGACGGCTGCCATGGACGACCTCATCACCGAGGCCTGGGATGCCCGCGACGTCATCCTCGGGGGTCTCCTGCAGACGCTGTCGATCTCGGCCCTGGCCATCGTGCTGGGGACGCTGCTCGGCGTGCTGGTCGGCGTCGCCCTGGTCTACGGCGCCTGGCCGCTGCGCCTCGCGGCCCGGGCCTATGCCGACGTGATGCGCGGCACGCCCGTGCTGGTGCTGGTGCTGGCGGCCTTCTACATGCCCGCCGTGCTGGGGCTGCACCTCCAGCCCTTCGCCGCCGGCGTGCTGGCGCTGACGCTGTTCTGCGGCGCCCATATCGGCGAGCTGATCCGCGGCGCCCTCGGGTCGATCCCCCGCGGCCAGACCGAGGCCGCCAAGGCCGTCGGCCTCACCTTCTTCGGCGTGCTGGCCCACGTGCTGCTGCCCCAGGCGCTGCGCAGCCTGCTGCCGCCCTGGATCAACACCTGCGTCGAGATGGTCAAGGCGTCGACGCTGCTGTCCGTCATCGGCGTCGGCGAGCTGCTGCTGCGCACGCAGGAGATCATCGGCCGCAACTTCATGACCCTGCAGTTCTACCTCCTCGTCGGCGCGCTCTACCTGGTGGTCAATTTCGCCATCGAGCAGGCCGGCAAAGCCCTGGAGCGCCGCGTTGCCTTCCGCTGAGACCTCGGCCCCCGCCCGGCCCCTCCTCGCCATCCGGGGCCTGCGCAAGAGCTTCGGCGCCACCGAGATCCTGAAGGGCGTCGACCTCGACGTCCGACAGGGCGAGGTCGTGTCCATCATCGGCTCCAGCGGATCGGGCAAGACGACGCTGCTGCGCTGCGTGAACCTGCTCGAGGAGTTCCAGGGCGGCGAGGTGCTGCTCGACGGCGAGCCGGTCGGCTACCGCGAGCAGGCCGGCCGGCGGCTGCGCCTGAAGGACCGCGACCTCGCCCGCCAGCGCGCCCAGACCGGCATGGTGTTCCAAAGCTTCAACCTGTTCCCGCACCTGTCGGCGGCCGGCAACGTCATGCTGGGCCTGCGCAAGGTGAAGGGCATGGGCAAGGCCGAGGCCCGCGCCGTCGCCGAGCGCTGGCTCGCCCGCGTGGGCCTCGCCGAGCGGGCCGACCACGCGCCGAGCCAGCTGTCCGGCGGCCAGCAGCAGCGCGTCGCCATCGCCCGGGCCCTCGCCATGGAGCCCAAGCTCGTGCTGCTCGACGAGATCACCTCGGCGCTCGACCCCGAACTCGTCGGCGAGGTGCTGGCGACCGTCAAGGCCCTCGCCGGCGAAGGCGCGACCCTGCTGCTCGTGACCCACGAGATGCGCTTCGCCCGCGACGTGTCGAACACGGTCGTCTTCATGGAGAAGGGCCTCGTGGCCGAACGGGGGCCGCCGGGCGACCTGTTCGGCAACCCCCGCCACCCGCGCCTGATCGAGTTCCTGCGCGGGACGCGGGACCATTGAAGCCTGTGAACAGGCACATTTTTAGAGATGGCGTGTGTCGGCGACGGCATGACACACGCTCGAACCGCCGGCCGGACGCGGTCCGGGCCGTGCCAAGCGAGAGTGAGATTGCGAGATGATGATCCAGCGTTACCAGGCGGGCAGCCGCATGTCGCAGGCGGTGTCGGCCAACGGCTTCGTCTTCGTGGCCGGCCAGGTCGCCGACGACCGCAAGGCCGGCATCGCCGGCCAGACCCGCGACGTGCTGGCCGCCATCGACGCGCTGCTGGCCGAGGCCGGCACGTCCAAGGACAAGCTCGTGGCCGTCAACGTGTTCCTGCCGCACATCGCCGACTTCGACGCCATGAACGAGGTCTACGACGCGTGGATCGACCCCGCCAACCCACCGGCCCGCGCCTGCGTCGAGGCCCGCCTCGCCGACCCGGACCTCCGGGTCGAGATGACGGCCGTGGCGGTCGTCTGACGGATCCAGCACGGCACCGGGCGACGGGGCTTCCGGCCCCGCCGCCCGTTTCGACGCCATCGCATTCCGGGAAAGCCAGCATGACGACGACCTCACGTGACATCTCGCGGCGCGCCTTCGGCACCGGGCTCGCCGGGGCCGCGGCCCTCGCGGCCGTCGGCCCGGCGTGGGCTCAGGCGGACGGCGTCATCACGGTGGCGACGATCGGCGAGCCCGGGCCGCTCGACCCGACGGTCGCGACCTCCGACCTCGTCAGCATCATCACCCAGCACGTCTTCGAGACGCTCTTCTGCTTCGACGGCGCCTGGCAGATCCGCCCGCTGCTGGCGGACGGGCTGCCGGCCGTCTCGCCCGACGGCAAGAGCTACGCGGTGAAGCTCCGCCCGGGCGTCGTCTTCCACGACGGCAGCCCGATGACGGCCGAGGACGCCGTCGCCTCGCTCCAGCGCTGGCTCAAGCTGTCGCCGCGCGGCAAGCAGGCGGCGCCCTCCGTGGCCGAGGTCGCCGCCGAGGGGCCGCTGGCGCTGCGCATCGTCCTCAGCCGGCCCTATGCGCCGCTGCTCGCCCTCCTGGCCATGAACAACGGCGCCGCCGCCATCCTGCCGAAGGCCGTGGCCACCGCCACGACGCCCATGGGCGACCCCGTCGGCACCGGCCCCTACCGCTTCGTCGAGCACAAGCCCGACCAGTACATCCGCCTGGCGCGGTTCGACCGCTACGCTTCGCCGGCGGGCCGGCCCGACGGTTACGCGGGCGAGCGCAAGGCGCTGGCGGGCGAGATCCGCTTCGTGCCGGTGCCGAACCCGACGACGCGCGTCGACGGCATGCTGTCGGGCCAGTACCTCTTCGCCGATTCCCTCCCCGCCGAGCTGCTGCCGCGCCTCAAGGGCCAGGCCGGGGTCGAGCCCATCACGGTGAAGCCCTTCGGCTTCCCGCTGATGATCTTCAACGAGAAGGCCGGCCCCATGGCGAACCCGCTGGTGCGCCGCGCCGCGCAGGCGGCGCTGTCCTGCTCCGACATGCTGGCGGCGGCCTTCGGCGACCCCGCCTTCTTCGACGCCGAGGGCTCGATCTACCCGAAGGGCACGCCCTATCACGACGAGGCCGGCGTCACGGCCTACAACCTGAACGATCCGGCCAAGGCCGGCGACCTCCTGAAGCAGGCGGGCTACGGCAAGCAGCCCATCCGCATCATGACGTCCCAGCAATACGACTTCCTCTACAAGATGAGTCTCGTGGCCCAGCAGAACCTGCAGGACGCGGGGTTCGAGGTCGACCTCCAGGTGCTCGACTGGGCGACCCTGCTCAGCCGGCGCGGCGACGAGAAGGGCTGGGACGCCTTCTTCACCTACCACACCTTCGTGCCCGAGCCCTCGCTCATCACGGTGCTGAACCCGAGCTATCCCGGCTGGTGGGACACGCCCGCCAAACACGCCGCCCTCGACGCCTTCAACGCCGAAACCGACCCCGCCAAGCGCATCGCCGACTGGAAGGTCCTCCAGGCGCTCGTCTACGCCGAGGCACCCTCCATCAAGGTGGGCGACTTCTACAACCTCGCGGCACGCTCGAAGCGCATCGCCGGCTACACCGTCGTGCCCTGGCCGTTCTTCTGGAACGTCGGCGTGACGGGCTGACGGGCCCCGGCGCGCCGCATGGGCCCGCTCACCTTCCTCCTCCGCCGCGTCGCCGGCCTCGGCATCGTCATGGTGCTGGTGGCGCTCATCGTCTTCGTCATCGTCCGGATCGTGCCGGGCGACCCCGCGGCCGTGATGCTGGGCGCCTCGGCGACGCCCGACGACGTCGCGGCCCTGCAGGCGCGGCTCGGCCTCGACCGGCCGCTGCCGGTGCAGTTCGCCATCTACCTGAAGGAGATCGCCACGCTCGACCTCGGCCGGTCGATCTTCCTCGACCGGCCCGTGGCCCAGGCCATCGCCGAACGGGCGCAGCTGACGGGGCTGCTCACCGCCCTGGCGGCCACGATCGCGGTGCTGATCGGCGTGCCGGTCGGCATCCTGTCGGCGGTGCGGCGCGGCC
Source organism: Lichenibacterium ramalinae (assembly GCF_004137085.1). Taxonomy (GTDB): domain Bacteria; phylum Pseudomonadota; class Alphaproteobacteria; order Rhizobiales; family Beijerinckiaceae; genus Lichenihabitans; species Lichenihabitans ramalinae. The sequence continues at coordinate 169,247 of NZ_QYBC01000012.1, forward strand.
GGGCCTCGGACCACCTCGCCACCGCCGGCGCCATGGTCTTCGCCTCGCTGCCGAGCTTCTGGGTGGGGCTGACGCTGATCGAGTGGCTGGCGGTGCGGCACGCCTGGTTCCCGGTCGCCGGCTGGGGCGACCCCGGCGACGGGCTCCTCGCCCACCTCCACCACCTCGTGCTGCCCGCGGTGGCGCTGGGCCTGCCGAACTCGGCGCTGATCATCCGCTTCACCCGCACCAGCATGCTCGACGTGCTCGGCGAGGACTACATCCGCACGGCCCGGGCCAAGGGGGTGCGGCCCTGGAGCGTCGTGATGCGGCACGCCCTGCGCAACGCCCTGATCCCCATCGTGACGGTCATCGGCCTCACGGTGGCGACGCTGATCGGCGGCGCCATCGTGACCGAGACGGTCTTCGGCCTCCCCGGCGTCGGCAACCTCATCGTTTCGGCCGTGCTGCGGCGCGACTACCCCGTGATCCAGGGCACCCTGCTGGTGATCTCCGGCCTCTACGTGCTGATCAACCTCGCCGTCGACCTGCTCTACGCGGCCGTCGACCCGCGCCTGCGCGGCTGACCGCCATGGGCCCGGCAACCGCCCCCGACACCCCCGCCGACCCGCGCCCGCCCGCCTCGCCCGGCCGGATGCTGGCGGGGCGGCTCCTGCGCCGTCCCACCGCGCTCGCCGCCCTCGTCGTGCTGCTGCTCGTCGTGCTGGCGGCGGTCCTCGCCCCGAGCCTCGCCCCCGTGCTGCCGAACCGGATGGACATCGCCCACCGCCTCGCCCCGCCGGGCGGGCACCACCCGCTCGGCTCGGACGATTTCGGCCGCGACGTGCTGAGCCGGCTGCTCTACGGCGCCCGGCTGTCGCTCGGCGTCGGGGCGCTGACGGTGGCGCTGGCGACCTCGCTCGGCCTCGCGCTCGGGCTGGTGGCGGGCTATGTGAAGCGGCTCGACGCCGCGCTGATGCGCTTCACCGACGCGCTGATGGCTTTTCCCGACATCCTCCTCGCCATCGCCCTCATGGCGGGGCTCGGCCCCTCGATGCTCAACGTCGTGCTGGCGCTCGGCATCGTCTACACGCCGCGCGTCGCCCGCGTGGTGCGGGGTGCCACGCTGGTGCTGCGCGAGTTGCCCTTCGTCGAGGCGGCCCGCGCCATGGGGGCTTCGGACCTGCGCATCATGGCGGCGCACCTGCTGCCGAACCTCGTCTCGGCGCTCATCGTGCAGGGCACCTTCATCTTCGGTTCCGCCATCCTCACCGAGGCGGCCCTGTCCTTCCTGGGCACCGGCGTGCCGCCCACGACGCCCACCTGGGGCAACATGATGGCGGGCGCCCAGCAGTACATGGGCCAGGCCGATTGGCTGATCCTGGCGCCGGGCCTCGCCATCGTGCTCGTGGTGCTGTCGCTGCAGATGCTCGGCGACGGGCTGCGCGACGCCCTCGACCCCAAGCTCCAGAGGCTGATGTGACGGCTCGAACCCTGATCCGCGGCGCCCGCGTCGTCGACGGCACCGGCGCCCCCTGGTTCCGCGCCGACGTGCTCGTGGCGGGCAGCCGCATCGCCGCCGTCGGCCCGGCGCTGGCGGCGCCGGGCGCCCGCGTCGTCGAGGCCCGGGACCGCTACCTCGCGCCCGGCTTCATCGACGCCCATTGCCACGACGATCTCGTGTTCCTGCGGGAGCCGACCCGCCCCGAGAAGGTGCTGCAGGGCGTCACCAGCATCGTGGTGGGGAACTGCTCCTTCTCGCTCTACCCGACGCGGCCCGCCTCCGCCGAAGCGCTGCGCCTGCACTTCTCCGGGCTGCTCGGCGAGACGGCGCCGCACGAGGTCTTCGACGGGCTCGACGGCTACCGGGCGGCGCTGCACGGGCGCGGCATCGGGCCGAACCTCGTCTCGCTCGTCGGCCACGCCGCCCTGCGCCTCGCCGTGATGGGGTACCAGGACCGTCCCGCCACGCCCGACGAGGTCGCCGCCATGGCGGACCTCCTCGACGTCCAGCTGGCGGCGGGCGCCGCCGGCCTTTCGCTGGGCCTCGTCTACCCGCCGAGCGCCTATGCCGACGCGCCCGAGATGGCGGCCCTCGCCGCCACCGTGCGCCGCCACGGCCGCGTGCTGGCCGCCCATGTGCGCTCCTACGAGGCGGGGCTCGTCGCCGCCGTCGACGAGTTCCTGAACCTGCTGCGCGCTTCGGGCGCCGCCGGCCTCCTCAGCCACCTGCAGGCGGCCGGCCGGCCCAACTGGGGCGGCGTGCCCAAGGCCATCGCGCGGCTCGAGGCGGCCCGGGCCGAGGGGATCGACGTCGCCTTCGACATGTATCCCTATCCGGCGGGCAGCTCCTACATGCTCCAGCTGCTGCCGCCCGAGGCGCAGGCCGGCGGGCTCGACCGCCTGGTCGCCCGCCTGCAGGACCCGGCCGGGCGGGCCGCCTTGCGGGACTGGGTCGAGCGCGGCCCGGCGGATCCGCATGCACCGCAGTCCAAGATCTCGCTCATCGGCTGGCACAACGTGCTCCTGTCGGGCATCGGGGCGCCGGCGCTGAAGCGCTTCGAGGGGCTGCGCATGGACGCGGCGGCGGCCGAGGCCGGGCTCGACCCGTTCGACCTCCTGGTGCGCTGCGTGATCGAGGATGCCGGCCAGACCGCCATCGTGATGTTCCAGCTCGACGAGGCCGACCTCCGCGCCGCCTGCACGCATTGCCTGCACATGTTCGGCTCCGACGGGCTGCCGCGCCCCGGCACGCGTCCGCACCCGCGCGCCTACGGCACCTTCCCGCGCGTCATCGGCAAGCTCGCCCGTGCCGACGGCTGGTTCGGGATCGAGGATGGCGTGCGCCGCATGACCTCGGCGCCGGCCCAGCGCTTCGGGCTCGGGGACCGCGGCGTCCTGCGCCCCGGCCTCGTCGCCGACCTCGTGCTCTTCGCCGCCGACACGGTCGACCGCGCCAGCTTCGCCGATCCCGTGCAGATGCCGCACGGCATCTGCGACGTCTGGGTCGCCGGCGAGGCCGTGGTGGCGGACGGCGCCGTCACGGGCCGACTGCCGGGCCGCGTGCTGGGCGGCGATCCTCTTGACACCGATGTTGTCAAATTCGACAACATGCAACGATGACCCGGACGACCCGCCCGATATCGTGGATCAAGGCAGCCCGTCGCGATTTCGAGGCTTTTCCGGAGGACGCGAAACGGCGCATGGCACAGGCGCTCACAATCGTGGCGGACGGGGGTTATCCGGACATCGCGAAGCCCATGATGGGCTTGGGCTCCGGAATCCTGGAGCTGGCCTTGAAACACCGCGGCGACGCCTATCGCATCGTCTATGCCCTGCAGATCGGCGATGACGTCTGGGTGCTCCACGCGTTTCAAAAGAAGTCGAACAGTGGGACGGCGACACCGAAGATCGAGATCGATCTCATCCGCGAGCGTCTGAAACGTCTGAGGGACATCCTGGCATGAGCGACGACATCGAACTCGTGCGTGGCAGCGGCCATCTCTTCAGGGACCTGGACCTGCCGAACCCGGACCTCGAACAACTCCGGGCGCTGTTGGCGGCCGAAATCATCAAGGCCCTGGACGACAGGGCGCTCACCACCCGCAAGGCGGAGGAGCTGACCGGCATCGCCGCGGCCGATTTCTCCCGCATCCGCCGGGTCAAGCTGGATCGCTTCACCGTGGACCGGCTGATGATCATTCTCGGGCGCCTCAACCGCCGCGTCGACGTCAGCGTCAGCGTCCACCCTCGCCCGGTTCCGCCGGCCTCGATCAACGCTCACGCGTGACGTGAACGCCGCGCAGGCGCCCTCCCGCCGTGGAAGCGCCCTGCCACAACAACGGACCCGACGATGCTCATCGACGATCTCGAAACCCCCGTGCCGGTGGTCGATGCCGACCGGGTGGAGCGCAACTTCCGCACCATGCAGGACTATTGCGACCGGCACGGGCTGAAGCTGCGGCCCCACATCAAGACCCACAAGCTGCCGCATCTGGCCCGGCGCCAGGTCGAGCTCGGGGCCGTGGGCATCACCTGCCAGAAGCTCGGCGAGGCCGAGGTGATGGCCGATGCGGGGCTCGACGACATCCTGATCTCCTACCCGCTGATCGGGCCCGCCAAGGCCCTGCGCCTCGCCGCCCTGGCCCGGCGGGTGCGGATGAGCGTCGCGGTCGACAATGCGCTGGCGCTCGACACCGCCGCCGCCGCGGCCGCCGCCTCCGGGGCCGAGATCGGCGTGCTCGTCGAGTTCGAGAGCGGCGCCGGCCGGGTCGGGGTCGGGACGGTCGCGGAAGCGCTGGCGTTGGCCGGGCGCATCGTCGGCACGCCCGGGCTGCGCTTCGAGGGCCTCATGACCTATCCGCTCGGGCCGGCGGCGGCGGCCTTCATCGCCGAGGCGCGGGACCGGTTCGCCGCCGCCGGCATCGCCATCCCCACGGTGTCGGGCGGCGGCACGCCGGCCGCCTGGAGTGCCCATACGGTCCCGGGCGTCACCGAACTCAGGGTCGGCACCTACGCCTATCACGACCGCGCCACGGTGGCGGCCGGCGCCGCCACGCTCGACGATTGCGCGCTCCACGTCGTCGCCACCGTGGTGAGCCGCCCGACGCCCGACCGGGCGGTGATCGATGCCGGGTCGAAGACCCTGTCGAGCGACCTCGTGGCGCCGGAAGCCGGGCGCGGCTACGGCCTGCTCCTCGACTATCCCGAGGCCGTCATCACCCGGCTCAACGAGGAGCACGGCACGGTCGACCTGTCGGCCTGCGCCCGCCGGCCGGACCTCGGCGAGCGGCTGCGGGTGTTGCCGAACCACGTCTGCGTCGTGTCGAACCTGCACGACGCCGTCGTCATGGTGCGCGACGGCCGCGTCGCCGGCACCGTCCCGGTGGCGGCGCGGGGCCGCACGACCTGAGCCGCCGCCCCGCCGGCGCCGCGCCGACGCGGAACGGAACCGGCCCGAGCGCGGTTAATGGCCGAATGAGGGGGCTGTCATGCCGGGGAAAACCATCGTCGTCGTCGAGGACGATCCGCTGCTGCGAACCCATGCGGTATCGTTGCTGGGCGCCGCCGGCCTCGCCGTCGTCGATTTCGAGACGGCCGACGAGGCGGTGGTGTTCCTCGAGGAGCGGGACGGCGACGTCGCGGCCGTCCTGACGGACGTGCGGATGCCCGGGCGCCTCGACGGCTTCGACCTCGCCGTCAAGATCTCGATGAAGTGGCCGGACGTCACCGTCCTGCTCACCTCGGGGCTCGACCGGCCGACCAGCCTGCTGATCCCCTCGGTCGCCTTCCTGCCCAAGCCCTGGATGCCCCACGACGTGTTGAGCGCCCTAGAAGACGCGACAGGTCGCGGATGACCACCCGGGCTGCGGCCCGCTTTCAGCCTATTCACGTCAAATACGACGGGTCTTCGTTCGACGGCCTTAGCGGGTCACCCCCTTTATGGCGCCCTTGGGAAGCGGTTCTCTTGCAGGATGTTCCGCTCCCCTCCGACATGCGGGGCAGGAGGGATCGCTCGTGAGCGTGCAAATCTACGGCAATGCGCCGGAAGCCATCGCGGCGCCGCTGGCGGGTGCCACGGCCTTCTTCTACCGCTACGAGGTCGTCGGGAGCGCATTGAAGCGCCGCAAGGTCGCCGACACCCGCCCCAAGCTCGCCGGCGAGGCGCGGCTCGTCGACGTGCTGGTGACGGAGGACGCGGAAGGCCGCCAGATCCGGGTCATGCGCGGCATCCTGGTGCCCGAACGCGACCTCGCCCGCATCGGGACCCCGGCGGGGGAGCCCGCGTGGCGCGAGTTCGAGGTGGGGCTCGACGTCCGGTTGGCCATCGGCCGGGATCTCGGCGTCATCGTCCCGCGCGCCCGCCCGCGGATCCGGCTCGCGACGCTCGACGGCCGGCCCGTCGCCGAAAGCTGACGCCCGGCGCCCGGCGCGGGGGCTTCCGTCCGCCGCACGTTCGGTGGGTTCGCGTCCCGACCGGGCACCCGGGTGAACTCTTGGATGAGCTGCAGATCCAGCCGATGATGCCCCAGGGTTGCCGTAACAGCGTCGCCCAGAGAGTGCCCATGTCGGTAAAGGAGGCACTCAATGTGTCGCAAACGCGGTAGATTCTCGCAGTCTTGGTGCGAATGACAGCGTGGCGCCGTTCCGGCTATCCGTGCTGATTCGCGCGTCAAGAGGCGCAGGTTGTTGGGTGGTTTTTCGCGCAGACTGTTGAAAATCCGCACTGGACGTGCTTCACACGCACGACTGCCGTTGCTGTGGGGTAAAACCCGCACCATACAGTTGGAAGGCCCGTCGTCGAAACGTGGCCGCCGCGTTGCGGATGAGAGGGCAAGATGACTGAAGACACCGACAACCTGAACCCACACATCGAAATGACGGCCGAAATCGTCGCCGCTTATGTCTCGCGGAACTCGGTTCCCGCCGGCGAACTGCCGAACCTCATCCGCAGCATTCACCAGACCGTGTCGACGCTCGGTGCCCCGCCGGTCGCCGAGGTGGCCCTCGAGCCGCTGAAGCCCGCCGTGCCGGTCAAGCGCTCCATCACGGACGAGTACATCATCAGCCTCGAGGACGGCCGCAAGCTGAAGTCGATGAAGCGCTACCTCGCCGGCCTCGGCATGACGCCCGCGCAGTATCGGGAGAAGTGGGGCCTGCCGCACGACTATCCGATGGTGGCGCCCTCCTACGCGGCGCACCGCTCCGCCCTGGCCAAGACCCTGGGCCTCGGCCGCCGGGCCTCGCAGGAAGCCGCCGAAGCGGCGCCCGAGGCCGAGCCCGAGGTCGACGAGGCCCCCGCCGCCGAGGCCGAAGGGTCCAAGAAGCCCCGCCGCCGCGGCGCCAAGGCGGCCTGAGCCGCCCGCCCGCTCAGGGCCTCGGGTCGCGTCAGGCCGCCGCGGCCCGCACGGCGCGGGGCGCGAGCCGCAGGCCGGTCTCGGCGTCGAAGAGGTGGATGGCGGACGGGGCGATCTGCAGCGGCAGCGGGCCGCGGCCGTGCCGGGTGCCCGCCGCGGTCTGGACGACGACGTCGGCGCCCCCCAACCGTCCGCGCAGCAGGCGCAGGGCGCCGAGGTCCTCGACGAGGTCGATGGCCGCCACGGGGCCGTCCGGCGCGGCCTGTGCCGTCGGCACCGCGTCTTCGGGGCGGAAGCCGACGGCGAGGCGAGCCCCCCGCTCCAGGCCGTGGGGCGGCACCGTGAGCTGGAGGCCGCCGAACGTCACCGTGTCGGGCCCCGCGGCCGTGGCGTCGACGACGTTCATGGGCGGCGAGCCCACGAAGCCGGCGACGAAGCGCGAAGCCGGCCGATGGTACACCTCCTCGGGCGTCCCCACCTGCTCGACGCGTCCGGCGTTGAGCACGACGAGCCTGTCGGCCAGCGTCATGGCCTCGGTCTGGTCGTGGGTGACGAAGACCGAGGTGACGCCCTGGCGGTCGTGCAGGCGGCGGATCTCGATCCGCATCTGCACCCGCAGCGTGGCGTCCAGGTTCGACAGCGGCTCGTCGAAGAGGAAGACCTTGGGCTCGCGGATGATGGCGCGGCCCATGGCGACGCGCTGGCGCTGGCCGCCCGACAGTTGCGCGGGGCGCCGGTCGAGCAGCCCGTCGAGCCCGATGGAGCGGCCGACCTCGGCGATGCGCCGCAGCCGCTCGGCCTTGGGCACGCCCGCCACCTTCAGGGCGTAGCCGATGTTCTCCGCCACCGTCATGTGCGGGTAGAGGGCGTAGTTCTGGAACACCATGGCGCAGCCGCGCTCGCGCGGCTCGAGCCGGTTGACCACCCGCCCGCCGATGGCGATCTCGCCCGCCGTGATGCTTTCGAGGCCGGCGATCATGCGCAGCAGCGTGGACTTGCCGCAACCCGACGGCCCGAGGATGACCACGAACTCGCCCGCCCCGAAGGCGAGGTCGAGGCCGTGCACGGTCTCGATCCTGCCGTAGGACTTGCGCACGCCCCGGATGGCGATGTCGCTCATGGTGCTCTCCTTCACTTCTCGACCGCGACGAGGCCGCGCACGAACCAGCGCTGCAGCACCACCACCACGGCGAGGGGCGGCGCCATGACGATGAGCGTGCCCGCCATGGCGGTGTTCCAGACCGGCGCCTCGCCATAGGCGCTGGGCACGAGGCGGCCGAGCTCCATCGAGGCCGTCGCGTAGTTCTGGTCGGTCACCACCAGCAGGGGCCACAGGTACTGGTTCCAGGCATAGACGAACATGATGGTGCCGAGCGCCGCCATGTTGGTGACGGACAGCGGCAGGATCACGTCCTTGAAGAAGCGGAAGGCGCCCGCGCCGTCCATCTTGGCGGCCTCGGCGAGCTCGTCCGGGATCGTCATGAAGAATTGGCGGTAGAGGAAGGTGCCGGTGGCGGTGGCGACCAGCGGCAGCACGAGGCCCGAATAGGAGTTGAGCAGGTTCCAGCGCGGCAGCGTGACGGAGAGGCCCGACAGGTCGAAGAGCGCCTGGAAGGGTTCGAGCGCATTGGCCGCCACCGCATAGGTCGGCACGATCCGCACCTCGAGCGGCAGCATCAGGGTGGCGAAGATGATCCAGAAGAACACCATCCGCAGCCGGTAGTCGAAATACACGATGGAATAGGCCGAGATGGCGGACAGCCCGACCTTGCCCGCCGCCACGAGGCCCGCGACGATCACCGACGTCAGCATGACATTGCGGAAGTTGCCCTTCTGCCAGGCGACGGCGAGGTTCTCCCACAGGTGGTGACCGGGGAGCAGCGGCATCGGCACCTGGTTGACGGCGACGAGATCGTGGCTCGCCGCCACCACCACCACGTAGACGGGCAGCAGCAGCACCAGGAGCCCGCCCACCAGCACGAGGTGGGTGAGCAGGTTGACGAGCGGGGTGCGTTCGATCATGGGGCGCTCCTCACCGGTAGTGCACGCGCCGCTCGACGACGCGGAACTGGATCACGGTGAGGCCGATGATCAGCGCCATCAGCACCATGCTCTGGGCGGCGGCGAGCGAGTAATCCTTCGATTCGAAGCCGTCGAGGTAGATCTTGTATACCATCAGCATGGTGGCGCGGGCCGGGCCGCCGTGGGTCGTGACGTCGATGAGGGCGAAGCTGTCGACGAAGCTGTCGGTGATGTTGACCATCAGCAGGAAGAACAGGGTCGGCGTCAGCAGCGGCACCTGCAGGTCCCACATGCGGCGCAGCACGCCGGCGCCGTCCATGGCGGCGGCCTCGATGGTGGTGCGCGGCAGGTTCTGCAGGGCGGCGAGCAGGAAGACGAAGTTGTAGCCGATCATCTTCCAGCTCTGCCCGAGCAGCACCAGCACGAAGGCGTCGTTGCCGTCGAGGGCGGGGTTCCACAGGCCGGGGACCACGTGGTTGATGCCCGCCAGCAGGCCGGCATCGGGCGAGAAGATGAAGCGGAAGGTGAGGCCCACGGCGGCGGCCGGCACCGCATAGGGCAGGAAGAAGGTGAAGCGGTAGAGCCGGTGGCCCCTGAGGCCCCGGTCGGCGAAGAGCGCCAGCACCAGGGCGGCGCCGACGGCCACCGCCGTGCAGCCGACGGCGAAGAGCAGGGAGGCGCCGACCGACGCCCAGTAATTGGCATCGGCGAAGACGGCGCGGAAGTTCTCGAGCCCGACGAACTGGTTGCCGCCCCCGAAGGCCGGCTCCAGCGTCACCGCCCAATAGGCGGCCTGGGCGGTCGGCCAGTAGAAGAACACGAAGACCAGCAGCAGTTGCGGCGCGATGAAGGCCGAGGCGAGCCACAGGTTTCGGAACGTCGCTCGCTTCTGCATCACGGGGTCTGCGTTGGGGCGGGTCTGCGTTGGGGCGGCCCGGGCCGAAGCGGCCCGGGAGCGGGCGGCGCCATCAGGGCAGGGTCTTGCCCCGCATGGTCTGGGCGTAGCGGGACAGCACCTCGTTGCCCTGGGCGACGGCGTCGTCCATGGCGGCCTGCATGTCCTTCTTGCCCGTGAAGGCGGCTTCGAGCTCCGAGCGCACGATGGCGCGGATGCTGGTGTAGTTGCCGAGGCGGATGCCGTGGGTCAGTGGGCCGACCGGCGAGGCGGTCAGCGACGCGATGGCGACCTCGCGGCCGGCGTGTTTCGGGTCCTTGTAGAAGCCGTTGTCCTCGACGAGCTTCTGCCCGGCGGTCGTCACCGGGATGTAGCCGGTGTTGTCGACGATGTATTCTTCGCCCGTCCTGGGCGCCGTGACGTATTTCAGGAAGGCCGCGGCGGCCTCGTATTCGGCCGGCGACTTGCCCGCCATGACCCAGAGCGAGGCGCCGCCGATGGTGGAGTTGTGCCGTTCCTGGCCCTTGTACACCGGCAGCATGGCGACGCCGAAGTTGAGGTCGGGCTTGGCGACCGCCTTGATGGCGGAATAATCCGCGATGGAGTTGAGGTGGGACGCGCAGACGCCGTTGGCGAAGGCGTCGCGCTTGTTGACGCCGCTCGACAGGGTGACGAGCTTGGCCTCGCCCCGGTCGACCCAGCCCTTCACGTCCTTCATGAAGTCGACGAAGATCGTGTGGTTGAAGGTGAGCTTGGCGTCGAGGCCCTTGAAGCCGTTCTCCTCCGTCGCGACCGGCACGGCATTGATGGCCGAGAACTGCTCGAGGATCGGCCAGGGATCGAAGTCATGCGCGAAGGGGCACTCGACGCCGGCCTTCTTCAGCGCCGCCAGGTCCTCGCCGAATTCCTCCCAGGTTTTGGGCGCCGCCGTCTTGCCGATCTTGGCCCAGGCATCCTTGTTCCAATAGAGCACGGCCGTCGAGGAATTATACGGGAAGGACCACATCGTGCCCTGCGACGTGCCGTAGAAATCGCGGATGGCCGGGTAGTAGCTCTTCCAGTCGATGCCGAGCTTGAAGTCCTGGTCGAACTTGTCGGCCGGGTAGACGGCGCCCGACAGGAGGAAGTTGACGGTGCCGGCGTCGTAGACCTGCACGATCGTGGGCTGCTGGTGGGAGCGGTAGGCGGCGATCGTGTTCTGCTCGGCCTTGTCGTAGCCGCCCTGGCCGACGCAGACGGCCTCGTACTTGTCCTGCGCATCGTTGAACAGCTTGCACTGGTTCTGCACCACGTCGCCGAGCTGCCCGGTGAGGCCGTACCAGAATTCGAACTTCTGCCGCCCCTCCGCCTGGGCGGCGGGCGTGCCGAGGATCAGAAGCGTGGCGGCGGAAGCGAGGAGGGCGCGGCGCATGGGCGAAGTCCTGACGGCTGTGGTTTCGGCGGCTCGGCCCTGCGGTTAGCGGCTCCCCATGACGGTCCGCCGAAGATGATGTGACGATCGGGTGAAACCGGGCGGCGGGCCGGGGCCTGGACAGGGCCGTCCCGCTCCGACAAGGGGTGGCGGACCGCAGGCTCCGCCGATTCGGGAACCCCATGCCGCCCACCGTCGACGCCATGCTGCGGAGCCTCGCCCCGCTCGACCCCGACCTTCACGCCGAGGCCCTGTCGGGACCGCCCGATCCCGCCCGGCACGACGCGCTCGCCGCGCGGGTGCCGGCGCTGGCCGGGCTCGTCTCCTCGCAGGCAGCCGACCCGCCGGCGGTGCCCTCCGTGCTGCGGGTCGCCGCCTGGAACGCCGAGCGGCTGAAGCACCTCGCGGCCTCGGCGGCCCTGCTCGACCGGGCGGGCGCCGACATCGCGCTCCTCAGCGAGGTCGACCTCGGCATGGCGCGCTCGGGCAACCGCGACACGGCCGCGGTTCTCGCCGCCCTGCTCGGCATGGACCACGTCTACGGCGTCGAATTCGTCGAGCTCGGCCTCGGCGACGCCCGCGAAACGCGCTGGCACGCGGGGGAGCGCAACGCGGCGGGGTTCCACGGCAACGCCATCCTGTCGCGCTTCCGCCTGGCCGACGCCTTCATGGTGCGGCTCGACGACGGCGGTGCCTGGTTCGGCGCGGCGGCGAGCGCCGCGCAGCGCCGTCTCGGCAGCCGCATGGCGCTGGCGGCGCGCCTCGCCGACGCGCCCCGGCCCCTGTGGGTCGTCGAGGTCCACCTCGAAAGCCGCAGCACGCCCGAGCTGCGCGCCGCGCAGATGCGCCGCCTGCTCGCCGCCCTTTCGGAGCGGATCGGCGACGCGCCCTGCGTGATCGGCGGGGACCTCAACACGCTGGCGCTGCCGCGCGGCGACGCCCTGCCCGAGGCGGCGCTGCGCGATCCCTCGGTGCTGGAGCCGCTCTTCGCGGCCGCGGCGGCGGCGGGCTTCGCCTGGGCCGGGAGCAACACGGCCGACGTCACCAGCCGCACGCGGCCCGACGGCGCGCCGCTGCCGCCCTTCACCCGGATCGACTGGCTTCTGGTGCGCGGCGTTTCCGCCCGGGCTCCCGCCACCGTGCCGGCGCTCGGGCCGGACGGGCTCGCGATCTCGGACCACGACCTCGTGGCCGTGACCATCGCGGCGCCATGAAAGCGCCGGGACGCCTCGCGACACTGTGCGGCCTCCCGTGATGGAACCCATGCCGCAGCCGACATCATCCCTGCCCGCCCTCGCCCTCGCCGCCGCACTCCTCGGCCCGGCGATCCCCGCCCGGGCGGCGGAGCGGGTCGACGTGCCGGTGCACCTGACGGTGCTGCCGGACGGCGACCCGCGCTATTCCGTGCCCGTCACGGTCGGCGGCGGCCCGCCGGTCGAGGCCGAGCTCGACACCGGCTCCTTCGGGCTGCGGGTGCTGAAGGGCGCCCTGGAGCCCGGCCGGTACCAGGCCACGACGCAGCACCGCAGCTACGCCTTCGGCGGCGGCGCCAAGTTCGACGGCGTCCTGGCCCGCGCCGTGGTGGGCATCGGGCCGGCGCTGACGGGCGCGCCGGTGCTGTTCCACCTCGTCGAGCGCGTCGCCTGCGCCGAGGGCAGGCCCGAATGCGCGGCCGCCAAGGTCAAGCCCGAGGACTACCGCATCGCCGGCGACGGCATCCCGGGGCAGGGCTTCCAGGCCATCCTGGGCCTGTCGCTGCGCCGGGCGGCCAGCGACGACAGCGCCCAGAACCCGCTGACCGCCGCCGGCCCCCGCAGCTGGATCCTGACGCTCCCGCGGCCGGGCAGCGCGGAGCCGGGCCACCTCATCATCGACCCCGACGAGACCGACCGCGCCGGCTTCGCCCTCGTCAAGCTGAGCCCCCAGGCCGACCTGTCGAGCCACCTCGCCGGCTGGGCCGATGCCGCGCTGGCGGGCTGCCTCGTCGAGGACGGGGGCGAGCGCTTCTGCGGCCGCACCCTGCTCGACAGCGGCGCGCCCGGCCTGTCGGTCGCCACCGACACGGTCGGGGGCCCGAAGCCCTGGGGCGCGGGGCGCAAGGCCAGGATCGAGATCGGCGGCGCCGACGGTCCGCTGAGCGTGCCCTTCACGTCGGGCGCCGATTACGCCAGCCGCGTGCTGCTGCACCCGCGGCGCGGGCCGGAGGGGAGCGCCGAGATCAGCGTCGGATCGCTGCCCTACCTGTCCTACGCGGTGCTCTACGACGCCGAAGCCGGCACGATGGGCTTCAAGCGGCGTGACCCCGCGGGGCCGTGAGCCGGGGCTCCGAATTCCCGCCCGCGACCCTGTCCGAGTGGATCCCGCGCGCCCCGCCCCTTAATGGGCGTGGAAGCGGTCGAGTTCGGCCTGGGCCAGGGCGCGGTTGGTGCGCTCCAGGCGGAAGGCCAGGACGCGCATCATGGCGATGCCCATGTCGGGGAAGCTCTTCAGCAGCCCCATGAGCTGGGTCTTGCCGATGACCAGCGTTTCGCAGGACGTCGCCGCCGTGACGGTGGCGGAGCGGGGCCGGTCGCACAGGATGGCCATGTCGCCGATGAAGTCGTTGCGGCCCACGGTGGCGACCTTCACCTCCGTGTCGCCCGCCTTGACGAAGACGTCGGCCGATCCCTTGACGATGACGAAGGCGCGGTCGCCGACTTCGCCCTCGTTGCAGAGCACCTGCCCGGCGTCGAACTTCAGGCGCTGGGACGCGAAGGCGAGGAGCTTCAGCTTCGACGGGTCGACGGAGGCGAAGATCGGGACCTCGCGCAGAACCTCGACGTCTTCCTTCAACAGGCTCACGGCTCGTTCCCCCTGACCTTTCGAGAGCCCGCGGTGAGGCTCGCATCTCGGACCCGGCGCGCGTCGGTCACGCGGAAGCGCGCATCGGCTCTCGCTCGTCCTGGCGGGGGACGCCCTCGGCGTCGCCTTGGGCCGAGTCCGACGCGACCCTGCCGTTCTCCATCTGGACCACGCGATCGAAGTGGTGTGCCAAGCCCTCGTTTTCCAGGTTCCACAGGATGCCGAAGCCCGGCCGGTCCGCCGCATCCCCCCGGCTCGCCGCCACGATGCGGCCCACGATGGCGTCCTGGCTGGCGGGGTCGAGCTGCATCAGCCCGCGGTGCACCAGCAGCAGGTCGGGCCGGCGCAGCAGCGCCCGCGCCATGGCGAGCTTCTGGCGCTGGGCGGCGCCCAGGCGCTTGCCGCCCGAGCCGATGTTGAAGGACAGGCCGGTGTGGAACACGATGGGGCGCAGGCCGAGTTCGTCGATCGTGGCCCGCACGGCGGCCGCCACCCGCGACTCGGCCTCGGCGATGCCGAAGGCGACGCGGCCCATGAGGACGTTGTCCTTCACGCTGGCGGCCTCGTTGTAGAGGTCGGGGTGGTAGAAGGCGATGGATTGCTGGTCCTCGCCGAGCGCGTCGTAGAAGGCGCGGCGGGCGTCGAGCAGGCTCAGTTCGAGGTCGCCGGTGAGCAGGCCCAGGCGGTCGCGCGGCTCGATGTAGCCGAAGGCGAGGTCGAGGAACACGGCCTGGTCGCCCGAGGCCGCCTTGGCGAAGCCGCGCGAGCCGACGCGCTTCAGCGCCGCCTGGTAGTCGGCGAACTGGTCGGGCGCCATGAGGCTCAGCTGCTCGAACAGCGGGCTGTCCGCTTCGAGCCCGTCGAAGACTTCGAGGATCGTCGAGGCGATGTCCTTGCCCATGGCGAAGAGCGCGGCGTCGAGCTGGTGCTCGGCCAGGACCTGGCGGACGATCGGGTTCGAGCCGAGCTGGCGAAGGCTGAACGTGTCGTCGAGCGGGGTGCCGAAGATCAGGTTCTCGCCGATCGTCGACTGCGAATTGTAGTGTTCGGGGTCGAAGGGCTCGACGAGCCCCGTCATGCCGGCGGCGTCGAGCTTCTCGCGCAGGATGCCGCGCGCCTCGACGAAGCGCTCGGCCGCCTCGTCCCACATCTCGGAGATGCGGCGGTTCAGGCCGAAGGCCAGGATGTCGTGTTCGAGGTCGACCATCACCAGCGCGTCGCGCATGCGCTCGCCGAGGTCCTCGAGCCCGGTGGCGCCGGCGGCCTCGTAGTCGATCCAATCGGCCGCGACGTCGAGGTTGTTGCCGCGCGACTTGATGATGTCGTAGCGGCCCGGGGCGCCGGGCGGGCGCCGCGTGTGGCGGATGCCGAACAGCATGGCCTCCTCGATCGTCCCCTGCGGGAAGAAGGTGTCGACCCCGGCGAAGGAGATGCGCCGGCCCGTCAGGGCGACGGGCAGGTCTTTCAGGTCCGTCTCGCCGATGGTGACGCGGCCGCCGTCGAGGACCTGCAGCCGGGCCAGGACCTCGACGATCGTCTCGGAGCCGCTGCTCGTCCCGCCCTCGAGCGCCACCACGTCGCCCACGCCCATGCGGAAGGTGGCGTTGTCGAGCAGCCGCGTGCCGTTGCTGTCCGCCACCGTGGCGTTGGACAGCGCCACCTCGCCGGCGAGATGGGGCAGGGGCTCGTCGGCATCCGGCGGAGGCAGCAGCTCCACCGCCGGATCGACCGAGAACTGCTCGATGATCTGCTCGTATTTCACCTCGACGTCGAGCCGCTGCTGGTCCCAGTCGATGAGGTCCTTCACCGGCGACGGCAGGTCCTTGTAGGCCGAGATCACCGCCACGAGCTGGCCGATGTTCAGCGTCCCCATGATGGCGAGGAACCCCCCCACCATGTAGAACAGGAAGGGCGTGATCTGCGCCAGCAGGTTGTTCAGGAACTTGACGAAGAACTTGCGCTGGTAGAGCTCGAACCGGATGCCGAAGATCTTGACGAGCCGGCTGGCGAGGTCGGCCCGCTGGAAGTCCGAGGCGTCGTTGGTGTGCACCGCCGTGATGCCGTCGACGATCTCCCCGACGACGCCGGCGAGGGCGCGCGATTCCAGCTGGCGCTGGCGGCCGAGGATCAGCTGCCGGCGCCGGAGCCGCGGGATGACGAGGCCCTGCACGACCAGAAGCGTGATGGCGATGAGCCCGAGGAACGGGTTCTGCACCAGGATGAAGACGATGGCGGTGGCGATCTGGCCGAGGAGGAACACGGGCTGCACGATGGCGTCGCCGATGAAGCCGCCGAGCGGTTCCACCTCGTCGCGGATCATGGTGGCGACCTCGGCGCCCTTGACGCGCCGGAACTCGCTCAAGGGAAAGCGCAGCACCCGGTCCATCAGCTCGTAGCGGAACTGCCCGAGCATGCGCTCGCCGAGCCGCCCCTTGTAGAAATTGATGTAGTACTTGAACAGCCCGTTGATGATGACCAGCAGTAGGAAGGCCCCGGACAGCATCACCAGCGACCAGATCCGGTCGAGGTCGAAGCCGTGCAGCACCTCGACGAAGCCTTCGCGCTTCAACGCGGCGGGGACCGGGATCTTCAGCTGGAAATAATGCTGGGTGGCGCCTGCGGTCTCGAAGCCCTTGGCCTGGATGGGGCCGTTGACGATGTATTTCGGGAGGTCCAGCATGAGGAAGCTGAACGGCATCGAGGCCAGGATGATGAACAGGATCCAGATCTGCTCACGCCGGGTCTCGTTCCAGATATAGCGGAAGAGGCTGGCCTCCATGCCGTGCTTCGCTCCGGCCCGGCGCATCGTGCCGGGAAACAGGTGTGGGCCGGCATGAGCCGAACCCTGCCATCATCGGCCCAAGTGCCGTCCAGGGCAAGCGCCGTGTGGGCGGGGTTCGGCTCCGAACTCGGGTTGGCGTGGAACCGTCGGAGCGCCCTTCTCCCGCTGGCGGGAGAAGGTGGCGCCGCGCAGCGGCGTCGGATGAGGGTGGGGAGCCCCGCCCATCGTCGGTGCATTGACGCTTCGTGGCGTTCAGCACCCCTCATCCGGCGCTTCGCGCCACCTTCTCCCCACAGGGGAGAAGGGCGAAGCGGCGCCGTTGACCTGAATTCGGAGCCTTGGGGCGGGAGGGCCGGTTCGGCCCGACCCCGTCGACCCGATCCTCGTCAACCCATGCCGAGCCGGCGCTCCACGGCGAGCCGCGTGAAGGTCGCGCCGTCGAGCGACGGCCCCGCTTCGGGCGGTGGCATGTCGAGCGCCCGGTCGACCGCCCGGGCGAGCCCGGCGGGGTCGAGCGCCGCCTCGTCCACCACCACGGCGAGGCCGCGGGCTTCCAGCAGCGCCGCCCGCCGCGCCTGCTCGGTCTCGCCACCCTCGGCATAGGGCACCAGGACGGCGCGGCAGCGCGCCGCCACGAGGTCCGCCACCGTGTTGTAGCCGGCCTGGGAGATGGACACCTGCGCCCGGGCCAGCCGCGCGGCGAGGTCCGGGACGAAGGCCCGCACCGTGACGCCGCCGTCGCGGTCCGGCGGCGCGGGCAGGTCCGCCGCATTGGGGCCGGCGAGCACCAGCCAGCGCGCCCCGGCCAGGCGCGTGAGCGGGCGGGCCGCCAGCGCGGCCGCGAGCAGCCTCGCCCCGACCGCGCCCCCGCCGACCGACACCACGACGTCGAAGACCTCGTCGTCGGGCGGCGGCACGGGGCCGTGCAGCAGCCCCTCGTGGCGGGGCCCCACCAGCCCCGTATAGGCGATGAGGTCGGCGATCTCGGCGGCCTCGGGAAAGGACGCGGAAAGCGGGGCGAGGCGCGGGTCGCCGTGGACCAGCACGAGGCCGATGTAGCGGCGGATCAGGTCCAACGTTTCCGCGCGGCGCTCGGGCCGGGCCTCCTGCAGGATGTCGCGCACCGAGCAGGCGATGAGCGGGCGATGGGCGGCCGCGACGGCGCGCTCCAGCAGCGGGATCAGTTCGAAGCGCATGGCCCGCCGGCCGAACGGGAAGGCTTCGACCAGCACCACCTCGGGCACGAACGCGTCGAAGCAGCCCAGCAGCAGGTCGCGGCGCTCCGCCTTGTCCTGCGGCCCGAAGGGGCGCCCGTCGGGGTGGACGAGCGACGAGAAGCCTGCCGGCCCCGCCTTCACCGGCGGCAGCACGAAGAGGCTGATGCCGTCGGGCAGGAGCCCGGGCGGCAGTTCGCCCCCCACCACGAGCAGCACCTCGAAGCTGTCCGCCAGGGCGGCGGCGATGCGGCCCGCCCGGACGAGGTGGCCGATGCCGAGCAGGTGCTGGACGTAGAACAGGACGCGGGTCTGCATCGGCGGGCTATTCGGCCGCGGCCGGCGCGGCGTCCCGGGCCGGGACCTCGCCGAAATAGCCCGCCAGCGTGTCGAGGCTGGCGGCGGAATCGAAGTCGCGTGCGACGCGCGCCTGCCCGGCCCGCCCCAGGGCGCGGCGCCGGTCGGGATCGCCGATCAGCGCCAGGAGGGCCCCCGCCAGGGCTTCGGGATCGTCGGGGGGCACGAGGCGGCCGTTGACGCCGTCGCCGATCAGCTCGGGCACGCCGCCGACCGCGGTCGACACGCAGGCGAGGCCCTGGCTCTGGGCTTCCACCAGCACGTTGGGCAGGCCGTCGCGATCGCCGTCGCCCGCCACCCGGCAGGGCAGGGCGAAGAGGTCGGCGGCCCGGTATTCGGCGAGGACGGCGGCCTGGTCGCGCGGGCCCAGCCAGGCGATCCGGCCGGCGATGCCGTGGCGCTCGGCGCGGGCCTCGAGCGCGGCGCGTTCCGGCCCGCCCCCCACGTGGGTCAGCCGCCAGTGGCGGTCCGGCGGCAGCCGGGCGAGGGCGTCGAGCAGCACGTCGAAGCCCTTCTTCTCGACCGCGCGGCCGACCGCGAGCAGCCGCACGGGGTCGTCCGGGTCCGCGCCGTCGCGCCGCGGCCGCAGCAGGGGCAGGGGCCGGAACCGGTCGAGCGCGAGGCCGTGATAGCCGAGCCGCACCGGCCGGTCCGCCGGCGCCAGGGCGGCGAGCCGGTCCCGCCCGGCGCGCGTGCAGGTCACGGTCCAGCGGGCCGCCGCGAGCTTGCCGGCGAGCTCCCAGTCGGGCGAGGTCCAAATGTCCTTGGCATGGGCCGAACACGTCCAGGGCAGGCCCGTCACCAGGGCCGCATAGGCGGTGACGCTCGCCGGCGTGTGGATGAAATGGGCGTGGAGGTGGGCCGCCCCGGCCGGCAGGTCGTCGACGAGCACCAGGGCCTGGCCGAAGCGCCGCAGGCGGTTGCGGGTCGGGTCGCGGCGCAGGTCGGCGAGGAAGCGCCGCAGCGCCGTGCCGTAGCCGGGACGGCGGCGGACCCGCCACCAGGCGCCGAGCACCCGCAGGGGGGCGTCGTGCAGGTATTCGGGCAGGTAGGCGACGGGCGCCCGGATCTCGCCGTGGACCGGATGGACGCTGTCGTCGGTCGGGCGGCGCAGGGCGACGATGCGGATGTCGAGGCCCCGCCGCTCGAGGCCGAGGATCTCCTCGGCGATGAAGGTTTCCGACAGCCGGGGATAGCCCTTGAGGACGAAGACGTGGGGACCCGTCACGCTCCGGTCCCGCGCTCGAGGCGGGCGCGGCGGGGCGGCCCCCCGCGGGCCGCCATGATGCGGCCCACGAGGTCGGCGATGCGGTCGAGCCCGCCGAGGTCGAGGCCGGGCGCGGCGCGGGACGGGACGGCGCGGCGCGGGAGCGCGCGCAAGGCGGCGGCGAGGCGGGCGGGCTCCGCCGCCTCCTCGGGCCGCAGCATGTCGACGAGCCCGAGGGCCTGGGCGCGGCGGGCGCGGATCAGCTGCTCCTCGCGCGGCTTGACGCGGGGCACGATGAGGGCGCGCTTGTCGAGCGACAGGATCTCGCAGAACGTGTTGTAGCCCCCCATGGCCACCACGCCGGCCGCGCTTTCCATCAGGATCTCGGGGCGGTTGTCGAAGTCGATGAGGTGCAGGGCGCGGTGCGAGGCGGCGCGGCGGCGCAGGTCGTCGCGCTCCTCCGCCTTCATGAAGGGGCCCAGCACCATCACGACCGGCCAGTCGAGCGTCGGGTCGTGGTCGTGGGCGGCGATGACCTGGTGCATCAGCTCGGCCCCGTCCCCGCCCCCACCCACCGTGACGAGCAGGGCGTCGGGCGGCATGGCGGCGAGGGTCGGGGTCGGGCCGCTCGGCACTTCGCGTCGCAGGAACCCGGTCCAGTCGAGCCGGGCCCGCAGCCCCGCCGGGGCGTCGAGGCCCATGAGGGGATCGTGGAAGTCGCCCGGGCCGTAGACCCAGACGGCGTCGTAGAGCGCCTCCATCTTGGACAGCACGTCGGCCCGCGCCCATTCGGCGGCGAGCTGGGCGGGCGAATCCATCACGTCGCGCAGGCCCAGCACCAGGGTGGCGCCGCGCGCCTTCAGCCAATGCAGCGTGGGTTCGAGTTCGCCCCGCAGCCCCAGCGGCTCCTTGTCGACGATGAGGATGTCGGGGACGAAGCTTTCGGCCGTGCTCTGGATGACGGAGCGTCGCAACGCCAGCGTGTCGTCGAGGTCGGTGTGTTCGGCCAGCGGCGTGTATTCGCCGTTGTAGAGCTTGATGACGCTGGGGATCTTGAGGAAGTCGACCCGGGTGCGGAACTCGAAGGCCCCGGCGATGGAGGAGCCCGACACGATGAGCACCTGCAGGCCCTTGAACCGCTCCACCAGGGCATGGGCGATGGCGCGGCAGCGACGGAGATGGCCGAGCCCGAACGTGTCGTGGCTGTACATGAGGATGCGGGCGTGCCGGAGCCGGTCGACCGAGTGAAGCATCCGTGATTGACCCCGTCCGCACCACGTCAGCATGGGGCACATGCGGCCTCCCGCCGCGTCACGATAGCGGGCCGCGCCGGGGCTGGCTAGATGTGGAGCCTCAATAGGTTGTCCTTGTCGAGTGCGAGGCGGCTGACGGGTGGTTTTGCGCCGAGGCTCGTGTGTGGC
>NZ_QYBC01000060.1 GCF_004137085.1 Lichenibacterium ramalinae
CTAGCAGCCTGTCGGAGTGGGGTCGACGGTGATGCGTTTGCGGTGGGCTGCGCGCTGGTTTTAGATGATCGGGTCTGGTTTCGGCCAAGATCGGTTGCCTGATGATCCTCGCTGGCTCCAGATCCGGCCTGTAGGGCTCTGAACAGCGAGAAATGTGGGGCGTTCAGGCGGCGGCCTGAGTCAGGTTGAACATGCGCTTGACGTTCCAAGCCATGGTGATGAGGCTCCACTCGCCCCGCGCGCCGGCGAGGCCTCGCAACGAGAACTGCCGGAAGCCCAAGACCGACTTGATGATGCCGAAAACCGGCTCGGGCGTGTGCTTGCGCCGCGCATAGAGCGCTCGTCCCTCGGGCGTCTTGAGCCGATGCAGCATCGCGTCGAGCGGCGTCGGATCTTCGGGCTCGGGTGGCGCAGGGGCGAAGCGCTCGTCCAGGCCGGGGTGATGAGCGTCCCGACCCGGGGCGATCAGGGGATCGATGCCCGCCTTGGCGCAGGCCTCGACGTTGGCCTCGCTGAAATAGCCGGCATCGGCCAGTAGCGCATCGGGCCGGCCGAGATCGTCCGGCAGAGCGGCGATCCTGTCCAGCATCGGAGCCAGCTGTTGCTTGTCGTTGGGCGCCTGCGAGACGTCGACCGCCACCACGAGCAGGCTGTCGGCCGCCACGGCCGCCTGCGCGTTGTAGCACTGCTCGAAACCGCCGCCCGCCACCGGCATGATCCGGCTTTCCGCGTCGGTGAGGTTGACCTGATCGCCCGGCAGAGGACCCTCGACCGGTGGGACCGGAGGCCGGCCACGGGGCTTGCGGCCGGTTCTCGCCGCCTTGGCGTCCCGCTCCGCCACCTTGGCGTCGTAGGCGGCCTTGTCGCGGGCATGGCGCTCCGCCGCCCGAGCCTCGATCACGGCCTTCGCGTCGGCGATCCGCGCCCGCCGCTCCTCGCGCCGCGCCAGTTCGTCGGGGATCGACATCCCGTCGGGCACGTCCGCCCGGTCCGTCGCCTCGGCCCGCGCCATCAGCTCGGCGACCTCGGCCTTCAGCTGCGCTTCGATCCGATTGGCGTGGTCCCACGACAGGGCGCTGTGGCGGCTGGCGTCGGCGTGGATCTTGGTGCCGTCGAGCCCGATCGTGCCGAGCTTCAACAACCCCATCTCCCGCGCCACCTGCAGCACCTCGACGAACAAGGCCTCGATCCGCGGCAGGAAGCGGCGCCGGAACGAGGCGATCGTGTCGTGGTCGGGATGCTGGTTCGACGCCACGAAGCGGAACGCGACACTGTCGTAGGTGGCCTGCTCGAGCTGCCGGCTCGAGAACACGCCCGACGCGTAGCCGTAGACCAGAAGGCCGACCAGCACCGACGGATGGTACGGGGCCGATCCCGATCCCCGGTAGTTCCGGCTCATCGCCGACAGGTCGAGGCCGTCCACAACCTCGACGACAAACCGCGCCAGGTGCCGCTCGGGCAGCCACTCGTTCACCGAGGGCGGAAGCAGGTAATCCATGTCCCGGTCGATCGGGCGGAAGTTGCTCATGGCAGGCAGGCAGACCGACGCGAGGGGGACGACCAGCCAACCATACCAAAAGCCAAAAGGGCCGTTAAGTCCGACAAGCTGCTAG